>JBGSQT010000018.1:0-261003 GCA_041737965.1 Spirochaetota bacterium | reverse complement strand
GAGGCGGTACTTGGGACCGTGTTCATGCTTCTGGGCGCAAACAGCCGGGCAGTGGCCGAGGAGGCGGAGGCGGCCCTCGGATCCGCACCGCTTCCGCCCGACGTGACGGCGCGCGTCCTGTACAGCCGCGGGTTTTTGGTGAACGCCACGGTGCGGACCGTCGCGGAAAACCTGGCCCTGGGCGCCGTCCTGGTGGTCGCGGTGCTTTTCGTCATACTCGGTAACATTCGCGCCGCTCTTCTGGTGTCCCTGGCCATTCCGGTATCGATGCTCTTTGCCGCTGCGGGCATGAAACTGCTGGGAATCTCGGCAAACCTGATGAGCCTCGGAGCGGTCGATTTCGGACTGCTGGTGGACGGCGCGGTGGTGGTGGTGGAGAACACCCTCAGAAAAATTGAATCTGGCGGCGGTATCCCTACAAAGCGGGAGAGGATCGCCATTGTGCTCGAATCAAGCCGCGAGGTGGTGCGGCCCGTTACATTCGGCCTCGCCATCATCATGATGGTGTACGTGCCGATCCTTGCGCTCCAGGGGATCGAGGGGAGGATGTTTCGGCCCATGGCGCTCACGGTGCTCATGGCCCTGGGTGCGAGCCTTGCCGCGGCGGTGACATTCATTCCGGCCGCCGCCACCTTTTTCGTGATGGTGAAACCGCAGCGGAAAGGAAAGCCCACGGCGGCCTTTACCGGAGCCCTCACCCGCTGGTATCCCCGGGTCCTGGAATTCGCCGTCCGCAACCGCGCCGCATTCATCGGCGCGGCTGCGGCTGTTCTCATCTCCTCCCTGTTCATCTTCACGGGTCTCGGTTCCGATTTCGTGCCTCCCCTTGACGAAGGCGACATGAGCGTCGCCATCGTACGTGATTACAGCATCGGACTGGATGACGCGATAACGGCCCAGAGGCGCTGTGAAAAAATTATCGCACGGTTCCCCGAGGTGGAGCGAGTTTTTTCCCGCATGGGCATCGCAGAGACGGCGGCCGACCCCATGAGCATCAACATGGCAGACACCTACGTGATTTTGAAAAAAGACAAACGCAGGTGGCCCCTTGTCGATGGAAAACGGCGGAGCACCCGGGAGCTTTTCGAGGCGATCAAGACCGCCATCGACAGGGAGATGCCGGGGCAGGAGATCATCCAGAGCCAGCCCATCGAGCTCAGGTTCAATGAAATTCTGGAGGGGAGCCGGGCAGACGTGACCCTCAGGATTTACGGAAGGGACCTTGATGCGCTTGCCGGATTGATCGGAAAGGCGGGGGAAATCCTCGCGACGATCCCCGGGGGAGAAGTCGAGGCCGACCCGATTACCTCGCTCAGGAAAAGCCCGATCATGAGCATCCGTCCCGATTTCAGCGCCATGAACCGCTACGGCCTTTCAATCGCGGAAGTCAACGGGACCCTGCAGACCGCCATGGGCGGGACCAGGGTGGGAAGTTATTATGAATACGACTGGCGGTTCCCCGTCATGATGCGGATGGAGGAAAACCTGAGGAAGGACGTGGAATCGATACGGGCGATCCCGGTTGCCCTTGCCGACGGAGGGACCGTGCCGCTGGGGAAAGTGGCGGTCATCACCGAATCCGACAGGGTCGCCAACATCGCGCGGCACCGCTCCAACCGTTACTCGGCGCTTTCCATAGAACTCCAGGGGAGGGATATCTCCGGTTACGTCGCCGAGGCCCGGGATAAAATCCGGCGCCGGCTGCGCCTGCCGGAGGGGTACCGCGTTGCCTGGGGCGGCCAGTTCCAGAACCTCGAACGGGCCAGGGCCCGGCTTTTGATCATCGTCCCGCTGGTGCTTCTTCTGATCTTCGCGGTCATCTACCGTAATTTCAACAACTTCCGGCAGAGCCTTTTGGTATACAGCGGCATACCCTTTGCCCTTAGCGGAGGCGTCCTGGCGATTTGGCTCAGGGGGATCAACTTCAGCGTCTCCGCGGCTGTGGGATTCATAGCCCTGTCGGGCATCGCGGTGCTGAACGGACTGGTAATGGTGACCTTTATCAACCAGCTCCGGGAACAGGGGATGCCGGCGGGGGACGCGGTCAGGCATGGGGCGTCCGTGAGGCTCAGACCGGTGATCATGACCGCTCTGGTGGCGAGCCTTGGCTTCCTCCCCATGGCGCTCAACACCGGCATCGGAGCGGAGGTCCAGCGCCCCATTGCAACGGTGGTGATAGGCGGGCTGGCGACCTCCACGGCGCTCACGCTGATTCTGCTGCCGGTGCTCTACCTCTGGATGGAGGAGAGAGTTTCCAGGCGTAAAAAAATCGTTGCATAACCGGCGCTCCGTGATATGATTCAAAGGCCGGGAATCGAAACTGCCGGCGATCTCAACAAGGCGGTGAAACGCATGAACGTACAATCAAGAATAACCGCGGTCACGGTGTACGGGGACAGGGGGGAGATTACGCGGTCGGCCCGGATTGACCTCAGCCAGGGCGAGCACATCCTTGTCTTTGACATGCTGCCGGAATCGATCGAGAGTGAGAGCATTCAGGTGCGCGGTACGGGAAACGCGGTCCTCGGGAACGTCAAGCTCAAAAGGGTCTACTTTGACCGGCATCCGGAAGAGGGGATGCTGGCCCTGGAAAGGGAAATGGCGTCCGTTGAGGAAAAAATCGCCGCGCTGGACGACAGGATCGCCAACGCCGAAATGGAAAAGAAGTTCATCGATGACATCGCCAAAGGCCTCACCGCCGCCACGAACAAGTCAGCCCCCGCGGAACTGGACCCTGAGAAATGGATCGCCATGGTTGAATTTTATCGCCGCAGGCACGATTCTCTCGACAGCGAGATCCGCGAAGCAGGTGCCGGGAAAACGGCGCTTGAATCGGCACTGATGAAAATCGAGCGGGAGATAGCCTCGGCAGGGAGCACCGGCCGCATGAGCAGAAACCAGGTTGAGGTGACCGTGTCTGCCGATAACGCAGGCGAGATCGCCCTCGAACTCGTCTATGTCGTCCTCGGGCCCACCTGGTCGCCCCATTACGACCTTCGCGTGTCCACCGAAGAGAAGAGCATGAGCATAACCTACCACGGCCTGGTGAGCCAGAACACCGGCGAGGAGTGGGAGGGGGTGACGCTGAAACTCTCAACCGCCAAACCGGGCATCCGGGGGCGCCAGCCGGAGCTATCGCCCTGGCGCGTTGATTTTTACCGCCAGGAATTTTTCCCCGAACTCGCAAACGAAACTGCAGAGTCGGCGGCGCTGAGGCCGGCGGCCACGCAAATGTTCGAGCCTGCCGAGGAGGAATACGGCATCTCCGATGAGGAAACCCCTGTTGATATGCCGGCCCCGCCTTCGGAAGTAAGCGACGGCGCGGTATCCGTGGTCTTTTCGATCGGAGGAACTGTCACGGTGAAAAGCGACAACGAACAGCACAGGGTGACGGTTCTTGCAAAGAGCTTCCCCGCGTATTTCCGCTACAGCAGCGCGCCCAGACTCTCACAGTACGCATACCTGAAGGCGAAGGTGAAAAACGAATCGGAATACCCATTTCTCCCGGGGAAGACAAACGTGTTCCTTGACGGCAACTACACCGCAACCGCGGAGATGGAGACGGTTGCGCCGGGGGAGGAGTTCTGGACCTTTCTCGGCGTCGACGAGGGAATCAAGATCGGGTTCAGATTCATCAACCGTTACGAATCCAAAGAGGGTGTTTTCGGAAAAACGGCGAAAGTCATATACGAATACCGGATAACGGCAAAAAACAACAAAAAATCGCCGCTGGATCTGGTGGTCTGGGACCAGTTCCCGGTATCCGGAAACCAGGAGATCAAGGTGGCGCTCATGGAACCGGAATACAAAAAGGACACGGAAACCATGAAAATAGACGAACACAATTTCATCGAGTGGATCCACCGGCCCAAACCGGGGGAGGAGATAAAAACGACATTGAAGTTTTCCGTGGAATATCCGAGAGGAGCCCGTCTCTCCGGCCTCTGGTGAACCGGGCAATCCGGCGAAAAAATTTCCCCCGAGCTGACAAATCCGGTCATGAAAGCACGATTCCCCTCAATGGATCTCGGCATCGGCCTGTTTTCTTGTTGCAGTATCGCCTGATACGAAGAATATGGAACAATCGGCGCCGGATACGGCAACGGAGGTGGAGAATGGAAGTGACGCGGGGATGCGTTGCGCACGGAGAGGGAACGGTGAGTTACCGGCGCAACAACGGCGGCGGCTTGCCGGTGGTTTTCATACACGGCGCAGGAGGCGATTCCACCTCATTTAACGCCCAGCTTCAGGGGATCGGAAACGCCGCCGTGGCGGTGGACCTCCCCTGGCACGGGGAATCGCTTTTCCCTGGGGCCCCGGCGTTTAAAGACTACGCGCCCGCGGTCCTCGCGGCGGTTGACAGCCTCGGGTTTTCGCGGTTCGTCGCCGCGGGCCATTCCATGGGGGGCGGCGTGGTCTTTGAATTGATGAAGCTGTGCCCCGAACGGGTCGCCGGGGCGATATTCATTTCCGCCGGCGCGACGATGCCGGTGAACCCGGCGGTATTGGAGCTGATAAAAAACGATTACGCCGCCTTCTGCGGCCTCGCGGCGGGCATGTGCTTCAGGCCCGGCGGGGACGCCGCCGGCGCCGCCGCGTTCAGACAATGCCTTGAAAGGACAGGAACGGATATCGCGTACCGGGACTTCCTCTTCTGCTCCAGGTTCGATTACCGCGATGACGCCGCCTCCTCTGACCTGCCTGCGCTCATTCTCGCCTGCGGCCGCGACAAAATGGTGTCGCAGAAAATCGTCGCCGCCCTGCACGAATCGATGGTGAATTCGCGCCTGCATATCTTTCCTGCGGCCGGGCACATGCCCCATATCGACGAGGCGCAGGAAATGAACCGGGAAACAGAATCGTTCATTTCGGGGCTGGACCGGGAGTCTTCCCTCCGGGCATGAGGTGCTTCCGGAGAAACCGCACCGCGCTCCTTTCAAGGATGTTCCTGTTTCGAAATTTCCGGACCCCGTGGGCCTCGTCCCTGAACACAAGGAGCTCGGCCTCGACCCCCGCCTCCTTAAGGGCCGTGTAAAATCTCCGCGCCTGCTCTTCCCTCACCAGCCTGTCACCGGCTCCATGGACTATGAGAAACGGCGGCGCCTTCGGGTTCACATGAAAGATCGGCGAAGCGTCTCGGTATCTTTCGGGGCTCTCCTCCCTGGAGGCGCCCAGCATTTTCTCCACCATGTTTTCCGCATTATAAGGAAAATCCGGATACCGCACCGTCAGGTCCATCGGCCCGGAAATATCCACGACGCACCTCACCCCGCCGGCCCCTTCGCCCATTCCCAAAAATGCGGCAAGATAGGCGCCGGCGGATTCCCCCAGGGCGCCGATCCTACCCGGGTCGACGCCGAACCTCGCCGCGTTCGCCCTGATCCAGCGGAGCGCCCTGCGTACGTCATCGATCTGCGCGGGATACACGTTCCGCGGGTCCGCGGTAAGCCGGTAATTCACCGCAAAACAGGTGAATCCCCTGCCTGCCAGGGCCAGGGCGTACTGCGCCATCCCCTCTTTGCTCCCCCTTTCCCATCCGCCGCCGTGTATCAGGATGATGGCCGGCTTTCTTTCACTCCTCGCGCGAACGCCACCGGTGCGTGGATAATAGACGTCCAGAAGAAGCCGCGGACCCCCGTCCTCGCCGTAGGGTATACCCCGCTCGATATGGCGCGCCAGGCCCTCCCCCTGTCCAGAAACAGCGAAAATCGCCCCCATAGACAACGCGAGCAGTACCGTTGCGGCGGCTGATGAAAGTTTTCGACGCGACATAATCGTTTTCCCCGTTCCTCATTAAATTCATACCACGCAACGCGCGCGCAACGCACCCGCAGCGGGAATTTAACTGTACTGATGCGCGCCGGACAGAGGCAACCTTTTTTTTCATTTCCGGTCGGGTCGTGCGGATTCGACCCCGTCCGGCCGGGTATTTTTTATTGACATTACACCCGCATGCCCGGCATGTGTAAGATAGACAATGTTCCGGCCACGGCCGGCGACGAATACTGCTCTAAAGGTGGATGACTTGCACGAACTTTCCATAATGGGGAACATCCTTGACATCGTATTGGAGCACGCCGGAAAAAACGGCGCGAAAAAAGTAAAGGCGGTCAACCTGATGATCGGCGACCTTTCGGACATCATTCCGGAATGGGCGCAGATGTACTTCGACATGCTGAGCAAGGAGACAATCGCCGACGGAGCGAAGCTTGAGATTGAAAAAGTCCCGCTTTCGATATCCTGCAGGGACTGCGGCAACGTCCATACCTACAAAGACAAAAACTGGAGTTTCTCCTGCCCGAAGTGCCAGTCGGCAAATATCGAGCTTAAAACCGGCAGGGAGATGACGGTCACGAGCATAGAGATAGAATGATGAACAGCGAACTACTGAAACAACTGGCCGACCGGCTGAAGAACCTGAAACTTGAAAAGGAAATAAGGGTGATGGAAGTCTGCGGCACCCATACCACTGAATTTTTCAGGTCAGGCGTACGGGACATCTTCCCGAAAAACCTGACGCTCATCGACGGACCCGGGTGCCCGGTCTGCGTCACCACGAACGGGTATCTCGACAGGGCCATCGAAATCGCGAAAAAGCACGGCCCTGTGCTGGCCACTTTCGGCGACATGGTGAAGGTCCCCTCCTCTTACAGCTCGCTGAACAGGGAGCGGGCGGAAGGGATGAATGTCGAGGTAATCTATTCCCCGATGAATGCGCTGGAGATGGCGGCGAAAGATCCGGCCAGGGAGATCGTGTTCCTGAGCGTCGGATTTGAGACCACCGCGCCCCTTGAGGCGGTGACCGTCCGGGAGGCGAAAAAACGGGGCATCGGCAACTTTTCCATCCTATCGGGAAACAAGCTCACGGTGCCGGCGGTGAAGGCGCTGCTGGAGCTGGGTGAAGTGAAGATCGACGGGTTCATCATTCCGGGACACGTGAGCGCGGTGATCGGCGCCGGCGCCTGGCGGGAAATCCCGGAAAAATACGGCAGGCCCTGCGTCATATCGGGTTTCGAACCGCAGGATCTGGTCACCGGTTCGCTGGCCATTGTGGACCTTGTGAGGAGCGGAAAAAACATTCTTATAAACGATTATCCCCGGGTCGTGACCGAAAAGGGGAACGAAAAGGCGAGGGAAATTCTCGACGAGGTCTTCGAGCCATGCGACGCGGAATGGCGGGGCATCGGCGTTATTCCTGGAAGCGGACTGGCGATGCGCCCGGAATACGCCGCCTTTGACGCGGAGAAGAAATTCCCTGTGAGCGTCCCGGAGCCGCGCGAGCACAGAGGCTGCCGGTGCGGCGAGCTCCTCCGCGGCCTGATACTCCCTCCGGAGTGCGGCCTCTTCGGCAAGGCCTGCACCCCCGAGGAGCCGGTGGGCCCCTGCATGGTCTCCGCCGAGGGGCCGTGTTCGGCATATTACAAATACTGGAGGCATACGTGAAACGGATCCTTCCCGGCCACGGAAGCGGCGGCAGGCTCATGAACGACCTTATCAACAACACCATCCGTTCCCGTTTCGGGACGGATGCGCTCCAGCTCGACGACGCCGCGGTGCTTGACCTGCCGGCCGGCAGGATCGCCTTTACGACCGACACCTTCACCATAACTCCGGTGTTTTTCCCCGGCGGCGACATCGGCAGGCTCGCGGTCAACGGCACGGTAAACGACCTTGCGGTGATGGGGGCCGTTCCCCGCGCGATGTCCTGCGGCCTCATCATCGAAGAGGGGTTTCCGCTGGAGAACCTCGAAAAAATACTCGATTCAATGGCCAGGGAGGCGGAGAAAGCTGGCGTCCGCATCGTCACCGGCGACACGAAGGTGGTCCCCCACGGCAAGGCCGACGGCATCTTCATCAACACCAGCGGCATCGGCGTTTTCGAGGAAGCCCCGGTGCGCGGGGAGATCAGGCCCGGCGACAGGATCATCATAAGCGGCACCATCGGCGACCACGGCATGGCGGTCATGGCAACGCGCCAGAACCTCTCCTTTGCCGGCAATCTCCGCTCAGACTGCGCGCACCTGAACCATCTCATCGCCGCGGTGCTGAAGGAACACCGCGGGGACATCCGTTTCATGCGGGACCCCACCAGGGGGGGCGTCGCGTCGGTGCTCAACGAAATCGTGTCATGCGTCCGCGTGAGCGCGATGCTGGCGGAGGAAGACCTGCCGGTGACGGAAGAGGTCCGGGGGCTCTCGGAGATTCTGGGGATCGAGCCGCTCTACTCGGCGAACGAGGGGAAGGTGCTCATGGTGGCGGACCCGGCCGCTGCGGAGTCGATTGTCGGAATCATGCGGTCCATGGAGCACGGGGAACACGCCGCGATAATCGGCGAGATAAACGAGGAGTTTCCGGGGAAGGCATATCTGGCCACCTCGATCGGCGGCAGAAGGATACTGCCGCTCCTCACCGAGGAGCAGCTCCCGAGGATATGCTGAGTGTTTGATGACGCAGTATCCGGTATTTCCGAATATACGGACTGAAGTGCCGAAATGCGCGGATTAATTCCGGTTTGAAACTGATTCGGTTTTTGTATATATTATACTTGATGCAAAACCAGCGTGTCATTCCGGCTGAAACGAAGGGGAGAGACGGAATCCGCTGTGGTATTGCAACGGATTCCCGTTTTCACCGGAATGACGACCTGAGAGGATCAGTTCTGCAACAAGCTGTTTTAAATGGTATTTTTTTTTAGAATTATGCGTGAAATACATCTTTTGTCCGAGCAAATCGGCGTTTTCAGAATACTAAATTTGAAAAAAAAATGAGGATAGCAACATGTGTCTTGCAATACCGATGAGGATTATAGAAGTGACCCCGGCGGGGGCAGTCGCGGAAGCCAGGGGCGTGCGCACCGAAGTGAACATCGCCCTCACCCCCGACGTCAAAATAGACGACAAGGTGCTGGTCCATGCGGGCTTTGCCATAGAAAAGCTGGACGACGAGGCAGCCCGGGAAATCGAAGCGGCCTGGGAGGAATACCTCAAGGTGATGGAAGAGCCGGAGCCGGCCGCCAGTCCGTCTTAAAATTCCCGTATGAATAGCGGGAAAAGCGGTCATGGCCGCATTCCTCATAACGCCAGCGAAAGCCAGCCGATGACCGGAACGATCAATTATTACTGGAAACGCCGGATACCCTTCATCTTTCTTGTCGATTTCAACATGAAACAGTGGATCGTCAGGTCTACCGCCGAAATCAGCGCGGACGAGATACTGTATGATTTCAACGGTTTCACCAATGCGGGGGAGATGATCCCGAAACCGGGCCCGCCGGCCTTTCTGAAAAAACGCCCGGTCCCTTTCAGCCGCTACCTCAGATCCTTCGAGTATATCACCGATCTTCAGCGCCGGGGCTTTTCCTATCTCGCGAACCTGACCTTTCCCACGGAAATAGAGACAAACCTGACCCTGAAGGAAATTTTTTACCTGCGCGGCGCGAAATACCGCCTCTGGTACCGCGACCGGTTTGCCGTTTTCTCGCCGGAACCGTTCATCACCGTGGAAAACGGAATGATCTCCTCTTTCCCCATGAAGGGGACAATAGACGCGTCGATTCCGGAGGCGGAACGCATCGTGCGCGAAAACGAAAAGGAATCGGCCGAACACCTTACAATCGTGGACCTGATAAGGAACGATCTCAACATGGTGGCCCGCGATGTGACAGTGGAGCGGTACCGCTACATCGAACGGATACAAACCAGCGGGAAAGATCTTTTCCAGGTGAGTTCCAGGATAACCGGCAGGCTGCTCTCCGAGTTTCTGGACGATCCGGAGGGGATGCTCGTCTCGCTTTTGCCCGCCGGTTCGGTGACCGGCGCGCCGAAAGCGGCGACGGTGCGTATGATCCGGGAGGCCGAGGGATACGATCGCGGTTTTTATACCGGGATATGCGGGTGCGGCGACGGCACGCGTCTTGACTGCGGCGTCATGATCCGGTTCATCGAAAAAATCGACGGACGCCTTTTCTTTAAAAGCGGCGGCGGGATAACAGTGTACAGCGACGTCCGCGACGAATACAGGGAGATGGTGGACAAGGTATATGTGCCTGCTCATTGAAACAATACGCATCAGGAACGGCAAGCCGGACAATTGCGCATACCACGTCCGGAGGATGGAGAGGTCACGGCGGGAGCTTTTCGGGGAAACCGTCCCGCCGGATATCGAGAAATTATTGCGCGTGCCGGACCGGTGCGCAGAGGGAATCCATAAGTGCCGAATCATATACGGCCGTGAAATCGTTTCGGTCGAGTACACCCCCTACAGGCTGACGCAGGTGGGATCGCTGAAACTGGTCGCCTCAAATATCCGGTACCCTCACAAATTTGAAGACAGAAGCGCCCTGGAAAAACTCCACGGGATGAGGGGGGACCGCGGCGGCGTGCTCATTCTCGTCAACGGACTCGTCACGGACACCACCTACGCCAACATCGCCTTTTACGACGGGAATAAATGGCTGACGCCGGCGGCGCCGCTGCTCCGGGGAACCGCACGGGAACGCCTGCTTGACCAGGGGACGCTTCTTGAGGAGGAAATAAAGGGGGGCGATATCGGCCTTTTCCGGAAAGCGTCCATCATTAACGCCATGATCGATCTGGGGGAATGCGAGATCGACACCGGAAACATTGTGGAGTGATTCCTGCAGGAAGGCGATAACTGCGGGAAGAGTACCTCAGCCCGGGCATCGCAATGGGAGTTAGTGAATGAGTTTATTGCACGTCGGCCGAAGATGTTCCGGTTTCGGCGGCCTGTAACAGGAACTCAACCGATCCCCTATGGAGAAGTGAAGTCAGAAATTCGTAGGCCTTTTCAAGATTCACGCGAGCCCTTTCGGTGAGCCCCTCCATGAACTCCCACTCGAAACCGCGCATTGCCAGCATAAACGACGGCGGGCATCGAAGCCCCGTCTCCTCGCACAGCGCGATCACGGATTCGGGCGCCATGGAATGGGTGGTGAAGGTGATCTCCATCGCGGCGTCTATGAGCTTGAATGAAAAAGGGTTTTCTTCCGTGAGGGACGCGTCTGCGAAAATGACCGCGTCATATTCAGAAATCGTGTAGGCGTCTTCGATATTGAGCTGATAATTGCACTCGGTATCGACGCCGGGGATCGGCGCCTGCTCCAGCATGGACACAAGCGCCGCTCCCAGTCCGTCGTCCTGTCTTCCCGGATTTCCGTATCCGTAGACCAGAAACCGCAAAAGACCTCTGTTACCTGCTCATCCTGTCGATAAGGTTGTTGTCCTTGTCGACGAGGGAAATTTCCATCGGCATTTTACCCAGCGCGTGTGTCGCGCAGGAGAGACAGGGATCGTATGCTCGTATCGCCATTTCGACCCTGTTCATCATGCCTTCGCTGATCTTCGACTGTCCGGTAAACACCTTTTTGGCCACGAAGTTCACCGCCCTGTTCATGGGCTCGTTGTTGTTCGTGGTCGACACGATGAGGTTTGCCATCACTATCTGATCGTCGTCGTTGATCCTGAAGTGGTGGAAGAGCGTCCCGCGGGGCGCCTCAACAAGGCCCACGCCCTCTTTCACCTTGGTCCCCTTGGTGACAAGGTTTTCGCCCTGCAGGTCCGGATCGTTCAGGAGGTCCCTGATCACTTCGCCGGAATGCAGAAGCTCGATGAGTCTCGCCCAATGCATGTGCATCGACATGTTATTGGGTTTCCCCTTCGTATAGGCCTTGTATATCTCAAATTCCTTCTGCGCAAGAGGCGTCGGGATGAAATCCGCGGTGTTGAGACGAGCCAGCGGTCCCACGGTGTACCATCCTTTTTCCTTCCCGAACTCTTTGAGATAGGGGAATTTCATATAGCTCCAGGAGCGCACTTCCTCGCCCACATATTTCAGGTAATCCTGATAATCGACGTCGTTCAGGATCTTTTTCCCCTCGGAATCCACCGCCCTGAGCACTCCGTGATACAGGTCGAGAGCGCCGTCTTTTCTCACCAGCGACAGGTGGTTTGACGGAAATACCGAGAAGTTGTCGATCATGTCCGTGTTTTTGGAATGATAGTCCTTGAACAGGTCCACCGCACCCTGGGCCCAGGCGACCATTTTATCGGCATTAAGCGGATCCGCCCCTTTCAGAAAGGAATCGCGCTCCTGCGGAGTGAGGTTCTTGTTGATCCCGCCCGGTATCGCGCCGGTCCCGTGGATCTTCTTGCCCGAAGTGGCAAGGATTAACTCCTGGCCGAATTTCCTCATCATGACGCCCTGGACCGCAAGGTCCTTGAAGTTCAGCGCCACTCCGATGACGTTACGAATCGCCGGATCGGCGTCAGCGCCGAGAAGAAGGTCCGGGGAGACCAGATGAAAAAAGTGAAGCGCATGGGACTGAAACATCTGCCCGTAATGCATGAGCCTTCTCATCTTCTCTCCGGTGGGAGTAAGCCCCTCGCCGGTCCCGGCCCCGACGATCACATCCACCGCCTTGGCGGCGGCGAGGTGATGGCTCACCGGGCAAATCCCGCAGAGCCTCTGAACGAGTACCGGCATTTCCCAGTAGGGCCTGCCCTGTACGAACCGCTCGAAACCGCGGAATTCCACAATGTGGAACCTGGTCTGGTTCACGTTGTTCTTATCGTCCATCTGAATGGTAACCTTGCCGTGCCCTTCGACTCTGGTTACCGGTTCTAT
Organism: Spirochaetota bacterium; assembly: GCA_041737965.1. Classification (GTDB taxonomy): domain Bacteria; phylum Spirochaetota; class UBA4802; order UBA4802; family UBA5550; genus JAFGJK01. The sequence goes on along the minus strand of JBGSQT010000018.1, from coordinate 248,361 downwards.
AGTTATCTTTTTAGCCATGTTGCCCTCTCCATATTAATCAAACTTGAAAGCCTCGTAGGGGATGTTAAGCTCTTTCCCCGTAGCGAGAAGCAGCAGCGCCTCCCAGATCAGGTCGGCCCTGGGGGGACAACCCGGAAGGAAGTAATCGATCTTTACGATTTCGTGGCACGGGTAGACCCGGTCCAGCAGCATCGGAAGTTCATCGTCGTTGGGAATGATCCTCGGATCGTTTCGATCGATAGTCGGCGAACCGAAATACGCTTCCTCCAGACATTCCTTGATCGGAATGTCGTTCCTCATGGCGGGGAGCCCCCCCATGATCGCGCACTCGCCGACGGAAACCAGTATCTTGCAGTTCTTTCTGAAAGACCTCAGGTTCTCCACATTCTCGCTGTTGCAGCATCCCCCCTCGATCAATCCGACATCGCACATCTTGGAAAAAGTCTTGATGTCGTCCACGGGAGACTTGTGGAATTCCACTATATCGATGAGCTGCAGAATTCTATCGTCAATGTCCAATAAGGACATATGGCATCCAAAACATCCGGCCAGTGAGGCCGTGGCCACAATTGGTTTGCTCATTATATTTCCTCCGTAACTATCCGTCTTATTTCTCGATCTCGCTGCCGATAGGCGCGGAATCGTACTTGCGTTTCCCAACCGGCACCTCGAAACCGATTTCACGTTTGAGTATCGATCCAACCGGACAGATGTTCATCGCTTTGAGGGCCTGCTCGTCGGTCATTGAGGCCACGAGTTCGGGATCCGCGCTGATGTGCGTCTTCTCGCCGCGGTTTACCATTCCGAAAATGTGTTTCCCGTCCTGGGTAAGAACGCCCCTGACGCAGCGCAGGCACTGGATGCATCTGTTCTTGTCGATCATGATTTTCGGCATTGAAGCGTCAACCGAACCTTTCGGCCAGAGGTAGGGAAAACGCGGCACCATCATCTGGTAGCGGTATCCCAGCGCCTGGAGATCGCAATTTCCGCTCTTTTCGCAGGTGGGACACATGTGGTTCCCCTCGACGAAAAGCATCTCGATGATCGCCTTCCTCATGTCCTCCAGTTCCTGGTTCTTGTTCTCAACCATCATGCCTTCGTCAACCGGAGTCGTGCAGCCGGCCATGTTCCTTCCATTCACCTTTACGGTGCAGATCCGGCATGTGCCGGCCGGTTTGATTCCCGGATAATCGCAGAGTGTCGGAATATACACTCCGTTTTCTTTTGCAGCTTCCGTAATGGTCTGGCCTTTTTTGGCCTTGCATTCCTTTCCATCTATAAAAAACGTTAATTCGCTCATATCAGTGCCCCTCTACATTCGGTTTTCTGTCGGCGACCTTGCAGGATTCCTGAACAGACGCCAGGAGATCGAACTCGGTATTGTAATCCCCTTTCTGGAGCTTGTCTTCGTACACCTTCCTGAAATTCGCGATGGTCGTCGCGATCGGGTTCGGGGACGTCTGGCCGAGTCCGCATCTGCTCATGCTCTTGACCGTCTTGCACCAGCTCTCCATCTCGTCGAGATCGGTTTTTGTGCCGTTCCCGGACATGATTTTTTCAAGCTTGTGCTTCAGGATCACATTGCCGGCCCTGCAGGGTACGCACCATCCGCAGGATTCCTCAACGAAAAAGTCCATGAAGTTGTGCACCACGTCAAGAAGCTCGCGCTTCTTTCCGATCACAATCACCGATCCGCCGGTACCGAGCTCCTGATAGCACACTTTTTTGTCGAACCCTTCCTTGCCTATAATGGTGCCGGAAGGCCCGCCTACAACCACCGCCTGGGCTCCTTTTCCATCAACCATTTTCAGCAGCGCGTCGACAGTGGTGCCCCATTCGACTTCGTAGATGCCCGGTTTTTCGCAGTCGCCGGATACGCTCAGAAGTTTTGTGCCCCTTGACTGCGTGGTACCCATGCCTGCGAACCATTTTCCGCCTTCAACCATGATCCTGGACACGGCGCAGAATGTTTCCACGTTATTCACCGTGGTGGGATACCCCATATATCCTTTCTGGACCGGAAAGGGAGGCCTGTTCCTGGGCTCGCCCCTTTTGCCTTCTGCTGATTCTATCAATGCCGATTCCTCGCCGCAGATATAAGCGCCGGCGCCCATCTGTATTCTTACGTCGAAATTGAAGCCGCTCTTGCCGCCGGCATTCTTTCCCAGTATATTCTTCTGTCGAAGGTCATTGAGCACCTTCTCGAGATATTTCTTCAGGTACATGTACTCGGCCCTGAGGTAGAGAATCCCCTCCTCGGCGCCGACCGCGTATCCGGACACCGCCATCCCTTCGAACAGCATCTCCGGAATCTCGGTAAGGATCACCCTGTCCTTGAATGTGCCCGGCTCGCCTTCGTCGGCGTTGCACACCACATAATGACGGTCACCCTGCGCCTTGCGGCAGAATTCCCATTTCATTCCAGTTGGGAAACCCGCGCCGCCGCGCCCCCGGAGCTCCGAAGTCTTCATCTCTCCGATTACGTCTTCAGGTGTGATTGACACCGCCTTGCGGAGTGCCGAACCGGACTCATACGGCGCAAAGAGAACCTTTCCTCTCTGGCGAATGTTGTTTTTCACCATGGATTTTACAAGATCGGACTGATTTTTGCCGTCTCCGAATTCCTTTACCAGGTCTTTTACGTCTTTTCCCGCTTTCAATCCTGTGACGATTTCCTTCACCTTCTTGTCATTTAGACTCGTGAAGATGACGCCGTTGATGATCGCCGCCGGTTCCTGGTCGTTCATTCCGATGCAGGATGTATCGAAAAGACCGATCTGCCCGTCCTGGCTCACCGAACCGAAAGAGCACCCGACTTCCTTCTCAAATGCCTTCGCGACGGCCGCGCGGCCCATCATGACCGCCACCGCGCTGTTGTTCAGATACACGCCGTATTTCCCTATAGGAGCCTTGGAGAAAAAATGGTAAAACGTAACCACCCCCTCGACATCCACTTTAGAGAGATTCAACTGATTCGCGATCTGTACAATGGCTTCTTCAGACACATGGCCAATCTCACCCTGGACGTCCCGTATTACATCCAGAAGCATGGTCGTATCTTTTTTGTACAATTCGACAGTTTTTTTAACTACTTCCGCTATGTTGCCCATAATCCCTCTTCTGTTTGTTTGATTCAGATCAAATAACATTTTAATCCAACACAGCACAGTGTGTATTTTTTATCAAGGGAAAAAAATCCAAAATGCACATATATTCAGAAAATTTGTGATTTATTTCACAGCTATTGGGTGTATTCACCTCACTCACTGCTAACTTCATACACAACCGCCAATTGAACCTGTTATGAAGGCAAATGAAGGTCACGCCACTCCGGATTTATCGTATAGGTGTCTTCCTCTGTTCATTCGATAGCTTTCGACACTGCTATCTGTCCAAGGGAAATACAGCCGTCATTAAAGGGGACACGTTGGGGGAGATACACTTCAAAGCCGGAATCTTCCGCTTTTTCGATAAAGAGATCCAGAATAAGGCGATTGTGGAACACGCCGCCGCTTGCGGCAATCCTGTTGAGGCCGGTTTTTTCCCTTAGTGTTTCGAGAAGACGAATTGTGGAGATAACTATCGTATAATGAAAGGCCCTGGCGATATCCCCGACCGGCATGCCCCGTTTTTTCAGGGAAATCAGATACCGCACAAGCTCCATGGTATCAATTACGTCAACGCCTCCCTCCTCTTTTACCGGGATGATGTAGTGCTCACCGGGCTCTGACCCCGAATATGCGGCCTCCTCCAGAAGGATCGCGGCCTCCGCTTCGGCGCTTACCGATTCCGAAAGACCGAGAATCGCCGATACCCCGTCGAAGAGTCGCCCGATACTGCAGGTGAGGGGCGATCCGATATTCCGGGCGATTATCTCCTCCAGGGGCCCCCTGTCCCTGCCAGGCCAGAAACCATCCGCATCAACCCCGCTCTTCATTAAAAGGGACAACCCGATCTTCCACACGTCCCTGATCGCATTTTCACCCCCCGGAAGTGGAAAATATGAAAAATGGGCCGCCCGTTCGTACTCGTCCCTGCCGGCGATGAGGATCTCGCTCCCCCAGAGGGTACCGTCCGGGCCGTATCCGGTCCCGTCAAAGGCCACCCCGATCACCCTCCCCTGAAGCCCCCGGTCCTCCATCACCGAGGCGATATGGGCATGATGGTGCTGGACTTTTACCGCCTCCCGCCCGGCGGCACCGGCGCGCTCATCGGCGTACTGGGTGGTGAGATATCCGGGATGCAGGTCGGCGACAAGCGTGTCCGGGTCCGCGTCGAATATGGTTATAAAATGGTCGACGGTTTTCCTGAATGTCTCGAATGTTTGGGGATCAGCCATATCCCCCAGGTGCTGGCTCAGTATGATAAAATCTTTGCGGGCGATTCCGAAGCAGTTCTTGAGATCGCCCCCGAGAGCCAGAATCGATCTTCCTGTATATGATGAATGAAAAGGTAGCGGCACATATCCCCTGGCGCGCCGCGCGAAAAAAGGCCTCTCCTTCACCACAAAAAGCACGCTGTCATCGCTCTGACCCAAAATTTCGCGGTCGTACACCGCAAGATAATCGGCAATGGGACCGAGCCGCCGGAACAGGTCGCGTTCGCCGTATACAATGGGCTCCTCGGAGTAATTTCCGCTGGTCATGACCAGAACCAGGTCAGGATCGATGGCGAAAAGCCGGTGCTGGAGCGGCACATAGGGGAGCATGAATCCCAGATACGTGAGACCCGGAGCCGCCAGCGGGCTGATTTCAGGCATCTCCCTTTTCAAATCAGGGCTCTGACCCCGGTCTTTTCCGATAGGGCTCTGACCCCGGTCTTCTGTTCGTTTTCCGTCATAATCAACGGTATCGCCGGAATTTGGATTGAGGGAAGGACGTATTTTCAGAAGCACAATGGGCCGTTCTTTTGACAAAAGAAGCCGTTCCTCTGCCGGATTGACAACCGCATACCGGCGCACCGCATCCATCGACCCCGCCATGAGCGCAAAGGGCTTGAAAGGCCTTTTTTTCCGGAGCCGGAGTTCCCGGAGCGCACCGGTATTCGCCGCATCCAGGGCGAGGAGGTACCCGCCCACGCTTTTGATCGCGACAATTTTCCCGCTTTTTATTTCACCGACAATTCTTTCGGCAATATCGTCCCCCTCAAATACCGGGGAGCCGGTACTGCCAAAAAGCCGGTACCGGGGACCGCATACCGGGCATGCGGTGGGCTGGGTGTGGAATCGGCGGTCGGAGCTGTCCGCGTATTCCTTTACACAGTCGGGACACATGGGAAACACATCCATTGAGGTATTATGGCGGTCATAGGGGACGTCGCGGATGATGCTGAACCTGGGACCGCAGTGCATGCAGGTGATGAATGGATAACAGAACCGGCGGTCCCGGGGGTCTGAAAATTCCTTCAGGCATCGGTCGCAGACCGCCACGTCCGGGGAATAGAAGACGTCCTTCTCGCCGGTTGCCCTGCTCTTTTCTATCATGAAAGAAGTGTGTCCCTTTACCTCCTGGCTGACCTTTGACACCGAATGGATATAGGAAAGCGGCGGGGCTTCCGCTGAAATCGCGCTGATAAACGCCTCAAGGGCCTCTTCTTCGGCCTCAGCTTCAATAAAAACACCTTCAGTGTCATTCAGTACAAGCCCCGCAATTCGGTGACGGACCGCCAGGTTGTAAATAAACGGCCTGAATCCCACTCCCTGTACTATGCCTGTAACACGAATGGCAATCGATCTCTTCATCTATACTCAGTTTCTTCCAATTTTCAAACGCTCACAAATCACTAAATTGCGCCATAAGACAAAATTTCGCGACACAGTCATGAGCGGTCAATAGTAATTTACCCACATCACCCTTATATTGTCAGTAAAATGCGGAAATAACGCGGCAAAAATCCAATAAAAAAAACCCCGGGGAAAGCGATATCCACCCGGGCAAGAATTAACCGCAATAATATTGTCTCATTTATTTCTTGATAGCTCTATTTTTATCCATTCTTTCCAGTTCCCGGCGTTCAAGAATACATGATTAAGAATAACTTTATCTCCATTAAATACCATTCTGTCCATTCCGCACCCCTCAATTGACACTATATCATTGGCGATTCTGAAATCATAATCAATGGAAAAAGCTCCTTTCACCTCATGAGGGAACACATTTTTTAAAATCCATGATTGGACCGGCCACACCTTAAAAATCAGCTCGAGGTATTTCATGAATTCCTCTTTCCCGTGAATTCCCCGCGGCACCGTCGGGTCCATATATTCGAGCTCGTCATGATAATAGAACGCAACCCTTTCCGCATCGGCGCTGCTCCACGCGTCGAGACACCGCTTCATGATATCAACGTAATGATCCGTATCATCCATGCTTTTTCGCATCGTACCCACCTCAATATTATTAATCGGTGTGATTGAATTCCACCTGAATATTATGACGCAAATCGGCGGGAAGGGGAGCGATTTTAATCTGGAAGTACTGAGAAAAAATCATCGGAAGATCCGGCTGGCATTTTAAGGTAAGGGAGCGTGCGGTAGAGCTCTTTTAATCTCCTGTTAATCCCTCTTCTCCCGGCCGAGGTGATGGGAGTGCCGCCCAGAATTTCATGAAGCATGTCGCGCCTCCTCTGAACATCGCCGGAAAGTCCGATCCATGATGCGCACCTGCAAAGCCCTTCAGGGGCGACAAGGCCGCAATGATTACCGAGAAAGCGGCGCATTTTACGTCTCGCGCGGAATAACAGCGATTTTACCGCCGTGTCGCTTTTATCGAGCAGTATCGCCACCTCTTTAACGTCTATTTGAAAAATATCCACAAGAACGAAGGCGATCCTCTGTGGCACTTTTAAGGTTGAAGTGAGAATAGTGTAGCACTGGCTGCGGATACGCCGAACTTCATCGGAGAAAACCGTTTCTTCTTCCGGAGAAAGGGCGGTCGAGGCTATTTCATGACGATCGGAAGGGAAATCGACCTCCCTTTGTTTCTGTTTTGCCGACGGGCGTCTCCCCGCATCGATGAAAAGGTTTACGCAGATTCTTCTCAGCCAGGGCAATGGATTACCGGGATTTTTCAGGCTATCCCATTTCTGATATGCCCTGAGAAGTGTCTCCTGGACCAAATCATCTGCGTCATCACGCGATCCAGTGAGGCGATAGGAGAGCGTAAATATGTATTCGCCGAATTCATGTACCGCACATGTATAACTATCGCTTTTCTTGTCAAGCTCCACCATGCTTCACCGCCCTTCCTGCCGGCAGATTGACTGTTGAGGTCTTATGGTGAATTCTCCGTTGCGATCATGTTCTTGATCATTGGATATCCGCGAGATTTTACGATGATTTTTTCATTATTATCGCTTGCGATTATGGATATTTTTTTATACGCGGAGAGGTTTTTCGTGAAAAGCTGGGCGACGGAAAGGGCCGTATTCTTGTCGATCAGACAACGGTCATCCAGGTGAAAAACGATCGCATCATTAAAGCTGAATCTCTTTTTGTCCGGAATCCCCTTCTGAATTACATCCGCAATTTTTTTTGACACATCCAATTCCGTAGCGGCGACCCATGAACCTATTAAATAGATTTCACCCGGTTTCATCGCAGCATACTCATCTGAGGTTGCGGGGGTAACGGACCCGTCATCATAGACAGAATCATCGTCGATTTTAAAAACTATTCTCGCGGGTTTTTCGTCGACTTGAACCGGGGACTTTTCCACTGGAGGAGGATTTTCCGTTGCCATTTTCGCTGTGATATCTTGAAGAAACTTCTGAATGGACAGGGATATCTGATCAGAGGAAATCTCACTGTCCAGAAGCCTGATTACGAAGCGCTCGTTAAATTTTTCTCTATTCTGCTTCAACTCGTCGATATAGGAGTTAATCGCCTGATTGCCCGTCTTAAGAAAATTCAGCACTCCAAAGGGTTCGGTGCCGATATGCAGTTTTTCTTCGAGGGAATTACCTCCGGTCATCAGCAGAAAATTGCCAGTCAGGTTTTCAAATTCCTTTCCCTTGCCGAGTATAATATAGGAAATAAGTAATGTTTTAAAAAGTTTCATTCTACCCGGGTCAGCTTCGGGACCGAGACCGAGGTTTGTTTGGCCATCCATAATAATCGCATAAGGCGGTCCCTGTTCCTTGATAAAACGCATAAGCTCGGTCCGAATAAATCCGGTGTTGCCGGTCCGGGCGATAACTTTCCTCATAACAGCGGGAGAGTGGAGATTGAGATATTCCGATGCGATCTCCAAACTCCGTTTGTTCAAAGTATGTTTTATCGGTGTGACAATCCTGTTATTTTCGGTGATAAGAATTATTTTTTTTGAATATTCCATATTTACATTTTCGATGCTATCTTGTTATTTCGATTGTAGTACATGAAACAAATACCGGCCAATCCGATTACAATCGACAGGTCGGCAAAATTAAGGACACCGGACCGAATACTGCCGATTCCCACATTCATGAAATCCACGACGTTCTCATTATTGAATATCCGGTCGGAGATATTGCTAATACCCCCGCCTATTATACAGCATAAGGAGACTATTTGAAGTACGGGAATATTTCCTGTTCGAAAAACATAGAATGCCAGAATCATCATTACAAATGACGGAGCAAGTACTAATAAAACTATTCGAACACTTTTTGGCAAAGGCGAAAAAAGACCTAAAAATGCGCCGTTGTTCTCCGCATAACGTAAAATAAAAAAATCTCCTAGGACTTGATATGTTCCCCGATCCTTTAAGAAAACACGGGCATAAAATTTGGTGGTCTGATCGCATCCGATATTGGCTGCAATAATCGCCATCGCCATAAGCAATCTTATGCTGTTCTTTTTCACGAATCAATATCCCTGCAGGAGAGTTCTCCAAATCTGCTGTAATTCTACATGCAATCTTTCTCTTTGTCTACAAAATAATATAAAATGAAAAAGATCAAAGTAGTTGGAGCTGCAATTTAATTTTGCCCTATATGTCTGTATTAAAGGAAAAAAACTATGTATAACAATACATATACAAGCCATCAAATCCTATCACAATTCATTTTATCCCCCATTTTTTTACAAAATGTCAGCTTATTTTCATATTAAATCGTTTCCTATATTACAGAATAACCAATCTGAGGAGAACAAGTATGCATACAACTATAAATGTTTGTACCGATGTTATGTATCAAATTGAACAAGCTGCTCAATCAAAAGGTATTACACGGTCGAAGATGATAATTACGTTACTAAAAATAGTGCTGGCAAAGGAATGTGATAAGGCTCATCTCGGTTCAATGATTAAATATCAGGATACACGAAGTCCTGATGAATGGCATACCTTCCATATTCAATATCGTGATGACGAGTATGAATATTTTCTTGACATGAAAAAGCTTCTTAAAATGTCTCTTTCATTGATTCTTGCACATGCTGTCTATAAATATTTAAAAAGTGGCAAAAGGAAAATTAAAACCGATAACTATACATTTTATAACTACGTAATCATAAGGGAGTTCAATAATAATCTAATATCCTGGAGATACATCTGGGGATATCCAAATAATATAGAAACACACTTATAGCGAAGTAAAACCAGACCTCATTACAGTATCACCAGCGCAAATAATTATTTTTTATCGAAAAATGTATAGACAGTGGGCAATTGCATTAATAAAAGGAAAAAATAATATATTACCCGCCGCCCAGATGGCCGGAATTTTAGGAGAAATCAGATGGAAATAACCATTCTTCAGGATATACTTCACACCAATAAGGAAATGGCTGCCGAAGTTGCCGCCATTTTAAAAGAAAAAAAAGTCTACATGATAAATATGATGAGCTCTCCTGGTTCGGGAAAAACCACACTTGTGGATAAAGTAATTGGGCGATTGAAGGATAGTTATCGCATAGCGGTTATTGAAGGTGATATCAAGACCACAAAAGACGCCGAGCGGCTGTCCAAACACGCCATACCCATCATACAGATCGAAACTGAACGATTCGGGGGAGATTGTCATCTGGAGAGTTCATGGATACGTCAGTGCCTTGATCAATTCGATCTCGGCGCGCTCGACCTGATTATTATTGAAAATGTCGGTAATCTTGTATGCCCTTCGGAGTTCCAGCTTGGCGATGATGAGCGAATCGTGGTCCTCTCCGTGACTGAAGGCGAGGACAAGCCCGCAAAATATCCGCTGGCCTTCAATTCTTCACACACCATGGTGCTCAATAAAATCGACCTGCTTCCCCATCTCGAATATAATATGGATGAAATGGAAACAAACCTGAAAAAGGTAAATCCCGGGATGAATGTGTTCCGCGTAAGCGCCGTGAAAGGTGATGGTATCGAGGAATTTGCAGCACATCTGTCACGCAAAATTGACGCAAAAAAAGGATAAATCACAATACTATTGGCGCCGTCAACATTTGACGGCGCCCGTCTTCCAATTCACTTCAACGTTCCGGTTTGCCTTGCTCTTCACCGCCATCCATATCTCCCGAACCGTTATAATCCCGGTTGGTATCTGAGCCTCTGGCCTCCCGGATAATCCTAACTTCATACGGGCCGGTGGAATCGTTGAAAGCCCTGCAAATGAGCATATAGATTCCCGGCTGCAGGTCAAGTGTAAGGGTGGAATTCAGGTTCCCGCCGCTGTCGTCATCCTCTCCGACCAGCCCATCGCTCCCCTGCAGTTCGATGTAGCAGTCAAGACCGCCCGATTCCGGATTTCCCCCCTCCACGGCGTTCATGCTCACGGTAACGGTCATCGGACTTGGGATGGTGAACATATATATGTCCTGTTCTCCGGCCGTTGAAATACTGTCCCGCACAGTTTCCCCAAGAGAGATCGGCCTGCTCTGTATCTGCCTCACCCCAAGCGAGTAGCCTCCGGTGGCGCCGCTGAAACCTTCCGCGTAAATACTGTACATACCGGGATTCAGCTGTACCACAAGCCTCGAATTCAGATTGCCGCCTCCATCATCATCCTCAAGGTCGACAGCCGGCCCGTTGATCCTGAGGAAACAGTCCATTTCCTGGCTTGTTCCCGTAAGGTCAATCTGATACATACCTGCCTTCTGTACGGTTAACGTATACATGTCCGATTGTCCCGGCTGTGCGATTGTTCCGTTTTTTGATTCCCCGGGCCTGATGGTCCTGCCGGACTGCCCGTATCCCGGCATGAATACAATAAGGGCGATTACAACGGCCAGCGAAGACTGCGATGCCCAGTACACGCACTTTCTCATATCAAGACCCATAGCGTAGACCTCCTTCCCCCGCGATGATGGAATCTGTTGACTATTCTGGATACTATATCATTGAATTATCAATACAATTATCAGCTCATTGGAATTAATAGATAGTTATCGCCATATATTCGCTCTCGGTCATTCCACCATCGCCACAGCTCTGACCCATCCAGCGCTGGCGCCCTTGATTTTCACCGGAAAACAGAATACGGTGAAACCGGTCGCAGGAAGCGTATCGAGATTCGTCATTTTCTCCATGTGGCAGTACCCTTTTTCGATGCCGGCGAAATGCCCTTCCCAGATAATAGACGGGTCTTTTGTTTTTCCGAACTCCCCTGCTATCACCGGAAGCGGCCTGTCCCAGCTCCAGGCGTCGGTCCCCACGACCCGGACCCCCCGTTCCACCAGCCAGAGAGTCGCGTTTCGTCCCATGCCGCATCCCCGGACGAGATATTCAGGTTTTCCCCAGTATTTGTCCGCCCCGGTGTTCACCAGCACGATCTCCCCCGGCTCCGGCCCATGGCCGATTTCTCCGAACGCGCGCTCCATATCCTCCGCCTCCACGAGGTACCCGTCCGGGAACCGGCGGAAATCCAGTTTCACGCCGGGCCCGGTACACCAATCCAGAGGGATCTCGTCGATGGTAAAGGCCTTTTCGCCGCGGTTCATGTCCGGATGATAATGCCATGGCGCGTCCAGGTGCGTGCCGGAATGGGTGGAAAGAGTCACAAATTCCACCGCCCACCCCTTGCCGTCCGGGAGGTCCCTGGATGGATCGATATCCGGAAAAAACAGCTTCATCTGCGCGGCCCCCTCATCGTGACCGAGGTACTGAATTTTCGGTATCATCATCGGGGGGTCCGACGGTATATCGTTTTCAACGGCAATGGATAAATCAATGAATTTCGGCATAACTACCCCCAGGTCGGATCCTTCAATGATACCGCATAGTGCATGGTTGTCAATACCGATAACGGGGTGGCGGTATGAAAGCGCAGCGCCGAGGACTGCCTGAGTCTTCATTTCGTTGACTGAGTTCCGCACGTGCGAGCTTTTATACCGCCACCCCTCATGGTCCCATATGGCCTGAAGCTCTGCGAAATATTCCGGCAAAACGGGACATTTCGCAGAGTTTCAGAAAAATTATTGTTTTGACATATAAAAATCAAAACTATATATTAAATATTACCTTACCATTGAGAGGATACTATGAAAAAAATCATCGTGTTATTGACAATCATCACTGCGGTTTCGCTGTTCGCACAGGACCCCTTCCCCCGCTCCAACGCCATCAATATCAGCCTTTACAGCGTGTCCCTGAGCAAAAACGGGCCGCCCCACCAGACCAGGGAATACGTGCCCGGTCAGACTGTATGGATAAACCTTAAAATCAACGGGTTCCATCTGAACGGCGCCGGCGAAATCGTTTTCCAATCTGACCTGATTCTCACCCATGAGAGCGGCCGCGTGGTTCTGGATAAAAAGAACATACTCAACATGAAACTGCAGGCCGCCGGCATCCCGAACCCGGTGGTGACCGCAAACTATCACATCGATCTTTTCGAGAACATAAGCGCGGGCAGGTTTAAAACCGAAATCATTGTCCGTGACCTGGTGGCTATGACATCAAACACTTATGAGACGACCTTCAGGGTCAACAAGTAGAGAGGGCATACCGGGGCGGGTAAAAATCTCCCTCCCCGGTCTTATCATCGCGGTTTCTTCGCCGCAAGGCGCATCCTGACCATTTCGACCATGATCGGAATCACGGAGACCAGAATGATTCCGACTATGGCGAGAGAAAAATATTTCTTCACCACAGGCAGGTTGCCGAAATAAAACCCGGCGGTGACGAAGATGACCGGCCATGAGACGGCGGCTATGAAACTGAAAGTTATGAAACGCCAGTAGGGCATGCGGCCGATGCCGGCCACAAATGGGGCGAAGGTGCGAATAATGGGGATAAAGCGGGCGATGATGACTGTCTTGCCGCCATGTTTTTCATAAAATTGGTGGGTCCTGTTGAGATACTCTTTGTTCAGGAATCTGACCTTCTCCTTGTGGAAAATTTTCGGGCCCACGAAGTACCCAAGCCAGTAGTTGGCCGTGTCGCCGAGCAGTGCTGCCGACGAGATGGTCAGTATAAGCAATAACGGATCGAGGGCGCCGATGGCCGCCAATGCCCCGGCCGCGAACAGGAGCGAATCCCCCGGCAGAAGCGGCGTCACCACAAGTCCGGTTTCGCAGAAAATCACCACAAAAAGGATGATATAGGACCACACGCCGAAATCCTGTATGATGCCGCCAAGGTAACGGTCGATGTGGAGAATTATATCGATAAATTGCAACAGGATGTCCATCAAGCCTCCTCCGATCGCAGAGACATTCCGACGCAGGCGCAGACGAGTCAACCATTTTTCAGAAACCAAACCCCGAGACCCGATTGAGGAGCCCCGCACTCTCTAAATAATGCTTGCAATTAATCTGTCGTTGTCTATCTCATCCGATACATTAATTCCCTGTACCGACTGGAAATCACAATGAAACTGCTTGGAAAAATCCGCAATCTCATTTTCGGTAAACCGCTGAACCCGGGAGATCCCACTCTTTTCCACAGGCTTTCTCTTATCGCTTTTTTTGCCTGGGTGGGACTCGGATCTGACGGTCTCTCCTCTTCGTGTTACGGGCCTGAGGAGGCGTTTCTTGCGCTCGGGAATCATCACCATCTCGGAATCTTCGTCGCCCTGTTCACCATCGTCACCATCGTCATCATCAGTATGAGCTATTCCCAGATCATCGAGTTGTTTCCAGGCGGCGGGGGTGGGTACCTCGTGGCCTCGCGTCTCCTCTCCCCCGGAGTGGGAATGGTCTCAGGCAGCGCGCTCTTGATCGACTACATCCTCACCATCACCATCAGCGTGGCAAGCGGCGCTGACGCGATCTTCAGCTTCCTTCCGGCCGCATGGCTTCCTTATAAAATGTGGGCGGCAGTTACCGGAGTGGCACTTTTGACGGTACTGAACATAAGGGGAGTAAAGGAATCGGTGGTGCCTCTGGTGCCGGCTTTTCTCCTTTTTATCGTCATGCACCTGATCGTGATTGGCTACTCCTTTGCCGTTCACCTCGCGGATTTCGGCACTGTCGCCGCGGATACCTCCCGCGAGCTAAGAAGCTCCTACGGCCAGCTCGGGGGTATCGGCGTATTCCTGTTGATTCTCAGAGCCTACAGCATGGGTGCGGGGACGTTCACCGGCATTGAGGCGGTCAGCAACGGCATACCGATACTGCGCGACCCCAAGGTACAAACCGCGAAACGCACCATGCGGTACATGGCGATATCCCTTTCGGTCATGGTGGCGGGTCTCATGCTGTCATACCTCTTTTTCGGTCTCGAACATCAGCCGGGACGAACCCTCAACGCGGTCCTGTTAAACTCGGTAACCTCGGGATGGGATAAAACATCAGGGGAAATCTTCGTTCTGGTTACGCTGATCTCCGAGGCGGTGCTCCTCTTCATCGCGGCCCAGACCGGTTTCCTGGACGGGCCCCGTGTCCTGGCCAACATGGCGGCGGACCGCTGGATGCCGGGCCGCTTCTCGATGCTGAACGACAGGCTGGTGGCGAAAAACGGGATACTCATCATGAGCGCGTCATCGCTGATCCTGATGGTGCTTTCGGAAGGATCGGTCCGTTTCCTGGTGGTGCTCTACAGTATCAACGTGTTCATCACCTTCATGCTCTCCCAGCTGGGGATGGTAAGGCACTGGATACAGGTGCGAGGCACCGACAACAAGTGGCTCCACCGTTTCATCATCAACGGCGCTGGCTTGATACTTACATCCTTCATATTGATTTCTGTTGTGGTGCTTAAATTCGAAGAGGGGGGATGGATCACCATCTTCGTGACCGGATCTCTCATCACGGTGGTGGTGCTTATTCGGCGCCATTACAATACCACCGGAACGCTGCTCAAGCGGCTCGACTCCCTCAGGGACGACGCCATCGCGGTCATGGATTCCATTGAAAAGGCCGGCATCGCGGGGAAGAAAAAAGGCAGAAAGATTAAATTCAACACTTCAGGCAAAACCGCGGTACTGCTGGTGAACGGGTTCTCGGGCCTTGGAATACACTCCCTTCTCAATGTGTTCACCATGTTCGGGGACGTCTTCAAAAATTTCGTGTTCATCCAGATAGGAGTGGTGGACGCGGGAACCCTCAAAAGCAGGGAGGAGGTGGAGGGCCTTGTCAGCGGGATCAACGAAGGACTGAAAAAATACGTCCGTTTCGTCAACGCCCAGGGCTTCTACGGCGAATACCGCTCGACCCTCTCCATCGATGTGGTGGAGGAAGTGATGGGAATCGCAAGGGACCTGCAGAAAAAATATCCGGGCAGCGTCTTTTTCGGCGGGCAGCTGGTGTTCCCGGAGGAAAACATATTCACCAGGTTCCTTCACAACTACACCGCCTTCGCGACCCAGAAACGGCTCTATTCCAACGGCATACCCTTTGTGCTCCTGCCGGTGAAGCTCTGACGGAAAACGCGGGATGTCGGCCATCACGCATCTTGAAGCATCCGATTACGGAATCACGCGGTCCATGGCGGCCAAAGGGGACAGACGGATCTGCGCCGTCTTTTCCACCATCGGTGACCGCGAGGCCGACCTCATTCACGACAAAATTTTACTGCTTTCAAAAAGCCTCACCGGCTTCATCGACCGGATCATCGTCTCTCACCGCAGGATCGATCCTCTGGTCCCCGACCAGACGGAACAGCGCGCCCGGGAGGCATGGGACCGCACGGAAGTGATCCTCTGCCACGACGTAAAAGTCCCGGACATGGGCGAAGAGAAGGGGAAAGGCGCAGACATGCGGCGCGCGCTCTACCATATCCGACGAAGCGGCGAAGAGACGGGGGATCCGGGGGCGATGGTGGTCGTGTTCCTGGACGCGGACGTAACCCCGGAGCATTTCGGTCCCCATTTCGTGCTGGGGCTCGCAGGCCCGGTGCTGGAGGGGTACGATTTCGCCAAGGCCGGGTTTCACCGGGCCATGGGGCGGGTGAAAAAATTCGTCGCCCAGCCGCTCTTCTCCTCGGTCCGCCATAAAAAACTGGACCTGCTCAGCGGCTTCTCCTATCCGCTCTCCGGCGAGGTGGCCGGCACCATGGATTTTTTCACCGGTGTCCCCTTCTGGCAGATCTACGGCATTGAAACCGGCATCGACATCGACGCCTGCATGGGGGACTGGCGCATCGCCGACGTGAACCTGGGCCTCTACGACCACGAGCACAGCGACGACTCCGCGATACAGAGGATGGCCTTCGGCGTCATCCGCACCTGGCTCATACAGCTCGCCGATCACGGGATTCTGGAGCTGAAAGACGGCGCCTCGATCTCCGACGTCTTCGCGGCCTCCTTCATCGACCAAAAGGGAAACCGCGGCAGTATGGAGCACCTGCTCCGGGAGATAAAGTACCGGCCGCTCGACGAAATTACAGGGAAAAAGGCATAACGGGAGGGGCCATGATGACGTTGCTGGAAATGGCAGAGGAGCCGTCGCACCGCCGCACCGTGGAGATATCCACCCACCGGGTCGACGACACCCATGTCCTGGCGGTCGGCGAGCTGAAGGACCTCAGGCTGAAGGAGTACTACCTGATCACCGGAGAAAAAAAGGAAGCCGGCACCATCCACCACATGAAGGTGGCCCTCCTCGTCGATACAGCGCGCATGATCATCGAAGACGCGGAGCTGGAGATGAACGCGGTCCCCAGGGAAGTCTGCAGGGAGTTGGGTGATTTTATCGAGAGGATAAAGGGGCTGTCGATATCGAAAGGATTCACGCTGAAAGTCCGCTCACTGCTGGGCGGATGCGAGGGATGCACCCACGTCATGACGCTGGTTATCGACATGGCCCCGGCGGTTCTTCAGGGATACTGGACGATCCGATCGTCAAAACCGCTGGACCTGAAATCGGCGGGCGACAAAAAGAGGATCAGAATGATGGAGGCCGCCCTGAAAAACACGTGTCACGTGTGGCGCGAGGACGGCCCCTCGTATAAAAAGCTGAAAGAAGAGCTGGAATCAATTGATTAATTTGTGGTTATCGTCGCCGTCCGGCCGGGACAACTCGCCGAACTGGGGGACCACGGACCCTATGGCCTCCCGGACCTGATCACCGGTATACCCGGTTATCCCCGGAAGCACCTCCTTCATGAAACGCTCCAGCTCATTGCCGGAGACCTCGCCCGCGCCGTTTACCAGCACACGGATCTTGTCGTTTTTCGTCTCCTTGAGATGCTCACGGTCGTAGAAAAGCTCCTCGTGAAGCTTCTCTCCCGGCCTGAGGCCGGTATAGGTAACGGCGATGTCGCGGTCCGGCACGTACCCGTACAGCTCGATGACCCTGCGGGCGATGTCGTCGATGCGGTGCTGTTTCCCCATCTCCAGAATGAAGAGCTCCCCGCCCTCGGTATAGGCGGCGGCATTCAGCACCAGCAGCGCCGCTTCCGGTATCGTCATGAAATACCTGGTGACGTCCGGATGGGTCACGGTGACCGGCCCCCCCTTTTCTATCTGCTCCCGAAACAGGGGAAGGACTGAGCCCCTGCTGTCGATCACGTTTCCGAAACGCACGGCGGCGCTCTTCAGGCCCCGGCGCCGGTAATAGTGGTCGCAGAGAATTTCCGCCATCCGCTTGGTGGCGCCCATGACGTTTGCCGGGTGCACGGCCTTGTCCGTCGACACGAGTATGAAGCGGCTCGTTCCGTGCCTCGCCGCCAGCTCCAGCACGTTTCCGGTGCCGCCCACGTTGTTCTTCACCGCCTCGATCTCGTTGTACTCCATCAGCGGCACGTGTTTGTGCGCCGCGGCGTGAAAGACGATGTCGGGTTTAAACCGGGAGAAGACCCTGTCCAGAAGGTCAATGTCCCGCACGTCCACTATTCTGTAGGAAACCGCCGGCTTCCTGTCCATCAGCTCCAGAAACTCGTTCAGCGACTTGATAAGGCAGTAGATGGAATGCTCGCCACGTCCGATAGCCACCAGCTCCCGAATCCCGAATTTCAGCAGCTGCCGGCACAGCTCGGATCCGATGCTCCCCCCGGCGCCGGTGACCAGAACCGTCCTGCCGCTGAAGGCGCCCTTTATCGAGTCCAGGTCCACGGAGATCTCGTCACGCTCGAAGAGCTCGCCGAAGGGAAGCTGCCGGAGCGACGGGGATATCGGCATCTCCTCGAAAAACTTTTCCGCGGAGGGGATAATATGCACGGACACGCCATGCTGGTCCCGCACAAGCGTGGACACGATGCGCCGAACCGAATCGCGGCCGGCGGAAGGGATCGCCACCAGCACCTGGCCGATGCCGTGTTCCCCTATTATTTTCAGGATGTCCGCGGTGACGCCAAGCACCGGCTTGCCGTCCACAATCGCCCCTGATTTCCGCGGATCGTCGTCTATGAAGCCGGCGACGCGGTGAGCACGGCCGATTCTCATATAGTCGGAAAGAAGCGCCCTGCCGGCCTCCCCCGCCCCCACTATGACGATGTTTGTGTTCGTTGCCATTTACCGCCTGTAACGGTCGAAAAGTCCCGTGCAGCTTTCGATAACGTAGTCGATCTCATTATCGGTCATGGAAGGGTAAATAGGAAGCGAAATTACCCGGTTGAACACCCATTCGGAACCGGGAAAACCCCCTGGTCCGCCGCCGAATTCCCTGTAGGCGGTGAATCGATAGAGGGGGATGAAATGGACGCTGGTGCCGATTCCGAGGAGGGCCAGTTCATCGATAAACCTGTCGCGTGAAATGGTGAGCGCCTCCGTATTCAGGCGCAGAGGATAGAGGTGCCAGGCGGATTCCCGGTCTTCTGGCACCCTGTAGGGATGCGTTTCATCCCGTTTATCGAATGCAGCCGTGTAGCGGTCGGCGATCCTTTTCCGCATATCGCGCATCATCTCAAGTTTTGCAAGCTGTGCCAGTCCCATTGCGGAGGAGATGTCCGTGGGATTGTATTTATACCCCGGTTCGATGATGTCATATTTCCAGCTTCCGCCTTCCATGTACCGCTTCCAGGCGTCGCGGCTGATGCCGTGCAGTCTGAGCACGCGCATGCGTTCAGCCCAGTCGGAATTGTCGGTGACCGCCATCCCCCCCTCTCCGGTGGAAAGCGTCTTGGTGACATAGAAACTGAAGCAGGTGACGTCGCCGATGCCCCCGATCATCATCCCCTTATACCTGGCAGGCAGGGCATGGGCGGCGTCCTCCAGCACGGCGATTCCGCGCCCGCGGGCCAATGACATGATGCGGTCCATATCGCACGGCACTCCGGCGTAGTGCACCGGCACTATCACCCTGGTCCTGGCGGTGATCTTCCGTTCAAGATCGTCCATGGCGAGAAGGTGCGTGTCGGCATCAACGTCGGCGAACACCGGCACCGCGCCAAGGTAGCGGGACACCTCCGCGGAAGCCGCGAAATTCACCGCCGGCATCACCACCTCATCGCCCGGCTTCACCCCCATGGCGATAAAGGCCAGGTGCATCGCCGCGGTGCAGGAATTGAAGGCCACCGCTTCAATCGCCCCCACGTAATCGCCGAGTTTTTTTTCGAATTCCCGGGTGCGCTCTCCCATGGTGGTCCAGCCGCTTTTCAGCGTGTCGGTCACCGCGGCTATTTCATCGTCGGTGATGTAGGGTTTGTGGAAGGGAATTTTCATGTTATACGGTACGGTATCTTCCCAACAGTAATAATTTCTTGATGAACATCGGATTCGCGTCCATTACCGATTTTATTAGTGCACCGTATCATTGCTTTCAAAATTATGTCAAATATCTTAATGGTCCGCGCGCAATAATTGTTCCATTTGGGTGCACTAATCGAAAGAAATGGACCGCAACCTACCTTGCAGGCAAAAAGGGATGATAAACTGCGGCACCGACCATCGTTCCGCTCATGCGGGTGCCGAGTTATGGTTTAAGAAACTAACCGTTGTTCCATATGGGAAATTGATCCCCATCGTTATAAATCCGCTGGAAAATCCTGGTATGCCAATAATCGGACCCGATGGCTGCGTTATTTTAGATGGAGGGTGACCGCATGCCCTTATTATTGAACGAGATGACATAAAAGCAGAGTGATCTATTATACGATATTATGATATTTGATAATTTATTGACATACCGTAATCATGCTATAATAATAGTATAAATGTCTATTGCGTGTCGACATAGGAAATCACCATCGGACATAACTGGTAATCGGATAGTATTTAAAATACTGGTTGTTAAAAGCGCCTTTATATGTATAAATGTGTAAATGAGCATTCTGAAATAAAAAAGAGAACCTTGCACAAAATACATAAAGTATATATATATTCTTTTAATTGAACACTGATATCAATAATGCATTTTTATTATACCGGATTTATTCCGTTTATTCCTATTTTGACGGGGAAATAGTTGATGGCTGAAAATATAATAAACGTCCAGAACATATCCAAGGAATATCGATTGGGCGTTATCAATCATGGCATGCTCTACAAGGACATTCAGAGCTGGATTGCCAAAAAATTGGGGAAACATGATCCGCATCTCAGTATTGACTCATACAATAAGGAAGTGGATACAGAAGGCCGTTTTTTTGCACTCAGGGACGTTTCGTTTACAGTAAAAGAAGGGGATAGAATCGGCATTATAGGCCGAAACGGTGCCGGAAAATCCACACTATTAAAAATCCTGTCGAGAGTAACGGCCCCTACCGAAGGTATGATCACGATAAAAGGCAAGGTGTCAAGTCTGCTGGAAGTGGGGACCGGTTTCCATCCCGAACTGACCGGTCGCGAGAACGTCTTTTTAAACGGATCCATACTCGGCATGAGGAAAAATGAGATCAAAAAAAAATTCGACGAAATCGTTGAATTCGCCGAATGCGGGAAATTCATTGACACTCCCGTGAAACGGTATTCAAGCGGCATGTACGTCAGGCTGGCATTCGCGGTGGCCGCGCATCTCGATCCCGACATACTCATAATTGATGAAGTTCTTGCAGTGGGCGACATCTCGTTCCAAAAAAAATGTCTCGGAAAAATGAGTGAAGTGAGCAAAGAGGGTCGTACCATCCTCTTTGTCAGCCACAACCTGCCTTCAATTGTAAATCTCTGCAACAAGGGACTGGTCCTCGACAAGGGCTCGGTGTCGTATTCGGGAGATGCCGCATCGGCGGTGAATAATTATACTAAAAGCACAAAGGATAGTGAAGAAAGAGCTATTAACAATGGGAAGGCTTCAGTTAAAGGTAAGGTTAAATTTATTTCCGCCCGAATGATCAATTCCAAGAGGGAGACAATTACATCATCCAGTATCCATAACCCTTTTGCGATAGAAATGAAGTTTATAATTGGAGATAATATAACTGGTTTACAGATACCAAATTACCATTTTAAAACTATTGATGGGATATATGCTTTTACGGTTGGTATGCCAAATATGAAACCACTCAAACCTGGGATATATAATTCCATATGTAAGATACCAGGAAATTTTTTTAACGACGGTTTATATAACGTTGGTTTAGCTGTTACTGAATACAGGAAATCGTCAATGAAAATTCATTTTTTCGAAGAGAACTATTTGACTATAACCATAATAGATTCAGTAATTGATAATCCCTTACGATACAATTATGGTGGACCTATACCAGGCGTATTGCGTCCTCTGCTCGAATGGGATATAATAAAACAGGATTAGTAAGTGATATGATAGCGGTTATACTTGCCGGTGGATTAGGCACCCGGATAAGCGAAGAGACTTCTATTAAACCAAAACCAATGATTGAAATTGGCGGCAAGCCGATTTTATGGCACATAATGAAAATCTATTCAGCCTATGGGGTTGTTGACTTTATTGTTTGCTGCGGATACAAAGGATATATAATAAAGGAATATTTCGCAAATTACTTTTTACATATGTCTGATGTTACTTTCGATATGCCAAATAATAAAATGGAAGTACATAACTGCTATGTAGAACCGTGGAAAATTACCTTAGTGGACACTGGTGACAACACCCTCACTGGAGGAAGGCTGAAACGGGTTCATGAATACTTAAAAAACGAAAAGGAATTTTGTTTTACTTATGGCGATGGACTTTCTGATATCAATATTTCAGAATTGATTAAATTCCATCGAAACAGTGGCAAACTTGCGACAGTTTCCGCAGTTCAACCCCCTGGCCGTTATGGCTCCTTGAAACTCAATGATGAACTCGTAATGGGATTTATGGAAAAACCAAAGGGGGATGGAGGATGGGTAAACGGCGGTTTTTTTGTTCTATCCCCAGAAGTCATCAATTACATCCAGAATGACAATACCAGTTGGGAAGGTGAACCATTGTTCAAACTATGTGAAGATAGGCAATTGTCCGCATATAAACATTATGGTTTCTGGCAACCAATGGATACCCTCCGAGACAAAAACCATCTTGAATCATTATGGAATTCCGACATGGCACCCTGGAGGGTTTGGGAATAGTGAAATTATTTAACGATATTTATAGAAACCGTCCGGTATTCATTACTGGAATTACCGGTTTCAAAGGGTCCTGGATGGCATTATGGTTGGCAAAACTCGGCGCAATAGTGACAGGATATGCGCTAAAACCATCGACAGATCCCAACCATTATGAACTTCTCAATTTAAATATTATCACACATTATGAAGACATACGTAATGACGAAAAACTGACAAATATTATTAAAAAAAGCAGTCCGGAAATCGTTTTTCATCTTGCGGCACAACCCTTGGTGAGATATTCATATGCGAATCCTAAAGAGACTTTTGAGACAAACGTAATCGGTACTCTAAACCTTCTTGAGGCCTGCAGGAAATGTGAATCGGTAAAGGCGATAGTAATAATAACAAGTGATAAATGCTATGACAATAAAGAATGGCTATGGCCTTACAGGGAGAGTGAACCGTTAGGCGGATACGATCCCTATAGTGCTTCAAAAGGTTGTGCGGAGATTTTGACATCCTGCTATAGAAACTCTTTTTTTAATATTGATGATTTTAATAAAAAACATACAACATTGGTCGCAAGCTGTCGCGCAGGTAATGTTATAGGAGGAGGAGACTGGTCCAAGGACCGTCTCGTACCCGATATTATCCGTGCTACGGTGAATGGGGTTCCCGTCAATATCAGGAATCCGAAGGCCATACGCCCATGGCAATATGTTTTGGAACCCCTGCAAGGATATCTTTTATTGGCACAAAAGCTTTTTCAAAAAGAGATTAAGTATGCGGAAGCTTGGAATTTCGGGCCAGACGACCACGACAATAAAGAAGTAGGCCAAGTTGTTGAAAAGATAAAGGATAAGTGGGACAAGGTATACCTCAATACCGGTAGCACAGTATCCGGTCCTCATGAGGCTCATTTACTAAAACTCGATTCCTCAAAAGCGAAGATGATACTCGGGTGGAAACCTGTATGGTGTTTTGACAAGGCTATCGAAATGACCACGAATTGGTATAAGAGCTACTATGAAGACAATCGCATCATCACTGAAGAGCAAATTGATGCCTATATACATGACTCAATACAAAAATAAATCATTCAAAATATATAATGTTTTTTAATAACACCACTATCGATGGATTATTTACGATAACGCTTCAACCAATCGCGGATGAACGTGGTTTTTTTGTGAGATCATTCTGCATCAAAGAAATTTCAAGCATTAAGGGGGATTTAAGGATTTCTCAAGTCAACCATTCATTGACCCGCGAAAAAGGATCTATACGGGGAATGCATTTCCAATACCCTCCATATGCTGAAACAAAAATAGTTCGATGTATCAGAGGTTCCGTGTTCGACGTGGCGGTTGATTTAAGAATAAAATCAAAAACATATCTCAAATGGCACGGTGAAATCTTAAGCGCCGATAACATGAAGATGATGCTTCTCCCGGAAGGGTTCGCTCACGGTTTTCAGACGCTTGAAGAAAATTGTGAGTTGTTATATTTTCATTCAGAATTCTATAATAAAGAAAACGAAGGTGGAATCAGGTATAATGATGCAATAGTGGGAATCAATTGGAAAATTCCCCCATCCAATATATCCGAACGAGACCGTAAACATCCCCTAATTACTAACTCCTTCAAAGGTATAAAACTATGAAATGCCGTTTTTGCGAAAATGATTTAAAATATGAATTTATAGATCTTTTAAATTCACCTCCCTCGAACTCTTACTTGTCTATTGATCAACTTAACGAACCTGAGGTATATTTTCCATTAAAAATTTTCGTATGTGAAAAATGTTTCCTGGTGCAAATCGACGAATATAAACGATCCAATGAGATATTCAATGCCGATTATGCATATTTCAGTTCATTTTCAACAAGCTGGCTGAAACACTCAAAAAAGTATGTTGATATGATAACAGCCCGACTCTCCCTAACCAGGGACTCTCACGTAATTGAAATCGCATGCAATGACGGATACCTGCTCCAATTTTTCGTAGAAAAACGAATCCCGTGTATAGGTATAGAACCGACCGGAGGGACTGCAAGGGCTGCAAGGGAGAAAGGGATTGATGTTATTGAAGATTTTTTTGGACAAAGAATCGCACCCAAGTTAAAAAAGGCCGATCTCATATTGGGAAATAATGTACTTGCCCATGTACCAGACATAAATGACTTCGTGCAAGGATTAAAAACAGCACTGAAACCCGAAGGTTCAGTAACCATGGAATTCCCTCACCTGCTGAATTTAATTAAATTTAACCAGTTTGATACGATTTACCATGAACACTTTTCATACCTTTCTCTTCTTGCGGTCAAACGGATATTCGAGGAGCATGGTTTTTTAATATATGACGTTGAAGAATTAGATACTCATGGAGGGAGTCTTCGCATCTATGCAGCACATGATAAT
Organism: Spirochaetota bacterium; assembly: GCA_041737965.1. GTDB lineage: Bacteria > Spirochaetota > UBA4802 > UBA4802 > UBA5550 > JAFGJK01. The sequence goes on along the minus strand of JBGSQT010000018.1, from coordinate 223,197 downwards.
GCGAATGTACAGGTTCAAACCAGTGTAAAAAATATCATTAGAAAGGAAATTGAGGCTAACCTTAATCAAATTAAAGGCTATACGGGTTTACAGAAAAAAGCCAATGAGATAAAGATTGAATTTATGAATTTTTTACTGGAATCAAAAATGAAAGGTAAATTAGTCGCTGCATACGGAGCAGCAGCAAAAGGGAATACACTTCTAAATTACTGTGGATTAAAGAACGATCTAATACTTTTTGTTGTCGATAAATCACCCCATAAACAAGGTAAATATCTTCCTGGAAGCCATATACCTATAGTCAGTCAGGATCATATATCTAAAAATAGACCGGACTATTTAGTTATTCTACCATGGAATATTAAAGAGGAAATAATCAATGAACACAGCTATATAAAAAATTGGAATGGTAAATTTGTGACGACAATACCGAATTTAATGATATTTTAGATGAATAAAATACACTATACTAAACCCTCTATAACCGATCTTGAAGTTAAATACGCGACAGATGCGGCTGCACATGGCTGGGGCGAAAAATGTTATGATTATATTTACAGATTCGAAACACTTTTCAAAGAACACCTTGGAGTGAAATATGCGATTGCGACCTCAAGCTGTACTGGTGCAATTCATATGGGACTCTCTTCAATTGGCGTTGGTTATGGTGACGAAGTAATACTCGCAGATATAAATTGGATAGCATCTGCCGCACCGATCACCTATCTTGGAGCAAATCCTATATTTGTAGACATCCTCCCAGATACATGGTGCATTGATCCTTCAAAAATTGAAGCTGCGATAACTCCGAGAACAAAAGCAATAATCGCAGTTCATCTCTATGGCAATTTATGTGAAATGGACGATATCATGGATATTGCTCAGAAATATAATTTGGTTGTCGTGGAAGACGCAGCAGAAGCCTTAGGTTCGGTATATAAAGGGAAAAAAGCCGGATCAATAGGAGATTTTGGTGTTTTTTCATTTCATGGGACAAAAACTATAACAACAGGAGAGGGAGGAATGTTTGTAACAAACAGGGATGACCTGTATAATACGGTGCAAACGCTAAACAACCATGGAAGAAATAATAATAATCCTAGACAGTTTTGGTGTGAAAGAGTCGGATTTAAATATAAAATATCGAATATTCAAGCTGCAATCGGTTGTGCTCAAATAGAAAGAATTGAAACACTTATCAATAAAAAAAGAGATATATTCTTCGACTACAAAAAGCAACTCGAAAAATATACATCACTTAAAATGAATCCCATTCCAACTCAAATAAATACTCTGTACGGATATTGGATGCCATCGATTGTATTTGATATATCAATGAATTTTAATAGAGATGAGTTACTTAATGACTTTAAACAGAATAATATCGATGGAAGAGTATTTTTCTATCCTTTATCAATGATGCCAATGTTTAAAGAGAAAAGAGAAAACATTGTTAGCTATGATATATATTCAAGGGCAATTAATTTGCCGACGTATCATGAGATTAGTCATGATGATATTTCAAGAGTTACGGATATTATTACACAAAAAATTTTACAAATAGGAAAATTAATTTGAAGCAAATAATTTATCATCATTGTGGTTTGGTTTGAAATATTTAATAGTATTTCATATTATAGTGTGGTAGTCGGTAATCCGGGGAAAGTCTTAAAGTCTGTTAATAAAATATACAATCATACCAAGTTAGAGTATATAAATGAATAAAATTATAACGCTTTGAAAAATGCTTTACTAATATATTTTTCATAAGATTTTATTCGTACTTAAATTAACATTTCACATTACTATACCCGTTTTAAATATCCATCCGGAGCTACAGTGATTAAAAGTTTATTTTCGATCTGTTTGTCGATCTCAAAATGGAGAGGTTCCCCATCAGCAGCGGCACGACCATCATTTTCAAGGCAATGAAGGAATTCCCAGACAGCGGTTTTCGGGTTATTCCCTTTGCCCCATGGTCGGTCAGAAGTAATAAAGTCAGCAGCATCTTCTATGATAGTATCGAACACCACACAGTAGCTGTTTTTAGAAACTAAGGGTGCATAGGCTTCAAGTTCGGCAAGTACGTGTGAGTGAGTGTGATTGGAATCAAGGATTACGAGAATACACTCATAACCATTGGCAAATTCGTATACCTGGGAGATGATTTCTGAGGCAATGCTGGAACCCTGGATCATCTTAATTTTATGAGCCAGGGGGTGAGACTCGATAGCGACCCGGTTATGGGCGCGGATATCGATATCCAATCCAAGCACCCGGCGTCGGCTGGCTGAAGGGTCCAGCGTTTTTCCCGACTGTACTGCATCGCAATAGTCGAGCAACGTCAGCATGGAGGCGCTCAGCATTAAAGATCCGCCGTGTGCAATACCTGTTTCGATAACCAGGTCGGGTCTGACCTTCCATATCAATTCCTGCGTTGATATCATGTCTTGGGGAAACTGAATAATTGGACGGCCGAGATAACGAAAATTGTAGGTGTAACGATGACGAGCTGAGGCAAAGTTCCATTCCGCTGACAGCTTTTTTAACATTTCATCTTCAGACAAACCAGTAATATTTATCAGCACTTCTTTTTCAAACTCTATGTTCCTGTCCATGATTAAATCTCCCAATAACAATTATCCAGAAAAAGCCTGTTTCCCAAATTACAAGTTCCGTGTTATAACAATCTTTTGATAATAGTGATTGTCGGGGCTTTGTTCTCCAGACTTGCCAACGACCCATTTAATTTCATCACCGTCAACCAATTTTTGAAGAGGGTATTTATCCACACAAGTAAATCCCACCTCCATATTCAGCTTTAGTGCCATTGCATTGTTTGCAAAGGTATATCCATAAACCAAATTTACCTCCATTCTGTCAAACAACCATTCAATTAAAGCTGATACCGCATATTTCATCAACTGAGGATGACCGCCGCGCTCACCTCGTAACAAATTATCTAATAATACTGAATCGCCGTCTAAATCTTTGAATCCATATTGTCCTATCAGGGTTTCCCCAGAATAAATTAAAAAAAGCATCTGGGACGGATTTGTTAAAACAATCTTTTCCAGCCAATGTCTCGTCCTCGTCGGTGTTGCGATAAATTGCGTCAAAAAAAAACTTTTATACCGGTTTCGCCAGGTGGTCATTTTTTCTATAACATCTTCGCTTTGAAGATTTAATCTCGTAAAGGGGCGCATAACACCGATCTCAGTGCCATTATCATCATAGATTGGAATAATCAGCGACTTTTTTCCTTCGATGATGCTTAATATATATTCTTCTTGTAGTTGTTTATTCATAGGATTCACACCATGGAAATGAATGATTTTTTTTGCCTATCACCCATATCTATTTAGAAAAATCTGACTCACTAATCAAGGTATCTTCTTTAATATCACGAATTAATACTTTACCAATTAATTCGTTTATTTTTTCTGGAGGTAAACCAGTGCCTGGCCTTTTTGCACTTAAATCAGTTTTTGCTATTATTGTACCAGCCGGCAAATCCCTGATGGCAATAATGCTACGTCTTATTTTTTTTCTTTGCTCCATCTCAGCAGGCAGAACAATCCTTTCGGTGTCACCCAGTGCAGTATGAACGTTTTGACAATGTCGAACCAGCTGTGCCATTTCCTCCGGTTCTGTTGCCATCTGGTTGTCCATTCCAATTTTTGAACGGTCAAGTGTAAAGTGTTTTTCAATCATTGCCGCTCCCATCGCAACTGCTGCTGTAGCCATTTCCGTACCGATAGAATGATCTGAAAAGCCAATCGGATAATTCGCGAATTCCTTGCGTAAACCTATTATATTATTTAGACGAATTGTGGATAACTCTGGTGGATAAATGGAAATACAATGTAAAAGGCATAAATTATGATTACCGGCCTCTTCAATAGTCGTCACTGCTCTACGTATCTCTTCCATTGTTCCCATCCCGGTCGCTAAGACAATTGGTACGCCGAAACTCGCGATATACTCCAGGAATGGATAATTATTAAGATCCATTGATGCAACTTTGATATAGGGTGAATTACATTTCTCAACAAGAAAACTCACCTCAGCCGGTGAATATGGGGTGGATGAAAAGGCAATTCCACGCTCTTTGCTGTATTGGGCAACTTCCAATAGTTGTGATTCTGAAAAAGCGAATTTTTGCACTATGCGTTTCGCAATCGGATTTTCGTTATAATATGTTTTTGAATAAAGTGATTCCTGTGACCACGACTGAAATTTCACACAAGAACATCCCGCTTCTTTTGCTCGGTCAATCATTTCCTTTGCCGTTTCTATACTGCCGCTATGACTAGTATTAACCTCTGCAACAATAAATGGTTTCATAAAGTCACCAATTACAGTTGAATCACGCAAGATACAATTTGCCATAACTATTATCCTTTTTTATTAATCTAACGGCTTAATAATCATCTCTGATAAAAATAATTCACGCTCCATAAAAGGTGCCAAATCTTCAATCGGTCTCTGAACTATTCGCCTTTCCGAATTATGAGCATACGCACTTCTTAAATATTCTTGATCTTCTACACCCATTACTTCACAGAGTACCGGACCATCCATATTAATGAAAGAAGCAATTTTTGATTTCAAAGCGGTGCTATTATCGATTCTGATATATGGAATTTCAAAACACTCAGCAACTTTTTGAAAGTTAGGAGTTCCAACACCATTTTTTGGATCCGTCCCAATTGTTCTAGCCCGAAAAAGGTCCATCTGCCTTTTTCTAATAATGGAATAAACATTATTGTTAACGACAATTATTTTTATTGGTATATTGTGATATCTTATTGTCTGAAGTTCCTGCAAATTCATCATGATGGATCCGTCTCCGATTACAGCTACTGTTTGGCATCCAGATGCGAAGTATGCACCAACAGCACCAGGCAGGGCATATCCCATCGAACCCTGTGAAACGGGATGGATACATCGCTGACCTTTTTTAAAGTGAACAGTCGAAGGAATAATAAGTTCCTCTAGACCCGCATCGCTGAGTAAAACAGCTCCATCAGATAGTGTTTCAGATAGACATTCTGCTAAATAATAAAGATCCACTTTCTCTATCTGCTTGTAATTATCCTCACACATTGGGAATACCTGCTTCCAGTGGAGGCATTTATTCTGCCATTCATGACCAGCTCCAATAATTTCTCTTTCAATTAGGGCGCCAAGAAATTTTTTTACATCCGAAATAATCAAACGATCAATTCTTACTGTATTCTTAGAATGTTCCACACTATCAATATCGATAACAATGACTTTTGCCGCTCGTGCAAAATTCTCGTAATCAGGTCCGGTAGTTACCGGCGACAATCTGCACCCCAAGACTATTAAAAGATCTGAATTCTGAACGGCAAAATTCCCAGCTCGTGTTCCCCCTAAACTTCCGACTGTACCTACCGAGAGTATATTACTCGCTCCATATATATCAGTAGCAGAACTTGCATAGGTGACTGGAATTGGATACGCATTAATAAATTTTTCCAATTCGGGAATTGCATTAGCCGATCGTACTCCACTTCCAAGCAACAAGACAGGCCGCTCCGAACTATGCAAGGCTTTAATAACATATTCGATATCTTCTTTAACTGGAGCAAAAGATTGATCATCCTCAGGAATGAAACGTTCCAGCTGGTTCGGCTCAATCCTCATATTCTGAATATCCAGTGGGACGTCAATCCAAACCGGTCCTTTTTTCCCGATTTGTGACAGGTGTAGTGCCTTGTCCATCTCATAGACTATTTGTTTAGCATCGGTAATCATAGAAGCATATTTTGTTAATGGCGCAACAATACTAATGATATCTGCTTCCTGTTGTCCGAAAGTGCGAATCGGTATTCCGGTATAACGAACCGTTTCCTTAAGCATGTTTTGGCCGGAAATAAAAACACAAGGGATGGCATCCTGCCATGCACAAAGCAATCCTGTAATTGCATTGGTTCCAGCACACCCCGTTGATACAAGACAAGCACCAATTTTATTTGTATATTGAGCATATGCCGTAGCTGCAAATGCCCCGGCCTGCTCATGATGCACTGAAATCCCTTTGATTTTTCCATGCCTTGCAACAGCGTCAGATAAATACAATATACCTCGTCCGGTCACCATGAAGATATGCCTGGCACCTTCATCATACAATCTATTTATAATGTGATCCGCAACTCGAATCATAGTATTGTTTCCTTTAAAAGCATTCCAAGTTTGTTAAGGCTTATCGCACAGGTTTAAATTCATTTAGTATATCCGGTATGGCAATTACAAGTTCGGCACTACATGCAACTTCTCCATCAATATACCCGACAGAAGTACCCTTGGATAACCCGCGACTATATGACTTTAGTTCTGCCTGTATATCCAGTCTGTCGCCGGGGATAATTTTCTTTTTAAACCGGGCATTTTCAATAGATACAAATCCTGTCTTCTTACCCTTATTTCCGGGTAATGTCAAAAAAGTCATAAGAAAAAGCTGTGTTAGCGCCTCAATTTGAATAAAACCGGGAACATTAGGCTCATCTGTAAAATGAGCCGGGAAAAACCACTCATTAAATGAAAAATTTTTGTGACCTTTTGCGCTCTTTCCTGGAATAACTTCTTGAATAAAATCAATAAATAAGCATGGATAACGATTCTGCTGATATTGTTGAATAGCATACGCATCTAAATTTTTAATAATTTCTTCTCCCATAACATTCCCTCTTGTAGAATATTTGTAATATTTGAATTAATTATATAATGCATAATTCTTTCGAATTATTCAATATGTATCTGACTTATTATTGGCAATAAACGATTCTGTTACTACTCGTGAATATCATTAATTTAAAGCCATGATTTTTCTTATAATATAACTTAATACAAATTTATTTAATATCAATTATTCGCGATAAACATCTAACGATATCATATCCATCCCATATAACTCCGATATCAAGCGCTGAACCGATCGGAACGATGCGGTCTATACCTGATAAACGGTTCTTGATGACAAAGTCTCGGAGTTCGGCTTTTACAATACCAAAATAGGTCAAGGTCTGATACCTCGTGTTAATAATGTGCGCTATACTGCCTATATTTAGTGTATCATATTCATAAAAAAAACCATATTTACCGCGAAAAGAATCCATATTATCAGGGAGGCTATCGAGCATTATCCGGTATAAATAATTATCATGCCATTTAAAATTTTTTATGTTGTTAAACTCAATAGCATTTTCGCAAAGAAACATATACTTATCCACAGCACTAACTGGCAGGAATTCATACTTAGATACAGTTACTTTATATACACTATTCCAAAAAATCTCTTTTGCTTTTGTTAAAACATCATCCTTTCCAATCCAGACAATCAAGTGAGGAGAAGAACAGGCGTTTTGGTCCATTAAATATGTGTCATTATAGAAAGAGTTGGCAAGTCTATTTAATTCTGTTTCATTCGCCTGCAAAACACTGTTTCCATCAATAATGCATAATGAATACCGATCTGCAAACGTAATCTCTCTGCTTCTTTCAGGAATGCTCATTTTCCTGATATTATTAATTGCTTGATCACCACCCCAAATAATACGAGCATTGCATTTTTCCGAAAAGTCATTTGTAATATCATCATTCTGCTGATATTGTACAAAAGCTGTCATATCTGCAATTGTTTTATATTTTTCTTTATCGAATAATCGATTGATCGTATCGCAAACAATTTGAGTCTGGAAAAAATATTTTGTGGGAACTCTGACGATATTGGCATTTCCTGCAAGAAGAGAAAATACATAAGAAAATGCAAAATTGATAGGAACGTTGGAAGGAGCGATATGAAACACGAGGCCTAATCCCAATCGGGCATTTTCCTCTTGAAATTCTCGTTTTAATTTTGTAATATTTGCTTTCCGACACCAGAAAGCAAACGATATTACATCAGGGTATGATTTCGCTGTAGTATCGGATAAAATAGATGACGATAAAGTGTTCAAAAATTCACAGACAAGCTCATCGTAAGGCATAAGGGGTCGTACAATTATCTCTTGATCGCTGTTTCCTAAAAGATAAGTGATTTTTTTATTGGAAGCCAGTAGCATAAGTATCGCTGCACCCCCTCGCTTCTGCGTTCTTGATGCGTCCGTAAATTTTAAAATACTTCCCCTTTCGTCCACATGGGCAATCATCCTCACCCAAAATGGTGCCCACATCCTCTGTTAGAATGGAATGACCCGGATAGCTTAAAGGCAACAATGAAAGAAGTTGCACCAACCCTTCCCGGCCAACAGGTAGGGAAGAAAAATCTCTATGATTACGAATCAGAATATCAGAAAAAATTGAAGCATGAAGATGCCCGACTTCACATTCCATAAAGATTGAGCCAGTTTGCTCTACCATCCCATAGTAATTGTAAATTCTGTCAAAACCGCATAGATCTGAAATAGACTTTTTAAAAGTATCATTGTCAACGGCTTGCTCAATCATTTTTTTCCATCCACCGCCATGGATCATAATTCCATTTTCCAAGGGCAGTCTTACCCCGGCATTATTTAAGGCATTGTAAAAATGCTCCCATATTAAGAATGTGAAACCAAAAAGTAATATCTGTTTATCTTTATATTTATCAAGGAATTTTTGTATTAACTCAAGATTCATCTGCATTTTCTCATCAAATGCATATGTAACATCGTATCCAATCATTGAAAAACCGACTATTCCTGCTCCCCTTGCTGAAAATAAAGTTCTGTCTTTTATAACAGCACTCGTGTCGATAACAAGCATTGGCAATCTTTGAGTACCAGTGAATGACGATACAATTTTTGTTAACACTTTCGTCTGGTTAGTCGAAGTGGTTTTATCTAAAAAAATCTTGGATACTTTTTGCCCGGTAGTTCCCGAAGATGTCATCGTTTTAATAACCAAAGATCTGCCAATACTTAGAAGTTCGTACTCTTTGAACAATCGTACAGGAATAAAGGGTATATCTTCGATGGCTTTGATACTGCTTGAATCATAACCTAAAACATTAAGGATCTTTTTATATTGCGGGCATTCTTTATAATGATATCGTGTCAAATCAGAAAGAAAACGGGTATATAAATCCTTTTTTTCCTTATGAGCAAGAGAGTATGGTGGTCTGTCAATTATGTCAATTAGATCAAACATTTACATTTTATAAATAATTATTACAGGCAACTTATCTCAGTCTAACACATAATAAATAGTTTTACCGGATTCATTACGGGGTATTGCCTCAATATATTTAATATGAAAACCTGCATGATTTATGTTCATCAGTTCGCTTATATAACTCCGTATTTTTTCATGATCATTATTATTAGTAATAAATATTTTCAAATTATCGTCTTCTCCGGTACAGGCACAATCATAACCGGCATTCCTAAGAAGCTGCTCAACCTCATCAAGGTTTACGCGATTACCAAATAATTTTAAAAATCTTTTTTTTCTACCAACTATATAATAAAAACCATCAACGTCCCTTTTAGCCATGTCACCAGTTTTAAGAATGCTTCCATTTTCATCTCCCTTACAGAGGTCTGCATAGGTTAATGCATAACCCATGCAAACATTCTCACCTTTATAAATAAGTTCTCCAACTATATCATAATCAGTAATAACTTTCCCATTATCATCCTCAAGCAAAAATTTTCCCCCAGGAATAGGAATTCCAATGCTTCCAGCTTTCTCGATTGCATAATCACTTGGCAAATATGACATCCGAGGGGATGCTTCTGTCTGTCCATACATAACGAAAAAACGAATTCCTTTCTGCTTGCAGTTGACTGCAAATTCTTCTGATAGCGTTTTTCCAAGTTTTCCACCTGCCTGTGTGAGAACTTTCAAACTTGGAAGCTTCATCGAAAAAAATCTTAGTTTTTTAAGTATCTCATATGTATAGGGTACTCCACTGAAAGTTGTTACTTTATTTGACTTAACAATCTCCCAAAAAGTTCTGTCCATCAAGGTCTTATTTGTCAAAATTATAGAACAACCTTTCAGAAAATGACTATTAATTATGGACATTCCAAATGAGTAATTCATCGGAAGCGTAGTTATAGGTCTGTCCATTTGAGTGATATTTAAATATTCAGCAATTGATTCTGCATTACTGTTTATATTTTTATATGATAGTCGTACAAGTTTCGGACTTCCTGTGCTTCCCGAGGTGGCCAACAATAACGCAAGATCATCATGAACAAAATAATCAATATTGAAAGATGTTTTTAGTAAAACATAATGACCTAAACGATAAACCGGGGATGCATCTCCCTTAAGTCCAATTTTATCTTGGGGTAACCAAATATATTTTGGCTTGTAAGTTTCCAATAAATTATTAAATAATTCACGATTGATGTTATCGTGGATTAATACAGGTACTACTTTGGCACGCAGAAAACCGATATAACCAACTATAGATTCTAAACTATTTTCACAAACATGAAAAACGACACATTTTCCCTCAAGATGTTTTTTTAAAGAATCGGCAGTTTGTAGAAGTGTTCGATAGCTGGTAGGTTCTGAATCTTCATTAATAATGGCAGTTAAGTCTCTATATACATCTATGCCATCATAAAAATCCATGAATGTACCTCGAAATTCATTAAACCATTAATAACTGTTGAAAATGTTAAAACTTTATTCCATATTTTACTATTATTTCCATCCCTTTTGTATAAGAACTAAAATCAATTATATCATCGGTCTCCATCATTATATTAAATGCAGATTCAATTGCCGCTATCATTTCCATATGTCCAATTGAATCCCACTCTTTAATGCTGTTATACACTAACTGGTCATTCAGGTTATCTTTCTGGATTAGAAAACAATTAATAAATATCTGATCATATTTTTCTTTATTGGTCATGACAAAGGTTTCCTTTTTCAATTTTTTTTATAGCTCATTAAGCAAAATAGGTCTTATCGGTAATTTAAAATACCCCTTTCATCAACAAATTCTCACAATATTTCTTCTAAGTAATCACTCGCGTCATGCAAAAGAATTCGATTGAAAAAATCCTGCATAAAAGAAACACAAATTCACATAAAAATAATTTTAATAATAGTATAATAACAATCAAGTAAAAAAAAAATTTACATGCCTTTTTTCTCGGAAAGTTATCGAGAAATTTGCATGAAACAGAATTACTCATTTCCGCATCAATCAAGAAGAAATAAAATGTAATAACAAAAAAGTTAATAATCATTTTCTGAATTTACGAATAATGAGTTAAAAGTTACTTTATACTGATTTTTCCTGATTTATATACTTCCGTCTTTCCTTTCGAATACAGGCATCGACAGCTCTGCCGATTTCATTTTTTTCAAATCCAATGTCATGTATCATAAATACATAAGTCTGCTCCTTCATAGTCCACATATTGATGATACTGCTGATCTATTTTAGCGCCTCAGAACTATATTCTCTCCTTATGAGATTCAGTGCTACTTAGAAATTATGCACTAAGTACATAACAGCCATAATTATTCGCTTCTCCTATCCTGCGGGGTTAATGACCAAATAATCAATTTATTATTGGTATACAATAGTTATTGAAATTATTGATCCAATGATAATAAAATAGTTGCAAAATTCTAATTTCATACATCCTTTTTAAACATTGATAAAACGTTTTCTAAGAATTTTAATAACTAAGTTAACGATAAAGAAAGTTTTTATCTTATTAAATTCTTTATTTGATAAAAATAAATTTGTCTATAATAAACAGAAGGCGATAAAATGGAAAAGGAAAAATATATTAATAAAATTGAGAATGAAATTAAAGCATACAAGAACATAACAAATGTTCACGAACTTCCCAATATCCATATTTATGTAGGACATAAATATCTGAAATATTTATTGATGAGTAAATGCAAAATTAATTCTCACGAAGATTTAATTTTAGAAAAAATTAATATTATAAAAAAAAGGAAACATGAAAAAGACATTACCATATGCTCATTAGGGAGCGGTAACTGTGATTATGAATTAAATCTGGCAAAAAGAAATAAATTAAAATGTAACTTTATTTTCTATGAAGTAAATGCGCACATGCTGAAAAGAGGCCAGGAAATGGCTGAATCATATAAAATGACAAAGCAAACTGAATTTATTGAATGCGACATCAATTCAATCAAACTCAATCGGCAGTATGATATTATCCTGGCAGTTCATTCATTGCATCATTTCGTAGAACTAGAATTGATCTTTGATGAAGTATCAAAGTCCCTAGATGAGGATTCATTCTTCTTAATTAATGATATGATTGGAAGAAACGGCCACATGTTCTGGAAAAACACAAGAGAGATTGTGAATAGATTGTGGTTGATTTTACCGGATGAATTGAAATACAACAGACAAATGAATAATAAATTTTTCTCACAGAGATACCAGACCGATTACAGAAAAGGTGATGGCTTTGAGGGGATCAGAGCCCAGGATATACTTCCATTGCTTGATAAAAAGTTTAATTTTGAAGTATTTGCTTCATTTTTTTCAATCATGAATAGATTTATCGATAGAGATTTTGGTCATAATTTTGATTCTGGAAACGATTATCACAGGAGTATTATTGAAATGATTTGGTATATGGACGATAATATTTGCAGGAACCACCTGTTAAAGCCAACACAGATGATTGCTTCCCTAGTAAAAAAGAACGTCGCGGTTAATAACGATAGATATACTTACTTTCAAAAACCAAGCGATCTGTATAATCTTAATGATTCGGCAGTGTTTGACGCATATAGCAATAAAGAAAACATATATAAAATGCTTTCAAAAGATTTCCTTGCCAAGGTGAATAATAAAATTAGAAAAATTTTCCTCCGTTTATCATCTAATTGAGATTATACACATATCAACCTCATGAAAATGGGAAAATCAAATATTTTCTGTATTTTTATCAAGATAAGCTTTTTTACTGAGTCTAATATTCCCTTTTTTGTATTCTTGGAAAGTCATTCTTAAGAAATGCTTATTCCATTTATTAATTGTTCGAAAAATCTTCAAATAAAAAAATAGTCCGTAGCGTTTAATAATAAACACGTTTAAATCAAATAGCGAAAAAAATTGTTTTATACCGGTTATGTTATAATAATTCAAAAGTTTGCAAAACGACTCGGAAATGCCTCCAGTAGACCGATACATTAAAACTTCATTGACTTCAATGAAATCACCTTGTTCAAGCATCTTTAACATTATTGCCCAATCTCCACCATGAAAAGGGTAATCAATAAATGATTTAAGAATTGCTACTCTTTTCATAACACCATAAAAACGTGAATTATAAGATGGGCATGGGAAAGTTAAATATGTTTTAGCGCGCTCTAAAAAATTATTTCCCTGGATGTCAATTGTCCCTGTAAAAAGAGAATCAGAATTGTCAACACCAACTAAATATACTTTACTCATACTCAATACAGCATTTTCATTTCGTAACAGATTTCTTACATTTTTTTCAATGAATTCACATTCCCATTCATCATCATCAGCAGCCCACATAAAAAATACACCCGTTGCTTTCTCTAAAACAAACTTTCCATTATAATGAGCACCGAAATTTTTTTCGTGCCGAAAATATTGAATCCGTTTATCCTTTTTTAAATACTTTTTAACTATTCTTTCGACATGAGGATCGGGAGAACAATTGTCTGCTACAAGTATTTCAAGATTTTTATAGGTTTGTTTAGTTATGCATTCTAATGTTCTGTGTAATCCTTCGGGTCTGTTATATGTTGGAATGCCGACACTTACTAATTGCTGGTTCCCCATGATTTCACTCTCCGCAGATAGCCATCAGTTTATCAAATGATAATAAAATTAATGTCGATTGTCTTATTGATTTCAATATTGTCAATCTACTAGTGTAAGAAAACTCATACTGCTGTTTTGTGGTTACTTATTGTACTAAATGAACGGTTTGATGTCATGTTCTTGAGAAGGCGTTCCTAACTCAAGAAAGTACAGTACAAATGAGCTTTATTCACCTGTCAATACAGATTTAATAATTGAAAAATCTCAATTTTAAATTCTCTGATTTGTTATTACACAGTCTTTTCCGCAATTTTTTGATCATAAAAGAAACTGAAATGTTCCAGTGTCTTCTGGAAAATCTATACTTTTATTCTTCACATGAATTATGTAGTGATCTGCCCCTGAAATAAGTACCACCGATAGCCGGAATCCATTGTTAAAACATAGGTCATTCCCGCATTCGCCGGAATGACCTCACATTATTACAATACATTCGGGTTACGGAACAAGTCTAATATAAAACTTTATCGCTAATATTTTTTTTCTTACTTACACCGTATCCATCACGGTCTTTTCAATGCGCGAAAAAAGAATTAATCCCGCGATTAAAAGGAATAGCGTCATGCCGGCGCTGAGACCAAGCATCCCCATATCAATCCTTCCTGCGCCCGTCAGGACGTTCCTGAACGTTTCGACAATAGCCGACATCGGGTTCAATAAAATTACCCAGTGCCATTTTACTGGAATAATGGAGATCGGGTACACGATCGGGGTCGCGTACATCCAGAGTTGAATGCCGAATTTCAGTAAAAATTGAAGGTCCTTGTATTTTGTAGTGAGGGAAGACACGATTATTCCGCAACCAAGACCCAATGCCGCCATTTGTATGACCAGCAATGGCAATAGGGCTAATTTCCAGTTTATTGTAATAGGGTAACCTTGAAAATAGTAATAGATCAGAAAAATCAGAAGTAAAAGAAACTGTATACCGAAGGTTATCAGGTTCGTTATGACGATGGAGATTGGTATCGTCAGTCGCGGGAAATATACTTTTCCGAACAAATCCCTGTTTGTAATAAAGGTTTCCGATGTTTTTAGAAGACATTCAGAGAAATAAAACCAGCAAATAATCCCGGATAAATAGAAGAGCGCATGGGGAATCCCGTCGGTTGACAGCTGTGCCACAAATCCGAAAACAATCGTAAACACCAGTGTCGACATCAGTGGCTGCAGAAGAAACCATATTGGACCGAGTATTGTTTGCTTGTATATGGCGATGAAGTCCCTTTTTACGAAAAGAAAAATTAAATCGCCGCACTTTAACAATTCACCGAGATGTATATCAAACCAGCCGGACATGGGTTTAATAATTGATGTTCTTTTCATTTCAATCATAATATCATTCCAGTATTTTTATGATTCAACGTATTCATTATTAGTTCTTTATAAAATCTATTCAACTATTAAATCACCAACTTCCCTGAAATTTTCGATAACATGATATTTATTTTCAATTTGATCATCACGGTTTACCTGTTTTGAGTCAGGACAATAAAGTATTCTTGTCCCCACATCCGCCCTGATGCCTGCGATTATATCGGACATTTTATCTCCGATAATCAATGACTTTGACAGATCTATTGCATGGTCATTTGATGCCTTGAGAATCATTCCAGGGTTGGGTTTTCTGCAGTTACACTCTTTTTTATATTCATTTAAGCCGAATTCCGGATGGTGGGGGCAGAAATAGACATCGGTAATTTGTATCCCTCTTTTTAAAAACTGCAAATTCATCCACCTGGTGAGGGCGTGAAAATCGTTTTCCGTATAATAACCGCGGGCAATACCTGCCTGATTTGTAATCACAATGATAAGATAGCGGCGTTTTTGTAATTCTTCGCAGAGTTCAAAGATTCCCGGCATGAAATGAAAATTATCGGTTTTATAAACGTAATTGCTGTCGTAATTAATGACACCGTCCCGGTCTAAAAACGCTGCTCTATTCATACCTTTAATTTACAGCTCTTTCTGCGCCTTGAGATAATCCTCTGGTATGCCAATATCGATAAAGTATTCATCTGAAATATATGCTACGATATTCAACGATGAACAGTGCTTTTCTAGCATTTCTTTTTCAAACGAAAAAGATGCGGGCAATTCGAAACGAGAAAAAATGTCTTTTCTGATTATATAACTTCCGCAATTGATTAAACCCTCATCCCTGTGGCGCTTTTCATGAAATCCGACAACATTATAACCATTCACATCCACGGCGCCGTATCGGTCAAAGTTTTTCATCGGTTTAAGGGAAATTGTGATATCGGCGTCGGTTTCTGAATGCAGCTTGTGCATTGATGAAATGTCAGCTTTAAAAAGGGTATCGCCGTTTATCACGCAAAAATGATCGTCATCGACGGCGTTCAACGCTTTTTTTATTGCTCCACCTGTGCCCAGGGGTTCGGTTTCAACAGAATATTGAAGTTCGACAGAATCATAATTTTTTCCAAAATATGATTCAATAACCTCATGTTTGTATCCGGTTGCAAGAATGATTTTGTTTATTCGATTTTTTATCAGGTGATCAATGACATATGAAAGGAACGGCCTGTTCTTGACCGGAGCCATTGGCTTTGGAACGTCAGTTATCACATGCTGTAAACGAGTACCAAAACCGCCGGCAAGAATGAGCGCGATCATTCGAAGCCTTCTCCAAAAATAGATTCCTCGATAATGGAACATACCACATGGCACACAACGCTGTGGATTTCCTGTATTCGGGGGGTCACATCGGCAGGCACGCAATAGCAGATATCACAAAGCTGATTCATCTTCCCGCCGGTGGCACCGGTAAGACCGACGGTGATTATTCCCATCTCCCTCGACCTTATCAACGCGTTCAATATGTTCGGGGAATTGCCTGATGTCGATATGGCCAGAAATACATCCCCCTTTTCACCGTGAGCCTCTACCTGGCGGCTGAAAAGATGTTCGAAACCGTAATCGTTGCCTATGGCAGTGAGTATCGATGTATCAGTTGTCAGGGCGATGGCGGGAAGCGGCCGCCTGTCAATATAGAACCTGCTCACCAGCTCGCCTGCAAAATGCTGGGCATCGGCGGCGCTCCCGCCGTTTCCCGCGATGAGAATCTTATTTCCATTGCCGAAGGCGTTAACCATGGTCTTCGATATGGATTCGATCATGAGAAGCTTTTCGGAATCATCAAGGATCGTATCGATGTTCCTCTTTGTCTCCTGGATTTGACCGAGAGTATAATCCCTTAAAGTGCATTTCGTTTTCATCTTACACCTGCCACGACATGAGACCGTATTCCGTAAAGTTAAACCTTCTGAATTCTCCACCGAATTTTTGTAAAGCTTCAATGACGCGGTATCTTGAATTCCCCGGACAGAAAAACATGAAAAATCCGCCCCCGCCCGCACCGGACAGCTTGCCCCCTGTTGAACCGGCTGCAAGCGCCGCGTTATATATCTCATCGATAATGGGATTGCTCACTTCTTTCGCGGTATCCTTTTTATATTTCCAGCCGAAATCCATTATTTTTCCGATACTGGAGATGTTCCCCTTTAGTACCGCTTCTTTCATCAGCGTCGCCTGTTCCTTGAGCTTATGCATTGCCTCGAGGCTCTTCTTCATGTTTTCCGATAAATTCTTTGATTGGGCCTCGATGATTTTTGAGGAGAGCCTGCTGGTGCCCGTATAATAAAGGACAAAGTTGAATTCCATCTCCTTGAGATATTCTTGTTTAATACGGAGAGGATTCACGATCACCTTGTCGTTGCTGAAAAATTCAATATAATTAAAACCGCCGAAAGTAGCCGCATACTGGTCCTGCTTCCCTCCAGCCATGCCGAGATCGATTCTTTCAATCTCATAGGCAAGGTGGGCTATATCATATTCCCCCAGAGGAAGTCCCAGCCATTCTACGAATGCGCCGATGACCGTGGTAACGAGGGTTGATGAGGTCCCCAGACCAGAACCCGGCGGTGCATCGACATACGTGGTCAATTCAAAAGATAGCGGCCTCTTCACATAGTCTTTTATGATCCTGTTATAGATTCCCTTAATTAAGTCTAATTTTCCATTCATCGGTAATTTCTTGGATGAAGGATACTCGATTGTTATCCCGCTGTCTTCTGATATTAATTTAATTTTTTTGTCGTTCGTCGGGTGCAATGTCGCATAGGCAAACATGCTAATTGTCGCGTTCAGAATCGCACCGCCATACACGTCGGAATAGGGACTCACATCCGTTCCGCCTCCGGCAAGCCCTATCCTGAGGGGTGCTTTTGATCTTATTGTTTTATCTTTCATCTATTATCTCTGAATAAATAATCTTCCCTTTTTTATTTGCTCTCTCCAGTAATCGAGAAGGTCCTGCATTGTTTTTTCAAACGGAATTTCTGGTTTCCATCCCGTATGGTCTCTGAATTTCGAGGTATCAGGTATCTGCAGGTCCGCATCTACAGGCCGAAGCCTTTCCGGATCGATTTCGACTTTTATATTACTTGCAGTTGATATGCTTATTAGGAATTTAAGCATATCCCCGACAGTACAACTGTAGGCGCCTCCGATATTGTAATATTCTCCCGGAATCGGATTGATAGTGACCAGCATATAGTATGCCCTTACCGCATCTCTGACATCCGCCCAGGTCCTCATCGAATCAAGATTTCCGACTTTGATAACAGGCGGAATCAACCCCTGTTCAATCATGGCTATTTGTTTGGCGAATGTCGATTCCGCAAATACATCACCCCTTCGCGGCCCGGTATGTGTAAACATTCTTGTGGTGATCGTTCTAAGTTTATACGCCTCGCCGTAGAATCGTCCTACCAAATCGGTCCCTGCTTTCGAAATCGCATATGGTGATGCCGGATGAAATGGCACCTCTTCATTGATCGGAATATACTCCTTTGGGACACGACCGAATACCTCTGACGAAGAACACACATGAATTATCGGATCAATATTGCCCTGCTCCTTTTCGGATTTTATAATTTCAAGAAGCCGGACTGTCCCCAGTATGTTGGTATCAAGAGTATCAATGGGCGAGGAAAAACTGGTTTTCGGATAACTTTGAGCCGCGAGATGAAACACGTAATCGGGTTTTGCTTCCTTGACTGCAAGGTGGAGCGATGAATAATCGCCCAAATCAGCGTACAGCAAATAGACCCTGTTTTTATTATTTATCAACTCGAGGATATGTTCAATATTGTCAAGAGGGCTTCGCCATCGACAAATTCCATATATATCCCAGTCTGTCTCCTTAAGCAATAAATCCGTGAGATGAGACCCCACCATTCCAGTGACACCTGTTATTAATGCTCTTTTTTTTACCATATAGTTATTCCTTAATATATTCAGATTCAAACGCATCGACTATTGGAAATTGATCCCTTCCTAATAGCTTAGCTATATTCAATGATTCCACTTTAATAATTTCCGGCCTGATTTTAAAGAAATCCTCACCGGGATGGATTATCGTATACTGTAATTTTCTTTTATGGAACTCGGAGAAAAGTTCAGCCATATCAACTCTTGAAACAGAATCCCTGCCGCATATATTATATATCTTTTCAGTGCAGTTCTCCCAGTGTAGCGCTACCGTTTTACATGAATCGAGAAAATCATTAATATACACAATATTTCTATAAAAAGGATGGTATACTTCAGCCAATTTACTGTTATCCATGCATTCGGCAAGATACCTTGTAAATTTGTCATATTTCGAGAAAATATAGGATAACCTGAATATCTTAACGTTTTGGTTTTCCATGAATGCTTTTTCAGTTTCGTATTTCATTTTTCCATAATTTCCAATGGGATTGCATTCCGACTTCTCATTGAAAATTTTGGAATCATCGTTTCCATAGACAGTATCTGAAGATATGAATACAACCCTGGCACCATTACGAAGGCAGGAGTTGATGAACTCACGGGACCCGACAACGTTAATATTGTAAGATTCACTATATTCATACTCGCATTTTTCAGGCGAGGATATAGCTGCAAGATGGAAAACAACATCATTCTCTTGAATCACATCATAATTAAAACTCTCAGGTGAATTTAGATCGAGATAATAATTGTCATTCTTATCCAATGAAGTTTCAACAACTTCCATGGGAAGCCATTTAGATAAACTCCTGGCCAAATATCCTTCCCTGCCGGTGATGACTGCTTTCATAGTCCGAAGATCTGTTTGAATATATTTACAGCATTGCCGTAGCCCAGGTACTTCTTGCTGTACTTAATTTCAATCTTTCTTATTCTATTCCATTCGTGTTCATCATTGAATACTCGCAATATACTTTCGCAAAATTCATCTGCAGTATCGGTGGAATATATAAACTCGTCGGCATCCACGATACCCTCTTTGCCGATTGAAGTAGTGACGATGGGCAGACCATACACGATCGCTTCAATGATTTTTCCTTTCACTCCTGCACCGAATCGAAGAGGTGCAATGACAACTCTAGTGTCTGAATAATAAAGCTCAAGATCATCATCAGAGATGAAACCGGTAACATTAATACTTGAGGATTTCAACGACAGAATTTCTTCCGGAGGATGACTGCCTATTATATTCAGTTTTATTCCGGGGCTCTTTTTAATCAGTTCAGAATACACATCCTTTACAAACCATAAAATTCCATCAATATTCGGATTATGATGGAATCCTCCGATAAAAGTTATTGAATTTCTTGAAAAAAAGTCTTTTGACCTGTTTCTATTTCCCAAAGGAAAAGTATCTTTATAAAAAAATGTCGGGAAGACAAAAGTTTTTTTCCCCGGCACCATCTTTGACAACAAATTCTTTTCAAATTCGCTGATCGTAAGCACCACGTCGCTGTTATTGAATAAATGCATCTCCATATTTTGAAACATTTTCGAATTTTCAAGGGTCTTGACATCCCTTGAAACCTCATATTCCCTTTGAAGCCGGACAAAATGGAAATCAACGCCATTATAAAGGATCTTTGCTGCGGAATGTTTTTTAATACTATCAATAAAGGGATAGCTCACGTCCGGTCTGTTTAAATATACAAAATCAAAATACTTCCCGTTCATTGCAAAATATTTAAAAACATTTTTGCAATTATTTTTAAAATAGTCGTAACCGTACAATATTTCCACGCCCATGTTTTCCAGATCTGAGGCGTAAGGTTCAAGCTTCTGATAATTATACGGAATGAATTTTACGTTAAACCCAAACTCAAGGAACATAGTAATATACTGATACATTGTTCTCGATCCCGCATCCTGATCAAATGTCGGTATTTTGTGGTCGATAATAACCATCGTTTTCTTTGTACCGCTCCTGTCCCGCGCATGAAACGTTCCTTGATTTCGCTCCATAAAATTTGAATTGAATTCATTACCCCATTTTTTGATCAACGATTCACGGGCTTTCCGCCTGAGCGATGATTTATTTGCATTATTAATACGGCCCAAATTTTTTTCTTTGAGTATAACGACAGACTTCGGCTGAAATACGACCTTCTGCCCCCTCCCTCGAATTTTTAATGCTATATCTATTTGGGCGAATAAGAATGAAGAATCTACCGAATCAAAACCACCGATTTCCATAAATAAATTTTTTTTAACCAAAAAACAATGGTGTAATAACGCATCGACATCCTTTTTATAACAATATTCCGGTTTTATCGGGTCATCGTGCAAACCATAATGAGCGGCCGTACCGTCTCTCCATACAATTGTTCCGCCATCAATTAATTTTCCTTTTTCTGATATAACCTTTGACCCGATCATACCGATAGTTTCATCCAGATCAGCAGTATCAACAAGCCTCTGGAGCCAGTTGTATTGGACATTTATGTAATTGTTAAGAAAAATGATGTATTTGCCCCTGGCTTTTTGGGCCGCCTTATTGCAGCAGTTGAAAAACCCTTCAAAAGATTCATTCCGCAAAACCGTTATGTTTTGAACTGAAAACTCGATCGAGCGCGTTTCATCTTCAGACGAATCGTCAACGATAATTATTTCATATGATATATTTCGCGATGTGAGGGCCAGCGAAGTTAAACAGGAAATTGTATGCTTCCACTCGTTATGTACTGGAATCACAATGGAAACTGTCGGATTCTCAAACTGCTCAAAAAATACCGGTATTGCGGATTCAGAATAATGAAGGTGCGTTACTGAAACGACCTTCCGGTCCAGAACAGTGCTTGCAGCATCTTTAAATTCAAAGATAATTCTCTTAATAAGAGGAAGAACCCCGTCACGCCTTAATATCATAAATGCTGTTTTTAATTTACCAATCATTATACCCAACCAAAACGGTTTTCAACACATCAACAATCTATAAATTTACAAATGAAAACTTTATGCTAAAAACGATGACAGTATATCTTTCAAGATGATGCATTGTTGTTTATCGGTTACTGTTGTTTTACTCACACGAAATTATCATGTATTATTGGCGATTGCATGTCATACACGCCCGCAAAAAATGGCATGTGTTTGTTACTTTTTGTATTTCATTAATCCAAGATAGATTTGCGTTTTACACAATGAATTTCCAATGAATATGAGATATTATTTCATATGTCAATTCAAATATTCAGAAAATATAGAATATGAGATCATTATCCCGAGTACATTGAGTAGTGATTATAACCAAATAATCAGCCTGTTACTATTGGCAGAACGGTCTCCTTACTTTTTTTTAATCAAGAAAAAGGTTTTAATGATCACTCGGCCGGCCGATCCCTCGTCTTTTCAACTACCATTGCGAATTGCAGGAATTTTGCGTCATTAATCAGCCCAAATGAGAAAATATTCATGATATGGAAGATATACTTCCTTTTTAATATTACGTTTATTCCCTCCTGCCTGATTACTCTATAACCCGTTTTTTCAAACATTTTCCTCATGCTTTTTATTGTAAAAAATCGCAAATGAGTTATATCGAGTATCCCTTCCTGGACATAATTCCATTCCTTGTTAACAACAAGTTCGTATAACGTATCAAAGTGCCTCATGTTCGGAATCGATGCCACGATGACGCCATGAGCTGTAAGGATTTTTCTTATTTTCCCAAGAACGTCCCACGGATTCAGAAGATGTTCAAGTACATCATTGAATATTACACAATCAAAATAATTCCTCGGCAGCTTTTCAATGTTATTGTAAATGTCACCCGTGATGATTTTATCCAATTTTTTTTTCGCAATTAATGACTTTTTTTTATCCAGTTCAACACCCCATACTTCCGCACCAATTCGAGCCTTTATAAGATTTCCGAAAGAACCTTCTCCGCACCCTATTTCAATAACTCTTTTTACATTTTCCGGAATGAAGGGCAGCATTTCAGTGCGTGTATACTGATAATATGAATCGTTCTTACTGAAGCTATTTGATTTTTTCATGGTACAATATCCTGTATATTTTGTTGAGCTCTTCCCAGATAATTTCTTCCTTCATTATTATCAACAAGGTGAAATATATAAAGCAACTAAATAATATTTTAGCAATAATACCGAAATTTAAAAACTGGCCGAAATACAGGTAAATGGCCATACAAACTGTAGCTACGATAAATTTTATATATTTTAGTCTTATAAAAAATTGGGTGAATCGTTTTTTATTAAATAGTACCTGTATAATAACCTGCACAAAATATCCCGCTACAATACCAATCGCAGCGCCATTATGCTTAAATTTCGGTATAAGTATTAAATATAAAATGATCTCTGTTATCATCATCATGAATATTGAAAACAAATATTTCTTTTCGTTTCCGGTACTGACAAGAAAATAGAGACCTGTGATATTTGCGATACCGATTAAAAATACATTCACACTTAGTATTTTTAACGTGGGTATTGACTGGATAAAATCATTGCCCGCAAAAAGCAAAATAATATCTTCTGCGACAAAAAAGATTCCCACCGCCATGGGAAATGCAATAAGGAGAATGAAACTGATCGATTTTTCAACTATCTTTTCGAACTCGGAGAAATTATTCGAATTATAAAGATATGAAATACGCGGTATGATAACCGACGAAAGAGACGACGAAATCGTAACCGTTAAAAAAATAATCTGCTCGCATATTGTGTAATAACCGACATTGATTTCACCCACAAGAAATCCTATAAATGTTTTATCAAATGTAATGCACGCAGTTGTTATGAATGATATGAGAATGAAACTCGAAAGGGGTTTTATATGCCTTTTCAGATCAAGATCCCTGAATGAAATTCCGGTGTATTTTTTCCTATGAAAATAATTATATGCTACTATGACATTATTTATTATAATCGTGATGATGTAATACTTAACATAATCCCCCTGATTATGGATAACGATGAACAATAATACAATATATACTATTTTTGAAATGACATTGCGAACTAACAAATATCGAAAATTTTCAATACCCTGGAAAAGCCAATCAAAACTGAAAACGGTCAATAAAATCGTAACGCTGCTCAGCAGGTAAAGAATGGCGTCATTCTGAAACTTCCTGACAAAAAACAGAAAAGGAAGATATATAATAAAGATCAGCATTGTCGCAATCATATTCAATACAAGCAGTTCGGAAAATAATTTTGAAATCTTTTGCCTATCCCCCCTGCGTTTTGCTATTTCAATAGCTCCATATGTCGGGATCCCCAAACTGGCTATTATTATAAAATATTGAACAAAGGAGGTGATAAAACCGACTTTTCCAAGACCAAGAGGTCCGATGGTCCGCGCGAGATATGGAAAAGTTATTAAAGGGGTTATTATGTTAACGAACGTAACTATGGTGTTAAAAATAAAATTCTTTTTTAAACTTATATTATTAATTGACATAAAATAGAACCTAAAACTTTATTATTGATTGCATGAAAATATTTAAAAGAGATAACCCGGATGATGCTCCAAATAACAGTAAGGTATTTCTTCCCGCTCGTTTGTCAACAATAACACATAATACCATATTGTCAGTTTATTGTAGTTACGAAACAACTTAAAATAGCAATCGTGCAATGATACTCAGATTACAAATTCCTGGATAATAAAATTGAAAGAATTGATAAATGAAACTCCTGAATCATCCTCAAATACAAGTCAATCAAACGAATTTAATATTGTTAAAGCATTAGGAATAATAGCGGTTGTTGTCGGCCATTCAGGATCCCCTTTTTACAATTTCATTTACTTATATCACATGCCGTTATTCTTTTTTATTTCCGGATATTTTTTTAATGAAAAATACTCCGCCAGGCCCCTTTTATTGATTCGAAAGAGAATTAAATCTTTATACTGGCCGTTTTTGTATTATGCCCTGATTTTCGCCCTGTTACATAATTTTTTTCTCTATCTAAACATTTACAATATCAATACACCTTATCATGGCATCACAACCACACAATTCACGATTCAAAGATTCCTGAAGGAATTGTATTATATCGCAACATTTAGAACCACCGAACAGCTCTTTGGGGCATACTGGTTTCTATTTGTTTTATTCTTTGTCAATGTGGCATTTACATTAATGAGATATTCTTTTGTAAAATTGAAAATTCAAAATGAATCATATTTTATTTTATTTGTCATATTGCTGTTTATATCGGGGAATCTTTTAACCTATTTTCACATTACTCTGCCTTATTTTTATGGATATTTAAATGTCGTGTTCGTTGCCGTTTTGATATTTTATATGGGATTCCGCTATAGAATGATCGAATCAATGATCCCATATAAAGCACTCTATGCCGCAATTTGCCTTACTCTTCTTGCATTTAATACATATTACGGTACGATTGACATGTCCTCGAATGCGTATATAAATCCGCCGTTTCTGATTATTAACACGCTCCTCGGCGTCTATTTAAACATATATGTTGCCAGAAAATTATTAAAATATAACAGCAAACTGCTCGAATATATCGGCAATAAAACCATCCATATTCTTGCTCTTCATTTTCTTTCATTTAAATTGATAAGTTTTATTATTGTTTCTGTATATAATTATCCCGACCGGTATCTGGCATTGTTTCCAATTGTAACAGGTAATGGAGGCTGGTGGATTGCGTATTCTGCTGCCGGTGTTTTTTTACCAATCAGCATGATGTTTATAATTGATAAGATAAAAAATTTGCTCTCCGCAGTCTATTCGTATCAAAGGCAGAAATCGATCGCATAAAAATTATAAAATACAGTTTGATTAGTGAAATACTCGTTATTTCTTCACGTCCTGACTGACGAGTTGATTCATAAAAAATGTCGTATTAAATAAACCATCGAAATACATTTTTAATATCCGGGATTCGAGCCCCTTAAAAATTATATAATAAGTTGATTCTATTAATAAATAAGTTAAAAATATCAGGAATTTAAAATAATTAACGTTTCTTTTCACAAATACAACACGGTTTCTGTGAAGATAGTACCTCGACAAACCGCTTACCTTTCCGATTGATACGGATCCTTTATGGAGGATTTTTGAATCGCAATAGCAAATAACATTGTATCGATGCCTCTTCGCCTGATAACACCACTCTGTTTCCTCGTAATATAAAAAGTAATCCTCCGGCATCAGACCAATTGCGTCTATAACCTTCCTTTTAATAACCATGCAAGCCCCAATGACGTAATCACATTGAATTATTTGCCCCGCCACCTCTGATTCATTTTTTCCGATATTAATATGCGGAACCAATCCTCTATAAAAATTTATATTTGCCCCGGTTGATTGGATGATATCCGGTTTGTTATATTCGCAAATCCTTGGCCCCACAATTCCGGCATCATCATGAAGCTCCATATACCCGATGATTTTCGTTAAAAAATCTTTTTCGACAATTACGTCATTATTTAAAATACAAATATATTCAGCATTATTCTTCATGGCATGGTTGACGCCTAAATTCATTCCTCCGGCATAACCAAGATTACGATCGGATTCAATAATTTGATGCCGCTTAGCGTAAAGCTTATGGAATTGCAATAATGATTCATCATTTGAATTATTGTCTACAATAACTACTTTCAGGTTATTGTAGATGACGTGGTCAAGACTGCGTATGCACTCGATCGTATCCTTGTATCCATTATAATTTAAAATTATAATGTAAACTAGCGGTTCATTTTTCATAATATACATCTCGGTAGTTGATATGTGTGTAACATTCAGGATAGTTGTCCGTCGTCAATAATTATACTTGCTCAATATTGAGAAATTTAAAGGTTGTATTCCGGTAAATTCTTTCATTATTACATCGGATAATATTTGACTTAAATTCAAACTCGATTAATTGTTGGCCTTTAAACAAATCAGATAATCCGACGGCAGATACAAATGGGTAATAACAAAATCGGCATCGGCGTAATAACCTGCAACAGAGAGCATTTTTTCCGGAAATGCATCTCCAATCTCCCCGAACTCGATTCAATTATTGTAATCAATGATGGAAATGAATACAGCAGCGTGAGATATCCGTCTCATGTGAAGAATATTGTACACCACAAAAAAAACATGGGAGTGACAAAATCTAAAAATGAAGCACTCCGGTTCCTCCTAAACGAGGGCTGCACCCATATATTTCTCCATGAAGATGATGTCGTCATTACCGACAGCAGAATAATTGATAAATACATACAAGCCGCCGAAGTTTCCGGTATCCTACATTTTAATTATGCATATCACGGGCCTGGCAACAGGTCCGATGACGGAACACCGGCGTACAGGACCGTGATAGATTATCCGAAAAAAGTAAAAATCTCATTAAACAGGCACGTTCTTGGGGCGGTTTCATATTACCACAGAACAGTCCTGGAAAAAGTCGGGCTGATGGACGAAAGGCTGAAAAATGCCTGGGATCATGTCGATCATACTTACCAGATAATCAAAGCCGGATATCATCCACCATTCTGGTGGTTCGCTGACCTTTTCGAAAGCCATAAATTTATTGATGATCTGGATAAGACCCATGGGGCAAGCGTGATACGCAATCGATCCGCCTGGAACTGGCGATATAGATTAAATTACTATATTTTCAGATTAAAAAACGGCGTATACCCCATGAGAATTCCGGATACATCCGAGGAGGAAGTCGTACGGATACTGAAAAATAAATTGTAAAGTACTCAATTGTACGGTCAACCCATCATAAAAAGAAACAATCCCCAGCTCAAAGATAATTACTTTTCATACTGCCTCAACACTGCCCGGGCCGGGGCGCCTTCGGCATTCTCAATTTTCATCGGCAGACATATCAGCTCATACTCTCCCGGCGGAACAATCGATAAATCCAATCCCTCGAGTATTATTATGCCGTTCTGTAAAAGGATGTTATGTACGGGATGAGAAATATCGGCATTAAAACCTTCTATCGAAAGATAATCAATTCCCACGAGACGCACTTCAGTTTCAGCAAGATATTCCGCGGCGTCTTTCGAAATGGATACAAAATTTTTTTCGAAATTTCCGCCTGCGTTCATCCATAAATTTGAGTTTTTTGTTTTAATCAACAGACGCGTGCATTTCCCGATGCTGAACGCTTTGAGATCACCAGCGGTTATCAGTGTTGTGTCATTTATTTCTATGATTCTGCACATGCCGATCAGACTCTCAATGTGAATTGCATCAACAGATGATCCTTCACGCAAAAAATGCAGCGGTGCGTCGACATGTGTTCCCGTATGGACTCCCATCATAATTTTTGTGACGTTAACGTTATCCCCTTTTTCAAAAGATAGAATTTTTTCTGACTGAAATTTCGGATCTCCCGGCCAGATCGGGATACTGCTCGACAGGGTAAGCGTAATATCGAAATATTTCATCATCTACTCCAAACTGCCTTGTTCATTCACTAATCTTTCCAGCGGGTATGAAAAAATTCACCTCTGGCTCTGTCGATGCGTTCGTAGGTGTGCGCACCGAAATAATCACGTTGTGCCTGGATTAGACTGGCGGGCAATCGCTCTGATCTCATCGTGTCTATCCATGCAAGAGATGCGGAAATGGCGGGTATCGGGATTCCCGTCGAAGTAGCGACGGATATCACCCGGCGCCACGGCGAATCACCGTTTAAAAACAACTGAAAGAGGGATTGGTTATTTATGAAAAAAGGAAGTGATTGAGACTGCTTAAGCGCATTTTCGATAGTATTCAGAATACCGCCCTGAATGATGCACCCTCCCTTCCAGACTGAAACTATGTCCGCCAGATTAAGCCGCCATTCATACTTTTCGGATGCAGCGTACAGAAGTTCCAAACCCTGTTCAAATACCGTCAATAACGATAAAAAATATGATTCTTTGAGATCGCCAAGGATTTCTCCGTTTTTCGTTAAACTGCCGGCATTCAACGAATACGCTTTTGAGATTTCAGCACGCTTTTCCCTGTTCATTGACTGCAAACGCGCTGATATCGCCGCCGATATGGTTGGAGCCGGCACGCCCAGTTCCATGGCCGCATTAATCATACTTCTGCCGCTGCCCTTGTCATTTGCTGAATCCAGGATTTTGTCGATCAGAGGACACCCGTCAGCATCATTTCTCCGGAGCACCTCGACAGTGATATCAAGAAGATAACTGGCGCCGATACCGCTGTTCCATTGACCAAAAACTCCGGCGATTTCATTCACAGACATATTGAGGACACGTCTCATAATATCATACGATTCAGCGATCAACTGCATGATTCCGTATTCGATGCCGTTATGCGTCATCTTTACGAAATGCCCCGATCCTCCGGGTCCGATCCATTTACAGCAGGGACTCCCGTCATCAAGTCTGGCGGATATGGCCTGAAAAACCGATTCAATTATCATTCTAACATTGCTTGAGCCGCCCGGCATTATCGACGGTCCATTCAAGGCGCCCCATTCTCCGCCCGATATCCCAGCTCCGATAAATGCAATTCCATGCTCTTCAAGCATCCCGAGTCTGCGGTCGGTGTCACTATAATACGAGTTCCCACCGTCGATGATGATATCACCAGGTTCCAATCCCGGCAGCAATTCTGTGATAATCTGGTCAACAGATGCACCTGCTGTAATCATAAGGATTATCTTTCGGGGCTTTGATATCGATCTTATGAATTCGCCGATATTTTCCAGACGTTTAATTCGTTTATCTCTGCATTTTGTTTCGATAAATTCAGCGGATCGTCTATTTTCATCCGGAGGCATATTTCTATTATATACGGACACTGAAAAACCGTTGCGTTCAAAATTCAACGAGATATTCTGGCCCATAATCCCGAGTCCTATGATTCCGATGTCGGCTCCCTTCATGGAATATTCCTAATTTTTATTATTAACCAGGTTGCGCAATACCAGCTCGGAAATTATTGAATCCACAATACTCTCCTGTGTCCGGTCAATTCCGACTTTTATCGCATTTTCCGGTTCTTCAAGAACATCGAATTGACTGTCGAGAAGAGACTCATTCATGAAATGATTCTTTCTTTTCATAATTCGAGAATAGATCAATTCCTTTTTCCCAAATAAATATATAAATAAAATCGATTCTGTATCTCCCCTGCTTAATATCATCCGGTACTTTTCTTTTAGTGCCGAGCAGGCAAGAACAGCACCTTTCATTTCTTTCCACTTTAAAATTTCGTTTGAAAGACATATCAACCACGGCTCCCGGTCCCGATCGTCCAGCGGTATGCCGCTATTCATTTTTTTAATACTATCAGGAGAGTGATAATCGTCGGCGTCGAAAAACGGGATATT
This sequence comes from Spirochaetota bacterium, assembly GCA_041737965.1. Taxonomy (GTDB): domain Bacteria; phylum Spirochaetota; class UBA4802; order UBA4802; family UBA5550; genus JAFGJK01. Next base: position 192,699 of record JBGSQT010000018.1, on the reverse strand, counting down.
CAGTTTTCTTCCCAGAAGTTGTCCGATAGCGGTCTTACCGCACCCCGATACCCCCATAATTATAAAAACCATCGCCATCCCCAAATGCTCCGTTTAATCTGCAATACTGCCCGATATTTTAATCCTGTCAAACAAATATCGAATTTTCCAATCGACAAAGATTTTTCTGATTCGCTTATCAGGGTTCAACCAGTACTCTGGAACTCCCGGATATATCCTGGAAAATAATCAAATCAATGGTCTCTATAAAGAATCCAGGCTCAGGGGGGACATGTCCGTTAATAATATTTACTTGACATGAAAAAGGGTGTTCCATCAGTCTTAATTTGTCTCACTTCTACGCTCGAACAATAGCAATCGGTTTTAACATCCGGATATTTTCAAAGACCATAACGACAGGAAACAGATGTCCGATATCATCCTTTTTAGCTCTACCGCGTTTCTGTTTCTCTTTTTCCCAGTAGTAATAGTTCTCTATTACCTTGTCCCACTGAGGGCCAGGAATTATTATCTCATTCTTATAAGTCTTTTCTTTTATTTCCTCGGTGAAGGAGGATACACCGTAATTATCATTTTATCTTCACTCTTTATCTACCTGCTGGGCAGAATGATGGCGGGAAAGCAGCACGACAAATCGAAGAAAAAGAAAATCCTTGCAGCGGGCATCGTCACCAACCTTTTGTTGCTCATAATATACAAATATACCAATTTTTTCATCGGCAACTTAAACGCGATGCTCTCGTTGTTTCAATATCAATCCCTGCCAATGCAGAGGATACATCTCCCTGTCGGCATTTCTTTCTACACCTTCCATGCAATAGCGTATCTTGTGGACTTCTACCGGGATGAAACCGATGAATGTACCGGTGTTTCCGACGTCATGCTCTATATTTCTCTTTTCCCAAAAATTGCCACCGGCCCGATTGTACGCTACAAGGATATAGCCGCCAGGTTCCAACAGCGCTTTTTCGATCCCGACGAATTCACATACGGCCTGAAACGCTTCATCATCGGGCTTGGGAAAAAAGTGCTTATCGCCAATACCGTCGCGATTGCCGCTGATAAAATTTTTTCTATTCCCTCATTCAGGCTCACAACACCTCTCGCCTGGATAGGAATAATCTGCTATACCATACAGATTTATTATGATTTTTCCGGTTATACAGATATGGCAATCGGTCTCGGCAGGATGTTCGGATTTTCTTTTATCGAAAATTTCAATTATCCGTATATTTCAAGATCCATCAGGGAATTCTGGCGCCGCTGGCATATTTCGCTCTCCTTATGGTTCCGCGATTATCTCTACATTCCCTTGGGGGGAAATAAAACGTCACATATTAAAATGTATTTTAATCTGGTGATCGTATTCTTCCTCTGCGGCTTATGGCATGGCGCAAGCTGGAATTTCGCGATATGGGGATTATATCACGGACTTTTCCTCGTAATCGAAAGGATACCGCTCATGGAAAGGTTCAAAATTAAAATCGCACCGTTGCAGTTCAGTTATGCGTTATTGGTTGTGATGATCGGGTGGGTGTTTTTTAAAACTGATTCTCCCTCTTATGCGGCATCCTTTATCGGCGCCATGTTCGGTTTCGCCGGGGGTCCCGGAACGGGGCAGCATGTTTTCAATTTTGTCGATTGGGAGATATTTCTTGCGATTATTGCCGGTATCGTCGGATCGGCGCCACTGGTACCGTTCCTGGAAAAAAAAGCAGATGCACTTGTTCGATCCCATTCCGGTGTTTACCATGTTTTTTTGGGGCGATTGATACAAGCATGTGGCATATTGCTGCTTGTAGGTGTTTTTTTGCTCTGTCTGATTAAAGTGTCAGCTGACGCGTATAATCCATTTATCTATTCAAGATTTTAAACCAGCGGAATAAGATGAAAAAAAATACCGTATTGCAATTAATATTGATAATATTCTTTTTCATAATTCTCTGGACACCGAATTTAAAATTCTTCGTTGATGCCGTTGTCAACCGAGATAAAGGAATCAGGGACGGCTTGTCGGCTCTGGCCGAGGGAAGCAAATCCCCGACGTCTTTTACGAGAAATTTTATCGACTTTTATGAAAACAGCTTCGGCTACAGGCAGGATCTGATCAATTTTTACATTTATTAGGCAAAAAAAATATTCAAAAAACAATTCGTTAAAAACGTGTTGATTTCCGGAAATGACTGGTTATATCTCGCGGATAAGGTTGCCGATGAGTACTACCGCGTTGTAGAACCGTTAACTGAAAAGGAATTGACCGACCTCGTGGAAATACATCTCCAGCGGGTCAGGTATTGCAACTCTCGCGGGATCCAATATATCTTTACAATCGCTCCGAATAAAAGTACAATTTATCCGGAAATGCTTCCATCGTGGTATAGACCCATCGAAAACAAAAGCCACCTGGAAAGGTTCGCGGAGCGCGTTCAGGGATACCCGGAAATAAATTTTATCGATATGAGAAAAGACCTTCTGGAACTGAAAAAAAGATATCAGATATATTACATCACCGACACTCACTGGAATGAACTCGGGGGCTTTCTTGCATATCAATTAATCACGAAAAAAATACGGGAGCGTTTTCCGCGTGTGGCCATGATTCAGTGGAGCGATTACACCATTCATCAGACAACCATGTCTGAAGGGGATTTATCGGTTATGCTTGGAGTAGGCAGCACGTTGATTGAACCCACCTTAACATTGAAATATAAAAAAATCTACCATGCAAAAAATGTACCCCTTGACAGCTTTTATATCGAGAAGCTTGGCGGTGTAAATCCGGTGCGATTATTTATCATGGAAACGGGCAATAAGAATCTTCCCAACGCCGTGGTGTTTCGAGATTCATTTTTTCTCGGGGTGACACCCTATCTATCCGAAAATTTCAACCGGGTGGTGTACTTTTGGTCACCGAGATTTGACAGGAATATGTTTTTCGATAAATCAATCATCGAACATGAGAATCCGGATATCGTGATAACTGAAATGGTTGAACGGGTAGTACCTGCGAATCTTCGATTAATTGAGGAAAAAAAATAGTAAAAGGAGCAGGAGCGAAAGGCCGTGAAGATCGACCGGGGTCTCCCCAATCCCGTCCGGATCGCGAATTTATGGAAATCGTTCCCCGGCATTACGGATGATCTGTATGAAGCCGCCTCATTCAAGGAAAATGATGTATCCCGCAAACCCGCCTGCATTCATTCAATTTTGATCACCTGCACCGGACAGCTGTCAGCCGCCTCGATTATCCCGGATTCGAAACTGCCGAAAACAACCCCTTCCTTCACTTCGGCGAGGTCATTTATTTCGAACACCTCGGGGCAGATGCTCTCGCAGAGACCGCAGGATGTGCATCCTTCTTCGATCCAGACTTTTTTTATGGCCATATTGACTCCTCATTCATTGTATCATTAAAACGCGTCCGCAAGAGGGCGGCTCAGCGCTTTGACTCTATCAGCTTGATCAGCTCCGGCATGTCGGGTTTCCGCCTGTACAGAGGGAGGCTGTCCGCCCCATAGGCCGCGAGGTTCTGCTCAAATGTTTTATTGGTGTCATGGGCGTAGAGCACACCAATCGGAAAGGGGCCGGCCTCAAGCGCTTTTTTCATTGCCGCGTCCCTGTTCCCCGGATCATGCGTTTCATCAAGATAGTAGGAATTGTCCTTGTACCACTTGTAGGTGTTGATCTTGTTGAAGGAGACGCAGGGCTGGAACACGTCCACCAGGGAGAACCCCCGGTGGCGTACCGCCGCCATTATGATCTCCTTCGTCTTTTCCTCGTCGCCGCAGTCGGCCCGCGCCACGAATGCGGCGTTGAGCGAAATCGCCACCGCCAGCGGATTGAACGGCTCCATATACACCCCGGTAACCTGAACCGGCGTCATGAATCCCCTCCGGCTCATGGGCGAGGCCTGCCCCTTGGTGAGCCCGTACACCATGTTGTCGTGCACGATCACCGTGATGTCAGGGTTCCGCCGTATCGCGTGGATGAAATGGTTTCCCCCCTCGCCGTAGGAGCACCCGTCACCGCTCTCCACAACCACGGTGAGGCCCGGGTTCGTCGCCTTGATCGCTGTCGCCGCCGGGAGTGAGCGGCCGTGAAGCCCGTCGAAGAAGCTGCAGTTGATGTAATGGGGCGTCTTTGCCGCCTGGCCGATTCCGGACACCATCACCAGGTCCTCGCGCGCGATCTCGAGCTCCTCCAGCGCCTTTTTCACGGCGTCGATGAGCTTGAAGTTGCCGCACCCCGGGCACCATGCCATATCCACATCGTGGTCGTGATCGTAGTATTTCATTTTTTCTCACCGCCGGAATGTTTTCGGTTGAGAATCCTCGACAGAGAATCGGCAACTTCCTCGACAGAGAAGGGCATGCCGTCGTACTTCAGCACCGTGTCCTGGAAGGTGATGCCGGTATGGAGAGTCAACAGCCTTCCGAACTGGCCGGTTGCATTGTTTTCCACAAGTATCCTGTGGTCCGCCTGGGAGAGTATCCCGGCGGTCTCCGGATGCAGGGGATACACCTGCCTGAAATGCAGGACCGACAGATCCATGATCTTTAATTTTTCGCGGGCCTCGCGTATCGCGGTCACGGTGGACCCCCAGCAGACCACCAGGACCCTGTACTCCTCGGGGCCGTAAAGCCGCGGCGCCTCCGCCACTCGCACCAGGTGCTCTTCCTTTTTCATCCTTTTGTCCATCATGCGGACCCGCAACCCGAAGTCCTCGGTGATGTAACCGCCCTCGTCGTGCTCGTCGCTTGCCGAACAGACGATCCCCTCGCCGTGCCCCGGAATGCCCCGCGGGGACACGCCGCTCTCAGTGAAGGCGTAGCGCGCATACCCCATTTCTGTGCTGATGATATGCGATTCCGCCGAAAGCCGTCCGGTGTCCAGGTCAGGCGCCAGCGCCGAGGAATCGAGTAAAAACTGGTCGGTAAGAATGAAGACTGGCACCTGATATCGGTCAGCCAGGGAAAAGGCACGGCAGGTGAGCTCGACCGCGTCCTCCCGCGTGCCGGGCGCGAAAATCGCCCTTGGGAACTCGCCGTGCCCGGCGTGGAGCACAAGGTTCAGGTCCCCCTGCTCGGTCCTCGTGGGAAGCCCCGTTGCCGGCCCCGGTCTCTGGCCCACATGCACCACCAGCGGCGTCTCACTCATCCCCGCCAGGCTCACCCCCTCGCACATCAGGGCGAAACCGCCGCCCGAGGTGGTCACCATGGCGCGCCCGCCTGCGTACCAGGAACCGATGGCCATGTTTATCGCGCATATCTCATCCTCCGCCTGCTCCACCACCACCCCGAACCGCGCCGCCTGCGCGGCCATGAAGGTGAGCACCTCGGTGGACGGCGACATCGGGTAGGATGAAAGAAAATTACACCCGCCGGCCAGTGCGCCGATGCCGACAGCCTCGCTTCCGTAAAACCGGGGGGCCGTTTTGGCAGATTCAGAGGGCGCCAGGGTCAGAGCAATCCTCCCGCCCACTGACGGGTCGCGGCGCCACCGGTACCCGATGGCGAGGGCTACGGCATTCTTTTTGAGATTGGATTCGTCCTTGCTTTTAAGCCTGCCTGACAGAATCCGCCCGGCCTCTGTCTCATTGATCTCCATTAGACCGCACAGAAAGCCGAACACGGCGGAGTTGAAATACCTGATGTTCCCTGCCTCGTCAATGATCTCCTGCCGTGAAACGTACAGGGTGCTGCATCCACTTTCAGTGAATGAGCAGTCGACATGGCCCCTGTCGCCGATGATGCTGGTGTTTTCAGTGATCCTGTCTCTGAAACGGTCTGTGGCGCGCTCGTTTAGGGGGATAAATAGGTCGATTCTCCTTACATAGGCATCCACCCTTTTCGACGAAATCCTTATTTCGGTGGAGTTGTTGCCCCCGCGGATGCGGGACATCACTTCGCTGTAAGTAAAGACATGGTATCCCTTCGATTTCGCCGCCGTCGCGGTCAGTTCTTCCAGGGTCTGGATCCCCTGCCCCGCCTCGCCTGATATGACGATGGATATGTCATGCCTGTATTCGATTGCTTTCTCATTCATACGCCACCGGTCCGTGATTGAATATGTACAAAACCCCCCGATTTGCATGGGTTCTGGTTCGCGGGCGCGATTCAGGCGCTTCCTGAAAAATTACCCGTAAAAATCATGCATGTCAATATTTTTGACGGAAACTGGCTGGACGTGTTTTGTCATTCCTGCATCACCAAAAGCGGGTATTCCCCCCGGTTATGAATCAGGTCAGACGCCGTAAGGCATTAGAAGGAGGCCCTCATACTCCATAAAAATCCCGGTACCAGGCGACAAATGCTTCAATACCCCCGCGGAGATCGGTCCGGGGACGGTACCCGAAATCGCGCTCCAGGGCGCCCACGTCGGCCCAGGTGACCGGGACGTCCCCCGGCTGCATCGGAAGAAGGTTCATCCTCGCTTTTTTCCCGAGCGCCTTCTCGATTGCGCCTATGAAATCGACAAGCTTCACCGGCGAGTCGTTGCCGATATTGTAGATTTTGTAGGGCGCCCGGGAGCTCGAGGGGTCAGGGTCAGAGCCCTGCCAGGCTATATCACCGACGGGAGGCGTATCTATCACCCGGAGGAGCCCCTCGATTATATCATCGATGTAGGTGAAATCCCTGGCCATATCCCCGTGGTTGTACACATCGATGGTTTCGTCTGCCAGTATCGCCCTGGTGAACTTGAAATAAGCCATATCCGGCCGCCCCCAGGGCCCATACACCGTGAAAAAACGAAGCCCCGTCGCCGGCAGGCCGTAAAGGTGGCTGTAGGAGTGGGCCATGAGCTCGTTGGCCTTTTTGCTTGCGGCGTAAAGGCTCACCGGATGGTCCACGTTGTCGGAAGTCCGGAAAGGCATGGATTCGTTGAGGCCGTACACCGATGACGAGCTGGCGAAAACCAGGTGGGACACGCCGGAATGCCGGCACCCTTCGAGGAGGTTCATAAAACCCACGATGTTCGACTCGATATAGGCGTGGGGATTCACCAGGGAATAGCGTACGCCTGCCTGGGCCGCCAGGTTGCACACGGCGTCGAATGTGTGAGAACCGAAAAGACGCGCCATCCCGTCCCGGTCCTCCATGTTCAGTTTTATGAACCGGTAATCCCCCTCCCCGGCCGCCACGGTCTCCCTGCCGTATTCAATGCACCCCTCATCCACACCGGCCTCGGCAAGCCTGGCATATTTAAGCCGGGGATCGTAATAGTCGTTAATGTTATCAATCCCTACGACCCGATCGCCCCGCTGAAGGAGGCGTTTCGTCAGATAGTGGCCGATAAAACCAGCGGAACCCGTAATCAGTATCTTCACCCTGTCGTCTCCTGAATCGATTTACTTTAAAATATGCTCTGCAATGATAATAGTTCTGGCAAGTAAATTTTAATTCCCTGTGATAATCGTCAGACATTTATTAAAAGCTATTCACCGGCTCTGACCCCGATTTTTTCACAAAGTAGGCTCTGACCCCGATTTTTTTTTATATTTTTCATCCCTTAATCGTATTTACTATATACAACATCCATAGAGGTACAAATGCCACGACCAATACGTATAATCGCGCAGGGCGATACCCACCATGTGTACAGCAGATGCCACGGGAAGAGAAATCTTCTGCAGGGCAAGTATGGAAAGAAATACTTTATCGAGGCGGTGAAGGCTTGCCAGGAAAAGTACGATTTTGATCTTATTGCCGCCGAAATAGTGGCCAATCACATCCATCTTGTCATAAAAACAAACCTGGACAAGCAGACCATATCCCGGATCATGCAGTATATCAAGGCCCGTATCGCTGAGAAATACAATCGGGCCATGGGCGTGACAGGGGCGTTCTGGAACGAACGCTTCGGTTCCTCGGTTATTGAAATGGCGGATAATCCGGAAGAGTATCTGCTGTGGCTATTATGGTATATCGGCTACAATCCCGTACGGAAGGGGCTGTCCCGGAATCCTCGGGAAAACGATATCGGCTTCATCAACAGCTATATTCAGAGAGATCATGCAACACCGGTCGCCATCACGCCGCATCACTTTTTCATGAAACTGGGCGAAACCTGGGAGCAACGCGTGAGGAAATTTTTACTTTATGAAGACACCTATCTCAGGAGGCTGGCTGTGCAGCGGTCAGAGCCTGCTAATTAATAGAACGGCTCTTCCCCCTTATCGAAAACTTGTCTAATATATGCGATAAGTTCCCGGGCCCTGTTGATTGAATCCTCCGCCTCCTCCGCATCGGGATCGGCATCATCACCATAATCGGCCTCTTCCCTGCGCCTCATGAGCAGCCTGAAGGTCTCGCCGAATAGGTCCGGCAATTGACCTGTGGCAATGAATTCCTCACAAATCATTGAAAGCATCTCCTTATGCGACTGCGGTATCATCTCACGGAGCAAGAGAAGCCCACTGAATGATGCATGAACCGCATAATAGCTTCTGTTTACAGATGACCGATATGACATTCTTTCGGCGAGATGCATGGCATCGGCAAGATAGCGTTCTGCGCGTTCAAGACGCTGCATGGCTATAATCAAACGGCTCTGACCCATGATTGATACCAGTATCCCTTACACAGTGGCGCAGGGGGGGGCGATACCACCTGCTGGATAAAATCATGCTTACATACTGTCAATTGGCCCCGAAATGTCGCCCTCGATGAACTGCCGCGCGTAGGCGTCATCTCCCTTAAAGAAATCGTCGCGGCGGCCCTGGAACACGATCGAACCGCCGTAGAGCAGCGCCACCGAATCCGCGACCTTCTCCGCCACCTTGAGGTCCTGGGTCACTGCGATGGAGGTGGTGTTGAGATCGTTCCGTATCTCAAGCATCAGGTCCGCGATGGAGTCGGAGAGTATCGGATCAAGGCCGGCGGTGGGATCGTCATAGAGTATGATGTTCGGGCTGAGGCATATCGCCCTGGCAAGGCCGGCGCGCTTCTGCATGCCTCCGGAAAGCTCCGATGGGAGCTTCTCCTCGCTGCCGGAAAGGCCCACGCGGGAGATCGCCGCGGAGACCGACGATTGCACCATCTCCTCGGAAAGACCGCGGCGCCGCAGCCCGAATGCGATGTTGTCGTAAATATTCATCGAGTCGAAGAGACCGCCCTTCTGGAACACATAGGCCACGGTAAAGGCGCCGGTCCCCCTGCCCGCGCCGGCGTCACGGTTCCGGTAGAAACTCCTGATGTCGACGCCGTTGATCTCCACGGCCCCGCCGTACCGGTCCACGAGCCCGCAGATCACCTTCAACAGCACCGATTTGCCGGCGCCGTTTTTTCCGAGCACAACGAAGGAACTTCCGGCCGGCACTTCCATGCTTATCCGGTCCAGAACAGTTTTATCGTCAAAAATGACCGTGAGATCCCTGATGGCTATCATATCGCGTGTAATTTTCCTGATCCCATTCCTGCACCGGAAAAAGGGGGGTGTCAACAATATATTTTACCCGCTATTCAACAAAGGGCGTACAGCGTGCGTACTTGGGCTATGTATACCTCGACGCGTAGTACTCCTGCAGGGATCTCAGGATGTTGAGATAGGAAACATACCTGTCTTCGTGAAGTTTTCCCGATTCCACCATTTTTTTTACCCTGCAGTCGGGCTCATGGTCATGGGTGCAGGGGATAAAGCGGCATTTAGAGCGGTGTTTCCGGAAATCGGGGAAGTATCCCTCCAGTTCGGGCGGCTCTATGTCCATAAGCCCGAATTCCCTGAGCCCCGGCGTGTCGATCACCCTGGTGCCGTCGGGAAGCTCCACCATCTCCACATTGGTTGTGGTGTGCCTCCCCTTGCCGGTGCGCTCTGATATGTCGGACGTCCTCAAGCCAAGCCCGGGATAGAGGGCGTTGAGAAGCGTCGATTTCCCCACTCCCGAGCTCCCGATGAAAAGCGACAGATGTCCCTTCAGCATTTCACCGGCTTCACGAACCCCCTCTCCGGTGCGCGCGCTCAGGACATGCACCGGAAGACCGGCGTCCGCGTAATAGGAGCGGATATACTCCCCGGCGTCGGGGCCGGCCAGGTCGGATTTGTTCACCAGAAGGCGCACCGGGACCTTTTCCTTCACCCCCCTTACCAGAATCCGGTCCACAAAGCGCAGGTTCAATTTCGGTTTAGAGAAGGACTGGATTACCACCACCCGGTCAAGGTTGGCGGCGATGAGGTCTTCGCCGGTGCGCCCCTTGTCCTTCCGGGTGAACACGTTTGTTCTCTCGCCCACGGAGAGGATCGCCCCGTTCTCCCCATGCTCGTTGATGGAGAATTCCACCGTGTCCCCCACCGCGGCGGCCTCGGAAAACCGGTCCCTTTCCCTTCCAAGACGGAGCTTTCCCATGAGCACGCAGTTGTGGCACTCCCCCTCCCGGGCGACAGTGTAGTATCTTCCGTATACCTTCACCACCACGCCTGTCATGCGGGCCTGCCCCCGGAATTCCCCGTCCCCGTCATCGCGCGCGCTGTTCCATTATTGAGAATCATCACATCAATCCGCAGATAGTTATCCACCCAAAGGGCGTCAATGGAAACTGTATATAATGCCGGCGTGGATGTCCACAAAGAAATGGCGGCGATATCCCCGTTCCGGACACGTGTACGAGAACACGGGACATAATACCGCATGCTCAATTCATACCGGAGCATCCGCCGGCGATACCGGACGATAGTTATCGGTGAAATGTCATTTTTTTACCATTGACGGTTGAAATTTTTTTTTGTATATTTTTAAAACTGATCGGGGACATGGAAAATGAATAGATTTTCGGCAGCACTTTAATCGCCCCACGCCGCCACCGGAGATCAATGCCATTATATGTGTTAAAAAATACGGGACAATCTCGGACTTCGATTTCCCGTTTGACGGATTGCCGATCACAAAGCGCATGCGGGCACAGAAAGCACATCACATTCCGAAAGATACAACTTTTAGGATTGAGTGAATAATGCACGCAATATTTTTTTTAAAGAATTTTCCCTCTGATCTTATGGAAAATGGGAAGAAAAACACCAGACCTCAAAAAGGAGACACAAAATGACACAGCAGTCCCGGGAAGAAAGAAAGAAAAATGTGATAGAAGTGCTCAACAAGGCCAGGTCACTGGAGCTCAGGGTGATCCACCAGTACATGAACCAGCATTACAATCTCGACAATATGGATTACGGCGATCTTGCCCGCAACATCAAACTTATAGCCATCGACGAAATGCGTCACGCGGAATCATTTGCCGAGAGGATCAAGGAGCTCGGCGGCGAGCCGGTCTCTGAAATGGCGGGCCCGGTGGAAAAGGGCCAGGCGGTGGAAAAAATTTTTCCGCACGATTCGAAAGCCGAGGCGGACGCCATCGACATCTACAACGGTTTCGCGGTGGTGTGCAGGGAAAACGGCGACAGCACGACAATGAAGCTTTTCGAAATGATAATCGATGAGGAGCAGAAGCACCTTAACTACTTCGACAACATAAACGATCACCTGGAGAAGCTGAACGGTGCCTATCTGGCGAGGATCGCCGGAACTCCTTCGTCAACCGGACCGGCCACAAAGGGATTCGTGATTTCAGGGGAAAATTAGCCCCGGAATACCGGATCCCTCATCAAATGGGGGAAGTGCGTATTATTTCATCTTGATTATAATGTCGACGCGGCGATTCTTCCTTCGCCCGTCGGCAGTATCGTTTCCCGTAATAGGATTTTTCTCCCCGAATCCCCGGTAGGAGATTTTATCGTGTCCCACGCGTGATCGCATATACCTGGCCACGGTATCGGCGCGTTCCTCTGAAAGTTTCTGATTGTACGCATCGCCCCCCACATTGTCCGTGTGCCCTTCCACGATGAGCTCATGGTCAGGATACTGTTTCCTGATGATGTCGCCGATACCACCCAGCGTTTCCCGGGCGTCCCGCTTGAGATCAAATGAATCGAAATCGAACAGCACGTCGCCGAGCCTGACCACAAGCCCCCGCGTGTCGGTATCAACGTCGATGCCGCTCTCCTTGGGGATATGTTTGGCCAGATCGTCCCTGGCTTTCGCCCTGTCAGCGTCGTTAATTTCCATGTAGGTTTTATACATGGTGGCGATGTCCATCCTGAACTCCCGGGTCGCCGGCGGGCCGAAGCCGTCCGGATCCTGGAAAAAGAACACGATCCGGTACTTGTCCTTCATTTCCTTCATCTGGACAGGTCCGTTGGCGGCGGTGTCCCAGAAGATGACACCCTCGTCCGCGCCGGTCACACGTACCGGGAAATCCGGATGCCCCCGGTCAGGGAATGCGCTGTTGAAATCGTATTTGTACCGGACCACCGCGTACTCGCCATCGGCCCCCTTTTCCATGCCGTCGAAGCGGTACTCAACAGGAAAGGAAAGCTTCAAGGGGACAGAAAACCCGTTAATGTGGATCTCCCCCTCCCCCTTCCATGAATCCCCTTTCTCCACCGGCCCTCCGGGAAACGTGGGGATGTGCCGGAGATTGGGCATATAATCACCCGGTTTCACCTCGAATCTTCCGTTTCTCAGAACGCCGAAATCGGACTCGTGTTTCTCCAGCAGGCTCCCCGCCTCAAACACCCTGTCGGACGAGTCACGCTGAAAAATCGAAAAGTTTCCCCTGACCAGGCTTTTGTTATCGTCACGGTCATAGCAGGTGAGGTTGACTATGTTGCGCTCATCGTATTGCTTCTGGAGCCGGGAATCGCTGAAGTATTTCACAACGGCTGTCTTCACGATTTCGAGGCGTTCGCCTCTGGGGATGTCCCACTTCAGCTCCACCGCGAAAAGTCCCGGTGGGACAAGCAAAAGGGACACGCAGAACGCGAGGATGATGAAAAAGCCTTTACCGGTCATTATACCGCTCCGGGGGAAGTATCCCCTTTTCAGTATCGGCTCCGGAAGGGATTAATATAAGGGTTTTTTACATGTACAGGACAGCGTCGGTACGGCAATGATTGTGAAATATATCGATAATACAGGACCGGAAAAATATTTACTTGACATTGGCTTTACATTATACATAAAATACACTGTTTTTTTCCCAAAAAATAGAGGACTTACCGCCTCAACCGTGTTTATAAAAACACGACATTTACAACGACCGGTGTATCCGGTTATCAGCGTACAAAAGGAGGGCTTACTATGTTAGGACTTGGAGACGGGTGGGTTATCGCCGCGTATATCCTCTGTATCGCCAGCGCCATCCTCTGCGTGGTGTACGGCATCCTCAACTGGAACAAGGAAGCGGACGCGGATGTCAGCCCTGATTCCGAAGCCAGTGATTGGATCAAAGAAGAAATCAAAATCGAAAAACAGATTTAGGGAGAAAAAAAGAATGAACTTAGAAACAATCATACCGGTAATACTATATCTGTTAATCATCGCTTTTCTCGGCTATCTGGGATATCGGAAAACCCACGGCACCTCGGACTATCTCGTCGCAGGCAGGCAGATACATCCCTTTATCATGGCCCTTTCATACGGGGCTACCTTCATCAGCACCTCGGCCATTGTGGGATTCGGCGGGGCGGCCGGCGTGTTCGGGATGGGTCTTCTGTGGCTCACGTTCCTGAACATAATGGTGGGGATTTTCATCGCATTCGTGTTTTTCGGAAAAAGGACCCGCAGGATGGGATACCATCTCCACGCGCACACCTTTCCGGAATTCATCTCCCGGCGGTATCAGTCGCCTTTCATGCAGAAGTACGCGGGGATCGTGATATTCATATTCATGCCGCTCTATGCCGGCTCTGTCATGATCGGCGCGGCGAGATTTCTGGAGCACAGCTTCAGCATAAATTATTTCACCGCGCTCTTCTTTTTCTCGCTCATCGTGGCGGTCTACGTCATCATGGGGGGCCTCAAGGCGGTCATGTACACCGACGCGTTCCAGGGGAGCATCATGTTCGTGGGGATGCTGATACTTATGATCGCGACCTACTGGATTCTCGGAGGAGTCACTCCGGCCCACAGCGCCCTCACCGCGCTCCCGGTACCCCCGCCCCTGGCGGCGAAGGGCCATACCGGATGGACGTCGATGCCGTCCCTCGGATCGGTCAACTGGTGGGTCCTGGTGTCGACCATCATCATGGGCGTCGGCATCGGCGTTCTGGCGCAGCCCCAGCTTGTAGTCAGGTTCATGACGGTTAAGAGCAACCGGGAGCTGAACAGGGCGGTCATGGTGGGCGGCCTTTTCATCCTCATGATGACCGGCGTCGCCTTCACCACCGGCGCGCTTACCAACGTGTTTTTCGCCAACAACGTTCCGGGAATGGAATTCTGCAAGGAGACCGGCGCGATCAGGGAAGTGTCCCCTTCGTCGGCCGACGTCACCGTGTCCCCGGAAAACCTCGAAAAAGTAAGGTCACAGCACCCGGCGGCCAACCTCGGCGACAAGGTGACCGTGCCGGTGGGATGCACGCCGGTCCGTGAAGGAAGCATCTCCATCAGGGCGGCGGCCGGTGACGTTGAGAGCATCATACCGCTCTACATCAAACACTCGATGCCGCGGTGGTTCGGCGTGCTGTTCATGCTGACGCTTCTCGCGGCGGCCATGTCGACTCTGAGCTCGCAGTTCCACGCCATGGGCACCTCAATCGGACGCGACACGTTTGAACAGATTTTCGCGAAAGACGAGAATTCCGAGGAAAAAAGCGTATGGATCACCAAAATGGGGATCGGAATCGGAATCCTTGTCAGCGCCATGCTGGCCTACGCGCTCCCTATCCTCTTCGACAAGGGAGTGGCGATTATAGCCCGGGGAACCGCTATCTTTTTCGGCCTGTGCGCCTGCGCCTTCCTTCCGGCGTACTTCGGCGCGCTCTATTCAAGAAAGATAACCAGGGCCGGGGCGATCGCGGGCATGATCGGCGGCAGCCTCAGCTCGGTGCTCTGGATGATGTTTTTCCATGAAAAGGAGTCTTCGATAATAGGACTCTGCCAGATGATCTTCGGAAGGCCGGCGATCCTGGGCAACCCCTGGGACATCGTGGATCCGCTTTTTATCGGGCTCCCGGTATCGATCGTCCTTACCGTGGCCGTTTCCATCTTCACGAAAAAACTGGACGACAGCCACCTGGACCGCTGCTTTAAAAACATTAAGTAATCATTCCGGCCGGCGCATGCCTGCATGCGCCGGCCTCCTCACCTTCCTGTTTCGGATTTCGACTTGACACTGTTATGATAATATAGTTACTTTATATATCAACGCACACCATCAGTCCAGATCCAGAGGAAAGGAATGCTCGACGATTCTAAAAAGCTGAACGAAATAATACGCCTCGGTTCCGAGCTCAACGACGTACAGGACCTGGACATCCTTCTGGAGAGGATACTACGTGAGGCGAGAAAATTCGTGAACGCCGATGCAGGCTCCATCCAGATCAAGGAAGACGACGAGCTGGTCTTCAAGCACGTGCAGACCGAGTCGCTTGAGCGCCTGCTCCCTCAGGGACAGAAACTAATCTACACCACTCTTCACATTCCGATCAATAAAAAGTCGCTTTCCGGTTACGCGGCGACCACCGGCGAGCTGCTGAACATACCGGACGTGTACCGGATTCCCGATGACGCCCCGTACCACTTCGACCAATCGTACGACAAAAAATCGAACTACCGGACAACGTCGATCCTCACCGTACCGCTGAAAACGCACCGAAACGAGATCATAGGCGTCATGCAGATCATCAACGCCATGGACCAGGAAGGGAACGTAAAGTCCTTTACCCAGGAAGACGAGCTCTATGTGCGCCATTTCGCCGGATCGGCCGGCATGATACTGCAGAGGGCTCAGATGACAAGGGCGCTCATTCTGCGGATGATCAGCATGGCGGAACTCAGGGACCCGAAAGAGACCGGAGCCCATGTCAACAGGGTTGCGACCTATTCCGTGGAGCTGTACGAAAAATGGGCAGGCAATCACGGTCTGTCCAAGGATGAGATGGATAAAAACAGGGACGTCCTCAGGATCGCGGCGATGCTGCACGACGTGGGGAAAGTGGCGATATCGGACCTCATACTCAAAAAGCCGGCCAGATTCACCCCCGAGGAATTCGAGATCATGAAAAGCCACACGATTCACGGGGCGAAACTGTTCCACTTTAAACAGTCCGAGTTCGACGAAGTGGCCTCCACCGTGGCGCTCAGGCACCATGAGAATTGGGACGGCACCGGCTATCCGGGGCACGTGGACCTGGCAACGGGAAAGCCGGTCGACCCCGACTCGAAGGGGAACCCTGAGGGCATGAAAGGCGAGGAAATCCCCCTGTTCGGAAGGATCGTCTCCCTCGCCGACGTATACGACGCGCTGTCTTCCCGACGGGTCTACAAAGAGGCCTGGACGGAAAAAGACGTACTCGACGAGATTAAAAACAGTTCGGGAAAAAAATTCGACCCTGAGCTTGTGGACCTGTTTTTCGACTCCCTGGACATTCTGAGGACAGTGCCGTCGCGGTATCCCGACAGGGACTGAAACCGGCGGTTCCGGAACCGGTCAGTACCCCTTCCTCCTCCTCTGTGATTCCCAGCGCCATGCCGTCTCCACGATCGTGTCGATATCGCCGAATCGCGGCTCCCATTTGAGATCCCGCGCCGCCCTGGCAGACGACGCCACCAGCGCGTCCGGATCGCCCGCCCTGCGCGGCCCTTCGGCGACCCTCGGCTCCTTCATGGCGATCCTTCCCACCGAATCTATCACCTCTTTTACCGTAAATCCCCTCCCGTTTCCGAGATTGTACACGCCGGACATTCCGCGCTCCAGAAGGTTGTCCAGTGCCAGCACGTGGGCAGAGGCAAGATCGTTGACATGGATGTAGTCGCGGACGCAGGTGCCGTCGTGTGTCCTGTAATCGGTGCCGTAGATCGTGAGCGTGTAGTCCTCAAGTATGGAACGCATCACCAGCGGGATCAGGTGCGTTTCAGGCACGTGGCTCTCGCCGATCGCGCCGGACGGATCGGCGCCCGCCGCGTTGAAATACCTGAGCCGCACAGACCTCATGCCCTCTGACCGCTCCAGGTCGGACAGGACCTCTTCGATGAAAAGCTTGCTCCTGCCGTACGGATTTATCGGCTTGAGCAGGCTTTCCTCGGTAATCGGATTCTCCTCGGGGAAACCGTATACCGCGGCGGTGGATGAAAATATGAAATTCAGCACGCCGCACCGCCGCATTGCCTCGAAGAGAACGAGGGTGCGGGACACGTTGTTGTCGTAGTATTTCATCGGGTTCTGGACCGACTCCCCCACGGCGATGTAGGATGCGAAATTCATCACGCAGTGGATGTTTTTCTCCCTGAGCGCCTTCATGACCGCGTCGATATCGCCGATGTCCCCCTGAATGAATTCGTACTCCTTCACGAAATCGCGAAAACCGCCGGAGAGATTGTCGTATACCACCGGATTATACCCACGGGCGGCAAGCTCCCTCACCGTGTGGCTGCCGATATAACCTGCTCCGCCTGTCACCAGAATATTTTTCATGCCCCCCTCCGCGATGTCATTTACGTCCAATCAGGATCCAACGACCGGGGTATTAATGCAAGCCCAAATTTCGGTTTGACATTGCGCATGTACAATGCGAAAATGATGAAACCACGGTCTACTGTCTGCGGAAGCACAATAGAGGAGGCGGCTCAATGAAAATATTCGGGAACCCCATCGAACCTTCGGACGAACGGAAGGCCCTTGGCAAACAGCGGTCCTTTGCAAAAAAATTCGGCTACGATCCTGCGGCGAACTATCCGGTCCGCGTCGTGCCCAACCCGGTACTGAATAAAATCCTGGGCATCGAGAACATCGTAATCGGAAACGCGGGGAGGGAGCTGTCCGTTAAAAAAACGCTGATCATCGGCACCATACGCATGGGCTACGGCCATTACAGGCCCGCCATGGCGATCGCATCCGCGGCAAAACACATGGGGATCACCCCCTACTGGCTCGACCTCCTTTCATACGAAGACACCCCGGGGGCGAAGATAATCAGGCACCTCGAAAAGCTCTACAACATGGGATCCCGGTGGTCGCAGAAGAGCAGTCTCTTCAACAAATATGTGTGGGAGCCCATCACCGCGGAGGGTTTCAAAAAGCTTTCCTTCAACGCGTCGGACATCAAGATGTGCGAGTTGATGTCCCCGGTGTACGGCAACATCCCCAGGGAGATACCGGTGATCGGCACCCACACCTGGCCGGCACTGGCCGCCCTGCACGCAGGCATGAAAAAAGTCGTGTACATGATCCCGGACAACTGGCCCCTGGCGCTTCATCTGGCCGAGGGGGCCGTCCACGCGGTACAGACGCCTTCAGTCTACATGGGATACCGCACGCTGAAAAACATGGATAAAAAAAGGAAGACCCTCAATCCGATACCGGCAAACCAGATCCGCATGGTGGGGCATAACATCGACCATGAGCTCGTATCCAATATTGAAAAGGACTGCGCGGAACGAATCAGGAGGATGGACAAAAATAAACCGCGCCGCGTGCTGATATCGATAGGCGGCGCCGGCGCGCAGGGCGATTTCATCAGATCCCTGATTGAATTCATGGCGCCAAGAATCAGGGAAGGGTCGCTGATCCTGTACCTGAACGCGGGGGACCACGGCAAAGTCTTTGACGCGCTGAAGGACACCCTGCTGAAAAACAACATCGAGCCGCGAGAATACCGTGACTGGGACGCCACCTTCGCCTTCGCCGGCCGCGCGCTGAAGCGCGACGCGCCGGGCGCGCACCTCTTCGTGAATTCCGATATTTTTTCCGCGGTGTACGCCACAAACCTTCTCATGCGGAGCAGCGATCTCCTGATCACCAAGCCGAGCGAACTGGCCTTTTATCCGGTGCCGAAACTGCTCATCCCCCGCGTGGGGGGGCATGAGGCCTGGGGTGCGATCAGGAGCTCGGAAGTGGGCGACGGCACCATTGAATGCGAAAACCTCGAGCTGACCCTGCAGGCATTGCGCCTGCTGCTTGACGAAAGGGACCTCCTCGACATGTACTGCAGGCAGATAGTAGCGCAGAAAAAGGCCGGGACGTATAACGGAGCCTATAACGTCGTCAGACTCGCAATGGGGAAAAAATAGCAGTGACGCCGAACACAGCGGATAGAATGAGGGAGCTCTTCGCCGGAGTCTTCGGCCCCGGGGGGACTGTCCGTCATTTCATGTCGCCCGGACGGGTGAACATTATCGGCGAGCACCTGGATTACAACGGCGGATACGTGTTCCCGGCGGCCCTCTCACTGGGCATACAGGCCCTGGTGCGCTACCATGACGGGCCTCAAATAAAAATGAGGTCCACCGCCTATCCGGATGAGCGCATAATCAATCTGGAGAATCCGATCGTAAATGACGGGTCTGGCGGATGGTGGAACTACCCTGCGGGCGTGATCAGGCATCTGACGGATTCGGGACACGGGTTCACCGGCGCGGATATCCTGTTCGACAGCTCGCTGCCGGAAGGCGCGGGGCTCTCTTCCTCGGCGGCGATCGAGGTACTGACCGCCTGCGTCATGTTACGGGGAGAGCCGGCCGACGACGGCGAGAGAATCCGAATCGCGGTGCTTTGCAAGAACGTCGAAAACCGGTTTATCGGAGTACAGTGCGGCATCATGGACCAGTTCGCAGTCGCCATGGGAAAAAAAGACCACGCGATACTCCTTAAATCCGACACACTCGCCTACAGCAGGGTCCCCTTCAATCTCAATGACCATTCACTGGTGATCATGAACACCAACAAGCCGAGGAAGCTTTCCGGGTCGAAGTATAACGAAAGGAGGGCTGAATGCGACCGGGCTCTGGCGGAGATTTCGAAACGGCGTCCGATAGGAAGCCTCGCCGAGGCGACGATGCCGGAAATCGAGGAACTCGCGGACGACATTCTTCGGAGAAGGGCGCGTCATGTGGTGAGCGAAAACTCCCGTGTGCTCGCGTCAGTAGATCTTCTAAAGAAAAATGATCTGCCGTCATTCGGAATGCTCATGACCGAATCGCACCGATCCCTCAGGGACGATTACGACGTCACCGGGTTCGAGCTTGACGCGCTGGTGAGTGCGTCAATGGATACAGACGGATGCATCGGCGCGCGGATGACCGGAGCTGGTTTCGGGGGCTGCGCCATAGCGCTGGTAAAATCGGACAAAACAGATAAATTCATTGAATCGGCGGGAGCGGCGTACAAAAAAACGTCAGGAATCGCCGCGGACTTTTACATCACCGATGTCGCTGACGGAGTCCGCGAAATACCCGGGCAATAAGCCGTGGTTTCATCACTCCCCGCGGCGCGGCATCGGCAGTTTCCTCTCTTCGCGCCAAATCCTTGTTTTCCGAAAACCATCGGGAAAAAGTGAAACTTGACAAAATTCAATTGATCTTTTTCCGCCTGATCATTATCCTATGAAGTACGTGGGTCCGGCAATGTTTACAATCCTTCATGTGGACAACAGCACTTTTTTCATGCACATATTCAAGGAATACTTTGGAAAAATGGGGTATTCCTGCCTTTCCGCCAGAGATATCGATTCCGCATACTATTTCCTGCAGAACGGAAAAGTCGACCTCATCGTGACCGCGCTTGAAATAAAGGGCGGCGGCGCCGAAAATTTCATCAAAAGCCTCAATTCAAGCGAATACAAGAACATACCGGTGGTGGTCGTCACTTCCAACGATTCGCTGGAAACGCGCCGCAGCCTATTTTCCCTGGGCGTGATCGACTATATTCAGAAAACGAAGGATTTCACCGAGCACCTGCACGATTTCATCAACACCATGACGGAAAAGGACCGCACAAAAACAATGCTGGCATCGATGAAGTTCGCCGTGCTTGACGACAGCCGGATGGAACTGGGGATCATAAAAAACATCCTGCATCTCAACGGGATCAGGGAAATCGACTTTTACACCGACCCCTTCGCCCTGCTGGAAAGCGGCATCCCCTATCACGTGTACTTCATCGATGTGGTGCTTCCCGACATTTCTGGCGAACAGGTCATTCTCAGCCTCCGCAAGCGTAAAAGAGATTGCGTGATCATCGCGATTTCAGGCATCGACAACTACAAGGTGATCGCGAACGTGCTCCTGTCAGGCGCCGACGATTACATAATGAAGCCCTTCAACGCCAGCATATTCATGGCCAGGCTTGTGTCCAACACGAGGGTCCATATGATTGCCAAGGACCTAGAAAAAAAAAATAATGAACTCAACGCCGTCGCCGTCACGGACGAACTGACCGGCATGTTCAACCGCAGCCGCATTCACTCTCTGCTTGAAGAGCAGGTCCGGAAATCCCGACACGCCGGCGGCGACCTGTCAATAATACTTCTGGGAATCGACAATGTTTCATCCATTAACGACGAGTTCGGCTGCAAGGTGGGCGACAGGGTCATCCAGTCAGCGGCGAACACGATCAGGGAGAGCATCGGCCGGGAGAGCTTCGTGGGACGGTACGGCGGCGTAGAGTTCATGCTGATCCTGCCCAGGACCGGTCTCGACGGGGCGAACCTTCTGGCTGAAAAAATACGCCGCCGGATAGACCGGCACAGCCTGAAGGGACGGAAGCTTTCAGCCAGCGGCGGCGTTGTCCAGCTTGATGACCAGGACGCCGTGGGGCTTGAAATGGACGCCGGTTCGCTTCTCCGCAACGCGAGAAAGAGGGGCGGGAACAGGATCGAAAAATAATTCGACCGGAAAGGCATTGATCAATACAATCAAACCGGAAATGGGGAACGGATGAAATCACCTGATCGCACCGTTATGACTCTGCTTGCAATGCTCCTTCTTGCCTTTTCCGGGTGCGTAAAACGCACCGACGGCATTGTCACCGCGCCCCGCGGACTTGTCTTCAGATCAGGTCCGTCGGCGACATCGGACAGACTGGATTTGCTGCCGAGGGGGACCATTGTCGCCATTCATGATCTCGATGGCCCCGGCGAAACAATCGAAAGCGTATCAGGAAAATGGTACGGGGTGAGGATCCGGGACAGGGACGGCTGGGTTTTCGGCCCTTTCATAAAAGTCCTGAAATCGGATCTCAGGGGGGCCTATCAGTCGAGAGAGGACGCCTATATGAATTTTTTTGAATATGCAGACGGCCGGTGCGAGATGACCGTCAACCTCTGCGAGGGCCTCGGCGTCGTGTACGGCTCGTGTGTCCGCGACGGGGGCTCGATCTCATGCAGGGTTACGGAAAGGGACTTCCGCGGGTTCCGGGGCGACGACCTGGAATCGTTTTCCTTCATGATCCGCGGAGACCGCACGGTCGAATACAGGGGCGGCGGCATCGGCTGCTGTCCCAACAACGGAGAGCTTCTGGACAAATTATGACGGTTAAAATCATAAAAGAAGGAGATACACATGATCACGCTTATCGCCACGATAAAAGTCAAGGAAGGAAAAATCGATGAAGCCATCGAGGCGCTCAGGGAAATAGCGCCGAAGATCAGGGAATCGGAGCCGGGGTGCCTTGAATACATCCCCCATCGGGTGAAAGGGGAAGACAACACGATAATGTTCTATGAGAAATACGCCGACAAGGAGGCGCTGAAGCTCCATTCAGGAAATATCGGCACCTCGCTGGCGAAACTCCTCCCTCTGCTTGAGCCGGGTATGGAGATAAAGACCTGTTTTGAAATTCTGTAATAAAAAGGAGAAATGCGGATGCCACTGTATCAGGTAAATGACCGGCGGCCGTTGATCGGCGAGGGGACCTGGATCGCCCCAACCGCCGAGATCATCGGCGACGTGAGGATCGGCAGGGGATGCTACATCGGCTAAGGCGCCATACTTCGGGGGGACTACGGCACCATTGAGATCGGCGACGAGTCCGCCATCGAGGAGGGCGTGATGATCCACGCCAGGCCGCTTGACCGGACGACGATCGGAAAACGAGTGACCGTGGGGCACATGGCCATGATACACAACGCGGTGATATGCGACAACGCCATCATCGGCATGAAGGCGATGGTCAGCGATTTTACGGAAGTCGGGGAATGGGCGCTCGTGGCCGAACAGGCGCTGGTGGTGCGCAGGCAGAAAATCCCCGCAGGCAAGATCTACGGGGGCTCTCCATCGAAGGAAATGGGGGACATGCAGGAGCGCCACAGGACGGAATGGGGACTGGCAAAACAGCTCTACGCCGACCTGGCCCGCCAGAACCACACCTCGGTGAAACGGATCGATCCCGAATAGCGAAATCGCCGCAGGCGTTCAATGATTTCAAAACGCCCTGACAAGAAGTTTTCCCAGGTTTTCCCCGGAAAATAGCCCCAGGAACGCGCGGGGCAGATTTTCGAAACCGTCAATGATTGTTTCAGCGTATTTTATCCGCCCCTCCTTCATCCATGCGGCGAGCTGGCCGATCCCCTCCTGGAAACGATCGGCGTAATTGCTGATGATGAATCCCTGCATGAGGGCGGAGCGGGTCAATAGAACCGGCTGCAGGCGCGGCCCCATCGGGACATCGGTCGCGTTGTACAGGGATATCTGGCCGCAGAGGGGAATGCGCGCGTTGTCGTTGATCCTCTGTATTACCTCGTCGGAAATCCCTCCGCCAACGTTGTCGAAGTAGACGTCCACACCATCAGGGCACGCCCTGTCCAGGTCCGGGCCGATATCATCCGTTTTCTTGTAATCTATCGCGGCGTCGAATCCGAGTTCGTTGAGGATATAATCCACCTTCGCCGCGGAGCCCGCGATACCCACGGCGCGGCTCCCCCTGATCCTGGCGATCTGCCCCGCCACCATGCCGACCGCGCCTGCCGCACCTGACACGACCGCGGTCTCGCCCGGAACGGGGCGCCCTATGTCAAGCATGCCGAAATAGGCGGTGAGCCCGGTGAGTCCGAGCACGCCGAGGGCGGTGCTGACCGGCGCGGCCTTCGCATCGACCTTCCTCAGAAACCTCGGGTCGCCCAGGGAATATATCTGCCAGGGAAGCATGCCGGTCACATAATCGCCCGCCTGGAATGTCCCGGATCGTGATTCGATTACCTCGGCCACCACTCCGCCGGATATCGTTTCATTGAGTGAAAAGGGGGGTATATAAGACCGCCGCTCGATCATCCTTCCGCGCATATACGGGTCCACAGAGAAATACACGCCTTTGACCAGCACAAGGCCCTCAGAAATCCGGGGGAACTCGCACTCCTCGAGCCTGAAGATACTTTCATCGGGAAGGCCTTCGGGCCTTTTGGCCAGCACTATTCTTTTATTCTTTTCCATGCGGCACCTCCTGAAACGGGCTGCGGTTTCCGACCCGCACGTCCTGCCGTCACCTGAATCCGGGAGGACAGCGGGCGAAAACCCCTTACCCTATGGTTTCCGATATTCTCCTCTGGAGCTCCTCCGGGACATCGGTGCCGATACGTACCTTACTGCCGTTTTTCATCCGCACCTCAACCGCGTGAAACCCGGACACGTTGTACATCCACCCGTGAGGCGTATAACGCAACCCCCAGCCGTAATACCAGGGGTTCCTGACTGCCGCGCAGGATTCAATGTCACCTAAATTAATTTTTTTCCTCACAAGGCGCACGGGACCGAAAATAGCTTTCAGGAATTCATGGTCGATCTCGACGGTGAGCGTCGAAAACATCAAAAGCGCCAGTACAAGAACGGCGATGACACTTCCGATAAGCACCCTGATCCACTGCGGCGCGGCGCCCGCCGGATCTCGCAATGCCGTGGCGATAAAGAGGGCAATAACAGACATGGCGATTGATACAAGCGTCGGGTATCCTATCTGTCGATGTGAATAGCGTACCGGCATCTTTTCCTCCCTGGTGAACAATCCGATAGGCGGCATTTTTTAAACAATCGACCCCGAACGGGGGCCAATTAATGATACCTCTCGATGTGCGGAAAATCAAATTTTTTTCGGGGCATGAAAGCGCGGACACGATTCCCGCGGGATCAGGCTCACGAGGTAAAGGGGAATACCACGAACGCCGCGATGTCCCACAGCGTGTGGCTCACGACATTGAGAAGCGGCGACCTGTATCGTCTGTACAGAAATCCCCAGAACACGCCGCACACCAGCGCGGCAAGCACCAGCATGGCGTTCCCCCCGGCCAGATGCACCGCCGCATAGAGCAGCACCGCGACGGCGAAACCGGCGTTGGCGCCAAGGGACTTTTCAAGACGCCGCTGAAGAAAGGCGCGCCAGAACAGCTCCTCCCCGGGGCCGATCACCAGGGCCAGAAGCAGTGTTATGCGCAGGGTCGACGCGCCGTTTCTGAACCCGTACACGCCTTGTATGCCCCGTTCGGCGAAATCGAAAATCATTCGTGACAGCCAGTTGCCGGCAAAAAACGCCAGATAAATAAATAGCGCGGAGCCGGCCCCGTAAAGAATTTTCCGCGCAGCCCCGCTCCGCAGGTCGCCGGCGCAGTGGACCGCGAATTCAGGATCCGCGAAAAAACCCGCACCGCACAGTGTGAACAGGGCGCCGCTCATCCACCACCAGAAATCAAGGATGCCGGCACCGCGCGTCACAAAGAGCGGAACGAAAAGCGACGCGGCCGCAGCCGCAAACAACGCGGTGACCGCAGTATATCGCCCCCTGTCCGTCATGACGCCGGTCCGGTGAAGATATGGATTACCAGCGCCGCGGTGCAGAGCATCCCGAACAGCAGATTGAGTTGGGCCGTGGCGCCGTCGAGCGCGATAAAATCCATCGGGTCAGCGGGGTTTTTCCGCGCCAGCGCCTTCCTCACCAGGGATACTGCCAGCGGAAGCGCCGCCATCACGGTCAGGAACGTCAGGGGCATCGGAACAATACCGATGGGTGCGATCCTGGGAACCAGCACGGCTGCGCCGACAGAGGCGAACGGGATCGTTATCAGAAGTATATAGTAGGCCAGGGAGCCGCGGTCGCCGAGGATTGAGGCCACGGTGACGATCTTCCCCCGGCTGTCCGATTCAATATCGCGCCAGTTGTTGGCGTGAAGTATCGCGATGACCAGAAGCGACATCGGTACCGACCAGAACACCGGCAGCCACGAAAAGGAGCCGGTCTGCACCATCCACGATCCCAGGGACCCGAGAACGCCGAAATCCAGAAACACCGCAAGGTCTCCCAGGGCGTGGTATTTGAGGGGGAAGGGACCGCCGGTATAGGCGACCCCGACGGCGATACCAAGACCTCCTATCACCAGGAGCCACGGGGTGGTGAGCCAGGCAAGCAGAAGGCCCATTGACGCTCCCAGGGCGATAAGCATCGACGAAACGGTGAACGCCTGTTCGGGGGAGATATAGCCGCGCACCACGGCGCCGCTCACCGGCGTGGGGACCGTGTCGAGCCCCCGGCGGAAATCGTACGCGTCGCTCATTATATTGGCGCCGCAGTGAAGCGTCACCATGGAAGCGAAGGCCAGCAAAAAAAGCAGCGGCCTGAAGACGACGCCGTTCATGACCACGGCCATAACCGTGCCGAAAAGTACCGGCATCGTGGAGGCCGGAAGGGAGAACGGGCGAACCGCAGTTATCCATTTTTTAATCGTCGTAATATCAGTGTCCTTATTCATTTTTACCATCATCCATATATTTTGTAATGGACTACCATTGCCCGCCCGATTTTCCGATGTCAAGTATTTTCGCCCCTTCCGCGCGATCAGGGCGCGCAGGCCTTGTTACGGCGACCACCAGCATTTCAAAGTCCTCGGTCGTAGGCGTTTTGCAGTATCTGAAAATTCATTTCGTCAGTTTCCATGAGAGGGAATCCCCCCTCGCATATCATGATGACCACATCGAATTCGCCGTCAAAGTGGGGATCTCTTGCGTCTCTTTGGATGAAATCCACACGCACTCCCTCGGTGGCCGCTTTTTCCCTGGCTGTTCCGAGCTGCGACGCGGAAAGATCGATACCGGTTACGGCATAACCCCGCTTTGCCAGCTCCACCGCATGACGGCCGGTGCCGCATCCCACGTCCAGGATCCTGAAATTTTTATTGAAGCCGATCTCCTTCTCGATGAAATCACACTCACCTCCGGTTCCCAGTGTAAAAGACTCCCTGTCGTACTTCATTCCGTAATTATCAAACAATTCCTCGTACCACTGTTTCATCAATGTCTCCGGAAAAATTTTTTCGCCGTTTTGCAAAAGTACCTGAATGTAACGGCGATTTTACATAAAAGTCAATTACAAATATCGAAACCGATAACGTGAAGGCCGGATCCAGGATCACGAAAAAAGATGCGGTAATGGTCGGGCTGGACCCTGTCGAAAGGGCCGCCGCTAAGTGTGATTTTTTCGAAAAAAGTCAAAATAACAATTGATTGCGGGAAAAAGACGCGCTATAATTGCCGGCGCGCCCAATGATATCTCTGTCAGCAAATGGAGTCATCCTGATGCCAATCCCGGGAAAATTTTTCTTTTACCCGATACCGGCCCTTTACATTCCCGCAACAGCCCTTTTCGGAACCGAAAAGTTCGCGGGGAGAGACAGGGATCAAACCCGGAGGGTTCCTCAATGAAAGACAATTGCGCGATAAAAATAAAATTCTGGGGAACACGGGGCTCGATCCCCACTCCGGGAAGGTATTTCATCAAGTACGGCGGCAACACGCCGTGCGTCGAGATCAGATGCGGCGACACAATGCTGATTTTCGACGCGGGCAGCGGTCTCCGGGAGCTGGGGGCCTCATTGATTCATGAGTTCGCCGGGACGCCCCGGGACTATCACATTCTCATCAGCCACACGCACTGGGACCATATCCAGGGTTTCCCCTTTTTCCACATGGCGTATCTTCCGGGGAACAGGGTGAAATTCTATGGAGGCAACAGCGTCTCCACTCTGGAGAAGCTCATCTTCGGGCAGATGGACAGGGAATACTTTCCCGTGACCGTCGGGGAACTCGCTTCGGAGGTCACGTTCAATACCCTCACCGACAGCCCCTTCATGATCGACGACGTAAAGATTCATTTCACCCACCTCATCCACCCCGCGCTCTCCCTCGGTTTCAGAATCGAGTATAAGAATAAAACCATAGTGTATGCGACGGATTGCGAGATATCCGACGACCCTGAAATCGAGCGCATCAATGAAAGAAATATCAGCAGCCTGATCAGAAACGCGGATGTGCTCATCGCTGACTGCCAGTATACGGATGAGGAATACGTGAATAAAAACGGATGGGGACATTCATCCATCAACAAAGTGGTCAGCATCGCAAAAAAATACGGCGTGAAACACACGTTCGCCTTTCACCATGATCCGATGCGGACAGACGAGCAGCTGGATATCATGATCGACAATGCGCGTAAACTCGCGGGGGATACGGTAAGGCTTTACGGCGCGAAGGAAAAAACCACCCTCTATCTGTAAGCAACCCGGTGTTACATTCCCGCAGGCGACACGGCGTTTTTCCTGACAAAAATAACGTATTGTCCATAAAAAACGACTATTTCCTTCCCATGGAGATAAAAAAAAGATCTCAATGAATTTTTTTTATTAAAGAATCTTCACAATCGAGTCGATATTTTTATTACAAGATAAGATATGGTAATTCCCTCCCGACTTTACCATATTGATTTCTTGGCACTGCGTTTTGTAAGAAGGCAGTATAGCCGCCCAGCTATTCTGCCTTCTTCGTTTTAAGGGGCCTCCGGAAGAAGTTTTAAAAGCAGCGGCCTGAACTCAACGATATCGCCGATGACAAACCCCAGGGGGCTCAGGCCCCTCACGGTGAAAGTCACCTCGTACCTGAGGCCCTCATGGAGATCCAGCAGGGAATCACGGAGCCTTCTCTTTACCAGCCTGTCGGACAGGTCGAATTCGATGTCATGGTTCCGCGAATCATAAAAGGAAATTTTTTCGAACAGTGGATCGTATCGCTTGAGCCTCAATGTCATTCTGACGTTTTTGTCCCTGTAGTTATCAACATCCCCGACGATCTGATTGAGTTCCCCGGGGGCCTCCTGCGCCATAAGTGCCCGGCAGATCAGAACTGCCGCGAGCAGAGGCAGCGATATGCATATCGGCCTTTTCATACCGGTGAAAACCGCCGTTTACAGGCGCTCCATAAATCTAACATCTCACATGTCCTTGAATCATTTTTGTGCAATTTTTTTTTCAATAAATCTGGCACACCGAAGATACACGGTTCATCCCCATCACCGTCAATTGTCGTTCCCAAACCCTTCCGCCAGGAAATCCGGAAGTAGCACTATTGAATGCAATCCGGTTTTTCGGGCGAAGTCAAGCCATTTATCCGGAGATGCATGCCGGGATAAATATTCCCATGTTCAGAATTCGGGGCGCCGCGATTTCCCGGTAAATCCTCTTGACATCCGCCGCAAATGAAGGATTCTGTACCCGGGACCGCGCATACCGCGGCACGACAATGAATCCTTGAGGAGACGGCCATGGCACTACCGTTACGAAGCGACCTGAGCACCGGAGGAAGAAGAATGGCGGGGGCGCGCGCCCTCTGGCGGGCAAACGGCATGAAGGAGTCCCAGTTCGGGAAGCCGATAATCGCGGTGGTCAACTCATTCACCCAGTTCGTCCCGGGACACATGCACCTTCACGATATCGGCCAGCACGTGAAGAATATAATCGAGGAGGCCGGGTGTTTCGCGGCCGAGTTCGACACCATCGCCATCGACGACGGCATCGCCATGGGACATGACGGCATGCTCTACTCTCTCCCCTCCAGGGACCTGATCGCCGATTCCGTGGAGTACATGTGCAACGCCCACAGGGTGGACGCCATGTTCTGCATCCCCAACTGCGACAAGATCATCCCGGGCATGCTCATGGCGGCCATGCGGCTGAATATCCCGGCGGTGTTCGTGTCAGGCGGTCCGATGGAAGCGGGGCGTCTGGGCGGGAAAAAATACGATCTCATCGACGCGATGGTGCAGTCCGCCGACCCCTCGGTGCCTGACGAGGAGATCGCCAGGATCGAGCAGATCGCCTGCCCCTCCTGCGGTTCCTGTTCCGGAATGTTCACCGCGAACTCAATGAACTGCCTCACCGAGGCGCTGGGCCTGGCCCTTCCGGGAAACGGCACCATCGTGGCGACCCACGCCAACAGGGTCCGGCTCTTCGAGGATGCGGCGAAAATGATCGTTGAAAACGCGTACCGTTATTACCGGGACGGCGACGATTCGGTGCTCCCCCGGTCCATCGCCTCAAAGGCCGCCTTCATGAACGCCATGACCCTGGATATCGCCATGGGGGGCTCAACCAACACCGTCCTGCACCTGCTGGCGGTGGCCGACGAGGCGGGCGTGGACTTCACCATGAAAGACATCGACCTGCTTTCGAGAAAGGTGCCGAACCTGTGCAAGGTGGCGCCCAGCTCGTCATATCACCTTGAGGACGTAAACCGCGCCGGCGGCATCATCTCGATAATGGGTGAGCTCGACCGGCTCGGCCTCATCGATACGTCGGTGAAAAGGGTCGATACCGGCGACCTGAAACAGGCGCTGGCCGCCTTCGATATAATGAGCCCGACGGTGACGAAGGAAGCTGAAAAGCGGTTTCTCAGCGCACCGGGGGGCGGCGGCAGGAACCTGCGAATGGGGTCCCAGGACACCTATTATAAAACGGCCGACAGGGACCGGGCCGCCGGCTGCATCAGGGATGGGGAACACTGTTACAGCAGGGACGGCGGGCTTGCGGTGCTCTACGGCAATATCGCCGAAAACGGCAGTATTGTCAAGACCGCGGGCGTGGACCCCTCCATATTCAATTTTTCCGGCCCGGCAAAGGTCTTTTCTTCCCAGGAAGCGGCCTGCGACGCCATTATCGGCGGCGGGGTCAGAGCCGGGGACGTGGTGGTAATCCGCTACGAAGGCCCCAAAGGGGGGCCGGGGATGCAGGAGATGCTCTACCCCACCTCCTACATCAAGTCCATGCATCTCGGCAAGGAGTGCGCCCTTATCACCGACGGCAGGTTTTCCGGCGGCACCTCGGGCCTTTCCATAGGCCACATTTCCCCTGAAGCGGCAGCGGGCGGGGAGATCGCCCTTGTCAGGGAGGGGGACATCATCGAAATCGACATTCCCTCAAGGAGCATTTCGCTCCGGGTGGAGGGATCGGTCCTGGAGGAGAGAAGGAAGGAAGAGGAGGCGCGGGGACCGGCCGCATTTACCCCCGGGGACAGGGACCGGCATGTGCCGAAATCGCTGCAGACCTACGCGCTTCTGGTCTCATCGGCCGACCGGGGGGCGGTCCGGGTGCTCTCTAAAAAATAGTACATTGGCCCGATTTTCGTTGACAAAACGCCGTTCCGGGCTGAATGTCGACCCCCAGCCGACGATGTCATCATTGAAAGGGTAGCCATATGGTCTTCAGTTCCGTCCATTTCCTGTTCATATTTCTCCCTGTTGTCCTGACCCTCCATTTCATTCTGGGAAAGAGGTTCAGGAACCTCTGGCTCCTCCTGGCCAGCCTCTTCTTTTACGCCTACGGCGAAAAATATTTCACCATCGTCATGATAATCTCGATCGTCTCGAACTATTTCCTGGGACTGTGGATCGAGCGGAAATACGAAAAGCTGACGCCCAGGAGAGTGGTGATAACCGCAACGATAATAAATCTCGGGCTTCTCGGTTTCTTCAAGTACGCCAATTTCATGGTCGCGAACATTAACGGCGTGCTGGGGCTTTTCGGCTCGTTCCAGATACCCTCACCCGGCATCCATCTCCCCATAGGCATATCGTTTTTCACCTTCCAGGCCCTCTCCTACGTGATCGACGTGTACCGAAAAGAAGTAAAGGCGAACGGAAAACTGACCGACATCGCCCTCTACATCACCCTGTATCCGCAGCTCATCGCCGGCCCGATCGTGCGCTACCACGACGTGGCAACGCAGCTGGTGCACCGTAAGATCACCAGCGAGAAGTTCGCCCTGGGACTGAAGCGCTTCATCATAGGCCTCGGGAAAAAAGTACTCATCGCCAATACCTGCGCCTACACCGCCGACAGGGTCTTCGGGCTCGCGGCCGGGGACCTCACCACCACCCTTGCATGGGCGGGGCTTGTCTGCTACGCCATACAGCTCTATTTCGACTTTTCCGGATATTCCGACATGGCTATCGGTCTGGGCCACATGCTGGGATTCACCTTTCTGGAGAACTTCAACTATCCCTTCATCTCACTCTCCATCCGGGACCACTGGAAGCGGTGGCATATATCGCTGACAAACTGGATGAGGGACTACCTCTATTACCCCATGGGGGGAAACAGAGGATCAACGGCCAGAACCTACTTCAACCTGATGATTATTTTCGTGGCCACCGCCTTCTGGCACGGAGCCGAGTGGCACTTCCTTTTCTGGGGCCTCTGGAACGGGATGTTCATGGCGCTGGAGCGCGCCGGCATCATCAACGTCGAGAAATTCAGGTTTAAAACTCTCCAGTGGTTTTACACCATGGGGGTCATACTCATGGGCTATGTCGTGTTCAGGGCGGATTCAATGGCAATCGCCATGAATTACCTGGCCGCGCTCTGGGGGTTCGCGCAGGGGACCGGCGCGGGGCACCATATCAATTTTTACATGCAGATGGAGACCTGGATAGCGCTGTTCGCGGGAATTATCGGCTCGGCGCCGATATGCCCCTACCTTGACGAGCTGACGACATCGTGGCTCAACAGGAGCACCAGGGGGAGGATCACCGGGATCCTTCACGCGATTTATCCGAACCTGAAGTCCCTGCTGCTCCTTCTGATACTGGCGCTCTCCATCATCAAGCTGTCGGCGAGCACCTACAATCCATTCATCTATTTCAGGTTTTAGGCGGACCCCATGAACTCAAAAAAAATATCCGAAATTTTCATCATCTCCGTTTTTATAGCCATCATCTGGCTCCCCACGTCCAGCATGGTCTGCGGGTTCAAACCGACCGCCGCGCTTGACGAAAAGCGAACCCTGGCGAAACTGCCAGCGTGGGAATGGAAGTGGAAATCCATCGCGGAGTTTCCGTCGAAATTCGCCGATTACTACAGCGACAACTACGGGTTCCGCCCAATACTGGTGCGGACTTATAACATCATCATGACCAGGTACGTGAAAAACGTGGACCGCAACAACGTCCTTTTCGGCAGGGACAACTGGCTGTACTGGTCCGGCGGCGACGCATTGGATCAATACCGCTCCGTGGCGCCCCTCTCCGAAAAGGACCTCCATAAAATGGCGGTGATCATGCAGGAGCGCCAGTCCTTCTGCGAGCGGATGGGGGCCCGCTACTTCCTGGTGATCGTGCCGGACAAGCACACCATCTATCCGGAATTCCTGCCCGAATGGATGTCCAAGGCCAACGCGAAGTCCCATGTCGACCAGATCGTGGAGTACCTGCGGGCCCACACCACCGTGACCGTCATCGATCTCCGGGACGCGATGATGGAGGCAAAAAAATACGCCCAGGAGAACCTGAAGACAGAAGCGTACTTCAAGACCGATACGCACTGGAACGAGCTGGGCGCTTTCTTTGGATACCGGGAAATCATGAAGCGAATCGCGCAATGGTTTCCCGCTCTCAGGCCTATGGAGCTTTCCGAATTTAATCTGAAAAACATCACTGTAAAGGGGGGCGATCTGGCGATTCTTGCCGGCCTGAAAGACCAGTATTCATTCACCTCGGTGTCGCTTGAGCCGAAAACCCCATTCAGCGCGAAAAAGATAATCGATGTCGGGGAATTCTACAAGGACCACTTCCCCAAGCTGGTGCTGAATGAAAAAACGGTCCACATGGATTTCGGCATCTTTGCCATGGAGACCGGAAAAACCTCTCTTCCGAGGGCCGTCATGTTCCGTGACTCCTTTTCAAGCTGGCTGGTACCCTACCTGTCGGAACATTTCAGCAGGATCATCTATTACTGGGTTATTCACGAGACCGACAAATACGATTTTTATTCCGACATAGTCGCCCACGAAAGGCCGGCCATCGTCATAAACGAAATGGCGGAAAGGACCCTGGTGCAGATGCATGAAAACACCCCGGAAGTGAAGGCGTCGCTGCAGAAGAAATAATTCACGGCCCGTCAGGGCCACGGAGCCCAATCGCCCCAGTTGGCGATATACTCGCTGAAGGCCGGGACCCTCTCGCGGTTCTTCTCGATAAAATTTTTGGCATCCCTGACGATTTCCTGCTCCCTCTCCAGCGCGAGTTCTCCGTTCATCACCCTGGACCGAAGAAAAACAAAATAGGTGTCCAGAACGTCGTGAATGCAGTAATCGTTTATTTTCCGGATCTCCCCGTTGACATACAACTCGTGGACCTGATCGCCCCGTGTGCCCATTTTTCCCGGCTTTCCGATGATTTTGGCCAGTAGATTCAACCCGCCGTTGAGCCTCACCGCCCCGTAATTCGCGAGCCAGTCGTGCAGGTCCAGGTGCCTGGGTCCGTAACGGTGGCGTGTTGAGTAATTTTCCTTGAAATGCCGCGTCGCCCTGATCCCGTACCTGAACGCCATCATTTCCAGAAGCGGAATGTCGAAACCCCTGCCGTTGAAGCTGACAAGCGACG
Organism: Spirochaetota bacterium; assembly: GCA_041737965.1. Taxonomy (GTDB): domain Bacteria; phylum Spirochaetota; class UBA4802; order UBA4802; family UBA5550; genus JAFGJK01. The sequence goes on along the minus strand of JBGSQT010000018.1, from coordinate 158,254 downwards.
CGGCGGCGTAGGTTTTCTCCACGCCCTGCCAGAAAAGTTTTACCATCTCGCCGGTCCTGAATCTCGGTTCGTCGAGACAGATCACGTCCTCAAGAGTATAATCGTCCCTGACCTTTCCGACGGCCACAGCCACCGGGTACTGGAAGGTCGCCGGAATGAAACCGTTCTGGATACCCTGGGCCACAAGCTCCTCCCGGAAGAGTTCAATCGCGCGGCCCTCATCGATATCCTGGTCGGGGTAGCGGACCTTTTTAATGAGCCGGCCGTCGGGTACTGATTCGACGTCGAATACGAGATATTTGGTAAGTCCTGTTATCATAGTTGTCCCTTTCCGGTGATGCGCAAAAAAAAGAAGCATGCCGCCCATGGTGCCGCATGCTTCCCTCGGTATGAAAAAAGCGACCTGTTTATTCTTTCGCTTTCTTTTCAGCCTTGGTGAGAAAATCCTTAATAAAAGGGTCCGTCTCGCTCTGGAGCGCCTGTTTCCAGGTGTCGATGGATTGTTTCGAGCCGATCCTGAATGTCGCCAGCACCGCGGCGTAGCGCACCTCGGCGCTCTGGTCTCCCAGCGCCGCCTTGTTGAGCGCCTCCACCGCGCTTTCGTCGCCGATCATACCAAGCGCAGAGGCGGCCTCCATGCGCACCGTAAATCTGCTGTCCGAAAGCAGGTTAACCAAGCCTGGAATTGCGTCCTTTTCCTTCTCTTTGCCGAGATAGTCAGCCGCTTCGACTATGACTGCCTCGTCCTTGTCGGAGGATAGATCAAGTATGTATTCCCTGGTGTTCTTTGCTTTTTTCTCGGGCGCTGCTTTCATCTCCTGCTGGGCATGGAGCACACCTGCCGTTAATATTATAATGACGGAGGCGATCACTGCTTTTTTCATGATTTGTTCCTCTCGACGGTAATTTTGATTACATTGAAATGATAGTCAAACGCCTAATTAATGTCAATTCTTTTCTATCGCCTGCATTTTAAATTGACCGTATGCTCCATGATTTTTTTCCCCGGGAACAATAATTTTATTTACACTCATGCGGGTGTTTCCTTATTCTATCCGCCGTGATACAGAAACATATTCCGCGAGTGTGAGCCGCCATGATCGACAATGAACATTCTATTGAAGAGTCAGCTGAAAGTTTTGAAGAAATGCTGGAGCAATCCCTGAGGCAGAGCGAAGGTGCCGAGATCGGCGAAGCGGTCAGCGGCACCATCGTCTCGATCGCCTCGGACTCGGCTTTTGTAGATATTGCGGGCAAAACGGACGCGCTGATCAATATTTCCGAATATACCGATGACGAAGGGAATGTGACCGTCTCCACCGGAGATTCGGTGCAGGGATACATCGTGAGCGCCAGGTCGGGTGAGGTGTTCATCACCGAAAAAATTGGATTGGGGTTCTTCAGCCCGGAAATCCTTTCAAAGGCGTACAGGGAAAAAATTCCGGTGTACGGAAGGGTCTCCGGCGTCACAAAGGGGGGATATACAGTTACATTGCCGGGAGTACAGTGTTTCTGCCCGCTCTCGCAGATCGACCTGAAAGTACCATCCAATCCCGAGGTTTTCCTGAACAGAGTGCTTCAGTTTAGCGTTACCGAATTTGCCGCCAAGGGAAGAAGGACCGTCCTTTCCAGGAGGACACTGCTCGAAACAATACGGGACCGCCGCGAAAAGGAGCTCAGGGGCTCCCTGAATGTGGGCGACAGGGTCAAAGGAACCGTGATGGGAGTGCAGAACTTCGGCGTCTTCGTCGACATCGGGGGGTTCCAGGCTCTTCTGCCGAAATCCGAGGCCTCATGGAGCAGGCGGGATGACCTTTCATCTTTCACCGTGGGCTCGGAAATCGAGGTATCCGTCAAGGCCATCGATTGGGAAGACAAAAAAATCACCCTGAGTATCAAGGACCTGCTCCCGGAACCGTGGGAAAAAGCGAGCTCGTTATCAATTGGCGATGAAGTCAGGGGAAGAGTGGTGAATATAATTAAAAACGGCGTGTTCGTTGAACTCTTTCCCGGCCTCGAAGGTTTCATACACATAAGCAACCTGAATTCCCTTAAAAACGTCCGCACTCCGGACGAGGTCGTATCCAGGGAAGACATGGTCACCGCGCGGATCGTCGGAATCAAACCGGGCGAGAAAAAGATCGCGCTCGAGCTTGTCTCAGACGGCCCTGACCCGTGGCAGACCCCGGGAGACGAACTGCTCAATTCAATCCACGACGCGACAGTTGAATCAGTCAAAACGGCCGGCCTGAGCGCGAGGCTCGCCAACGGCATGCTCGGCTTCATCCCCCGCGAGGAACTGCGCGGAAAAAAATCCGGGGAGGTCACCGCCGACTATTCGGTGGGAAGCACCCTGAAGGTGGTCATCAAACGGCTGGACCCGCAGGGGAAAAGGATGATTCTCACCGAAGAAGGGGCGTTCAGGCGCGCGGAAAAAGAGGAATACGAACAATTCATCAGGGACGACGCCTCATCCAAGGTTTCATCGCTCGGATCCATGCTGAAAGACAAGTTCGATAAAATAAAAAAGGACATGGGCGAGTAACCCCCGACAGACCGGCTATATTATTTTTTCCCTCTAATTAAAAATGTCTTGATACCCCCTCCTGCAGGGGTATGATATCGATGCGGCCCAGGAGGACGGCGCTTCGGCATGATTAAACTGAAAAACGGCGTTGAAATAGTCTATGATAAGGAGTTCGACCAGTTCTTCCAATCGCTCCTGGACGGCATCATCAGGGAATCGTACCGCACGGCGAAAAAGGACCGCGACAGCGGAGGAAAATCCTCGCTCAATGAAACGCTTCTCAAAGAGGTCATGGATAACTGCATCTACGTGACCCACCAGCTTTTTGAAATTGCAAAGGACAACGAAGCGCTGTCAAAATTCATGGTGACCGGTTTCCTGTTCAACAGCGTTGTCCTGAGCCTTTCGCACATACAGGACAAGGACGATGAAGGGGACAACGGGGGGAGCGATCTGATACACTGAGCATCGTCAGAGAAGATGCTGCAGTTCCCCGATCAGATCGAAAGGAAGCGATTCAAGCGTCCTTCTCAATTCTTCCGGTCTTGAACGGCGATGAATCTCCACTGATATCTTAAACCGCTCACCTTCAAAATATCTCGGAAAATCCAGCCCAAACCCCCGGCGGGACAGCCTTTTTCTGATGCCCTCGACGCGATCATGAAGGGCCGTATATTCGGGAAACCTGCGCCGCGTGATCTCTTCTATCAGCATCTCCGCGCGGGTGTTCCTGTCGTCACCGGAAAAAACCTCCCCGTCCATAATCGAATCCAGGTTGCCGTCACGGCGGAGTATCTCCGAGACCATTTCAACGGTTTTCCTGAAGGCGTTCACACTCATCCCGGTGTCCGACGCCCACAGGCTTATCTTCAATTGCGCCGCAGCCGGCAGGGAGAGGACCGCCCTGATAATTTTAAAGCCGATGTCCTTCGCGTCAATGTACCGCAACAGGTCCGCTGGCATGGAAAAAATCGCCTGACACAGCGACTGGTCTGAAATAAAATCCCTTGGTATGCCAAGATGGCGGCAGAGAAGGTCAGGGTCACCTGCCGGCGCTTCCGCCCGCAGTATCGTCAGGGCGCGGAGTCTCCCGATGGGCCCGGTCTCGTTTCTATCGGCTTTGAGCACGCATTTCCCCATGTACCATCGGTGGTCGATCCTGTCGTGCACCAGCGCGGGGACCGTCAAGCCGCCGCATGCCGCCGCTGTCTCGATCCTGTTGATGCCGAACACCGGAACAAGGCCGTCCCCGGTCCTCAGCAGGTCAACCGGTTCGAGCACCCCCAGCTCCCTTACCGAATCGCTGAAGCGTGCGGTCACCTCATCCCGGCTGATCTTGAACATCCGATGGTCGAGCCTGATTTCATCGACAGAAACTTTCTCAGAGTTCATGCCCGCTCTCTACACCAGATTCGCCAGAAGCTCTGCGAGTTTTTCAGGAAAAATGACGGTCACCTTGGAAAGTCTCGATGCCGCGCTTTCCCCCGCAGGAGTCAGATCTGTGGCGGTTATGAAAAGTCCGTGGTTCGCCTTGACGTCATTGATAGCCTGGGCGAAGTTCCTGAGCGGTATCTCCCCCACCTGGACCCCCTTCCATCGCCTGACCCAGACAAGCGTCCGCGCTCCCTTGTCCTCGTTCGATCTTGCCATGAAGTCAACGCCGTCGTTCTCCCTGTAGGTCTGCAGTATCTCGTCAACGTTGTAGCCCAGTTTCGCCACGACCCTGTTGGATATTATCCTGAAATTTTCCATGTCCATGTTTATGAAGAAGTCCAGCCTGTCGTAGGCTTCGGATGAACCGGCGCCTCTTTCAAATGACCCGCCGCCTTCGCTTCTCGCGACGTTTTTATCCCTGGCGAGCAGCCTTTTAAGATCTGCTTCCTCCTCGCTCCGCAGCCCGCAGATTTTCCAGAGAAAATCAGCCGGAAACGAGTCCTTTATCCAGCCTTCAAAATAATCGGCCACCGATTCCCGGCGCTGCTGCCCTTTTACGGACGTGTCCATCTCCTTCCTGAGAAGAGTGGTGAGCACGTGAACATTCTTGTACCCCCGGTCCATCTGGTACAGTTCGTTCCAGTGATCATACGCGAGTTCCGTCTGTTCCGCTTTGAGGTTCGCGAATCCAAGATCGTAAAGAAACGCGACGATATCGTCAGTCGCGTCCCGGTTCCTGGCATTACCCAGCAGCGTCTCGAAAATCCTGACGCCGTCAATGGGTTTCTTTCCCTGAACGTAAAGAAATCCAAGGAGACGCAGGGCGATAAATCTGGCATCCTCATTTTCACTGTTATCGGCGACCATTTTCGCGTAATTTACTGCGGTCTTGTAGTCCTTCTTCCTGTAAAGCGTGAAGGCCATGGCGATATTGCCGATGTCCGAGTGGGGTTCGAGCGACAACGCATCCCTGAAGTAGCCGATCGCTTCGTCGGTTTTGTGATTCTGGTACGCTGCCATGCCGGTGCCGAAGAGAATGTCAAAGTTTTTCCTGTTCTGGCTGGCGAGCCGTAAAAAGTATTTGAAGGCAACGTCAAAGTATTCCTGTCCCAGGGCTATGAATGAGACATGGTACAGCGCCTCCTGATCGCCGGGATGGATCTTCAGGAGCTCATAGTACATCTCAAAGGCCTTCTCGGTCTCCTTTCTTACCAGGTATGCCTTCCCGAGCCTTCTGAGAACATCGGCTTTTCTCACCTCAAAATTGAACTTATCGATATACAGGATCTTCTCAAGATGGATCACACCCTCATCCAGCTGATCGCGCTGAAATAATATCTCCGCGAGTTTGAAATGAACCATGGAATTCGTGGGATAACGGTCCAGTATTTTATTATACTCCCGTATCGCCTCGTCCACCATGTTCATGTCCATATAATTCTGCGCCTTGTTCAGAGGATTGATCTTCGGCGCGATGTAGAACAGGTACAGAAAAACCGCACCCGCGATTATGGAGAGTATGATCAGTATTGGCAGCAGCATAATGTCGGTCCGTTCTGGTTTCCGGCCCCCTGGATCAGAATACAGCTTTTCAAGGAATAAAGCTGCGGATATAGTATAGATCGGTAAAAAGCACGGGATTTATTATCAGAAGAGGTGGTTATTTTCTAATAAATCTGACGACGGAAGGCCATCCGTTGATGACAAAGGATTGCTCCTCTTCCCTTTTAACGATAAAATCGTCAGCTTCATGAATCGTGGCCCTGACCGGAAGGTTGATCATTATGTCAGGAGGCACGAATTTGGGCAGTGACTCGAAATGGAGCTGAATTTCGTTGGAGGTGGATACCATCCTGAAATGAATCTGCCCGAACCTGGACGGGAACGCTTCAACGACTATCTCGGCGCCGGGTTTAAACCAGTCCCTGTGGGGTATGGGAAACAACTCGAGGCGCTCTGTATAGTCGACGAACATGATGTTCCTGAGACAGATGAAGAGCATCATGCTTGCGACTCCGGAACTCCCGGTTCCGTAGCAGCCCCGTCCGCTCGCGGGATTCAGGAATGAGGGAAATGAATATCGCCCCCCTCCGATTTCCATGAGTTTTCCCAGAACCTGATGGGCCCTGGGGTCTTTGCGGAGAATGAGGCTGTTGGCGACCACAAGAGAGTTGAAGACGTCCCACCCGTAAGGCTTCACGTTAAGCGGCATTTCACCGTAATGGCTGAACACCGCGTCGAGGATTCTTCCGGTAATTGAAGCGGGAAGCTGAAGATGGGGCACCGTATGGAGAAGATAAAAGATAAAATGGATGTCATCCGGTAAAAATCCGCCCTTCTCCATGGTCCCGGTGAACAGCCCGGCGAGTCTTTCGGATTCCTTACGGAATTTGATCTCTTCGCCAAAGAGCCCGAGGCAGCGTGCAAGATAGGAAAACCTCTCCAGCGCGTCCGACAACAGCAGTGTATCGCACGGGTGCCCTTCCTGTATGCAGTATTCCGGGATCGAATTCATCGGGGCCATCAAAATCCCCTTCACCGCCCCAGACGCTTTCAGCAGCAATCCCGCCACCTGCCGTATGACTGAAAACCGCGATTGCAGGTATTCAACCTCTCTGGTATGCGTGAATATGTCCGAATACGAACAGAGCAGGTAACAGCCGGCGATAATGGTCCAGAAATCAGGTTTTTTTTCGTTCAGAGGGAAAAGGCCGGTCATGATGCCGGCGATGGAATCCGATTCCTTGAAAAAACCCATCCTGTTAAGCCCCTGGACCGCGTAATAGAGGTCACGAAAATCCAGCCGCCCGCTGCGGGCCTTTCCGTCAAAACGGTCGGCACCCTGAACGAGCAATGAATTCATTTTACAGGCGGTGAACCAGTTCTGGAGGTTTCTGTCCGGCATTCCCAGCGAAGCGCCCTGCCTGACACGCATCGAGCCGAACTCGATAAAGTCCTTTTTCACCATGTCCAGGTCGTATTTTCCCGGCTTGAGGCCGCCGGGATCCAGAGAGCACCTGAAATGCAGTCTGTTCTCACCTTTTTTCAGCAGGAATCCCAGCGACAGGGCGGCCATTCCAATGGACGACGTGCTTTCAAGAGCGTCTTCCGTCAGATCCAGATCGGCGTCCCGATCTCCGGTACCCGCGGCGCTGTGATCGGGTTTTACCGGACAGTAGATTATTTTTTTTCCGTTTATGGAGACAGTCCCGTCGCCGGGGGAATACTTTGCTTCCGTTAACCCGCCAAGCGATACCTGGTTATAGGGCCTTACGCAGACATAGACCATGGCTTCAGGGCCTGTCTTAAGGGTGAAATCAAGCGTGACGACAGCCTCGTCGACATCGCTTTTGGCGCCGAAAATACGCTGGCACAGCGTAAAATTTTTCTCTTCCCAACGTGTTTCGATCACCGTGGAAACGATGTCCCGGGTCTGGCTAATCTGGCCGGTCCGTTCCGACGGTATATGGAGAATTTTGCCGGCTCTTACCCATATTTCAAGGGACCAGCCCGCATAGGAAGGGGAAAGCATGCCGAAGGGATCGATCCTGAATTCTTCCGAAGACAGAAGATTGCTGAACGGCAGCGTGTCCCGAATTGTGTCATTTACCAGGAGAGGGGGAACCACTGGATTCAAGAAGCCGGAATCCGGAGAAAGTTTCAGCTTCAGCCATGAGGGCCATGAAAAATGGGGACAGCGCTGATAGAGTGAAAAATTCGAGAAGCCTGCGGCCAGCGTCTCCTCCGACAGTCGTCCAATCTTATCGTTGTCGATTTTTACAGTCCCCGATAGGGCAAAATTCCGCTGGACGGTGCCGGTGAGAGTTATATCCGCTTTGCTCAAGTGAAGTCCGCTGCATGCTTTGGATCAAGCGTTTTTAAAAGATTTGAGGGCTTCCTCTTCATTTTCATAGAGATCGAACATATCCATAAGCTCAACCACTTCAAATATCTTCTTCACCGCGCTGTTCATGTTGCACAGTTTGAGCTTTCTTTTGGATTCCTTGAGAATTCTCATTGTGGAAACGAAAATCCTCAAACCGGAACTGCTCATATATTCGACATCCTTAAGATTTAAAAGAAGATGACAATCTGGTTCATTATGGATAACATTATTGATCTCTTTTTCTATTTCCGCTGAAAGATGGACATCCAGTCTGCCGGCGAGATAAATCACAACGACATTATCAACCTTTTTTTTCTTCAAGTCCATGGGTCTCTCCCTTCACAGATGATTCTATTACGCAATTATAAATACGTTCGTTAATAAATCAATTAAAAAAAGGGCCGTCCTTCTATAATTTTACAGAGGGGGGGCGATAAAAGGGCTGCCGGCATTTCACTCAATGCCCTTTTTTGCCTGTTTTCTGGTGATAACAAGCCCCAGAATCGTCATGATGAAAATAAGGCTGAAAACGATTCCCAAAATAAGCACTATCGTGTGACCGCCCCGGTTTCTTATAAGCTCCATAAGGGTCCTGTTTGCCTCCTCGCCGGGCTGCTCCGTCAAAAACACGAGAAGAATGCCGTTTTTCATGAAAAGAACGGACGCGAGAAAAGGAAAAATGATGCCGCAATAATAGATCAGGCCGCGATATCTGAGAGGGTCAAATAACGGCAGCACCATGGCCAGCCCGCATGAAAAAACCAGGGCCGCGAACCCCCGGGTGAGGTGATACAGCGGCGCGACCAGCTCGTTGTCGCGCACGAGATCCAGCCAGTTGTCTGAAACATTCTCGGCGAAAAGCTGCAGAACAGAAATGGGAGAAAAATAGAATAAAAGACCGATAACAATATATACGATACCGGTTAAAAGGATTATGGCCTGTAATATATTCGTGTTCTTCGATCTCATCGGGAATAGGCCCTCCAGCGCGGTTCCGTTGTCAACGTTCCGGCAAGTATCACAGCTTCTTTATATCCTTCAACAATTTATTTGCCGATTCCTCAGCTATTCGTAAAAATTTTTCCCCCTTCATTTCATGTTCGGACACCGAAATTCTCAGGTTGCGGTCCGCCAATTCGCTGATTCTTCCGCTGGTTTTTGGCTGCAGAAAGTCGCGGATATATGCCCCGTACATCGGAAGAACACGATTGCCTGAAAACCCGAGCCTTTCGGAATTCTGCACCGAAATGTTATATATCTCGCCGGTATCGGTACGGAACAGGTCCCCGGCCCTCACGCTTATCTCCGGAAACCCCGACCAGAGCCGGCGGCCCGCGATCTCCCTGCAATCAAACAGCGGATACTGGAGGAACGCCGCCGCCACGGTGTCGGCAAGATGGCCCGTGCTGAGCAGATGGCGCGATCCGTCCGAGGAATCGCACAGCATGACCGGTAGGAGGCATTGCAGTTCCTCAATCCTTATCTTCCCGAAGAACTCCTCGGCGAATTTTGATATGCCCGCCTGCCTGAAGAGATACCCGTCAGGGAAGCCAATGTCGAGAAACGAGTTGAACCGGTCCTCCTGGAAAAAGGAGAGAAACCCTTTTTTGAATTCCTCGGCCCCGCCGGACACCGAATCAAGGGCCAGAACGATATGGCCGAGCGAAGAGGAGTAATTGAGATCGAACGATACGCCTCTGCCCCTCAACGTCACAAGCACGCCGCCGATGAATGCGGCATCAAGATAGCTGGACTCGAACACCGCGGCGGTCCTCTTTTTCTCAAGCTCGGCGCGAATACGACCGATTCCTCCGGTTCGCGAAAGAATTGCCGCTTTGCCATCCCCTTCCTTTGACGACGCGCCGATCCCGTCAATGATAAAGCCCCCGGAAAAAGACCCGGCCCCTTTCGTATGGAATTCATTGAGGCAGTAATACACCCGCTGGCCGTCCCTCAGCCCGGCGTCTGCGATGGGATAAAACTCCTTTTTCCTTTTCTCCTGGGAGACAAGGCACACTATGCTGTCAGAAACGCCGAAGCAACTGTCGCGGAAGTCATCGTCATCATTGGAAACGTCCATCACCACAAACCGGTAGTCCTGTGAAAGGACGAACAGCAGCGGCTGGAGGATGTCTCCCTGTACTTTTACCTTGGACCCGTGTGAGATGTTGAGCAGGTCCAGCGTGTCGCTGACGCGCTCCACCCGGTCCTCGACCATCGCCCTCGCGGAGCCGTCGTCCTCCATCTTCTGAGAAATCGGCGAGGTGATTTTTTTTTCGAAAAGGGTGAATACGGATTCGCCGCCATAGGACATGTCCAGGATTATGGTTCTCCCTTTTTCGCCCAGGGCGATCCCCAGCGCGGAGGCAAGCAGGGTTTTTCCGGAACCCCTCTCCATTGAAAAAACGCTCGTCACCGAGGTGACGCTTCCGGTAAAACGGCCCGCGATCCCGCTCAGTTCGAAACCCATCCTTTCGGCGATACGGATAAATCCGCGAAGACACTTGAAGGAAATGAAAAAAAACCGGTAAAGGTCCTCCACCGGAAAAAGGAGCAGGGAGGAGTCAACCATGGCCCTTATGGTGCCGCGGAGCCTGTTTTCCGTGAAGGGGACATTCCCGAAAAAAGATCCGGGGGCGAGGTACACGATATCGGTCCTTCCGAGCGCCTCGATTTCAAAGACGCCGTCCAGGATAACGTTGAAACTGCTGATTTTTTTCATGTCGAAGGTCTGTCCTTTCCTTATTGAGGAAAACCTTCCGATTTTTTGAAGCACGGACAACTCCCTGTCGGTGCAATGCCTGAAAAGCGGGACGGTGCCCAGTATGCGGGTATAATGGTCCATGGGAACGAGTCGCTCAAGTCCTGCCGAGAAGCTTGATCAGGTCGGATTTTCCGTACAATTCAATGGGTCTTGTATTGGAGAAATCCACCGCCGACTGCGAGAATTCAGACGTGGTGATCACTATTATCCTCATGGCGTTGCGCGATTTCATCTTTTCGTGCAACTGCCTGAGAAGCCGCTCCTGTATTGGGTCGGTGGTCCGTATAACACGGACGATCTTGTTGGTCTGCCTGGCGTTGCGCCATTTCCCATCTGAGTCGGTTGCGATAATCTCTATATCCGTATCGCTGATGATATCGACGTCGGTTACATTCATTCCCATGGATTCCACGATCTTTCTGGCAAGATGCTCGAACTGAGAGAGCCCCGCGATCATGAAATCCTTGATCCGGTCGTCCTGGCGGAATTCCGAATAAAATTTCAGCTTTTCCTGGACGTCTCGAAAATCTTTGTTTACCTCGACAATGCGCTCCCAGTTCTTTATCGCCGCTTGTATGTCCCTCATTTTCTCCTGGCAATCTGCCATGAAATACCTGAGGGAAAGCTCCACATCGCTGTCCCGTCGGGCGAACTTCAGCCCTCGTTCGAATTCCTGTATCGCCTTCGGATGCTGTCCCCTTTCGACATAGCATGTTCCCTTGGCGAGAAAGGATTTCACCTTGAGCTCCTCGCTTTTCTGGGAAACCTCAAACTCCTTTATCGCCCACTCGAAGTCCCCCAGCTGTCTGAGGACAAGACCGAGAAAGTAGTGGGCTTTGTAGTTGTTCGGGTCGATTTTTATCGCGTTGATGAACGCCTGTTTAGCCTCGGGGTTCGAAGAATTCCGGTAATAGATCTGTCCGAGATAGTAGAACGATTGATCGTGCTTTTCGTTATGCTCTATGCTTTTTTTTAAAAATCCGGTCGCCTTGTCCATCACGTTCATATTGAAATACAATTTACCGAGCTCGAAATAGTTTTCGAAATTCCCCGGATCGATCTTTGTAAGGATAAGGAATTCCTTTTTCGCCTCATCATTGGCTTTCCGTTCCAGGTAGAGCTTCGCGAGCCTTGACCTTATGACCACCTCGCTCACCTTCTCATCGAACTTGCCGAGCTTGAGCACCTGCCGGTACTCCACTATCGAGTATTTCTTGTTGTCTTCAACAAGATATGCTTCGGCCAGGAGGAAATGGGCGTAGGCATTACGGTCGTCTTTTTCAAGGAGCTCGTTCAGCTTTTTAATGGCCAATTTGGTCTGTCCGGATTCTATCATTCGGGCGATTTCGTCGATTTTTCTCGGAAGCACAAAGGCATGGAGCACATAAAGAACGATAATGGCAAGAAACACGAAAAAGATGAATATTATCACATACGTAAAAACCATGGTCCCTTTTTACCCGCTTATGAAAAAATATATGAGAACATCAACAAACCACATTTTTTTGCTCCTTTGGGGCACACTTCCAAAAGCCAGGAATTATCAATTTGTCAATTGATACAATTCCTGGCTTTTGGAAGTGCCCGTAAGTTATCCGGCAACCTGAAATATGTCAAGTTGTTATCGAGGGACGTCACGCGCCCCTCATCTGAAAAAATATTGACAAATACCGTCACCGAAAGGTATATGTACTCCTCTGTCAGAAGGCGCAATCGGCGCCGTCGGGGACGTAGCTCAGTTGGGAGAGCGCTTGAATGGCATTCAAGAGGTCGAGGGTTCGATTCCCTTCGTCTCCAATCCCCCCCCCTTCATTTTATTTCTCCAACGGTTTATCATGCACATGCCCGTGAAGGGTCACGATTTTTTCTATATAATACTTCTTTACTCCGGCAGGTATCTGAATCTCCACCGTCTCACCGGCTTTTTTGTTTGTCAGAGCGATGCCGATGGGGGATGAAAGCGAAATCCGCCCCTCGGAGGGATTGACCTCGTTGGCAGAGACGAGCGTATAGGTGTGCCTCTCCTCGCTGTCATAATCGTACACGGTGACTGCCGATCCGTAGGCTATTGTCTCCTCGGAAACACCGGCCGTATTGATTGATTTCAACTGGTTAAGCTGTTCCGTGACCTGATTTATTCTGGCTTTCACGAAGGACTGCCGTTCCCTGGCCGCGTGATATTCCGCGTTCTCCTTGAGATCGCCGTATGCGCGGGCTTCCGAGATGCGTTTCGGCAAGTCAATCCTGTATTCATATTTAAGCTTTTCCAGCTCATCTCTGAGATCTTTCAGCTGTTCCTGTATGTCAACACCCATAGGACTCTCCTCTTTACCCGATATTCTCCCTTAAGGACCTTCATTGCTGCCCACTTTTATCAGTATAAGAATATTCTTTTTCTCGTCTTTTTTCAGTATGAATCCGTTCTCTTTCAGCGTTTTTTCGATTTTGAACGCATTAATATCCACAATATTTTCTCCCATATACCTCTCCCCTTATTTCTGGACGCACATTAATATCTCGGACACGCCGCCCGGAGAGTTGAGGTACAGGATTAAAAAGACGAAAAAAAAGGACTACTGCTGCTCTGATTCCACGCGGACGATTTCAATTAATACGGGAACAATGGATTTTTTCTTTTCAATTCTCTTGGAAAATGCCCTGATGACTGCCAGGGACAGTGCCAGGGCCCCAATCCCCGCCAAGGCCGCGGATAGATCGCGGTCCAACCCCGGTATTCCGATATACGCGCCCGCCGCCGCACCGGAAATCAGCAAGACTACCGGGAAAAAATAGAGAAAAAATGACGCAAAGAGGACTGTTTTTTCCTGCATGGAAAACATGACCCTGTCGCCCTTTCGCGCGGCGATATCGTTGCGCATTCGAATTTTTCTGGTTCGCCCGTCCCCTCCGAGCCCGCACTGGTGTCCCAGGGCGCAGCCCTCGCAACCGTTTCCCGCTTCGGCTTCAACGATAACCGTGGACCCTTCAACCGATATGACCTTTCCGCATTCAGCTTCCATCCCCTTCCCTATTTCACTAACACCACTTCGCCCTGTCCCTTTAACAGGTCCTTCAAGTCCTCGTTCCCCACCACGCAAGTCACGAATCCCCCCCCAAAGAGCGTTCCGCTGTCCCGCAGCACCTGCTCGTCGGACACTGAGTTGATCCGGTCAAGATACCGTTCATAGTAATCGTCCGGCAGTCCGTAGAAATCCTTCTCAAGATAGTTCCCGAGTATATCCATGGGCGTTTCAAAACGGAAAATATAGCTGTTCTTTATGGAGCTTTTCGCCCATTTCAGGTCCGGCTCGGGAAGCTTCATCCTCCCCATGCCGGTTATGTTTTCCCGTAAAAGAGAAAGCACGGTGGTGGCGTTTTCATTCTTCGTCATCGCGTATGCCAGAAACACTCCGGTGTTGCGTCTGAACCGGATAACCGATGCCACCGCGTACGCCATCCCCCGTTTCACCCGGATCTCGCGCATGAGCCTTGAGTTGAACGATCCTTCGCCGAGAATGAAATTCATGAGGGTCAGGGGATAACATGCCCTGCTGCGGATATCAGGCGCCAGCGTCCCCACCACCACGGTGGATTGGGGTATGTCTTTCACATGGAGAAATATCTTGCCCCTGTTCCCGGCCAGACTTTTCTCCAGAGCCGACCTGTCCACGGTATAATCCGCCTTCTCCCCCGAGTTCAGCTGACCGAAATGCGCTACGCAGTCACCCCGAATCTCCTCGAAGGGGAGAGACGAGGATATTCCGATAAGAATATTTTTTGCGACAAAATATCTTTCAACCGCCGAACGGGCCATCTCCAGGGTGTGGGACCCGGTTTTTTCCGCGGTGGGGATGGCGCCGTAGCCGTTTCCGCCGAAAAGGACCTCCATCGTTTTGTCAAAGGCGATGTTTGACGGATCATCGTAGCGTCTCCTTATCCCGTCAATCACCAGAGATCGGGCGTTCTCGAAATGGGCTTCCTCCAGGACGGGATACCTTAACAGATCCGAAACGATGGCAAAGGCCTCCTCGCGGAACCGGGGGAGAACGCTGAGAGAGATGACGGTGCTTTCATTCGAGGATGACACGGAGAAAACCCCTCCGATTGAATCGATTTTCTCGTGAAGTGCAATCCCCGGATAATGTTTCGAGCCGGCAAGAGATATCGTTTTCGCCACCAGGTCGGAAAGGCCCGCGTCCTGGGAATTTTCATACAGCCTTCCGTAACCTATGGAGATGAAGATAGTCAGCTGGGGCAGCTCGTCGTGCACAAAGAATACCTTCGCGCCGTTATCGAGCGACAGGACCTTGACCGGCGGAAGGTCCAGAGAATCGGAAGCGTTCCCGGATATCCGGCCGGACAGGGACAGGATGATCGCAAAAACGAATATATACAGTGCCGGAATTATCCGCTTCATCTTTTTTCCCCCCCATCGTCTTTCCTTTTCAGCATACCCACCACCCTGTTTGTGCCGTTAAAAAAACGTCCCGCCGCCTCTTTTACTTCGTCAGGCGTTACCTTGCTGATTTTATCCATGTAGTTCAGCATTTCCCGCCAGTCTCCGTACGCCGTCTGAAAATAGCTGAGAAGTCCGGCAACCTCTTCGTTGTCGGAAAGACTGAACACAAACCTCGATTCCATCCTGTTGACCGCGCTCTGGAGCTCTTCCGGAGCAAGATCGTTTTTAATCCTTTCCATCTCTCGGTAGATTTCGCCCTCCAGTTCCTCCATGGTATGGGGCGGCCGCGGCGTCGCGGTCACCACGAAGAGATTGTCCGAACGCACACCGGGGAAACCGTTCCACGCGTTCACGGAAGAGGCGATCTTTTTTTCAAGCACCAGCGAACGGTACAGACGGGAGGACTTCCCTCCGGACAACACCTCCTGTATGATTTCAAAAACATAATCAACCGGATCCGGAAAAGAGGGCTTAAACCAGCCGATGATGAGGTAGGGATTTGAATCGAAATAGTAGACAAAACGGCGCTCGCCCGAAATGGGCGGTTCCTGTATCGGATTCCCCTGCGGGTCGGGCATCCGCTTCATGGGCCCGAACTGCGAATTTATCACTCTGAATGTGCGGTCGGTGTCCTGTTTTCCCACGATGGTAATGGTCATTCTCGAGGGGATATAGTGGGTCCAGTAGAAGTCCTCCACATCCTTGAGAGACAAATTAGGTATGTTGGAACCCCAGCCGATCACCGGATGCCGATACGGATGGGCCAGATACGCGGCCGCGATAAACCGCTCGTAGAGCCCGCCGGTCCCGCTGGAATCGGTCCGCATCAGCCGCTCCTCCATAACATTGTCCCGTTCGAGATAATATTCCCGAAGCACCGGTTTTCTGAGACGCTCAGACTCAATTTTCGCCCACAGGGATAGCTTGGATGAAGGGAGTTCGATGTAATACCCGGTCATGTCCCTTGATGTCGATGCGTTGAAGCCCACGCCTCCGTTTTCCGTATACACCTTGTCGTAGGGAGACCTCACCACGAACCTGCTGTGGGCCTCCTGCAGCTTTTTCAGGCGCGCCTTCAGCTTCGGTATCTCGCCGTTTCCGGGATCGGAAAGCGACAGCCTGTCCAGGCGCTCGCCGGTCTCCCTGATCTTATCCAGGTATACCTTCTCTTTCCTGTAATCGGTGGTCCCCAGCCTGTCGGTCCCCTTGAAGAGCATGTGCTCGAGCATGTGGGCGGCGCCGGCGGTGCGGTAGCTTTCGTCAGCGGAACCGACGCGGAAGGCGGTCTCAAAGGCCAGGGTCGGCGAAAATCCCCTGTTCAGCATGATCAGGGTGATCCCGTTGGACAGCTTCCTGGTGACGACGTGCTTCTCAAGGTATTTGCGTATGTCTCCAATGTCACCATGCACCTCCGCCGCCAGGGGGCACAACAGCGCCGTAATCGCCATTAGAAAGATGAATCTTTTCATGTGTGTACTCCAGATCAATTTCCGGTGTCTTTTTCCGCGGCGTTCTGTTTCAGCAGGATTTCCTCGGCAAGTATCTTCAGTTTGGGAGACACCTTGAGGGGGGGCAGCTCGACCCTGGGCTGAGGAGTATCCTTCCCCAGAAGCCTTCCAAGGGCGAAAACCATGCGTTCGAATATTTCGTTTACCTTGTCCTGTCTGTTCACCATGCGGTAGAATTTCAGCGCCACCAGCGGGCGGCGGAGATCGTAAAAATAATGGTCCGCGACGCGCGTGATGCCGTCGCGGTATCCGGTTTTTACGAACAGAACCGCGGCGCCTTTTATGTCGCCGCTGTTGAACAATTCGTTCCCCTTTCTGATCAACTCTACTCTTGTTTTATCGTCCATGGTCCGAGCCGTTTCAATGAAACATATACACATAATACCGCAACCGTATCATTTTACAACAAAAAAAGAATGAAATGTCTGCGATACCCGGGGTAAATACCCGATAAAATCACTTGACAAAGGGGATTATTGATTTTTTTATATCATACTTTCTTAGACCAAGATACCCGTTTCAAATTCCTGGAGGAGATGATGTATCCATTACTTTTCAGCTACGGCGTAATTTCAATCGGCGGTTACGGAATACTGCTGGGTTTGGCCTTTTATCTCGGATTTCTCGTCGGTGAAAGGGAGTTCAAACTGAACGACAAGGACCCGGAGCTGGCATACAAACTCTTCCTTGTAGCGATCCCCAGCGGCATCGTAGGCGCCAAGATCTTCCATATATTCGAACATCTCGGCGAATTCCAGCGTGATCCTGTCGCCATGATTTTTTCCGGCGCCGGTCTTTCTGTATACGGCGGACTTATCCTCGCCCTGGCGGTTTCGATTATCATCATTAAAAGAAACAAGGAAAGCGTGCTTCGGATATTCGACCTGGCGACCCCCACTCTCGCGCTGGGATACGCCATCGGAAGGATCGGCTGCCACGTGGCCGGAGACGGCTGTTTCGGGATTGCGACCGATTCATTTCTGGGCGTCTCGTATCCCAACGGCATCGTCCCCACCTCCACCGCGGTGTTTCCGGTGCCCCTGTTCGAAGCATTTATTTCGTTCATCGTCTTCTTCGCGGTGCTTCAGCTCAGAAAACGGGAGCTGCCGGCGGGGATCGTCTTTTTCATCTATCTTATCTGCAACGCGGTACCGAGATTTCTGCTGGAATTTATACGGCTCAATCCGAAAATCCTGTTCGGGATGACCCAGGCGCAGTTTATCGCCATCGGCCTCCTGATAACCGCCGTAATCGGAATAGTGATGATCAAAAAGAAAGCCGCCTCAGCGGGCGCATAGACTACAGATCGGAAAGGGCGGCGATGAGGCCGCTCTTTCCGTCTTCGGCGGAATCGCCGTAATTACGCTGCCTTTACAAAGCCGTCCGGCAATTATTCCCTTGCAGAACGAATATCATATACAATTAATTCATCGATACTTCCGAAAGAAACCGTTGAAGAAAACCGTAAAACAGCCTCTCACGATACTCCTGCCTGCGTTTCTGATCGCGTCCGCTTTGTGTGGATGCGCCCAGGGTCCCTCCGGCCGCCGGGGCGCCGGCCCCGATTATTTTCCGAAAATAATCGACAGGCCCATATCCTTCTCGAGCAGGAGGACCGCTCTCACCCTCGAATACCTGCGGCGTCATGCCGACCCCTCGGCGCAGGACATCGCGATCGTTCCCCGAATCATCGTCGTTCACTGGACCGCAATCGGGACCCTGGAGGACTCATTCCGTTATTTCGACAGGGAAACGCTGCACCGGGACCGGGGAGACATCCTGCACGGAGGCGCGGTCAACGTGTCGGTGCATTTTCTCGTCGACCGGGACGGCGCCGTATACCGGCTCATGCCGGAAAACCGCATGGCGCGTCACGTTATCGGGATGAACCACTGCGCCATCGGAATCGAAAACGTCGGAGGTCCGGACAACCCTCTGACCCCGGCGCAGATGGAATCCAACGCCGCGCTCATCGCGGGGCTGTTGCGGCGTCACCGGACCATAGCGCACGTCATCGGGCACCATGAATATTTGCGGTTCCGCGGAGGTCCTTTGTGGAAGGAGCTTGACCGGAGTTACAGGGCTGGGAAAAAAATTGACCCAGGCGACCTGTACATGGCCGGGTTGAGAAAAAGGGTAGGCGAACTGACAGAGGCTTCAACTCCCCTTCGATGATCGGCGGGTCTGTGCAGGGCTACTCGCAATTCTCCAGACACTTCTCTTTCGCGTACTGACAGGACTCGCCCCTGGTGACCTCGGAAATATCGCTCTCCACCTGGCTTTGATCCTCACGGTTTACCGCGTCGCCTGAACTCTTCATGCATGATTCATAGGTCCGCTGGCATGCCCTTTCACACGCCGCTCTCTTGATCCTGTCGCCGAGCTCCGAAAGATCGCCCCTGCCCGTACTGGAAAGGAACAACAGGGAGGCCAGGGTCATTGAGAGAATCACGATTGTTTTTTTCATCTAACTACCGTCCTAAAATGTTGTATTTCCAGTGATTGCCTTCTATGGGCCTCTTTATTAACGATATTCGATATTTTGTCAAGTTCTTCATACAGCATCCATTATTTTCGTATCGAATGTTGGGTCATGGCGATAGTTATCCCCTTAAACTTCGGACAAATACAGCAAATTGGGGTCAGAGCATGCGTTGTATAAGATATTGCAGCGTTAGGATAAATATACGAAAAAGGCCGTCCTTCCGGACGGCCTCTCCAAGCTATCTACTTGATATTGTATTTCTTCTTGAATTTCTCGACCCTGCCCGCAGTGTCCACGATTTTCTGCTTCTTGGTATAGAATGGATGGCAGCTCGAGCATATCTCCACGTGAAGGTTCTTTATGGTGGACTTTGTTTTAATCTCGTTGCCGCAGGCGCACTTGATCACCGTTTCTTCGTATACCGGGTGTATGTTCTTTTTCATCGCACTCTCCTCTTTCACGCAATCTCTCTGCCTATGAATTCATCGCCTTGAAAAAGGCCCTGTTGTTCTTAGTTCCCCGCATCTTTTCCACGAGAAGCTCCATCGATTCGGTGGTGCTCATGGAGGCGAAGGCCTTTCTGAGTATCCATAATCTGTTCAGTTCTTCAGCGTCAAGCAATAATTCTTCTTTTCTGGTGCCCGACTTGTTTATATCGATGGCGGGAAAAATCCTGCGGTCCGCCAGCTTCCTGTCGAGATGGATTTCGCTGTTGCCGGTACCCTTGAATTCCTCGAAAATAACCTCGTCCATCCTGCTTCCGGTGTCTATCAGCGCCGTGGCGAGAATCGTGAGGCTTCCTCCCTCTTCTATGTTCCTGGCAGCCCCGAAAAAACGCTTCGGTTTGTGCAGCGCGTTGGAATCGACACCGCCGGAAAGTATTTTACCGCTTGTGGGGACGACCTGGTTGTACGCCCTTGCGAGCCTGGTGATGGAATCGAGCAGAATCACCACGTCCATTTTGTGTTCCACAAGGCGCTTGGCCTTTTCCAGCACCATTTCCGAGACCTGTACGTGGCGGCTTGCCGGCTCGTCGAAGGTCGATGACACCACCTCTCCGTTGACCGACCTCTGCATGTCGGTGACCTCTTCAGGCCGCTCATCGATCAGCAGGACGATCAGGTACACTTCAGGGTGATTGGTGGTGATGGAGTTGGCGATCTTCTGCAGAATAATGGTTTTACCGGTTCTCGGGGGCGCAACGATAAGGGCCCTCTGCCCCTTCCCCTGCGGGGTCATTATGTTTATGATCCTCATCTCCACGTTTTCGCCGGCAGTCTCAAGGTTTATCCTTTCATCCGGGTAAAGAGGAGTCAGGTTGTCGAATAAAACCCTCTGCTGAAGATGGTCGGGATCCTCAAAATTCACCGCTTCAATTCTCAGGAGGGCGAAGAACCGCTCGTTGTCCTTGGGAGGCCTGATTTGTCCCGCGATGGTATCGCCTGTTTTCAGGCCGAAAAGCCTGATCTGGGATGGAGAAACGTATATATCATCCGGTCCCGGCAGGTAGTTGTAATTCGGCGATCTCAGAAAGCCGTACCCATCGCTCAGTATTTCCAGAACGCCGCTCGAGAAAATAAGCCCTTTCTGCTCGGTCTGGGCTTTCAATATCTCGAGAATCAGGTCCTGCTTTTTCAGGCCGGACACCCTCTCGACTCCCAGATCCCTGCCGATATCCGCCAGCTCGCTGATTTTTTTTGACTTCAGCTCGCCGAGATCTATCCAGTTTTCGGAATTATGGGCCGAATCACCGCCCTGTTTATTGCTTCCGCCGTTGTTACCCTGCTCCTGCGGGGATCCATTGCCGGTTCCGTTTTTTGGTTTTCCTTCGTACCTGTCACCGTTCTGAGTGGACTGTGCTGTTCTTGCCATACATCACCTTGTTGTTATAAATTGACTTTTAATACAGTTTTATCTTTCTGCAGGAGTAAAACTCAAAGTCTTACGTTCCGGGATTTTTTTATGAATGTAACCAAATAAAAGCGATTTACGGGGGAAATCAGACTTACGGTTCGATGGTCATTATCGAACACTATTATTTTTCGTCAAGCATATATTTTCCCTGTTCCTCTTGCACGACCATTATTCTTCTTTAAACTGCCATAATAACCGCTGTAATGCGCAGAATGGAATCAAGATATGCCATGGATGCCGCAGACATAAAAATAATACAACAAATTATATGCTGTGTCAAAAAAAAGATCAAACATTGCGGCAATTAATTTTTATGAATCGAAAGTTTTTTTATCCTCGAGTTGAGCTGTTTTACGCTGATTCCAAGGGATTCCGAGGCCTCCCTGAGATTGCCGCACCGATTCATGGTTTCAGTAACGACCCGCCGCTCCGCCGCTTCGAGGACCTCCGCCAGAGTCTTCCCTTTTACTGAACCGCCGGCATCGCCCCCGCCGGCGACATCATGGTCCGGAAGGCAGAATATCAGATACCCCGCCTTTTTCCTGTTACTCATCATTGGGATTTTTTCATAATGCACACCAAGGTCTTCGTTGAAAAAATTATGCTCCCCCTCCTTGCCGCTCGTCTCAAGGCGGTTTCGATTTGGGTTTTTAAAGAACTTTTCAACGGAAGCAGTGTCCACGTCGGAGTTGAATTTCAGCCGGTACATCTCTTCAAAATGGCTGTTATAGAAAATAGTCCTGTTCTTCACGTTCATCGCGTACAGGGCCCTGGGGATGTGTTCAAGAATAAGATAAATCATCCATTCCAGGGCCTGCTCTTCTTTCTGGTCTTCCACCTCTTTCCTGGCGCCGGTCGCTCCGTCACCCTCCTCCACGGCGGAGAATAGCTGAAGCCTGGTCCATTTCCCCTGCATTTCGCCGAAGATGTTTATGACGATGAACTCCCTTACACGGCCGTAACCGAGCAGGGCGTCAAAGGACATCCGCTTCGCCAGCCGCGTGATAAAGGCGTCGATGCTCAATTTTTCCACGCGGTCGATGTCTGAAAGCTCCGCGATGACGTCTTCCTTTTTAAGTATGCCAAGTAGCATTCCGCGCTTGGAAACCACCGGGATCAGGGGAACATTATGCTTGTAGAACAGCCTGACAACGTCCTCCGGCCTCTTTCTGGAAGGATCATAGGGATTCTCGTCGAATTTCAATTCATCGGCGGCGGGATTTTCCTTGTCGGTCATGACAGCCCCAGTACGTCAAACATCGAATAAAGACCGGGAGGCATCGTCGCCGCGTATTCCGCCGCGATCACCGCCCCCCTGGCGAGATTATCGCGGCTCGTCGCCCTGTGGGTGAGCTCCACCCGTTCCCCGGCACCGCAGAAATACACGGTATGCTCCCCCACGATGTCTCCGCCGCGAAGCGCGTGCATGCCGATCTCATCGTCACTGCGGCCCTGGGACATCCCCTCACGGCCGCACACCGTGTCGCCGGACTCGAGCCGCTTCGACGCGCCCCGGACTGCCTCAAGGAGCCGCATCGCGGTGCCGGACGGAGCGTCTTTTTTGAATTTATGGTGCGCCTCAAATATCTCGACATCGAACCCTGAAGGAAAGTAGCCGGCCGCGATTTCGGTGAGTTTGAACAGGATATTCACGCCCACGGACATATTCGGCGAAAAGACCACCGGAATTTCCGCCGCAGCCGATTCGATCCTCCCCCGCTCCTCCTTCGTGAATCCGGTCGTGCCGATCACCAGGGGGATTCGGTGCGCCAGGGCCTGTTCAATCAAAGCCAGGGAACCCCGGGGTGTCGAAAAATCGATCAGCCCCTGCAAACTGCCGTAATCCCCGCCTGATACCGGGGTTACCGTTACCGACGCGGCGCCGAGGGCGCCTCCCCCGGTTTTTCCTATAAGCGGCGAACCCTCGTATTCGAATGCGGCGCCCAGAACGTGGCCCCGTTCGAGCATTGCCGCGGCCACCGCCTGCCCCATTCTGCCTCCGATTCCGCACACCCCTATCTTCATCCACACCCCGCCATAAATCAGGATACCGATCTATTTTAAAAGGCCGTACCGGACAAGCTCTTCGCGGAGCTTTACCCTGTAGTCCTCAGCCAGAGAGGTCAGCGGGAGCCGCAGATCCGCGGTGCAGTGGCCCAGCATCGCCATGGCCTCTTTCACCGGAATCGGGTTCGTTTCATAAAACATGGCCCTGCACAGCGGAAGCAGATGAAAAAACAGCTCCCTCGACTCGCGTATTTTTCCGCTCTCGTACAGGGTTATTATTTTTTTGACCTCTGCGGGAAGAATGTTTGACAGTACCGATACTATCCCCCTGCCGCCGATGGAAAGCACCGGAAGAAGCATGTTGTCGTCCCCGGAGAGGAGCGTCAGCGAATCGCCGCAGAGCTCCACGAGCCTCATCATCTGGTTTATGTCCCCGGAGGCTTCCTTCATGGCGCGTATGTTTCCCGCCCTCCCGAGCAGTTCCTTGACGCTTGCAGGTTCAAAGTTGACGCCGGTCCGGCCGGGAATGTTGTAAAGTATCACCGGGACCGAAATTGCCCCGGCGATGGTCTCGAAATGTATTATCAGGCCTCGCTGCGTCGGCTTGTTATAGTAAGGGTTGACAAGCAGCACGCCGTCCACTCCGGCATTTTCCGCCTCTTTCGAGAGCCATACGGCCTCCTTCGTGGAATTGGCGCCGGTACCGGCGATTACGCGGACCCTCCCTCTTACCAGGGAAACGGTTTTCCCGATCAGCTCGATATGCTCGTCAAATGAGACCGTGGATGATTCCCCGGTCGAGCCGAGCACGACAACACCGTCGACCCCCCCGGCTATCTGCAGCTCCACGAGTTTTTCAAAGGCGGGCATGTCGATAGCCCCGTCCCTGAAAGGGGTAATGAGCGCGGTAAACAGTCCTTCAAACATATATCATATCCCGAATTCTATTAATAATCGTGGATTGCCGTCGGGCCTATTGCCTCGCCGTCTGGGCGATCTCACCGAATTTTTCCTGAAGCGTTTCCATAGAGAACCTGTCTTCCGGAAAATCGCTTTTAAACATATACAGCATGAGCACCTGCTCGGCATGCAGGGGATCTACGTCGGCGGCATACCCGCGTATCTTTATCCAGTCTTTTCCCCAGAACACCTTGATCTTCACCTTCTGTCCCTTCACCAGCTTTTCATCATTGGCGGTGACGGTATTCTTCATGACATAGATTTTCTGTTCGTATTCCCGCAGCGCCTGCTCGGTTTCGCGGTTTACCATGGTGTCGCAGGCGCCGGCGACAAGGGAGATGAGCGCCGCCGCGAATATCCTTACGGCAGCCGCGCGCGTTTTTCCGGGCATCATACGCTCCATGATTTTCCTCTCAAAGATAAATATCTGTCTGATTGAGAATCCTTCACTTTCGATGTCAAGAATTTATTCCCGCCTGCGCCTATTTATGGTATGCAACTCCCTGGCCTGAGGCGACGAGGCGGTCCTCCGAGCCGCGGACCTCGATGTTCCACACGCTCACCTTCCTGCCGGTGCTCACCGGCACCGCCTCCGCGAAAATCCGCTCCCCCTCGGCGGCGGCTGACAGGTAGCTTATGTTGAAGCTGACCGCCAGGGCCATGGTCCCAAGGGAATTCGACCCCACGGCAAAGGCCTGGTCCGCGACTGCGTGGACGAGGGCTCCGTGGGCCCGCTCTACGGCATTGCAATATTCCGGCTTGACAGTGACCGAACAGCGCGCGTATCCGGCGCGGACCTCCTCAACGGAGATTCCGAGAAACGACGCGAAAGGGTCCTTCCCCACCACCTCTCCGGCGTATCCCAGAGGATCGCCGATCATATCGGGCTTGTTCATCGGAAACCGCTCCACTCTTTTGTCACAGGGAATAAAATTCCCTGATGTCCTGCTCCTGCCTCATCAGATTGTTTTTTTCGTCCAGGACCTGGTTTCTGTATTTCAGGACGGAGATAACCTCCTGGGTCTCGATATGGTGGATCGTTTTTATCTTCTTCATGTCCGCAAGGAGCTTCCGGTACTGGTCGTAATCGGACACTATTATTTCGATGGTAAAGGAATTCTCACCCTGGACATGAAGCATAGAGTATACTATCGGGCTCTTCTTCATGAGATTCAGCAGATCCTCGTCATGATGCGGGTTGTCGATCTTCACGAAAAAATGGTACTTCTCCTTCATGTCCATATAATCTTTCAGCGAGAATCCCTCTTTTTTCTTGTTCACGTCGATTATCCGCTGCGTCTGGATCGACTGAACCGCGGGGAGTCCTGAAGAAAGCTTCACCTCTTTGACGCCTTCTATCCACCGGCTCAATTGCGTTTTGTTGTCAAAATTGGTGTCCATGAGAAAGCTGTGTCGGCCCATGATGTGAAAAAGCGAAATCACATGCCTGTCCCCCACCAGCATTTTCAGCAAATCCCCGCCGTCCCCCCAGTTCTGAATGAACACCAGTGCATGAATCATTTCTTCGCTCATCGCAGCCTCCACTTCTGAATCATGATCCCCAGATATCCCGGTTTTACGATTACGTCAAGAGTTTTCTTGGTTCCATGATTCCCTCGGAGGGTTATAGTATCCCAGGGAGGTGCGGGGGAAACGCCGCCTCAGCTCACCGAGCAGGCGGGTTATCCCCAGAGGGGGTGATTCCTCGAACCCGATCATGTCCAGGTAATAATCCGGGTCGATATTGAGGTTCCTGGTCTGTATCATCGAAGCGGGAAAGCGCTCCAGGAAACGGAAAAGCTCCTCCGCTTCTGTTTCCATGTCGGTAAATCCCGGCAGGAAAAAAAGATTCAATGAAAGAAACAGGCCGGCATGGAGCGACTTCTCAATGGACGCCAGGACATCGCCGAACCGGTAATTGGCCGGACGGTAATACCGCGAGTAATACGCCTCTGTGGGCGAGTTGAGGCTCACCCTGATCGAATCGAGCCCCGCCCTGATGAGCAGGTCCACTGCATCGGGGAGGGAGCCGTTTGTGTTCAGGTGGATCGTCCCCTCCCCCGTTTTCTCCCGCACCGCCGATATGGCCCGCGCAAGATCAGCGGCCCTCAGAAGCGGCTCCCCCTCGCACCCCTGACCGAAGCTCACCACCGAGCCGGGCACCGCGCCGATGTGGTGGAGCATCACCTGGGATATCTCCTCCGGCGTCGGCATGAACCCGAGCCTGTGCTGGGACGCCGAAAACCCGGACTCCCGCTCCTGTTCCGAAAGGCAGCCGAGACAGCCGGCGTTGCACGCCGGCGTGGTGGGAAGCGGCGCCTCATGCCGGCCGAGGAAAAAATTTCGCGCGCAGAGGCACCGGTATTCGGAGGCGCACATGGCGAGCTGGCCGACAAGCCTGTTGTCCCGGTACTCCCCCCTGATCCTGCGGATCGCAATTTCCAGCTCCCCGTCGTTGCGGTGGATCGCCGGATCCGAGCGGGGATCGGGGTCGATGCGAAGGCCGGGCACGAGAAATTCGCCGTCCTGTACGGCAACGCCGGAATAGGCCCAGAGAGTCAGCGGGCGGGCGCCCTTCCTTTTTCGGTACGCAGGAAGATAGGTGCGGAGATACCCTGAAGGCAGAAACGCGGACACCGCCCACATCCCGCCGCTATGGGACGACCGGTTTAACGGAACGAAGGCGTCTTTTCGGCTGTCATGATACATCGGCGCGCGGTCCGGGAGTGAAAAAAGATGGCTCCCTTCGGGAAGCGGAATGCAGTCTTCCGGAATCGCCCTGAGGAACCGCCTCCCTGAACGAAACGCGGCGTCCCTCCCCGGGTAATCGTATACGTTCCCCTTCCTGTCGGAGAACGCCATGTCAAGAGTGCGCTCATTCATCGCGCCGCAGACCCGTCATTCGGTTCAGCTTCCGTTCCCTCTGCCGTATCAGGACAAAGAGCTTTCGCTGTTCCTTCTTTAATATGCGGTATCCCCGGTCTTTTCTCACGGCATGTATATCAAGCCCGCCCGCCAGAAGATTCCTCTTCAGCTCCAGCCGCCTCGCCCTGGTTTCCCGCCACTGAAGGCGGAAACGGGCGATCTCCTGACGCAGCGCCTCGGGAGTCATGCCGACGGACCGGCCGCGGCGTTTATTTCGCGCACCATGGCCCTGCAGTTTTCCTCCACCTCGCCGCCGCCGTACAGAAATGAGATCACCGCGAGGGACGTGCAGCCGGCCCTGATGCATACTCCAGCCCCCTTCGGGGTGATCCCTCCGATCCCCACGATGGGGAGGTCGATTTCGGCGCGGATCTCCGAGATTATCCCGGTGCCGATCGCGTCCAGGACCCGGCCTGTTTTGCTCGCGGTCCCGAACAGCGGGCCGATGGCGATGTAATCCGGAGACTCCCCCGCCGCGGCGCGGGCCTGTTCCAGCGAATGCGTCGAGAGCCCCACGATCATGTCGTCCGGAAGAAGGCGCCTCGCCTCCCGTACCGGCAGGTCGTCCTGGCCGAGATGAACGCCGTCGGCCCCGGAAAGAAGCGCGATATCCGGGCGGTCGTTCACGATGAAAAGGGCGCCTCGATCGCGGCATATCCCGGCGACGGAGGACGCGGTCCGCAGATACTCGCCCGAGGGCGCCTCCTTCATCCTCAGCTGAATCACGCCGGCCCCGCCGTCGATCATCCTGCGCGCGGTGTTTTCATATCCGCCGGCGACAAAAGACGAATCGAGTATCGCGTAGAGCGACATCGAAAGACGCGACATCCTCCCGCCTGCCGACAGAAACGCGGCTATCTCCTTTTCAATGCCGTAAAGGGAAAAGCGGATTTCCTGAAACCGCCCCGCCTCCCCCTCCGGCCCGCGCAGCAGCTTCGACGTCTCCTCGAGGGAACGCACCGCCTCCATGGCCCGGTGAAGGTTCGCGCGCAGAACGTCTCCGGCCGAGTCTCTCGATTTTCCCCCGTCCGGCTCGATGAACTTCTGCGCGTCCCCCGGGACGTCCCTTCCGTCAAGCAGCTTCGCGTAGGAGAACGAGGCGGCGGCGGCAAATATTCTGTGCCTGATGTCCTTGAGTTTTGAGGATTTTTCCGCGGCGCGGTAATGGAACCGTAGAAGGTCCTCGCTTACCCGGAGGCCCTCCACCGCCCTGTTGAGGTTTGCGTCAATCACGGAATAGAGTCCTTTGTCCATGCACGACCGTCCCCTGTTTAGGTGAATACGCCGGATCAGCCGCCGCCGACAAAGCGGACGATTTCGATCACGTCCCCCTCGGCGACCGGCTCGGCCGCATACCGTTCCCTGTGGACGATGGCGCCGTTTTTTTCAACTACAATATTCGTACCGGCGAGTTTCAGCGAAACGAGCAGGCCCTTCACCGATCCCCGGAAATCCATTTCCTTTCCGTTTACCGTAATCACCTGTCCCCCCAAAGGCAGATGGCCAGCGCCGGTATGACGATCGCGGCGGTTTCGGCCCGGAGCTGGGTCGCCCCGAATCCGACCTGCTCCCACCCCGCAGCGGCCGCACGTTCAAGCTCGGAAGGGCTGAAGCCCCCTTCCGGCCCGACCAGGATGGCCATGCCGGCCTCGCCCGGTTCGGGATTGAAGTCCCGGCAGTAAAGCTGCGCGGCCGGGTGGGCGATTATCTTCACCATCTCGCCCGGCTCCCCGAGCGACTCGTCGAAAGAGCGTATTTCCGACACCTCGGGAATGCCGGTTGCCATGGACTGCTTTGCCGCCTCCCGGGCGATCCGCCGCCATCGGGCCGTCCGCTTTGCTCCGTCGTCCCCCGGTGAAGGGATGGAACGTTCCGTCCTGATCGGCACAATCCGCGCCACGCCGATTTCGGTGGCCTTCTGCACCGCCAGATCGAAATTCTTCCCTTTTAGAAGCGCAAGATAGAGGTCGATGTGAAGGCCGTTTTCCGGCGCCGGGCGCTCCTCGATCACCTCCGCCTCCAGGTCTTTCTCCCCGATTTTTACCACGCGCACGTATACGGCCAGACCGGTGTCGGTCCGTAATGCGATGCGGTCGTTGATCCTTACACGGCGGACGGTAACGAGGTGTCTGAAGTCCTCCCCTCCGATCACGCAGCGGCCCCTGTCGATGTCGGCGGACCTGACAAAAAACTGCGGCACTATTCCCCCAACTTTTCCGGCCTGAAGAGGTCCTTGCTCATCTCGATTTTTTCATCGAATTCGAAAAAATTCAGGATCGTGACCGTCCCCTTTCTGATATCCAGCATGTCGTACCGGAGAGGGATGATGTCGTTGTCATTTTCCTTGACCCTGACGATATTCATAAACTTGAAAATCGCGTTGTCCCTGTCATGGTAATCGATGCGAAGCGGGACGAACTTGTCCGTTGTTACGAAAAGGGTGAGATATCCGTATTCCCCCCCCTTGAATATGGGTATCAATTTCAACATATAGCTGTCATACCCTTTATACAGGGTTTTTCCTTCAATCGTGGCCGTATAATTGCTCTGCATGTCGGCATTGGACAGGTCGATATAGAAAAAATTCGTGGCAAGAAGCGGGTCGTATTTGTCGATTCCGGTCTTGTGATAGAGCTTCAGGGAGTGGTTGTTGTACACCCAGATGTCCTCCCCCCTCATATTGTACAGCACATTCAGCTGTTCACCCCTTTCCCTGCTGCTGAATTTAAACAGGTAATCGTCGCGGGATATGTATGCCTCCAGGTCTATGGTGTTCGACTTTCCGTCCGGAGTAATGTGCTTGATGCGCCCCTTGATGAGCCCTTTCGGATATTCCAGAATCTTGTCGACCCTGGCGAGAATCCCCTGCGCGGTGATTTCCACCTCGCGGTTTTCCTGCCCGTTAAGCGCCCCTGTTGTGACGAAGGCAATCGACACCGCAAGGCACAAGTATAAAACCGATTTTCGCATCATGCTGACATATCCTCGAAATCCCGGGTTTGAGCACGGATCCACCCGATCCGGAAGCGGATCGTTTCCATTGAATAATAACAAACAGGTACGGAAAAAACAAGTGAATTGTTCCGGCATAATCCCAACGCGCCGCAAATAATACGGCATTCTATTTTTCAGTATAATTGACCTCTTCCCCTCTGCTGCCGAGGTCCGGCCTGAGAATCCTTGCGTCATGAAGGTACAAATGCACCATTTCCTTCTGAGGTTTTTCCGAGTTTACGTGGATCAGAACGCGGACGCATCGTTTCAGGCTTCCGGGAACGTCGATCTCCCTCGCGCAGAAAAGGGGCGTGTACGCCCATCCCAGATTTCTGGCCGCGAGGGCGGGGAACTCCGCGTCAACGTCAGCGGTTACGGAAAAGATCACGGAGGCGATATGGTCCTCCAGGAGGCCGTTTTTTTCGATCAATGCCTTCAGAAGCTCTTCCGTTTTGAGAAGGATCTCCTCCCTGGTGTTCTCCGACACCGTGGTGGCCCCCCGTATCCCCCGAACCGTCATTCCCCGCTCCTGGAAATCCCGGCGCCGCTCTTTTTCATGAGATCATAAAACTCCGGAAAGGTGACCGCCACCGATTCCGCGGTGTCCACCCTGGTCTCGCCGTCGGCGATGAGACCCGCCACTGACAGCGCCATTACGATCCTGTGGTCTCCGTGTCCATGAACCCGGCATCCCCTGAGCGCGCTCCCGCGTATCGCCAGGCCGTCTTCGAGCTCGGTGACATCGGCCCCCATTTTTTTGAGCTCGGCGCACATCACCGCGATCCTGTCTGTCTCCTTCACTCGCGCCTGGGGGACGTTCACCAGTTTCGTCTCCCCGCGGGCGGCGCAGGCGGCCACCGCCAGTGCCGGCAGGGAATCGGGTATATCGTTCAGGTCGTATGTCCCCCCCCGCAGCTCGCCGCCGCGGACCGTGATCGACCTTTCGCCGATTGTTATGTCAGCCCCCATCTTTTTCAGTATATTGACCACTTCCTTGTCCCCCTGGGTATCGCCGAAATCGAGACCCGTCAGCGTCATTTCCGATCCGGTGACCGCCGCGGCAACGAGAAAAAATGCCGCCGAGGAGAAATCAGCGGGGATTTTCACCCTGAAGGAGTGGTATTTCTGATTTCCTTTCACATGAAACGCCCGGAAGTCCCTGTTCTGATAGGAGATGCCGAGCCTGTCGAGCCAGGACGCGGTCATGGCCACATAGGGGCGCTCGTTCAAAAGCGGAACATTAATATGCGTGTCCCTCTCCGCCAGGGGAGCGGCGATGAGAAGCGATGAAAGATACTGCGAAGTCACTGCCTCGATCTTCGTCTTTCCGCCGGCGATCCTCCCCTTCACCACCACGGGGGGCGCGCCGTTTTTCCTTGTGGAAATGACCTCTCCCCCGAGTCTCCGGATCGCCTCGGCAAGCGGGCCGACCGGCCTGCTCCTGATCTGGCCGTCGCCGGTGAAAACGGAATACCCGTCGGCGAGAGACGCCACGCCCATTCCCAGGTAAAGCGAAGTTCCGGAATTGCCGACGTCTATAACGTTATCCGGCACCGTGACCGCGCCGCCTGTTCCCCGGACCCTCCAGATGTTGCCGTCGAGCCTCACCGACGCGCCGAAACTCTGTATCATCCTCAGGCACGACTCGGTGTCCGAGGAAACCAGCGGTTCCTCTATCACCGACTCCCCCTCCGCGAGCAGTGCGAACACCAGCGCCCGCACCGTGTGCGATTTGGATCCGGGGATCGCCACACTCCCGCGCGGCATCGACCGATGAATTATAAACTCCATTCTCTCTGCACTTCAGGATAAATTTCTTACCGCTATTATCGTGGTCCTCTTTCCGAAAGCGGACCGGCCCTGATCTGCGTTCGTAAAACCGGTTATTCGGGTTTGTTTCTGCGGAAGAGACCGATAAAATAGGGTTCGCGTACCGTTCCGTCGCGGTAGCCGTAGATCTGCTCGAGGCCCTCTTTGTACCGTTCAACGGCCTGGGCGGCGTCCTCCGTTTTTGTCCCGTAATAACCGGAAAGATGGCCGGCTCTCTTTAAAAGGTCGCACTCAAACCGTGACAGATCGCCCTTTACAAATGAAAATTCGTTCAGCTCAAGCACCGTTTTCAGGTCCACTTCCAGGTAGTAGTCAGTGTGAAGCGGGTGCACCTCCCTGGTCATGTCGTCATACACGCCTTCCAGGTCCTCGGGCTCGAGCACGGTCTGTGCGAGAAATAGAAAACCGTCAAACTGGAGCGCCCGCCTGAATTCATCGATCACCGGCCCGGTTTCCAGGACGTCCAGCATGTCAACGCAGATGATCATGTCGGCGGCGTAATAATCTACGGGTAAAAAATTAAAGTCCCCGTTAATAAAACGCACTTTGTCAATTACCGCATCACCGGCGTGCTGTTCGAGAAATTTCCCGATAAGTTTCATCGAGGGCTCGACAACGATGATCAATCCTTGAACGGCTTTCGCCATTTCATGGAGAAGCGGCCCGCCGCCGATCCCCGTTTTCACGATTGTCCGCGGCCTGTATGTGCTGACCGCCTCATTGAAATGCTTCAGCACCGGTTCGTGCCGCCAATGGGGTTCCACGGTGCCGTTCTCGCGGTGGTCATATTCAAAAAAACGGGTCAACTCCTCAAATCTGGACATGGTCCCCCCTGTGTGAATGACTTTTCATAGCCTATTCACCCGGAATCACGCAACCATTTTTTTAGGCGTTGAGAATAATTATTGACACTGGACGGCAATTCGAAAAGTATCTCCACCATCCTCTTTATCAGGCGAAGCCCCCAATGAACATATTTGAAAAAGCAAAACAGGGAATAACCACGCCGGAAGTCGAACAGGTGGCGCAGAAGGAAAACCTCCCGGTACGACAGGTTCTGGAATCGCTCGCGAAAGGCGAGATCGCCATAATGAAAAACAGGCGGCGTCAGATTGAAGCGACCGGGGTCGGAAAGGGCATCCGCACCAAAGTCAACGCCAACATAGGCTCCTCCCCCGATCTTTTCAGCCTGGATGTAGAGCTTGAAAAACTGGACACCGCGGTGAAGGCAGGGGCCGACGCGGTAATGGACCTTTCAACCGGAGGAAACCTCCGCGACTTTAGAAAAAAAATTCTGGAGCATTCTCCGATACCCCTGGGCACGGTCCCGATCTATGAAGTCGCGGTATCAATGATGGCGCAGAAAAAATCGCTCATGGACATGACCATCGGGGATTTTCTCGAAGTGATTGAGGTCCAGGCGCGGGAAGGGGTGGATTTCATGACAATCCATTCAGGAATCACCCTTCAATCGGTACAGTCCCTCAAATCCCAGGAGCGGATTATCCCGATCACAAGCCGCGGAGGATCAATAATCGCCGAATGGATGGCAAAAAACGGAAAAGAGAATCCGCTGTACAGCCACTATGATGAAATACTTGACATTCTGGCGCCCTACAATGTCGTCATCAGTCTCGGCGACGGATTGAGGCCGGGGGCGATTCACGACGCCAACGACCGCGGGCAGATTCATGAAATGATAATTCTCGGCGAACTGGCCCGGCGGGCCAGGGAGCGCGGAGTGCAGGCGATAATCGAGGGCCCCGGCCACATGCCGCTGGACAAAATCGCCGACAACATCAGGCTGCAGAAATCCCTGTGCGACGGGGCGCCCTATTACGTTCTCGGGCCTCTGGTGACCGACGTGGCGCCCGGATACGATCACATCACCGCGGCCATCGGAGGCGCAGTGGCCGCGGCCGCGGGGGCGGATTTCCTCTGTTATGTGACTCCGGCGGAGCACCTCAGGCTTCCGACCGTCGAAGACGTGAAAGAGGGCGTCATCGCCTCGAAAATCGCGGGCCACGCCGCTGACATCGTAAAGCTGGGCGACATAGCCAGACGGTGGGACGATGACATGTCAAAGGCGAGAAAGGACCGCCACTGGCCCCGCATGTACGACCTCTGCATGGACAGGGAAAAGGCGGAAAGATTCCGAAAGCAGATCCCTTCGGAGAAAGACGACCAGTGCTCCATGTGCGGGGAATTCTGCGCGATCAAGAGAGAGATTTAAACAGGAGGCTCCCATGCCCAAGGACAGCATATATTACGACTCATACAAGGAAGACCGCGACCTAATCCTTGAATACAATCAGGTCACCCTTGAAGACGCTTCGATAGTAAATATACTGGGGATAGGCATCGACAACCTGACCAGGAATCAGGCCGTGGTCAAGGTAATCAACATGATAAACTCGGGGGGGACCCATTACGTCATGTCCCTCAATCCCTACAAGCTCGAACGGATCAAGGGGAACAGGGACCTCAGGGTCATATCCGGCAAAGCCGACATGCACATCGCTTCGGGAGCGGGCCTTCAGTGGGCGGCCAGACGGCTTAAAACGCCGATCAAGGAACGCATTTCAATCCTCAGCTTCATGATGGACATCATTCGCATCGCCGAGATCAAGGAGTTTTCAATTTTCCTTGTGGGGGCACGTCCGGAGATCGTGGAAAAGGCATTTTCGAACATAAAAAAATCCTTCCCGAAAATCAGAATCGTGGGGCGGCACGGCGGTTATTTCAGCCAGGACAGGGAACTCTCGGTCATCGAGGCGATGAGAAAATCCCAGGCCAACATAGTCTTCGTGGGGCTCGGCTTTCCAAAGGAAGACAAATGGATATACAGGATCATGCACGATTTTAAAAACACCGTGTTTATCAGCGTCGGCGGATGCATCGACATAATCTCCGGCGATATACGCAAGGCGCCGGCTTCGTTCATGGAAAAGGGATTGGACTGGTTTTACAGAATCATCACGAAGCCGTGGAGGATCGGGCGCTTTCTGAGGCTCTTCAAGTTTTTTATAAGCGTCCTGTTTCAGCGGATATTCAAGGTCCGTTGATATACCGATACGCCGCCCATCCCGGACCGGCGCGAACGGTGATCCATACGGAAGGGGGAGGCTATTTTTCGTATTCCCCTTTTTTGGGAGCTGAATCACGGGCGCGCTGCAGCTCCCTGTTCCCCACATAGCATCTGCCCAGAGTGAAGCCGGCAACTTGCTCGCGGTAATCGCAGCTCCTGCAGTGGAAAATCACCCCCCCGGGCTCCGTCTTATCCGAAATCTCGACATAACGGGACCCGCACCTTTTACAGAATATTACAGACACGTAATTATCCATATCAATCCACTGAAAAAACTATAATTGAGACGTCTTCACGTATTCCGACGCTTCCGACGTATTCCCCGGCGAAGGCCAGCATGGATTCAATCATATACTCCGGGTTCAGAAAATCTCCCTGCAGGAATTTCATAACCCGGCTGAGGCCCAGCTGTTTGCCTCCGCTGTTCTTCAATTTGATGATGCCGTCGGATATTATCACGAAAAAATCACCCGCTTCAAGCTTAACCGAAATGAGTTTCAGCCGGTCTTCGTCCCCCGGTTCGCTCCCGAAGCGGAGGTAATGCGTCCTGTTGCTCCTGACAAGCAGGGGATAGGCGATGCCGGAATTGACGAACTTCAGGCTCCGCTGTCCCTGGTCGAACACGCCGTAAAATATGGACAGCCTGCCGGAGCCGACGGGACTCCCCTCAACAACCATGTTGAGGGTCCGCACCAGATCCAGGGGCCTGTTCCCCTTTAATAGCGACAGTGACCTCAGCGCTCCGCTGACCATTGACGCGTTGAGACCGCCGGGAATGCCCTTTTCATGAATATCACCCTGGGCGATGGCGATCCGGCCGTCATCGTATTTGAAAAAACAGTGAAACTCCCCGCCGATCTCCCGTGCGGACACGGATTTGGCGGAATACCGGATATTCCCCGAAGCCTCGCTGATGTCCGGCACAAGTGATTCCTGAACCGCCCTGGCTGACGCCAGTTCGCTCATGATCCGCTCCTCCTCGAGGGCCTTCTGGAAATAGATGGCGTTCTGCACGGCCAGCGAGGCCTGCTCCGCGAACACCTGGAACAGCTGCTGGTCATCGGGGGTGAATCCGGGCCTGTTCAGCGGGTTTATCGCCTGGATGACTCCCAGGAGTTTCCCTTTGTACAGCAGCGGCGTGCACAGGATGTTCCTTGTATTAAAACCGGTATTCCGGTCGAACATCGGATCAAAGCGGCGGTCGTTGTAGGCGTCGTTGACCAGCAGGGGCTTCCGGTTTTCCGCCACCCACCCGGCGATCCCCTGTCCGAGTTTCACCCGGTATTTTTCGGTGAGCTCCTTCCCCGCCTCGCCCAGGGCAACCTTGAACACCAGATCCCGGCTCTTCTCTTCATATAAAAGCAGGGTGCTCGCCTCCGCCTCCATGATCTCCTTGATGATCTCCATGATGATGGTGAGGAGCCGCGCGATATCGAGCGTCGAGTTGATGATGCCGTTGATGTTGACGAGCTTCGTGAGATTGTAGATCTCCCGTTCGAGATTGGCGAGGTCGTATGTTTTTGTCTGGCTGTCGCTCATAAATTATTACGCGCCATAGGGTCGCGGCGCTGTATGGCTATTTATTCGATACACTCATATATTCGGATAATAATACCGCCCCATTGCCGATACGCGGAAGAGCCTGCCCGGTCGGCTGAATGCGATTGGTGATACTAACGGCGCATCACAGGACTGTCAACAGTAATTTGATGCGCCCGGATAAAACGGTGCGGGTGTGAATCGACTTGCAGGCGCGTCATCCCCGCCGAGGCGGGAATCCATTGCTTTTCCTGCCGCCATTCGCGGGCGCCACCGCCGTCATTCGCGGGCGCCACCGTCGTCATTCCCGGGCGCCACCGCCGCCATTCCCGCGCGCCTACGCCGTCATTCCCGCGGAGGCGGGAATCCATTGCTCTTCCTGCCGCCATTCGCGGGCGCCACCGCCGTCATTCCCGCAAAGACGTTGCTCCGATACCGGCCGGTAAGGCAACGCGGTTACTCGATAAATAATATCTGTGTTGCGTGAAAAATTCAACTTGACAAATTTTACATTATGTATCATTTCTTCATAAAAAATGAATCCATAAATTTTGTATAAATTATTTGTAACTTTTTTTTAATTAAATAGATTGACATTTGAATTCGCCTTTAGTATGTTCTTTCACAATAATCTGTACATTACAACAACCAATATATATAAAAAAATCCCATTTGTTTGCACAACGACACAAATATAACCGTTGCACACAACCGTTTCGGCGGTTTAAATAAACAAGAGGAGGATTTCTCTATGAAAAGATTCATAGGAATAAGCGTCTTCATCTTGGCATTGACGTTGGTTAGCGCCGACCTCTTTGCCTACAGTGCAAGACGCGGAGCTGAGTGGG
Organism: Spirochaetota bacterium; assembly: GCA_041737965.1. Lineage (GTDB taxonomy): Bacteria > Spirochaetota > UBA4802 > UBA4802 > UBA5550 > JAFGJK01. Next base: position 121,086 of record JBGSQT010000018.1, on the reverse strand, counting down.
TGAAAAACCCAAGCAGATGCGCAACCATCAACTCTGTTGATGCAGCACAGTATAACCCGGCAGGACTTATCAATCTGCAGGATGGACTGTATATTTATCTTGGCAACCAGGCGGCAATCAAGAAGTATACGGTTGGCGTTATAGGAAAGAGAGACGCGGTTGACAACACACCGGCATTTCTTTCTCCCAACGCAACGCTGGCCTATGTTGTAGGAAGCGGCGCGGTATTCGCCACTTTCGACGTAATCGGCGGCGGCGGCTCGGTGCACTATACCCAGCCGGAAGGCCTCAACTTCGTTTCATCTTTTGCATCGCCGGCGAATCTGCTTTCTCACGCAACGCTGTATGAAGCAAAGACCGCAATTTCGGTCGGTGTCGCGTACGGCCTGTTCAATGATATGCTTTCTGTTTCGACAGGTATCAGGTATGTCATGCACGACAAGAGCATCACTGCGAACATAAATGATGCCAGGGCAATCAGCGCAACCGCTTCTCTCACCGGATGGGCGCCTTTCATCGGCGTGAACATCCAGCCGAACGCGATGTTCAACATCGGAATCATGTTCCAGCCGACGTTCCGCAAGCGCGGAGAGATCAGAAACCACATCGACGGCGCCCGGTACAATTCAGCAGACGGCCTCAACTACTTCGGCGTTCTTCCTTTTGTTGACGATAACGACGAGTATGAAAACGGTTATGCGTCTATCGGTCTTGGCATTCGCCCGATAGAAAATCTCGAGATACAGCTTTCTTTCAAATACAACTTCAACAAACAGCGCCGAATCGGTACATCAGCTACCTTAGATGCAGCCGGTTATGGAAATTCACTTGTTGAAAACGCACTGAACAGAACAGAGCTTGAATTCGGCATCGGGTTCGAGTATTCTCTTGGTCTCATCAGGCCGAGCATGGGCGTATGGCATGACAGCACATCTGATCTGTCCAGAACCAACAGAAGCACACCCTGGGATCCGGGTCTGACCTCGACTTCGGTCGGTATCGGCTTCTCGATCGTTCCCAACGACACTCTGAGAATAGACCTCGGCGTTCTCAAGGCTTTCTATGCCGAAGGTTCATCAGGAGCATACGGGATTTCAGTTCTCTCTTTCAAGAAAGACGTATGGGTGATCGGATACGGGATCGCGCTTCGTTTCTAATTACTGCATAATTCTTATAAAAAAAGGCTGCCTTCGGGCAGCCTTTTTTTTTCACGGTAGCCGCGGATGATGCCTTTTCAACAACAAGAATCATGCACTTCCATCCTGCGGCGGCGGTCATCCGGGAAGTCGGCGTTTTCCTGTTTCACCGCGATCCGCAGGTCGTCAGCCAGCAGCGCGGCCCCTTCCGGACCGAACAGTGCCGACAGCAGCGATTCAATTCTACCCAGCGCTTCGTTCATCGGATCCCTCCTTGCTTGCGTATCGAGGCAACTGCCCCTCAAAAGGAAAACGATCGAATCGCGTAAAAAATATATCTTTTATCTCCCGTGCCTTTTCTGTTCCCGGAGCATTTTCGCGGCGTCATCTAATCTTCCGAGTTTGCGGTACGCTCTCACCAGGGCCCTGTTCACTTCCGGGTCCCGGTATTTCAGCGTCCAGGCCTCTTTATAATACCTGAGAGATTCAGACGGGTCGCCAAGCGCGTCCAGAACGTCGCCGATGCGGAGGTACGCGATGTAATCGGTCTTACCCGCATCGAGGGACTTTTTCAATTCACCCAGGGAGCCCCGCAGATCCCCTTCGTAGTACAGTGAAAGGCCGTAGTAAAAAAGAGTGTCCGGATCGTCGCTCGGCCTCTGTTTCATGACTCCGATAATGTCCCGGTAAAACCCGCGCTCATAGAGGTTTTTCACCGTGTCCTTGAGGGCGCTGTCCGGGACCCCGGTTTTGTCCTGTACCGACATAAGCAGATCTACTCCCCGGTCCGTCTTCCCCAGGAGCATGAGATTGATCGCGGCGGTCTTTCTGATTTCCCTGTCTTCGGGAAAGAGCACCATCATTCTATTGAGATGCGTCTCAAGGTCAGTGAGCTTCTTTTCAGCATACAGCACCCCGGCCCTCTTGTACAGTGAGTCCCTCGTTTCTTTCTTGTATTTGAAATAATACGTGGCCAGATAGTATCGGTAAACTCTGTCACTGTGGTAGTATGAAATCAGCACGCTCGCCGCAATGACAGCAGCTACAAAAAGCTTTTTCATGGCACCCTCACCCCCGAAAACCGGTAAATATCGCCCATGGCATATAGTGTCAGTCAGGAAGGTTAGAAAATCAACATATAAATGCCATGGCCTTCGGTTCAATCGCCATCATTATTTTGTCTAATTAATTGTTGCAATATTGTGATTGACACCGTATGATAATTTTTCAGAGTGCAGGTCACATTTTTTTTAAAAAAAATAGCCTTTTCGCACGGGCTGATCGTATATCAAATATAAAGGGGATGTCGCATCATGATTAAAAGAATTATTACCGTTCTGGCCGTTTCCGCCATGACGCTGCCGTGTACGCTGCCCCTCTACTCCATAACCGGAGACGAGGCTCTGGCAAAATTCAGGGGCAGAATGATGGGGATCGGCAAGCTTTCAGGGGTCATATCCTGGTCCAGCGGTTCCGGCCAGGCGCTTGCGGGGACCTTTAAATACATGGCGCCCGACAAAATATACGTGAAATTCAGCAATCCAAGCGGAAAAATCCTTGTATCAAACGGAAGAAAACTCTGGGTATACAGCCCGTCCAGCAGTATCTGCGGCGTTCAGGACCTGGCGCAGGGATCTTCCTCCGGGGGGATCGCCGGGATGACCGCTGATTACCGCGCCATTGTCACGTCCCAGGGAGGCGACGGGTACACCATAAAGCTGAAAAACGCGGAAAAAGCGTACCCGGAAATCATCCTTCGCGTTGACTCGACCTTCTTCCTGAAAAGGGCGATCTTCAAGGACAGGGAGGGAGACGGCTTCAGCTTTACCCTGTCCAACGTCAATTTTTCCCCGGCGGTGATGCCGAGCCTTTTCAATTTCAACGTGCCGTCGAACGCCCAGTCGGTAAAAAATCCATTGAACATCAAATAACCATGAAGAACCCGGCTTTCCTGACAACTCTTACGCTCATACTGCTGTCGTTTCTCCTCATCTCGACCGCGGCAGGCGCACAGGAGCAGGAGCGGAACGAGCGACGTGAGCTTATTTATACGTTCATAGGGCCGTCGGGAAGCTTTGGATACAACATCATCAGCTATCGGGACTGGTTTAATTCTCCGACACCCTATAGCGGCACCAAGCCGGTAAAGGGGATTTACTTTTCGGGCGGCGCCGTCCTATCCGTGTTCGGGCAGCGGTTTATCGGCGATTTTACCGTCCAGTTCATGTACAACAGCGGCGGCGGTCTTTCCGTTTACCATCTCTACTATTCCAGCTCCGCGCGCTACAATTTCCGAGTGTCCGACTTTATTCATATCGCCCCGGGCGCAGGATTATATCTCGAGACCCCGCCTTCAAACCGTGAATACCAGGGGAGCGCGGGAGTGCTTATTCCCATAGGCTTTTACTTCAACACGACGTTCGACACCAAGCTGTTCGCCGATTTTTCCTTCAGATACGGCATTTTCGGCCTTGGCGAGGATTCGAGACGCCTCGCCTTCGGCATCACCCTTGGTTTCATATTCAAAGTTGGAAGAATATAAATCCATAGCAAGAGAAATGATGGTCCCGTCACTGGGCCTGTTGCTCTTCGCCGCCGGTTCCTCCGCGGCAGGGTACTGGACGGTATTCGGCCATGAAAACGACTGTATCGCCTCCATGACGCTCTTCCTTCTTGCCATTGCGGCCTCATGTGCCGCGTATATCATATCGCTCAGGGAGTCGCCGGGGCATGGAAACGGGCGAAATCTCGGCAGAGGCGCGATTTTTGCCGCATTGTGCGCCCTCACCTGCGCCGGAACGCTGTATTCGGTGCGATGCAGAACGGCAGCCCAGGTTATTACCGACGCCGCTCACGTACGCTGCCGGGTCGATGAGGTGACGGAGCGACGGTACGATATCCGCCTTCTGATGAGCGCGCAGGGAGCTCATGGCAGGGCCCGCATCATCGCGACCGCGCCTTCCGGGTCCGGCATCGAACCAGGCGATATGGTTCAAATCAGCGCCCAGGTGCGGAAAATCGGCGACGGCGCGGAAGATGTCAACGGCTACGACCTAAACCTTCTCAGAGAAGGGATCGGATACAGGACTTATCTGACCGCGGACAACTGGAGCACCATTGAACGAAGGGGGGCCGGACCGCGATGGACTGTCAGAAAGGCGCTCGAATCGCGGATTGCCGCTATTTTTTCACCCGGGACCTCGGATTTTCTGAAGGCGCTCTATTTCGGCTCCAGCGGCCATCTGGATTCAAGAACACGGCAGGATTTCAAGCGCGCCGGCGTTCTTCATATTCTCGCGGCGAGCGGTTTCAACGTATCCGTCATTGCGCTGCTGCCGCTGACGCTTCTCGGGTTTTTCATGGTCCCCAGAAAAATCATCACCGCGGCAACCATCATCACGATCGCGGGATACATGGCCCTCACCGATGTCCCTGTTTCCCTTCTGAGGGCGGTTCTCATGGCAACGGTATTCTCGCTGTTTTTTATTTTCGACGCCGGACGAAACATCTGCAACGCCCTTTTTATAACCGGCGCGATCATACTCGTCCTGTTTCCGCACGAGCTCTATTCCCTCGGATTTCAGCTCAGCTTCGGCGCGACCCTGGGGATAATCCTCTTCTTCAGGTTTTACAAAAAACTTTTTCGCGGGCTTCCCGGACCCCTGGCGGATTCCCTGGCCCTCACCTTTTCCGCACAGCTTCCGGTGATACCGGTAATCGCAGTCAGCCTCGGCGAGCTCACGGTCGCAGGGTTCCTCTCGAACATTGCCGTAATCCCCGTCACGACGGTTATAATCTTTTCATCCATCGGGGCGCTGGCCGTGCAGCCGCTGTGGGGCCACGCATCCTCCGCGCTGGCCGCCGCGACGGACCTTCTCTGGAAACTGGACCGGTCCGCAATCGGGTTTGCGGCGTCGCTCGATCTCCACTTTTCGGTGCCCCCGTTCCACCCGGCGGTTCTTATAATGCTCTGCATGCTCTCAGCCCCGCTGTTTCCCGTATTCAGAAAAAAAATCCACGCGATAGCGGTCCTCCTCTGCGGGATTTTTCTTCCTGTGGCGCTGTTTTCCCTGAGCGCCGGAAAGGCCCGGGAAATTGTGTTTTCATCACCAATGAGCGCCGCTGAAATACGCCGGCAGGGGAGGAGCCAGATGATCACCGGGTATATCCGGGACCGGAAAACGGCACAGGCCGTGCTGAAGGAGGCCACCGCGAGGTACAGCGACAGACTGACACTCGTCATTCCCGATCCTGATTACGAAAACATCACGTCGTTTTCGTTTATCGCCAGAAACGCACCGGTGACGGAATGCGTGCTGGGGCGCAATGTCAGGTTTTCCCCGTCCACGGAGCGGTTCTTTTCAATTCTGGAAAAAGACGGGGTCCGGATTACGCTCGGGGAACCGCTGCAGTGAAAAGCCGAATTTTACTCCTTCGGCCCGTTTTAATCTTGATTCCCTGGAGGAATTTCTGCACCATAACTGATCGCAAGGGATAAATTCCGGCACACGCAGGACCGGTACACGGAACGCTGAAGTTATGAACCGAACTCTGGACACTTCATCTCTGGCCTCAGACCTGATTCAAGGTAAACCGGTCGCTTTGACCTTTCGGTTTCCCAATGAAGACGCTTTTTTAACGATTAATGCGCTTATAGCGAAAACCCTGTCCAGATGCAACCTTAAATTCCTTATCGATACCTGTATTACCGTGGTCAGGGAAATCGTATTGAACGCCATCAAGGCGAACGCGAAGCGGGTATTTTTCAAAAAAATCAATCTGGATATTCACGACCCTGCCGGCTATAAAATCGGCATGATGCAATTCCGCGATATGATTACGGACTTCAATTCCATCAAGGACGAAATCACCGCCAGCGCATTCCGCATTACCATAACCATGATAAAAAAAGACGACCATATCTCGATAACGGTGAACAACAACGCCTCGATGACGAATGACGAAAGCGACAGGCTTCGTCAAAGGATTGAAGTGGGTTCGAAAGACGGCGATTTCAATGACATGTATGAAACGGTGCAGGATGCCTCGGAAGGGGCGGGGCTCGGCATCATACTTTCCCTTCTTTTGTTGAAAAACGCGGGGTTTGACCTGTCAGGGTTTGTTTTAAAAAGCGAAAAGGAATCGACATCCATCGAATTCAGAGTCCCCCTGGAGCCGAGGAAGATGACGGTGGAGTCTGAAATAAAGCTCCGCATCATCGACGAGATAGAATCGCTTCCGACTTTTCCGGAGCACATAATGGAGCTTCAGGCCCTCTGTGACAATCCCGAATCGAGCATAAACGCTATTACAAAGAAAATTCACACCGATCCCTCTCTGGCCGCGGACGTTCTGAAGATAGCAAATTCAGCCGGGTTTATCACCGGAAAGCGCATTGAAAGTATTTCGGACGCGGTGATCATCATCGGGATGAGGAACCTGAAATCCATCCTTGTCGCGACCGCGTCGAGAAGGATTCTGGACAGCCGGTATAAACGGTACGAATCGATCTGGGACCATTGCAACCGCGCCGCTTTTTACGGGAGGGCCATTGCCGAACTGACCGGCAATCAAAAGATTTCGGATCAGGTCTTCATCGCCGGGCTTCTTCATGATATCGGGAAGATCGCGCTTCTTGCGGCCGACGAGACGCTGGTCGCGAAAATCGGCACCATAGCCGGGGGTAAACGCGCGGGTACGACCGCGATCCTCGAGGAGGTCTCAATCGGCATCAGCCATACCACAATCGGGAGGATGGTGGCCGAAAAATGGAACTTTCCGGAATTCATCACGGCGGCAATCGACAGCCATCACTCGCCCATGAACGCACCCGGAAAGTACAGGAACACGGTCACTCTGGTTTATCTCGCCAATATGCTGTGCGAGATAGACCAGCAGAATTTTGACATGTCCTTTATCGAAATGGAAATACTCGAAAGCCTGGGACTCGCCGACCGAGGCCGTTTCCACGCGTTTGCCGAGGAAATCAGAAAGCGCCACCGGGAGCACAGTTCATCCCAGAGGAAACGCTGATGGGCCGTTATACCCTGAAGGACACGAAAAGCGGCATGAAAACGCTTGTCTATGAAAACGGCGGCGAGGTCCGTCTGCACTCGGCCTACGATCCGGAGAAGGAGGCCCGGCGGGCGGTCGATTCCTTCAGCAAGGGGCGCGCGTCCCTGATCCTCGTATGCGGGGTCGGCCTGGGGTATCATATCCGCTGTCTCAGGGAAAAATTTCCGGATACCGCCATTCTTGCCCTGGAACGCGACCGTGAAGCGGCGGAACTCGCGACGGGAGAGTACCCGGACGCCTTCGAGGGGGTCCCGCTTCTTACCGCCGGTGACGATATATCAGGATTCTTTGAATCACTGGATATCTCGGAGTTCAGGGGAATGGCGCGGTACATCCATCTCCCGTCATACGGCATCGACAAGGATTTTTACAACAGGAAACTGGCCGATATCGGCCAGTTTATATCATCGAAAATCAGTGATCTCCTCACCAGGTTCGAATTTGAGGCGCTCTGGACCGAAAATATTTTCATGAACATCCCGGCCGTGTCCCGCGCAGCGCCTGTGGCCGGGCTTTTCGGCCTGTTCCGGGGAACACCGGGCGTCATCGTGTCCGCGGGCCCCTCCCTGAGAAAAAACATGGACCTCCTTCAGGGCATTAGAGACAGGGCGGTTATCGTCTCCGTGGACACCGCCGCGAAGGTGCTTGAAAAAAGGGGGATTTCTCCCCACATCATCATCACGCTGGACGCCCAGAAACACAGCATGAAACACTTCCTGGGCTTCAACGACTCCTCGCCGGCACTGCTGGCCGACCTCGTGTGCTGCCCCAAGGTCCTGAGGGATTACAGGGGCGACGTCATCGTGAGCAGCACCTCCAAATACTACACAGACAACGCAGGTACGCTCAAACGGGAGGCAACACCGGTGGTTGACTGGATAGAACGCCATATTCCGCCAATCGGCGATATCCAGTCCGGAGGGTCGGTGGCCACCAGCGCCTTCGACCTGCTCCTGAACCTGGGGTGTGATCCCATAATCCTCGTCGGCCAGGACCTTGCCTACACAGGGAGGGAGATCCACTGCAGCGGGACCCATCATAACGACGGTTGGTTTCCCACGGTGAACAGGCTCCTGACCATCGACACGATAAACCAGCGGATAATACGCAAAAGGAAAACCAAGATGATCCAGGCCTACGGCGGCGTAGGCACGGTCATTTCGGATTTCGTGTTCGACCTTTACAGAAACTGGTTCGAGGACTCGGCGGCGAAGGTTCCGGTCGCCGTGATAAACGCCACCGAAGGGGGCGGCCGGATACAGAACACCGCCGAGGAGAGCCTTGAGTCCCTTTCAATGCGCCTGCCCATTCTCACTGAAAAACCCGGGCCTCTGTTGAAGAATGCCCTTTCCCGCACCCGGGGAGGCGACCTGAAAGGGCTGAGGCCGGCCGTGGCCCGTGCGATATCGCGCATCAGGGACATTTTAGCCAGGGCGGAGGCCCTCGACGAAGGTGACAACGCCGGGATTGACGAAATCGCGGAAATGATCGACGGGAGCGATCTTAAAACACTCTTTACTCCGGTAATGAGAAAAGCAACGCTTTACCTGGTTAGAAAAAAGGTCGAACCGGACCGCGGATTCCCCCTGCTTCTGGATGAACTGAAATCCGCGTCAAAAAAACTGCTGTCGATAATGGAAAAATCGCTTTCACTCATGCCTGGAAATGACTGATTGAACCCCTTTAATGCCATAAAATCAGTGGATATTACGGGGTCTCGTTCCGATAAGTAGAAAAAGTCAATAAAATACGGTGTTCCCATGCGCGCATTTCGAATGTTGTTGTCATTCACACTTTTACTCGCCATATCCCCCCTGTGGGGAACAACAGGATCGACAGTGTCAGTTGACTGGATATCGCAAAAGATCACCTCCACCGCCAGGGCCGCGATGGAATTCAGCGACCAGGGCATCCCGATAGATCCGGAAAGCGGATCGGCCATTTCCATCAACAGGGGACGGATAAACGCATCCCGTGAAGCCAGGGAAAAGACGGTTGAGGACATCGTCTCGGCGTTAAAACGGGTGAGAGTCGATGAGGAACACAGGATTGACGACCTTATCCGGGAAGACGACGAGCTTCAGCGAAAGCTTTACAGGATGATACATGAAAAAACGATCCACCGCGAACATCCGGTTGATTTCAGAACATCGGCCTGCAGGGCGGAACTCAATATCCCCGCCATCATACCCGCTCTCCCCTTCCAGTATCCCCAGGAAGCGTTTCCTGAAAGAATCGACATGCCCCTGGGGACCTATTACAGCAGCGTAATCATTGACGCGCGACGCACCGGCGTCCGCCCCATGGTGCTGCCGTCATTGTACAATGAGGACGGATTGGAAATCTACGGGAGAAACTATGTTGACATCCGGTATGCGGTAAGGTATGGATTGGTTACTTTCGCGAATTCGGTGAAAGAGGCCATGAATAACCCCAGGGCGGGGGAGCATCCATACTATACGGTGGCTTTGAAAAGCCTGAAAGGCAACCCTGTCCTTGCCGAGAAAGACGTAAAAAAAATTTTCGGCAACAACTCGACTCTTGCCGAACTCAGAAAATGCAGGGTGATATTCATCATAAAAAAAAGCAGTGCGGAACACGTTGAACGATGAACTCGATATTCGGCGCCATAACAAAACTGTTCGACATCCTCAACAAGCTCTTCGACAGTATCGACGCGAGGACCCTTCAGAGCATAAGAAACGGTTTTTTCACGCTGGTCTTCCTCCTTATGGTTGCCGGCGCCATTGTGGGATACAATATGGGGACTGATTCCGCCCGCGTGAAAAGCCCGCCCCTGGTAGACAGCACGAACGACATCTTCGACATCGACATCAGCAGATCAAAAAATGAGGGAAGTTTTTCGGAAATGCTCGACACCGAGGACATCCGTGAAGGGGAACGCCGTCCTTCCGAGCGGACCGCCTATCCCGCGCAGGAACAGATGGAGCCTGAAACGGAGGACGGCATATTCGATTCACCAAAAATCATCGAGAAAAAAAGGAGGCCCTCCATTTCGGTGGAAGACCCGGTGATTGAAGGGGAATATACGGCAAAACAGTATCAGAAAGGGGATGTTCGTGATGTGAGAAAAAATGCCCGCGCTTCGGACACCTCGCCCGAACTCATTACCGGAGACGAAAAGGGGGCCATGGAGGGCATCTCAGGCAAGACGGAAACGGAGACACAACCCGGCCAGGACATAAGAGACGGCAAAAAGGGCATACGAAGCACCAAACGAAGGGAACCGCAGCCGATTACCGACGACACGGGGATTATAAGAAATTGAAACTGCTCGCGCCGACATTGACGTTCGTTCTTGTCTTCGGAGTGCCCCTCTTTTCAAGAGACTTCAAGGAGACCGAGAGGATCATTAACACGATCCTGAGCGAAGAAAAAGCGGATGGCCCTTCTGTTAAAGACAAGAAATCGGAACCGGTCGAAAAAGATCAGACAATGGTAGACAGCGATTCGTCACAGGATTCCCGGATACCGGAAAAGGAAAAAAGTGAAAAAAAACAGAAGGAGACCCTCGGCATGTCCCAGCCGGATGAGGTTCTCCTTAAAACAGGGATACAGTTTTTCAACAGCGGCCTCTATGCGTTTTCCCTGAAACAGTTCTCGGAATTGGCGTCGAAATATCCCCAGAGCCAGTTTAAAGACGGCGCGTCGATGTACTCGGGAAAGATATATTTGAAACAAAACCAGTACGACAAGGCCCTGGAAGAATTCTCCTCGATACAGGACAAATCAGGAGAATACCCGAACGCCCTTTTCTACGCGGCCGAAACTTATTCCCTCAAGGGAATGCCCGAGGTGTCGATCGAGCATTACACGAAAATGTCGGCCATGTTCCCGGACCACGAGCTTGCGGACGACGCGCTTTTAAAAATAGGCAGGCTCTATTTAAACAGACAGAAGGGGCTGCAGGCGCTGGATGCGACGCTTTCATTGATCAAATACTACAGGACCAGGGAAACAGTGGACGATGCCTATTATCTTCTGGGAACGATTTTCATGAAAGACCCGGAGCTGAAGGATTTCGAGAAAGCGAGAAAAACCTTCATTCTGTTCATGAAGATGGCGGAGAATGGAGAGCCGCAGTTTTCCAAATCACCGCTGAGGTTCAGGGTGAAATCGGACCTCATGCGCATCGAGAAGACCTATTACAAGCTCGAAAAATAAACGGCCTCCCGTCAAAGGGAAATAATATACCCGTTCCGCCATATATCATTTGACACTATCCGCGATATTGACTACAGTAACGTAAAACGATACGGAACCATGCCGATGAAGACCAACGACACGATATTCCAGGGCTCGTGCCTTTCCTCGAATATGGAGGATTATATGGAGGCGATTGTCGTGCTTTCGGCCAAGCACCGGGTCGTAAGGGTAAAGGACATCGCCCAGAGCCTCAATATTAAAATGCCCAGCGTAACCGCCGCCCTGAACAAACTCAAGGAACAGCAGCTCGTCGAATATGAAAAATACGGTTTCGTCGAACTCACGGAAAAAGGAAAGGAGATAGCGGAAAGGATATATTTCAGGCATAAGGCCCTGATGGAGTTTTTTACCGATATTCTGATGCTGGACGATGCGACCGCGGACCAGGAAGCGTGCAAGGTGGAACACGCGCTGTCTCCGGAATTGTTCCAGAAAATCTACAATCTGCTGAAATTCATCAAGTCGGAGGAGGAAGACGGCCAGGACTGGACGGTGCGTTTGCGCGGTATAATGAATAAATTATGAGGCCCGCATATCGTAAAATCAAATACGCGGGCCTCTCTGCTGCTATCCTGCTTTCTGTTTCTTTTTCTGCTCTATCTCTTTCAGGACCTTTTCCTGTATTTCCTTGTTTACCGGAACATAATTGAAGAATTCCATCGAGTAATTCGCCCTTCCGCTGGATATACTCCTCAGCTGAGTGGCGTATCCGAACATTTCCATCAGGGGAACGTAACCGTTCAGCTTCTGGGAGCCCTTGCGGTATCTTCTCATCGACTCGATTCTGCCGCGGCGCCTGTTCAGGTCTCCGACAATGTCGCCGATGTGTTCGTCCGGCGTGTTGATTTCGATCTTCATCAGGGGTTCAAGCAGAATCGGCTTGGCCTTCAAAAAAGCCTGCTTGAAGCATATCGCTCCGCAGATCCTGAATGCCATGTCGGATGAGTCCACATCGTGATAGCTTCCATCAAGAAGAACAACCCTGACATCGACGACAGGAAAGCCGGCCAGGATACCCTCTTCCATGGCGCCGACGACCCCCTTTTGCACCGAGGGAATAAACTCGGACGGGATCACGCCGCCTTTGATATGATCGACGAACTCGTAGCCCTTCCCCTCGTTCGGCTCCACACGCATAACGGTATGGGCGTACTGGCCTTTACCGCCGGTCTGCTTGACGTGGCGGTAATTATTCTCAGTTTCCATTGTAATGGTCTCCCTGAAGGCTACCGAAGGCTCGCCCACAATGGCTTCCACGCCGAACTCATGCTTTAACCGGTCAACGATGATCTCCAGGTGGAGTTCGCCCATTCCGGATATGACGGTTTCGCTCGTTTCATCGTCGTAACGCACCCTGAAGGACGGGTCTTCCATGGACAGCTTCCTGAGAGAGGCGCCGAGTTTTTCCTCTTCTTTTTTTGTCGGCGCGGCGATCTTCAGCTCGATGACCGTGGGGGGCACGAAAATCGATTCCAGATGCAGCGGATGTGAAGGATCACACAGCGTATCCCCGGTCTTGGTCAGTTTCATTCCGATAAGCGCGACGATATCTCCGGGCCCGGCGGTCTCCACCTCCTCCCGGTCTTTCGCGTGGATCCTCAGGATACGCCCGATCCTTTCGGGCTTGTCTTTGGTCGAATTCAGCACCTGCATCCCGCTCTTCAACTCGCCCGAATATATGCGTATGAACGTCTGCTGGCCCACATAGGGATCGTGTATGAGCTTGAAGGCCAGAGCCGCGAAATGATCCTTGTTTGAAGGATGGCGGGTGTGCATTTTTTCCGGGTCGTCGACGTCCGTGCCGCTGATGGCGCCCACGTCGATCGGCGAAGGCAGGTAATCAATCACCGCGTCCAGCAGGAGCTGTACCCCCTTGTTTTTATAGGCGGCTCCGCAAAACACGGGAGTGATAAGCATTTTTATGGTCGCTTCACGCGTCGCTTTCTTTAAAAGCTCGGCCGGTATGTCCTTCTCTTCCAGGTAAAGTTCCATTATCTGTTCGTCGTAATCGCCGAGTTTTTCGACGAGAAGCTTGCGCGCTTTTTCGCTTTCTTCGCGGTAGGCTTCGGGAATTTCCTCAATGACCCTCTCGTTCTCTTTGAACAGATAGGCTTTACGTTCTATAATATCGATACACCCCAGAAAATCATCCTCTTTTCCGATGGGGACCTGCAGGGGGATGGGATTGGCGTCCAGATGCGTGTCCATCTGATGCACCGCTTCGTAAAAATCGGCACCGATCCTGTCCATTTTATTTATAAAAGCGATTCTGGGCACTTTGTACCGGTCAGCCTGGTTCCACACGGTTTCACTCTGCGGTTCGACGCCGGCGACTGCGCAAAAAAGGGCGACGAGTCCGTCTATCACCCTGAGAGACCGCTCCACTTCAACGGTAAAGTCGACATGCCCCGGCGTGTCGATGATATTGACGTCGTAATCCTTCCACTGGCAGGAGATCGCGGCGGAGGCGATGGTAATCCCCCTTTCCTGTTCCTGCTTCATGAAGTCCATGGTCGCCTGACCGTCGTGCACCTCGCCCATCTTCCTGGTGATTCCGGTGTAAAAAAGAATCCTCTCGGTAACGGTTGTTTTCCCCGCATCGATGTGCGCGGCGATACCGATATTTCTCAATTTCTGTAATGGCATAAAAACCTCGCTTTGATTATTCAAACTGATGACACTGCCGAATTTCGGAATGATAGCTTTTATTTGAAGGATATCCGCTCTTTCTTCCCAGAACACATATATCTATCATAAAAGAAAAATTGAAGCCATGTATAAAATACATGCCGCAAGTGTCAATACTAATTTACCATTTTTTTCCGGTATCTGCGACAAAACTTTAATGAAAAGCTATAAATCCGAATCACTACTGCAGGACATTGAGCAGATCCAGCTGGGTTCTGGCCTGGGATGATATGCCGGAATCCGGATAATCATCGACGATCTCCCGAAAAACTTCCATGGCTTTGTTTTCGTACCCCATTTTGGTATAACAGATGCCGATCTGGAAATAGGCCTCAATCCCGTCATCGCTTGTGCTGAATTCTTCAAAGAGATTGCGATATGTCCGAACGGCCTTCTGGTAATCGAACCTGTCAAAATAAATCCGGGCGATGCTCTTGTACGCCTCATTCCTGTGGGTGCCGTCATTGAATATCTCAAGATACTCGCTCAGGGCTTCCACCGCCTTGTCGTACTGCCTTAATTGCAGCAACTGCATGCCGTTCTGAAACTTCAGATCGTCCGCGACCCTGTCCAGATTGACCTGTTCAGTCTTGGCCGGGACAACCTGGCTCCAGAGTGAATCCGGCAGAAACAGGATGGTCATCGCAATCAGCGGAACACACAGATATTTCATGGCTCACGGCACCTCGCATCACATTATAATCCGATAATCTGTTGTATATATCGGCTTATGTGACATAATCTTTAGAAAAATAGGTGCTGGATCAAAATTTTTACACCTATCCCGATAAGTATCACCCCTCCGGCAATTTCGATTCTGTTTTCAAAAAGATGACCGATCCGGCATCCGAGAACAAATCCCGCGAAACTGAAAAGAAAGGCCACCACACCGATAACTATCGCGGGAACGATGATGGAGGTACCCAGGAACGCGAAGGTGACTCCGACTATAAGGGCGTCGATACTGGTTGCGATTCCGAGCAGAAGCAGCCAGCGGAGACTCAAAAGCTCAATGCCGCTTTCCCTGTCTTTTTCCTTTAGCGATTCATGAATCATTTTAAGTCCCAGAAATGCCAGGAGCAGGAAAGCGATCCAGTGATCCATGCGTTCGACGTATCCCCTCACCCGCACAGCAAGAGCCCAGCCCAGTACCGGCATGCCGAACTGAAATATTCCGAACGTGAAGCCAATTTTAAAACAGTGCCGCATCCGGATCGTACAGATGACCGCCCCTGCCGCCACGGCAACGGAAAACGCATCCATTGCCAGCGCAACGGCAATCCCGATAAGATTCAATATGTCCATAAAACCAGAATTTACACGGGGCTTAAAAAAAATAAACACATTTATCTGATTCATTCCCCGATTGGAATGTATTCAATCCGCACGAGGCCGGTCTGGCACATGGGCCCTCATTATTGTTGAACACTTCCCTGTTCTTTACTACTTTTTATAACAGATATTGGAAAATATCCTTCAATGGAGGTGATATCATGAAACATGCCGAGCGCTCGAATAGGCGCATGTATCTGACTTTTTATCTGAGGGTGTTCGAGAAAGACGTGTTTCTCGGATTCGTTGTGGATATCTCCCCCGCGGGTATGATGCTGGTTTCGGAAACGCCGATGCAAGTCGGAAAAAACTACGCCCTTTCCATGAAGCTTCCGCCGGTTTCAGGAATCAATGCGGCAACCGCCCGGTTTACCGCGGCCTGTTTACGCTCCCAGCCGGACGAAGCGGACAACGCATTCTATCTGAGCGGATTTAAAATGGACGACCTCTCCGAAGAAGCAGCCGCGGTTATCAAGGACATGATCCGCGAATACAGTCTTAATTAAAATGGCATGGAGGTGCATAATGGAAATCTGTAAAATTCTGATCGCCATAGATTTCAGTGAAAACCCCGAAGAGCTGGCCGACCGGGTGGCCTCGAGGTTTAACTGTCAGAATGCCGTCGTGTATCCGGTGCACATCATACAGGACATGTCGAGGCTCTCCTTTTATTCGGACGCCTATCAGCTGTGGGAAGAGTACCGGGACAGGGCTGTCAAGGACACGATTGAGAGAATGAACGCGTATGTAAAGGCGCTTTCGGTGAAATTCCGTGAAGTCCAGCCGGTCATTGAAGTCGGCGAGCCGGACGAAAAAATCGTTGAAACGGCCGAAAGACTCGGCACTGACATTATCATCATGGGAAACCACGCGCGGCAGGGAATACAGCATCTGCTTCATCGAAATGTGGCCGAACGGGTGATGCGCCTCACGAAAAGGGAAGTGTACAGTTATTACGTTGAGATGTAAAACTCTTCTGAATTTATGGTAACCGCTTTCAGGTGAAACATGTTTGAAAACAGTGAAGTTATAATCATGGAATACCATGAAGTAAAATTCATTGACCGGCGCTTTTCCCGGATCTATTCCGATAGTATATTAATGCCAACATCTACTGGATAACGCGAGGAACGCATGGAAATCAAAGACAAAAGAAAGCATCCGAGGTTCAATGTAAACAGGATCGTGGAAATCGGCATAATGAAAGAGAACACATTTAACGCGTTCGGGCTGAATATAAGCGAAGGCGGAATATTCTGCGAATCCGATTATCCGGTGAAGCCTCTGTCCAGGGTTTCCATCATGTTCACCATGACCATCAACGGCAAAGACCACACGATCGAGTGCGAAGGCTCGGTGATACACGTCAGAAAAGAGGGAAAGAAAAACCTGTTCGGGGTTCATTTCAGCGGTCTCATGCCTGAAGAACAAAGGCTGATACGAAGCTTTGTCGCCAAAGCCGACTGATCACTCCGATCCGTTCGATTCCCACCGCCAGTTTCAATGCCCGGTATCCGTTACGCTCTTCCTCAAGAGCGATAAAATTTCTATTGAAAAAATGCGGTTATTTCCAACCATGTCCGCCATGAGGCGATGGCATGCTTAAAGTGGTCAATCTCAACAAATCCTTCGGCGCGCAGACGATTTTCGATGATGTCTCCTTCACCGTCATGAAGGGGGAAAAAGCGGGCCTTACCGGACGCAACGGGCATGGGAAAACCACGCTCCTGAAGATACTCTGCGGCATCGAGCATCCTGATTCCGGCGAGATCAGCATTCCCCGAGGATACCGGATGGGATATGTGTCGCAGGAAACCAGGTTCACCCGGGACACGCTTCTCGCCGAGGGGTCCCTCGGCCTGCCGGAGCATTTATGCGACGAAGCGTGGAGGGTCAGGAAAATCCTGGACGGGCTCGGTTTTACAAAAGAAGACATGGACCGTGATCCGGGCATATTTTCCGACGGGTACAAGATACGCCTCAATCTGGCCAAGGCCCTCCTCTCTGAACCGGACCTCCTTCTTCTGGACGAGCCGACCAATTATCTCGACGTCGTGACGATACGGTGGCTCATAGATTTTTTAAACAAATGGCGCGGCGGGCTGATACTGGTCACGCACGACAGGTCGTTCATGGATGCGGTGGCAACGCACATTCTCGGCATCCACCGTAGAAAGATACGGAAAATACAGGGAGGGACCGATAAACTCTACGACCAGCTTTTAAAGGAAGAGGAAATCCATGAAAAGACCAGAATCAATGACGACCGAAAACGGAAGGAGACGGAACTTTTCATAAGCAGGTTCAGGGCAAAGGCGAGGCTCGCCGGCCTTGTCCAGTCGCGCGTCAAGGCGTTGCAGAAACAGAAGAGTCTTGAAAAGCTCGAGAAGATCAAAACGCTGGATTTCTCCTTCAACTGCCGCCAGATACAGGCAAAGACCCTGCTGTCCATCCGGGACCTTTCCTTCGGCTACCCGGGCCAGGCGGCGATGCCCATACGGCGCCTGAGCGTCACCGTCGGCGCGCACGACCGGATCGCCGTCATCGGTAAAAACGGAAAGGGGAAGACCACGCTCCTCAGGGTGATCGCCGGAGAGCTCACGCCGGCCGAGGGGGAGTTCCATCTCCACCAGCAGGCGGTCATATCTTTTTTCGACCAGACCAAAATCAGCGGGCTGAGCGAACAGCTCACCGTTGAGGAAGAGATAATGAATTCCTGCGGCGACCGGCAGAGGGCGAGGGACGTCGCAGGAGCGATGATGTTCGAGGGTGACGACGCCCTCAAGCGCATTCGGGTGCTGTCCGGAGGAGAGCGCAGCAGGGTCCTTCTGGGCACGATTCTGGCCCGGGAGACGAACCTGCTCCTGCTTGACGAGCCGACAAACCATCTTGATATGGAATCCTGCGACGCCCTGATGGCCGCCATAGACGATTTCCCGGGGGCGGTCATTTTCGTAACACACAACGAGCTGTTCCTGCATTCCCTGGCGAACAGGTTCATCGTATTCCAGGGGGACGCGCCCTTCACCTATGAAGGCACCTACCGGGATTTTTTAAACCGCATCGGATGGGACGAGGAGGCGCCGGAAAGAGGCGGGGATTCGGCGGCCGGAACGGAACCTCTGAACAAAAAAAACGTCAGGAAAGTTCGCGCCGACATCCAGCAGAGGCGCTCCATGGAATTGAAGCCGCTGGAGCGCAAAATGGCCGATATCGAGGCCGCCCTCCATGATATCGAAGGAAAGATAACCAGGTGCAACAGCGATTTAATCAACGCCTCCGCGGCGGGTGCGGGGTCGGCCGTGGGGTCCCTCTCCATTGAGCTTCACGGCCTGAAAAAACAGGCAGACGCCCTGTACGACGAGCTGGACTCGCTTACCGGCGAATACGAATCCCGGACGGCCGGTTTCGACGAAGAGCTGAAGGAACTGGAGGTCTGCCGCTGAATGCGTCACTCTATCCTGATCCTCGCGTCCAGCGCCACCACCCCGGAACCGTCGGACAGGACCCGTACCGGATTGAGGTCAAGCTCAGCAATTGACCGGTGATTGGCCATCAGATGGGTGACCCGCTCGATTATTTCAACATACCCGCCGATATCGCCCCTCCCGCCGCCGCGGGTGCCTTTCAATATCGCGAAGGACTTCAGATTTTCCAGCTTCCTTTCGATGACGGCGCGCGACTCCGGGCAGAAGACCGTCTCCACGTCCCTGAATACTTCAACAAAAATCCCACCGTATCCGAAAAACACCACCGGGCCGAACGACCGGTCGTGCACCCCGCCGATGAACATGTCGTGCCCCTTCGGCGCCATCGCCATCACCCTCACTCCGACAAACTCCCCCCCCTCGCGGTATTTCATCAGGTTTTCCCTGATCGTGCCGAACGCGTCCGCCGCCTCATCGTCTCCCCCGATTCCCACGAGCACGCCCCCCGCTTCAGACTTGTGCACCGCGTCGGGTGACACCACCTTCATCACCACCGGATACCCGATTTCCCTGGCCTGTGACACCGCCTCTTCGGCGGTCCCGGCGATCGACCATCGCGGGACGCCGATGCCGTAGCTTTTCAGCAATTCCAGGGAGTCCTCTCCGGTGACTCCCGGGTGTTCCACGATCCAGCGGTCCGACGACCGCATGTCTATCCCCTGGGGCGATGGATACTCAGACAGCGCTTTTATCCTCTCGTTGTGATACCGGTACTGTTTCCAGAGGGCGCAGAGCATTTCCTCGGTGCTGTTGAAAAGCGGAAAATTTATGTTCTGCTTGATGCTCGATATCGTTGAGGAAAGGCCGAAGAGACAGGCCCCGATCGGCTTTCCCGAGGAGAGCATAGTTCCTGTCGCCTCGGTGGAAAGATCGGTGTGGAACATCTTGTAGAACACGTCCTCACCCCGCGGCATGTGCGGCCACTGGCTCACGTACACGGCGCCGTCGACGTTTTCGTTGTGCATTACCGTATAGAATATATGGGCGTACATGTCGGTGTCGTAGATGTCCCCCATGTCGAGGGGGTTTGAAAAATTGATGACTCCTGCGTTGGAAAACTTTTTCAGCCCTTCATAAAATTCCCTTCCGGGATCGGCGAACTGAAACCCGAGCTTTTCGCAGTAATCCGCCATCATTACCGTAAAGCCGCCGGCCGGACTCATCACCATGAGGCGCTTTCCCCGGAGCGGCGGCAGCTGAAACGCCTGCGACACCGAGATAAACTCGGTGAAACTGCCGATGCGTATTATCCCGGCCCTGTCGAATGCGGCGTCGATGATCCTCTCGTCGTTGGAAAGCGCGGCGGTGTGGCTCATGGCCGCCTTCTTCCCCGCCTCGGTGGTGTTGGATTTCAGGACGATCACCGGCTTCCCGACATTGGCCGCGGCCTTGATGAAGCGCTCCCCTCTGGGAATGCTCTCCAGATACATGCCGATAATCGTTGTCTCCGGATCGCCGCCGAAGTATTCCAGAAAATCCACCTCGTCCATGTCGAGCTTGTTGCCGATGCTCGCGAACTTCGCCATTCCTATGTTCTCGTCGGTCATCAGATTCCACAGCATCAGCCCGACACCGCCGCTCTGGGTGATGATCGACAAACCCCCTTTTGGCGGGCTGTATGAGGGGACGAAGGGGAGACAGAGGCCGTTATTGGTGTTCGCCACGGTGACGCCGTTGGGACCGACAAACCGTATCCCGTACTCCCTTGCCGTGTTCATCACCGTTTCCGCGATGTTTTTCCCCTCATCGCCGAATTCGTTGAAACCGCCCGAGGGGATCGCCATTCTCTTTATGCCGAACTTACCGCACTGCGCCATGATGTCCGGAACGTACTTGGCCGGAACCAGCGTAAAGGCAAGGTCCGGAACGATCGGAAGCTCCTCAATGGCGCGGTACATTTTGATTCCGTCGACATGCTCGTCCCGGGAGGTGGGATTCACGCCGAAGATTCGTCCCTTGTAGCCCCAGCGG
The DNA here is from genome assembly GCA_041737965.1 of Spirochaetota bacterium. GTDB lineage: Bacteria > Spirochaetota > UBA4802 > UBA4802 > UBA5550 > JAFGJK01. Next base: position 100,169 of record JBGSQT010000018.1, on the reverse strand, counting down.
ATCAGGTTTTCCAGCACCAGTTTGGGGATGTTGCTCGATTTCGAGGACAGCCCGACGATCACGATCGAATCGGGATTGAACAGCTTATCCATACATATACCCTCCGTTCCGAATCTTTCGGGACTTTGAATCCGTCCGTACATTTCAGCATACCTGACGCAATGGAAAAGGCAAGAACATTCTTCAAGAATTTGCTGTTGACAGAAAACCGCTCTGCGGGCCTGAATACTACTCACATTTGTAATGATGACAAACATGCGTTTTATTATGAAAAGTAAGCTATTTTGTACAGTCATAGCCGTTGTTTTCATCTCATGCGGCCCCGGGGTAAGAAACCAGGCGCGGATATCCTTCACCGGCGACATTATCATGCATATACCGGTCAAGTCGGCGGCCAGGGAAAGAAACGTGATCGACCCTGATTCGCGGAACACCGTGAACAACGGGGGTTTCGATTTTCTTTTTCAGCGGGTCCGGGAGGTTTTCGCGGCATCCGACCAGGTAGTGGGGAACATGGAGTTCCCCGTGTCCCCCCCTTTTACGAGCACTCCCATGATATTCAACTGCAATCCGGCGGTGCTGGGCGCGCTGAAGAACGCCGGGTTCACGGTCATGAATGTCGCGAACAACCATATAATGGACCAGGGCGCCGGCGGGCTCAGGAACACCCTTGGATATATCAAGGAAAACGGGCTTGAGTATGTCGGCGCGGGGCTCACGAGAGAGGAGGCGGGACGCGGTCTCGTGAAGGAGATCGCGGGGATTCGGGTGGGAATCATCGGCTACACGGAAGTCCTCAACTACCCCCCTCCAGGGCCCAGAAATGGCCCGTTCATCAATCTTCTGGGAAACAAAAAGAAAGTGGAGGACGATATCACCGCCATGAAAACCCGGTGCGATTATCTTGTCATGATCGTTCATGCGGGCAATGAATACGACCTTGAGCCTTCCGCCGGCACCAGAAGACTTCTGGCCGGCTACATAGACATGGGCGTCGATCTCGTGGTGGGACACCACCCGCACGTGCTCCAGCCTGTGGAAAAAATCCGCGCCGCCGACGGGAGGAACGGCTTTATTTTTTACAGCCTGGGGAATTTCATCTCCAACCAGAGCAGCACATTCCCCCTGGAAGGGGACACCCGCCTGGGGACAAGAGACTCAGTGGTCCTGAGCGTTGTCGTTTCAAAAGACGGAGGCCTTCTTAACACGCGATTTGAAGCGGAACCGATAATCACGGTAAACGGCAGGGATGAATCCATGAAACGGGTGATTCAGACTGTGCCGATAACCGCGGAGATGCGAAAAATCAATGATGGCGGCGGCCCGGATTCCCCCGCCCATGCGGGTGAGCTCGAAAGCCGGCTCCGGGCGATCAGGAACTCGCTGTTTCGATACGGAGAACTGGAAGAAGTTACAGTGATCGAACGGTAAACAAGGAGTCGGCATTACGGTACGCCGATATTATCGTTGACAAAACCATATTTTTTTGCAATTTTACATGTACAATTCAATGACCGGAGTAGGATATGGCGAACGAACTCATGCTCTCCATTCGCTCGAAATTCGGATACGACATCATTGATATCAGCGGCGACATAAGCTTTGATGATTTCCCGAAGATCGACGCTTTCATGAAAAATTCCTCCACCGCAGGGTTCAAGAACATTATCCTGAACATGGATGCGGTCAAATACATCAACAGCTCCGCCCTATCACTCCTCATCAAAATGATGCATGAGTTTTCAGCCAGAAATATCGACATGTACATTATGAACCTGTCAGACGAGATTGAAACGCTCATGAAGATGACGGGGGTAAAAAAATTTTTTCAATTCATCAAGGACGAAAAGACGCTGATAAACAAACTGAACAAAGAGGAGACCGACAGGCTTCTGGATCATCCGGGATGAACGATCTCCCGGAGCGTGCCGGCAGTCTTTAAAAGACTTTCCGATTCTTCGAAGCTCCCGTCGGGGCACAACAGGGCGAAGACGGCCAGCTCCCTCATGAACCTGTCCCCGAACACGCCCGACTCCGCGAATCTCAAGGCCTCTTCTGCCATACGCGTCAGCTCTTCAAAAAATTCCGTCTCATCGTACACGAAATCACCAGAGGCATTATAAAAAATCCCCCCCCTCCAGAACACTGCCGGCATGGAACCGGAGCGCCCATGGATCTGGGCGGAAACACCCGGCCCGTCAGCGTCGAGAACCTCTATCACGGAAACCGACTCTTCTGCAAGACCGGTGAGGCCCCGCAGAGCGTCGCGGAACCTGGCCCCGGCGGCGCTGGTCAGCCCTGATATGAACACGCGCGCCCCTTCAAGACCGCAGGGGCCCTGAAAAAGCCTTTTCACTTCCGCAGTCTCCCTCGGATACGCCCTTGCCTCAAACAGGCCGCCGCCGCTTCCGTGAAAGCCGAATCTCCTCAGCGTCATACTGCAGAAAAATCCCATTTTTTCCAGGGCGTGGAACAGGCCGTCCTTGAAATATGCGGTGGGCCCGGCATGGGGCGAATGCGTCACGCCGCTGACGGCAAGAACGGAACGGAAATCGAGAAGACACAGCGCCGGCAGGAGAAACATCATCACCTCAATGGCGGAAGAGAGCGGTCCGGTATCCAGGACGAAATTCGCGGGGGTGATCGTGGCGGGAGAGTAAAGGATCGCGCCGCCTTCATCAGCCATGGTTCCGGCCCCGATCGAATCCGCTGTCCGGACGATGTCGCGGAAAACCGGGATGCAGTCAGGGTTTTTTTCCAGTACCGCCCCCGCGCCGGCAATCCTTACCGGCACCCCGAACGCCAGGCTCAGCGAAAGCGCCTGTCTGACAAAAAGCCAGTCCTTGTGTAGGGCGTTCAATTCCCGCATGGCGTAGGAATGGACCGGTCTTTCGGTCAGCTTCCCATGTACTTTTTCAGGGCTTCGGGGACCGCGATGCCGCCGTCGGCGGTCTGGTAGTTTTCCATGACCGCGGCGAGCGTCCTTCCCGCCGCCAGTCCCGACCCGTTCAGCGTGTGCAGGAACTCGGGTTTTTCCCCCTTGTCCCGGCGGTAACGGATCCTGGCCCTACGGGCCTGATAATCCAGAAAATTCGAGCAGGAGGATATCTCAATGTACCGGTCGAGGCCCGGCATCCACACTTCTATGTCGTATGTTTTTGAGGAGGACGCCGAAGTGTCGCCGCTGCAGAGAAGCACCACGCGGTAATGGAGATTCAGGCGTTTCAGCACCTCCTCCGCGTTCCTCACGAGCGATTCCAGCTCGTCCCGTGACGTCGCCGGTTCGACAAATTTCACCAGCTCCACTTTCTGGAACTGATGCACCCTGATGAGGCCGCGGGTGTCCCTGCCGGCCGCCCCCGCTTCGCGCCTGAAGCATGCGGATTGCATGGTGACGTACACAGGCAGGTCCTCCTTCGGAAGTATCTCGTCCCGATAGATGTTGGTGAGGGTCACTTCCGCGGTGGGGATAAGCGAGAGGCCGTCGCGGTCGATGCGGTAGTACTCGTCCTGGAATTTGGGATACTGCCCCGTCCCTATCATGCTGTCGTCGTTTACGATATAGGGGCCGAACACCTCGGTATAACCGTGTTCCCCGGTGTGGAGGTCCAGCATGAGATTTATGATGGAACGCTCCATCCGCGCCGCGAGTCCCCGGTACAGATAGAACCTCGCCCCGGAAATCTTCACCCCCCGTTCGAAATCAAGTATGCCCATATCAACACCGAGATCGTAATGAGGCTTGGGCGTGAAATTGAATTTCGGCTTCTCCCCCCAGGTGCGCACCACGATATTGTCCTTTTCATCGGTGCCCCGGGGGACCTCGTCGTCCAGCATGTTGGGAATCGACAGGAGCAGATCGGTGAACTCCCTGTTCATCGCCTCCGAACCCTCCTCCAGGGTTTTGATTTCGCCGCCGATAAGGGACACTTCCTTCATGATCTCGGAAGCGTCCTCTCCCCTGGATTTGCGGCCACCCACTTCTTTGGAAAGCCTGTTCCGTTTTTCCCGCAGTTCATCAACGCGGGCGATGCAGGACCTCCTTTCCTCATCGAGCTTTTTCAGGCCCGCGAGATCGACTGCCCCTTCCTGGTTGCGCTTTGCCAGCATCGCGGCCACACCGTCGATATTTTCCCGTATCATCTTCGGATCAATCATTCCAGACACCTCGTCTTTTTTTTCATTGAAATGCAGGCGCGAATATTTTGTCAAGAGGTTATGATGCGATTTTAGTGTGCATGGACGCATAAATAAAACTTGCGTTACTCCGGATCACGCGGCACCATGCGTATTAATTACTCTGAACAGGTACGGCAGAAGAAATCGGGGAATCAGGATGCGGGGTGTTAATTATATGGTCAGGGACGGAATCGAACCGCCGACACGAGGATTTTCAGTCCTCTGCTCTACCGACTGAGCTACCTGACCGTCTAATCAACAAATCACCACTATAATATAAGCGGAATATGTCAATAATAAAAATTCAAGTTTTGTCAATAATCATCTCGATTTTGGCGTCCTTTCCCGCAGCGGCGGATGGATCCCGCACCTGGCGGTATTATTACACCAGGGGGGTCCTACAGTTCAACGCCGAGATGTACGATTATTCCCTGCTCTCCATGCGGAAGGCGCTGGACATGAAACCGGACCTCTTCAAAGCGGCCAACTACATTGCCGATATTTACGCGATCAAACAAAACAAGCTCCAGTCATTTCAATATCTGGAAATCTCCCTCGCGATTAATCCACGCCAGGCGGATACGCACAATAAAATCGGCGACCTTTATGAATTTTACGAAGACCATGATGAGGCCCTGCGTCACTATGCCGAATCGGTCGCGCTTCAGCCGGATCATCTAATGGCAAACATAAACCTTGTGAGGCACTACATCCGCTTAAAGCAACCTGACCGGGCGATGATGTACTTTAATGCCGGTTATCTCGCCGGCAAGGAGGCGGCCCGCGGACTGTACGGTCCGGCGGAAGAGGCGGACAGGAAGGGGGAGATCGACACGGCGGCCCGCCTGTACGGCAAGATCATAGCTGCAAACCCCGCCGAGATATCGGCGTACCGCAGGCTTTTCGAAATCCACAGGAGCCGCGGCGAATACGAAAAGGCGGCGCGTATTATGGAGCGCCTCGTGTTTCTCAAGCCCGATTATGAGCCTGGAATGGTCAAACTGGGGTATCTTTACTACACCGATCCCCTTCCCGGAAAAAAGGACCGCCGTCTTTGGCGGGCAATGGAATACTTCAGCAGGGCCATAACGCTGAACCCCTCGAATCCGGAAAGCTATTTCACCCTCGCGGAAATCTATCGCTATGCAGGCAGGGAGGAGGATGCGGTAAAAGTGGAAAGGTCTCTGAAGGCTCTGCTGGAAAAAAAGTGACCGGGCGGCGCCGCATGGGGCGCCGCGCGATACCGTGTCATTCTACCTGGATCCGGAAGTATAGGCTCCGGAATTGATCCACCCTTCCTTTTCGTATTCCACGCTCACCTTTTTCCAGTCATCAAGCTGCTTGAGGACCAGAACATAGGTGCCGCTCACGATCGTTGACTCGATTTTGCTGTTTGCGTCAGGCCTCACATAAAGCGAAGCGTTCTGCGTGAGTCTGATTTCTATTTTTGGGCCGCGGTGCAGGTACTTTTCCACTATCCACCCCTTCGTTTCACGGTCCGCCAGCAAGACCTGCGCCCAGCCGTTCTGCCCTTCCTCTGACTTGAGGAGCGAAACGCCTTCGCCGCGGTTGACCCGCACTTTGCTTTCGCCGACGCTCCCTCCGGGTTTGCCGTAAATGTAGGTATCCTTGAGCACCACGCCGGCGTCATCCCCCGTGTCCTGACGCTGCCCCGAAGCGCAGGCTACGAGCAGGGACGCGGCAATCAATGAAAGAATCGCGATTTTTTTCATCCGTAGTTCCCCCCTATCGGCCCTTCGTATCGTTACTGGGTTTTCACTATGCGGATTTCGCCGATGCTGGTATCACGCCACTTCTGGCCGCGATACACGCTGTCGATCTCCAGTTTGATTCTGGAAATATGGCCGAAGGACCCGACATCCTGAAAGTCCCTGAAATCGTCCTCGAAATTGGCGACACTGCTCCCCGTCTTCTCCCCCTGCCCGCCGTCTTCCTGGTATCCCACCTCAGTATACTCAACCCTGGCGCTTTTCAGCCTGTTGTTCAGCAGATAGAGGTCTCCATCGGCTCCGTAGCTTGCGAACTTCGCGTCCTTCCCCACCATGCCGTTTATAAGGGAAACGCTGACCGATACAGGCTCGGGAAACCGTATCTCGACCCACTGGCCCTGGCCGTCGCCGTCCTCCCCTTCCTGCCAGGCGGTCGCCGGGTTCCCGTCGAACATTTTGTTGGCGGTGTAGCTCCCGGTCTGTGGCGTCAGGGTCGACGATGCCTCAATTTCGCACTTGCCGATTCCGCTGATATAAATTTCATACGTAGCCTTTGGGGTCACGTCGCTGTCTACTGAAAATGCACCTATGGGGATCCATCCGCTCACTCCCCATCGCACGTTCACCTCGGCCCAGTTATTCTTCTCCTTGAGGACGATTGCCTTTGTCCCCACCGGCATAGTGTTCTTCACCCTGGAATTCTCATCCGGCTGATCGTATATTTTCGTAAGCTCGGTGAAGGATATTATTTTTTTCTCGCCTTTATGAACATACTTCTGCTCAATCCACCCCTTTGTCTCCCCGTCGGAGAGCTGGACTTCGTACCATTGATCCTCCTTCTCATTAAGGATGCTCACCACCTGGCCGCGGTTGACTCCCTTCACCCATTTATACTCGCCCCTGGCGGTCTTAGGATTGTCCCTCAATGCCGTATCTATGAGGACCACGCCGTTTTTTTTACACCCTGTCGTAAAAATCAGTACGCACGCGCACAGTGCGAAGAATATCCCCTTTTTCCGCATATCCGGCTCCTTATGTTTTATGAATTATATAATGTGTGTAACGCACTTTTTTCGGCATGTCAAGCAAATCTGAAAAAAAATCCCCCCGCTTCCCCGGCTGTCCCGTCAATCACCGGATCCTGTGTGCGCGCCTTTTTTTCAGCGGATACACCGTGTCGTTTGAATCGATCAGGTCGATGTCCTCTTCGCGGGGAGTTTCCGCATAACAGAGAAACGTATCCGCTTCATTCACGGAAAAGACGATTTTTTTCTTTTGGACTGTCCCTTCGTTGAATTTATACACCACCAGGCGCTCGCCGGGAGCGATCCCGTCGATAAGGCCGAGGTTTACCACTATTCCCTTCTCTTTGACCTTGAGGACCCTGCCGCTGAAGGGAATCATGGCATAGAGCTGGCGGGCTGCCCTGAGGGAAATCAGCGGCAGGCTGTCCTTCCCTTTTTCTGAAATTGAAAATTCTCCGATCACAAACCCCCTCGCGTTATCGAGAAGCTTCATGTCCACGAAAAGCCCGTTTCCCTGCTCCCGGTAGGTTCCGTACACCACGTAATCGACCTTTTTCAGCTCCTCTGATTTTACGAGATCCTGCAGTTTTTCGATACTGCGGAAGAGGTGGTCGCCGGCGCATTTTATGCCGCAATCAGCCTTTAACCTGTTCCTCAGCCCCACCGGCTCCATCCGGCCGAACTGCTGGATCACAAAAGTGAGATTGCTCGAAATGACGGACCCGGCATCGGGGTGCGGAGTAACGGTGCCTTCAGGGTCGAGATTGAGAACCATCACCGCGGGAACGTCCCGCTCCGCCGGATCAAAGGAAAAACCCTCGCGGTGATACAGCCTTTCCCGCCGTTTCAGGACCGCGACGGTAAGCCTGTTCCTGAATTCACCGTCCTTGAAATTCCGCTGAAGCTCCTTCAGCTCTTCAATGTACAGATCGTAATAATCATTGACCTGATAGTACTCCATCAGCTGTTCCCTTGAGGCCCTGTCCAGAGGATTCATCAGCAGCGCCCTGCGCAGATACATCACCACCTGATCATGAAGATTTTTTCTTCCCTTTGCGGCGGCCGCTTCGGCATTCTCGCGATTCAGCATCACGCGCATGGGGTGCCCGATCTTGTAATCGTTAAACACGAGAAAATCCTCCAGCCTGCTCTTCAGCACCGAATCCTGGGAGGTGATTTTCATCGCCTTCATGAAATTATCCAGCGCCTCATCCTTGTTTCCCGCCCTGTCATAGGAAATTCCCAGGCAGTAGTAAATAACGCTGTTGGGGATATCGGAGAGGGCCTCCCTGAAAAAGCCCGCGGCCGCGGCACTGTCATTCTTTATCAGCGAAATGTACCCCATGAACCTGTTGGCATCATAATTTTTCGGCTGGATCGAAAGGGCGCTCCTGAAGGATTCGAGCGATTCCGAAAGCGAGTCCTCGTCGTCGGTCACGAGGTAGTCTTTCAGAAGGATCTCGCCGTATTTCGTGTATCCGGCGGGAGATTCCCTGTCCGCTTCCATGGCCTTTTCCACGTATTTCCTGGCTTCCGACAAACGGCGCTCTTCCCCCTTGATTTCAGCCATAAGCAGAAGGGAGTTGAAATGATACGGGTTGATCCTGAAAATGCCCTGGAGCTTCCTTTTGGCCCACAACCGCTTTCCCATGGCATTGTAGAGATAGGCGATGCCGTACTGCGCCTCCAGGTTTTCCCCGGAATTGCGTACGGCGCGGTCGAAGTGCTTCATCGATCCGGCGTAATCGCCCAGGGCGATAAGAGTGAAACCCATTCCGGTAAGCGCGTCACCCGACGCGGGATCGAGCTTTAGGGCCCGGGAAAAAAGTTCGTGGGACTGGTCGAATACCTGAACCTGGTAGTAGGCCTTGGCCAGGCCGATCAGCGCTTCCTTGTATCGGGGGTTTTTGTTCAGGGCATTCTTGAAACTGAAAAGCGCCCGGTAGCTGTCGCCTTTTTTCAGGAGATCCCAGCCCTCTTCATTGTACGATATGGCGTTCCTTCCCTCAACGCCGGCGGGCCATTGAGACGCCGAAACCAGGATGCAAAGGAGCGCGCACAGGATGATCGCCGGACGTTTGATTTGCTGTAAAAATGCCATCACATTTTTTCTCCGGATTTTCTGACGTGCCGCCACGGCCGAATTCTCCATCACAGTAATGCGGCGCAAAATATTAAAGTCAACAAATATTCGCTGTACCGCGCGATATGGGCCCCATTTCACGGCTTTTCTAAAATAAAAATCAGCGAAAAACGCGAATGGTTGCGCTCCTCATGCAAGAAAGACAACCGTAATTCATGAAAAATATCCGGGGATCAGGCGAAAAACACCCCGATTATATGAAAGGCGTTCACGGAGACGGGAATTCTCTACATCGATTACGCGTGAAATTCAATAGAGCTTGACAATCCTTACATATCTCCGGACAACCTATACAGGGACCCGTGAGGGCTTTCAATCTCGCGGAACGCGACATCAGATAGTGGGATGCCCATGAAAATATCGAGCAATATCTATTTGGTGGGAGGATCATCGGAATCCGACCCTTCCGACGCGGCGGTCTATCTCATCATCTCCGGCGGCGCCGCGGCGCTGGTGGACGCGGGGACCGGGCTTTCGACCAGCCGCATCATGAAAAACATCGCAGCAGCCGGGACAAGCCCGAAAAGCGTCCGTTACTGCTTCGTGACCCACTGCCATTACGACCATACCGGAGGAATCATTCCGGTGAGGGACGCGACCGGCTGCGCCGTGGTGGCCCACGAACTTGACGCGGAGTTTCTCGAATCGGGAGATTCCGAGGTGACCGCGGCGGCCTGGTACGGCACCTACATGGAACCCACCAAAATCGACATAAAGGTCTCTGAGGCGACGCGGATATTCACGGTGGGAGACCATGAAGTCGTGTTCCATCATGCTCCGGGGCATTCGCCGGGATCGGCGGTACTGACGATGGTTTCAGACGGGGAGCTTGTCCTTTTCGGCCAGGACGTGCACGGGCCGCTCAACGATTCCCTCAGATCTGACCGGGGGGACTATGTAAAATCGCTGAGATTCCTTCTTTCACTCAATGCAGACATCCTCTGCGAGGGGCATTTCGGCGTATTCCGCGGAAAGGAGAAGGTTCGGCGATTCATCGAATCATTTCTGTGAGCACCATGTCGAAGAAAAGCGCACTGATAAAAAGCGTAAAGACAAAGCGCCGGATTCCCGCCGTATCTTTCGTCCTTTCCCTTTCGGCGATCGGCCTCGGTCAGATTTACAACGGAAATCTCCTTTCAGGGATTGTCTTTTTCATGCTGCGTCTGGTGATACTCATGCTGATTCCCTTCACCGTGCTGGTGAGGGATTCTCCTTCACATTTGCCCGACTTTTTCGTTCTTTCAGCCGCCGCGGTCGTTGTCTCAGCCGCATCCCCCCTGGAGGCGCTGATGCGCTCGCTCAAGGTCGAAGACGCCCCCCGTGCTCGCTACAACCGGGTGTGGTTCTATATCGCCTACTCGGTCTTCGCGACATTCCTGTCAGCATCCGCCCTTTGGGGAGTTGTTTCATTTTTTTCCATCACCGCGGTCGGCAGTAACGACTCGCTCCCGTCGCTTGTAAAAGGCGAACGGGTGCTTGTGATGACGTATGTTCCGGGCGAATACCGGCGAGGCGACCTCGTGCTGACCGGAGACGGCGCGTATAAAAGAGTAATAGCGCTCCCCAAATGCGATGCGTCATATGACGGCGCGGTGTTCAGGGTAAAGGGGACACCCCTGACATTCGGCATCATCGACCCCGGACGTTCGATCCGCTACAGCGAGACACCCCAGGAATACCTGCTTGAGGAAAGAGCCGACGGGCAAAAATACCCGATTGGGGCAACGCTTTCGAAAAGACCCGGCCCTCCGGAAACCTTCAGGCTCGGCGCGGATCAATACCTACTGGCCGGGGACAACCGGACCGCTTCAGCCGTGCCGGTCGTTGCGGATAGGCGGCAGATCAAGGGACGGGTGGAGGGCGTTATTTTCCCCTCGCGACCGATCCGTTTTCTGCTCGAACCCCGTACCGGAGGATAACCCGCTTTGATTCGCAATTTTATTGTAGTTGACGAAAATCGAAACGGGGTGTTTTTTGTTCAACAAGAGGACGCCTGTAACAAAACCGAAGGAGCCATAGATGATACTAATAACTGGATGCGGCGGCAATTTTGGGAAAAAGCTCGTTACACGACTTCTTAATGATCAGCACAAAGTCCGCGGACTCGCTCCTGAAAAACCGCGAGACATGGATCCCCGCCTCGACTTTATCACCGGCACACCCCTTGAGGAAGGAATCCTCAAAAAGGCGCTTGCCGGCGTGGAAACGGTGATCCACCTCTACGATATAAAGGGCACCAAACGCCATTCCCGAAGAATGATGAAAAAGGGAAACATACTGGCCACCAGAAATCTTCTCGCAGAAGCCGAAAAGGCCGGCGTAAAGAAGGTTTTATTCCTCTCCTCATATGAGGTTTACGGCAGGTCAAAAAAAATACCCACCCGGCCCGATGATCTGAAAAAACCGAAAAGCCGTTACGGGAAAGACAAATTAAAGGCAGAAAGAATCTGCATGGAATATATTAAAAAAGGGTCCATGGCAATCACCATATTCAGGCCGGCCCTGATAATCGGCCCCGGCACGAACAATCCCATAGTGCTGATCGGGCTCTTAATGGCCCTCGGCATGGGGGAGGACAACCGGCTTTTCGTTGCCGGCGGCGGCGACACGAAATTTCAGCTTCTCCATCCCGACGACGCGATGGAGGCATTTGTGCTGGCGCTCGGCTCGCCGGTATCTGCGGGAAAAGTGTACAATCTCGGATCAGACAATGTGATGACGCAGATGGAACAAACCGTCAAGATCAAGGAGCTCGCACAGCTCGACTGCTCCATCAAACATCTGTCGGCCGGAAAAACAAAATTTCTTTCCAGGTTCCTCCGGCCTTTCAAACTGAGCTACCTGACGAAGGAGCATGTCTTCTACATGCTCAACAACATGCTGCTCGACTGCCAGAAGATAAAGAACGACCTCCAGTGGCAGCCGACAAAAACAAACATGGATATTCTTCATGAAACCGTCGAATGGTATGAGAGGGACAAACTGTAGAATCAGCCGGCTTTCCTCTGTTCGGCATCGTTTTTTTGCGGTTTCCGCTTTTCTTTCTCCTTCTGCCGCGGAGTGAAGGGGTAGGATATCACGCGCTTAATAAACTGCATCAGCTTGATGAACATGAGAAGGATATACTGTCCGATGTTTCCCTCGCCGCCTATATCCATGGTGAACACGAGCTGGCCTTTCTTCATCTCATTTATGGAAAGTTTGCGATTCTCGAGCTGCATCTGTTTGAGCATCTGCCGGATCTCCTTCTTCGCCAGCTTCATCAGCTCTTTTTCCTCCTTCATCTCCTTGACCTGGCTGAAGGTGAAATAAATGTCCGGGTCCTTCATGAGTTTCAGCTTTATATCGAAAAGCCGCTGGTGGAATTTCTTCAGGGCCTGATTGTCCTCGTTTCCGTTGACCAGATACATCTCCACATACTGATAGAGAAAATGCACCTGTTTGTACAATTTCGCCTTGTCGTTGAACTCCAGAGCGGCGGCATCGACTTTTTCGAATTTTTCAACCGACGCCTTAAGAAATTCGATCATATCCTCGCCCGGCTTGTACAGCTTCGAAGAATCGAGATCCGCGATCTGGATGAATTTCACCGAGATGTCCCGCAGATCCTTGAACATCTTGTCTGAATAATCGAATATAAAGCGGTATATCCTTTTTTCCGTCATGGAAAGGCCGCTCTCATTGGCGCCGCCGCGGTCCATTTTGACTTTTCTGTGGATGTCCCGGATATTGATTTTGTTCGGATCGAAACCGATCCTTTCGTCTTTCAGGCCTTTCTCGATATCGTAGAACTCCGGCTCCGGAAGCTCGTCTCCGAGCTTCAGGACGTTCAGCTTGATCCCCTTTAGGTCCTGGCGGAGCTTGTTCCTGTTGATTTTGCTTATCCCGTCGGTCACCATGAGAATCTCGGCGTTGAGCATCTCCTTGTCGTATTTAATGTCGCTGATGGCCTGATAAATCGCCGCCTCGATGTTGGTGCTCTTCCCGCCGGTGATGGTCATCAGCACCTCTTCAATGAGCCTGGGAAAATCCTCACGCTTTTCGATCTTTACGAGATCGCCGGGCTTGGAGTCAAAGGGCCTGTAGTAAAGCATCGCCTTGCTGTTGAGCTTTCTCCTCAGGAATTCGGCGACGATGCATTTTGAATAAAAAATCCGCATCTTCGATTCCATTGAAGGCGACCGGTCAAGGAGCAGATAGAATTTCTGTTCAAACCTGTTGGCGTCCTTCCCCTTCTGGTCCCTTGATGTGGATATCGGCTTGAAACTGTCGGCCTCGGATTCGTAAAACTTCTGCACCATCAGCGTTTTGGTGAAAAGCTTCATGTCGAACACTTCATCGGGCATGGCCAGCTCCCTCGGGAGCGCCTTTTTCAGTTCATTTATTTTCCGGAACATGTCCAGTTCCATCTTGTCGCTCACCGGTGCGATCCTCTCGAGGCGGTTCACCTGAATCGACTCCTTCCGGTCCGGCCTGTATACGGTTTCATCGCGGCATATCTCTTCTATGGCATCGAAGGCGTCGCAGGTAAGCTCTTCAGAAAATATGATGCGGGCGATATCGAAAAGCACGTAAAATTCGGGGGGCAGCACGGCCTGAATCGTCTCGAAAAAACCGAGGGAGTCCCAGTATCCGAAAAATTCGACCTGACCCCGGGCGGGACCGAACCCGACGTTTTCATCAGCGTCGAAGGCCATCAGTGCAGGTCCTTGTAGTCCCTGAGTATCCCGTTCTTCAATTCATTCACTTCTTCCACGGCCGGATTCATCTCCAGCACGTTGCTCTTCAGCGATTCGATGGTGAGTTTATCATCGTCTTTCCGCTTTGTCGGAAACAGTTTCTTCAGGATGCCCAGAAACGTGTCAAGTATGGTCTTCTTCGACAATATGGATTCCCGCTTGTCGGGGTCTTCGCGGATTTCCTGAAGGACCTTTCTCACATTCAGGAGAAACTCGATCTGGGGTATCGCGCCGGAAGCGTTGAAGTGCACCATGGTCTGCTGGTACGCGTCAAGGTAGACGTCCCTTTCCGACTTGTCTTTCGCCTTTACCGACACGTAACTGTTCAGCGTGCAGAGGGCGATATACATGTCCTTGAGGTCCTCCTCGTTCACTTCGAAACGGTTGTGAAGCAGGGCCGAGGCCCTCAGGAAATCGGAAAGTTTTGCGATTTTTCTCGGGCTCACGAAAAAATTGTAGTCGCTCTTCCTCATATCGCTCATGTATTTGTTCACGATCACGTTTTTCATGAAATAGATGAAATCGGGGACCACGATTTTTTTCTCTCTGTTCTCACCCTTTATAATCTCGTTAAGGAAAAGTATCTGGTTGAAATAGAGTTTCTTCTCGGGCTCCACCGGCTTGCCTCCGCTGAAGGCGTACGTATGGTCGATGAGAAGCTGGGAATACACATTCGTGTCCTCGGGGATGATGGATTTGTAGGTAAATCGGTCGAGGACTGCCTCGGTCACCTCGTTCATTCTCATGTAGTTGGCGGTGGCTATTGCGGTGTGCACCGCGACATCTATCTGTTCCGATCCGTTGATGAACTTCCGCTCGTTCAGGATCGACAGCAAGGCCCGCAGCACCACGTCGCTGGCGTCGAAAAACTCGTCCAGAAACACGAGGTTCGCCTCGATGATCGAACCCTTTATGTTGTGCCGGATCCTCCCTTTTTTAAACTCGTCGATATTATAGGGGCCGAAATAATTGTCCGGCGTCTGGTCCTTGCTCGCCTGCTGCGAAAAAACCCTCGCCCCCTCAAAGGTGTTGAAAATATAATTGGTGAGGTATGATTTCGCCATTCCGGTCCTCGACAGAAGAAGCATGTGCTCCCCGGTCAGGATCGCGAACATTGCCTGATGTATGATCTCGCTCCGATTGATCACATTTTCCGAGATCCTGTTCATGTGCCAGTTAAGGTATTCGACGATTGTGGGAATGTCGTACTCCGCGGCGACCGATTTCATGACCCCCGCGACCTGTTTGTCCGGAACTTTTTCCGCGAGATGCGTCCTGATATGCCTGTTGCCGGTGATCGAGTCAAGGCTGATCCGGTCCAGAGCCGCAGCCTGGGACCCCGTCAGCGTTTCAGACGGATTCGCGATCGCATCCTGCGAAATGATGGTGAATCCTTCCTCGGAAAAGCTTTTTTTCACATGCGTTGGTATGTTTATCATACTGATGACCGGGTCCCTCTGTTATTTCACTATTGGAAGGGCGATCCTGATGGCGGTACCCTCCCCCGGTTTGCTTTTAATGCCGATACACCCTCCCAGGTTTTCCACGATTGCGGATACTATCATCAAACCGAGCCCTGTGGCGCTTTTCCCCTTGGTGGTGAAAAACGGCTGAAAGATCTTTTTAAAGCTTTCCTCCGGAATCCCCAGGCCCGTGTCGGTCACGGTCATGAGCGCGTATTTTATTCCTCCCTCGACGATCGTTGATATCGTTATCGATATCTTGCCCTTGTCAGGCATGGCCTCCTCGGAATTCTCAAGAAATTGAAGGAGCATCTGCTGAAGCTGGTTTTGCGTCGCCTGAACGGCAGGCTCCTCGAATGACGGCGTAACTTCAATTTCAAACCCGTCATTTCTCAGCCTCTTCAGGAACACCTCCACCGGGTGGCTCGTCAGGAGTTTATTCAGCTCGCAGATCTCCTTCTCTCCTTCATCAACGGAAGAGAGGCTCACAAGCTGTTCGGAAATGTTTTTAATGCGTTCCACGTCCTTTTGAAGGGAATCGACATATTCCGCCGCCGGATTGTCGCGATCGATGTTGTTTTCGACAAAATTGAGGTCCATTACCATTTTATTTATGTAATTTTTCAGTTCCGACGCGACCCCGGAAGCCAGCACGCCGAGTGCCGAAAGCTTCTCCGCCCTGTTCATGCGTTTGGTGATCTTTGCCTGCTCGGTGATATCCTCAACCATAATGATGACTTTTTCGACGCTTCCATTCTTGTCCAGCGAGGGATCCATGATCACATTGATGACGAGCTCGCTGCCGCCGGCGATGGGCCTGTAAGGGGCGTTGGAAACACGGATCGTTTTTCTCTCCCTGACGGCCTGTTCAAAAATTTTAGTAAACCCCCCCTCGATGAATCCGGAATACTCGAGCAGGTTCACGCCGACTATGGTTTCCTCCTGTTTCCTGCCCATGATCCTTTTCAGGGTCGGATTTTCCATAATCATAATGCCGCTCGGGTCCATCATGAGGATGCCGATAGGCACGTTTCTGATGATTTCCTCGTTCAGGTCCCTCAGATTTTTCAGCTCTTCGGCCTGAAAAATCTGTTCTTTCACTTTCGCTTCAAGGATGCGGGAGTTCTCTTTTAATTTCTTCTGGGCAAGATACTGCTGGGTTATGTTCTTCATAATCCCGATGAGGCCGATTATTTCACCGCTCTCCGCCCTTATTGGAGAGAAACTGCTGGAAAAATAAAGGACATTGCCGTTTTCATCGAAGGTTTTCATGACCTCGTTTTCAAAAACAGCCCCCTTGTCGATGACCGCGGAAAACACGTCCTTGGCGCGGTCTTTTTTATCGATCGGTATATAGTTCTGGTAGTGTTCCCCGAATTTTTCTTCATTGCGCGACGGGAACAGTATATGCCAGGCGCTGTTCAGGTAGACAAGGTGTTCGGATTTATCGAGGACAAAAATTATATCGGAGGCCGATTCAAGAAGATCGCGGTAGCTGATGTATTTTGATATTTCGCTCGATTCGATGCACCCTTTGGTCTGGAGGTCCAGAACGGTGCGTATAAGTTCTTCCTTGGATAGGCCGCGGAGTTCTTCGCTGTTCATTTTTGCTCGCCGTTATTCTGTTTTTTCCCGTGAAGACGCTGCCGGATATTCAATTTGTTCACCGATATGATAAACCAGACCTCCACCAGTAGGCTCGCCACGGTCCCGAAGAGAAATGCGATCCCGAAGAAGAGCTGGTTGAAATGGAAAATGAAATAACCGCCGAACACAAAAGCGGCGAAAACCAGTATTTTCACCGGAAAGGAGCCGAGTGACACGGTAAACAGCACCATTATATTGGAAAGACTCACCTTTCTCGCCAAAATCACCCATGCAATTGAGAACGAGAAGCTTAAAATCATTCCGGCGAAATACCCTGCGAATTCCGCGGCGCTTCGGTTTTGGTGGACAAATACCGTCGCTGCGGCATTGATGATGACTGGAACAAACATCAGAATTACTGCGATTTTAAACTTTTTTTCCATTTCACTTTTCTCTTCATTCAATATCAATTCTGACTGGCGCCTTGCCGCTCGTCAGAATGCCAGATTTTTCCGTCGATGTCAAGTGTAATTGGACACCGCGTGTGCTCTTTGCGAAAGCAGGCATAAAAAAAGCGGGAGCATGCGCTCCCGCTTCGGTTTTTCCATTTTTACGCACGAAAAAGCCCTGTTCAACCGAGTTTCTTCATCAGTTCATCGCTGACTTCTTTTACCCCCGGCTTCCCGTCCAATCCAATCAATTTAGTGCCTTTTTTATTGGCCACATCTTTGAAATAATTCACCGCGGCCAGAGTGCCGGTCGTCGTGTCATAATAGATGTTGTGACGTTTCCCGATGGCGACCTCATCCTGATCGTCCGAACGGGCAGAAAGAGCGCCCCCGCATACACGGCATACGAAAGTCCCGTCTTTTTCAGCGGGTTTGATCGCGTCGATAAAGATATTGTTGGGATGATTATTGTCGTTGGCGCAGAGCCTTCTTCCCATTATCCTGTTCTTTGCGGTTTCACGGTCCAGTATGATTTCAATCACCACATCCAGTTTCATGCCGGCTTTTTCAAGCGCCTCATCAAGCGCCTTGGCCTGCTCGATACTGCGGGGAAACCCGTCGAGAAGCCATCCGTTCTTGCAATCCGGTTCCTGCAGTCTGCTGATGATCATCGGAATGGTGATGTTATCCGGCACCAGTTCTCCGCGATCAATGAATTCCTTTGCTTTTTTTCCGATTTCGGTGCCTTTTTTTATGTTTTCCCGGAATATAACGCCCGATTCCACATGAATTACATTGTATTTTTTCTGTACTACCGCACCCTGGGTCCCCTTGCCGCTCCCATTGGGGCCGAAAATGAGTATGTTCATATAATTACCTCTCTAAGATAAGATCTAATAAAACAATAGTGAACGAACGCCCCTAATATGTAAAGAAAGATTTGGCAAGACCCGGGATTTTCCAGTAGATGGAATTGGCAACCTGAATTGAGGGGTCAGAGCCTTGAATTCATTGTCCAGGCCTGTCATCGTGAGATTCTGACGATTTCCCCCCCTTCGGGGAAATGGAACCGATCAGAATCGCCGCCAAGCAGGTCCCTGACACGCCGTATTTGATCGATCCGCCCATCGGCATCCGGGTACTGGTGGATCACATGCACTTCCGGCGGCAAGGCGCCCTCTTTCAGCAGCGCCGCGATATCAGCCGTGGAAATATGCTTGGGCCTGACACGATCGTCGCTGAAACTCCATTCGATCACGGCAACGTCGGATTCCCTTAAAAACCGGGGAAGCGCGTCGCAGAACCCGGTGTCGCCGGTAATCGCGAGGCGCCTTCCGGCAACGTCAATCATGTATCCGGTGGATTCCTCTCCGTGCGCCAGAGGAACCGCGATGACCTTCAGAAATCCAAAATCACCGGTGTCCCCCGGGTTGAATTCGACCGGCACAAGCTCAAAAGGGATTTCATAATCTCCCATAAAAGGGAGAAGCCTGGTCTTGAGAAACTTTTCGAGGCCGCGGGGGCCCGCAATGATCAGCGGACGCCCTCTCGTCCCTGCCGCGTCCCACATCTCCCCCCAGAGCAGGTCCGGCAGGCCGGACACGTGGTCCACGTGATAATGGGTGAGGATCACCGCGTCGATGGTGTCGTATCGGGGAAATTCAGGAGCCAGTTTGCCGAGGCGGTGATAAAAACCGCCGCCCGCATCCACCATGACGATGGACGTTCCGTCCGTCAGTGCCAGGGATTGCGGCGTACGGAGTGTGGAATTGCAGGTCCCTGTGCCTATAAAGCCGAGGCGGATATCCATTTCAGGAATCTATCTCCTCATGTTCTATGACGCGGAAAGGCTGTCCGCCGTCCCCGGATTGAACTCCCCGGGTTACGCAGGAAATGGTCCTTTCGGACGCGCCGATACAATCGCCCAGATGACGGAGCGCCGAAACAGCGTCTGCGCCGCCGCAGCTGAAAAAATCGACCGCCGCGTACCCGTGTTCCGGCCAGCAGTGTATCGTGATGTGGGATTCCATGATTATGATGACGCCGCTGATGCCGTGAGGGCTGAAACGATGAAAGAAAGAACGGACCTCCCTTACCCCGGCGAGGGCGACCGCCTCACGCATGGCCGCTTCTATAAGGCCGGTATCGTCGATCACGCGGGAATCGCATCCGTGAAATTCGGCGATGTAATGTTCCCCCAGCCCCTTCAATTGCTCCTTCATCTGAATGCTCTTCTTTCTCCGCGGACCTCGACATTTCTTTTACGATATCAGAGTACGCGCCGGGGTCAGAGTCAATATATATTTTTCATTAATGAGTTGACCGAATGCCGTGAATATATTCTTTTTACGCTGGCTATTCTGAAACCAGTCTGCCGCCCCGGAAAAAACCGCATGAATGCATGGGATAAATACAACGCCATCCGCGCAGAAATCGACCGAATCGCCCTTCACGCGAACAGGGACCCGGAACGGATCAGCATCATAGCGGTCACAAAAACTTTTCCGGAGGATGTAATACAGGACGCCATCGACCGGGGCATGCGGGTGTTCGGCGAAAACAAGGTGCAGGAGGCCAGACGGAAGATACCGAATCTCAAGGGCGAGTTCCGGTTTCACATGATCGGCCATCTTCAATCGAACAAAGCCAGGGACGCGGTCTCCCTCTTCGATATAATCCATTCAATCGACAAGATCGGCACCGCCGAAAAGGTGAGCGAGGAGGCGGGAAAGCGGGGAAAACGCCAGAAAATACTCATTCAGGTCAATATATCCGGCGAGGAGACCAAAAGCGGGACCGAAGCGGATGAATGCAGGCAACTGGCGGAAAGGATAGTCGCGCTTCCGAATATGGAGCTTCTGGGCCTCATGACCATGGCCCCCCTGACCGATGATATAAACGTGGTACGTTCCGTTTTCAGGGGAGCGAGGCTTCTGCTCGGCGATTTAAACGAATCGCTGAATCTAAACCTCCAGGAGCTCTCCATGGGGATGTCCTCGGATTACCGGATCGCGGTTGAGGAAGGTGCCACAATGGTGCGGATCGGGTCCGCGATATTCGGCGAGAGGGATTACAGATGAAAGAAAAAAGAGACGGCCTGCGGATCGGAATAATCGGGGCGGGGAACATGGGATCGGCACTGGCAAAGGGGCTGGCGAAACATTCTGTCCCCGAGAACATTTCCCTGTTCGACACAGATGAGGACAAGGCCCGCCTCCTGTCCGTTGAACTGAAAATAACACTCTCTGAGAGTGCAAAAAAACTCGTTGACATATCGGACATCATAGTATTGGCTGTAAAGCCTGACAGGATTATCCCTGTTCTTGACAATATACAGAACTCAATCAGACCTGACATACTAATCGTATCCATAGCCGCAGGGATCAGTATTGACGCGATGGTACGGGTTACCGGTCCTTCGGTAAAAATAGTAAGGGCCATGCCCAACACCCCCGCTTTGATAGGCGAGGGCGTCACCGCCATAAGCGGTTCAGGGAGTGTTTCGGACAGTGACATGGCCACGGTGTCCGGTATTTTCGATTGCGTTGGAATAACGGTGCAAGTCCCGGAAAAGCTTATGGATGCGGTGACCGCGGTATCGGGAAGCGGTCCGGCATACGTGTTCACTTTCATCCAGGCCATGGCGGACGGCGGGGTAAAAATGGGACTTCCCCGGGACAAGGCGCTGATCCTGGCGGCGCAAACCGTTCTGGGATCGGCAAAGCTGGTCCTGGAGACTTCAGAGAGCCCGATAACCCTTCGCGGGAACGTCACGTCTCCGGGCGGCACCACCATTGACGCCGTCCATGTGCTGGAGCGGGCAGGATTTTCAGGAATTGTAATCGACGCGGTGGAAAAAGCGGCGATTAAATCAAAAAAACTCGGAGAGTAATGATGCTTCCGGAACTCCCCATCACCAATTATCAGCTCCGAAAATTGAAGTTTTATTCAGTCGTGACGCTTATCGGGATATGCATCATCATTCTCCTGGGAAACGTTATCGCCGCCGTTCTGCATGACAGAATAAGGGTAAACCCGGATAGTTATACATTGATCCGGGGTTTTCCCATATTCAAGTCCGAATCAGAGTACATACGGTTTGTCAGACAGCACCCGGACAATCTGGGAGTAAAGCTGAGGATTCACCGGATGAAACAGGGGGAATCCTTCTGGGACCTGACACGCCGTTACCGCATCACCATTGACACGCTGATCGCCGCGAACCCTTTCCTGAACAATCTGATACCGGGCGAAGGCCATGACATAGTGATACCTTCGGAAAACGGCGTGTTATTCGCCTTTGACGGTTTTTACGACGTGTTCAGAATGAAAAAATTACTCGAGCCGGGAGTCAAAGTAAGCGGCCATTATCTTCCGACACCCTTCCGGATCATATCGACCGACGATATGAGGCTGGTTTTTTTCAAAGGGGCGAGACCGGTCATCCTCAACAACTCGATCTCGCCGCTCTACGCGATGAGAAAGACATTTCAGATACCGGTCAGCGGGACTTACACCTCAATGTTCGGCGACAGGGTCGATCCTCATTATCATGAAACCGGTTTCCATAACGGTCTCGACATCATGGCGCATCAGGGCCGTACGATAAAACCGATCATGGACGGCATGGTTATCTATACCGGATGGCGGGGCGGGTACGGGAACACCGTCATGATACAGCATTATGAGGGATACACGTCCCTCTACGGGCACCTGAGCGCCATCAGTGTAAAAACCGGCGACTGGGCGGATAAAAATACCGTCATTGGCCTGGTGGGGACAACCGGGCGATCAACTGGCCCCCATCTGCATTTTACTTTCATGCGGCACGGCGAAACCATCAACCCCCTGCTTTTCATCTGGTAAAGCGATGAAACGGTCCTGCACCGCAGCGGCGGCAGGAATCGCCATTTCCGCCGCCGGATACTGCTGCGCCTTTCCCCCTCTGTCCCTGTCTCCGCTGGTTTTTTTCACGATGATACCCTTCTTTAGCGTGATTGACCGATCAGATGGCCCTGTTCGGGGTTTCCTCTGGGGGTCCCTCTGGGGCGCGCTGACCGCCATCGGGTTAAGCCCCCCGATTTTCCATGCCGTCAGCGTCCACTATGACAAGCCGGCATATATAGCGATTCTTTTCATCGCCCTGGCTGCGGTCGCCCCCTCCGCCTTGCTCTACGGCCTGTACGGTATGGCGTGCAGATATTTTTTACGCGGCGGCATCGTATATCGCCTCCTCATCGTGCCGCCGCTCCTGTTAATAACGGAATACGCGAAGGAAGCGGTACCGGTGCTTATACCGTGGGGCGGCATAGGATACGCCGCCGTTCCAATGAACGGATTTATTCAGATCGCCGATACTGTCGGTTATTACGGGATACTCTATATCGTGGTTCTGTGCAATTCCGTGCTCTCCGGATGCCTGCAGGATCATGAATGGCCGCCCGTTAAGCGGCCGGGGGATGCGGCCAGGGCCGTATTCGGTTTCCTGAAAGCGGAAAAGTCACGGCTTTTAATCCCCGTCATGATCGTCACAGCCGCCTTTGCGTACGGCGCGATAAAAATCGGGAATTTCGAAAATCCGGAGGGGGGCAGAATTAATGCGACCATTGTCCAGGGAAATTTCGGCCAGGCGGACAGATGGATCGAATCAAGCTTTGCGCGGCGGCTCGTAACGTACATGGATATGTCAGGCATCGGGGGCGGTCATGAAAGGCGAATCGTCGTATGGCCCGAGACGGTGCTCAATTCGGCGGGGCGGAACAACGAGGAGCTTTTCGCGTTCATCATGTCAGGTATCGGCGACGGCACGGTCTTCATCTCCGGCGGCGTGCGCCGCGACCGGACGCGGCATGGAGTCTTCAATACGGCGTTCATCCTCGGACTCGACGGCCTGCTCCGCTGGTACGATAAAAAAATACTGCTCCCGTACGCGGAAAGCTCGCCCTTCGGAACCCTGCTCGGCCGGTTTTACGAGGCGCCGTCGGAGTTTCTTTCGGGATCTACGCCGTCGGCGGTGGATACAGGGTTCGGGAAAGCCGGACTCTCAATCTGTTTTGAAGTGCTTTATCCCCGGCACATCCGGCGGTCGGTGCGAGACGGAGCTTCGTTTCTTGTAAACCTTTCCAATGACGGGTGGTTCGGAAACACCTCTGAACCGGAAATTCACCTCAACGCGGCCGTAATGAGGGCGGTGGAAACCCGCCGGTACATGCTCAGGGCGTCCAACAACGGAATATCGGCGGCCATATCGCCGACTGGCAGGATAATTGCAAAAACAGGGCTTTTTACAAGAGAAACTGTCAGCGCCAACATCAATGAGCTCCATGTCATCACACCCTATGTCCTGCTTGGCGATTTGATCCTCTATTTTTCCGCATTTGCCGTTTTTTCAGCAGCGTTCATGAAAATTTGCAAAGACTGATTTTTTCAGCATGATTACCGGCGTTTTATAAATTCTCTCCAAAAATATAATCGAACTATTGAGCTACAACAACCATTTCGGTTCTCCGATTCCTTCTTCTTCCTTCTATGGTATCATTTCCAGCGATCGGATTATCCGGACCGAATCCGACCGCGGCAAGTCTTATCGGACTCACCCCGTTTTTCACAAGATAATCCCTCACCGCTTCCGCCCTTCTTCTTGATAGAATTATATTATGATCGCGCGGGCCGGAGGAATCCGTGTATCCCCGTATCTCAATGCGCATTCCCGGATTATTTCTCAGCATCTCAAGCAGCCTGTTGAGTATGGGAACCGATTCTGAAGTCAGATACGCTTCATCAATTTCAAAAAGTATGTTATCAAGAATATAATTCTTCCCCCTCTGGATCGGCTCAAGCCGTATTTCGGCGTTCCGGTCCTGTTTTCCGAGAATTATCGTCCTGGGAACATATCCTTCAGAATACACTGTCAATCCCACACCATCCCCCTCCGGCACTTTTATCATTCTTCCTGAACCGGAGAGGTCGTGCGTGTTCGAATATATCCTCCTGCTGTCCGCCCACTGATTCACCTCGATTTCCGTCACGACCTCCTTTCCGCCGCGGTCAGTTACTTTTACCGATATGTCCCTCATAGGGGCGATCGGATCGGATCTTTCCGGCACTTTTTCAGTATCATCGGCGCCGGATTTCTCTATGGTGTCCGCTTCGGGCCCGAAATCGCCGTTCGCCGGCACACGCTCTTCCGATTTTTCTTTTGGGTACGGCTTTCCGATGGCATACAAAACACGTCCCGCGGGAATGAAGAGAAGTCCCCGTGACGCCGCAGGCTGGAGTGGACCGCCCGGAAAGGGGGCCGAAAAGCTCCATATCGCGCCTTCCCTGTTCAACAAATACGCATCGGTCTCCGTATAGGAATGATCGGCACCGCCGGATTCCTTTGTGATCTGCTTTGACACATATATCTGGTCCCTCACCGTCACGAAATACGGGCTCGACTGTTCCCCGCAATCTATAATCTTTCCCACATCGCCGGTTTCAATGTCGCTCGCGATCACATACCTGTTCCCGGTGGTGAAGAGAATGCTGCTTTCGGTAAAGGACGGATTGGAGGTGATAAGCGCGTTATACGACTTTTCCCATATTTCCTTTCCTCCGTCCGCTTCAAGACAATGCATGACTTCATTCACGGGCAGGTATACCTTCCCGGCCTGTACGACAGGAGAAAAGATCCTGTGCGGTGCCGGAAATTCCCGGGTCCATACAATCTCGCCGGAATCTCCTTTAAGACAGACCACGGAATACTTGTCGCTCCCGTAATCCATTGACTGCGTAAAGACATACTTGTCGTAAAACGACGGAAAACCGCTGTATGTTTTTATTGTATCGTTGACCCAGCGCACCCTTCCCTGCTTCACATCACGCGACATGAAAACATTTCTCGTGCCGTACACGACCGATCCGTCGTGGATAATCGGTTCCGCGTATATGCCGTCGGTCGAATACTTTTTCCCCGGCGTGTCGATGTTTCCCATCCTGGCCCATACGGCCTTGCCGGTCAGCCGATCCAGGCAATAAAGAGCGGCGCCGTCGTGAATCAGGAGCAGATTTCCGACTATCAGGGGATACCGCATCACTCCTACACGCCTGCCGGGCATGAGTGACGCCACATTGACGCTCCACAGGAGACGCCCCGTATCTTCATCGAGACAGTGGATAATTTTGCCTGAATCGGCAAAATACACCCTTCCGTCCGATACAACCGGGTGCATGACGGTATTCTTTGACTGGTAGAGCCACTTAAGAGTTCCCTCCTTGACAATGAGCTCGTCATTATTTCCGGTAAAATATATATTCCCCTTAAATATGGGCCAATCGCTCCGCGATTGCGATGAACAGACAATGACAGTAACGCACAGGAACAGGACAAGACGGATTGTTTTTTTCATTGAGCGAATCCCCCATTTTATGGATTCAGGATTCAATAGTACGACATACCCGGCGGCCTTTCAATAGATTTTTGCCGCGGGTGATCGGGAACGGAAATCCGGCATTCAGAATGATGCTGCTGCATGAGCTCATGCGGTCGGACGGCGTTATAAATACTGTTTGACCAATTTAACCGCATGCCGCAGGATTCAATAAAAAACTGCTCCCGGCGATGGCAAAGAAAAAACCGATACTACTTCTGATCCCCCACGGCGGATACCTTGTGCCGGAGGAGCTTTCCGGGTATGAATCAATATCCGAATTCGATCTCTTCATTCAGGCAGACACCTGCGCCAACGAGCTTTTCAGGTTTGAAAACGGGGTTTCCGCCGTTCTCGACACGACAGTATCCCGGCTTTTCGTGGACCTGGACAGGTCATACCAGGACATATCCCGTTCCAGGCCTGACGGCGTCATCAAGATAAAGTCTCTCTTCGGCAGAGAACTTTTCGGCGACAACGCCTTCCCCGATGAAATCGCCATTGCCAACATCCTGAAGCGGTATTATTTTCCCTTCCACGATACGGCTGAAAAAATAATCGCCACAGGAGACATTCACTGCGTCATTGAATGCCATACTTCGATGCCGGTGGCCCCGCCCCTCTCGCCGGAACCCGGCTTGCCGAGAGCGACCGTTACCGTTGAAAATAAATTCTCAGCTGACAGCGGCGATATCATCACCTGCGAGGAGGAGAAGGCGCGGTCTCTGATGGAAAACCTGGCGGGCCGGTTCTCCGAAGAAAACAACTCGATCATGCCGGGAGAACTGAAGACGGCGCCGGAGAATTCATATCTCATAAGGAAATTCGGAAGGACCGGGGTTCCCTACATACGGCTCTCGATATCAAAATCGCTTTTCCTCAACGACGCGCATTTCAGCCACGACTATCTCATGGTGAACGAGATCAGAATACGGGAGATAAGGGAACGGATATGGAAAGGAATAGAACAGTGGTCTGTCCGTAACCTTTAATCAGCATGATGACGCGAGATAATCGCCCGCTTCCATTGCCGCCGTCGCGCCGTCGGCCGCCGCCGTGACAATCTGTCTCCGGGAATCGTTTCTGAGGTCCCCCGCGGCGAAGAGACCGGGAATTTTAGTCCTCATCCGCATGTCCACCACCGCTTCAAGGCGGTCGTTGAGAATCTCCCCCGGAAGATATCCGGTATTGGGGTCCACTCCGACAAACACGAACAGGCCGTCAAGAGGAAGCCGCGATTCCTCCCCCGTAGTGCAGTTAGACAGGGTGACGCTTTCAACTTTATCGCCCCCGTTCACCGAGAGGATAATGGAATCATACACCGGCTCCACCGAAGGGCATGAAAGGGCCCTCTCCTGCAGAATCCGCTCTCCGCGAAACCGGTCGCGCCGGTGGATGATGTACACCTTTTCGGCAAAACGTGTCAGAAAATGCGCTTCTTCCAGCGCGGTATTGCCGCCGCCGACGACCGCGGTCACTTTTCCCTTAAAAAAAGCGCCGTCGCAGGTGGCGCAGTACGATACCCCCCTGCCGGTATGCTCTTTTTCGCCGGGAACGCCCAGTTTTCGAAAGCTGGCGCCGGAGGCGGCGATGACCGTCCTGGCCTGAAGGGTCCTGCCGTCATTCAGGGACAGGTCGATCTGGCCAAAATCATTTTTTGCAAGCGAAAGGACATCGCCGCTTTCTATTGCGACGCCAAGCCGCCGCGCCTGCTCCTCCATTCTGGCCATGAGGTCCCAGCCGGCAACCGGTTCAGCAAACCCGGGATAATTCTCCACTTCACCGGTGTTCACCACCTGGCCTCCGGGCGACAGGCGTTCCAGAACCAGGAGATCCAGCCCCGCCCGAATGCCGTATATCGCGGCGGAAAGCCCGGCCGGCCCCGCGCCGATTATTATCAGATCTTTCATAATTACGCTCCCTGTTGTAGGTTCCCCGAAAAGCCTTTCCCGGCCTTACTGAGGACGATGTATACGGGATAAAAAATGCTTGAAAGAATTTTTTATCCCGTCAGAATAAAAAATCATGAAACAATTGCGGGACAACACCGTTGAATCGGCGAAAAAGCGTTTTCGGATGTCAATAATAATGCTTGTTATCTCCCTCATTTACCTGATATCGCCGGTGGACCTGATTCCGGGCCCTCCCCCCTTTGAATGGATCGAGGACATTCCCTTTCTCATCGGCACCCTTGTGTACACGGGACTGAGCTACCGGACGCTGAAGAAGAGGGAGGAAAGGGACAGGAGATCCCGTTGAGGAATTAATGAAAAAAAAATGTAACAATACCGGTAATCAGGCCACATATACATTGAATGAAGATTTTTTTTCATTGAGACCCTCCATAATTTAAAAAGCGCCCGATAACCGGCGCTCTTTCTTTTTTTACAGGAGGCTGTTTGAACGGATCCGAACAGATCGATTTCGGTGATGAATGCGATCTTCATCATTTCAGTCCCGCGGACAGGGACATGGTCGTACGTGAATTCATAGATCAGGCATCGGGAAAAGGGCTGAAGCGGATTAAGGTCGTACATGGAAAGGGGAAATCTTTCGCAAAGCACCGTCTCCTGACGCTTCTTCGAACCCATCCAATGGTGGAATCCTTCGGTGATGACGGTACCAATTGGGGCGCCACGGTAATTTTTCTGAAATAACAGGCGTTACCGGTTAGATTTCTATTTGTTCTTGTCGGTGACGATTTCCGGCACGATTGTTATATCGAGCTTGTTGCGGTGGAAAATCGAATACCACGGATATACGTTCCTTTTCAACCTTATTCTGGTCGGCCTGGTAAGCTTGTTGGATTGCGATTTATACAAAAACTCGATTTCTCCGGTGGTGAGTTCGGCATGGGTCGTGGTCGGCTGAGTGGAATAGTCGATGAATATAAGCATCACGCCGATAATGGCCGTACCCAGTACCACCAGAACCGTTCGCGGTTTGGGGGGCGCGCCGAGGTAGGTATCCAGAATTATATACCCTATGATGGCAACACTCGCGATTACCAGAATGATTCCCACTATACCCATTCTTCACCTTCCTGAATTCGTTCTCATCCGAGAATAGACATGCGGGGCGGTCAGGTCAAGAATAAATTTATCGATATAACATGGTGCCATAATTTGTGGAATTGCAGGATAATCCGTTTTTTTATAGACTTTTCGCAATCATTCGGTATATTCAATCCATTAGGGTGTAAAAATGAAACATGAAACACTTTTTCAACCGGTAGAAGGTTCAGTTGAAGCGGGCGATCTGACCGTGTATGCGATATCAACGTGCGGGTTCTGCAAGCGGGCCCTGACTTTTCTCAGAAGCCATTCCGTCAGATTCAAATATATTTATGTTGACGATTTGCCATTCGATTTAAAAGACGAGATAAAATCCTTTCTAAGGGAAAAGTTCAACCAGCAGATCCGTTACCCCTTCGTGATCATCGATAATGATCGGTGCCTCATCGGTTTTACCGAGGAGGAATGGAAAAAGACACTGGGATTAGAGTGACGGCAATGGGGAAAATTGAAAAAACCGTCAAAGACGCGGAAGTCTTCGCCTCAATGGTGGCGAAAAAACAGGGATGGGCGCTGAACCCGGACAGGACTTTTCTCGATGACCTTTTCCACGGACTCGCCAAGAACTTCAACAGATACGGATACTATTCGTGCCCCTGCAGAGACGCGTCGGGCTCGCGCGATATCGACAGTGACATCATATGCCCCTGCCAATACTGCAGGCCCGACCAGGAGGAGTACGGATACTGCTACTGCGCGCTGTACCTCACCCGTGAGTATGCCGGATCGGGCCGTGTTCCGTCGTCGCTCCCTGAACGCAGGCCGTCGTAGAAAACGCGCTGCGGGACCCTGGCGGTGAGAAACGATGACAAGGGATAAAATTTATCTCAAGAGAAAATTGTACAATATTCTACAATCCCTCCTGATAATCGCGATGATGATGATCATAATGTCCGCAGTGGGGATATTAATCGCCGGCATTCAGGGTCTGATCATTTCGGTCCTGCTCGGAATCGTCCTGTTTGCAATAAGTCCAAAGCTGTCGCCCGCGCTGGTTCTGAAGATGTACCGGTCCAGACCGATGGCGGTTGATGAAGTCCGGGGACTGTACGCGATCGCCTCCCAGATCGCCGGAAGGGCCGAGCTCGCCAGGGTGCCGGTCCTCCACTACATACCCAGCAGGATGATGAACGCTTTTTCTGTGGGAAGCGGCGAAAACGCCGCCATAGCTTTCAGCGACGGCCTTCTGAGGGCGCTGAACTGGAACGAGATCACCGGAGTCATCGCCCACGAGATCAGCCATATCAGGAACGACGACCTCAAGATCATGGGGCTTGCGGACAGCATGAGCAGGTTTACCCTTCTCATGGCAAACCTGGGAATGATAATGCTTCTTCTTTACGTGCCGGTGTTCCTGCTCATCGGCGCGCCGTTTCCGGTGGTGCCGGTCCTAATCCTGGTCGTCGCGCCGAGGCTGAGCCTGCTGCTCCAGCTCGCACTCTCCAGGACAAGGGAATTCGACGCCGACCTGAACGCGGTCAAACTCACCGGCGATCCATCAGGCCTCGCGTCCGCGCTGAAAAAAATCGATTATTACTCCCCATCGCTGTGGGACACGCTGATAATGCCCGGACGCAAGGTACCCGCGCCGTCGGTCCTCAGGACGCATCCCCAGACGGAAAAAAGAATCGAGCGGCTGATGGAAATGAATGACGGGGAAAAGCATATCGTCTATCCCCATCACCTTTTTGAAAGGGTTTCAGGCGATTATCCGGAGGTAACACGCGCGCCCGGCTGGAAATTTTTCGGGCTGTGGCATTAATACCGGGTGATGTCGAGGGGGCGCAGATGAGAAGGGCTACTCTCCTTTTTCCAGAATGAGAACCTTAACGGGAACATTCTCCAAGTACTCGGTCCTTGAACCGGTCACGCTGAAACCGAGTTTTTCGAGAAAGAGGACCCCCTTCCTGTTCCCTTCATCCACTTCAACATGGATTCTCGAAGTGCCGGGAAAAACCGAAGCCGCTTTTTCGTACAATTTTTTACCGACGCCCCTCCCCTGCCGCGAGGGCCGCACATAAAACCTTCCGATGACAACGCTCCCGTCGCCCCGGTTCACCACAGTGGAGACACCCGCGAGGCTGTCGCCTTCCCATGCGGCAAGAAACTTCACGTCCGGGTTCATCATCTGTTTATTGAGCAGGTTCTGATCATGCCAGACGGCGCTTACCTTTTCCACCACATCCGATGAAAGGTAGCCGGAACAGGTGTCTTTCCATGTGTCCCTCATCAGCTCAATGGCATCCGGCAGAAGACGCTGTTCTAAAGCGGTTATTGTTATCATATGGACCGTTCCGTTTTTAGGATACCACAGACGCCGGCAGGCGTCAATAATTTTTATTCGCGCCGTTTCTTTTTAATATAGCGGTCGATGATCATTGCCGTTTCTGCCATACGAAAAGAAAGGAGGCCAGTGTAAGAAAGAAAACGGACATGAAGACCAGGACCAGCAGCTGCACGGACACATCGAGCAGCCCGGCACCGTCGTTCATCACCATCCGGACGCCGTCTATCATGTAGGTCAGCGGAAAAACTTTTGATATCCACCGGACCACCGGATTGGCCCCTTCCAGTGAAAACCACACCTCGGAAGTAAACATCATGGGCCACGAAATCAGGTTCAGCACCCCGTTGGCGAACTCCTCGCTGCTGCTGCGCGAGGCCACCACAAGCCCCATGGACACCATGGAAAAACCGCCGGCAATGAAAAGGAGCACCAGGGCGAGATAGGACCCCCGGCAGGAAAATCCGTACAGAAGAACGCACCCGGTATACACTATCCCGGTGGTGGACATCAGGATAAACATCCTCGACAGAACCTGGGCCGTCAGAAATTCAAACGGCCTGACCGGCGTGACGCTGAGCCGCTTCAGTGCGCCGTTTTTCCTGTACTGCACCACCACGTAGCCGACGCCGAAAAGCGCGCTGAACATCATGTTCATGCCCAGTATCCCCGGAAAAAGCCATTCGATATAGGATATCTCTATGCCGGTGACAGATCCGGCTTCCAGAGGAACCGGACAGCGTCTGATCCCGTCGGCAAGAAGCCTGGAGGCGATATAACCGCGGGGTGACGTACTGCTGGTCCAGTATTTTCGTTCCGCCGGATCGAGCACCAGGTCCACGCGATGGTGCCGGAGCCTGTCAATCGCCAGCGCGCCGCTCTCAAAGGAAACGAATTCAACGTAATTCGACTTCCTGAATTCTTCGTACAGGGGATTGCCGGTCAGGGCCCGCTCTCCCCCCACCACGCCGATCTTGTACTGCAACTGGCCGCCATGGCCGAACATGAAACTGAACCCTGCGATGACCAGTATCGGAAACAGAATGTTCCAGGCAAGGGCGGACCTGTCCCTGAAGAATTCCCTGTTTCTCATCATGAAAAGCAACCAGATTCTGGTGAAGATCGCCATGTTCAACCCCTCAGATCGCGGCCGGTAAGATTCAGGAAGAGGTCCTCCAGGTTCCATGAGCGCACAGTCATCGACGAGAGATCGATTCCCCTGTCCAGCAGGGCGCGCATGCAGTCATTCAGGGAATCTGTGAATATCTCGACGCGCCCGTCGATGGTACGGACGTCCCAGGGGAGCCCCTCGAGGGCCCGGGAATCGGTGACGCCGTAAAGCTGGACCGCGATCCCGCCGCAATGCGATCGCAGAAGGTCATCGGGCGAGCCGGCGGCGATGATTTTTCCGGAATCCATAATGGCAAGGCTGTCGCAGAGGATCTCGGCCTCCTCCATATAATGCGTGGTAAGGAGTATCGTCTTTCCGGTGGCTTTCAGCCCCCTGACAATCTCCCAGAGATGCCGGCGCGCCTGCGGATCGAGCCCGGTGGTGGGTTCGTCGAGAATCACCAGATCGGGATCGTTTGCAAGCGCCATGGCCAGGAGAAGCCGCTGTTTCTGGCCTCCGGAAATCTTGCGGTTGTCCCTGTCGAGGATATCGTCCAGCCTGCAGCTGGCGACAAGCCAGTCCATGTCGGCCCTTTTTCCGTAAAAGCTCCGGAATGTCCGCAGGGTTTCCCCGACGGTCAGATACTGGGGCAGTTCCGTGTTCTGAAGCTGGACGCCGATCTCGCTGTTGGTGCCCCTCCCCCGGCGCTCTCCCCTGTAGCGCACCTCCCCGGAAGTGGGAAAAAGAATCCCCTCGATTATCTCCATGCTGGTGGTCTTCCCCGCGCCGTTGGGCCCCAGCAGTCCGAAACAGGCGCCCGAGGGGATGGCGAAGCTGATGCCGTCCACGGCTTTCACGCCGGGGAAATGCTTGACCAGATCCACTACTTCCAAAATTATCATACTCAGACAGTACCATTAAAAATGCGGACCTGTCAATCAATTCCGATATATAATCGTTGACTCCTTTCGAGGGGGGATGATATCATTCCTGCAAGTCCGTCACTCCGGCCTCACTCGGCGGAGCCGATTCCTTGTACAGTCCCCGTTCCCGGGACTATGACAGCACCGACATGAAAATGAAAAGATCCGCATTCCTCTTTACCGTCACTGCCGCCGCTTCAATCGCCCTTTCGGCGCTATTCGCCGCGCAGTCGCCCCCCTCGATATTTCTTCCAACACTCAATAGATTCCCGAGCGAGGTCATGAATTCGGGACAGGTACTTATTATCACGCCGGCATCGCCGAAATCGCATCACGGGTATCTCTATACATTTCAAAAGGCGAAGCAGACATGGCAGATCCAGTTTATTCCCATGTGGGTCTCCGCGGGGAGGGACGGGTTCGTCGCTCCCGATGAGGCCGGCGAGGGATGGTTCCGTACAATTACCGGCATATACAGGGTGGAGATGGCGTTCGGAACCGGTGAGCTCCCGGACACCGCAATGAAGTACCAAAAAACATGGCCGCTACGGGAACGAGACAGCGGGCCCTGCGGTACCCGCGGCGGCGGGCAAAGACGGGACCTTTATTCCGAGTTATACCAGATACTGCTCAGGTCGAAGGAGGATTCGGCCCGTACCATGACGCTCCACCTATGGCGCAGTCAGAAAACAGGCACCGCCGGGTCCATCGGCATGTCCGAATTAAACATGCTGAAACTGCTCAAATGGCTCGACAGCGGCAGAAACCCGATAGTGATCGTGGGATCCCCGGATTTCGTGAAAAGCCTGAAATGACCCGACCTGCCCCCCATCGACAGCCCGCGTGCGGAACCGGCACACTGCTGACGGCCCCGTTACTTGCCTTTATTATCCTGTTCCAACCGGCCGCCGGGTCATTCGCCGGCACGCACCGCCATAAGGAAATCCATTGCAGGCATTTTTTCTACGGATATCCGGCCGGAGCCCCCTTTTCCAGCGACCTGATCATCCGCGACTCCTATGCCCTCTCGTCAAACGACACTACAAAATTCGCGGACTGGGTCGCCTACAGGATCGAACCCGGCGAACCACACTGCGCTCCAGGGGCGACACGCCGCTGGCTTCCGGACCCGTGGCTGGAAGAGGACGAAACCCTTGAGCCGGATGACTACAGGGGGGCCCACGGCAGTCTCGGTATTGACCGCGGCCACATGGCCCCCTTCGGATCGATTTCGGGCGTCAAAAACAGAAAAGAGTCCAATTACCTTTCAAACATACTGCCCCAGGGCTCGCGGCTCAACAGGGGATTGTGGAAACGCCTCGAGGAGAGGGAACGCTCCATCGCGAGATCGGGACTGGCGGTGTATGTCATGGCGGGACCGCTGTATGAACGGCCCATGCCGGCGCTCCCGGGGGCCGACGAGGAACACCGGGTCCCTTCCGGATTCTGGAAAATCATAGCCGTTCGTGACGATGGTTCAGGAAGAATCCGCGTCGCCGGATTCATATTTGACCAGACGACAAAAAGGGGGAAACTGACGCGAAGCCTCCGCACGGTCGGCGAGATAGAACGGCGAAGCGGCCTCGATTTTTTCTGGCTGCTCCCCGCGGGGGAGGAAAAAAGAATCGAAGGATCGATCGACCGCGCGTGGGCCGAACGTCGGTTCCGGTAATTCTCATTTTTACCGGAAACGGTGATTTTTGCTTGAATTTCGATGTCCCGGAGAATACAGATCATCATGGAACCTGCGCCGGCGGGGCGCCGTGACAACGCCATGCCGATAAAACCATACAGGAAGCGATTATAATGAAAGCAGACCGGATTTTACTCGCCATCTTGATACTATGCGCGACATCCTGCGTACCGAGGCATCATCACGGATGCGGGTTCATCAGCGATCCGGATTTCAGCCTGTTCGGCGCATCGCTGCACCATGACGGGGGACGCTATATCGTAAAAAGCTACATCAGGAGCGAGGCCCCTTTCCGGACGGAATATATCTACGAGAACTTCGATATCTTTTTCCCCGATACCTTTAAATCCGGAAAAAAGTATGACATATCCGAGAAAGGGGTGGGCTTTACATATGTCATGGGCGGACAGGGGGGGCAGATCGAAACTGTCAGGGGAAAGGGCACTTTTTCTTTTCAGAGTCCCCATCCGGACACGTTGCTCATCGATCTGGACCTGGTTTTCACGGATTTCACGCTGAGCGGCGGACATATGGACATGCCGGAATCGACCGCGCGCAAAGGCCGGCTCAAGGCGGAAAAAGGATACCGTTTATATTAAACTTAATACCGTTTCGTTTAAATAATATGTAGACGGTCCGGCGCCTGATTCCTATATTATCGGTATCCCTTTCACGGATGCCCCATTGATTATGATCAAAAGGCCTGCAAAACAAAGAGCCGCCGTCGCGACTCTGCTGGCGATAACTGCGGCGCAGCTTTTCCTCAGTCACGCGGCCGGCCAGCAGGCCGGGGGCCAGTCCCCGTCTATACGGTTCCTGCCGGTCCCTGGAGGGGCATACGAACGGATAGAGGCCTTCGGGCATATCGACGCGGCGCCCGGAGCGGTATGGCGGGTGCTCACCGATTTCGGCACGATTTACTCGAAAAACGTGGTGGCACAGAAAATCCTGAAACGAAACCGGAACAGCACGTGGCTGTACGTACATTGCCGCATCACCACTCTCGATTTTTCATACGTGCTGAAAATCACCCGTGCGCGAAGTCTGAGGCACCTCGTCTGGGAGCAGGACGAAGGGGGCGATATCGGGGCCCTCCTGAAATCACACGGGCTTACCACCACCGGAGATTTCAGCGTAAACCGGGGAGACTGGCTGCTGGCTCCTTCAAACCGGGGCGGCACGGATATAACCTACACCCCCTGTCTTGCCCTTTCTAATCCGCTCTTCAACCTTGTCCGCGGCCATGTGCTGAGCCAGAGCATACCCGGTCTCTTCGAGGACATTCGGCGGCACGCGCGGACCGTCGCGGCGAAAGATTCCGGAGATATGTCAATTCGCGCGGAGCCAGTCAAGCACTAGCGGAAAGTGGTCAGACGCGGCGTCCGGATGGGTCACCATGGACAGGTGATCGTAGTCGTGAAGGCTCCCCTGTTTTTTTCCCAGGAGAAGAAATTTCTCGCCGGACTGGCCCGATTCCTCCATGAAACGGCGCACGTCCGCCGGGTTTCCGAGGCAGGCGTCCCGGGACGCCGCTATATAGAAGGCCGGAGGGAGTGTGATCCTCTTCACCGCCCCGGCGTAATCGAACCCGTCGTCCGGATCGACCCAGCGGCTTCCGCGCGCCCAGATCACGCAGTGGAGGTGCGATTTTCTTGTTTCATCGTCGGAAC
The DNA here is from genome assembly GCA_041737965.1 of Spirochaetota bacterium. Lineage (GTDB taxonomy): Bacteria > Spirochaetota > UBA4802 > UBA4802 > UBA5550 > JAFGJK01. The sequence goes on along the minus strand of JBGSQT010000018.1, from coordinate 63,688 downwards.
CGAGCCCGAAGCCCACTGATGACGCAGGAAGGTACCCTTTGAATGCCACAATGATCCTTGCAACAATGTTCCAGAACAGGCTTATCTGCAGAAACCGCTGAAGCGTCACCGATTTGATCTGCCGTTTTGTGCCGAAATAGGTGAGGGACCTGACCGCCGGAATGTGCTCCGGGAACCTCGCAAGGTGCGAGTTGAGGAGCACGCCGCCCCAGGAGTGGGCGATCCAGTGCTGCCGCTCCCCGGGCCTGATCTCCCGGATCGCCTTCATGAAGGCGGGTATCTCCCCGGTTATCGACTCAGTCTGGCCGTGGTCGGAGCCGGGTCCCACATGGGGCACGCTCCCTCCCCTCCCCCGGAGGTCGGCGGCATACACGTCGAAACCGCGGCGCGCAAGAAAGGGGCCGAGCCGTTTCCCGGATTCAGAATAAAATATCCTCGAGTTGGCGATAGCTCCGTGAAGCATCAGCACCGGGGGCCCCGCCGGGTCGCGGTGGATCCTCATCATGTGGAGCCTGTCGGTTTTTTCAAACGGGACCATGATCGGCTCGAAACGAAGATCGCCCCCCCTGTCTTCCTCCATCTCCCCCTCCGTAAGCGTTTCCGATACTATTGACACCGCATGGCACCCTGTCAAGCAGAGTCCATTATTTCAAGTTCGCTCCTGCAGAAATGAGATTGACATCGGGCCCGTACGGTTATAGTATAACTACACCACATTACAGGAGAAACCGATGAAAAATATCGCCCCCGCCCTCGCGTTAGTTGTCTTTTTCGGATGCGCCTCCTCCCAGTCCCCCGCAGGGGACAGCGGAAAGGCGCCGGCCGGCCCCAAGATCACCGACACATCGATGGAGGTGTATTATCCGAACGGCAAAGTGATGGCCCGCGGGGCGATCACGAAAGAGGAGGGGAAAGCGGTAAAAAACGGCAGCTGGACCATGTTTTACGAAACCGGTGAGAAAGGGAAGGAAGGGGCATACAAGAACGACCAGATGGACGGGCCGTGGACCCAGTATTTCAAAACCGGAAGGGTAAGCGTGAAAATGTCGTACCAGGAGGGGAAGCTCAACGGCCCCATGGAAAGCTACTACGAAAACGGCGCGAAAAAATCAGACGAAATCTACGCACTCGACAAACTGGACGGCAAAAAAACGGTCTATTTCGAGGACGGGAAAATCAGCGCTGAAACAAACTATGCCGGCGGCAGAAAACAGGGGCAGGAGAAGGAATATTTTCCGGACGGAAAACTGAAAGCGGAAACAAACTGGCTTTACGATAAAAAGCACGGCATCGGCGTCACCTATCAAAAAGACGGTGTCACGGTGAACGTACGGGCCACGTACGATAACGGCTCCCTCAAGGGGCCCTGGTTTTCCAACTATCCCAACGGGGTCAAAAAAATGCAGGGGCAGTACATCCCGGCACCAAAAAGCGAGGAATCCGCCATGCCCGGCATGGAAGACAAGGTCGTGGAAGGACACAAGACCGGAGCCTGGACCTTCTATTTCGACACAGGAAAAAAAGCGGAGGAGGGGTCCTACGTCAATAACGGCCGGGAGGGGAAATGGAGGACCTATGCCAAGGAAGGCCACCTCAATTCCGAGGGGAATTATGAAAAAAACAGCCAGGTGGGGATATGGAATTATTACACGCCCGGCGGCCAGCTGGAAAAGAAACTGACCCTTACCGGCGGGCTCCCCAACGGAAAGGGCTGGATATATGAAAACGGCAAAGTCATCTTCGAAGGGACCTTTACCGGCCTCGCCCATAATCTGATAAAAAACGGTCCCGGAAAGGAATACCATCCGGGGGGCGCGCTGAAAGCTGAAGGGGACTTCATGATGAACAGAAAAAACGGCCCTTTCAAGGAATATCATCCCAACGGGAAACTGATGGCGTCCGGAAACTACATGAACGACAAAAGAAACGAGCTGTGGAATTTTTACAAGGAAGACGGTGTAACCAAAGACGAGGAGCAATCCGGCTACTATATGATGGGTACCATCAATAGGACTTTTTCTCCCGGAAAATTCGAGTTTAAATCAAATTTAAAATAATGCCGTCTTCGGCGGGCTATCCCCCTCTTCCCGAATGTTGGGAAGGGGGGCGATTAGATCGGGACATAAAAGCCGGGCCGTTACTCAGGACAGGATCATCTCGAATCCCTTCCGTATCATCATCACCGCGATGGCTCCCAGAAAGAGGTTCATCACTTTTGACAACGCTTTCGATCCGGCCTCACCGAAAAACTTTATCAACACCCCGGAAAGCGAAAACACGATCCCGGCAAACAGGACATTGACCAGCACCGAGATGAGCGTCGGCACCGTTCCGTACTGCTCGATGATTATCAATGATGTGGTGAGCACCCCGGGCCCGGCGATAAGGGGTGTGCCAAGGGGGACCGCGCCGAGCACGTCGCCGGGATTGCGGCGCTCCTTCCCCGGATTGAGAATGTCCATGACCGCGATGCCGAAAAGGATGACGCCGCCCGCGATCATGAAATCGCTGATGCTTATTCCCAGAAAGCGGAACAGCACTTTTCCCAGAAATATGAATCCCACGGCCACGCAGAGCGCGGTAATGACCGACTGGACGATGATCCTCAGGCGCTCCTTAAAGTTGAGCCCCTCGGTCAGTGAAACAAACAGCGGCAGTACGCCCACCGCGTCGACGGCTACGAATATCGGGATGATGGCAAGCAGCGTGTTCCGAAGCATGGCGGCACCTCTCATTGTTCAGACAAAATGATTCCATATTGTCCGGAAATAGCAACCAATAAAATATCCGCCTTTCCGCCGCCGTGCCCTGCGGGCTTTTACTGATATAAAATTAGGCGCCCTTCGGTTTTCTTTATCTTGACATTTTACGCTCGCTCATTAGGTTCGTTATGATTTAACCGTGATCAGGTGTATATCTTTCCAGACAGGGGGCGAAGTATGAGATCTTTTCTTGTATTTTCATCAATGGGCCCTGACAGGCCCGGACTGGCAGACGAAATCGCCGAGTTTTTCACCGCCAGGGGCATAAACATCGAGCGCTCCAGAGGGTCGGTACTTGGCAACGAATTCGGCATGATCATACTCACCTCGGGAAATACCGATGACATCCAGCGGCTCATCGACGATCTGGATTCCCTGAGGGCGAACACCGGCCTGGAAATACACGTGCGCCGGACAAAGGCGCCGAGCCACAGGGAGACGCAGCCATCCATACCATACAGGCTCACCGCGACCTCGATGGACCATCCGGGTATCGTCCATCAGATCTGCAAAGTACTGAAAGAACGGGGGATCAACGTGGAGGACCTGGAGAGCAATGTTGATTTCAATCCCTTTTCAGGTTCCCATATTTTTCAGATGATCTGTTACTTTTCCCTCCCCCAGCAGGTGAAAATATCGGAACTGCGCAAAGAGCTCGCCTCGGTGAGCGACCGTTACAATATTGACATACATTTCGACGCGGTGGTCCGCAGATAGACGGAGGACCGGTGAAAAGCGACATAGAAATAGCGAGATCAATCACCCCGAAGCCTCTGGCTGAAATCGCCGAATCCATCGGCATCAAGAACGACGAGCTTGAGATGTTCGGCAGGCACAAGGCGAAAATACGCCTCGAGGTCTTCGACCGGACAAAGCGCAGAAAAGGATCGAAGCTGATCCTCGTGTCCGCCATGACGCCGACACCCGCCGGGGAGGGGAAAACCACGGTATCGGTGGGACTTGCCCAGGCCCTTGCCGGGATCGGCAAATCGACAATTGTCGCGCTCCGCGAGCCTTCGCTCGGCCCGGTGTTCGGCGTCAAGGGCGGCGCCACCGGAGGAGGCTATTCGCAGGTGATACCGATGGAAGACATCAACCTCCATTTCACCGGCGATTTCGCCGCGGTGGAAAGCGCGCACAATCTCATAGCCGCGATAATAGACAATTCCATTTTTCACGGAAACCCGCTGAACCTGGACGGGCGAAAAGTGCAGTGGCGCCGCGTCATCGACATGAACGACCGCTCATTACGGGACATTGTCATCGGCCTCGGCGGCTCGATTAACGGAATTCCCAGAGAAACAGGTTTTGACATCGTCCCGTCCAGCGAGATAATGGCCATCCTCTGCCTTTCCAGGTCTTACAATGAACTGAAGGAAAAGATACGAAGGATTTACATCGGCTCCACTTTCGACGACAGACCGGTTACCGCCGGCGCGCTGGGCGTCGAAGGGGCCGCCACGGCGCTTATGAAATACGCGCTGCTCCCGAACCTGGCCCAGACAATCGAGGGAGTCCCTGCCCTGATCCACGGCGGCCCGTTCGCCAATATCGCCCAGGGCACCAACAGCATCATGGCCACAGACCTCGGCCTCCGTCTCGCCGATTACGTGGTCACCGAAGCCGGCTTCGGATTTGACCTGGGCGCCGAGAAATTCTTCGATATAGTGGCCCGATACGGCGATTTCAATCCGGGCCTGGTCGTACTCGTGGCCACAATACGCGCCCTGAAATACCACGGCGGCATCGGGCTCAAAGAGCTGAAGGAATCAAACCCGAAGGCCGCCATTATCGGGTTCGCGAACCTCCGCAAGCATTATGAGAATATCGGAAAATTCGGGGTCCCCTGCGTAATCGCGCTGAACAAATTCGCCGATGACAGCAAGGACGAGATCAGGGAAGTTTTAAAGTTCGCGGGGGACGTTGGAATGAATATCGCGCTATGCGATGTCCACGCGGGCGGAGGCGCCGGGGGTAAGGAACTGGCTGAAATGGCCGCGAACCTCCTCGATTCAGAAAACGGCGCATACCGGCCTCTTTACGACTGGAACCTCCCGGTTGAGGACAAAATATTCAAGATTGCCGGCGAAATCTACGGCGCCATGTCGATCGATTACCAGCCTGCGGCGAAAAAGGCGCTGGACTTCATTAAAAAGCACGGCTACGACAAGCTCCCCGTATGTATCGCCAAGACACAGCAGTCGCTTTCGGACAACCCGGAACTCCTGGGCCTGCCGAAGGACTTCGTGGTGACAGTGCGTGAAATCAAGATCGCCTCGGGAGCGGGATTTCTCGTACCCATTACAGGGAACATCCTCCGCATGCCCGGCCTCTCAAAAGATCCGGCGGCATATCGCATCGATATCGATGACAAGGGAAACATCAAAGGAGTGTTTTAACAGGCCAGAAACGGCAACATACACCTGATGACAAAGCCGTTGAAAAAGATGCCCTTACCTCAGTCTCACCACTGGTGAATCGCCGACGATCAGAATGCGCGCCGAATATTGATTTTTTAACGACATTATGATTCCACTCGGTTTCGGCCGCTGCCTTTTGATCGATAGAGCGCCGCATCCGCCATAAAAACAAGGTCTTTCCATTCATTTTCGGCCGCGGGCTCGATAGTCGCCGCGCCGACGCTCACGGTAACAAATTCGAACACGGCCGAATCGATATGCGCTATACGCAGATTGCGCACCGCATCGAGAATCCTTTCGGCTACAACCACCGCTCCATCACGATGGACCTGCGGAAGAATCACCGCAAACTCTTCGCCCCCGTATCTGGCGGGGAAATCGCCGCCCCGCTGGCACGAATTCTTTATCGCCGACGCGACGGCAGCGAGACAGAGATCGCCCTGCTGGTGGCCGTACCTGTCGTTGAATCTTTTAAAAAAATCAATGTCGATCATCAGGAGCGACAGTGGCTTCTTATCCCTAATCGAACGGCTCCATTCGGCGTTCATCATGTCATCGAAACTCCTCCGGTTTCCAAGATTGGTAAGCGAATCCACAAGTGAAAGCTCCCGAAGCATGTCCTCGGTCCGTTTTCGTTCAGTGATATCGAGCATCACGCCGATGATGCCGGCAGGAATGTCCCCTTCCGCGGAGAAGAGGGCCTTGTAAAACTGCATATAATGTATCGAGCCGTCAGCGGCTTTGACGCGTGCTTCATACACCTGTTTTGGCGGATTATCAAGAAGTTCCCTGTCTTTTTCCTGGTACATCAAAGCGAGCTCTTCATCGGCAATTTCGAAAACCGATTTCCCAAGAATCTTCATTTTCGGCAATCCGATGAAATGCTCGAATGCGCTGTTGCAGCCGATATATTTCCCTTCAGTATCCTTGTAAAATATCGGGTTCGGAATAGTATCGATCAGGGTGTTTACGAACATCATCCCTTCCCTTGCAGCAAGCTCTGACTTTTTTATAATACTGATGTCATCGATCATGAGAATGATATGAAGCTCTCCCTTGATATGAAAGGGTATGATAAAACAGCTGAGCCACGTATGCCTGCCGAATGTCGTAATTATTTCAATAATACGCCATTTCGTCTCACCTGTTTCCATGCATTCAACGACGCGCTCATAGAGCCCGGATTCCCTCCATGACCGTATTTTATAAAAATTCTGATTCATCACCGTTGCTCTGTCCGGAGCCCCGATCATATTGACAAAACTCCCGTTAGCGGTCATGCAGCGGCCGGAATTATGATAGGTTGCTATTCCCAACGGGGAATTCGCGATGATCTTTTCGGTAAATTCAATGGTATCCCCCATCCGCAGCTCCATAGTCTTTCGCTCGGTTATGGATGTGGATGTTCCGACAATTCTGCTGAATTTCCCATCTGCGAATTCCAGGGGGATGAGCCTCGTAATCCACCAATTTTCCTCCCCCTGCATCGGGATCATCTCTTCATATTCCGTGATTATCCCGTTGTCAACGCATAGCGCGCAATGTAAACGTAAAGCCGATGCCCGCTCAGGGGAAAGGATATCCTCGATGGCTTTTCCCGTTACCATGTTTTCCTTAAGGCTGGTCATTTTCTCGTATGCGGAATTAACTGATACGAAAAAATACGCTCCGCTGTCGTTTCTATCGATTACAAAAACGACGATATCCATGCTGTTATAAATGCAGCGATAAAAATCTTCACTTTCATTTATCGTATTCATATATTCTGTTCGGCCCTTCACCAGTGGTATCGGTTATCATTTTGCAGTACACATTGACTCTTTATAGGAATGACAGGCAGAGCCTGTCACCGCACAATTAAGGCTATATGCTAACTTGAATATTGGCAAGAAGTATTTTAGAATGAACGATAGCTTTTCATTGCAATTTATGGAGACGTTACAGAATCGGAAAAAAGGTTAAACACCGACGAGTAGGCCCGAATCGTGGATTTACCAAATATTGGTCCCGAGGAATTAAATCTAGTAGCCGGACCGAAATAAATTGTTTGTAGCGTATAAAAAGTATTTACCTCCTTAAGTTCATAGGCCGCGGCTCCTACTGCAGGATTCCATGTATAGGTAGGATTTGTATAAATAAAGTTAAATACATTCGCGCTCACATTGAACCGCACCATGGATATCGGTAAAATCTGATTGGCTCCCCCGCCTAGATTTAAAGGCCCGGCGGTTCCGTAATATGTGGCGGTCCCGGTTGTTCCCTCTGCCCAGAGCGCAAAAATTCTGTCCGGCCCTGAGGGGATATTCGTTACAACGGCGCTTCCGGGAAAATACACCTGATAAAAAATTAAGTTTTCATCCACCGCGGCGCCCTGGTATACCGCCACATGGAGTGCGGTTACCCCTGGAGGGAAAGGAGTAATCAGGGCCAACTTAACCCTGCTGATTCCGTTCTCAGTTGTCACAAGGTAACATGACAGCGGGGAGAGTAAAAGGGCATATAACAGTATGAATATTTTCTTCATTGTAACACCACAACTTCAGAATAAAATTTCAAAGTTTTAATATAAACTATCATTCTAAAATATAGCTCCCGCGTATGGCGCGGTCAAGTTATTGTGATGAATTTTACAGGTATTCTGGTAATATTTCATAAAACTTGTTGGAGAATTATATCATCCGGATAGCCCCAAATATATCTCCAATGTATAATAGTATCAACTTCTTCCCTAATTACAGTATAATTTATAAAGCGATAGTTATCGCTGATATCAATTCTTCCCTCTTTACCAAGATAATGAGAGACCGCATCGGAAAGAATTAAAGAAAGAGACATTTTTAAGATCTTTCTCAGATCAGTAAAATATTCATACTCATCTTCCCGAAAATTTACATGAGATATGCGCCAATCGCTGATTTTTCTCTTTTTCTGATACTTCACCATTTTACCGAGGGTGACAGAATCATTCCGCTCCTCCATTACCTTTTTCAACAAACAGGCAATCATCTTTGATCGAGATATGCCCATAGATTTTGCGGCAAGCTCGATTTTCCTCAGGTTGTCAATCCGGATATTAATTGTGGTTTTCATTCTTGTGTCCTTTAATGAAATTTTTCATCAATTAATAAACGATCACAGCCGGAATAAAAAAAGAAAAAAGTGCAACTGATCATTACCAGTTGCACTTTCTTAAGCAAATTTGTGGCGTTTAATGCTTGGATTTATTACTTTACTATTTTCACTCTCCCCACCGAACCGTCTTCAAGCCTCACCTTGATCCCATGGGGATGGGTTGCTGAACTAGTCAAAATGTCCTTCACTATACCTTCGGAAAGCTTCCCCGTTCGCTAATCCTTTTTCAGCACAATGGAAACTTTCATCCCCGGTTTTATTTCAGCCCGTTTTGTTCCGCTCATACTTCACTCTCGAATGATGATGAATTGCCTATCTGCTACCGCCATTATAATCAGCGGGCCACCTACATGCTTTATCCCGCCTTGCTTTCCTCCATGGCGCAACCCACCACCGTTGCCGTTCCGTTATCCAGCTGGTTCGTAACATGCTGCTGTATCTGTTTCCAATAATTGCATTCCACATAACCGGAAATATATGAAATATGGTTTCTACATTTAAGGCAATTTTCAAGCGTCATCTTTTAGCATTCCTCCAATTCTATAATCCACTTTAAATTATAAGCGACAATCATGCCTCGATAGAATACCGGCATGTAGAATCAGGATCAAATAATGGGATATGTGAATCAGTCAATAAGAAAACAGAACTTTCCGGATTTATAATGATATCATGTTCGACCATTATCCATTCCAACTAATAGAGATGAATAGATTTTCACACTATGCCATGATTTCAACCCGTGTATAATAGACATTTTAAGATATGATAAAATGCATTCATGTGTAAAAAATCGCACTATTTCGACCAAACCCCTTGACAGCAATACATAAATGCTCCAATATTCGTCATGCCCAAAATCGGTTCCGTATTTGAAATTACAAATCCCATCCTCCGGAGGTCCCAATGAATGCGACTTTGCAGAAATTCAGTGATCTGGACATCGTCCTCATCTCAGGTATCTACGGGTCCGGGAAGACTGAATTTGCAAACCGATACTTCAAGGATTCAGGCAGAAACAGGGTCAGCAGGAATGAGATACGAAAACTGATGTACGAGATGACCCATTTCGGCGAGCAATGGAATTCCGAGCATTTCAGCGAGGAGGACGATGTCCTGGTCAAACACATTGAACGGAAAATTCTGGAGCATTATTTACACAACAAAAGAAAGCTTTTAATCATCAATACTTTCGCCACAAAACAGTCACGCCAGCGCTTCATCGCTATCGCAAAAGAAACAAAAAAAACTATCGGTGCGATCTTTTTAAACCAGCCGCTTGCCACATGCCTGGCCCACTACAGAAAACACAACCCCTCGATGCCGGAATATATCGTAACGTCAATGTTTCAAAAAATTGAAATTCCGGAAAAAAAGGAAGGGTTCACCGAAGTGCTTGTGCTGTCACCGCAAAAATCGGAAGACCGGTAAACCGAAAGCGGACGCTCTCGCAACGATACTATTCTTGATCAATAAAGATCAGTCAAACGACCGATAAAACCGGCCCCTGTAAAATATTCTCGTTCGCCGTCGATTCTCAAACCTGCCCGGATATCCAGCTGAATATCCTGCAGCACCAGGAATGTCAGCCCCATATCAAAATAATTTGCGGCAGCACCGCCGGCCGAAGCCGGATACAAACCGTAATATTCGAAGAAACACCCGAACCTTTCAGAAATGGTAATCCCCAACACAATACTGGCAAGGCCGCAATGAAAACGCCTCCCCTCATCGCTGTCATAGATATAACCGCCGTTAATGCCGAGATTGACCCTTTCCCCCAACTGCCAGGCAAAGCATACTTTAAACTCCGGTCTGAATGAACTCTCATGAGGATCGCCGAACCCAGCCGGAACAACTCCCATGGCGAGGAACGAAATACTCGGCATGTAAAAAGGCATTCCTTCATCCGCTAACACCGGCATTATTTTTATACCCAGCGCGGGATCGTCTTTCCCCAGCGAAGTTCCGCCATTGTCCCTCGTCCAGACCAGAGAATTAAACGCAAACCTGAGCTCAAACCGATCAATCACTCCCCAGCGAATCAACACCTCTCCGAGAGAATGCTCTTTCGAGTCCGGCTGCCAGGTGTATGTATATCCGCTTTCCAATTGTATGCTGGCTGCTGGCAGCGTCACCGCGCTTTCGGAATAGTCCGGCCTGTCTCCTTCCATTTCATGTGCCATTGAATTTGTTCCGGAGAAAATGAGGATTGCGGTAAATATCACACCCGCGATAAGCTTGATACATAGGCCTCTTCGGGAGGATTGATAGTTTCGATCGTCACGCCGGGTTTTGATATAGGCATTTTCTGCGGAATTATCGTTCACGTTACATGTGCGGCCTTGTCCCATCGAGGAATTCCTCCGTACTGATATGTGGTCCCGTCCAAGATAATGTAAACAGGATAAACGGATGTCCCAAAGATTTTTATAACACTTTCACGAAAAACATACAAGCTATTTTTATCGCACTAATGCTTCAGGGGAACATTTTGGGCCAGTAATTCTTTATGCGCGGCCTACCGCAAGTGCACTGTATATGTCACAGAAAAAATAATTAGAAACTGCAAAATTATTCATTGAAAATATCCCATACCTCCTGAATGAAGGTAGCTTCAGGGAGCGCCATTTTATGAAACGAAATTTCACCGTCATCCGTCTCAGCAGGACCAATTGTTATCTTTTAAAATCCCGCGATGGGTATCTGTTGATACTCAGCGGCTATGAAGGCGAACGCGACCGCCTGGTCAGATTATTGCAAAAACTGAATGTAAGGTTCGGCCAGATCACCCACCTCCTGCTGACCCATCATCATGATGATCATTCGGGACTGGTAAATTTTTTGACAGGCAAAAACCAGGACATTCGCGTCATCATGCACAGGGAATGCGCAGCGCTCCTCAGGACCGGAGAGAACGCAGGCGGCGGATATATAAACAAAAGGACCCGGTTCATTTCCCTGGTGCACCAGATGCTCCATCCAGAAAGAAACCTCAGATTTCCGCCCTACGCGCCGAGGCACAACGATATCATCATTGCGGATGAGGGCGATTCCGCTGTTCGGGACATCGGCATCAGCGGCTCCATCCTTTTCACACCCGGGCATTCTGCCGACAGCATTTCTCTGCTGATGGATGACGGAACCCTCTTTTCCGGAGACGCTGCCGCGAACCGGTTTAACTGGAGCATGTCCCGTTATACAAGCGACTTCATGGAGAACGCTGACGAGTATTACCGGAGCTGGGAAAAAATACTTTCCAAAAATGCATCGCTGATCTGCCCGTCCCACGGCTCGCCTTTTCCGGCAGAGAGGCTTTTCAAGTTCATGGGAAAAGTCAGGAATGAAGATCTGGTGCAAATGAATTAAAAGGAAAACCAACTATCATGCCGACCTACGAATATTCATGCCAGTCCTGCAGTGAAAAATCCGAAGCGTTTCAATCAATGAGCGCCGACCCGCTGACCACATGTGAGAAGTGCGGCGGTTCCCTGAAAAAATTGATCAGCCGCGGAGGGGGGTTCCTCGTAAGAGGCGGCGGATCTTCTTCCGGTGGGAATAAATCGGGATGCAGTAAGCCAACCTGCGGCGGATGTCACTCCTGTCGCTGACAGCCATTTCACTCTAATCCTTCTTGATCATGTCCAGGTCCAGAGGCAGGGGTTTTTCACTATCACGATACAGTGTAAGCGCTCCACGGGGGCAGTTGTCCGCGCAGAGCCCGCATCCGAGGCATGATAAGCGGTCATACGCAATTTCTTCGCTGCATATCAGTACAGCATTAACAGGACATGTATCGACGCAGTTGCCGCATAACTCGCACCGGGATCCATCGCGCATTACAGAGTATCCGGACGCGGCATTCATTGTGAGCCTGTTGTCAATTTTTTTCGCGAACAGTGTCGCCTTCAGGCTGACACAGGTGTCGGGATGGCAGTTGCATATAACGCCTGTGCTCCCGCCGGTGGCCACTTTGAAAAAAGCCTGCGTGAGATATCCCCTGCTCCTGAACAGCCTTATCAATTCCATCGCCTCATTCTGCCCGATCTTTCTGACATTGTACTTTTTCCCATGATCGAGCCAGAATCCCGCGATTCCCTTGCCAACGGCGATGCATGAATTGATGGACCAATCCCGGTCTTTGAGAGTCTTCTTGCAGGGGCAGTCCATCACCGCGATATGGTTCGCGCCGAGAAGAAGAATTCTATATGCATACTTGAACGGGATGATGCGTTTGTTTTTTTCACTGATCGCCCGAAAGTCCTCATTGATGCTGAATAGCTTACCCGCGTCGCCGGAGGTGAGGACCTTCGAATGATACCGGTTGAATGCCGCATTCAGGACCATTCTGAAGGGGCTGAACCAGTACAGATAAACCGAAATAAATTTCATAAGGCGATACATCGTCTTCACATAGGGATAATAGAACACGAAATAAATGTAATTGTGCAGAGCCCTATCGACTCTCCATCCGTGTTTTGCAAACAGCTCCCTCGTGGAAGTCCTCACTTGCATCTCCTTTTTTTTCAGTTTTTCCGCGGCATATTGTATACGGAATACACTCCATCGGCAGGGGAGCTAATTCCCTATACCCCTGAAATCCACCTTCATTTCAAAACAACCGTCCCTCAATTCCTTTGTGACTGATGAATTGATTCGTGAAATCAGGTGGATCATGGACTTGTTTTCAGCCAGCACGTCCGCGGTGAGTCCGAGCATCCCTTCCTTAAGCGCGATCGAGGAGATATAATTCACGAGCATTCCGCCGATTCCATTTCCCTGAAATTCATCTCGAACCGCAAACGCCATGTCCGCGATAAGCGTATCCCTGTTTGCCTTGTACTGGCCGATCCCCACGACCTTTTCCTTAATATTCTCCTCAAACACCGCAAGAATGACCATCTGGGTCGTATAATCAACGGCCACGAATTCCTGGAGCAATTTGTGGGATATATAGGGCATGCTGGTGAAAAACCTCGTGTACAGGCTTTTGTCCGACATGGAATAAAAAAAATCTTTCAGCAGGCCCTCATCGCTGATCTTCACGGGCCTTAGCAGAAGGGAGAGGCCTGTCTTGCTTACTCTCCGCTTTTCAAGATGTTCCGGATATTCCCCCTCCTTTCCGGTGACGAATTTCTGGTCACGGTAAATATATCCCAGCTTTCTGGCCTCCTCGACGAGCCATTGCCTGAATTTCGGATGGGCGATCGCGATTAGCGACATTGCCCTTTCGCGGATGTTCTTCGCGTGAAGGTAAGCGATCCCGTATTCGGTAATGACGTAATGTACGTCGCCGCGGATCAGCGTGGCCCCGGTCCCGGGATCAAGGATCGGAACAATGCGTGACGCCTCACCGTCGTTTGACGTTGACCGAAATGAAAGGATCGATTTCCCCCTCTCAGCCCGCACAGCCCCGCGCATAAAATCGATCTGCCCCCCGATCCCGCTGTAAAACCTGTTCCCGATGGATTCCGCGCTCGCCTGCCCGGTAAGGTCGATTTGTAACGCGGAATTTATGGCACAGATGCCGCGCTGCATCGTGATAACCGTCTGGTTGTTGACGTAGTCGATGGATCTGAGTTCTATGCCCCTGTTTCCGTCGAGATACTTGTAGGTCTTTCTGCTTCCCATGCAGAATGACGCAACGGTCCTGCCGCGGTCGATATTCTTGCCGGTATTCGTCACAACTCCGAGTTCCATGAGGTCAATCACCCCGTCCGTGAGAAGCTCCGTATGGATCCCGAGATTTCTTTTTTCGCACAAACCCTGGAGCACCGCGTTCGGCATGCTTCCGTAGCCGACCTGAATGGTGTCGCCGTCCTGTACGATCCGGGACACGTACTTCCCCACACGGGAAGCGATCTCGTCCGGCACCTCGGACTCGAACTCGATAAGCGGCTCGTCATGCCGCATAAAGAACGATATCATTTCGGCGGGAATCACGGCATCGCCATACACCCAGGGCATCTCCGCATTCATCTGCGCGACCGTCAGCTTTGAGGATTCCACCGCGGCGCGGACGATATCCACATTGATCCCCAGGCTCACATTGCCTTCATCGTCCGGAAGCGATACCTGCACAAGGGCAACGTCGACGGGAATAATACCGCGCCTGAAAAGCGATGGAACCTCTGAAAGAAACACCGGCGTATAATCAGCGTTCCCTTCGTTCACCGCCTCACGGGAGTTATCGCTGATGAAAAACGAATTGTGCCTGAAATTTCGTTTGAATTTTTCGTCATTATACGGCGCAACTCCGAGAGTCCATATCTGTATTACTTCCGCGCCGAAAAGGGGATTGGGGGAGGAATCAATGTATTGGGTAAGAGTCCGCACGAGATGTTGCGGCTCTCCGCAGCCTCCGCCTATAAAAATGGAGCTTCCTTTGTGTATCAGTGAAAATATATCATCAAGGGATTTAAATTTTTCAGGATATCTCTCCCTGAGCCGCTCAAATCTGTCCTCCCGATGATCTGACATAGGATAACCTCTGTGCAGCAGTAACCTCAAATTACTAAATTACGCATTCACCCTCACGTCAAGCGAATTTAGCACGCCAGTGTCATCGGACCTTTCCCCTGGCATAGGACGCGAAAACGCCGAAAGTGCAGAGGACGCAGAAAATGGAGAAAACCGCCTTGAGGCTCCATAAAAAAAGATGATGGTTGTCCTGCGTTATCATCGAGGAGCCAAGAGAAAGGGAGAATGCGAGCATTACGATCCCCATGCTCACCATCTGCCCCGAAAGCCTCATAGTGCCGAGGACTCCCGACGCGACCCCGTAGGATTTCCGTCTAACCGATCCCATCACCGCGTTCGCATTGGGGGACGAAAACATGGCGATCCCCGCGCCGAGTATCATAAGGCTGCCGATCATGGAGTAAACGGGTGTCCCGGGGCCCAGCATGGTCAGGGAGAAAAGAGACACCGCGGTAAAGGTCATCCCGACGCTCGCGATGATCCTCGGCTCAAACCGGTCGGACAGCTTTCCGGCAAGTGGGGACATCACGGACATTATTACCGGCTGCGCCATCAGTATCATCCCGGCCCTGCTCGGGGTGAAACCCTTCAGGTACTGCAAATAGAGGCTCATGAGAAAAGTCACGGCAAAAGTGGCGCTGTAGTTGATCAGAGCCGCGAGATTCGAAAAAGTGAACACGGTATTGCCGCGGAACAACCTAAAGTCAAGTATCGGGCTTTGCTGGCGAATTTCGATAAAATAGAAGGCTATCATTCCCGCGCACCCGGCCCCGACAAGCAGGCCGCCGAGTTCCGAAGGCAGTATGGACAACCCGTACATGAGCAGCGTAAAACCGCCCGCGTAGATCACCGAACCTTTCCAATCGAAAGTTTCGCCCCTGGCCTCGGCCCATTCCCCTTTTATAACGATGAGTATCGTCGCCAGAACGCCGATCCCCAGCAGGCCGTTGATCCAGAAAATGCTGCGCCACCCCAGATGCTGGACAAGGAACCCGCCTAATAGCGGCCCGGCTGACAATCCGGCATAGACCGATGATACGCCGAGGCCGAGGGCGCTTCCCCTCTCTCCGTCAGGGAACACAGAGGTAATCATTGCCGCTCCTGTTCCGAAGAGCATGGAACTGCCCAGGCCCTGCAGTATCCGGGAAACAATAAGCAGAAAAAAAGAAGGAGCGGCCGCCGCCAGCAACGAGGACAATGAAAACAGGGCCATCCCGGTGGCGAATATTTTCTTCCTGCCGTGAATATCCGCAAGCCGGCCGAAAGGGAGCAGAAACAGCGCCGATGCCAGCAAATATGACGTGGCAATCCACCCGAGGGACACAGCGTCCAGCATGAATTCCCTTCCCAGCGCGGGAAGGGATATATTGACGCCTGACGCCATAAAGGGCGTGAGGAAGGAGCTCAGCACCGTGACAAGCAGCACCATCCGTTTCTGAATCAGTTCATCTTTCCGCGTTTTCACGTCACTCATGGTTTGCAGCATACTCATTCCTGACCCCAGGCGTCCATTAAATTTCACCTCAAACCCCTTTTAAAAAGGGCTGATAGCAGCTGACACCATCCTCACGGCCCGGTCGATCTTTCAACAAGAAGGCACAGCAATTCCGCCGCGGTTTTTCCAAGTTCCCGTTTGAATTCATTTTTTAACTGGCGCCTTCCGTTTCGTTTGCTGGTTTTTTCGAAGTACCACTTGATCCTCATTGCCCCGGCAATTAATACCGAAAGATCCATCGAGGCGTCACGGGTGACCGGTTTTGCTTTCCCCAATCTGGAACTGACGGACTCGTACCGGCCGAGGTCGGGGAACTTTTTTTTCACCACGGCCAGCACTTCATTCAGCGGAATCTCCGGCGGACGCGGATACTTCATGGGATCTTCCGGTTCGTCCGGAAAGATGCAGCAGTTGATGAAATCGGAAACCAGTGAGACTGCGTATCCAAGAAATCCCACAGGGGCGACAGAACCGGGATCGCCCAGATTTACCATATCATTTATGACATGCTGCGCATTTCGCATTAATGGCCTCCCTGCAATTCATTGATGAATTCACGGAAGTATGCCAGGCATGTTAATTTTACAAGACATTTATTACCCATGCGCCGTAATGTCCTTTCCGAAATCGGTCTGACTGGAATACAGGCTTTTTGGGAAAAAATGTATGGACAGAATGGGAGACCGTGCCAAATTTCATTTTTGTCACGCCTATTTTGCCGGGAGCGACTGCAATGAAAATCAGATGTGGTTCGTATTCATTTCTAATAATTTTTCTTTTCGTAATCCTTCTACCGCAATGCTCCACATCCACCATTGTCATCAACAGGGCGGAACTAAACAACGTAAAAACGGTCGCCATAATGCGGTTTGACACCGCGCCCGGCATTCCTGAAAGCATTGCCCGTGCATGCGAGGAGAGCTTTCGGGGGCATTTTATAAACTCTAATTTCAACGTGGTTGAACGCCAGAAACTCAACTCGATAATTGAGGAAATGGGAATCGCCCAGAGCGGAATCACCGGAGATTCAATCCGGCTGGGAAAAATCCTCGGCGCGGAGGCGCTGCTGTTTGGGGAGATCGTCAAGAATCAGGAGGAGATCAGGAGGGTGCAGTACTACGAGCACGTGAAGATACCCTTCAGCCGTAAAATCATTCGAGTTGAAAAGAGCAAAAGAATGAAATTTTTCTCTTTCCAATTTTATGTTCGTCTCGTTTCGACCGCCACGGGGAATACGATCCTTACGCTGAAAAACAGATATCCCGAAAGGGACTACGAGATGACAAACAGAATTTCCCTCGACAATTACCGGGACATGATTCTTGACCAGATGGGACGCGATCTAAAAAACGCGGTTGATGAAAAATGAACGTTCCGCGCGGCCCCGCAAACGCCACGGAACAGCACACGCAATCCTGCGGATCATGTCAGAGGCAGAGAATCTCGTCCATTGTGAGATCTTTCACGCGCACAGGATCTATCCCCTTGATTCTCGCCGCGAGTTCTATCGCGGAAATCTCTTCCACAGTGAGAACGATTTTCCAATGCCTGTCCTTTAACCAGTTAAACAGTTTCCAGGCGTAACAATCCTTGCATATCTCGCTTTTGCGTGCGAGATATGCGTTATCGCCCAAACCGTCAAGGTCACCGTGCCGCTGGCAGTTGATGTCCGAGCAGAACGTGCCTGATTTATACTCCCTGGTCGCCATGTCGCCCCTCCTCGATAGCGTTTAGTAACTTACACAATAAGGATACTTCCGGCGAGGAATGAAGGACATGGGGACAAACACATTTAAATCATAGGGGAAAATCCTATTGCCCGCAGTTTGATTGTATGTCCTGATTCGCCTTCGTATACCCCATTGAAGCCGCTTTCCGAAGATCAGCGCACCCCTCGTTTTTCATACCGAAATTGATCTTCGCCATTCCGAGATTGTAATACGCCAGAGAATACTCAGGATCAAGCTGAATGGCTTTTGAATAATCGGAAATGGCCCCCTGATAATCCTTGAGAAATTCTTTCGCCAGGCCCCGGTTGTTCCAGATAATCGGATCGCCGGGGGAGATTTCTATCGCCTTGGAATGGTCCTGGACGGAAGACACATAATCCCTCAGCCTGAACTTCACAAGACCCCGGTTATCATAAGCAAGCGCGTAAAAAGGGTCCAGCTCGATCGCTTTCGTGTAATCCTCCAGCGCCCCCTGATAGTTCCCCAGCCTGAATTTGACAAGCCCCCGATCATTGTACGCCTTGACGAAATTTGGATCGAGCCCCAGTGTGATGCTAAAATCCTGCAGCGCGCCGCTGTTGTCATCCATCGTAAGCTTCACCACCCCCCTGTTGTAATAGGGATATGGATCGTTGGGGGTGATCTCGATCGCCCTGCCGTGATCGTTAAGGGCGCCGGCGTAATCCTTCATCCTGAATTTAACGAGACCCCGGTTATCGTAGGCGATGGAATGGTTCTGATTCATGTTTATCGCTGCCGAGTAATCGCTCAGTGCGCCCTGCAGATCGTTCATCTTCTGCTTCACCACCCCCCGGTCGTTGTAGGCAGTGGCGAATTTAGGGTCGATTTCAATTGCCCGCGTATGGTCCCCCAGTGCCCCGTTTAAATCACCGAGATCGTATTTATTGAGCCCCCTGTTGTTATAGGCGTCGGCAAATTTCGGATTGATTTCTATCGCCCTGGTATAATAGACAATACCCTGCTGGTAATTCTTTCCATTGTCTTCAATATACCCTTTTGCGAACCAGCCGTATTCAGAGCCCGGAGAAAGCTGAATGACCCTTTCCATATACTTGAGCTTCAGCGAACTGTTCGTCGCCATCTTGAAAAGATCGAACACCTTTTTTGCTTCGTTATAATCGTCCGGTTGTGCGGAGAGGGAGGGGAGATACAGCAGCAACATGATACTGAAGACAATAGTCCTTTTCATTGGAATCTCCAAATACGGGAATCATGAAGGTTCGGGCACGACCGGCCCCCAAACACCCGCCGTTGCGTCAAGAGGCGGATGGGGGCAGTATGCCACACTCACAAAAACAGTATATCCAAGGATGATTAAAAAAATCAAATAATTAATTGCAGGCTAATCACATATCTGTTGAATGATAACTCGACAAGGCGTATTATCGGGTTATAAACCAGATGTCTGCGAGTCATTCCTGTAAAAAGAGTTAAAAAAATCAGAAAAGATTATATACCGCCCATTCATTGCATATCGGCCCGAATGACAAATCCGCATCGGAACAGGTTTACAGTTTCTTTCTGAATACTCCCCGCACAGTTCCCCGATACCGCCACAGGATCAGGCCGATAATTATAAATGGAAACAGCCATATCACCAGATACAGAAACCGCAGAAACAGGTTAACCAGCCCCACCAGGGCGTTCCAGTATAACGGCACTGAAATCCTGTTGGGCACGTCGGGGCCCTTCAGGGACACGGTAATCCTGGCCCAGCTCACCAGATCGAGTATATGCCATTTCCCCTGCTCCGCCTGATCGAGCTTGTTCTCGCTCTGTTCAATCGACTGCTCCACCTGCTGCCAGTTCCTGTTCTGGGCGGACAGCTGCCCCATGGCCTTGTTTCTGCGGATTACACGCACGTTTTCGCGCTGGACATTCCGTTCATGTGCAACCATGCTCTCGGTATGATCGGTCACGGTGATATTCTCGTCCTTCAGCAATCCAAGGAGCTCGAAATCCCTCAGCGCTTCATAGAGCAGTTCCGATTTGACCATGACCTCCGCATTGACGTACGGCGTCCGAGTGTCGGTTGACGCGCTGCTCTGCTTCACGAAACCGTACTTTGAAACCAGTTCGAGAAGCTTTTTTCTGGAGGCCAGGATGTCTTCGGTTTCATATTCCAGGCGTACCGTGTATTCAAGCATTCTGCCTTTGGCCAGCGCCATCGGAGCGAGAAAAGCGCCTTCCAGACCGTCGGTGCGCCCATCGTCCTCAGCCTGCCCGCCACGCGTATCTCCTCTTTGCGCCGGCGCGCCCGGGGCGATATCGGAAGTTCGCCGCCGCGCGGATTCCTCTTCGGTCCGCACCGCGGGGCTTACCGACTGATCCGCCGATTGAGGGGCATCCTCCTGTTTCGCGCATGAGATCATGAGGACAAAAACAAACGCCGACATTGCAATACCCAGGTATGTGTTATTTCTCATGGCCATTGACCTCTTATCAGGAAGAAATATATGCAGTTGCTACTGTGACAGGATCACGAGGTGAACATTACAACAATGATTGGCTTAACGCAATAAAAAAATACCGAATCAGACGCATATTTACTTGTTTACAATGCACATTCCATCTTTCCATATTCCTCCCACCTCACTTCCGTCGGAATATTTCATCACCCCGGCGCCCTGCATCGAGTTTTCAAACCACGATCCGATGTACACTTTCCCGTCCGACCACCGGTATATGCCGAAGCCGCTGCGTTTACCGCTTCGCCATTCCCCTGTGTATACCGAACCGTCGTCCCAGCGAATCGTGCCGTTCCCATGCATCTTCCCTGAGTCCCATTCACCCTCATAGACGGAACCGTTTTGATATTTCATCCTTCCCCGTCCGTGAGGGACATACCCCTCCTTCGCGCCCCCCCTGTACCAACCGAAATAATCATGATGATCAGAGTACGCTCCGAACCTGCACCCGTCCCAGTATCGCTCCTGCGCCTGCCATCTGAAAGAGACGGCCTTGCCGTGGTCGAAACGCACCGTTTTCTTTCTCCCGTCCGGCAACGTCAGGACTCCGGCTCCGTGGGCCATGTCGTTTACGAACTCCCCGGCATATTCCCTCCCGTCGAGCCATATAAACACACCGGCGCCGTGCTTTTCCCCGTTTTTGAACTCTCCGATATAGCGTGAGCCGCTTTCATAACGAAACGACCCCTTGCCATTGACGCACTCCCCCTGAAGACACTGGGCTGCGCCCGTCGTGGACAGAGAAAAAAACAGGACCGAGGACAGCACTGAAATTTTTACCGGATTGTACATTGCAGCGTATTCCCTGATACCATTATCGGACTGAACGGCCCGTCTGATAACAGCTGAAATGCCCGTATTTAGCAGAAGTTCGCGCCTAATGTGTTTGACAGAATGAGGTTATCACTATGTAACGAATATATGAAACGGATCGCATCGGCATATCCTTTTCTTCCTCTGATTCTTTCTCTCTGCTGTGCCGGCATGAACGGCGTCACGCATGGGGAAATTCGCGGGGAGATGCGGCGGATGGCCGATATGATCCGGTCTTCCCCGAACGCTTCCGGCCCGTACCGCGACAAATCGTCGAACAGCGGGATATACTATGTTATCGACAATAACGGCACGGTAATACGCCACCCGAAGGCGTTTCTGATAGGCGGCTCATTCGGCAGCAACAGGTTCGTACAAAAGATACTGGAAAAAAAATCAGGGTGCCTTTCGTACGGTCTGGGCGGGAACGAAATAACCGTCTTTTTTCTCCCCCTTGACGGGTCTTTGACCCTCTGTTTTTCGATCCCCTCGGGCGAGTTGAGGGGCGGCGAGGCGGAATGCACGAAGCTGGGCGATTGATGCTCAGCTGTCTTCCTTTTTTTCGCCGTCGACCCTGTCGGCGTATTTCGGATAGAGCCGGTTAAGGCAATCGGGGCAGATACCGTGGCTGAACACAGCTTCGGTTCTGCTTTCCACATATTCATCAACCTGCTTCCAGTATCCCTGGTCATCCCTGATTTTTTTACAGTGGGAGCAGATGGGGAGCAGTCCCTCCAGTACTTTCACGCTCGAAAGCGCTTTTTTAAGTTCGCCGACAATTTTTTTCTGCGCGTCAACGGACGCTTTTAATTCAATGTGGGTCTTTACGCGGGCCAGAAGCTCAACGGTGTTGAATGGCTTGGTGATGTAATCGACCCCGCCCGCCTCAAACCCACGTATGATGTCCTCCTGTTCTGTTCGAGCGGTGATGAAAATGACCGGGATTTCCTTGGTAATATCGCTTTTTTTCAGGATCCTGCAGACTTCCAGGCCGTCGGGATTTGGCATCAGGATGTCCAGCAAAACGAGATCAGGGAGGAGCTCCGCGCACATCTCTATCGCTTTATCGCCGTCAGTGGCCGCGGCAATATGATACCCCTGACCGCTCAGAATGGTTCCGAGAAGCTGAATGTTTTTCGGAACGTCATCCACGAGTAAAATCAGCGGTCGGCCCGTTATTGTATTTTCAGGTTCCGGCGACATTTCCATTCTCCTCAATATCCGGTCCTTCTGATTTATGCACACGGGAGACCCTGTTCACAATATCGGGGAAATGATTCAGCACGGCAAGGACCGCTTCAATGTTAAAACGGCCCGCATGTGCGGAAAGCGATTCCGCCCAGAGTATAAGAGGATGAAACCCATAATGTTCTCCTATCCCCTTTATCTTTGTTGAAAAATGTCTGATTTCATCAAAGACGATCCGTTCCCGGATCCTTTCCCAGTCCTTCCAAATTTTTTCCTTTAATTCCCTTTCCAGCTTCAAATCAGCATCAGTGAATGAATTGCCGCCGTCGTGTTCGACAAAATATGACGGTATGTCGCGCCCCCCGGCCGATTTATGCGCCACCCTCCTTTGCATGCACCGGGCCATTTCACGCAGCAGATCCCTTCTGCCTACCGGCTTGACCAGGTAGCAGTCATAAAGAACGCCGGGATCGTCGTCCCTTTCCGACAGCGGCGTTGCGGTTATGGCGATAACGGGAATGGAAGCGAGCCGCCTGTTCTCCTTCATTTTCTGAAGTGTTTCTCCGCCGCTCATACCCGGCATGACGACGTCGAGTAAAACTATGTCCGGAAGGTGTTCGTCCGCCAGATAGAGGGCCTGTTCCCCGGACTCCGCCTCGACGATCGTCATCCCCCTGCCGCGCAGGTATCCTTTCAACAGCGCCCTGTTGGACTCGACATCATCGACAACAAGCGCGGTCAAACCATCGAAGGAGAAATCGTCGGGTGCTGTTTCATCAACCGACGGCTTTTCCACCGGATTACCGCACGGCGTCACGCCATTCAGGGTGATTGTAAACACACTCCCGCGGCCGGAGACGCTTTTCACCCCGATGGAGCCGCCCATCGCCTCGACAAGCCTTCTGGTGATTGCAAGCCCCAGCCCAGTTCCGCCGTAATGGGACTGCCTCTGCCCCTCGCGCTGCCTGAAGGCTTCAAAAATCAGCGCCTGTTGATCGTCCGGTATCCCGATGCCGGTATCACTGACGGATAAGGACAGATCGACGCGCTCACCGTTTCCGGCGCAGCGCATATCCACCGTCACCGATCCTTCATCGGTGAACTTGATCGCGTTTCCCACGAGATTAAAAAGTATCTGCCGCATCCGTATACCGTCAAGACTCAGATATTCCGGCACGGAGGGGTCGACATTCCAGGAAAACCCGATTTTTTTCTCCCTGTATTTCGCCGCAAAGATACTGTCGACCTCTTTCATTACGATCCGCATGTCCAGGGGAGATTTATCGAACTCAAATTTTCCGGCTTCGATCTTAGACATATCGAGGATGTCGTTGATGAGGCTCATCAGGGTCCTTCCGCTGCTGATGACCGCCGAAAGACATTCCCGGTGATCCTCATTGTCTATCTGCGATTCGAGCAGTTCCGAAAAACCGAGTATCGCATTCATCGGCGTGCGAATCTCATGGCTGATGTTTGCGAGAAACAGGCTTTTTGCCCTGCTGGCGGATTCTGCAATGGTCTTCGCTTTTCGTATCCTCCTTTCAAGATCCTTCCTGTCGGTAATGTCCCTGATAACTCCGAAACTTCCGGCAAAGGCACCGTCGCTATCGTAAATGATCTGCGGTGAAACCGAAGTCGGAAGCTTCCTGCCGTTTTTCCGCGTCCAGTCTATTTCATAAGGGAGGCGAATTCCCTTTTTTCTCTTTGCCAGCTGGGCGCGCATGATCGCCCGGTTTTTTTTATCTAAAAACTCCAATAAGTGGCTGCCGACCATTTCATCGGGATTGTATCCCAGCATCTCCGCCATTCTTCCGTTCACATAGGTGATGAAATTGTCTCCGTTCACCATAATCAATCCGTCAGTCATCGTCTCTACCAGGAGGCGGTACTTCTCCTCGCTGTCCCTTAAATCGGTCTCCACCTGTTCACGAATCGCGATCTCGGACTCGAGAATCCGGTTCATTTCGATGAGCTTTCTCGTCCGTTCCTCGACCCGGTGCTCGAGATCCTCCTTGGCCTTATGAAGCTGTTTCTCAGTATTGACCATTTCGGTGATATCACGGGACAACACGATTACGTGAGTAATGTCGTCGCCTTTATGATAGGGATAGTACCCCGAATCCAGATACCGTTCGCCCAATGTCCTGAAATCAACGAGATTCTGGTGATACACCGCGATTCCGGAAAAACACATATCCAGATAGGGTTTTATTTCATTGGCATACACTGAATCCGTCCAGAGTTCCGACACGTGTCTGCCTACGATCTCATCCCTTTTTTTATTTAATGATATACAGAAGGAATCATTGACCGCCTCATATCTGTACTCCCGGTTGATCAATGCCATAAAATCATATGACGCGTTGACGATGGCCTCATAACATTTCCAAATGTCCTCATGGCGCCTGCGCTCGCTGATTACGCCGCCGATGTCCGTTACCATGATCCCCTCATTTATCCTCTCGTATAACGTCAATATCCTCTTGTCTGTATGATTGGCGCCGTGCGTGATCCCATGTCCCGGTTCGGAATCGGCGGGGCCCGGCCGGAATATGGAGATGCCCTTCTTTCTTAAAGGTCCCGCCAGGCGAATCTCCACGACCCAGTAAAGGGCCATCGCTGAGAGCGCCAATTGTTCCGGAAAAACGAACCGCGATCCGATATCACCGAGCGCTGCCATCAAGACGGCTGTCGATATGAAAGGAAGGGAAGAAACGATATAAACGGCGGAATGCGATACTTTTTCTCCCCTTGCCCGGGCAAAAATCGTGACTATAAAGAGGGTGATTGATCCGGCCAGGAGCGGCCACGCAATCACACCCCCGTATAAAAAAGAGCAAAAAAGCGAGACCAGCGCGTTGACCGAAACGAAAGCCACGCATGCCGCCCTTCTGATGCGGCCGTCGGCGGGACAATTAAAGCGTTCCATTACCAGCGCGAGATATGCCCCGCCTGCCAGCACATGCGCAAGGAGAATCGATCCATGGAATATCGATGCTGTCCGGAGGGTTTCAACTCCTTCCGGCACGATGAGCACCGTCACGGTAAAAAGCGTCGAGAATGCGATAAACCGCCCAGTTAACACAAAGGATCTATCACCCGATGCGCCGGCACGTACTGTCGCAATGAAAACCAGCGATGCCTGGAATCCGGCAGCCAGCCAGCCCAGGACTTGCAGATCCGCCATTGTCATAGGGAAACCCCGCAATGTGCATCCCCCATGATGGGTACACGTCAAACTGTACTTCTTTAAAACAGCGCGTCAAGTTAAAAACAGCACTGATAGAGAGCTGATGTTTTTTCATGCGTTCCTGTGTAACATTCCACGGCATTCAGGGTCATATTCAATGTAGCGTATCATGAAAATGACATGAGAGACGAGAAATGATGCGCCTCTCATTGATCCTCCTTAAACGCTAAAATGCAATATGATGGGCCCCTTTAGAGGGGCTTCTTTTTTTATTACGGGACGAAGAATCAACCGTCATAAAAAGAAGAACTAAAGTAAAGATTGAGCGCCATGACCACTATTGAATGGCTTATGCCTCCCTTATTAAGCATTTCCCTCAGCTCCAGTTCAGACAGGATTATACTATCGATGTCCTCAGCAACATCAAGCTGCTGTTCGCCCGCCCTGATGCAGTTCGGGGCAAAATAAATGTAAATGCTGTTGTTCATTATGGCGGGATTAACCGTCAACTTCTTCAGAAGATGCACCCTATCGCAGGAATAGCCGGTTTCTTCCAGCAATTCCCTCTTTGCGCATCGATCGGGGAGTTCTCCGGGCTCCATCAGACCGCCCGGTGTTTCAACGGTTACGTCGCCGTTGCCCAGACGATGCTGTCGCACCAAAATATACTCCCCCGCTTCCGTTCTCGCCACCACATTGATCCAGTCCAGCGTATCGATAGTATAAAAGTCATTTTTCACGCCGCTTACCG
The DNA here is from genome assembly GCA_041737965.1 of Spirochaetota bacterium. Taxonomy (GTDB): domain Bacteria; phylum Spirochaetota; class UBA4802; order UBA4802; family UBA5550; genus JAFGJK01. The sequence continues at coordinate 37,238 of JBGSQT010000018.1, read as the reverse complement.
GGTGCAGACATTCCTTCTTGATCAGGGAAAAAACCGCTGAAGCGAATACTTTTGTCTCATTGATAATTTTCCATTGTTCCATCGAAACCTCGCAGCATTTTGCAATAGATTCCTGCCAGCGTTATGACATTGGGATATGCTCCGCACCGATTATCCGTCAGCACAACGATTTTTTGCAATATGAAAAAAAACAAAGGCATTGCGTCAGTTCTCGATTAATTCAGACAAGTGAATGGACAGGTTGGAGGCGTACCGATATGCCATTATCAGCGGCAAAGCGCATTCCATGAGAAAAAAGGTGAGGAACGTTTACGGTTTAATCAAGAGATAGGATGATAACTTGGTTGACTTTATTGAAGCCGGCCATTTCCTGTGTATCCATGACGGCCCCGGTTTATCAGATCATCACCTTTTACGGCGGCGCGATCGCAGGCAGTTTTTTTTATACCCTCGCACTCAGGATCGCTTCAGGCAGATTCTTCATGGAGCCTGGAAAGGCCCTCTTTTCAAGATCAGCATGCGGCAATTGCGGTAAAATTCTATCCCCTTTTCAGCTCATCCCCCTGCTGGGTTATGCGTTGCAGCGGGGAAAATGCCGCAAATGCGGCGCGGATATTTCCGTCGCCTATCCGGCGGCGGAGATTCTTTTCGGTGCCCTCGCCCTGGCCGCGGCAGCTCTGCCAGAAAGGCCGATTCAGTCGTTTTCAATTTTTCTCGTCATGTCCGCCGGGATCACCATATCTATCGTGGACATAAAGACACTGAGAATACCGCTCCGTCTCGCCGCGGGAATTCTTCTTGTCGCGGTTGAACCTGCCGCGGTGTCTGCCGGCACGGGGGATGCGATGGCCGGATTCCTGCTTCTGTTCGTCTTCTTCGCCGTCATACTGCTTCTTTTTCCCGGCGCGTTCGGCGGAGGGGACCTATGGTTCGCATCTATACTGGGTTTCGTGTTCGGCCTGGAGCTGTCGGTGGTACTTCTCGAAACAGCGCTCCTGAGCGGAGCGGTCTTCGGCGTAGGGTACGCCCTGATCACAAAAAGAGGATTCAAGGCTAAAATCCCCTTTGCCCCGTTTCTCACGGCCGGCATGATTGTCACATATCTCGCGGGGAGAAAAATCCTGATGCTTTACTACGGAATATTTTTTTAACGGCCGGAAGCGTCACCTGAGCAGCCCGGCGACACCCTTCCCCTCCGGGTTTTCAATAACCCCCCTATCGGTGATAATCGCCGAAATGAGACGCGCAGGCGTCACATCAAAGGCCGGATTGCGGATCGATATCCCTTCCGGCGCGATCTGCTGGCACTGGAAAAAAGCGACCTCGTCCACGCTCCTCTCCTCTATGACTATATCATCGCCGGTGGCGGTCGCCGCATCGAGCGTGGAAACAGGGGCAGCCACGTAAAAAGGTATGTGGTGCTCCCTGGCCAGCACGGCGTGGGAATAGGTGCCGATTTTATTGGCAGTGTCGCCGTTAGACGCGATACGGTCCGCACCGACTATTACTTTATTAATGACGCCTTTATTCATGAAATAACCGGCCATATTGTCGGTGATGAGCGTCACCGGTATGCCGTCCCTGAAAAGCTCCCACGACGTGAGCCTTGCCCCCTGAAGGAGGGGCCGTGTTTCGCACGCGTATACCTGGATTTTTTTCCCTTCCTCTACGGCGGCCCTTATCACCCCGAGGGCGGTGCCGTACCCTCCGGTGGCGAGCGCACCGGCGTTGCAGTGGGTCATCACCACATCGCCGTCGGAGAGAAACCTGCTTCCGTGTTTCCCCATGGTCTTGTTGGATTCAATATCGTCATGAAGGATTTTCAGCGCCTCGTTCTCCATTCCCGCGGCGATGGCCCCGGGATCGGAACCGGCATCAAGTATCCCCCTCATTATAGTGATGGCGTAAAACAGATTGACCGCGGTGGGCCTGCTTTTTCCAAAATGCTCCATAACGTCGGCCATGGAGGTTTTAAAGGCTTTAATGTCCATCGGGCCGTCGGCGAGTAAATTTTTTGCCGCCAGGGCTATGCCCATCGCCGCCGCGATTCCGATCGCCGGCGCGCCGCGGATCTCCATCTCTTTAATCGCCCTAATAACGTCCCAGTAGCGGACATAGGTATGATACGTCTCCTCCAGGGGCAGCAGTCTCTGATCAAGCATGGTGACTGAATCACCGTTCCATCGGATTGTGTCCACTTCAAGCCCCCTCAATGCATGTCGTTTCTTTCAACGCGGTACTTTTTCATGCGGATGATGTTGCCCCTGTCGTTCCAGGTAACTTCATCCATGTGAATTTTTATTATCAGAAGCCCCCTGCCGCTGTTTTTAAAAAAGTTTTCAGGGTCACGGGGATCGGGAAGGGTGTTGTGATTAAAACCGGGCCCCTCGTCTTCTATTACATACTCCGCATAATCCCGCGTAAGAGCGTATGAAATCCTGATTATCCTGTTGCACAACCGCGCGTCATGCCTTCGGGATTCAACCTCATCGGCAAAGGCTTTCATTCCCTTCTCTTCCTTGAGGGAGGAGGAAATCTCAAGATTTCCGTGATACATCGCGTTCGAAATGGCCTCCTGGAGGGCCATGGCGATATTTTCAGCCGTGGTGTTGTTGCACAGGCCTGACGGATGGAGATTTTTCGTAAGGTTGTACGACAGCGTATTGATAAGCGACGGGTCATTCGTTATATGATACACGGAACGTTCATCGACAATCAGTTCCGCCATGTTGTCTGAAAGCTTCTTTTCAAGCTTTCTCTTGAGGATTTCCCGTACCGAAGAAGTAACTTCGTTCGCGTCAAAGGGCTTCCTGATGAAATCGCTGGCACCGTATCGAAGGGCCTTGATGGCGTCCTCAACATTTCCCTGGCCTGTTATTATCAGGACGGGGATTGGCTCATCGAGGCCGCCGATTCTCCTGAGGAGCTCTATGCCGTCCATCTTCCTGAGCTTGATATCGGTGATGGTGAGGTCCACCGATTCCCCTGATTTAAGATAGTACAGCACGTCCTCGGCTTTCTCCATTGAAATAACGTTATATCCCATCCTGGACAATTTTTTCTGAAGCGTATACCGGATCACTTCTTCGTCGTCAACAACGAGAATTTTGTAAGGATTTTCTGTCATTCCCCTCAACCTTTCTTGTCTTCAGCGAGAATCAGATGCCCCATTTTATCGCGCTTTGTTTTCAGATAATTGATATTATCGTCGCCGGGATGGATTTCGATCGACACACGTTCACTGATTTCAAGACCGTACCCTTCGAGACCGATTATTTTTTTCGGGTTGTTGGTCAGGAGCCTGATCCGGTGCAAACCCAGATCGACAAGTATCTGCGCGCCGATTCCGTAGTCCCTCAGGTCGGAGGGGAAGCCGAGCTTTTCATTCGCCTCAACAGTATCGAGTCCGTTGTCCTGCAGATGGTAGGCCATGATCTTGTTGCTGAGACCGATGCCCCTCCCCTCCTGCCTCATATAAAGAACCACACCGAGCCCCTCTTTGTTGATGAAATCCATTGCCTTGTGAAGCTGCGAACCGCAATCGCACCGGCTCGAACCGAACACATCTCCCGTCAGGCACTCCGAATGGACGCGCACGAGCACGTTTTCCTTCCCCTCGACATTCCCTTTCACGAGGGCGATATGCGTTGCGTTATCCACTTCGGTTTCGTAAGCGATCACGCTGAAATCTCCGTATTGAGTCGGAAGTGACGCATGGGAGACGCGATGCACCAGCCTTTCCTTATGCTGACGGTACATTATAAGATCCGATATTGTGGCGATTTTAATGTCGTGTTTCTTCGCGAATTTATCGAGATCGGGACGGCGGGCCATTGTCCCGTCGTCATTCAATATTTCGCAGATAACTCCGGCGGGCTTGAGTCCGGCGAGCCTCGTGAGGTCGACGACGCCCTCCGTGTGCCCGGCCCGGACCAGGACGCCCCCCTTTCGCGCGGCAAGGGGAAAAAGGTGGCCCGGCCTTCTCAAATCCTCCGGCTTGGACGATTCATCGATAATGACTTTGACCGTTTTGGCCCTGTCAGCGGCCGAGATGCCGGTGGTGGTGCCTTCCATGGCGTCAACGGACACCGTAAAGGCGGTGCCGAATTTATCGTTGTTGTCCTCGACCATCAGGTCAAGCTCAAGAGCGGCGGCCCTCCCCTGTGTGACGGGAACGCATATCAGTCCACGGCCGTGGACCGCCATGAAGTTAATCACTTCCGCGGTGCAGAATTCCGCAGCTACGACAATATCGCCCTCGTTTTCCCTGTCTTCATTGTCAACGAGGATTATCATCTTACCCTGTCGGATATCCTCCAGCACTTCGCTTATTGGACTGGATTTCATCGGTTGCTCCTGATGCTGCAGGTGTGACGGCAGCACTTTTGATCTGATGATGGCATTAATAATTTGCGTCCGGTTATAGTCAAGAGTTTTATGGAGCACTTTTATATCGGGGCCCGACTTCAAAAAAGGGGACGAAAGTTTGGATTGCATAAAAAGAACGGCGGCCACCCCCGGCCAAGCGCGTCAAATGACCCGGGCCTTTTCTTCTGAAATCGCACAGATCGCAGTTTTTCCTGTTGACCCATGCGATAAAACCAATCGGTTGATGAAAATTTCTCTCACCGGGGAAATTACGGCAGATGCCTCCTTAGTTTCGGTTGTTCTCATCCCTGTACACATCCCTACGGTGCGCAATCCCAATACAGGAATTACCTTCCCATGAATGGAGTACACTACCCGAAAATTGCCGACACGATATGAATACAGCTCTATAAATTTGCCGGAGAGATGCTTGTCCTTGCCCGAAGAGGAGGCAACGATGAGATAAAAAAAATTTGGACTCAGTCATTCATATCAGGAACGACGAACCCATCGACCCCGCCCAGAGAGTCAAGCAATGCCATAGCCTGATCAAACGACACAACCCTGATAAGCTTTTCCCGCCACTTCGATGCATGCCTGAATCCATGAATATACTTTGCAAAATGCTTCCTCATCAGCACCACTCCGTACTCCCCGTAAAAATCAGCCATCAGACAGAGGTGGCGTTTCATCTGAACAACCAATTCCCGCCATGAAGGCTCCCTGCCAGAGAATATCCACGGGTTCCCCAGGGCGCCTCGGCCGATCATAACCGCGGCGCACCCGGTTTCCGCGAGTCGTTCCCCCGCTTCCTTATGGCTTCCGATATCCCCGTTGCCGATCACCGGAAGCGAGGTCATCTCCCGTATCCTTCGTATGATATCCCAGTCGGCTTTTCCGGAGTATTTCTGGCTTACTGTTCTTCCGTGAACCGAAATAATCGAAACACCGGCCGATTCAAGCGCGCGGACAACCTCCTGGTAATTAAGAGTGCGGTCGTCCCACCCTGTCCTGATCTTCGCGCTCACCGGAAGGGCGACAGCACGGACCACCGCCTCGGCCACCTCAAATACTTTCTCCGGATTTCTCAGAAGAGCCGATCCCGCCCCCTCGCCTCCACGGCATACCTTCGGGGCCGGACAGCCCATGTTGATGTCGATTAAATCCGGCTTGAGCCGCTCCACCCCCCTTGCGGCCTCAGCCATTGTGGAAGGTTTGTTGCCGAATATCTGAATGGCCAGGGGCCGCTCGGACTCGTGAAAGCGCAGCAGCCGCAAGGTCTTGTCGATTCTGCGCACGATCCCCTCGGCGCTTATCAGTTCCGATACCGTCATGGCGGCACCGTGCTCTCTGACGATGCGGCGAAAGGGCGAATCGGTAAACCCGGCAAGAGGGGCCATGACAAGATCGCCGTCGATTGTGAGATTTTTTACCTGAATCATTACGGCGTTCCCGTCACTCTCATTTACCGCATGTCGCCGGATTCATCGGCGTCCAGCAGCACGGGAAACTCGTCACGATATGCATGAAGGGATTTGTGCGAGAGCACCGCCTCGAGAATCGTGTCGACCCCCTCATCCCGCGCCAGAATCCAGCCGCGTGGATCGATCACCGCCGAACCGCCGATGTAGCTGACGCCGTTTCCGTCGGTGCCTGTCCTGTTGCAGGCCACCACATAGCACTGGTTTTCCACCGCCCTGGCCCGAAGGAGAGTGTCCCAGTGCATGGACCGCGCCTCCGGCCAATTGGCCGAGTACAGCGCGATGTCGTAGCCCTTCATCCTGTTTCTGGACCAGCAGGGAAACCGGAGATCGTAACATATAAAAGGCGCGATCTTCCAGCCGCGGTACGCGATGATGGTTCTCAGCGTTCCCGCCGAAAACACCGTATGTTCGCCCCCCATGCGGAAGAGGTGCCTCTTGTCGTACGAAGCGATGGAACCGTCAGGTCCGGCAAAGATCATTCTGTTGTAATACAGCCCGTCTTCCCTTATTATCATGCTCCCCGCAATCGCCGCGCCGGATTCCGACGACATGAACTTCATCCAGCGGACAGGCTCGTCGTCGCACCCGACCGCGAGTTCCGCGGCCCTCATGCTGAAACCGGTGGTGAACATTTCCGGAAGGAGGATAATATCGGGAGCGGCGGATATCGTCCTGATCCTTTTCTCGAATAACGCCAGGTTTCCGTCAATGTCCTCCCATAGCGGCGGACACTGAATCATTGCCACTTTCAAATCCCGCATAACCGCTCCGCCGCCTCCTTCAGTGTCTCGTCGCGTTTCGCGAAACAGAAACGGAGCACCCGATGGTCGTCCCTTTCCCGGTAAAAGACCGATGGAGGAATCGCCGCGACGCCGTATTTCGACGTCAGGGTGCGGGCGAAATCCGCGTCCCCCGCGCCGCTTATCTCCGAATAATCCATCATCTGGAAATAGGTGCCCCGGCTCCTTATGGGTTTAAAGCGCGTTCCGGCCATCAGCTGAAGGAAGAGGTCGCGCTTCCCCTGGAAAAATTTTGGGAGCTCGCCGTGATCGCGGTGCCGCGCCATATACTCGGCAAGTGCGTACTGGACCGGCGTATTCACCGCGAAAGTCAGATACTGGTGCACTTTCTGGAATTCCTCTGACAGGCGGCGCGGGGCGCAGCAGTAGCCCACCTTCCACCCGGTGGCGTGATAGGTCTTTCCGAAGGAGCTGACGATAAAACTCCGCTCCGCCAGTTCCGGCCGGAGCGACATGCTTTCATGGCGGACCCCGTCGAAGATTATGTGCTCGTACACTTCATCGCTCAGTATGAGGATTTCCGTGTCCTTCACGATGTCGGCGAGTGCGGAGGTGTCTTCCGGCGTGAGCACAGATCCGGTGGGATTATGGGGTGAGTTCAATATGATCATCCTGGTCCGGGCCGTGATGGCGTCCTTCACCTCGTTCCAGTCGATCCGGTACTCCGGGAATTTCATTTTTAGCGGCACCGGCGTGCCTCCCGCAAGGAGGATCGACGGCACATAGGAATCGTATGCCGGCTCGAATACGATGACTTCGTCCCCCCCGCCCACCGCCGCAATCACCGCGGCGAAAAGCGCTTCCGTCGCGCCGGCGGTGACTGTTATCTCGCCGCAAGGGTCGTATGCCGCGCCGTAGATGTCCCTGTTCTTCCGGGAAATCTCCTCCCGGAGCTCCATGACCCCCTGCATCGGGGCGTACTGGTTTTTCCCCTGTCTCAGATACTTGTCGATGAGACCGAAAAATCCGGGGTCCACGTCGAAATCCGGGAACCCCTGGGATAGATTGACGGCGCCGCACTCAGCCGCGAGCCGCGACATCACGGTAAAGATCGTGACGCCCACATCAGGGAGTTTGGATTGGAGATTCATTGCCGTTCCTGTTCCGTTTGTATCTGAACAGGCCTATCCCCCTTCCCCGGCCGTGTCAAACACATTTGACGCCGGACAGGGAGCGGCACCAATCCCCGGGTGGTTACGGTTTCATGCGATCCTGCTGGATTTCACCCATATTTTCATTTCTTCCGCTTTTTTCACCAGTTCATCGCGGAAATCCGGATGGGCGATGCTGATGAGCAGCTCCGCCCTCTCCCAGGTGCTTTTCGATTTCAGCTGGACCATGCCGTATTCGGTGCACACATACTGCACAATGGAGCGCGGCACGGTGACGATCGCGCCGGGCTGGAGGGTCGGCGTGATGCGCGAATGGAGCGTTCCGTCACGGTCCCGGTAGGTGGAGCTGAGGCTTATGATCCCCTTGCCGTTTTTCGACTGGAAGGCGCCGAAGATAAAATCAAGCTGTCCGCCGGTGCCCGATTTATGATGGATTCCCGCCGACTCCGAACAGACCTGGCCGAAAAGGTCCACTTCGATGGCGTTGTTCACCGCCACCATCTTTCCGTTCAGGGCGATGATCCTGGGATCGTTCACGTAGTTTACCGGGTAGGAGGCGCAGGTGGGGTTGTGGTGCAGAAAATCATACAGCTTCCGGGTACCCATGGCGAACGTGTAGGTCATCTTGTATTTGTCGATAAGTTTCCTCGAGCCGGTGACCTTTCCCGAATTGTACAGATCCACGCAGGAGTCCACCAGCATCTCGGTGTGTATCCCCAGCTCCCTGAGATCGCTGTCGGCGATGAGCTGGCCGATCACGTTGGGGAGCCCGCCGATGCCCAGCTGCAGAGTCGCGCCGTCCTCTATCTCATCGAGTATGAACCCGGCGATGCGCCTGTTCATGTCGCTCGGTTCCTGGGAGGGCACCTGCACCAGCGGCTTGTTTTTCCCCTGGACGATATAGTCGACCCTGGATACGTGGATCGACTCCTGGTTTCCCCCAAGGCAGTAGGGGACGTTCTCGTTCACCTCCACCACCACGATCTTTGACTTGCTGATGGCCGCGCCGGTGATCGAATTGGCGAGACCGTAATTGAAGTATCCCCGCGGGTCCATCGGGCCGGCGGTGATGAAGGCGACGTCGAAATCGACGTACTTCCTGATGAATCTCGGCCCCTGGTGGTACGTGGTGGGTATGTAGTTGCAGAGGTTTTTATCGTGCAGCCGCCTCGACACGCCGCCGAAATGGTAATCGTTCAGAATGAAACGCTCTCTCGCCGGGTCCGCCTCCACGATTTTCGGCAACTGGGTGTAACAGACGCTCCTCACGTCGATGCCGGTGAGCTCGCCAGCACGGGCAGCCAGCGCCTCGTCGCAGGCTTCCGGAAAAAGCGCGAACTCGCCGTAGAACACGCGGTGCCCCGGCTTCACCAGGGCCGCGGCCTCCGCAGCGTTTATAATTTTTTTGTCGTATTCCATCTGCGCCACCTGCATACGCCGCCTCCCGCGAACCGCTGACTCGACGCGGCGGCCCTTTGTTTGACCGCCGCATCCACCGGTAAAGGTAATCGATACAGGCGCGCGCGCAATGGGTGAAAACATGAAATCCTCATGGGGAAAACCCTATTTCCCCGGTGGGGTTTAACCCTCGGTTATCCGGACCCCGCAACCGACGTGTACCGCGTCATAATCGCCGGACCGAAACCGGCGGGAAAAGGAGCGTGGAAACATACCGATTGATTTTCATCCATCCTAAGTTTCATCCCCGGTCGCCTCACCCTCTGTTTTTTGCAAATCCCCCCGCCCGGCCTCACTCTTCCCCCCCGCGGTGTGACAGAAACCTGTCCCTGCGGTATTCGATTTCCCGGCGCTTTTTGATTTTTGCCCTTGTGTATATGATATCCGGATACAGGAAAAAAGCGTGGGTGATCACCTCATATATCAGCGGGAGGGATATGGAGAACAGGAGCGCCAGTACCGGCGGCACAAGAGCGGGGGCGATACGGCCGCGGTAGAGCGCCGCAGCGGCGCCGCTTTCGGAAACAAACCGGAACACGAAATATCCGGCAATGGCCAGGGCCCCAAAGGCGGCGGCGTAATTGAAATAGAGGAGCCGGATGCCCGCGGCGCGGGGTATGCCGCGAAGCGGCGCTACCGTAATCCTGCCCAGGCCGGCCAGAATCCGGTGCAGGAGCCTTCCGGCCTTCGTCCATTTTTTCCTGATCGCTCTCACCATCATCAGGAACAGCACCAGCGATCCGAACGACGATGACGCAATCGCGGCCGCAGTCAGAAATATCGAGGAGGCGGCCAGCGCGGCTGATGCGACGATCGACAGAAACACCGCCGCCGTTATCCCGACGCCCGCGCAGACGGAAAAAAAGGACGTTGCCAGGGATTTCATAAAGCTGTCGAAAAGACTCAGGTAGTCATCGGGGTTTCTGACGAAATAATCCCATTCCTCCCCGTAATATGAATCGCCGGCGCCGTCGAAATTGGAGAATATGTCCCTGAACTGGGAATCCCGGTCGTTATCGGCTTCAGCAAATCCACGGTAATATGCGTCCCGCACCCTGTCGTATTCCGCGCGTCTTCCCGGGCTGCCGAGAATATCGTAGGCTTCGCGGAGCAGGATGAATTTTTCGTGGTTCCCGGGGTCCGCCGACACGTCCGGGTGCGTCCGCATCGCCGCAGCCCGGAACGCCTTTTTCACCTCATCCGGCGAGGCGTCCCGGCCCACTCCCAGCAGGACGTAATAGTCCTTGATAACGTAGTCCCTTTCCACCGCTGAAGCCCCGATCGCCCCCTTCCTCACCATTATAATCCCACACAATGGATTGGAGGTCAAACCATAATTTTTCGCCGGAATATTTCATTTTTTTTCCGCGCGGTTCGTTTTTTAATTACACGGATCTCACAGCAACGGAGCGATGCATGCTATCAGGTTCAATTTCATCCGGTATCCACGGAATCCAGGCCCTCATCGTTGAAATCGAGGTGGACACCATACGGGGCCTTCCGAATTTCACCATAGTGGGATTGCCGGACTCCACAATCCGCGAGTCGCGGGAGCGGATCCGCTCGGCCATCGAAAACAGCGGATACGGGTTTCCGCCCAACAATTTCATAGTCAACCTGGCCCCGGCTGACTTTAAAAAACAGGGTGCCACCTTCGATCTTCCCATCGCCGTGTCGATACTCCACGCCACCGGCCAGATTCACATCGCCCCCGGGTCGGTCCCGATGGTGGGCGAGCTCTCGCTGGACGGCAGGGTGAAGCCGGTAAAGGGGGTAATCGCCATGGCGATTTCCCTTCTGAAGGGGGGGTACCGCAGGATGATCGTCCCCTGGGACAACAGGCACGAGGCCGCGGCCATCGGCGAACTGGAAGTGTATCCGGTGAAAAATATCGCCCAGGCAATCAGCACGCTTGAAGGGGGGGGCGACCCGTTCATGAATGAAAAGATCGGAATCGGCGAAACCGGCTGTCTCGACTTTTCCGACGTCCGCGGCCAGGAGACGGCCAAGCGGGCGCTGGAGATCGCCGCGGCGGGCCATCACAACGCGCTCCTGTGCGGGGCCCCCGGCTCGGGGAAGACCATGCTCGCGCGGAGGGTCCAGTCGATACTTCCGCCACTCACGAGGGAACAGTCGATCGAGACCACCATGGTCCATTCCGTCGGCGGCGCGCTCTCCCCCCGCGCGGGGCTCATCACCACCCCCCCATTCCGGACTCCGCACCATACCGCCTCCGACACCGCCATCGTGGGAGGCGGGACCTACCCGCGGGTCGGCGAGGTAAGCCTTTCGCACAACGGAGTCCTCTTCCTCGACGAATTCATCGAGTTCAGAACCAACGTCCTCCAGGCCCTGCGCCAGCCGCTGGAGGACCGGGAGATCACCGTGTCCAGGACAGCCGGGACCTTCACCTTCCCTGCTGATTTCATGCTCATCGCGGCGAGCAATCCATGCCAGTGCGGATACTATTTCGACAGGGAGATTTCCTGCCGGTGCTCCGCACAGAAGATACAGGGATACTTCAAAAAAATTTCCGGGCCGATGCTGGACCGGATCGACATCGAGGTGCTGGTAAACCGGGTTCCCTACGGCGAACTTTCGGGGACCCCGTCCGGAGAACGGTCAAAGGAGGTGAGGGCCAGGGTTATGCGGGCAAGGGAGATGCAGAGTGAGCGTTTCAGCGGGAGTTCCACGCGTTACAATTCCCGAATGACCCAGGAACAGGTTGACCGCCACTGCGCGGTCGGCACTGATGCCGCGTCAATCATGGAATCGGCCGCCTGCAGGATGAAACTCACCGCAAGGTCGTTTTTCAAGATACTGAAAATCAGCAGAACCATCGCGGACCTTGAAGGCGCCGAGTCAATCCGCAGGGAACACCTGCTGGAAGCCCTCTCCTATAAAAGCCTCCAGCACGCGTACTGCGCGTCATAGAAAAATTGGTTTCCGCGGCGTAAGCGATACCGGGCGCGGTTCATCGGCCGCAGTTTTCCTTAATAAATACGATCGCCTCATCCGCGCAGAGCGGCCTTGAGAGATGAAATCCCTGTATGTAATCGCAGCCGAACCGCCGGAGCATCTCCACATGCTGCTCCTCCTCCACGCCTTCGGCGACCACCAGATGTTTCAGGTTATGCGCCAGCATGATCACCGACCTGACTATCACCTCGCTCTGCTCGTCGATGTGCATCCACTGCACGAAGGACTTGTCGATCTTTATCACGTCCACCGGAAAATGCTGGAGATAGGAAAGCGACGAATACCCGGTGCCGAAATCGTCCATATAGATGGAAAAACCCTCGGCCTTCAGTTTCAGAAGGTTGAGGTTCGCCGATTCCATGTCCTCCATGAAGACGCTTTCGGTGATCTCCAGACCGAGCGAGTCCGGGGCGATCCCCTCCGATTCCGCGATCTCCATTATTTTCCGGGCAAGGTCCCTGTCCGTGAATTGACGCGCCGAAAGGTTGACGTTTATCCTGACGGGACCGCCGTCCATCTGACCCGCCCATCGCACCGCCTGCCGCGCCGCTTCCCGGACTATCCAGTATCCCAGAGGCACGATCAGCGGCGACTCCTCGGCCTGAGCGATGAACTGTTCCGGCGAGAGCATCCCCTTCTTCGGGTGCATCCACCGGATAAGGGCCTCAAAACCGCAGACCTTATTGTCCTTCAGCGACATCACCGGCTGATAAAAAAGAACGAACTCTTCCCTCTCGAGGGCCCAGTTCAGCTCCTCCTCTATGATGTCTGCGTCGGAAAACACGCTTTCTACCGCGGGGATGACGTCTACGTCGCCGGTCAGCCCCCTGAAGGAGGGCCGGTGTTTGAGAAAACCCTGAAGCAGCGTATTCTGATGGATCGAATTGCCGATAAACGAATTCAGCGTGGCGAGCACTCCCTCGCGATGGACCGTGATGGCGCCACCTCCCGGGAGCGCGAGCGTGAATGAATCGGCCGGTCTTTCGGCGGCATCAGCGGAATCACCGGAACGCCCGGTTATCTCCTTCATTTTCAGCGAAAGATACGCCTGACTGCAGGGATATACGATGAATTCGGTAAAGCTGAAACCCATGGCGGTGATGTAAAAATCCGGATCATGGTCCGACGTCAGCATGATCATATCCCGGACCCCTGCGGACTTCATCGCGTCGAACAGCGGCGCGTGGGCCCGGAACCCTTCAATACCGGTCAGGCGGCAGAGAATCCGGCCGGAGTTTTTAATAAGCCTCACATCCCAGGAGTCCGCGGTCGCGGTTATCACGGTAAACTGAGATTCCTGAAGGGCCTTGACGATGCCGCTTCTCCTCTCCGGGATCAAATCTATGAAAAGTATATCCAGATGGCCGTCCTTTCTTCCCGGGGATGTCGCCCTGAATGAGGGTGCGCTGTCATCCGACGGTAACTGTTTTTATCACCGCGCCGCTGACGCGATCCACGTATTCAGTGGCAAAGGAAGTCCGTTCCACGACTATAAAAAAACTCCCCTCTTCCAGCAGGTACCCGTTGTGATAGTCCTCAACAAGCACCGCGTCACCACGGGCCAATTCAACCGTTATCTCTTCGCTCCCCTTTTTTACAAGGAGACCGGCCCTCCCACTGGCGCAGATAAAAAGCTCGGGGCAGGTATGTTTTTCCAGCACCGTTATCTCTGCGGGAGACCTGAATTCGGGGGCGTATACGCCGGTCCTCCAGTATCCGTAATCGCTGAAAGGAATATGCCACCGCCCCTCCGGTTCCAGCGTTACTGAGGGTATTTTCATTTTATCTCCGCCTTTCCTCAGGTTTCGAGTCCCATCAAGGGAATATAACAAATCCAATAATCATCTGATTTCTTTCTTAAAATATTCTTCAATCCCGACCGTATAAATCAATAATAAAAAAGGGCCGAACAAAAATATTTGTCATGGTTTGCTTCCGCGCCACGACACCGGGAAGTCCCGGCGTCATGAAATTATACTTGTATTTTCGGCGGTCCATGCCTACCTTTTATATATCCGGACACGCACAACTTCAGGAAGGACACCAGGGGGCCAAAATCATGGAAAAGGACTTCAACCTGTATACGCATATAATAAAAATGGTGGAACAGCAGATCGAGACAAACACGCCCCCCGCCGCCGGGGAAACCTACAAAAGGCTCATGGACAAGGGCGATGACAGCGAGACTGCCAAGGAAAAAATCGCGTCGATCATCGCTGAAGAGCTGTACATGATGATGGGAAGCGAGGACAAACAGCTCAACCAGGAACGGTACGCCGAAAAACTCTCGCAGATCGAATGACCGCCGCTATGCCTTGACGCACCGGGCGTAATGCCCCTTCCTTATTTTCCGGAGCTCGACGGGCGCCGCGGCGCATTCTTCGGAAGCCTTGTAACAGCGGGGATAAAACACGCACCCCTCCGGTTCTCTAAACAGAGCGGGCACCGAGCCCGGGATCGTCTTCAGTTTCCCCCCCCTTCCGCCTATTCTGGGCACCGCGTCGAAAAGCCCCTGAGTATAGGGATGGAGGCGGTTCGTGAAAATTTCCTTCGTGGGGCCGAATTCGGCAATCGCGCCGGCGTACATTATCGCGACATGGTCCGCCGAGTTTGCCACTATGCCCAGGTCGTGGGTGATAAGAAGGAGCGACATGCGCCGCTCTTCCTGGAGCGTCAGAAGCAGGTCCAGAATCTGGGCCTGGATGGTGACGTCAAGGGCGGTGGTCGGCTCGTCGGCGATGAGCACGGACGGCGACGCGGACAGCGACATGGCGATCATGACGCGCTGGCGCATCCCCCCCGAGAACTCGTGGGGATAGGAATCGTAGCGCTTCGAGGGGTTCGGGATGCCCACGAGCTTCAGCATCTCCACCCCCCTCTCCCTTGCCTCCTTTTTGCCGACTCCGCCGTGCAGCATCACCGACTCGCCTATCTGATACCCCACGGTGAGGACCGGATTCAGCGACGTCATCGGCTCCTGGAAAATCATGGCGATCTCCCTCCCCCTGATCCTCCTCAACCCCTCGTCATTTTGCGTGAGCACGTCCTCCCCGCGGTACCGAACGCTTCCGGACACGATACGGCCCGGGGGGTTGATAAGACGGAGTATCGAAAAAGCGGTGACCGATTTCCCGCATCCGGATTCCCCCACCAGGCCGAGGGTCTTGCCCTCCTGGAGATCGAAGGAGACGCCGCGGACAGCGCGAAGGGTCCCCTCGTGCATGGAAAAGGAAACGCCGAGGTCCCGGACCGAAAGGAGGGGGGTGAGGGCTTTTTTCATGTGATGTTCCTCGTGGACCTGGTCACTTCGAAACCGCGGGACACGAGGAGGCCGTAGGCGGCTTCGAGATCGATATCGTTTTCGACGAATTTATAGAGCACCGCGCTGCGGTAGGCCAGGAGCTCCAGCCGTATCACCGGCGCCACGATGAGCTTTTCCGGGCCCTCCTGGACCGCCCGTCTCTCGTTGGTCTCGCAAAAGGCTATCTTTTCAATGCCAAGACGCGTCATCTCGTCGATGAACCCGTCAATCGTGTCGAATATCACTTCCCGCTTCATGGCTCCCCGCTATCATGGTTTCTCGTCGCATCCTCGGCGTGACGGCCGAATAAATCAAGCCCTTTCCCGAGAAACCGCGGCGAAATCCGCCTCTCCCGCTCAGTCCGTACCGTGCGCCGGGAGTGACTGTTCGGCCAGAACCAGCTTTATCGTGCCGGGACCAGGCACAATCTCCCGCCGGATTTCGAACCCGCTGCGTTGCAGGTACCCGTCCATACCGCCCCGGACGAGCCAGTCCCTGGAATTCCGGTAGTGCTCCCTCCCCGCAGCCCGCTCAACGATCCTGGTGAAAAACGCGTTCAGCCCCTTCGGCTGGGGCGAAATGAAATCGGCGATGATGACGCGGTCCGTGATTTTCACCGCCTCCTCCAGCACGCGGCACCGCATGTCATGGTCTAATTCGTGCAGGAAATATGTCATCACCGCGTAATCAAACCGCTCACCTAAAAGATCCGCGGCGTCCGCAGCGCTGCCGTGGATGAATTTCACCCTGGCGTTCCCTAACCGGGCGGCCGCGGACCTGGCGTGGCCGATCATTCGCGACGACAGGTCGATCCCCGCCGCTTTCGGACATTTTTCCGACAGGGCCAGAATGAGGGCCCCGGTCCCGCAGGCCAGATCGACGACCGACGCGCCCTCATCCACCAGCCTGTCCATGTGCCGAACCAGCCCCCTGCCCGCCCCGGCATCGACAAAGCGCGCGTAAAAGGCGCCGTCATACCAGTGTGTTCTGTCAGTCGTGCTCAACATATCCCCCTTGAAAACCTTGTGTGCGCCGGAATCCTGGCGCTCTTCTGAAAGCGTATCAGAGAAACCGGTCATGGCAAGAAATTTTTCCCCTGTCTCACGCCGGCATTTCTCTGATCCTGCGGGCCGCGAGAAAGGCGGTGGAAAAGCATGCCTGAAGATTGTACCCCCCGGTGTCTCCGTCGACGTCCAGAGCCTCTCCGATGACAAACAGCCCCGGTACGGCTTTCGATTCCATGGTGCGGCTGTCGATGCCGCGAAGGTCCACGCCCCCCGCGGTCACCATCGCTTCGCCGAAACCCCCGGTACGCAGGACCGCGCACCGGAAACTTGAAAGCATTTCAGCCAGGGCCTTTTTTTTCTCACCCGGAAGATTGCCGCACCGGAGCCCCGTTTCAATCCCGGCGATGGAAAAAAGGAGTTTCATCAGGCGGTCCGGGACGCGCATGGGCGAAAGCGCCCGTTTTACGGTGCGGGACGGATCGTCCCCGAGAAGCTCCCCGAAAACAGCATGGAAATCATCCGCCACTTTTCCGCCCGCAAGCGCGATCCGCAGCTCGTCATCGGTTTCCACATAACGTGAGATATCGAGTATGCCCGGCCCGGAAAGCGACCGGTGGGTGAAAAGCAGATCCCCCCTCGCGGAGGCGATTTTTTTTCCGCCGCGATGTACGGCGATAACGGAGTCGCTGACCGATATTCCGGCGAGGCCGCCGAAGGGATAGTCGCGGACATACAGGGGAACGAGCGCCGGTTTCGGCCCCACGATGGAAAGCCCGGCAGAGCCGGCAAGGGCGTAGCCGTCACCCGAGGAACCGGTGCCGGGATAGGACATGCCTCCGGTGGCGATGACCGCGGAAGCGGCTGTATATCGGCACCGGTCGGTGCGTACAACAAATCCCCTCCCCCCTGCGGAAATCTCCCTGACCGCTTCGCCCGTTTTCAGGGCCGCCCCCTTTTCGGTGAGATCATCCAGCAGCGATTTCAGAAGCGCGGCGGCCCCTCCCGAAGCGGGAAATATTTTTCCCCCTTCCTCCTCCACGAAGTCCATGCCCCGATCCCGGAAATAACGGAGAAGCCCGCCGCCGGGAAAGGTGTACAGTGCGTGCCGCAGAAACCTTCCGTGGCCGCCGTAACGGGGTATGAAATCGTCCGGCGCGCCGGCGTGGGTGATGTTGCAGCGGCCTGAACCGGAAAGAAGGAATTTTATCCCTGGCCGGGGCATTTTTTCGAGCACCAGCACGCGCCTCTCCGGCGCGGCATTGATCGCGCAGAAAATTCCTGAAGGCCCGGCGCCGATAACTATCGCGTCAAACACCTCCGGCTCATCCCGAACGGTGTCCTGCCGGTGTCGATTCATGGATGCCCCCGGGTCCGGACGCGGCGGGCATCAGCGTCATTTAAAATTTGCGGAGCGGCGCTCGGTTGAGGCTCTGACCCCGTCCCGGTCGGCGATACGCGCCTAATAAGGGGCGCCTGGGCACCCGGCGGATGACCTTGATCCGATGATAATGATGTATCACTTAAAAAATCCCGACGGAGGGATATCCGGGGACATGCACGAAATCGTGGACCGCTGCCGGAACGGCACCCCGCACCGGTGAGTGAGGCGAGACGCCGTTCCAGCAGAACCCTGCTCCTCAATCCCTGGACAAAGACATGACGATGCGTAGTATATACCAGAAAAGCAGGGCCACTGACGCGAAAAGCGACAGCGAGGCCGCGACGTACTGTTCGGTTCCGTACTGATTCATGATCGCCGAGGTGGTATAGAGGATCGAGCCGGCGGCAAGCACCACCATGACCGCGGAAAATATCAGGCCCAGCGAAAATCCGAAGAGAATGCTCGCGGCAATGACCCCCAGGGCCACGAAAAAACCGATCTTCAACACGCCCCCGAGAAAGGAGAAGTCCTTTTTCGTCGTGAATACCACAAAGGTCAGCCCGGCAAACAGCAGTCCGGTGATTACCGCTGCAGTGGGAATCACGTCGGGTGAGAAAAAAGCCGACGCCACGTAGAGCAGGGGAAGAAAGATCACCGATTCAGCCACCACATACAGGCCCAAACCGAGATACTGTATCCCCCTGGAAGTGGTTGACCTGGCCCACCGGTCCGCGACCCAGCTCACTGCCATGAACGCGCCCAGCACCGCGAGCCACATGTACCCGGACACCATGCGCGCCGCCAGGGCCGGGACGAAGGACTGTTTCAACAGCACATACTCGATACCCGCGAAAGCGAGAATCGCCAGAGCGAGATGAAGATAGGTTTTCCTGATGAATTCCGCCCGGGCGTCCGCGGACACTGATGCGACGACATTCTGGTCATAATATGCTGTATCCATGGAATACTCCTTAATTTTAGGTTGTTGAAAACCGGAATAGTATATTCGAAAACAATGTCGGTGTAAAGCGTTTTTTCCCCGGAGCCAAGGCATCGCCGCATGCAGGGAACTCCGCGTTTTACCTTACCAGGGAATACCGCGCGATGTCCGGCACCTCTGCGCACATGGAGTTCCCTCTGAAAAACCCGAGAAGCATCGCTTTCCTGCCAGGCGAGATACCGAAGCAAATCACCATCTCCCTGTCTAGGCTCTGACCCTTCTTTTTTCCTCGAGGCTCTGACCCTTCGGTTTTCCGGTTTCATCATCAGGTAGCGCGCTGTCTCTCTCCATTCCAGCGGAACCCGCTTAAAGCCAGCAACACCACGTTGGTCCCGTAAAAAACCCAGACGATCCTGAACATCACAAGGGACAGCTCGCCAATGCCGATATTGTATATCTCCCCGGTTATCTCCGTAAGATACCAGCAGGTAGCGGCGATGGCCGCCATCCAGGCGTTCGGCGCGGGATAAAGCCGGTGGCGCACCGTTTCCCATGCAAACCACGCAGTGGCGCAGAAAAAAAGCGTGTACACGGGTCCGATCACCTGGTGACCGACCCGGACGATATCGTCCCAGAGCATCGCCATGACCGCGACCGCGGAACCAAGGATTACGATCAGAGGCCAGATTGTACCGAACAGTCCCCGTTCGCGGTTTTTTCTACTGAAATAGGGGAACCCACGACCAAAACGAAGAATCAGGCAGAAATGGGCGAAGATCGAAAGCACCCCTCCAACCATGAACAGAGGAGAACCGACCGGGATGTCGGGATTCATTGCCACGACGCTCATAATTACGTCTGTTGGAAGCATAAAGGCGAAGGCCAGCAGGAG
The DNA here is from genome assembly GCA_041737965.1 of Spirochaetota bacterium. Classification (GTDB taxonomy): domain Bacteria; phylum Spirochaetota; class UBA4802; order UBA4802; family UBA5550; genus JAFGJK01. The sequence continues at coordinate 17,516 of JBGSQT010000018.1, read as the reverse complement.
CAATGTCCGGTCCTTCCTATCGATGCAGTTTTTGCCTATCAGCAGCGCCAGCACTGTGCTTAACAGCGTCAGGACCGGCTTGAAAACAGCGGGGTATATATTTCCTTCTATTCCGTAAATGTAGATCATCCAGTCAACAGCAAAGACCGAGCCGGCAAGCATAAGGACCATGCCAATGATGACCATCACCAGTTTTTTTTTCGCGCCACCCAGGGCTTCAAAGTATTCGGTCTCCGCCATGCAGTCCTCCAGCCAGTTGGATTAGGGCAGGCACCGTCGCAAACCGAGCGCGGCCGCAAGATGCAGGGCCTGCTGCGTTCCTGAATTTAACTGCCATCGGCCGGAAAAAACAATCACTTTTTAGCACCGAGATATAACGGGGCCGGTCGTTTTACTGGAATCTCGAAATGTCCTTCTTTTCAGCTTCAGCTTTGAGCCGGTACCATTCACGCTCGTTCGCGGGCGGGTCCTTGATCAGGTCCCCGCTCTTGCGCTCAAGCCGTATCGCCCCTGAAGGGCAGGTTGATACACAGAGACCGCAGCCGATGCATTTTTCTGAATTCACCTCACGGGCGCCGGCAGCCTCGGCAACGGCGCCAATGGGGCAACGCGTATCGGAACAGGTGCCGCAGTTGACGCATTTTTCGCGATCGATCACGGCGCGGTAATGTGAATTCACCGCGCCCTTTACGCCGAACCGAGCGGCCAGCAGCTGGCTGCAGCAGCAGCCACAGCAATTACACAGGAACCAGTGCCCCTCCCTGACGTTGGCGGTCATGTGGACAAGGCCCGCTTCCTCGGCGCTTTTGAGTATTGACAGCGCCTCGGAACGGTCTATCACCCTCCCCGCCATGGGGTGGCTGTCGTAAAAGCCGGGGGCCTCGGCAAGAAGCATGCACACCTCCTGGGGCTTCGCGCACTCCCTTCCGATGAGCCCCATCTGTTTTTTACAGATGCACTGGTTGACCGCAAAAGAATTGCTCCTCTCGATAAGCGCGGAGACCATGTAATAGGGCATGGCCTCGCTACGGTCGGGAATCTTCTCCTCGATCGGCACCACCTGCATCACCTGGGGCTTCTTTTTCATGAAAAACAGGCCCGCAGTTTTTATATACTCAACGTGGAGCCTCGCGAACTCCTCGTCCATGTTCTTCAGCTGGAACTCGTAAATGCCAACAATCCAGGGTACCAGATTGTAGCGCTTTTCCGGACCCGATGGGTCACACTCGATCTGGCCCTTCCACCACATTTCATGAAGACGCTTTTCCAGGAATTCATGGTCATGGCCGGTCCTGGCGGCGATCTCCCCCGCGGTCTCCCTGGAAAGCTTCAGCTCGCAAAAAAGCGCCGCGTCCTCCGGGGTGAATATTTTTCTGAGAAGTTTTATTTCTACGCCGCTTTCTGTCTTCGGGAACCCGTTGGGAAGCGAGTCCAGCACTTCAGCCAATCTCTGGTACACGTTTTCATCGCCCATATCGCATCATCCCCTGAAAAATATTTTCACTAAGACCAATAGTACTATTTCGATTATTTACCATGACCGAATAGCCGCCCTTTTGTCAATCAAATTGGCGGATGTGACAGTTTGTGAAGGCGGAGATAAAATACCCATCGTTTATGCACGATGAAAATGACAAATCAATCTAAGGATTGTGTTCGTCATCTTATACGCCGGATGCGAGACCGGCAACTTCGTGTATGCTTTCCCGGGACACCGACAAGCTCAAGGCTCTGACCCCGATCCTTATCCTTAAACCTTATAAATACACCGCCAGTCTCCTGAGATATGCATCTTCATAGATTAAAAACTTATTCACACACTCCTCGTAGGTTTTGCCGAGATTCAAAAAGAAAGAATGTAGTGTAATCCTAACCGGCGCTTCATGATACCTATCGAGATAACAGTTTATAAACCCGATCTCATTCTGTCGCGGATTTTGCGACAGGCCTTTACGCACCGGATTGTACCCGATATACCATAACAACCACAACAGGTACTCCTCCGGGTTTTCCGCCTCTTCAATAACTGAGGAGCCAAACCGCTCATTCCAAAACGCACCTGTCGATCTCATGGCACGATTGTATTTCTCTGCGATCCGAGCCTTGATATATTGCATAATACGTGATATTGTTTGTTTTCCCAAGTTAGTCTTTATAATAAGATGGATATGATTAGCGACAATTTCGGCGGCGATTAGGTCAAATACGTATTTTTTCTGGCATTCTTTCACTGCTTCGATAAAGTATTTTTTGCCATATTTACCATGCAGGAGATTTCTCATCCCGTGGCATCTGCTAAAAACATGATGGGTGCATCCCTGGGCGATTATACGTAGCGGTCTTGGCATATATCCTCTCATAAAAATTGTATTTTATAATAGAAACGAATGTGGTGACGAAAAAGAGGAAATAAATACTTATATGTGGGAAAAAAATGGATAGGGGTCAGAGCCCTACATTAAAACATTACAAAAATCATAAAATAACTATTCGAATTCACACCCTGACTTCTATTCTTTCCAATTAATTCGCTTGACCCGAACGGCCGCCCGCATGAAGCTGTATTCACAGCGGGGTCAGAGCCGTTTACCTTAACGGGGTCAGAGCCGCACACCGACTCAACACCGACTCATGAATCCGGAGCACGCAATGAACTTCAAAGAGACACGGCCCCTTTATCTATTGCGGGAAATCGCCGCGATACTACGCGCCGAAGGGGGGTGCGCCTGGGACAGGGAACAGACCTCGGAATCGCTTCGCCCCTATCTCATCGAGGAAGCCTACGAGCTATACGACGCAATCGAGAACGGCGACGTGGACCATATCAGGGAAGAGCTGGGCGATCTGATCTACCAGGTATATGCTCATGCCCAGATCGCCTGTGAAGCGGGAACTTTCGACATCGACGATGTGGCCCGGGGTATTGCCGAGAAACTGGTGCGGCGCCATCCCCACGTCTTCGGCGGCGCAGGCGAAATGACCGCGGCGCAGGTGAGCGACAACTGGGAAAAGATCAAGAAAAAGGAGAAGGCGCACAGGGAATCGATTTTGGACGGAGTACCGACCCACCTTCCGGCGCTCCTGCGTTCCTACAGGGTCCAGCAGAAGGTATCCCGCGTTGGCTTCGACTGGGAACGGATAGAGGACACCGTGGCAAAAATCGAGGAGGAGCTCGATGAATTCAGGGAGCTCGTCGGTAGCGGTGACCGGAAAAGGCTCGAGGAAGAAAGCGGCGACATATTGTTCTCCATGGTGAACGCACTCAGGTTCGCGCATATAAATCCCGAGGAAGCGCTCCGCAAGGCCACAGATAAATTCATCTCCCGGTTCAAGGCGATCGAGAAGATGGCCGACGCGTCGGGACGCCATCTCGAGGAAATGACGCTCCCGGAAATGGACGAGCTGTGGGAACAGTCGAAAAATTGCCGTTAAACGAAATATAAAACAGGGGCGGGGAAATGATCGTATCAAACGAAACCCAGCAGTTATTGCAGGCAGCCGCAAATTTGGTGACATCCCTCGGGCTGATACTCACCATTGTCGGATTGTTTTTTGCCGTGCGGTCATATAAAGTTGAACGGGAAAAAGAAAGACTGGAGAAGGCGTACGGCACGTTCGATGACCTCGACAATAAATACGTGGAGTTCATGTATAAATGCACAGAATATCCGAATCTCGATCTTTTTTCAATACCCGCACGTGCCGGGAGAAAAATTTCTAAACATGATATTCTGATCGAACGGGCGTTATACTCGGTTCTTATATCGATTTTTGAACGGGCATTTCTGATGTTTGAAAGGCACGCGGATAAGGACGCCAAAGACCGGCAGTATTCCGGCTGGGTTGAGTGCATGAAATCCTACTGCACCCGCGAATCCTTCCTGCATGAATGGAACTTGATCGGGCATCAATTTGACACCCGTTTTCATGACATGATGAAGCAATTAATAGAAACATCGGTTGCGAAATGATCTGAACTTCCGGTCATTATCCGTCTTTCTCAGACAGCCCCCTGACCGCCTTCAATAGCTCCTCCATCCCCGCCCGGTCGATACTCCCTCCGCCGTACCGGTATGCGTAGACCTTCTCCTTCAGCTCATCCAGAACCGCGCTGTCAGAAACCTTTGCCCCTGCCAGACTCAGGAGCCTGTCCGCATGCAGTAGAAACCGCGACCTGTCATCGGACCGATAGGCGGACTCGAAGTCCCGAAGAGTCTGGACTGCCCTGTCATCGTCTTGTTTTTCGCCGGCGTCGCGGCCCGCCGGAACCTCTTCGCGTTTCAGGAGCCGGAGGCGATTTCTCTCCCACAGAAAAAAGGCCGTACCCAAAGCGCCGACGACAAGCACCAGCGCGCCGATCGCCAGAGGATTGAAATCAACCGGGGCGTTATCCCGGTCGGCGTCGAAGGACATTCTCCCCTCGCCCGCCTCTCCTTCGGCCTCAAAGATAATCGGCCCCGATTTCGCGGTCTCATACCGTCCTGTTGCCGGATTGAAAAAAGTCAGGGCTATGCCGCCCGCGTCGATTTTCCCGGATTTTACGGGGATTAACGAGAACGTGAATTTTTTGCTTCCGGCAATCCCGGCCCCTTCGGCCCTGAAGGATTTCTCGCCGTCCTCTATTATCACCTTAAGGTCAGACGGGGCCTTCTCGAGCCGGGGCCTGGACATGGAGATGAAATTTCCGGTCCCGCTCACCGTGACCTTCACGCTCTTTTCCTGAAACACCTTCACGTTCCCGGGCTCGAACTCGGCCTTTACCGAAAATGACCCGACATCACCCTGAAACGAGGCAGGTGCGCCTTCAGGCAGGGGGAGCACCCTTACCTGCCTTGTGTCGAATCCGATGCCTTTCTGGCTGTTGAATGGAAGGGGCCTGCCGAAAAAAGTCGTCTGGTCCGGCATGTCGGTGCTGATCACGCCGAGTCCGCCACCCACGGTGAAGGATCCTGCGGCCGCCGGTATGAGCGCGTAGGCCGCGACCCTGTACCTCGTAAAATTAACGCCGCCTTCCGTGACGGTATCGACCTTCTGCGCGACGTCGATCTGCTGGAACACGAACCCGTCTCCCGAGGGGTTTTTCTGGAAACCGTCAAAATTCACACTGACGCCGGAGCCGAGGACATAATAGTCCATCACCACCGGCTCCCCGACATACGCCGTGTTTTTCGACAGCGCGATTCTGGCATCGATCCTCCCGTCGCCTCTTTCACCGGCCGGAGCCGCTGAGCCGGTGACGACCCTGATCGTCACCGGACGGGAGCTCACCCTTCCCGAGCTTGTCTGAAACATGAAACGCGGCACGGTGTAGACGCCGGGCCTTTCACCGGTGATCCCGAACGAGATCACCACGTTCACGGTCTGCTTCCAGTTGATTATCTCGATGCTCTTCTGCATCCCGGAATAGGCTATGTCGAGTCCCGGCACCGCCGGGACCTTCAACGGCTGGATGTTCTCTCCCCTGGTGAACGTTATCCTGAGAAAGGTGGTGTCTCCGGCCGATATGACGTTCCGCTCCAGCACAGTCTCCAGCTGTCCCTGCGGCGACGCCGCCATAAAGAGCAGCGCGGCCGTTGCGGCGAGCATCCTACCACGGTTTTTCAAGGTTCCGCCTTTCATCACCCTTCCCCTTGTAACGGCGCACCGGACTCTGCTTCATGCTGTCCAGCAGGTTTCTCACCTGCGCCCTGTTGAGCCCGCTTGCTCCCTCCTTGCCGGCGCGGCTGTTTTTCCGGTCCTGCTGTTTTCCGCCTTCCTTGTCCTTGTTCCCCTTGCCGTCCCTGTCGTCTTTTCCCCTTCCGTCCTTCCCGTCCTGCTTCTCCTTGTCCTTATCTTTTTTCATGAGCAGGTATTCGATATTTTTTTTGGCCTTTTCATAACCGGGGTCGATGTTGAGCGCGTTGATATAGCTCTGCACCGCCTCGTCGTATTTCCCCTGCTTCACCAGGGCGTTGCCGATATTGAAAAAAGCCTTCTTCTGCACGTCCTTATCGTCGCTCTTCAACGCCTGTTCGAACCCGGCAATCGCATCATCGTGCAGTTCGCTCATATAGTCCGCGTCCCCGGTATTGAAGGCGAGCTTCTTTTTCGCCTCCTCTCCCGGCGCGTATTTTTCGGCCCGGTGGTAATGGGTTTTCGCGGCGTTGTACTTCTTGTTGCCGAATTCTTCGTTCCCCTGTTTCACCTCGTCCCGGAACGGGTCGAGCCAGGCGCCGCACAGAAGACACAGCATCAGGAGCAGTGCGCGCAGCGCAAATGTCCATCGTCCCGCCGTCATCCCTTTCTCCTCTCCGCAAGCATGAGCTCGGCAGCCAAAAGCGCCGCCAGGATCAGCGCGAATATCTGATACCGCTCCTTCCGTTCCCGGATCACCCTGGACCCGTACTGGTTGCTCTGCTGGTCTTCGATAACCTGGAGTATGAAACCGAGCCCGGAGAGTCCGTCGGTGATGTCTATGTAGGACCCCCTTGTCACCGCCGCAATCCTCTTTAAAAGGGCATCGTTCCTCCTGGTTTTCACCAGGTTATTTGACCCGTCCCTTAGATATCCGGATCCTGAATCGTCGTCCTGAGAAAGGGGGACCACCTCTCCGGAGCTCTTCCCCACGCCGATGGCGTAGACCGCCACGTCCATGCTCCTGAGCTTTTCGATCTGTTCATCGTACCTCCCCTCGTTGTCCTCCCCGTCGGTGATGAGTACCAGCATCTTGGAGGTGAGGCTCTTTTTGGTGAACACCCTGGACGCCTCCTGAAGAACGCGCCCGATGTCGGTACCCTGAAGCGGAATGGAATCCGGGGTCGCCGAATCAAGGAACATCATGAAGGCGCCGATGTCGTTGGTGAGCGGGCACTGGAGGAACGCGTCTCCGGCATACACGATAAGGCCGATCCGGTCGCCCTTGAGCGACTCGGCGATCCAGCGCACCGCGTCCTTTGCGCGGCCGAGTCTGCTGGGGCTCACGTCCTGGGCAAGCATGCTCCGGCTCACGTCCAGCGCCACCAGCACGTCGGACCCCTCGTTGCGGACCTCCCTGGTGGTCTCCCCCCACTGCGGCCCGAGAAGAAGAAAACCCGCCAGGAGTATCGACGCGATCATCAGTCCGTTTTTCACCGAGCCGATTCTTCTGGAACCGCGGATCAGGTTCCTCCAGGCCCCGCCGCTCAGGAGCGCGGACATCACCCTGCGCTTCCATAAAATATAGTACACGAAAAGCCCCAGGGCCGCGGCCGTCGCGGCCCCTATGTACAGGATATACTGGTAATTGCCGAACGCGATCATGGTATCTTCCTGTACACCGCGGACCTCAGGATTACCTCAAGCAGAAACAGGGAAATTCCGGCCCAGAGAAACCAGTGGAAGCGGTCGTAAAACTCGTGGTACACCCTCGTCACCACCTCGCTCGGCTCGAGCCTGTCGATGTCCCTGATGTTTTCCCAGAGCACGCCGCTCGAGGTGGCCCGGAAAAATTTTCCCCCCGTGGTTTTGGCGATCTCCCTGAGGGACGTTTCATCGAACTGGTTGCGCATGTACTGCCTGCCGAAAATGAAACTCTGCGGGTTCGGATAGGGGACCAGGCCGTCGCTCCCGATGCCGACGCAGTAGATTTTTATCCCCATCTCCAGGGCGCTCTTTGCCGCCGTTTCCGGGTCGATCTTCCCCTTGTTGTTCACCCCGTCGGTGAGGAGGAGTATGATTTTGCTTTTCGCCTTGCTCTCCATCATGCGCGAGGCCGCGAGGGCGATGGCGTCCCCGATTGCGGTGCCGTCAACCGGAACCGAATCGAAATCGATCTCGTCAACGATGTCGGCCACCATGGACCTCTCCACGGTCAGCGGGCACTGCAGGTATGCCTCCCCCGCGAACACCACCATGCCGATGCGGTCGCTCTTGCGCTTCGATACGAAATCCTTGATGACCCGCTTGGCAACCGAGAGCCGGTTGTCCGGCTGGAAGTCCTCCCCCTGCATGGAGCCGGATGCGTCCAGGGCGATCATGATGTCGATTCCCAGGTTTTTCACGCTGCTGTAGTCGATCCCCTTCCCCGGCCTGGCCACCGCGATGATGAGCAGGAGCACCGCCAGGAACCTGAGAACCGGGAGAAACCGGTAGGTGAGCGACCTGAATGACTCGCGGCGCTTCAGCACCCGTTCCGATGACGCGGCGAAGGCGGATTCCCGGTTGAACAGCCGCCGGTACAGGTACCACGCCGTCATGGCGGCGTAGGGGACCAGCAGGAGAAGAACAAGGGGATTTTTAAACTCAATCTGTCCCACGGCTCTCCTCCCTCGCGATGGTTTCAGCGAGTTTTTCCAGAAGGTCCAGGTTCATGAAAAGCGTTTCGGTTGCGGGGGAAAACTCGGCGAACTTCGAAAGGTCCCAGAGATTGAAGCATTTTCCCATGTCGGAAGAGTATCGGGCGTACCTGTCCGGCGGAAGGAGCCTTTTAAGGCAGGCCAGTATTTCGTCCGACGTCATCTCCGCGGCGTCAAACCTGTACTGCCGGGACAGGAACCGCCTGAACAGCATTGAAAGGCCGAAAACGTAGCGCTCGATCATTCCGTTTCCGATGAGACCGCGCGGATCGAGGTCCTGCATCTCCTTTCTGAAAAGCTCGATCGGCGGCACGGCCGGGACCGCCGCCTTCCGCTCGTCAATTATGCGGCGGATTTTTTTATAGAGGAAAAACCCGGCCAGTACGGCGACGATCACGCCGGCGATGAGCAGAATGAGCCTTGTGTAGTTTCCCGAAAGCTCCAGGGGCGGTTCGATCTCCTGAAACTCCCCTTTTTCGTTGAGGCTTTTTATGGCGATCTCCGGAACCTTGTACCCTATTTTCACCGAGTCCGCGCCCTGGATCTCCACTTCCGGGAGTGTGTGCGTTCCCGGCCTGTAATAGGACATGTTCAGTACCACGGTGATGTCGGTGACGCCTTTTTCGGAACGGTCGTCCTTTACGGCCTTGTGGATGATGTAGAAGGGGACGCTCATTGCCGGGTCTTTTTCGCCTTCGGTGCCGGCGCCGTCCGGAACATTTTCGGCCTTTATATCTTTTTCCGGATACGATACGCGCTTCTCCGGAAGAAGAATGGTGACTTTTCCAATATTTTTCCCGGACACGTTCACCCGGTACTCAAGGACATCGCCGATGGTGGCGGTTGACGGCTTGACCGTGGCCCTCACCTTCGGCAGCGCCTCATCGGCGGCTCCGGGCAATGCCGCTGCGCCAAGGGCGAGTATGATCGCTGTTACGGTCAGGAGCCTTCTCATGTCTTCACACCGGCCTGGTCAGCTTTGTCCTGTTGCGCTTTTCGAAAAACTTTAGTATGGGAACCTCTATCGGCTCCGCCGTGCTCAGGAGAATGTGCTCGAAATCCGCCAGTTCGCGGAAATTTCCCCTTTCCGGCAGGGCGTCGGAGAGGAACACTTTTCCCGTCTCCAGGTCCACGAACTCGGCCAGGCCGAGTATATTCATCTCCCGCTCCAGCGGGTCCATCACCTGAACCGGAATGATGTCGTGCTTTCTCCTGAGGAGTTTCATCTTCAGCTGGAAATCGCCCCGGTCGTCCATAAAATCCGAGATGATGAACACAATGCTCCTCTTTTTCATGACGCGCCGCACGAAATCGAGCGCGCCCGAAATGTCGGTCCCGCGGCTCGCGGGGGAGCAGGTCAGTATTTCGTCCATCACCTTCAGCATAAACTTCCTTCCCTTGCGCGGCCTGATAAAGCGCTCCACCCTGTCGGAAAAAAGCACCACGCTGATCCGGTCGTGGTTCAGCTGGGCCAGGTTCAGGAACAGCGTGGCCACCTCCAGGATCACGTCCCTCTTGCTCGCGCCGCTCCCGAATTCGGTGGAGCCGGACACGTCCACCATCAGCACCACCGAGAGCTCCCGCTCCTCGATGTACTCCTTGATGTAGAGATGGTTCATGCGCGCCGACACGTTCCAGTCCACGCTCCTGAAGTCGTCGCCGTACTGGTATTCGCGCACCGTGTCGAAGGAAAGGCCGTAGCCCCGGAAGGCGGAATGGTACTCCCCCACGAACATGGTGTTCAGCTTCTTGCCGGTGCGGAGCCTGATTTTTTTGACGAGGGAATGCTCCCGGGATTCCACGTTTACGGCACCTCCACAGAATCGAAGAGGAGCCTCACCACGTCGTCGGGCCCCCTGCCGTCGGCCTCAGCCTCGTAGGAGAGGATGATGCGGTGACGGAGCACGTCCGCGCCGATCTCCTTGACGTCGTCGGGGGTCACGAAACCCCTGCCTCGGATGAAGGCGATGCATCGCGACGCCTTCATCAGGGCGATGGAGGCCCTGGGGCTTGCCCCGAACTCGATGTATTTTTTCACTTCCTTTCTCGAGGGCTTCCTGGTTTCCGCCACGAGCGAGACGATGTAATCGATGAGCTTCTCGTCGATGTATATCGAATCCACCAGCCCTTCCCTGGCCGCCACTTCGCCCGGGGTTATGACCCGGTCCACCTTGTCCACCGTGATCTCGTTGAAGCGCACGAGAATCTCCCGCTCCTCCTCAAAGGAAGGATAGTCCACCAGCACCTTCATGAAAAACCTGTCCAGCTGGGCCTCGGGAAGGGGATAGGTCCCCTCCTGCTCGATGGGATTTTCCGTGGCCAGCACCATAAAAGGGCGCTCCAGAAGAAAGGTCTCGTCTCCGATAGTGACCTGGCGCTCCTCCATGCATTGCAGGAGCGCGGACTGCACCTTGGCCGGCGCGCGGTTTATCTCGTCCGCCAGAAGGAGGTTCGTGAAGATCGGGCCCTTTTTTGTGAAAAAATCCAGGTCCCTGGGATTGTATATTCTTGTACCGATGAGATCCGCGGGAAGCAGGTCCGGCGTGAACTGTATCCTGGAGAATCCGGTGTCGATGGCCCTCGAAAAGGCCCGGATGGTCAACGTCTTGGCCAGACCGGGCAGCCCCTCGATCAGGATATGGCCGCGGGAAATGAAGGCCACGAGAATGCGGTCGATAAGTTTTTCCTGCCCCACGACGACCTTGGCGACCTCGGATTTTATCCTCGACGCGAAGCCGTTTTCGGCCTTCACCTTTTCAGTCAGCTTTTCGATCTGTGCGTAATCCATATGCTGGGCTCCCCCTGTGAATGTCCTCAGCGCCTATGCGCTCCCGCCGGCGGGGCGGCTGGTGTTAAGTGATGAAAAAATACGCTCATCTGTCAATAGAATTACGCCGCGAAATTCCGCGGCGCATCAGGATTAATTAGTGACTTTTCCGGTGATTTTGTTACAGCGGCTCCGGACACGGCCTGTCCGAAACAGCGCATCATCAGGTTCGATTGAAACGCGTGTGCGCCATGGCACCGGGCCCATTGATGGTCCGGAATTTGATTTTCCGCGGAAACCGGGGATACACCCCGGCTGTATCCCGTCCCGCTCAGGGAAATAAAAAAAGGCCGTCCATCAAGGCGGCCTTTTCGATTGATGAAAAACCGTTTTTTATTATATCATTGATACTTTTACGGCTCTCGGACCCCTGTCGCTGTTTTCAATTTCAAACTGAACTTTCGCGCCTTCCTTGAGGGTCTTGAAACCGTCACCAAGAATGCCCGTGTGATGAACGAAATAATCGTTCCCATCGGATGAAGAAATGAACCCGAAACCCTTCTGATCGTTAAACCATTTTACGGTACCTTGAGACATACGACGACTCCTTAAAAAAAAGTTTGTCCGGGATTTACCCTTTTGGATTTAGTCTGAATACTGCTATGGATATTACCTGGATTTTTTAAGGTAAGACTATAGAAGAAATACGGACTTAATCACTGCATGACAGCATACGCGTACTTTTAAAAATGTCAACAAATTATTAAAGCGTCCGTCAATAATTTAGGGTGACATTTTATTTCTTGATTCATTTCAGGGCCGTGCTCCAGATTGTCCATGAAACAGAAACGGGGCATATCATGAGATCCGATATCGACAGGTTATACGGGGAACTGAAGGGGATCATAAACCGGGACCACCTTACCGCCATCTCCTCGGACATCATATCCCGGTACAGGGAGCGCGACATACGCGCACTGTCATGGTACGCCTCCCTTCTGGATATCCGTTTTTCAGAAAAGGACTTGAACAGGCTCTTCGCGAAAATCATCCAGGCGTATCACCCTGACAAGCTCACGAAAATTCTGGCCGACATCGAAGCGCGCTACCGGGGCGGGGACGCGCAGGGACTCCAGCTGATAAAAAATGCGTTCGCCATAACAGGCGCGCCGAAAAGCGATGTGCGGGAAAAGGGCCCCCGGTTTGAATACGAGGAGGAATACCGCTACGACGAAGAGGAGGAGTTCGACGAGGAAGACTTTTACGGGGAAGAAACCGAAGGCGCCGGAATGGAAAGCTACGACGAGGAAGGCGGGGGGCTTGAGGAGGAAGACATTCTGGATGAGGGGCCGGAAATCGAGGAGTTCGGCTTCATCGAGGCGATAAACAAGTACATATTCGGCAACCTCGATTTCACGGTCAACCTGCACGACATGGCGAACCTTGAAGGGGAGCTCAACCTTTCCGATTACGAGATCGTCGACCTCAAGGGAATCGAGCACTGCGTCAATGTCACGAGCGTGAACATCTCCGGCAACGACATCGTGAGGCTCTCGCCCATTTCGGCCCTCGCAAAACTTGAAAGCCTGTTTGCCGCGGAAAACAGCATTGACAGCATCGATTGTCTCGAAGCCTGCCGCTATCTCCGGGAGCTGGACGTGTCCTACAACGACATCGAGGACGCTTCTGTGCTTTTGAAACTCGGAAACCTCAGGTACGTCAACCTCATCGGCAACCCGCTGGAAGACACTTCGGTGATCACCGAGCTTGCGGCCCGGGAAGTGCTGGTGCTTTACTGACCCGTACGCCGCTTCCTGCCGTGAATCACGCCGAAATTGTAATACCTGTACGCCAGACCGGTCTGTATAAACCCCGCGCGCCCGAGGGCTTCGAGGTTTTCGTCAACCGTGGCGGGCCTGTCCAGCTTCATCCTTTCATAGGCGGCGTCTATCTCGCCGCGTTCCAGTCCGCTCGATTCGATCCTGCGCCGCCACTCCCGCTGATACATCGTTTCGGTCTCCTCGTCAGGCGCTGCAAACTGGTCGCCGTTTATGAATATGCCGCCGTCCTTCAGTGACCGGTACACCCTGCCGTAGAGGTCCCATTTGTCCCGGTGCGGCAGATGGTGAATGGAGAGGGAGGACACGACGGCGTCATAGGGACCGCCGAGTTCCGACACGGTATAATCGCCCGCCACCAGAAAAATCCCCTCCGCCGCGGCGAACCGTTTCTCCGCCCCCCGCAGCATCTCCCCTGAAAGGTCGATGAGAGTGAACCTCCCCCGGGGATGCTTCGTTCGCAGAAATGCGGTGAGAAGGCCGGTGCCGGCGCCCACATCCAGTATATCCGGAGACTCTTCAGGAACTTCGCAGAGATCGGTGATGACGCCGTAAAAATCCCTGAAACAGGGGATCAGCGCCTCCCTCTGGGAATCATAAGACCCGGCGATCCTGTCGAAGGCGCCCTTTATATCACTCATACTCCTTGCCGCCGTATCCGGTTGCGTTTGTCTTTCCAGGCATTTGACCCGGGGACTGGGTCTGCTGCAAGAAATATTTTCACCCGGGGGCGAACCGGCAGGGCCGAAACCCCGCAGGCGCCATGGGGTTACCGCTTTTTCCCCATCCTCTCATGTTGTTCCCGAAGCTCCCCTGATTCTATCATGCCGTCCTTGTTGACGTCAATACGTTCGAACATCTCACCGTGATGCGCGTCCCATTCAGCCCTTGATATCTTGCCGTCGTTGTCGGTGTCGAATTTCTCGAGCGGAAACTTCCCCGGAGGTCCCCCGCCGAAGGGCCCGCCGCCATGAGGCCCCCTGAAGCCGCCTTTCCCGAACGCGTCCCCGGGCGGGCCCACCCTGCTCCTGTGGAATTCCCTCAGTTCCGCCTCTACGATATTGCCGTCGTTGTTCCTGTCGATTTCGCCGAATTCGGCGATCCTGTTCCTGTGGAAGGTCTCCCATTCAGCCTTTGAAATCTTTCCATTCCTGTCGGTATCAATATCCGCCCAGAGGCCGCCTGGCCCATGCTGGGCCTCCGCGGACACCGCCAGGGAAAGCAGCGCCGCAGCTCCGGCGGCAGCAATTTTTCCAAATCTCATGTCAAACCTCCTGTCACATGCATATATCGCGCCTCTTCTCCGCGGAGTGCCGGATTGCGGCCCCCCGTATTCGGCAGCCACGTTCGAATAATACCGGAATTCCGAAAAGGATCGACCGGGCCGTCAAGGATGGACCGCATTTTACGGGTTCAGACATGTTTTTCGGAGGAGCACCCTGCGTCGCATCGATACAACCCGAATAATCCCGCTATCCGGCGCTCTCCATCGCATGGCGCTTCCGGAATTCCGTGGGGGAGAATCCGGTGAACTTTTTGAATATCGTATTGAATGCGGATTTCGAGTTGAATCCCGAATCGTAGGCGATCCTGAGGACCGTGTGATCCCGGTACTCGGACCCGGTCATCCGCCGAACAGCCTCCTCCACGCGGTAGGTGTTCACGTAGGTATAAAAATTCTTGTTCAGCTTTTCGTTGATTATCTGGGTGATGTAATGCTTCGGTATTCCAAGGGCGTCGGACACGTCGACGATGGTGAGATCCCCCTCGAGATAGGGCTTTTCCCCGGCCATATGCTCCTCCAGCGCCGACAGATACCGTAGCGCGTCCTCTTCCTTGAGCCCGGATTTTTCATACCTGGGGCCCTCCTTTTCTCCGGCGGCACCGGCCTCTTCAAAGGGCTCCCCGCTCTCCATCAGGGGCGGCTGGTTGAGGGAAAAAAAACTGAAGGCATAGATGAAAAATGTGGTCCCGGCAGCCCGGGCAAAACCGGCCGCGTGGGGTCCCCGGAAAAAAGAGGACGCGCCTGGGGCGATAAGGACCGTCAGCACAAGAAGGTGCGATACGGCAAAGGTACCCGCGATCCAGAGAAGCCAGTGGAGCGTCGTCCGGGCCGTGATGCGCGAATAGTACTCCGGGATCCGGCGGCTGAGGCGGCGGAGGGCGATGAACACGGCGGCGGAATAACCGGCAATTGAGGCCAGGACAGCGCCGTCTGCGGCAATAATCAGAGGGTCCGGATACGGTCCCGACGGCGCGGGAAAATGACCCTCCATAAGAAGGAACGGCGCGCCGGATAGGACCGCCAGCATACACGGCACAAGATGCAGCAGGTCTGCAGGTGTGAGTCCCCGTCTGCCGCCGGCGACCGCGCCGGTATAATAAAGAAGAAGAGGGCCGTAGGCCAGGGGGAACGCGTACATCCACGGCATCCTGACCTGCGCGGGCCCGGCTTTTATCGCCAGAATCTGGGCGATCAGGGGCGCCGCCAGAAAAACCATCAGCGCCGAAACCGCCCGGTCTCCCGGCCTGGCAGGGTCCCGATTGAGAAAGAAAAAGGCCATGAAGAGTCCCTGGGCGATGCCTATGTAGAGTACCGGGACCATGGGCTACAGCGGCGGCCCCCCCGCCTTTCCATCCGCCGGCGGCCCTTTTACCCCGGGAAACGGCATTCCCCGCGTCTCCTCGTCCGTGACAGCGCCGTCGCCGTTACGGTCCATCCGGCTGAACCGTTCACGATGATGGGCCGTCCACTCCAGGCGGGAAATTTTCCTGTCGCCGTTTGCGTCCATCCTGCGAAAAATCATTTCAGGGGGCGGCCCCGGCAAGGCTTCCCCCTTTTCGCCGGAAACGGGGCGCCCGGCGCCGAATTCATCGATCGAAACGAAACCGTCCCTGTTGGCATCCATCGAAGTGAACGCGCCGCCGAAAAAAACGTCCCATTCATCCGCAGTCATGCGGCGGTCGCCGTTTGTATCGATTCGGTCGAACTCCGGCGCTCCCGGGAAATCCCGGCCGGGCGCGTCCTGAGCGCGGTCCGGCTCCAGCACAACCACAAAGAGAATGAGAAGCGAGATGAATATAAGCGCCGCCAGCGCCGGTATGACCTGCTTTGCCATCGTGGCACCCTGTCCCCTGAAAACGATCCGGCGCCGCGTACTACGCCTTGTTGTTGGAACCAAGAACGTTGATGTTCTTGTGCTTGTACAGCTCCTTCAGCGCGTCCCGTGCCGGGCCGAGGTATTTTCTCGGGTCGAACTCCTCCGGTTTCTCAGCAAAAACCTTCCTGATCGCCCCGGTCATCGCCAGCCTTCCGTCGGAATCGATGTTTATCTTGCACACCGCCGATGCCGCCGCCTTTCTCAGCTGGTCCTCCGGGATGCCGACGGCGTCCTTCATCTTGCCGCCGTACTTGTTGATCTCCTGGACGATATCCTGGGGCACCGAGGAGGAGCCGTGCAGGACAATGGGGAATCCGGGAATCCGTTTTTCGATTTCCGAAAGAATGTCCAGGCGAATCTCCACTTTCTGCCCGGGTTTGAACTTATGGGCGCCGTGGGAGGTGCCGATGGCGATGGCCAGGCTGTCAACGCCGGTTTGTTTCACGAAGTCCTCCACCTCCTCCGGCCTGGTGTAGGTGTGCTCCTCTGCGTGGACGTCGTCCTCCACTCCCGCCAGTATCCCCAGCTCACCCTCAACGGTGACGTCATACTTATGGCAGTAATCCACCACCTGCCTGGTGAGCCGCACGTTCTCCTCGTAGGGATGATGGGACCCGTCGATCATGATCGAAGAAAACCCGGTCTCGACGCAGCTTTTGGCCAGCTCGAAAGTGTCGCCGTGGTCCAGGTGGAGTACGATGGGTATCTTGAATCCCAGCTCGATTGCGTACTGCACGGCCCCCTCGGCCATGTAGCGGAGGATAGTCTGGTTGGCGTATTTTCGCGCTCCCGAGGACACCTGCAGGATCACCGGGGATTTCGTTTCCACGCAGGCCTGAATTATCGCCTGAAGCTGTTCCATATTGTTGAAATTATAGGCCGGGATCGCGTATTTCCCGGCCATGGCTTTTTTGAAAAGCTCCCTTGTGTTGACCAGTCCGATGTCTTTATAATTTACCATGGCAGTCTCCTATCGATGCGTAGTGACATATAATAATAAAGAATACGCATATCCGGACCGGCATGGCAAGTAAAAAATAACCCCCGGGAAAACCATTCCGCTTGACATTCCGGCTGCACGATACGAAAGTCATTAAAATGAATTTTTAGAGCGTTCCGGAGGAACCTGATGCAATACGCCGCCGCCTTTTTCCTGATCGGGCTTGTGATTCTTATACATGAAGCGGGCCACTTTCTCGCCGCGAAACTCACCGGCATCCCGGTGAAGATTTTTTCAGTCGGCTTCGGCCCGAAGCTGATCGCCCGGAAGAAAGGCGGTACCGAATACCGGATATCGGCGGTCCCCGTGGGGGGCTACATCCTTCCGGACATTGAGGACGAAAAAGGCTACTTCAGGCTCCCGATAAGTTCCAGGATAATCTTCGCGGCCGGGGGCCCCGCGGCGAACATCGTCACCGCGGTCGTCATCGCCGTGGCC
>JBGSQT010000044.1:0-58023 GCA_041737965.1 Spirochaetota bacterium | reverse complement strand
CCATGAAATCGTTTTTCCATAATCAGCCTCACTGCTTCTCAGATTACCCTTGACAAAATGAATCTTGGGAGTATCATTTATAACTGTGTTGTTTCGTTTGCCGGGCATGGACGCCCCAATGCCCGACGAGACAGGAGGCCGAAAGGAGGGCCAACACAGTTTGTGACGCTGTGAGGCTATCATAACAATCTACATATTGATGAGATAGTTGTCATACTTTTATCTATTCGTAAAAAATGAAATCATGGAATCGACTTTACGCCACTTCAAAGTGGACAAGCTGAGATATTTACATCGGAGACAGCACAGTCCGTTAATTCTGTATATTATCAAATAGTATTCGATGAATTAATCTGCTCACCGGTTAATGGATTTTTATTATTTGACTTTTCATCCTGAATATGTAAAATATATATTGGTGTACCTATGGATTTCATAAAAGCTATCTGGTCATGCGTATCTCCATTTTTGGGATTATGTGCGGTAATAATAGTAACTTTCGCGGTTCTATTTGTTGCAAAAAAAATATTCAGAAAAAAAAATTCTGCACCACACCTTTTCCAGATAACTGTCTTTCTGGTTTCCCTCACGGGCATTGTCCTTGCGGTGCTTTTCCTCCCTGTTGGAAATTATTTCAAAACACAGGTGCTGGGCCTCCTCGGTGTTCTCCTGAGTGCCATTATAGCCCTTTCATCAGCTAGTATCATCGGGAACGTCATCGCGGGGGTCATGCTCAGGGTTTCAAAAACCTATAAGCCGGGTGATTTCATTGAAGTAGAAAACACGCGCGGTCGCGTATTCAATCTGGGGCTCTTCAGTACCGAGGTGCAAATTATCACACGCGACACCGTTTCTTTTCCCAATCTTTATTTGATACAGCATCCTATCCGGGTGACCCGTTCCGAAGGATGTTTCATATCGGCAGCTGTTTCTCTGGGATATAATATTCCCAGAGTGACGATCGAGAAATTACTGCTGGAAGCGGCTGTAAAAACTGGACTTGAAGAACCGTTTGTATACATTGAAAGACTGCTCGATCACGCTGTAGTATACCGGGTATACGGTCTTTTGAAGGAAACTCCCGGGATGCTGTTAATGAAGTCAAATTTCATGAAAATGGTTCTCGATGTTCTCCAGGAGGAGGGGATCGAAATAGTCTCGCCTTCCTATGTGAATAGACGCGAATTTGATAAGGACGATACAATCATACCGCCGGTTATACGACCGGAGCCGGCGGATGTAACAGCAGACAACAGAGCGGGGCATATTGCCTTTGACAGGGCTGAAGAGGCCGGAAGTATCGAAAAACAAAAAGAGAAATACAATTCACTTCTCAAGGAGAAGGAGGAGCTCGAGCAAAAAGTTAATAAAGAGGAAGATAAGGAAATAAAAAAGATGATAAAAGATAAAACGGAAAAGATTGAGAAAAAAAGCAAAATAGTGATGCGGGATATTGAGACTCGAGAGAAGGGAAAAAAAGATAAAAAATAATCAAGCATTACCGTCATCAATTATTTGTATGAAAATATTTAACAAATTTAAACGTAACCCCGTTAGTGACCAAACCAGATCTGAAGAAATTTCAAACGTGATCAGTCATGGCCTGGGGATTTGCCTGAGCGTTGCCGCTCTGGTCATCCTCGTGGTCTTTGCATCGAAACTGGGGGATCCCTGGAAAATAGTTTCATTTTCTGTCTATGGGGTGTCACTTATTATTCTCTACACAATATCTACAATATATCATACTATTAAAAAAATTAGTAATAAAAGGATTTTTCAGATACTAGACCACTCTTCAATTTTTATTCTTATAGCAGGTTCTTATACGCCCTTTGTGCTGGTTAACATGAGAGGTCCATGGGGGTGGTCGATATTCGGTCTGGAATGGGCGATAGCGGCAGCCGGAATAATTTTAAAAGTATCGATAACAAAAATAAGTGATAAAATATCTGTTATAATGTATCTTGCCATGGGCTGGCTGATTATTATTCCGTTCCATAAATTACTGGAAACCCTTTCTTTTATGGGTGTTATGTTGCTCATTATAGGCGGAGTCTCCTATTCGCTCGGTGTAATATTTTTCATTGCAGGCACTAGAATAAAATATTCTCATTTTATATTTCATCTCTTTGTGTTGGGCGGCAGTATTACCCACTTCTTCTGCATGTTATTTTTTGTTCTCACGAAATAAATCGCATTATACTCCTCTATTACTTCAGACTGTAACCATAGTATCCCCTGAATGGTTTCATCGGTTAATAGAAGTCGCTTCTCTCTTCTCCGGCCCTTGATATTGACCAGCTTTTTTTGTGATGATGTTTTAACAATATTCAGTAATTGTCTGTAGTTACAATTATGTGTATTGTTATAACGGGATACTCTGTTGTTGATGCGATTTTCAATACTACAGGTCATTGACTGAACATATCTGACGTGATATCAAGGGTTTTCTTCAGGTGGTTTGCAAGGATTAATCATAACAATGAGGTCGTTAATTGGAACGCGGCAACAAAAATTAAAAATGGAGGTTCTCAATGCAAACAAACGCGCCGAAGTTTATAGTCTGGTTAATCGCGGTAATAATTGGCGGGTTAGGCATACTGGCGAAATTTATCATATTGCCGGTTGCGAGCGTGTATTCGTTCTGGTTTGTCGTGGTTGGATTCGTGATTCTTGCAGTTGCTAATATATTAAAGGGAATGTAGTTCTGTAAATACAGGATCTGTTTTGAACAGGCTGTTTTTGCTGTGCTGATAATCTCTGGCCTCACCGGGTCCCTCGAAAATAAAATAGAGAAGCCGGTTTTTCGGAAATTATCGGCACGGGAGGAGTGTTTAATGAAAATGAATACGGGTGTATGGATCGATCATCATAAAGCGATTATTGTCACACTCAATGAAAGGGATGAAAATATCAGCATGATAATCTCTATGGTTGAAAAACAGCCGGGGCGCATTGGCGGCACGCGATCCACAACGCCCTTTGAATCTCAGCTGGTGCAGTCGGACGACAGGCAGGAAAGAAAATTTACGGGGAAACTTAAAGTTTATTATGACGCGGTTATCGCGAGTGTCCGTGGTGCTGATGCCATCATGATATTCGGTCCCGGTGAGGCAAAAGGAGAGCTTGAAAAGCTTCTCCGGGACAACAAACTCGGTAAACGCATAGTCGGTGTTGAAACCGCGGACACGATGACCGACAGGCAAGTTGCCGCGAAAATACGGAAATACTTTCTTAAAAGGTAAACATATTTTTTTCAGTGCGCTTATGAATGATTTTTTTAATTATGATATTGTTCATAGGAATAGCATATGGATGAAAAACAAAACAATCATATCCAATACAAATTGTTATTAGAAAACGCACACGATATTTTGTTAGTCATTCAGGATAATAAAATTGAATTTGTAAATCAAAAGCCCCTTGCCGAATTAGGGTATTCAATAAATGACGTCAGCGATAAAAATATATTAGATTTTATTCATCTTGATGACAGGGAAAAAGTATTAGAGTTTCAGATTAAAAAAGCAGAAAATGACGGTTTACCGGATGATTTAATCTTCCGTATAATCAGCAAAACAAACCGTCTCATTTTCGTAAAGATCATTTCAATAACAACGGTTTGGAAAAACCGGTCGGCCAGGCTTGTATGCATTAAAAATGTAACTGATACAAAACTTAACGCGTTGACAGTCAAGAAATCAGGACAGTTATTATTCTCTATAATAAACAATTTTGCTGATCCAACATTTGTTATCGATGTCAACGGGAAAGTGTATATATGGAACAAAGCTTTAGAAAATATATCCGACGTAAAATCACAGGACATTGTCGGAAAAGCGGACTTTGAAGCGGCAGTTCCTTTTCATGGTTATAAAGCGCCCTTGATTGTTGATCTCATGATGAAGTCAGATGCTGAAATTAAAAACGAATATGAATTTTTTCAAAGAACAGAAGACATACTCATCGTCGGCAGATTCCTTACGCCAGCAGCTGGAAGGGATATTTATATTTGGGCGACGTCTTCAATTCTGTACGACATACAGGGAAATGTCATTGGGGCCGTTGAATCATTCAGGGATATGACAGAAATAAAAAATACTGAGGAAGAGATTAAGATATTAATCAAAGAAAAAGAAATCCTGTTAAAGGAAATACACCACCGGGTTAAAAATAACATGCAGCTTATTAATAGCATGTTAACCATTCAATTGGGATATGTCAGGGACCCTGAAGATGTCGATTTATTTAAAGACAGCGTCAGCCGCATAGAGACCATGGCCCTTATCCATAATGACTTATACCGGTATACGAGGTTGGCCGATATTAACTTCGGAGAATTCATTCCAAAACTTATTGATAATCTGTGCCTGATGTACAAGCGGCAGGAGGTAAAAATAAAAATTGAGGCGGATGAGGTTCATCTCGGTATCGATGACGCAATTCCCTGCGGACTTATTCTCAATGAACTGGTATCAAATAGTCTTAAACACGCGTTTGAGGACGGAGACAAAGGTGTGATTCTTGTAAAATTTTTTATTGATAATAAAACCCGGCTTTGCAATTTAGTCGTCCATGATTACGGGAAGGGGTTGCCGTCTGGATGTAACTTTCCCGATAATATAAAAACATTCGGTCTGTTAATGGTGAAATTATTGTCTTCACAATTAAAGGGAACGACTCGGTTAAATTCAGAGAAGGGGTCTGAATTTATCATAACCTTCCCGATAAAAATTTTCAAAATATAATACTGATGTTGTAATTGATAAAATCGTATCACCTCAAATTTTGTTTTGAGCACATCTAAGAAACAGTATTTTCAAACCACACGAACTCTTCCTTTTAGGGGGAGAACTGAAGAGGGGGTAAAAACTACTGGTTATATCAGTACGTGGTGCCCACAAGAGAGCTTGTAGATACGGTTTTTGGAAGTCCCCTTATATCAAAATAACAGAATTTGATCATTTACTGGATTGGGTTCGATATCACCCTTCATGTCATGGTATTTCGGGGCATTATCCAGAACTATGCTCAGTCCCTAGTCAATCTCTTCTCCCGCCCTTAATTTCAGCCAGCTTTTTTTCTGATGATGTTTTAACAAATTTCAATAGTTGACTGATTAATAAAATAGATTAAAAAGAACGAAAACCGGAATACTCAGCGGAGAAGAGATTGAATTGCTGCCGGTAAAACTTCCCGCTGTGCCGGGATCACATGTAATTTCCTTGATATTCATCTGATAAATCCAATATCTTCGCATAATACGCACAATGCCGTAAAATAATTGACACAGTCAAAAAAATGTATGATAACCGAGTTATTGGCGGAAACGATTTCTCTGCCTACCATCATTGCATGAGGTGCATCTTTTGAAAAAAACAAAAATGATCAGAGCTGCTGCGGTGTTTGTTTGTGTGATGGCATTAGCCGTTCTTGCCGTCGGCTGTAAAGACAAGGCGGAAGATAAGGATGCGGCCGCCACGGAGCAAAGGTGTCCCGTTATAAACGGGCACTGGTATTGTAATGATCTCCATTGGGCGATACGGCAAAAGGGATGCACCATTAATGGGACTTTGGTCACTTCGGGATTCAATCATACTCTGTGGGGTAAATGGAACCCCAAGAGTACGCTGTTTAACGTGTCCGTGAGAAGGACGGACAGAGGGAGCGGTTGTACAACAATCATGTATGTTCTGTTAAAAATAAAATCGGGTAATACCATGACCTCTCGTGTTTACGGCAGCGACGGCAGGTGTGATCTGTCTCCCGGTTTTACCGAATATCTGGTCTATCATAAAAATTAACGCCTGCACGGTTTAACTTCGTAATACAAGTGATCGCATTGTACTCGATTTGAACAGTCCTGAACCACGGCGGGGGGACTCTGCCCCCGCCTCCATGGCGGCCGCTTTACAACTCCATGGATTCCGCGACGATTTCCGCGATATCGCATGTCTTCAACGAGTCCATGCCCAGCTAGTCCGCCCCGTCGTAAAGCATGGTCATACAGAAGGGACAGGCCATGCAGGTCCTGGCGGCGCGGGTATCCCCGGCATGCCGATAACTCATTTACATTTTTTGATATTGGAAATAAATTGATTGAAATGCCGGCACGGATAACCCTAACATCAGGGAAACATTCTCAACGAGAGGCAGGTATATTGCCATGAAAAAAACGGCCATTCCCGCAATCGCCATTGCCATATTTCTCGCCATTGCGACAGCAAACACCCAGGAGACGCAGGAGGGCGCCGATGGCCCCTGCTATGACATAAAGGTCTTTACCGAGCCATCGAAGGTGAAATTCAACTGGCAATCGGTCGAAACCTCGATCAGCAGGGAGGCGAAAAAAAAGGAACTGGCCAAGATCAAAGGCGGGATACGATCCTACATTGACACCCAGACCGCGGGCGGGGGCATGGATCCCGATAACTTTATCGCGGGAATGCATATCGTCGACATCACCGAACCGGGGAAGAAAATGAAGGCCGGCTTTTACGGCTGGATTAATGCCGAATCGCTGAGCGTGGAATGATTTGAGGCGATTATTATAGGCTGGCCATCTTCCGCTTTATATGCTGTATCAGCAGATACCGAGGTACTTATGAGAAATCGATCATGTATTGTCATTTTACTGGTTTCAACAATCATTTACCTCGGCCAGTGCAGAAGCGCTTCCAATTACGCGGAGATCAATAATAAAATCTTAGAGACAAAAGGATTCAATGATTCCAAAAGAAAGCGATTAAAACCCATGATCCTTCACATGAGCGAGCCGGTATATTGCCTCCAGGCCCTTAGTAAAAAAAACTGCCTTGCCACTTTGGATAGAAACGGCCGCTTCGCCTATCTTGTGATCGACGAGAACGGCACTGCCGCTATCAAAACCATAGGCAAGGGTTTCCCCGAAAAAGGAGGCATGGTGTTCCATTCGGATGATGAGCATAATGTTCTTTGGATGATCCAGGGGGGGAGGGTATCTTTTCTCGACCTTACGACGAAAAAAACCGGTCAGTGCATACCGAACGCGAACGCCGGCCTCGACAGCATCGGCGTGGTCTTTTTGGCAGATCCAGAAAAAAAAATATTCCTCATCGAGGTCCAGGGATTTTTCTGCCTTACCGATATCGAAAATAGAAAACAAAAGGACTTTCTTCATTATGTTCTCTACGATCTGAATCAGGACAAGATAGTCTTTACCAGCCCGAAATATTCCGCTTTCATTTACCCTTTTATCAACAATACCATTTTGTTTCAGGGGGATAAATACAATGATAAACTGAATAGTTCGAAAAGAGACTGGCAACTAAAAGACCTGTTCGGCAATCCTTTAAAAAGCAACAACCTCATCGAAGGCCTGAACAAGCATCAGGTGTCTCATTCTCATCATTCAAAAGAGTTTCATTTGGGCAAGCGCATGGCCCTTGGCCACAACTGGGGTCCCAGGGATTCTTCGGGCAATAGAGAGCTGATGTACTGGTCAGTACGCTGGGACGAAAAGCTTGAGGATGTTGATATAGCGCCGCTGTATACACAAATGCCCGATAAAGACTATATATTAAATATAGGTGATTGTACTTTTTCCTGGGACGGTTCATGGGTCAAATCAGAAGGCCACAGAAAAAATCTGCCATTCATCTGCGATATGCGTTGTGAGCTTGTGTTTTATCACGTGGACTCAAAGTATCCCCAGGGCCTCAGTCTTCCCCTGTATTGCGGCTTTACCAGATGTGACGGCATAGGGGCTTTTTTGAATCACGATACCTGGGGACCCTGCTATGTCGAGGTACAGAGCGATTTTAGCGACCTGCAGGGAACCTACGATGATTTTTCCAAGGTACTCTTTGTATATAAGCTCAATGAAGGCCTGGAAATTCTCGAGAGACAAACGACCGACATGCTGAAGTAAGATAAAATTTGACGCTTGATCGGTTAAGATCATAACCTGGTTCCAGACAGAAAGAGGATCAAAGCAAGAAAAACGGAAACGAGAATACTCAGATGAGAGTGGATTGAATTGCTGGAGGAAAAACTTCCCGGCATGCCGGGATCTGGTGCAATTTCCTGTATGTTAAATATAGTTTCAATATGCAGGGTGTTTCAGAATTTCCCGCACAAGGACCGATTGAAAGTCTACCGGAACTCCACCTGTTCACCCTTCAGATCAAAAGATCCGTGGGAAGTATACTTGTGTTGGCACACCTGCTTTTCATACTTCAGGTAATGGGAAAATACCCAGCCCCGTTTGCCAGCGGCAGTCTCCGCGTAGGCCCAGTGTGCCTCGATGCCGTAAATCTTCGAGGGATATTCGCCTATACGGATCACCTTGAGGCGGTCCCCCTTGTTCAGCTTGTCAACGACCTTCCCTTCCATGCCGCATTGATCGCGCATGTTCACGCTGGAACCGGTAACGGCGGCGTACACCGGCGACTGGGCGTACTTCGTACGGAGAAACTTCCCGGATTCCTTGTCCCATTTATAGAATTGCTCCACCATCTCGACGCATACGGCGCCGTAATCGGGAAGGTCCGATAGAGACAGGAGTTCCTCATCGTTACTGTAGATCGATCCCTTCTCGAAGAGCTGATCCCCCTGGTCCTTCACTGGTTTGTAATCAATTCCCCGCATATCAACAGTGTCTTTCCCGAAGGTTACCCTGTTGATGTACAGCCAGCCCCAATCGTGCATGATATAATCAAATACGGGGATTTCAAAGATTGCTTCCGGTTCACCCCTGAATCCGCCCCACACGACGATGGAACATTTACTGTCGCCGTCATTGAAGCTGCCGATCCGCATAATGAGCTCGCCGATGCCGTCACCGGTTACGTCCTTCACCCAGGTCTTCTCCACCAGGGTCGTACCTATATCGAAGGCGTGAAGGATGACCGTATCAATGAACCGGCTTTTTTTTTGACTTCGACAGGGTAATCACCGGATGGACTTCCGTCCCGAAATCGATTATCCAGGAGAAAACTTCCAGATGATTCATCTCCTGCGAAAACCACAGCGATGCCGCATACCAGAGGGAATCCCCCTTCTTATCGCCGTCGATGTCAAAATCATTCTTGTCCACAGCGCCGATTTTCTTAAAGTATTCCCTCTCCTTCCCCTTGAACAGCGGGCTCCCGGTCTCCAGGGCGATATCCTTTCCCAGGACCCACCCTTTCCGTTCGCCGCAGGTTACCCGATACCGGTGGTATCCCGAGATACAATCCCCCGGCTCCGGAGGGGTGCCGGTATCATCGTATAGCTTCATTCCGCGGGAACGAACCAGGCAGATGGTTCCCTTTTCAAGATTGGCCTGAAGACTGCCGGTATCGTCGGACATGGGCGCGCTATCGGCTATGACGATGCACCGCCCCAGGTGGGAGGCCTGGGGCGTCAGGGCGGTGCAAAAAATAACTACAGCCACCGCGATCATTACAACTGTAACCGGTATACGTATCATGGTTATTAAATCAGGAAGAACGAAAACGAGATTACTCAGGGTGGAGGAGATTGAATTACTGCCGGTACCGCTCTTTCTCCCCCATGCGCTTTCCTGAATGTTAATATTATTACAGCAACCGTATACTCCTGTCAATACTTTATAGAATGTAAACATCTTCCATGCGTATGTTTCATGAGAAAGTGGAAATGCCATAATGTGATCAGTGATGGCAGCGATAAAACAGGAATTGTTATTGCATTTTTAACATTTATTTTTACTGTCATTTAATTAGTGAGCTTTTTCAGAAAATCCGGAGATTGCCATGAAACTGAAAAAAAGACAGAAGATACGCAAGGCTCTTATACTGATTTCATTTATTCTCTTTCCGGTAACGATAAACTACTTCTCTCCAGTTCTTATCATTATGGGAGCCTCGAAGGGCATCGTCTCGGGAAGCTTCTTTGTCTTTGGAACGCTTTTCGCGTCCTCCCTTTTCTTCGGCCGCTTCTTCTGCGGATGGCTCTGCCCGGGTTCCGGACTTCAGGAGGCATGTGCCGTAATCGTCGACAGGCCAGTAAAACGGGGATACTGGATACGTTATCTCATCTGGATCCCCTGGCTCTCAACAATAATTTTCCTCTTCATAAAAAGCGGCGGGATACTGCAGGCAGAACCCCTGTTTCAGACCGAAGATGTCATATCGGTCATGAACTACAGGGGGTACATCGTGCTCTTCGGTTTCATAACAATCATAGTACTGCTTGCCTTCATCGTGGGGAAACGCTCATTCTGCCACCATGTCTGCTGGATCGGGCCATTCATGCTTATGGGGAGAATAATCCGCAACACACTCAGATGGCCGTCACTGCGGCTCAGGGCAGACACAGAATCATGCATCAGTTGTATCCTGTGCAACAAAAACTGTCCCATGGACATTAATGTGGAAGCCATGGTGAAGAAGGGTGACATGGAGACCGGAGAATGCATTCTCTGCGGCATGTGCGCGGATGTCTGTCCGAAGGGAACGATCAGCTACAGCTTCTCACGGGGTTGAAATGAAGAATAAAGAAAAACCGGAATTCTCAGCGGAGAGGAGATTGAATTACTGCCGGTAAAATTATACTGTCTCATATACTTTTAGTATTTTCCTGCATATTCGTGAATATAATCAAGAGGAAAAAGGAGTTATGATCGGAAAATTTATTTATTTAAATCCCAATCCATTTCTCGAACGTCAGCGAATGGAAGAATTGCGAAGAGCTGCGGCACTGGTCTCAAATATAAGTTAATGGAATTGGGGATGTTTGTGACTTTACTTGAGTTTAATTTTTGGGTACTTTTTTCATAAGGAATGTCGGTTCCTCATCTTAAGTTACGGCCTACCAGAGTATTTGCAAGCCGTGACTTTTATATTCTGACAGGTGAGAATCTTTTGAAATCAAGCAAATATTATTGGTAATGCACTGCCAGATAATCAGGCGATCGAAAGGGTCTTTATGTGCCAGTTTGGGAAGTCGGTATGATGATGCATTTTCCAATGGGGATACGCCGAAAATTTCAAATCCCGATTTCTCTGCATATTTGGGCAATTCTTCAGGGATGATATTGTTTAATGATAATTTACCAATACTGTATTTCAGGGCAATCTCCCAGAAACTGATAAAGCTGATAAAAATGGCATTATCGGGATTGGTGATTATTGCAGAAGCGTTGTTTGATAATTGCTCATCATCAAACAACGCCCATAGTAAAGCATGGGTATCAAGTAAATAATTCATAGATTCAAGAATTCTTCATCGGAAAGACTAAAGCCATCATGAATTTTATATGAAGCCTTGTTCTTGAGGATGCCCAATTTTCTGTTTATGCCTTTTTTGTATTTGGAGTAAGGCACGATTACGGCGATTTTCTCCTTCTTTTTCCCAAAAGAAATAGTGACTTCCTCGCCGTTTTTTATGTAATCGAGAACCTTCGAGAATTTCGATTTTAATTCACCGACTTGTAGTGTTTTCATGGCTACAATATATATTTAACTTGTCAAGTTGTCAAGAAAAATCATGGGGGATACGTGCCGTAACAGGACATTACGCTAAGTATATGAGACACAATGGGTTTATCGGAAACTCACTGTTCCCTTTTCCCCTGATAGTTCCCTGTAGCGCTCTTCTTTAATTTTCGCGGGCCATGGAAACGACAAAATAATGAAAAAATCGCCCGAAAATTGCTTAGACATTTACTGTTGATAAAACCATTACATGGCGTGAGTATAATCAAGCTGAAAAAGAGTTAAGTACGAACGGGAAACAAGTCCTGCCTGTACCGGATCACCGAATATCTCTTGACAGCCGGGTCACTGGATGCCATAGACAAGCGGTCGGTAGATTGAATTCCTCCGGAGGCCGTCCGCCATGAACGGTTTTGCATCTCTCCTTGGCCCGCTACTTCTGACCATCCTGCTGTCCGGATGCTCCTCCATCACTATCGCGCAACGCCCGGCCGACGGCTCGGACCTGGTCCCGGTTAAGTCCCCGGAGACATTTTTGTACGGGTATATCGACCGGTCGGGTAAGCTGGTAATCCCCATGCGGTTCTCTGCCGCGGATTACTTCAGCGAGGGGCTCGCGAAGGTGACAGTTGACGGAAGGAGTGTGTACATCAATCCCGTGGGCGGGACGGCACTCGAATTGAAGCGGGGAAGCGTATTCGGCAGGTTCAGAGAGGGACTCGCGGTGTTCTCCGTGGAGGAGAAGGACGGTCCCCGGTTCGGCTGCATCGACCGCACCGGGAAGATCGTCATCGAGCCTGTTTGGCGGCACCTGGGGGAATTCCACGAGGGCCTCGCGACGATATGGCTGAAGGATAAATTCGGATACCTCGACCGATCGGGCACGGTCGTCATCGCACCACAGTTTGACCATGCCGAGAGCTTCAGCGAGGGGTTCGCGGCGGTGTCGGTCAAGGTCCCGGGCCATGAATACCGCCATCGCCCCTTTTTCATAGATCGCCTTGGGAAAAAGATCATCGACAATGGGAGAGATCTCTTCACGGCCATCGCTTCCTTTCATGAAGGACACGCGGCGGTGCTCTCCCTTGTGACAACTGAAATCGGGCCCATGTACCGGTGGGGGTACATCGACCCGACTGGAACCATCGTCATCCCTCAGCGCTACGGCGGATACAACTTTCGTGTCGGAGAATTCCGCGAGGGGCTGGCCGCCGTCTCGGTGCACAAGCAATGGGGGGACGGCCTGGGGTCCCGGTGCGGCTTCATCGACCGTTCGGGGATGTTCGTCATCCCGCCTCAGTTCGCCGCTGTCTATGATTTCAGCGAGGGGTTGGCTGTGGCGCTGACCGGTAAACCGGGGGAGAAACGCCGGTTCGGGTACATCGACCGACAGGGGGGGTACGCTTTCGAGCAACGCTTCGACGAGGCCGAGAGCTTCCGTAATGGGGTTGCGAAAGTCACTCTTGACGGGATGACTCTGTACCTGTCGCAGGAGGGGAAGGTCATCTGGCCGCGCCTGAAGGAACGCTGATGAATGTGTGTCAAGTCGCTGACGACACCCACGCCCCGCATATCGGTTGAAAGCCGCAGCGGTGCATGAAAAGCGCCGGCATCAGGCCGGCGCTGTTTCTGTGACATGGCGTTATTGCGTGAACGCCCGAACTACACCCCCACCGCCTTGCACGATTCATCCTCCATGCAGTACGCGTCGGCGAACACTTCCGCGAATTCCTCGAATGAAGTCGGCGTCGTATTCTCCGCTGTCCGCTTGACCTTGCGTATCAATCCTTCGTTGAAGGCGCGTGACATCTCCATGTATGTACGCGCCATGGACGGCGATATTCCCATTCCGATCAGCGCTCTTTCCGCATCATCGTAGGCAAACTGGACATATTTGAGGTCCGGCCTTCCTATCGCCTTCCCGAGAATTGCCGTCATGTCGGTCATCATCAAATCCCGCTGGCCCAGCAAATACTTGACGGACTTCCCCTTGAGGGATTTTCCGGTGAGATAGCCGGCGACGGCGGCGGCGATGTCCTTCGTCGCGATCACGTGCATCGGCAGGTCCGCCCTTATCGCAGACCCGTTGATTTTTTGCGTTCTGATAAGGCCGATATTGTTCAGAAAGTTTTCCATGAAATACGCGGCCCTCACATGCACCACGTCCAGTGTTTTAATCTTGTTCAGCTGCTCCTCAAGCTCGTGCAGGCCCCTGATCGGCCCAGTCCCGGTCTTGAGGTCCGCGCCGACGCTGCTGAGGGTCACCGCACGGGTGATTCCCGAT
Organism: Spirochaetota bacterium; assembly: GCA_041737965.1. Lineage (GTDB taxonomy): Bacteria > Spirochaetota > UBA4802 > UBA4802 > UBA5550 > JAFGJK01. The sequence goes on along the minus strand of JBGSQT010000044.1, from coordinate 44,301 downwards.
TTTTTAAGTGCCGTGGCTATGGAAAGGGAAACCCTGCTTTGGTACAAAGCGACATCCTCCGCTCTCGCGTTCGGCGGTAAAAGAATGAACGCTCCGTCTGCCCCTTCAAGGGCCCCTGTAAGAAAATCCGTATCGGTTACGTCCCCCGTAAAGGGGACGGCCCCTTTTGTTCTCAACGGGACAAGCCTGTCCAGGCTCCTGCCGACTGCCCGGACTGTTTCCCCGGATTCCAGCAGAATATTGGCCACCCGGCTTCCCACGTTTCCCGTTGCGCCGAGAATTGCATATATCATAGTTCCTCCCCGTTATTTTCGTTGTTGCACATTAATCTTCTCCCTCTTGTCGCCCTTGCCTAAGGCTGAAAAAGGATTAGATGAACATACCCATCGGGGGGGTAAAAGTCAAATTTTTGGCGGTAACGCGAAAGAAAAGATTGCGCGCGGTGCGGCCCGGGAAAAGCCGGTACTGCGGCGGGCCGTTATTTAAATTCGGGCATGGGAAGCCCGGTCTGTATGCAGTAGGCCTTGAGGATGTTGCGCATCAGAAAAGCCACGGTAACCGGCCCGACACCGCCGGGAACCGGGGTTATGGCCCCCACCATGTCGTAAATAGCCGGATCGGCGTCGCCGACTATCCTGCCGTCCACCTTTGCGATGCCGGCGTCAATAACGGTCACGTTGCCATTCCCGACCGCCTCAATCATTTCACGGTTCACCAGCTTCGGGACCCCGGTGGCCGAAATCAGTATATCGGCGCCTCTCACCTCGGCCGCGAGGCCGCGGGTGAACCTGTCGCACATGGTCACCGTGGCGCCGTCGTTCTGGAGCATTATGGCCAGCGGCCGGCCCAGTATCATGGACTGGCCGATCACCGTGATTTTCTTCCCCTTGAGCCCGCTTTCGCCGTTGGTCTTGGGAAAAACGGTGTCGAGCATGTGCACGATGCCCCATGGTGTGCAGGGGTGGAGATAGGGGGTCCTGCTTCGTACGGTCAGGCGCCCCACGTTGAGCGGATGGAACCCGTCGACGTCCTTGTCCGGATGGATCGCCTCGATCACAGGCTCCAGCCGGATATGAGCCGGAAGGGGAAGCTGGACGAGTATTCCGTGAAAAGACCGCGAATTGTTGAATCCCTCCAAAAGACCCAGAAGATTGTCCTCGGTAATCCCCTCCTCCAGATTCGCGTTCACGGTTTCGATGCCCATGTCGCGGCACGCCGCGAGCTTGTTCCTCACATACACGGTGGAAGCGGCGCTGTCTCCGACCTGTATCACCGCGAACCTCGGCTTTGTTTTCAGTCCCCGAATCTTTTCCGCGGTCTGATTTTTTATTTTCTGCGCAATGGATTTGCCGTCGATAATAATCGCCATGAAAAATACCTCATCCCGAATAAACGCGGTACGGTCGCCCCGCCCGTATTATGTGCAGATAGGCCATGGGGGAATAATTGTCAATAGCATAGTTGCGGAAGGAGAAAAAAATTAATTATTCTTGAAAAATAATATGGTCTCGACAACTCTCAGATATCCGGCATTAAAAAATGAATTGTACACTGGCGATAGAATGGACAGTACCGCAATAATCGGAATCGGGACCGATATAGTCGACGTACGGCGCATCCGAAAAATGAGCCAGGAGCACAGGGACCGGTTTACGCAGAAAACCCTCTCTTCCGAGGAATTGTCTCTCATGCCCAAAAACAATCCGGAACCGTTTATAGCGGGAAGATACGCCGCCAAGGAATCGATCGTCAAGGCCCTGGGCAAAAAAAATTTCAGTTTCAGAAGCATCACGATCCTGAATGACGGCACCGGCAGGCCGTATATTGACGATCCGGAAATGCTGGTGAAATCGAAGGACCCGAGGGAACGCTACACCTTTCATATAAGCATAAGCCACGAATTCGATTACGCGGTCGCCTTTGTGATAATCGAAAAAACAAGCGAGCAGTACAGATCCTCGTGGATTTAACTGCCAAGAATGGCCCGGCCGCAGACGCGCCCGAGGCGGAAAACCCTCTTACATCATTATAAACAGCGCCACGGCGGCGACTGAAATTGCAATCAACGTATCAATAAGCTTCATCGTCAGTTCCATCGTGTTTCTCCTTGGCTTTTTCTGCTTATTAGATACATATATCATAACAATTATTTATAAATAAACGGTTCATATTTTGTTAACATTTACATTTTTTTCCCTCGGTTATTCGAGTATTTTTCATACAGAGAATCGAGGAGAACTCATTGGCAGTACACGCTGATCAGGGAAACGGCCGCGTCCCTCTGGACCGCCGTCTGGCGGGCGCGATGGAGGCGCTGGAGGATTTCGAAAAACGGTTCCATCCCCCCCGGATCGAAGAGCTTAAAAGGGAGCTGTCACTGGCAGCCACGGACACATCGCCCCCCCTTATCGAAATTCACCGCGCCGGCGGAGGAGCCGAGGCGGAGGAGATCATCGTCGCTGCCGGTATGCTCCGCGAGGCGCTGGATATTCTCATGTCGGCGAGCACCACCGAAATATTCCCCCTCCTGGCCTCATTACGGAGCGCCGTCAGGAACGCGTGCCGCGCAAGGGAGATCCTGTACCTTCACCGGCGTTCCCTCCCCGCGGTGGACCTGCATTTTCTGGAACCGGAAGCCCGTCATGATCCGGATGCTTTTTCCTCCCCCGGGAACGGCGACCCGGAGCGCGGCTTGTTCCACAGGGACCCCGGCGGCGGGCCCTACGGCCGCGGCGCCCTGTCGCTCTATGTGCCTGAATGGACCGGCGATTCGCCGCTCCCGCTTGTGGCGGCCCTTCACGGCGGGCACGGACACGGCCGCGATTTTATCTGGACGCTCATGCGGGAGGCGCGAAGCAGGGGGTTTATCCTGGCCGCGCCGACCTCGCTCGGGAACACCTGGAACCTCATGAAACCGGAAGAGGACATGGCCGCGATCGAAGAAATGCTGGATGCGGTGTCCCGTCGGTGGCCGGTGGACAGGAAACGGGTCCTTGTGACAGGATTTTCCGACGGCGGCTCCATGGCCCTGGCTGCGGCACACCTGGAATCGGTCCCCTTTACCGCCTTTGCGCCGGTTTCCGGCACCGTCCCTCCGGGCAGGGCGAAATTTTTGCGGAATCGCCGCATCCTGTGGCTTCACGGGTCCCGGGACTGGATGTTCCCGCCTGAACGGGCCGCGTCGGAGTCGGCCCTGCTGAAGCTCGCGGGAGCGGAACTCGACTTCAGGATCGTGCCGGAACTCTCGCACACCTATCCGCTGGACAGGAACGGGGAGATTCTTGAATGGTTCGATCCCGGTCTCCGCGTTGCGGCGCCGCCTCCCGGGGCCGATTCCGGCTGACCCGCCCCCGCGGCGGGGACAGCAATTTTAATCCCCGATGCGGATATTTCAATTGATTTTTATAAAAACGGCAGGTCTACTGGCTCCTGTTACTTTCATGAAGATACGGGTGCCGGATGATTTTCAGCGACGAAGCGTACATACACAGGCCCACCAGGGCGGAGGTGTCGATTTCAAGGCTCCTCAACAATTTCGGGATCGCGAAATCCCTCGCCGGCGAAAAGACCGGGATAATGGCGATGGTGAAGGCCAACGCCTACGGCCACGGTATTTGCCGGGTCTCGGAGGAGCTGCTGAAGGCCGGCGCCGAGTACCTCGGCGTCGCCTACCTTGAGGAGGCGCTTTTTCTCAGGAGAAACGGGATCACCGCGCCGATACTGGTTCTCGGGGCCATCAACACGGAACAGGTCCGCGATTTCATCGCCCATGACGTGGAGATCACCACCTCCTCAATCGACAAATCGAGGGCGGTGTCGAACGCGGCCGTCGCGATGGGGCGGACCGCCCGCGTCCATCTCAAGATCGACACCGGCATGGAACGCATAGGGGTCCACTGGTACCACGCGGAAAAGTTCATCGAGGAGACGTCCGCCATGCCGGGCCTCGAGGTTAGGGGAATTTTCTCGCACCTGGCCAAGGCGGAAAGCGATCCGGATTTCACCGGGCTCCAGATATCCAGGTTCGCGAAGGCGGTGGAATTCACGGAGCGGAAAAACATCAGGCCGAAGATCGCCCACCTGGCAAACTCGGCCTGCCTCATCAACCGAACCGACGGCCTCTTCGACATGGCGCGCCCGGGGATCATGCTCTACGGGTACAATCCCAACGGCCTGCTCCCGGATGTTTCGTTCAACGGCAGAAAGCTCCTTCCGGCGATGACGCTAAAATCGAAAGTGTCCTATTTCAAGTCCGTGCCGGCCGGAACGGGCATCAGCTACAACCACACCTACGTCACCCCCCGGCAGACGAGGATCGTGACGCTCCCCCTCGGATACGGCGACGGGTACAGCAGGCTGCTGTCCAACCGGGGCGAGGTGGCGATACGGGGGCGCCTGTATCCGGTGGCCGGAACAGTGTGCATGGACCAGACGATGGTGGACATCGGCCCCGACGGCACCGCCTATAACGGCGACGACGCGCTGATTTTCGGGGACATGGAAGGGGCATCCATACCCCTGGAATCGCTCTGCGAAAAAACAGGCTCGATAACGTACGAGTTCCTGAGCAATATCAGCTACAGGGTGCCCAGAATTTACGTTCCCTGAAGAGGAGGCCCTCCGTGTACAACCCGTCATCGATGCCGGAAATCCCCTGGGCGGGCGCCGCGCGTATCGGATTTTTCGCCGGCATTCTGGCCGTCATGGCCCTGTGGGAGTTGGCCGCGCCGAAACGGGCGGTGACCGCCGACAGGGCACGCCGCTGGCCGGCGAACATCGGCGTGTCCGCCCTCAACGCCGCGGTCTTCTATGCCGCGGTCCCGGTGCCGCCGATTCTCCTGGCCGCCGTCATGCGCGGCCGGGGCATGGGCCTGTTCAACATGACGGAGGCGAACCCGGTCATCGCCCTGGTTGGCTCCCTGATACTGCTGGACTTCATAATCTACCTACAGCACCTTATGTTCCACGCCGTGCCGCTGTTCTGGCGTTTGCACATGGCGCACCACTCGGACCTGCATATCGACGCCACCACCGGGCTGCGGTTCCATCCGCTGGAGATACTGCTGTCGCTCGTCATAAAGCTTGCCGCGGTGATCCTTATCGGCCCGCCGCCGGAAGCGGTCCTGATCTTCGAGATAATCCTGAACGGCACCTCGATGTTCAACCACGGAAACGTGAGGATCCCCGGGGGGCTTGACCGCCTGCTGCGCCTTGTCGTGGTGACGCCGGACATGCACAGGGTCCACCACTCGGTGGCGATACGGGAAACCAACAGCAATTTCGGGTTCAACCTCCCCTGGTGGGACAGGATTCTCGGGACTTACAGGGACCAGCCGGCCGCGGGGCACGGGGACATGATAATCGGGATTTCCGGCAGGCGGGAGCCGGCGGGATTCCTGACGCTTATCCGGCTCCCCTTCACCGGCGATCCGGGGCGCTATCCCATCGGCGGCCACGGCGGCGACCCGGGAGCGGGGCGGCCTATCACGCGGTGAATACGACTGTCACCGCGGTGCCGGCGCCTGTTTCAAAACTGATGGTGCCTCCCAGCTGTTTGACGAGCCCCTGCACGAGCTGGAGCCCCAGGCTCGAAGAATGAGCCTCCTTCACCGGCTTTGAAAAACCGACTCCGTCGTCCTGTACGGTCAGCATATACTCCCCGTTTCCTTTTCCGTGAAGGCGCACGGACACCGAACCCCGTTCCTTCCCGGCAAAGGCGTGTTTCAGAGAATTGGTCACAAGCTCGTTGACCACGAGCGCGCAGGGGATGGCGGTGCCGATACTGACAAAAAGGTCCTCTGATTCGACGCGGAAATCGATATTCCTTCCCGGACTGAAAAGCGAAGTGTTTTCGCTTATAATATCCTCCAGATATTCCTTGAAATTGACGGCTGAAAAATTTCCGGACCTGTACAATTTCTCATGCACCAGGGCCATCGTCCTTATCCTCTTCTGGCACATGTCCAACATTTCAATTCCCTGCTTATCGCCCATCCTGTTCTTCTGAAGGTCCAGGAGGCTCGATATGATCTGCATGTTGTTTTTCACCCGGTGGTGGATCTCCTTGAGGAGAATATCCTTTTCCTCCAGTGAGTTCCTGAGCCATTCCTCTGTTTCCTTCCTGTCGGTTATGTCCCTCGATATCCCGTACAGCGCGGTTATCACTCCGGACCCGTCCCTGATCCCCTTGAACACCGTCTCGAGGGTCCTTATTGACCCGTCCTTGTGGTAAAAATCAAGTTCCAGCATCACGCTGCGCTGGGGGTCCGCGCCTTCATGGTCGTCGCGGATCAGCTCCCTGGCAAGCGTTTCCCTGGCCTTCAAAAACGAAGCGGGAGTGAGCTGTGACTCCACCGCCTGCATGACCCGCTCTTCCGGGGTGAACCCGAGGATACTTTCGATCGAGGGGGTCACAAACCGCGTCTCCATGTCCAGCCCGGTTATAAAGGCGATGTCCCCCATGTACTCCACCAGAAATCTGTACTTCGATTCCGACTCCTTCAGAGCCTCAAGCGCCGCCTCCCTGTTCATCTCCGCCCTGCGCCTTTCAGTCACGTCATGGGACACGCCGTAGATCCCTTCGAGCGCTCCGTCCTTGTTCCTGATAAACCTCATCACGGTATCGAGGACTTTCAGCGAGCCGTCCTTATGGATATAGTGGAGTTCCAGCGGGACCGTCCTGCGGGGGTCGGCGGCGGGATCGTCACGCTCCCTGAGGATTTCCTCGCGGAATAATTCCTCGACAATCCGGCGGCATTCCGGTGTGAGCCTCTCCAGTATCGGCCTGTTGTTTCTTTCCTCCGGGGTGAACCCGATGATGCTGCCGGCGTTGGAGGATAAATACCGGTTATTGAGGTCCATGTCGATGATAAAGGTGAGACCGCCGGTATTTTCCGCGAGAAACCGGTAGCTCGCCTCCGACTGCATCAGCGCCGCCTCGGCGTTTTTGCGTTCGGTGATGTCCCTTCCCACGGACTGGATGTCCACCAGGCCGCCCCTGCCGTCGAAAAATCCCCGGTGCACCCACTGCTCCCACCTGACATTTCCGCCGGGAAGGGGGACCGCCTGTTCGTTTACCGTGATGGGGCTCTCCGGCGTCAGGGAGCGGACCCGTTCGCCGAGCGATTCGGCTTCATCGGTCCCGACAATGGAGAATACGTTGCCCCCGGCGCCTTCCTTTTCAGCACAGCCCCGGAATCGCCGAAAGACTTCATTTGAGAAAGTGACGGTCCCGTCCGGACGCCATCGTAGAATGCTTTCGGTCTGGTCCTCCACGACCCTTCGGTACCGTTCTTCGCTCAGAAGATGCATGTCCCGGCGCCTCCTGTACGCATGAAACAGCAGCGCGAAGCAGAAGATGACGACGGAGGAGGTGATCGCCACGATCAGCCATAACACGGCGATGATGTTGCTGGTGGCTTCTCTTATAAAGCTCTCCCTATCCCGATGGAGCGCGAGGCAGGCGTGGTGCAGCGGCACCGGCACCATGATGCTTATATACTCCCTTCCGTCGCGATGCGTGCAGTAACCGGCGAACTCCAACCCGGCCCGGATCAGGTCCTCCGACCGCATCGATACTTTTCCGTCAATGCGCGTGATCGTCTGCGAGGCCATGTGGCTCCCGGAAAGGGAGGGGTCGCCGCTGTGATACAGGTACCGCCCGCTGCCGTCCACGATGAAGAGCGTTTCATCAGCCGGCCGCGAACCGGGGCTGTTCCATCTTTCCAGCACGCGGCCGATCCAGCCGCCGCCGTCCCGGCGCGTATACCCGGTCATTTCAGCATGGAATACAAGATCGCGGGCGATTCGCATATACTGGACCAGATATGTTTTTTCGATCTTCCGGCAGGAATCGCGATACGCGGCGATTCCGAGCAGCAGACCGAGCAGTATTGACGCGATACCGATGGCCACTGCCACACCCGGCACCGCGGGAAGGCTGGTGATTTTCCTTGCGATGTAAAAAAAGTGTTTCATTGGAGCGATACGCACATAAATATACTAAAGTAGTGCGTTTTTGTCAATGGAAAAACCGGACTGAGCCGGAATTGACCCCGGCTCCGGCGAGTTGCATGTCGTTGTTACCGTTAAGAATGCACTTGACAATGGCTTATCTCAGATGTAAATCTGGGATATGGATGCGACTGAAAAAATAGATTACCGGCATGATATGGCGGCCTATGATCTTGAAACGGCCCGGGCCATGTTCCAAACCGGCAGGTATCTCCAAGTTGGCTTTATATGCCATCAGGTTGTTGAAAAGGCGTTAAAGGGATATTTCTGGCGTTCGAAACTCAAAGAACCGCCGTTTGCACATAATCTATTGCTTCTTGCGGAAGAATCAGAACTGCAGCCTCTTATTAATGATCAATATCACCGTCTGCTCAGAAGGTTAATGCCGCTTAAAACGCAGGCCCGATATCCGCAGTATAAGGATGATCTCCTTTAAATTCTTACTTTAGATATATGCAGTGTATTACTGGAACAGACAGAAGGATTTTTTCAAAGGATCAGTCAGTTATTAATAAAGTAATTGTTTATTTTGATTTTGTCGCCACAGAATATAAAACCAGAGGAAATCAGGAATGAAAAAGAAATTAATCATCATCACCTGCATCGTAGTTGTCGCAATAGCGGTTTTCATACTCAAAACCATCAAGGACGCGGGTGAATTTAAAACTCTCACGCCCCATTCCGGCTATAGCTGCGTCAAAGTTCAGAATGTTCCCGGCCCGGAGGACATCGCCATTGATAATTCCACAGGCACCGCATTTGTTTCATCATTTAACAGAAGGGAATTCATGAAAGGCAGGCTGATTCAGGGTGCGATATTTTCCTACAATCTTGAAGGAAAACCTGTACTGAAAAATCTTACGTCAGCGTTAAAGTTCGATTTTTATCCGCACGGCATCAGTTTTTTTGCCGCACCGGATGGGAAAAAATATCTATTCGCCATCAATCACCGGAAGGAAAAAAATTGCGTTGAAATTTTCGAATTCAAAAACAGCGCCCTGATTCATACTGAAACCGTGACCGGGGATTTAATGATCAGCCCGAATGATATAGCGGCGGTCGGCCCGAGGCAGTTTTATTTCACGAACGATCACGGTTCAAAATCGGAATTTTCCAGAACCATTGAAGACTACCTGCAGCTGCCCCGGTCCAATGTCGTTTTTTTTGACGGAAAACAATTACGCGTCGCAGCCGGGGGATTTAGGTTAGCCAACGGCATCTGGGCCGCGAAAGACGGAAAGCGTCTTTATGTTGCCACAACCACGGGAAGAAAATTTTACGAATATTTACGGTCCGATGACGGTTCACTCACCCGGGTTTCAGAGTCCGACATGGATTCAGGCTGCGACAATATTGACGTTGATGCCGGCGGCACCATTCGACTCGCATCCCATCCGAAATTGCTGACTTTTGTAAAACATGCTGAAAATGAATCGAATATCTCCCCTTCGCAGATACTCGAAATCTTCAAGGATGGAAAATCCGGGTATACCTGCAGGGAAGCGTACCTTGACAGCGGTAAAGAAATATCCGCCGCCAGCGTGGCATCGGCGTATAAAAATCGGATTCTCATGGGGGCCGTGTTCGAGAATTTCTTTCTGGATTGCACAATGAAATAATGCCCGGGCGGGAGCGGTATCAATGCCGTCACCGGAGCTTAAGAGATGCTCTGTGAATCATGCGGGGACATCATGACGATTTCCCGCGTGTAAATGTGTTATATTGAGATTTTTCACCCCTCCATGCGCTTTATGATTATTCTCTCAGGAAAGATCGGAGGGTTCAATAGAAATCTAATACTGTTCTGATATGTAAATGCAAAATACAATATTCAACACCCCTGTCGTCAAACATATCATACGCGCAATATCTATCGTGTTGATGAAGCTGCTCGGCTGGAAAACATCCGGTGTTTTTCCTGACGAACCGAAATATGTGATAATTGTCGCGCACCATACCTCAAACTGGGACATGCTGTACGGGATGATCGCGGCGTTTAAGGAAAAAGCGGATGTTTATTATCTTGCGAAGCACCAGCTGTTCAGGTTCCCGATGGGATGCCTTATGCGCTGGGCCGGAGGGATACGGCTTGACCGGCGGACCCGCGGCGATACGGTTGAGTCCACGATTGATATGTTCAGAAAACATGACAGGCTGGCTATAGCCATGTCCCCGGAGGGCACCCGGTCCAAAAGGGATTCCTGGAAAACCGGATTCTATTACATTGCCGAAGGGGCAGGTGTTCCGATACTTCTCGGATTTTTAGATTACAGGACAAAGACCGCGGGCCTGGGTCCGCTCATCTACCCTTCAGGTGATATTGAAAAGGATTTCGGTTTGATAAGGGATTTCTATTCTGGTATAACCGCACGGCGTCCGGAGAATGCCTCACTCATCAGCCTGCCGTGATCTTTTCCTGCGCCTCCTCCACGTCGCGAAGCCTCATCGGCCCGAAGAACGAAAACCAGAATATTCAGCTTGGAAGTGATTCAGAAACTCACAGCTTTTCGATGAACTGCTCGTAGCTTACTTCGCCAAGCGCGTCAATCTCCAGGATTTCGCAACCGATCCTGTATATTCTGTTATTAATAAAGGTAATGTTTCGAACAATGCCGAGGACTGTCGCCTTACACTCTTCGGGCATGTTGAGCGTGAACACCACCTGGCTTTTCTCCTTGAAAATCGAGATATACTCCCTGTGGGTGAAAACAATTCCCATCCCGCTCCTGGACAGGTCGGTCACCAGAAGCCGCGCATCCTTTTCCTGGATTATTTTTGCCGACGAAACAAGCTCGGCCACCGGCATCCCCATTTTCCGGATTTCCGACAGATCCTCGTCCGCGAGCACCCTGTCCGAGTTTATCTGCACATATCCTATCGGAAAAACCGCCCGGTACATGACCGGTATGGATATTTCCGACATTACCTTCTGCCAGTTGATGTAGCGATCGCGTGAATATATCTGGGTTTTGTAAAATTCGCAGGTTTCAATGCTGTCTCCATCGAAGTGCACGGCGCCTTCCGATGCCATAAAGGTGACACGGAAGGGTTTCCTCGTAACCAGCATGTGCTTCATCCGCGCATCAGCCGGATCATCCTGCAGGAAAAACACCTTTTTATGCTTGTAATCATCGCCCGGTTTTTCCATGATCCTGCCGCGGATCGACTCGACCCGCGTCCTCTGCAGCGACATCTCGTCGCGGATTTGGAAATCAGAAACGGCCCTGGATATATAAAGTTTTTTCTGGGAATCACCCTGCAGATTTCCAGTACTTTTCCGTTCCTCGCGTCTGGATGCTTTTAAAATCTGCACATTATGGAGTCGCATGGCGCATGACTGTTTTTCATCCATCGAAATCGGGGACACCGAGGCGCAGTAGATTATCTCCCTGGCCCTGACAAACAGGATGGTGGCGGAGGATACAGGCTCCGGCGCGGGGAGCTGCACGATAATTTCCCCTTCCTCCACTCTTCCGATGGTAACCTGGTGATTGATCTGGCCTATTTTCAGAAGCGGATTGCCCTGGAGGAAATGCTCCCTGATAATCTCCACGATTTTACCGCTATCGGTAATCTTTTCCATCAAAACGAGCTGTGATTCTTCCGCCATAATCAACCGCCAGCCTTATTAAAAGAATCCATCATACATTATACGGACCGTCTGAGCGACATGCGCCCCCTGCCGCCTTTTACTTCCTGTGCGGCAGGGAGGATACCGGCAATTATACCCGCCCGTATTTATTTTACAATATAAAATTTAAGAGAAAAGGGATCGCTGGGGCTGAATAAAGAGCGAAACCGCGCCCCAGACCGCCAGGGCCGCCACCAGCACGAAGCCGGTTTTCCAGAGCCGGGGATGATATCTCCTGTTGTCAAAATAGGAAATGGTAAAAATGCATAGTGTCAGGTAAAATTCAAACCTTGGCGATTAATTATAAATCACCTGTTTCGGAAAATACACCGCCACATATTCGTCGCCGTGTGCGTCGTTTTTCCTGACTATTGTTCCCCGGACATCGTTCTGTTTTTCGGTGTCGGGAAAAAGGGAAAGCAGGACGCTCTCTCCGACATTGAACTCCGCTGAATACTGGGTCTTTTCGACTTTCACATATGCGCCGTGTCCCGAAATGTTCACCACTCCGCATGACACCAGCCTGTCATCAACGATGATCGCCGCATTATATGACACGACAGTCCTGGCCTCACTTCGCCTTTCCTTGTTATTCTTCGCCATTTGAGCCACCCTTATGCGGTTGAATTTTACACCTAACAATCAATTTCGATGGGATGGGGAAAATACAGCGCCATATAGACGCCGTCGCTGTTCTGCTCAATCCTGAGCACCCTCCCTCCGGTCCCCTCCATTTTATCATCGTCGCAATGAATGATCACGATAGCTTCCTCATCGATTTGATATTGTGCCGGACCGGCGGTTTCCGAAAGCCGTGTATAAATCCCATGGTTTGAAAGATTCAGAACCCTGCACGATACTGTTTTGCCGCTGATTATAAGAGTCGCGTAAATTGATGCATTTTTACGCGCTTCACTTCGTTGTTCTGTTATCATATCCGTGTCGCTCCGTCCACTGATTTTCCGCATTCGCACCCCTGACTTGAGATTTCCCATGCCGGAGGTTTAACCATCGCTAAAATGTATGCACGAACGCGGGAAGTGTCAATTGATAATCATGATTAATACTACGATTCAGGCGCCGGCCTCTGACGGGAGCTGATAAGGCAGTGCGCGATTTCCGGGCGTCAATTCCGGCGAGAAATTCAAGCCTCGAGGGGCATCCCGCGATCGTAATCATCCTCTTTTTTCCCATCCGTTCCGGTTGACCCATACACCGGAAGCACAAGCCTGCAGCGTACTCTGGTCGCCGGGTTCTTTGATATGTCCGGATAATCCTGGATGTTGCAAATCGAGATTTTCCCGTTGTGCCTGTGGACTATCCTTTCGGCCAGTGTCAGTCCAAGCCCGCAATCCAGCGTCTTGTATTCGTCCTGGATGTATTTCACCTTTCTGAAAAACGGTTCGAACACGATGTTCTCGTATTCCATCGGGATCCCGTCATCGGCGGCCGATTTCGTGCTGTTGATCACGGAAAAAACCATGTCGCCGCCTTCCTTTTCCAGCACTGTATACACCGGGGTCTCACCCTCCGAATATTTCATCGCGTTCAAAAGCATCTCACGGATCACCCGCACGATATACTCCCTGTTCACCTGAATGGACATCTTGCTGAAATAGGGCTCTTCATCGCACGGGACGAGCGTGTGACCGCGCAGTCCGGAAACACCCTCCAGGTCTTTGATGATTTTCATGATCTCGTCATACAGCTGTTTGAATGTCACCTGCTCCATTTCAATCTGGCTTGCCGGCACTTTTTCGATCTCAGAAAACACGGCCATCGCCTCATGCGCGGTTTTCCGGACATCCATGAGCTTGCTCATTGTCCTGCCGTCAATTTCATAGTTCCCTTCATTCTTCCGGGATGAGGCGGCAAGAAGCTCCACAAGTGAAAACATCGCGCCAAGGCCGGCCCCCCGGTTCATGGCCCGCTGGAGATTCTCAAAGTGCGTGTTTTCATCCGCTTTGCTGCCGTCATGCCCATGCCGTTTCATAAACGCGAACATCTCACGATGGCGTTCAAACCTTATGGTCCTTTCTTTTTCGGCAATCCGCTTGAGCCTGCGGAGTTCGCTGATTTTGAATGCATTTTCAATGCTGATGATGAGGTCCGCCTTCTTTACCGGTTTTATCATGTAATCGAACACGCCTTTACGCATGATATCTGTTATGCGATTAGAATCGTCGTCCGACGTGAGGACCACGGTCACCGGCACTTCGTCAAGCGTGTTCATCCTGTCTATCAGCTCGTCGCCCTGCATGACCGGCATTTCCAGGTCGGTGAGGACCACGGGGAAGTTCTGCCCTTTTATGATATCAAAAGCGACCTCTCCGTTTTCAGCCGAGGTGACGTCATATCCCCTGGATTCCAGCACGTCCTCGAGAATCCTTCTGAGGGACATGCTGTCGTCGACCACCAGAATTTTTTTCCTCATTTCGTTCTCCGTTCAGGCCCGCCCGGGGGCGTCACCGGTCCGGACGAAGGCCCGCGCCTGCGTTCCGGCAATCCGCCTTTTACAGACGCGGCGGAATTCCACTTTCGCGAAACCATCAGGCGTCTGATTCCCGGCGCACGCAGCGCCTTCACCTGCTCGGAAGGTCCCCTTTCTGGCCATGCCATGAGGCGGGAGCAGGGCGCCGGTGGTCAGTTTCGCCTCGGCCTCCGACGCCCTTGCCTGGGAGTGGTGTACGCTTTTTTGTACGGCACTGGTTGCCGCTTTTACTGATTCTATCAGTGATTGGGAGAAATCTTGTAGAAAGCCGCTGACGCCGGTTTCCGGCTTCGATACTGCTCTAACCGCCCCGGCGGCCAGGACGCCAATCGGCATCCTGGCGTTCTTTTCGGCGTATCCCGAGCAGATTAAGTCCGGAACCGCCCGAATCGACATTATCTCTTTAAAATATCCGCCCCTTATCAAATGCTTCGGGACGTTCTCAGTGACACGCTTTTCCGTGCCTGCATCGTAATATAACATCGCATTTCTCAGAAAAAGCATGTAAAAAGCGACGGTCGGGTGGACGGAATCCAGAAGGTGAATCTTCTGAAATTTGGCAATTTAACGTAAAACCCTCCAGGTATTTTCAGCCGCTTTTGTTCCAGGCACCTTGAGACTCTACAAGCTTTTTCAAATCATGACCAGTGTTCAGAAACCCGGATAACACTCTGAATATAGAAAAAGAATAAGGATAATTTTCATGGTTCGTCAATTCCCGGATTAATTGAATTTACACTGGCGTATTGTATTATGGAATTGTAACGAAATCCATTAATGCGGATTGACGTATTGGAAGAATCCCGACCCTATTTGCTCTGCATGATGACCCATTGGATGGCGTTTTTGGCAAGCTCGGCAGAGTCCTTCAGGTTCAGCTTGGATTTAATCCTGTTCCTGTGGCTTTCCACCGTATTGGTGCTCAAATTGAGCTTTTCGGCGATTTCCTTTGCGCTGAAGCCGTTGCCGATCAGCTGGAACACCTCGAATTCGCGGTCGCTCAGGCTTTCCACCGAAAGTTCGCCGGCAGCGCCCTTGATCGCCCTGCTGATTATCTTTTTCTGGAGCACTTCGCTGATAAAAAGCTCACCGGCCATTATTTTTCTGATCGCCTCGGTAAGGTGGAGCGACGCGACCTCCTTCATGATGTAACCGCGCGCGCCGGCCTTCATGGCCCTTTCGCCGTATATGGTTTCGTCGTGCATCGACATCACCAGCACCCTGGTGCGGGGAAAACGCTCGACTATCGCCTTGACCAGTTCGAGCCCTCCCACGCTCCCCTTCAGCGTGATGTCCACTATTGCAAGGTCAACCGGAGATTCGTTCAGCATCCGTATTGCCTCGTCGGCGGTCGACGACTTTCCCGTCAGCACAATATCGTGGCTCTTCCCTATTATCTGTTCGACGCCGTCACGTACCACGGAATGATCATCCACGATCATCACGGTGATTCCGTTTTTACCTTCCACCAAGGGATCCTCCTTTCCGGATGTATTCTGCCACCGTCACCCTGTAATAACCCTCTTCCATGCTCACGTGCCGTCAGACTGCGGTGCCGTTAAAATCATCGAATTTCAGCGAAATCCTGACCTCGAAGCCCCTGCCGTTTCCGGCTTCCGAAAACGCCACGTTCGCGCCGATCAATCCGGCCCGGTATTTCATGATCCTAAGGCCGAGCCCTTTGGCGCCGATATGGTCGACAACGCCGACACCGTCATCGCGCACAGAGACCATCAGGGCGTCACCCTGAAGGCGGACCTGAATATCAATTCTGTTGGCGTAACTGTGCTTGAGGGCGTTTGTCACCGCCTCGCGGATGATGTAAAACAGGTTCGTGGCCACAAGATTGTCCTTTATGGTCACCTCGTCATCGCAATGGACCTGGCATGAGATGATGAATATCTTTTCCACCTGAAGGGCCATCTCTTCCAGCGCCGCGATCAGATCGTTCTCCACAATCTCGACCGGGCTCAGTATCCGGGAAATGTTTCTCGTCTTCACCACGGCGTTGCGCACCAGCCCTTCTATCTTTTTCACATCCTCCACCTGTGATTCCCCTCTGGAGGCCAGGTCTTCCTTGAGCGACTGGAGCAGGAACGTGGCTCCGGTAAGCACCTGCCCCAGATCGTCATGGAGGTTCCTGCCTATGCGCTGGCGCTCCTCCTCGATCGCGGTGGCCATCTCCTTCTGGAGCGTCTTCATCTCTGTTATGTCCACCGCTATGGCGATAAAGCATTCCCTCCCCTCTATCATAATGGATTCGCCTGAGATGAGGCTGTGCCTGACGATGCCGTCCTTTCTCCGGACCGCCAGTTCATAGTCCCTCAGCGCCCGATCATTCCTGATGATTACCTGGATCCTGTCCCTGTCGTCGTCATTCACGAAGAATCCCATATCGTCCGGCGTTCTGCCGATCAACTCGTCCCGCGTATACCCGTAGAAAGAAAAAAACCTGTCATTGACTTCCAGAAACCGGCCGTCCAGCATGTCGAAAAGGATCACCGCCAGAGGGCTGGCCATAAAGGCCTTGTAGAACTTCTCTTCGGAAAGCCTGATTTTTTCCTCCGCCTGCTTTCTTTCGGTGATGTCCTGGATCGATTCAATCGCACCCGCAATCTCCCCCCTGCTGTCGTACAGCGGGCTCGCTTTCCCCCAGAGCCAGATCCTCCTGCCGTCGCGCAACAAAACCTTTGATTCGGCGAACGCGGAATCGCCCTCCCGTTTGGCGGATTCATACCTGGAATCGAAATCCTCCGTGCCGGATAACACGAAGTCCACGAGCATCCTCCTCGGCGTGCCGTAAAAGGGGACCGCGTACGCCATGTCCCCTTCGCCGAGCATGTTCCCCTCGGGCACGCCGGTCAATTCCTCCATCGCCCGGTTCCAGGCTATCACCTTCCCCGCGCGGTCCACTGCAAAGGTGGCCACAGGTAGAAACTGAATGATCTCGTAAAGCCTGCGCCTGCTGTCAAAAAGCTCCTCCTCCGCCCTGATCCGATCCGAAATATCGCGGATAAAGGTGATGACGTATTCCTCCTCCTCAAAATCCAGATAGTTGGTGCCGACCTCCACCGGCACCAGGGCGCCGCCCCTTGTCCTGTATTCGGTCGTGTTCGTATATGACTTTTTATCCTTACGCAAGCCGCGCCTTGCATGCCAGATCTCGGCGGTCATGTTCGCGTCGATATCGAAGATCGTAAGACCCGCAAATTCGTTCCTCCCGTATCCCAGCATCACGACGGCGGCGTCGTTGCAGTACACGATCCCCCCCCCCGGCTCCATCCAAAGCGCCGTCTCCCCCGCGTGGTCCAGGGCGAACCTCGTCAGGCGCAGTTTCCGCTGGGCGTCCACGAAATCGGTGATGTCCTGAAACACGGAGAGGATCACCCTTCGTCCGTCATAGGAGATTATGTTCGAATAAATCAGGGCGCGGAACGGTTCCCCGTCCCATTTCCTCAGCATCGTTTCAAAAGCCATGATCCTGCCGTCCCTGAGAAGCGGCTCCATGAACTTGTCCCTCTCTGAAATGTCGATCCAGAAATCGAGCGTACTCATTCTGCCCATCACCGATTCCCGCGAGGTGCCGAAGACTATCTCGGCCATGCGGTTGACGTAGACGATTGACCCGTCGAATTCGCTAATTACCGTGCCGAAGGGGGCGTTCTCAGTGATCACCCTGAAGCGCTCCTCGCTCGCCTTCAGCTCCTCCTGCGCCTTTTTCTGCGCCGAGATGTCCCGGATGAACACCAGCACCGCCCTCTGGCCGTTATAATCCTCCATCCAGCTGGTCTTGATATCAACCTCGACACGGCCGCCATTCCGATGTGTGAGCGCGGTCTGATAATTCTGCTCGGGATCCTTACCCTCCATGAAACGCCGGTGCATATCAAGGACCAGCGGCATTTCATCGGGATGGATGATTCCGGAAAAGGGCTGATCATCATAGCTCCTCTCCTCCTGGGAATACCCGATGATCCTCAGAAGGGCCGGGTTAACGTACCGGATCAGTTCGTCCCTGATTACGCAAATGCCGTCTGTGGCGCTCTCCACCACGGTGCGGAAACGCTCCTCGCTCTCCCTGAGCTTTCGTTCCATGGAATGCTTGTAAAGGGCGATCTCAACAGCGGAGATTATTTCGCTCGCGTTCGCCGGCTTCAAGATGTATCCGTAGGGCTCCGTCTCTTTCACCCTGGACAGGTTCTTTTCCTCCGGATTGCCGGTAAGGTACACCACGGGTATGTCATGCAGCCCTTTCAGGCGCTCCGCCGTGTCGATGCCGCTCATGGGCCCCGAAAGTATGATATCCATGAGAATCAGGTCCGGACGTAGGATTTCCACCCTCTCGAGTGCGTCTTCTCCGTTGGCGGCGGTCCCGGCGACGCGGTATCCCCTGGATTCAAGCGTCCTGCCGATATAACTCGCGATTATGCTTTCGTCTTCGACGATAAAGATCGACGGCGATGATGTCATAGTCCCCTCCGGGGGCACAGGATACCACCGTTTCGAATAATTTGCAAGCCCATATTTAATATAGAAATCCGGAGAACGCGGCCGGCTGCCGCAATCACCTCATCTTACAGCTATGAAGATCCGGAGAAGTACAGCAGGAGGGGAGGATGAGGCGCACCGATTTCTCGAAAAAAATGTAGTCCCATGCCCAGTTGATCATCACGAAGAGTTTGTTCCTGAATCCGATCAGGTTCATGAGGTGGACCAGAAGCCACATGATCCAGGCCCAGAATCCGGTGAATTCCCTTTTCCCGATACGCGCGACCGCCGCGTTTCTGCCGATGGTCACCATCGCACCCCTGTCCCTGTACCTGAAAGGGAGAGGCTCTGACCCCTGTATGCACCTGAGAACATTGCGCGCCGCGGCCCTCCCCTGCTGGATCGCCACGGGAGCTATCATCGGGAGCGGGCGTCCCCCCTCTTCAACAAACGCGAGGTCCCCCGCCACGTAGCACCCCTCATATCCGGGTATCCCGAGCGTTGCGTCAACTTTCACGCGCCCGTCCTTCGACAGGGGGGCCTTCACCCCGCTTATCCTCTCACCGGCAACACCTGCGGTCCATACCACCGTCTCCGATAATATTCTCCGCCCGTTGTCGAGCGTCACGCTGCCTTTATGAAGCTCCTTTACGCCTGAACCGCACAAAACCGTGACGCCCTTCCGCTCCAGAAGCTGTGCGGCATAGAGGCTTGTTTTTTCGGAAAACATGCCGATCAATCGGCGGGATGCCTCAACGAGATATACGCTGATTTCCCCGCCGGAAAGACGCGGGAAATCCTTCTTCAACGGCCCGTTAATGAGTTCGGCAAGGGCGCCGGAAAACTCGATCCCCGTGGGCCCCCCGCCGACGACGACAAAGGAGAGGAGCCTTCTTCTGATTTCATTGTCTCCGGAGCCTGACGCCCGCTCGAAGCAGGTGAGGATATGGTTCCTGAGAATCATGGATTCATCGAGGCTTTTCAGTGAAAAGGAGTTGCGCTCGGCGCCGGAGGTATTGAAAAAATTCGTTGCGGTTCCCGCGGCGATGATGCAGTAATCGAATTCAAGTTTGAGTCCGTTGCACATCACGGTCTTTTCCGCAAGATCGAGCTCCCCGGCGTCGGCCCTCAGATACGCCACGTTCCCCTGCTTTCTAAGAAGGGTTCTTACCGGATAGGCGATCTGCTCCGGCTCGATTTCCGCCGCCCCGACCTGGTATAGAAGGGGGAAAAAGGTGTGATAATTGTTTCTGTCGACGAGCGTGACCCTTACCGGCCTGCCGAAAAAAGTTTTGGCTGCCCAGAGCCCGCCGAAACCGGCGCCTATGATGACAACATGAGGCTGTCCTTTCCTTTCCATATTACCCCTGCTCTCCTTTTAAGCCGTGTCAGAAATAGTACTTTTTCAGCAAGTCCAGCCGGCCGTGCCTGATAAGGTACATCCCGGAAAACCTCATCACTTCCCGGATTTTGTCGCGGTACCCGGGGGCGTAACAGTGGGTCACGCACTTTTTACAGCTCGGTTTCGGGTCGAGAGGGCACATGCTCCGCTTTACGGCCCCGTGCAGGAGCAGACGCGAACAGTCGTCGCATACCGTGATATCAGCCCCGTCAAAAAGCGGAGACAGAAGTTTTCCCGGCGCGAAGGGGAGTTTTTCCCCATCATGGTTTTCGCGGCAGTATATGGAAACGAAACCGGCAAGCACGGCGATGTCCCTTTTCACGCGGTCCTGCATGGAAACGGCGGCATTCATCGCGGGCCTGCCAGGGAGGCGATTATCCCTTTCATGAGTCCGTGTATTCCCTTCATGTCCCGGGGCTTGAGCATGTCCCCCGCTTCCTGAACAAACGGCCCGCCTGTACTGCAGTCGGCGCCGCAGTTGGCTATCAGATCGCCGATCCCCTCTCGCGTGGCCTCAAGGTGAAACTGAAGGCCAAGGATACCGCCGCCGTAGAGGAAGGCCTGGTTTTCGCAGGCCTCGCTCCGGGCCAGGCGGATTGCCCCGGAGGGGATGTCAAAGGTGTCTCCGTGCCAGTGAAAGGGGGTGAATTCTTCGGGAAAGCGGGTGACAGGCTCATGAACGAGGCGCGTCACCGGAAACCATCCGATTTCTGAAACCGGATTCTTCCTCACGCCTGCGCCCAGGACCCTTGCCAGAAGTTGCGCCCCCAGGCAGATGCCGACGATCTTTTTATCCGCGGCAACCGCCCCTTCAAGCCATCGCAGCTCCGGGGCCAGCCAGGGGAAGGCGGCCTCGTCGTACGCGCCCATGGGGCCCCCCATGACGAAAAGAAGATCGTATGCGCCGTGATCAGGAAGCACGCCGCCGTCGCAGACGTCGCAGGTCCGGTACCCGATGCCCATTCGTTCCAGAATTTTCCCCGCTGCGGCCGGGCCCTCAAAGGGCACGTGCTTGAGAAACAGTGCGTTCATCGGCGACACTCCCGTCGATCGTGATCACATACTCCTTCACCTTCACCATTGCCCCGGATATTTCAAGCGCTTTTTGCAGTATTGCCGTTACGCCGCCGCAGCAGGGGACCTCCATCCTCACCGTGGAGACGGAACCAATGCGGTGCGTCGAAAATATCGCCGCCAGCTTGTCCACGTATTCGTCGATCCGGCTGTCCAGCTTGGGGCAGAACATCACCATCGATTTCCCTTTCAGAAAACGCCGGTGAAAGTCGCCGAAGGCGAAGGGGACGCAGTCGGCCGCGATGAGCAGGTCCGCGTCCTCAAAATACGGCGCGCCGGGATTGACCAGCGCAAGCTGTACCGGCCATTGCCTGAGCTCTGACCCGACCTCACCCGCCGGGCCGTGATCCCCGGTTTCCCGTTTCGGCGCTATGGACCTTGCCATGCTGCCGGGGCAGCCGTGACCGCCGTGGATATGCGGCGCATGGGGCGCGGGTATCCCCCGCTCATTCAGGTATTCCACAGCCTCGGCGTGGAGGAGGGTCTCACCGTGCTCTTTCAGGTGCGCGAGATGCGCGGCGATCACCGGAGGTCCCTGCTTCACGATCCTCTCCATGACGAGCCGCTCGCTGTAGGGCTCCGCCTCTCGCTCCTCCACTTCGATGGCGCCCTCGGGACAGGCGCCGATACAGGCGCCGAGACCGTCGCAGAAAAGGTCCGATACGAGCCTCGCCTTCCCCTCGATAAGCTGGAGCGCCCCCTCGGGACAGCCGGTGATGCACTGGCCGCAGCCGTTGCACAGGTCCTCATCTATTTTAATAATCTGCCGTTTCATGCCCGTTCTCCCTTATTAATTATTTTTGCCGCCGCGTATCCCGGACCTCCCGCACCGGTCCGCGCCCGAACACCAGGCGGCGCACCCGGCATCGGCCCTGGGATTGTCCGCCGCGAAGCCGCACAGTGGACAGGGAAGGCGCAGGTCGTCCCTGAAAAACTCGATCTCCCCGCCGCAGCGCGGACAGGGCGCAGTATAAATGTCTTCGAAACGCCAGGCCTGCGTACTGCGGCCCGGGCATCCCTTTCCGTTCATGATTGCGCTCCTCCCGGGCGATACCCGATGCCGGTATCGGCGGTCACGGTTGTAATATACACTGCATGGAAAAAACATCATTGACCTTTGTCAAGCCCTGATAAAAATATTACATTGCGATATGAACACGCTGGAACTGCTCCGAAACATAGACCTTTTCCGCGACCTGGACCCCGCCGCGCTGGCGGAGCTTGGGAAAAACGCGTTGACCCGGCGCCTTTCAATCCGGGAGGTGCTCTTTCACGAAGGCGATGAGGGGATGTTCTTCTACGTGCTCTGCAGCGGGTCGCTGCGCGTGTTTAAAACCGCGGCTGACGGCAAGGAGAGCACCATAAAAATCCTTTCGCCGGGGGAATTTTTCGCCGAAATCGTGCTCTTCGGTAAAAAGCGCTATCCCGCCACCGCCGCCGCGGTCGCCGAAAGCACCGTGGTGGCCATCCATCGCGATTCCTTCCAGGCGGTGCTGGAACGGAAGGAGTGGCGCGATTCCTTCATTTCGTCGCTGTTCGGCAAAATGAGCTACCTCACGGACACGATCCACCACCTCTCGTCATACGACGTTGAGGACCGGTTCTTCATGTTTCTGCTCAAGACGTACGGGAAAAAGGAAGTGTACGAGATACCGCTCCAGAAAAAGGACATCGCGTCGGCGGTCGGTACGATCCCGGAAACGTTTTCACGGATGATCCAGCGGCTCACCTCCTCGGGCGACCTCCGCTGGGACCGCTCGACCCTCAGGCTGAGAAACGGATTCTGGATATCGCGGCGCGACGATTTCGGGGAGTGATCCGGGAAAACCGCGGCGAGAAGGAAATCCTTTTTTACGGAATACATCCGAAACACTGAATCAGCGGAAAAAGGCCGCCCTTGCGGACGGCCCTTCTCGGCATCATTTCACTCAAGCCTCCGCCGCGCCCCCGCTCTGTGTTCCCCCCATCTTCAGGGAATACCAGTCGATGTTCCTGGTGAGGTACATCACCAGCGCCAGTATCGCAAACAGAGCCAGCGCGCCGAGCAGGAGCGCATAGTCCTCGTTTTCAAGCAGAATGAACAGATAGCTGTAAAGCCCGAAGAGAAGCCCGAACATGACGCCCGCCCGCCTTCTGGTCTCGAGTATCCTGCTGCAATATCCGGTGATGATCGCCATGACCGAAACGCTCGATACCGCATAAGAGGCCATGAATCCGATATGTTCTGAAAGCGCCAGAAAGAGCAGGTAAAAGAGCGTCATCGCGAAGCCCACCATAAGATACTGGAGCGGATGGATGCTCAGCCTGTTGAAGAGCTCGAACAGGAAGAAGGCAAGAAACGTCAGGGAGATGAAGAGAAACCCGTATTTCACCGCCCTGACGCATTTCTGGTAAAAATCCACCGGCTGGTACATGCGGACCCCGAACTCCGTGCCGCCGAAAGTCCCGGGGTCCGGCATCTGGGACTGGGTCCATTCCTGGGAAAAGTTCCTGCCGAAATAGGACACGTTCCAGAAGGCGGTGAAACCGCCGCCGCCGACGCTCCTCCGGTCAGGGAGATACGCCCCCTCGAAACTCGGGTGCGCCCATGACGACGAGAGCTCCACGACTGTCTCCTTTCCCAGCGGCACGAACCCCAGCGACGAACTCCCCCTGAGCCCGATGGTGAAGGAAAACCCGCTTATCGCCCCCTCCCTGACCCTTTCGCCCAGAGGCACGTGTATTCCCGAGGTGATGATTCCCGCGTTCTTGACGCCCGGAAGAAACGGGTGCTCCTTCCCGTTCCACCTCAGTGTCACGCCTTTCTGTATGCCCCTTGTGTCCGGTATCCCCACCGCGAGATACGCCCTGTCCCAGATCACTGCGCTTTCCTGAATGCCCAGCCTTGAGAAATCGGGCCTGCGGAAGAGACCGGAAAACGCGAAATCCTTGATTCCGTAGAGCACCACGCGGTAAAGCCCGCGGGAACGCTCCTGCGGGTCGACCGTCCCTTTGGCCCTGAGCGCTTCGGGGAGAAAATAGGCGTTCTCGACGCGCTCGCGAAGAATGTTTTTCTCGTCCCTGTAGCTGACGCGGTATGGCACCACGATCATGGGCCCCGCGATCCTCTGGGCCGAGCCCCACCGGGAGCTCACCTCGTCCACCGCCGCGTTTCTGCGGTTCTCCCTCTCCCCGATCAGCGACGATACCATCACAAGCGGTATCATCAAAATCAGAATGAGAAAGCCGATAAAAAAAATCCTGAAAGTCACCGACTGTCGAAATCCTCCGGTTTTCATATGCGTCTCCTTGTAATCAGTTTATTACAGCGTACCGGAGGCCTGTGAAAAGAGTGTGAAATGAGCGTGAAGTGAAAAAAAAACGCGGTTTTTTTTACGGCAGGAACAGTGTAGCGGAAACGCCCCCCTCCGGGTTGTTGCGGATATCGACCCTGCCGCCATGCAGTGACGCCGCTTCCCTGACGAAGGTGAGCCCCAGCCCGGTCCCTTTTTTGCCGGTCGCCGGGTCCGGCAGCGAGTAGAACCGGCCGAACACCTTCCCCAGGGCGTAATCCGGGATCCCGGGCCCCTTGTCGGCGATAGTTATCGCCATGCCCCCCTCCCTTTTCTCCGCAGAGAGGGTTATGGTGCCGTTTTCAGGCGAAAACCGCACGGCGTTCTCCAGAAGGTTTACGATGGCGTGCCCGAGAAGAAAACGCTCCCCCCTGACGGCGGCGTCCGCTTCTACCCTGATGTCCACTGCAAGGTTCTTCTTTATGATAGACGGCGAAAGCGCGTCGGCCGCCTCGCGCGCCAGTCCCATCAGCGGGATATCCTCGACCCGGTCCAGGGATTTTCTGTTCTCAAGCGACGAGAGTTCCAGCATCTTCTGGATAACGTCCTCGATCCGCTTCGTCTCCCTGACTATGTTCACGAGAAAAAGTCTCCTCTGGTCCGCCGGCATCTCCTCTCCGAGGAGCTCCGCCGACCCCCTGATGGAGGTCACCGGGCTCTTCAGTTCGTGGGTGAGCGACTGCACATATTCCTCGATATATTTTCTCCCCTTCAGCTCGGTCCAGAGCGATTCAAACTCCCTTCCCAGCACCGCGATCTCGCGGCCGCTCAGCCGGGGAAGACGCGCGTTTTCGTCCCGCTTCAGCGAGCGGACGTATTCGGTGAGCCTTGTGAGGGGCCTGCTGATCCAGAATGAAAGGACAAGGGCGGTGAGGGCGATTACGGCGCAGACCGCGATGCCCGCCGCGACGAGCCTGCTTTTTGCAAGGTCGATGAAGGGGGTCACGCTGTCCTGGGGCTTGATGACGGTGACGACGCCGACGACGGCGCCGCGGTGGCGGATGGGGGCGGCCACGTACAGGATGCTCGACGAGGGGTCGTCCTCCCTGGTTCTGGTTGAGCGCGCGCCGTACCGGCCCTGCAGCGTGAGATACACGTCGTTCCAGCGGGACAGGTCCCTGCCGGCGTACCCGCGGCCCCGGGAATCGTAGAGCACCACGCCACGGGCGTCGGTCACGTAGGCGTCCAGCCCCATTCTGGTCTTCTGAAACCCGTAAATCCTCGCCGAAAATCTCCTCTTCCCCGCTTCCGAAAAGACCCGCTCCAGCGGTCCGGTGTCCGGCCGCCCGTTCCGCACGTGCCCCTCCATGAACGACGCCAGGAGCTGGACCGTATCGTTGAGCGATTCCTCCACCGCCTCCAGGTACCGGGGCCTCAGCTCATCGATAATTGAATCGGCAAGAAAGTAAAATCCCGCCGCTGACACCGCGATAAACCCTGCAAGGACCCGCCATTTCAGGCTCACAGCCCCTCCCTGAGGGAATAGCCAACTCCCCGGTGCGTCTCGATCGGGTCGATGTCCGGAGTAACCGCCCGAAGTTTGTTGCGGATCGACTTGATGTGGGCGTCAACGGTGCGCTCAAAACTTTCCTCCGGCTCCACCCAGATGATCTCCATGATCTTCTCCCGCGAGAAGACCCATCCGGGCCGCGAGACGAAGAGGCAGAGGATTTCATACTCGTATCTCGAAAGGACAAGGGGTTCTCCGCGGTAGCAGATCCTCCGCCTGTTGCGGTCCACGGCAAAAATCCCGGGCGCGGACTCCTCATCCCCGGCATTGCCGGCCGCCCTCCTGAGTATCGCCCTGACCCGTGACACCAGCTCCCTCGGACTGAAGGGCTTCACCACGTAATCGTCGGCCCCCATCTCCAGGCCGAGTACGCGGTCTATCTCATCTGACCTGGCGGTCAGCACCAGCACCGGCACCTCCGACGTTTTCCTCAGTTCCCTGAGAAGCTCGAAGCCGCTCATGTCCGGCAGCCCTATGTCCAGTATCACCAGGTCCGCCCCGCCGTCCCCCAGCATATCGAGTCCCTGGCGGCCTGTGGACGCGCGCCGCGCCTCAAAACCCTCGGTGGTCAGTGAATAGGCGATGGTGTCCGTTATGGCCGGTTCGTCCTCTATTATGAGAATTTTCCTCTTCAGCGGAGGCTCCTGATGCGTTATTGTAAAACTTTATTCTAAATAATCGAAAAGACCTACCCTTTCCTTTATGGCTCCCTGATTGGCACACCCTGGGGCGTTCCGGGGCCCGGAAGGGATTAAAAGTCCACTACAAATGAAGCGCCTCCGTCCCTGTCCAGGCGAAGGGTCCCGTTCAGCTGTTTCACCAGCGAGGCCACGAGCTGCAGCCCCAGGGTCTGCGTGTTCCATGGATCGACATCCGCCGGTAATCCGACGCCGTTGTCGCTTACCGAGAGCCGGAAACCGTCCTTTTCCCTCCGCCGGAATTCTATCCGTACGGTCCCGGTCCTTCCGTCCCGGAAGGCGTATTTCATGGCATTGGAGATGAGCTCGTTGATTATAAGCGCGCACGGGATCGCCTGGTCGATACCCAGGATGACTTTCTCGGTGCGGATATCGAGAGCGATTGTGCCGGCATTTTTGTGAAATGAATTGTATATGTCCTTCACAAGCATCTCTATGTACTCGTCGAAATATATTTCCGCAAGGTTTCCGGACCCGTAAAGCTTTTCATGCACCAGCGCCATCGACTTCACCCTGTTCTGGCTTTCCAGGAACAGCTCCCTGTCGCGCGGATCCTTCACGTACATCATCTGGAGGCTCAACAGGCTGGATATTATCTGCATATTGTTCTTCACCCTGTGGTGTATCTCCTTTAATAGGACTTCCTTTTCCACCAGCGACTCGCGAATCCTCCTGACCGAAGATCTCTGTATCGTGATGTCCACGCCCAGGGACTGGTATTCAATGACGGCGCCCGATTCGTCGAAGAGCGCCTGGTTTGTCCAGCGGAGCCAGTGCTCTTCCTTTTTTTCCGCGTAACGGATTTCCAGCGACGCCACCGGCTGGTGCGCGCCGAGAAGCGCGATCTGCGACACCATCTGCCCCCGCGACTCCTCCGGAAAATAGTCGTAAAATGACGAAACGGCCGCCGTCTCTGCGTCGACCCGGAAAAATTCGCGGAAACGGCCGTTGGTGAAGGTGATGCGCCCCCTGTCCGGGGAATAGCGGCACGCCAGCATTGGCATGTTCTCCACAATCCCCCTGTACCTGTTCTCGCTTTTCCCCAGCTCCCGGTTGATGTTTATCCGGTTTTCCTGGGCGAACAGCGCCTTGCACAGGATCACCGACGCAACGGGAAAAATCAGGAGCACCGGCGGAGCGAAAGAGGCGAATACGCCGCTCCGCACGTCGGAAGGGAGGGTGAATATCAGCGCCACCATGGCCCCGTGCACCGTCAGACTGAAGAGATACAGGTACGGAATCTGTACCATCCGCGCATACCGCAGCCTCAGATAGTGGAAAATCGTGCCGATGAACGCCGACGACACGATGACGGAAATCCCCATAACGACTCCGGATCCGCCGAGGCCGGCCCTGTAGACGATCGCGGGGAGCGCCGACATCAGCGCCCCGGCCGGGCCCCAGAAAAAACCGGCGATGCTGATTATGATCGAGCGGCCGTCGAATATCACCCCCTGGGCGGCAGGAATGGACATTTTCATTCCGACCACCGCGATCAGCCCGGCGACCGATCCGAAGAGCGCCCCGGGAACGAATCTATACCGCCACGTTTTCCCGGCAAACCTGCGGTACAGAAAGCTGTAGAGCACACCCATCACCACTATCAGGGCGATGTTGTCGAACAGCCCTTTAAATTCGCTCATCCGATCCTCCCGAAAGAATACTGCAGGAGCGCATTATACCACATAACGCGATGAAGTACTAATTTTGCCGTGTTCATTCAGTATCATAGTACTGCATGCCGCCCGGCAGGTCAAACAGAATCTTGATCTAAATTCACGCAGCCTGCCTGCCGCGCATGAATATGATTGACATGAAGCCCCGCGCCCTCTATATAAGGAATACGGATAAGATAAAACGCGATGATAGACCCCGCAAAAAGGACAAAAATACTGATATTCGGCGCAGGAGACGAAACCGCGCCGTTTCTGAAGCGGTCCCTGGAAGGCGAGTACAGAGTCATGCTCGCGCAGGACGGCCGCGAGCCGCTTTCGGAAACGGAAACCTCTGATCCGGACCTCGTCATTCTGGACATCGACATGCCGGGGCGCGACGGTTTGGCGCTGCTCGCGGAACTGCGCGTCCGTTTCCCCAACGTTTTCGTCATCATACTCACCTCGTCGGCGGACGTGAACCTGGCGGTCCGGGCCATGAAAACCGGGGCGTACGAATATCTCACAAAACCGGTGAACGCCGAACTTGTCGGCACGATCGTAAAAAAAGCGCTCTCCATTTACGAACTGAAAAGCGAAGTGGACCAGCTGCGAAGCAGGATCAGAAGAAACGAGGTCTTCAGCAGCATAATCGGAGAGAGCGATGAGATCGGCGGGGTGCTGGACGACATCACCAGGGTCATGGCCACGGACGTCAACGTCCTTCTGTTGGGCGAAAGCGGGACAGGAAAAGAGCTTGTGGCCAGGGCCGTTCACAGCGGAAGCAGACGGGCGGGAGGCCCCTTCGTGGTGGTCAACTGCGCCGCAATCACCGCGGAGCTGGCGGACAGCCTTCTCTTCGGCCACAAGAAGGGCTCCTTCACCGGGGCTTTCGCGGACCATGCCGGTTTCTTCGAGCAGGCCCGGGGAGGCACGATTTTCCTCGATGAGATCGGCGACATGAACGTTGACGTGCAGGCAAAAGTTTTGCGCGTGATCGAGGACAGGAAGGTGCGAAAGCTCGGAGACGGCAGGGAGGTGCAGGTGGACTTTCGGATCGTCTCTGCGACCAACAGGGACTTTAAGGAAACGATTTCCAGAAACGAGTTCAGGAGCGACCTCTATTACCGTCTCGAGGAATACCCGGTGCGGATTCCCCCGCTTCGGGAGCGAGGGAGCGACATCCCCCTGCTGGCCCGGCATTTTCTGTCGGAATTCTGCAAATTCTACGAGATACCGGAGATGGGATTCACCGAGGAGGTGATGAGGGAGCTGACGCGATACCGGTGGCCGGGCAATATCCGGGAGCTGAAAAACGTCATCCAGCGCGCTGCGGTTCAGGCGGCCGGGGACCTGATCGAATCCGTAACCATGGGTGAAAGCGGCAGGTCGGACCAGCCGGAAGGCAAAGGAAGCCGAAACCCGCTCTCGATCCCCGATGGCATTCGCTCACTGGCTGAGTTGGAACGGGAGGCCATTGAAAAAGCCTACAGGGCCGCGCAGGGAAATCCCGAACGGGCATGCATCATGCTTGGAATCAGCAGGGCGACGCTCTACCGGAAACTCAAGCTGTATAAGATTCAACTGGGATAATTCTCACAATTAATCTCACTATTAATCTCATATTGAGATTATTCTTGACTTTTTTTTCCTCCCGTACCAATCTATATTACAATAAAATATTTTTCACACTAACAATGCTCAAGAGTGACCATTATATGTCGCATAAAGGGTGAAACAGCGTATTTTCACGCCATTTCAGCCTGAAATATATTGTCGCCTTTGCATCTACTCCTAAAATATTTTGGCATGAATATTGCTTTTATATACTATTGTCGTTTATATTTATGTAAGCGACCAGGCACGGAAGCCTGAATGCGGTTTATCAGGGATGATATCATGAAGGTAATTAAAAGAATGGCATTGGGAATTTTAGCAGCAACGGCAATATCCTGTTCTCCGGGTTCATCGGGCATCCCCTACATCCCCTCGGACCAGGGTCAGGGATATGTGGAATTCGCCGAAAACGACGCCACCAGGATTCTCATTGAAACCTATGGAGGGACGGTACACGGAGCACAGTGGGTGTCCGGCATGATCGGGGAGGCCCTGTCGTTTAACGGATACGACCAGTATGTGTCGCTCCCGTACCATAAGGACCTCGATCTCACGGCGGAGGGGACGCTGGAGGCGTATGTGTATGTCAATTCACACCGGCCCTTTGCGGGTCTGATACACAAGGGATCACTGAATGATTTTTCAGACGAATCCTACACGCTGCAGTTCTGGGGCACGGACGGGACTCTGCTTATTTCCCTTGTAAACGCAGAGGGTGAACGGCAGATGCTCTTTAGCAGGAAAAAGCTGGAGACGGGGCGATGGCATCACGTTGCCGCCACGTGGAACGCGGATTCCATCAATCTGTACATAGACGGCGAATCCGACGCATCGGAGGCCGATAAGGTGGGCGGATCTGCCCCGTGTAACACGGAAGTCATAATAGGCGCACAGCTCCCGGAACTTTACAGCACGGAATGGGGGCACCTGTGCCTGGACGGGCTTCTTGACGAAGTCAGGATACTTCCCGAAGCGCTGAGCGCCGCGGAAATACGCACCAGGGGCGCGCGTGTCGCATCGTCCCCGGTGAATGAACAGTGATAAGCTTAGATTGATACCCAAAAAGGGAAGGAGGCTAAGATGAAGTCAGCAAAAATTCTCATCATCGCCGGGTTGTTTACCGCAGCGATGACCGCCTGCAGCGGAGACGGATCCACTCCCCTCGGTCTCGGCGGACCAGGAGTGTCGACGCCGGATTCGGCCGAGCAGGCACTCGACGTCACGGCGAAAGACACCTCCAGCGTGACCGCGCCGGACGAAAACGGAGACAAAACGGGAGTTGACGCCCCCGAGGACCTTTCCAATGACGCCGGGGCGCAGGTCCAGCCGGCGGCGGAAGAACCCGCAGCCGAACAAGGAGATACAAACGTCGCCGACACGTCCGGCGTGGAAAAAGATACGGTCCTGGAAATTCCGGCGACCCCGGATACAGCCGGCGCCGGTGAAGAGATCAACACCGAACAGGTGCTGAATGACGAGGCCGATCTCCTTGCGGAAAACAGCGGAGAAGCCGTCACAGCACCGGAGTTCCAGTACTCGCTGGACATTTCGGCAGGGAGATGGTATCAGACATCCCCCGGAGGAGTCACCGGTATCAGTAAAGCCGATTATGACCGGAAAAACACGCTCATCAAGGAGTACAGGGACAGGATCCGTGAGCTTCGCCGGTCCGATACAAAGGGACAGGGAGATGAGAAAGGTAAAGGTGCCGAAAAAGGAAAGGGAGACGAAAAAGGAAAGGGTAACGAAAAAGAATCCATTGCCGATGTGAGCGCGCAGATCCGCGAATACATGGACAAAATCAAAGCCCTCCGCGATGAAATCGGCTACGGCGACGAAACCGGAGGAATACACACATACTGGGCAAACGAGAACCTGTACCTCAGGGTGCGGAACGTCCCGGAGGAAGGATGGTACAGACTCCGCATAACGGCAAAAAACCAGGGAAAACTCCCGGCATGGTACGACTATTTCAACGTGTCGGTAATCAACGATACCCGGGGGGCGAATGTCGGCGGTATTTTCATAAAGGCTTCAGACAACAAATACCGGAGAGGATCGCTCCTGGTGTATCTTCCCCGCGGCAATACGGATCTGAATCTGCTCTGGACCAACGATGCCTATGAAAAGGACAGGTATGACGCCAATATTCAGATCCAAAACGTCACCCTGGCCAAAAACGGGGGGGGCCGCGTCATGCACAGTCTTGTACGGCGGGCGCACCAGTATTCCGAGGCCATAGGCCGCTTTTTCTGGGACAAGAAGGGCGCGTATACCTACTGGGCCAACCAGACACTGGGATTCAACTTCCCTAACCTCGAACAGGGGAAATACCGCGTGATAATCACCGCGAAAAACTACGGCGACCTTCCTCTGCCGAAGGGTTACGCGAATTTTGAGGTGAGCGTGGACGCGGACGGGACCGGCGGCACGGCGAATATTCCGGCGTCGGAAAGGAACTGGGAAAAAGGCTTCGCTGTCCTTGACCTTACAGGAGGGAACACCAACATTTATTGCACATGGCTGAACGATTCGTACAGGGAAGGCGCGTACGACGCCAATATACACATAAAGAATATCAAGCTCCAGAGGATCGGAGATTCCGAACGATCGGCGCTTGCGGCGTATCTTCTCGGAACCACCGGCAGGCACAAAGGCGCCGTCGCCGGCGGTCTGATGCTGCTCTTGATGGCTTTAGCGGTTCTGGTTCTGTACAACAGACGAAGGGCCCGCTTACAAATATAAGGGCCATACACCCACCACACAACCTACCGAAAAATACCCGCCGATACCTGGCGGGTTTTTCTTTTCCCGTGTCCCCGTGAATCTGCCGAAAGGCTTTTTTTTATTTCCCGGTCGCCAGGACTCTCTCTATGATCATCTCCAGGCGGTTCTTTTCCGTAAACATGAACGAGGTGTAGTTCCTGTATGCCTTCACCGGCAGCCCCTCCACCGAAATGGCGGTGATGAAATGGGGCATCCCCCTTGTCTCCTGAACGGCTTTTTTCATCTCCAGGGCCATGGCTGAAGAATTTTCCCTCTCATAATAGGGGGAAAATCCGCCGTTGCCGGCATTGAAACGGTACCGTATCAGGTTCCGTGAATCAATGGAAAGCTCCACGGCCAGAGGCACGATCTTTCTGCGGATCTCGGATATCTTGCTGGACAGTTCCGGATTGAGCTCCATGAGCTTGATGGCGCCGATATCGTCCTTTTTTATCTGGTACATCTCCACCGGCTTTTTGCCCTGCAGCAGCCGTGACTTCAGATTATACGCGTTGACCTGTTGTACCGCGTCAAGGGCGAACACGTAAAGATTGGCGACATATTCGAAATAGAGGTTGATGTCCTTGCGGAAAAAATTAATCGAACCCTGTTCATCCGACACGAAATAGTACCCGAATTTTCTGCTCTCCAGGAAATATATCTGAATAACGTTGTCTTTCTGGTTTTTCAGAATCGCGTCGAAATAGGGGATATCGCCCGCGGCCGGGTCGAGCATGATGGAATTCCGGATCCCCAGGTTAAAAGAGAGCGCGTAAAAAAGTTTTATCTCGTTCTCGCAAAAGGCAAGGTCGATGTATGTCGCGTTCCCCTTTCTCTTCGTGAGGAATACCGCGTATTGGTTCCCGAAAAAAGCGATGTACCGCTTGACGGTATCGGGGCGCTGGTCCATGAAAAAATCGAAAAGGTCCCGGACGGTCTGCCTGAAAGAGGAAAACTCCCTGCTCGTACGGTAGGGGGAAAGCCCCATGACGTTCACCGCATCCCGAAAATCGTACCTGGTCATAATGCACGCGTTCAGTATCCTGAGCAATATTTTCGGAAGGTCCAGTACGCTTTTATACACCTCGAATTTCGTTTCACCCCAGCTGTTATGGTACAGGAAAAAAGTCTCCTCCAGGGTCTTGGCGTATTTCGAATAGGGATTGAACACGATAAAACTCATGATCGGAAAGGGGTCCCTCAGAAAATACTGGTTCTGGAGCTCGACTTTTTTATAGGAGAAATGCGAGGAAGCCTCAGTGATAAGGTCTCTTATGGCGTTCGGATCGGCGGTATGCAGCCCGGCTTCGATTTCGAGCCGCGTATAATCCTTGAGGAAAAGGCCGTTCAGGCTTATCCATATGGACAGGCCGAACAGGCTCATTTCCTTGTACAGGATGATCGTCGTGGGTTTGCCGTTGACGATGAGCCTTTTGGAAAGGATCCAGAAATCCCTCCCGCTTTTTTCACGCACGTATTCGATCTTCAGAAGCTTTTCCGCCGGATAGCTTTTGAAACTCAGAGTGTTGTCCACCTTGTTTTCCGATACCAGAAAATGCGAGTATATCTTCCGCGTAATCGCCTGAATCTCCTGCGGTGTGAACTTGTGTCGGACCTTCTGCGACTCTATGGTCCCCAGTATTTTCTTGTATCCGTTGAGCACGAATTTTTTAGTGGTGTTCAGCAGTTTGTTGACCGAGTCGATTCCCCAGTTCAGGAAATCGTCCAGCTGCCGTATCTTTTTTTCTGACCAGCCCCATTTCTTCACAAACAGCATCATGATCCTTGTCTTTTCCGTCGGGGACGCGTCGGCGCCGTTTTTAAGCATACCGTAAAGCTTGGGTTCGACTTTTAAATAAAACGACGTCTTCAGGATTTCCAGAACCTCGCTTTCCGACCCTTCGGCGCTGTAATAATCATGGACCTGATTGAACATGATCACGTACGCGTCGATATCGACGCTGTCGATTCTCCCCTCGTGAATGTTTCGTTTGATGATAGTGCTTATAAAGGGGTCGCTGACGCCGCTGTAAAGATAACGCTCGAGGAGGCCGAGCTTGATGATCGACTTGAAGGGGCTCCCCAGGGATTTCAGTATCTGAAAGAGCGCGGCGGGAAGGAAATCCTCCTGCCGTATCACCTCCAGGTCCCCCAGGTCGATGAACCTGTCCATCAGCCCGCCCGATTCGGCTGCGGCGAGCCATGTGCGGTACGTCCCTTCGCCGGAATTCACCGGCACCATCCACCAGAAGGGTATCCCGCCCTGCATCACGATGGAACTGCGCAGGAATTCCTCTTTCAGCAGTTCCCCGATCGAGGAGCCCGCCAGATTTTCCTCGTCCTTGGCGAAAATATTATTCCGAACCTTGGATATCTCGTTGAGATAAAAATGGACTTCTTTGTTGTATTTGTCGAAAATCCAGTGCTCGATATCGCGGCATTTTTTCCGAAAAAGGTCGATCTGTTCGATTTCGTAATGACGCTCATCATAGCATATCCAGTAATCAAAATCGGATTCGCTGGTATAGGCGATGGTGCCGCCGCTCCCCATAAGGGCGAGCATCTGGACAAAGGGCTTCGCGTCCTTGAGATAGAGCACCTGCGCGTCAGGAAACCGGGACCGCACGTAATCCAGGGTCATGGTCGAAGGGACATAATCCTTGACCCCTGCAGGAACGTCCTGGCTGCTGATATATCCGGGCAAGGAATGAATATTGGTATGGAATAAAAACGGTATCAGCTCCAGAAGATTTACGATAGTGGCGTCGCCTATGGAATCGTAAAGGTTCTTCTTTTTGATCTGATTGTACTCAACGAATTTTTCAAGATTCCGAGATATCTCGTCAACGATATCGGTGTTACCCGGATTCATTATATTCCTGTATCCCCGTTACTTTGTTTGTCGGCAAATATTTACCCGCCTCAGGGGTGATCAAGGCCGTGCCTGAACCTTTGGTCCGGCGGCATCCAATCGCCCGATGATGAAAGTACGATATCCGTCGTTAAAATGCAAGTGATATTATTCCCGGAAAACCGTATCCGCGGGCTCTACTGTACTTGACACTCCGGTGCGGCAGATATAGTGATTTTACACCGGTAAAGGAGGGTACTCATGAACGAAAGCGTCGGCAAACTGCTTATACTGATCGGTATTATCCTTGTCGCTGCGGGATCGCTCGTCCTTTTACAGGATTCCATCCCCTTTCTCAAAAATCTCGGCAAGCTGCCGGGGGATATCACCGTCGAAAAAGGTAATTTCTCGATTTATTTCCCAATTACCACCATGATAATTCTCAGCGTACTTGTCAGCGGTATCCTTTTCGTCATATCTCTCTTCAGAAGATGATGCAACGCATAGTACAATACGCTGCCGGCTTCCCCTCACCATGGAAGCCGGCATTGCGGCACCGGCGCTGACTCGAACCGGCTTATTTCTTGACGTTCCCTTCCCCGAACTCACGGAAAGCCAGCGACGCCGAATTCATGCAATACCTTTTGTGTTCCGGCGGAGGACCGTCGTCGAAGACATGTCCGAGATGTGCCCCGCACCTGGCGCACAGTACCTCAGTCCTGTACATGAACAAGCTGTTATCGCTTCTGGTCAGGATATTCTGCTCGGCCACTGGCGCCATAAAGCTCGGCCACCCGGTCCCTGAATCGAATTTTGCATTGGAGCTGAACAGATCGGTTCCGCAGCAGATGCAGCTGTATATCCCCTTCTTTTTATGATCATGGTATCTGCCGGTAAATGGCCGTTCTGTCCCGTGCTTGCGGGCGACGCGGTACGCCATGGGATCCAGTGGGTCCAGAATCTCCATCCATTCCCTGTCTGATTTCACCACCGGCTCCACCGATTCCAGAATGCCTTTTTCCACGCGGTAAACCTTGATCCTTTTAGAGCTATTTTTAATCGATTCTTTACGTCTCAATGTTACATTCATAACGCACCTCTATATGGTAAAACAACCGATTCCTTGGGGCCTGCCGGCCTATACTACCTGTGAGTCGTTTGACCGGCCGAAGTTACCACTTCAGCCAAAGAAATTAAGCATTAAAGTTCCTATTTAAAATCTATAATAATTAGGGCAAAAAAGCAAATGTTTTTGGGTACGGAAGCCTAAAAACCGCCGCTTCCGATCCAGAAACCCCTGTCGGCCCTGAGAATGGAATCGCACAGGAAACGCCTGCATCCGGCAGGCCTTGAATCGTAGATATCGCACTGTCCCCGGGGATCGAGATGTGGGCAGGCCATAAGACCGGCGTGCGCGTCTCCCCGGAAAGGGACCCGTTCCCCTGTGTCCGGAAACCTCCCGCAGCACTGGTAGGCTTTTTCTTCTATGGCGCACTCTTCACAGTTCACTTCTTTTTCCCGTATTCCCGCAAGATAACGGTCTAAAGTATGTCGATAACGATCACGGTGATGTCATTGAGAAGTTTCACCTCCCCGCCGGTCCACTGATCGATCTCTTCGGAAAACGCGGCGGTAAACTCCCTGACGGGCAGGTCGGTTTTTTTCACGATAAAAGTCTCGATCCTCGCATCGCCGTACACCACCGGGCCTTCGGTTTCTTTTTCCCCCTCCGTTACGCCTTTTCTCATGTCCGTGAGGCCGTCGGTAAAAAGAATCACGCGGTCGCCGGTCTCTGCCATGACCGGCTCCGAGTCGAAATGGCTCTCTCTGGTCACGCCGATCATCCTTCCCCGGGGGGCGACCCTGTGGATTTTTCCGCTTTTTCTGCTGTAGTGGATGAGCTGCCCCTGGCCCGCGCTGGCATAGTATAGTTTTCCGGCTTTCGGGTCAAGCAACAGCGCCTTGGCGGAGACAAAATAGTTGCCGATATTCTCCGCCAGAACATTGTGTATCTCCAGAAGCATCTGGCCCGGATCTTTGAATTTGTCCTTTATGGCGCGAAACACTATTTTTATCATCGAGGAAATATACGCCGCGGGGACCCCGTGTCCCGACACATCGGAAAGGAACGCAAGGAGACATTCGTTTTCCTGCTGATGAAAATCGTAGTAGTCACCGCCTATTCTTCCGGTGGGCCGGTGAAGAACCGATATCTCGTAATAAGGCGACAGCGGCAGAGAATCCGCCGATCTGGTCCTTTGAATTTGTTTTGCGATCTCAAGCTCCTTCTCCAGCGACTTGATCTCCTGGTTTTCCCGAATCAACT
Organism: Spirochaetota bacterium; assembly: GCA_041737965.1. Taxonomy (GTDB): domain Bacteria; phylum Spirochaetota; class UBA4802; order UBA4802; family UBA5550; genus JAFGJK01. The sequence goes on along the minus strand of JBGSQT010000044.1, from coordinate 6,450 downwards.
CCTTGAAGGTCACGTGAAAATCCACCCTGGCGATAAGTTCGTCTTTCGAAAAGGGTTTCGTGATGTAATCGTTGCCGCCTGAATCGAATCCGCCGGCCATGTCTCCCGGCCTGTCCCTGGCCGTGAGGAAAAGTATGGGGACCTGTTCGGGACTGTGCCTGGTGCGGATGATCCGGGCGGTTTCAAAACCGCTCATCCTCGGCATCATTACATCCAGAAGTATGATGTCAGGCGTTTTTTCCTTTAATATCTCCAGCGCGTCAGCGCCTGACAGCGCCGGTATCACCCGGTAACCCGCCTTTTCCAGATGATTGATCACCACCTGGAGATTCACCGGATCGTCGTCCACCGCGAGTACGTGAAATCCATCTTCTCCGTTCCTTTTCGTCCTATAATAGTCCAGGAGTGCGGGCGCGCGGGATTCGAGATACAGGGAGCCTGAAGGTATGGCCGGGAAAGCGACCGCGCCGTCATGTTCCCCGGACCTCTCAATCCAGGGCGGTTCCGCCGCCTCTCCCCCCGCACCGGCACCGGAGCCATAGACCGGAAGGGTGAAGGTGAATGTCGCACCCTTTCCCTGCTCCGACTCGACCGCGATACTGCCGCCGTGGAGCTCCACCAGGCTCCGGGTGATGGCAAGACCGAGGCCGGTGCCGCCGTATACCCGTTCGATGGAGCCGTCGGCCTGCTCAAATGATTTGAATATTTCATCCTGCCTGTCTTTCGGAATTCCTATTCCGGTGTCGGTCACGGCGACCAGGACCCGCCCCCCCTTTTCACTGCCGGAGGTCGAAGCCGTCACCGTCACCGATCCGCTCACGGTGAACTTTATGGCGTTGCCGACGAGATTATGAAGTATCTGCTGGATCCTGTTCTCGTCCCCCAAAACCATGGGCGTGTCATTCGGTATGCGATTGACAAGGTCGAGGCCTTTTGAAGCCACCAGCGGCTTTGAGACGGCCATTACGATTTCCGTTATCTGCCACAGGTCGACCGCGTCCCTCCTCAGGGATATCTCCCTGTTTTTCAGCTTCGACAGGTCAAGTATATCGTTCACCAGGGACGCGAGCCGTTTTCCGCTTGCCGAAATCATTCTGATATTTTCCGCCTGCGTTTCAGCCAGCTCCCCCGCCGCACCGTCCAGAAGCGATTCGGCTATCCCGATTATGCCGTTAAGCGGCGTTTTCAGTTCATGGGAGGTGTTCGCGAGGAATTCGTCCTTTGCCGAGTCCAGACGCGTCAGCTCCCTGTTTTTTTCCTGCACGATCCTTGAGAGATTTTCTATGCTCGCATACGCGCCGGTGAAGCGTTTCGACAGGAGTATGGCCTGGGAGAAGATGAAAAACAGGAACGCGAAAGGAAGCAGGTCCATGGTGCGGATAACGGCGTTTGAGTTCAATATGTCGTTGATTGTCGCAAGGGCGATGAGTATAAAAGTGGCAAAAAAAATAATCGCCCCCTCCCTCTTTCTCTTCATGGCGACCGCCAGCACGTAAAAGCAGTAGACCACGTAGGCCACGATAATGCCCTGATAATACTGGACCGTATAGGTATACACGCTCGAATCGGTGACCATGACCGCCACCGAGAAGACCGCACCGGCCGCGACCAGCAGCCTGAACAGCGTTTCGGACATCTCCTCCCGGAAAAGAGAACGGAAGAACATGCCGAACACCGGCACTGACATGTAAATCGAAAGATATTCCGTTTTTATTATGTATTCAAAGGGGATGAAGGGGATCAGGTCGACGATATAATAATCGTTTGTGGCTATCGCCCTCATGGCGAAGGCGAGGCACATCAGTCCGAAATACAGCGGCGAAGGGTCCTTTCTCCGGAGGGTATAGAGCGCGAGATGATAGAATCCCATAATGCTCAGACTGCCGAAAAGAAAAAGGGTGAAATTTACCGCCTTCTGATGGATGACACCTATCTGTTCCGCGGTCCCGAACAGTATCGCGCGCCAGGGCCCCCCCTTTCTGTAGTGAAAATTTGAAATATGAAGCACGAGATCAACCGTGTCACCGGCCGGCGTAAACTCCGCGGTCCGGGGCCTGTACATCGGCCGCGATGTCTCCCGTGACGTACCCGGCTCTCCCGCCGAGGCGATCTCTCTGCCGTCCGCGAAGAGCCTGTAGGCGGTGCTCATGGTGAAGACCTTCACCGCCATTTTCCTTCCGGCCTCGGGGATTTTCACCCTGAGCCGATAGGTGGCGTATCCGTTTTCATCGAGCTTTTTCCCCCCGACCCGGCGCCCGTTCCAGACACCCGGAACAGTCATGTAATCCGTTTCAGGGCCGTTTCCCTTCACAGCGGGAGATGATGGGTCGGCGAACTCGCCCCATATAAATTCCCAATCCCCGGAAAGCTTTACCGGGCCATTATCAGGAAAGTCCCACTTTCCCAAATCCATGACGCCCCTGACCGCGCGCGGTGCGGGTGGGCCGTCCCAACGGATCGAGCAGCCGGGAAAAAGCAGGATGAGCATTGTCACGGACATAAAAACCGCAATGCGTATAAGCCGGGCAGTATTGCACCATGGGGTATGATTGCTGAAATGTGACATTACCGATTGGTTGATTGACATCCGTCCTGAATTACTGAACAATTCTTCTCCCGATTTACAATTATTTCAAACACTTTTTGCGGGACCCGGAGGCGCGTAAAAACAGGCTTGCCCGGCCGTCCGAGTCCGCTTTTACTTGACTTCCTCCGGCGGATCATTCATAAAAGATACCGAAGATATCCTGCAATCGAAGAGGGTGGTGCCGATGAAAAAAACGATACTATTGACAGCGAGCATGTTCCTCTTTCTGGCGGCCGCATCGCTCCATGCGGAACAGACAAAGCTCACGATAATCCATACCAACGACCTCCATTCCCACATCCTCGGGTTCGCGCCGAACCTTGACTACACATCAGAGGTCGGGGACGACGCAACCAGGGGCGGTTTCGCGAGAATCGCCACGGAAATACGGCAAATCAGGTCGGTGAAAAAAAATCCGGTCATCGTCATAGACGCGGGGGATTTCCTCATGGGCACCCTGTTCCACATGCCCAGCCGCGAGGAGGCCCTGGAACTGCAGTTGATGCGCGACATGGGATACGACATTATAGGGCTCGGCAACCACGAATTCGACCTGAAGCCCCGGGGGCTCGCGCGGATACTCACCGCCGCGACATCAAAGGGCAAAATGCCGACATTCCTGCTTTCCAATATCGTCTTCAGCAAGGACAGCGACAAAGACGACACCCTTGAGAATGTCTTCAAACAGGGAATCGTCAGGCCCTACACCGTCATGACGAAAGGGGACCTGCGTATCGGCTTGTTCGCCCTGATGGGCAAGGACGCGGCCGAAGTGGCCCCTTTCGCGAGTCCGGTGACCTTCAGCGACCAGGTAGAGACGGCGAAAAAAATGGTCGCGCTGCTGCGGGACAGGGAAAAGGTCCGGATGGTGGTGGCGGTGTCCCACAGCGGACTGGTGAAAAACCCGGATAAATCCGAGGACAGGATTCTGGCGCGCAAGGTCCCGGGGATCGACGTGATCGTCAGCGGCCACACCCATACCCTGCTCACGGAACCGATCGTGGAAAACGGCGTCATCATCGTCCAGTCCGGTCATTACGGGAAAAACCTTGGAGTGCTGGACCTCAGCTTCCGGAACGGGGCCGCGTCCGTGGACCGTTACGAATCAATCGTCATCGATGACAGCATCCCGTCTGATGCGGCGATGGAGAAAAAGATCCGCTCCTTCATCGGCCTCATAGACAGAAAGGTGCTGAGGGAACACGGCCTGTCATTTTACCAGACCATCATGAAAACTGATTTCGACCTCACCATCGTAGAGGACGAGTCCAACCTGGGAAACCTCATCTCCGATTCGATACGCTGGTATGTCAACAAATACGATTCCGATCCGAAAGACGCCTCGACCCGCGTGGCCGTGGCTGTGGAATCCTTCGGCCTGATTCGCGACGACATTTTAAAGGGAAAAACCGGTAAAATAGCCCTTACGGACCTTTTCAACTCCTTTCCTCTGGGGATCGGCTCCGACGACACCATGGGGTATCCCATCGTATCCTTTTACATGAACGGCCCGGAATTGAAAAAAGCCCTGGAGGTGCTCACCAGCATTTATCCGCTCAAGGGCTCCGATTATTTTCTGCAGATCTCCGGAATTAAATTCAACTACAACCCCAACAGGATGATCTTCGACAGGGTGACCGGCATTTGGCTTCAGGACGGCAAGGGGGAATACAGGCCGCTGGATTACTCGGCGTCGAACAAGACCCTCTACCGGGTCGCGGCGAACATATACAATTCCACCTTCCTGAAAATCATCGGGAGCTTCACCATGAACATCCTGAATATCGTGCCCAAAGACAAACTCGGCAATCCGATTTCCGATCTTGACAAGGCGCTGGTTGACGCCGATCCCGCTAGAGAAGGGGTCCAGGAACTCAAGGAATGGATCGCCCTGGTGAGCTATTGCAAGAGTTTCCCCGACACCGACGGCGACGGCATACCGGACGTACCGGAAGAGTACAGATTGAAACAGGGAAGGGTTGTCGCGCAGGCGAGCTGGAACCCGGTGGCGCTTCTCTCGGGGGGAAATGCCCTTACCTGGGGCGCCTTCGGGATGCTCATTCTTCTGCTGGTGATCGCGGCGCTGGCCGGCTATGGGATACACTCGGCGGTGAAAAGGCTCCGGGCGCGGTAAAGGCAGGAACGACCCGGGGGGGCGGGCGATGGATGTCCCCTGAATGCCTCTACCATTCGTCGTCTTTTTCGTTTCCGGTATTTTTATCGTCATCTCCGGCGAGGGCGTCTTTCAGATATTGATTGAGGTCCCTGCTGTATCCCCGGACCCTGTCCTGAATATGATCGTACTCAAACCGGTACTTCATTTCAGAGCGGTTCCGGCTGTCGTCATCGTAGTAGACGTTGAAATTGTCGTAGGTCACCCTGTACCTGCCGTCCTTGATATCCACGGTCATGGTGAAGCTGAAAGGGCGTTTTACGAAAATTGAAAAGTATTCGTAGTAGCGGTTCGAGCCCCGCCCGATTATCCTCCCCTTCGCTTCGTCTTTGACGATGATGTCCTCGTCGGAGGCCGACAGCTTTTTCGCCATCCATTCAAGGGTATGGCTGAACAGCTCCCCCTTTTCCATCCGCGCCTGAAAGACCTCCCGGATTTTTCTGTCACCCTCAGGGAGGACCTGCATTCGGGAGCAACCCGCAGCCATGAGCAGTATGAGTGAAACAACAGCGCCTTTCTTCATATGCATCACCTCTTCCCTTCTATTAAAAAGTCACGACAGCGGCTTGTACAGAAAAAATTTCCCTTTTTGTGTAAATTTTTAGAATATACCGGCGGTAAAAAAATCATAGACAACCCGGGATTTTTTTGCTACGCATGATCATCGCACGGAGCACCAGACAGGGCCGCAGGGCAACGGCGCTCCCGAAATTTCCAATCCGGCTGGATCATGACACCGCGGAAAAAACAATTCGTAATACTCGCCGCCAGCGCACTCATCGCCGTCGGGGCGTCCCTCTCGTGGGCCATGGACGGCACTCTCGAGCATCTCGCGGCCCTTGGCGGAACTGAGCAGAGGCGGAATTATTTCTCCGCACACCGCGACATCTTCACCAGACAATGGTTCAGTGAAGCGATGCGCTCGCTCCCGCCGCCGCACGTTGGAAAGGGAAAGTCCTCGACTGCGGCAGACATATTGGTTGAGCTGGCGCAATGGAACGGAGACGAGGAGACGCTGGCGGAAACCTGCCGAACCGCAGGGTTTCTGCACGCCCGCGGCAACGACCCGAAAAAGGCTGAAAGGCTCCTCGAAAAGGCTGCCTCCCTGTATAATAAAATCGCCGATTCAGAAAAGGAGGCCGATTGCCTGAGCGGCCTGGGCGAGCTTGCCTACGAAAGATCGCGATTCGGCCTCGCCGGGCAACGTTTTAACCAGGCCCTCGAACTGTATAAAAAAACCGGCCACCTAACCAGGCAGGGGGACATTGTAAAACGCCGCGGCGATATCGCCCTCAAGAGGCTCCGCAATGCCGAGGCCCGGGGGCGCTATCGGGACGCCATGGATCTCTACACCGCTGCCGGCTCCCTCATCGGCGTGGCAAATTGCCTGAAAAGGCTCGGCGATGTCGCCTTCTACTCCGGCGCGGCGGACGACGCGGCCGGCATGCTCTATGAGGCGATAACCATTTATGAAAAAGAGAACTCCCCGCTGGGCAGGGCCAACTGCCTGCAGAGGCTCGGCGACCTGTCGGCGTCGCAACAGCGGGCCGAAAACGCCCGCAATTATTACATGAAAGCCCTGGAACTCTACCGCGTTATCGGTTCCGACATCGGCATCGCCAACTGTCTGACGCGCCTGGCGGAACTCGCGCGCGCCGGCGGCGACCTGAAGGAAGCCGCGCGGCTGACC
>JBGSQT010000019.1:0-27634 GCA_041737965.1 Spirochaetota bacterium | reverse complement strand
GCGTCGTATGCTGAGCCGCCTGCTCGGCCGGGGACATGTCGCAGGCCCTGAAAACCGGCTACCTGCTGGGGGCGACTCCGCGGCTCCAGCAGGTGGGGCAGATCATGGGCGTGACCGTGGCGGCATTCATCATGGCCCCCGTGCTCACGCTTCTCCATCTCGCCTATGGTATCGGCGACGGGCTCAGGGCGCCCCAGGCCACCCTCTTTGCCGGGATCGTCAGGTCTTTTTTCGGCGACTCCCGGCTCCCGCTGGATATGGTCTTCGGCGGGGTCGCGATCGGGGCGGGGCTGGTGGCGGTGAACCTGGTGCTGGGGCGGCTGGGCCACAAATACCGGCTCCACGTCATGCCCTTTGCGGTGGGGATGTACCTTCCGCTGACGCTGACGGTTCCGATGCTCCTCGGCGGCCTTGTCCGCCATCTGGCGGACAGGAGGCGCGCGGCCGGAATCGCCGCCGACTCCGGAATTCTTCTTTCATCCGGAATGATAGCGGGGGAGGCGATCATGGGGATTGCCGTCGCGGTGATGATAATGGCGGGCGCGGATTTTTCGCTGCATGCGGGCGCGGCCCTTGAGACTGCAGTGTCGGCGGCCGCCGTTGTGCTGGTGCCGCTGTATCTGTACAGGGTTTCTGCGAAATCGAGAGTGTAGGCGTGTAACATAGTTCATCGTCCGGCCGGATAGGCGCCGGAAAGGGGGTTTGGCTATGAAACGACTGGTGTGCCTGATCGCGGCCGCTGTCTCGCTCATGACGGCGGTTCTCGCCCTTGACGGGGACGGCGCCCTGCCCATAGACCTGACAGGACTCGACGCCTATGTTCGCGAAGGCTTCGATCCGGCATGGGTCCAGTCAGTGCCGGATGACTATGATGCCGAATGGAAAAAAGTTTCGGGAAAACGGGGGGACCGTTCGCTCCGCATCATGGACCTGGGTTTTTCCGCCGTGCCGAAATGGCGCCCTTTTTTCAGGCCCGACAGGGACTATCAGTTCACCATCCTTTTCCCTTTCAGGCTGAAAGGGTCCGATCTGCGGAACGGCGCCCTGGGGGTTCTTCTTGCGCAGATCGGGCAGAACTGGGAGGTTTTCGTCAACGGTAAACTTGTCAGGAGTGAATTATACCTCGACCGGTCCGGAAACATCACAAAGTCGCGTGAAATGAGAAACCAGGTGGTGGAGCTCCCCGGCAGGGACCTCATAGCCGGTGAAAACGTTCTGGGAATCCGCATTATCGGCGATCCCACGATGGACAGAACAGGGCTCTTTATGAAGAGCAGCTATATCGTGGACCGCCTGGCTTCGCTGAATGACTCTGTGGTATCGACCCTGGATTACATGCTCCTGGCGATATACTTCTTTTTCGGCCTGTACCACCTGGCGCTGTTCGCGCGCCGGAGAAAGGAGGCGTTCAACCTCTGGTTCGGCGCCGGCACGACGCTATTGTCTCTTCATTATTTCCTCCGCTCGAACCTCGCGTACCGGTTTTTTCAGGATTCGGCAACGGTCAAACACTTCGAGCTGTTCGCGCTTATCATGACCGTGGCGTGCCTGACCGTGTTTTTCGACCTCATCGCAAGGGGGAGCGTCTCCTTTTTCACAAAAGTCTATTTCGGAATCTCGGTGCTGTTTGCCGCGCTGGTAATGCCCCTGGAGCGGGAATTTCTGCCGCTGTGGCAGTACACTCTCCCGGTGGTGTTGCCGTATGTGCTCGTGTACGATCTGGCGATTCCATTCATCGCGAAAATAAGGGAAGCGGCGGCGGACGGCGGCAATTCCGGAGGATATCCCCTTCTGGCGGCGCGGTGCCTCGCGACAACCGTGCCCGGCAACCTGATAATCGGGCTGACGATTCTGCTCGTCACCGTTCTTCTGGATGTGAAACAGATGGTCGCCGGCAATCCGGTGAGCTATTCTAAATACGGGTTTTTCATTCTTATGGCCGGCATCGTCCTTGTGCTTGCCAACAGGTTCCTGGAGGTACACACCGCCATGGAGCTGCTGAACGTCACCCTGGAGGAGAAGGTGGAGGACCGCACCGTGAAACTGAGAGCCGCCAATGAGGAGCTCGGGGCGGCGATGTCCGAAATGGAGGCGATGAACGACAGCCTTGTCAAGACCAACCGGGAACTCGAGGACGCCCAGACGATCATGACGAGGGACATGAAAATGGCGGTGCAGGTGCAGTCCGCGTTCTTCCCGAGAAGCGCCCCGGACGACGGGGCCTGGGACATTGATTTCGTGTTCCAGCCGCTTCACGGCGTATCCGGAGACATGTACGATTTTTACGCCGACGGACGCGGGCTCATCGGCGCCGGGATATTCGACGTGTCGGGCCACGGCATATCATCCGGCCTCCTGACCATGCTGGCGCGGTCAGTCATCCACCGCATCTTCATGGGCATGGAAAATGAAAAGCTCGGAAAGGTGGTATCCGAGATCAACAGGTCGCTGGTCGGGGAGATCGGGCTGCTGGACAATTATATCACCGGCATCATCATGAGGTTCAGCGGAAATATCGTGGAGCACGTCAACGCCGGGCACCCGGACCTCATCATGAAGCGCGCTGCCACCGGCAGGGCGAGGCCGGTGAAGCCGAAGGACCGGGAGATAAAGGGGCAGTTTCTCGGAGTAGAGGGGATGCAGTCCGGGTACAGCGTCATCGGGGTCCCGGTGGAGCCCGGGGACCTGCTGTTTCTGCATACCGACTGCATGAATGAAAGCGCCGGCGACGACGGCGAACCCTTCGGGCAGGAGCGCATCATGGAGGCGCTGGAAAACGCCCCCCCCGACGCGTCGGCATCGGAGATCATGGCGGCGGTCATGTACAGTTTCCGCTCCTTTGTCGGCGACGCGCCTGTCAAGGACGACCTTACCGCGATGCTGCTGAAGCGCCGTTGACAGGGCGGTACCGGGATATTCCGATTGATTTTTTCAAGACGGACCGGCGGGATCATCCGGATATACATAATATAACCGAACGTTCAAGGAGGATGAAATGGACTGGAATTACATCAAGACGCAGAAGGGTTTTTTTGTAAAACGAAAGTTTTTCGGGCTTGGCACTTCGATGATTTACGACGCCGGCGGAAGGAACCTGCTGCTCTACGCCAAGGCGAAATTCAAGGGCGGCATGGGATTCAGGATTTTTACCACTCCGGAGATGACGGAAGAGCTTATTTTCGCGAAAAGGGATTTCGGGAAAAGCGACGATTCAGCCATGGCGAAAGGGATGGGTGTGTTTAAAAAGGCGATCAACGCGACCTATACGATCACCGATTCGAAAACAAATGAAGTGATCGGCGGCTTCCGGAGAAAAGGCATGAGGTCGCTTTTGCAGGATACGTGGCTGATCCTTGCGCCCGACGGAAGGGAGATAGGCCAGATAGCGGAACTGAGCAAATTGGGCGCCTTTTTAAGCAGAATGATCGCGCTGGTGCCTCAAAAATACGTGATGCAGATGAACGGCTCGGTTGTCGCTGAGCTTAACGGCAGGGTGTCCCTGTTTACGCCGAAATACGAATTGAAAGTGCTCAATCAGGACGCAGACATTCGAATGGTGATAACCGGGGCCGCGCTGATCGGCGGGATCGAGGGGAAGCAGGGGCAGAATTCCTGACGCGGTGAGCTGCGGCGGGCGTCTTTCCCCGCCTCACCCGCAGCGCGAAAATCCGCAGAGCCGGCACACCGAGCACCCGGACTCGAACTCCAGCGGGCCGTGGCAGTCGGGGCAGACCCCCACCATCACGGTGTCGCTTCCCTTGCCGTTGGTTTCGGCCGCGGTCTTGGCCGTTTCCACCGGGTCGCTCTCCCGGGGCGTGTACGAGCCCGGGTTGCCGTGGCGTTCGATCGCCTTGGCGATAGCGTCGGCGCAGGAGTAGATGCGGCCCCCCTTCTCCCACGCCTGGTTGGGGCAGCGCACCCCCTTGAGCTGTTTTATTATCTGGTCCCTGTCGATCCCGCTCCGGAGCGAGAGCGAAATCAGCCGCGACACCGCCTCGGTCTGGCTTGCGGCGCACCCCCCCCCCTTTCCCATGGTGGCGAACACTTCAAAAAGGCCGTTCTCGTCCTCGTTGATGGTGACGTAGAGGGACCCGCACCCGGTGGCCATCTTTCTGGTGGCGCCCCAGGTGACGTCCTTTCTCGGCCTGGGCGCCTTTTCGGCGGCCCCTCCGGAGTCCGCGGATTCGGCGGCCTCCCTGGCGCTCCCCGCCTTTTCCAGCACCTGAAAGTCCCTTGAGCCGTCGCGGTACACGGTAACGCCCTTGCAGCCGAGGCTGTAGGCGAGGCGGTACGATTCCTCGATGTCCTTTTCTGTGGCGTGGTAGGGAAAGTTGACGGTCTTGGACACCGCGTTGTCGGTGTGCTTCTGAAACGCCCCCTGGATGCGGACATGCCACTGGGGGTTGATGTCGTGGGCGGTCACGAACACCCGCTTGAGGTCCTCGGGGAGTTCCTCGATTTCATGGGCCGAGCCGGATTCCGCGACCCGTTCGATTATCTCGTCGCTCCAGACGCCCCTCTCCCGGAGTATCGTTTCAAAGAGAGAATTTGTCTCGACGAGCCTGCTGTTGTCGAGCACGTTGCGGACGTATGCCAGCGCGAAAAGCGGCTCGATGCCGCTGGAGCAGTTTGCGATGATGCTGATGGTGCCGGTGGGGGCGATGGTGGTGGTGGTGGCGTTGCGGTACGGACCTTCGCCGGCCGCGGCGTATTCCGACTGCGCGAAGTTGGGGAAGGGGCCGCGCGCGTCCGCGAGCTCCTTCGAGGCCTTTTTCGATTCCTCCTGGACCAGCGACATCACCTCTTCGGAGAGCGCGACCGCTTCGTCGGAGTCGTACGGGACGCCGAGCCGTATGAGCATGTCGGCGAACCCCATCACCCCCAGGCCGATCTTACGGTTGGACTTCGTCTGCTCGTCGATCTGCTGGAGCGGATACCTGTTCATGTCTATCACGTTGTCGAGAAAGTGCACCGCCCCCCGCACCGTGTCCGCCAGGAGCCTGCGGTCCAGCTCGAATCCCTTCCCCTTCTTTTTCAGCATGCGGCTGAGGTTGATCGAGCCGAGGTTGCACGATTCATAGGGGAGGAGCGGCTGTTCGCCGCAGGGATTGGTGCTTTCGATCAGTCCCACCGCCTTCAGCGGGTTGCGCTCGTTTATGCGGTCGATGAAGACGATGCCGGGCTCGCCGTTGAGCCAGGCCTTGTGCACGATCTGCCGGAACACTTCCGACGCCTTCACCTCCCTCACCGGCTGTCCGGTCCTCGGGTTTTTCAGGCTGTAGGAGGAGTCGCTCTCGAGGGCGTTCATGAACTCGTCGGTGATCGCGACGGAGATGTTGAAGTTGGTAAGCGCGTCGCCCTTTTCCTTCGCGGTGATGAAATCGATGATGTCGGGATGGTCGATGTTCAGTATCCCCATGTTTGCGCCGCGCCGGGTCCCCCCCTGCTTGATGGTTTCGGTGGCCGCGTTGAATATGGACATGAAGGAGACCGGGCCGCTGGAGACTCCGGCGGTGGACTTCACCATGTCGTTTTTCGGCCTGAGCCTGGAAAAGGAGAACCCGGTGCCGCCGCCGCTCTTGTGTATGAGCGCCATATGCTTGACGGTGTCGAATATCCTGTCCATGGAGTCCTCAACCGGAAGGACGAAGCAGGCCGAGAGCTGGCCCAGGGGCCGCCCCGCGTTCATGAGCGTGGGGCTGTTCGGGATAAACCGGAGGGACGCCATCATTTCGTAGAATTCCGCGGCGGTTTTTGCGGCTTCTTTTTCATCGGCGCCGTGGTCCAGGTCGGCAGAGGCGATATATTTAGCCACCCGCTCGAAAAGGTCCTTCGGCGTTTCCTGCACGATTCCGTTTTCGTCTTTTGCGAGATAGCGCCGTTCCAGCACGATTCCCGCGTTTTCCGAAAGATCGGGTTCAATATCCGACGATAGTGCGATCGATTCCCAATTCATGTCCGCCTCGAATTATTTCTGTGAGTTTTTGCCGACCATGGAGTAAAACTGGCCGAAGAGGTACCGCGAATCGTGGGGCCCGGGACTCGCTTCCGGGTGGTACTGCACCGAAAAAAGAGGGAGCCTGGCGTGGCGAAAGCCCTCTACCGTGTTGTCGTTGAGGTTCAGGTGCGTCAGCTCCACGCCGGGAAGCTTTTTTATCGTGTCCATGTCCACTGCAAACCCGTGGTTTTGCGAGGTGATCTCGATCCTTTTGGTTTCCAGGTTTTTCACCGGCTGGTTGGCGCCGCGATGGCCGAATTTCAGCTTGTACGTGGGCGCTCCCAGGCCGATCCCCATGATCTGGTGGCCCAGGCAGATGCCGAAACAGGGGACTTCTTCCTTAATAATGTCCTTCATCAGCGTTTTTCCGGTGCCCACCGCGTCAGGATCGCCCGGCCCGTTGGAGAGGAATATTCCCCGTGCGCCCTCGTTCAGGACTTTTTTAAGAGGAGTGGCGGCAGGATACACCTTTACGGCGAAACCGGACGCGGAAAGGAGCCGCAGGATGTTGGTTTTTACCCCGTAATCGTACACGCCCACTTTCGGCCTGTCGCTTTCCTGGGGCCCGAATTCGTAGGGAGCGGCGCATGAAATGCCGGTGGCCAGATCCAGGCCTTCCATTTTCGGGTGCGCCAGAATTTTTTCCAGGGCCCCTTTTCTGTCGGAGAAGATGCCGCCGCGCATGGCACCGCGGGACCGTATGTGGCGGGTGAGCATGCGCGTGTCGATCCCTTCAATGCCGCTGATCTCCGCGTCCTTTAAATAGCTGTCGAGAGAGGAGGTGGCGCGGAAGTTGGAATATGATTTGCTGTATTCCTTTACAACGAATCCGGCCACCTGCACCCTGTCGGATTCCACGTCCTCCCCGTTGACCCCGTAATTCCCGATCATGGTGTAGGTCATTGCCACAATCTGGCCCCTGTAGGAGGGATCGGTGAGCACCTCCTGGTAGCCGCTCATGGAGGTGTTGAAGACAACCTCTCCGATTATTTCAATTTCGGACCCGAAACCGGTTCCCCGGAATTCGGTGCCGTCTTCCAGTATCAGATATGCGTCCGATGGCATGAAAAACTCCAGAATTTACTGTTTCAGTATGACAAGGGAGTACGCCGGCCGCTTCATTGTCAATGAAATATTTCCGGGGTCCCGTGAAAATCCGGAATGCCGGTCTCCGGTCACTTTTTAAACCGAATCTCCAGCGATCCCCCGTGTTTTTCGCCGAATCCTTCGTATTGGGACATGATTTTCACCGGCTTCAGGGCGTTTCGGAGCCCTTTTTCCTTCAGCATCTGGAATGAGGTGCGGCGCATAAAGGTGTCCACCGAGGTGCCGGAGGAAAACCTGGCCGCACCGCCGGTGGGAAGGATGTGGTTCGTGCCGCTGTAATAATCCCCCACCGCCACCGGCGCGTATTTTCCGAGAAACAGGGAACCCACGTTCCGTATCGACGTGAGGTGCTCCAGCGGATCGTCCACCATCAGTTCCATGTGCTCGGGGCCGTAGTCGTTGGAGAAGGTGATGGCCTCCTCAAGCGAATCGGCCAGCAGAATGAGGCCGGCGCTTTCGATGGACGCCTTTTTGATGGCGTGGCGTCCCTCTCCGGTTTCGAGATCGCGGGTGATTTCGTCGCGCACCCTGCGCGCCAGCGGCTCCGAGGTGGTCACCAGGAGGGCGATTGCCCGCTCCTCGTGCTCGGCCTGGGACAGGAGGTCGAAGGCCACCCACTTCGGGTCCGCGGTCCCGTCGGCGATGATGAGCACCTCGCTCGGGCCCGCCATCGAGTCGATCTGGATGGCGCCGAGGCTGAAAAGATATGTCTTGGCCGCGGTGACGTAGATGTTGCCCGGCCCGACGATTATGTCGGCCCTGGGCGCGGTATCGGTGCCGAAGCCGGCGGCCGCAATCCCCTGGGCTCCGCCCGATTTCACGATGCGGGTGATCCCCAGCATCCTGCACACCGCCCCGGTGACCGGCGAAATTCTTCCGTCCTTCCCCGGCGGGGTCACCACCGTTATTTCGGCGCACCCGGCGATCTGCGCGGGGAGCACCCCCATGAGTATCGACGACGGGTAGGACGCCTTGCCGCCGGGGACGTACACCGCGGCGCGGGTGATGGGGTGGTAGAGCATGCCGAGCACAGTGCCGTCGTCTCTCCGGTACATGTAGGCTTCCCTGAGCTGATGCCGGTGAAACTCCTCTATGTTGTGTTTTGCCGCGGTAAAGGCGTCGATAAGCTCCTCAGGCGTGTCGCGGTAACCCGCTTCGATTTCATCCTCGCCGGCCATGACCGAGTCCAGCCGGACGCCGTCGAACCGCTCCGTGTATTCCTTCACCGCCTCGTCGCCGCGCATCTTCACGTCGTTGACGATGGGGATGACGGTGTTGATCATCACGGACGTAAAGTCCTCCCCGTACCTGTTCATGAGCGCGTGACGCTCGGCTCCGGTGAGATCGCGAATTCGTTTAATCGGCATCATAAAGGTCTCCCCTTTCTCATTCGATGATTCGTGACATTGCGCGCCGCCAATTGTACAGACGCGGCGGTACAGGTCAGCCTTTTTTTCGTCCCAAGGACGCGGGGGCGCGGTTTTTTCCCGGCCCCGTGCCGCGGCCGCCCCTGACGCGCCGCCGGGACTTTTTCATCCGCCCCGCGGGAAAAAGCGCGGGATGATCCTGTTGGGAACGATGCGCCGGTACTCGTCCCAGTACTTCCCGTATTTCAGCGCGCACCGCCTGTCGTCGCGGACCGAACGGTGCGTGAGCAGTATGGTCAGAAATATCACGTAGAACCAGGGGAGCAGGTCGGCGAAGAGCACCGGCAGGGTCCAGAAAAACGCGGCGGCGATTTCCGGTATGTAATGGAAGTGCCGGCTGAGGCCCCACCATCCGGAGGCGAGCAGGAGGCTCGTCTTCCTATCCCCGGCATCGGTGACGTACTCCGCCTCAATGAGCCTGGGCTTTTTCCCCCACACGGAGACATCTCCCCCCGAGGCTCTGACCCTCTGGCGCTGGCGGTCCGCCAGGTAGTTTACCGTCACCGCGAAGACGCCCAGAATGAATATGGCGTCGGCGATCAGCCCCCCCAGCCGGTACGGGTGATTTACCAGGTACAGAGTCTGGGACGTGTACACGGCCGGCACCCAGACCAGGCAGCCCCAGCAGATGTAGAAGCCGGCGCGGTCGTGCATGATGTCCATTGACGCAAGGTAGCCGGTCTCCCACCAGAAGAACTTGGCGATGTAGACCAGCTGGACCGCGACGGCCGCGGCCATGGAATCGGAGAGACCGCAGGTCCGGTGCTGCGCCGCCGCGAAGGATACGATGATGAGCGGCCAGGCCATCATGCCGAAGCGGCAGTTGGTGAACATCTTGACGTCCCAGCCCAGCACTCGCGGATACAGCTCGGTGCCCCAGTAGTAGTCGAATATGAAATTGCCGGTGACGCCTGAGTCGTCCGAGGAGGGGAAGAACCGCCCCTTAAAATAGAGGAACAGGCAGAAGACCAGGCTGAAGAAGTTCATCGCCCCCAGGAGCTCGCCGAAGCGGTCGTAGAGTATCGCCGGCGGGAAGAGGTCCAGCACGAAGGAACAGAGCACGAAAAGAGACATGGTGGCGGCGAAGGAGGGGACGCCGTTGGCCCTGTATGCCGGCACGTTTCCTTTCGGCGTCACCGGGCCCCGGAATTCCTTTCCCGGCATGACGCGCATGAACAGGAGCTGGGTGCCGGCGAATATGCCGATTATAACCCAGGCGGCAGGGGTGCCGAAAAAAACCGGGCCCCAGATGTTCCATAATACCGTGAAGGGCCCCTCTGCCGCCATGAGTCGCCCCATCTCCAGCACCGATCCGTGCAGGGCGGTCATAGTGTACCACATAAGCATGGCAGAGGGGGGGCAGAGCGCGATGAGGAATACCGCCATTGACTTTTTTAACCGGTCCTTCATGGGCCGCTCCTGGTGCGCGTAATATGTGACGGCTTTCCGGCTCGTCGGTGAAAAGTATACAATTAGAGTGCGGGGCGGCGCAATCACTTTTTATCCAGAAGGAACCATGACACGCTCTGGCCGGAGCAGCACCGGCGGTTTTTAAATCGCTTGTTTCCGAATTTCCGTGTTTTGCGGCGCCCGCGCAGGGTGAAGGTGCGTCCCGGAACAGCGGGAAAGGCGACCTGTTTCGGCCGGTTTTTCCCTTTCAGGTCCGCGGCCGTGAAGAGATGACCCGATGGAGCACTTCGGAAATGGACGTCAGGGTGTAGGGCTTTTCAATGATGTCGATAAAACCGAATGATCTGTATTGGGACATCACCGGGTCGTTTGAGTAGCCGCTTGACACGATGGCCCGGACGTTGGCGTCCAGCTCCCTGAGCTGTTCGAGCGTCTCTTTTCCGCCCAGGCCCCCGGGGATTGTAAGGTCCATGACCACCGCGTCGAACGGCTCGTTCCGCCGCAGGGCGGCCATGTATTTTTCTATGGTTTCGGTGCCGTCGGAAGAGATGTCCGCCTCGTATCCGAGCCGCCGTATGAGGTTCGCCGCCGTTTTCAGGATCATCTCCTCGTCGTCCAGTATAAGGACCCGGCCTTTTCCCTTTATCGGCGCCTTGCTGCGGGTTTTTACGGACGGCGCGTCCCGGTTCAGGGAGGGGATGTACACCGTAAACAGCGATCCCTTGCCCGGAGTTGACTCGACCGTAATTCTGCCGCCGTGCTTCATGACGATGGATTGGGTGCTCGAGAGCCCGAGCCCGCTCCCTTCCGGTTTGGTGGTGAAAAAGGGGTCGAATATTTTCTGCGTCAGGTCCACCGGTATGCCGGCGCCTTCGTCGCTGACTGATATCTTCACGAAATTGCCGGGCTGCAGGCCGGGGACCGAGGCCCCGTCTGAGATCAAGTTGCAGGCTGACACGGTGACCGTGCCGCCGCGGGGCATCGACTGGATGGAATTTATCACGAGGTTGTTGACCGCCTGGCTGATCTGCCCCTCGTCGATCTCGGCGCCCCACAGGCCGTCCTCGATTTCAAAATGTATCCTCGTTTTCGATCCGCTCACGATGAAGCTTGCCGTGTCGCGCAGCAGGTCCCGAAGGTCCGTGGCTTTCTTAATCGGGCTTCCGCCCCTGGAAAATGTGAGTAGCTGCTGGGTGAGCCCTTTGGCCCGCTCCGTGATTTTCTCCGTGTCGGAGAGCACCTGGTCGTCGACTCCGCCACCCTCCTTCTGGAGCCTTATGAGGGACAGGTTGCCGATGATGACGGTGAGGATGTTGTTGAAATCGTGCGCGATCCCTCCCGCGAAAGCGCCAAGAGACTCGAGTTTGCTGGCCTTCAGGATTTCCTTTTCGGTCCTGAGGCGCTCCGTGATGTCCCTGAACACAAGGACCTCCCCTATCATCCGGCTGTTCCGGTCATGAAGCGGGCACCTGCTGAAGGCGATGTTTTTTCTGGCGCCGTCTTTTGAAACGAGCACCGGTTCGTAGGACATTTCACAGGCTGCGATTTTCGAATCGATACTGTCGGGAACGATCGTGATCGGGTCCCCGCTCTTTTCGTCAGAGAGAATGATCACCTCCGCCAGCGGCCTCCCCGCCGCATCGCTTCGGTCCCAGCCGGTGATGGCTTCCGCCGCCCTGTTGAACAGGATGATCCTTCCTTTCAGGTCGATCGTGACGACGGCGTCGTCGATGGATTTCAGCGTGACCGAAAGGAGCTCGCGCTCCTCGTCGAGCTTCCGGTGGGCCTTGAGCAGGACGCCGTGGGCCTGGTCGATGTCCCTTTTCATGGTATTAATCCTGTCGGCCAGGCCGATGGAGAGGAAAAGGGCCTGGCTGACCGTTCCGATCTGCTGCCCCCAGGTGGTGATAAAGGTGACGGGAAGTATTCCGAAGTCCCGCAGAATGTTCAGCGCAGAACCGATGAAAAAGGTGCTCCAGGCGATAAGATAGAATGTCGCCTCCCGGACCCCTTTTTTCATGGAGATAATTCCGGCCGCGATCAGCAGAATCGAGGTGAAAAGAGAGACTCCGAGGACCGCGCGTATGGCGTACGCGTACGGCCCGAGGATGGAAAAGGGGATCCCGATCAGGTAGGGTACGGTCAGCCATTTCAGAATGATATCGAGAACGGGCGCGTTCAGGTATGTCTTCAGAAACATGCGGGTGAACTGCAGAAGAAAGGCCACGAACACGGATATAAGGAAGGGGATGCAGCTGTTGGCCCAGCGGACAGATTCCGGCCACAGATACTGGAACGCCAGCCCGTTGTAGGCGAACCTGAAAAGGAGAAATCCGGCGATGACCGCGATGTAGACCCCGTAGATCGGATCGCGGGACTGGACCAGCACGAGCAGGCTGTACAGTATTATGCATATCATGATGCCGTAAAACATCCAGAGAAAGGCGCTCTCGTGTGCCGTTTGCTCGGCGAAACTCGCCCTGTTCCAGAGTACGAGCGGAAGGTTCATGTTGCTCGAGGTCCTGACGTAGAGCATGAAGTCGGCGGTTCCGGGAGGTATCGTGACGCTGAACACCGGGTTGCGGTAGCGGACTTCCCGGCGCGAGAAAGGGAGGTGGTCGCCGTTTTCACCCAGAAGAGTGAAGCCGCCGGGTTCCCTCTTGTAGAGCCTGACGGTATCCAGCAGGGGGTTGGCGATTTCCAGGAAAAGATCCGCCTCCCTTCCGGAGGAATTTTCAGTTGAAAATGAAAGCCAGCAGGCGGATCCGGTGTAGCCGAAACCGGGGGCGTCGCTTTTCGAGCGGACAAAACCGTCCGGAGCGGCAGGGCCGTCGAAGTCCCGTATCGTGAGACTGTTTCGCGGGTCCAGCAGGTATGAAACGGATTTGCCGATTTTTTGTTTTTGCAGATCGGGAGTGATTTGAACGGCCGTTGACGCCGCCGCCGCCGGAAAACATAACGCGAGTAATATCAACGGCAGGGGTATACAGCGTGTTGTTATTCCTTTGCCCATCGTATATGTAATATATACCGCAGGGTGGAAAAAAAACAAGTACTTTAAAAAATACCATCGCCGGGAAGGCGGACACCGTCGCGACATTGCGGCGTTTTAGCCGCTGCCGGTTTTATTTTCGCCATGCGCAGGCGCTTCGCCTTTAAATCATGGCTCTGCGTCTGCGCCTCTTTGGCAGAAATGAATGAAGAATGTTCACGGAGACGCAGAGGCACGGAGCATATGGAAAGGCAAGTTTGTGTGAAGTCCGGAGATATAATTCTCTGAGTCTCTGTGCCTCCGCGGCAAAGGCGTCAGCAATCGAGTGCTGTTTCCGGTGCAATACCGCCACGAAAGAAATGATTTCTTTTTACTTGATTCAGAACTGGCGCCATTATAGTATCCTCATGAGAAGAATAGGTGCGCACATTCCTCCTCCTTTGAAATATTTTAAACTTCTGAATTTTCTTTTGGCAATTTTTTTCAACCATCCGCCTATACTGTTCGCCAGTTGAGATTATTCTCCACATGAATGTGATTATTTTACGGATCATGGCAATTTTCAGTACCTTCATACGCTGCAGTAACCATACAAGCCTCATTATTCTATAAAAATATCTTGCAGGCTCGCGAAGAACGCTATGCCAGGCGCTGTTTAAAATTATTTTGAAAAATGACATGGAATATGTATCGTTATGCGAAAAAAAAAGTTATTGACGGTCGAAATTATTTTCGTACAATATTCCACATAAATGAATAGTATCATAATCGGCATCCCTTTTCCAGGGATGCTCCTGTCGGTCTTCGGTTAAAATAATTCGCTGAGGTGCCTCCGTTCATGAAGATGTTTACCGCGCTTGTCACGGCATGTATGGCCCTTTCTGTTTTTATTACGATCCCGGTGTCGGCACAGTCTTCACGTGACCCTGGTGTCCGCCAGGGAGAGGAGGGGGCTGGAGGCGGATCTGATGAGGCCATGACGCGTGCAGGCGCACCCCTTCTGCGCCTCGGCTGGGGCGGTTTCGGCATGATCACCATGATGGACCGGGACCTGGATTACTACTACGATCAGGGATACGGATTTATCCTGGATTTTTTCCGTACCGCATGCGGAACGCCTCGGGCAACGGCGCGGATTTTTTTGTGCGGGCCGGTTACCGCTATTACTGGACCACGGACGACGTTCTGGAGCGGGAGGACGATTACGTATACGAGGATAACTCAGTGCACCTGCTTTCCTTTGATGTGGGGGTCAGAGCCGTGTTCGGCGCCTATTTCCTGGGACAGCTCTGGCAGGTCTACGCCCTGGCGGCCCCGCGGTTTCTCTATTTTCGTTCCCTGGGAAGAAAAAGCAGATACGGCCGGTGGCATCCCGACAGCGAAACGAATCTTTATTCCATTGGCGTTATCACCGGGATTGGCTTCGAGGTGACGGTGTTCCGGTTTATGGGGCTCTTCTGCGAGATGAACGTGGGATACGTGCCCGTGGGCGAATCGAACCGGAACGTTGAGGGAATACAGCTTTACCTGGGGCTCACCTACCGGAACGGGGTGTCCCCCGGATGGTGGTGAGGTAATGAAAAAATACATATTTTATAGCATGATTCATGGCTTCATGGCTGTGATCATTTTACTCACCGGCTGTGCCTTGGGTGACGGCGACGCCATGGACAGCTACCGTGGAAGCGGAAACCCGCTCTTTGTGGCGGTGCAGGCGACAAACGATGTATATATATCCACTGATGGCAGAGCATGGATAAAAACTTCTACAGTTCAACTATCGGATTCATTTTCAATAACATACGGAAATAAAGTATTTATAATTGCTGGAGAACAAAGCAGCGGTGGAGATTTTGCGATTTCAGTAGACGGGGTAAACTGGAATGTGTCTACTACTCAAATTCCAACCGCAGTTTTTAGCAGTATCACTTATAATTCGGGAATATATTCAAGCGGAAGTGATACCGGAAATAATTATTTTTCAATTAATGGAATAAACTGGTATCAGGCAAATGGAAATCTTGGCCTGAATCCTATTTATTCGATTTGTTATGGTGGTGGTCTTTTTTTGTCTCTCACGATTGATCAAATTCAGATATCGAATGACGGTATTAATTGGTCTGGAAATGTTTGGAGCGGCCCCTCTATTGAACCGATAGACACCGCATACGGTAACATGGTTTTTGTAACTGTTGGACTGATGGGAGGTTCTGGTTTT
This sequence comes from Spirochaetota bacterium, assembly GCA_041737965.1. Lineage (GTDB taxonomy): Bacteria > Spirochaetota > UBA4802 > UBA4802 > UBA5550 > JAFGJK01. The sequence goes on along the minus strand of JBGSQT010000019.1, from coordinate 12,482 downwards.
ATCATGGTTTCACAGGATGCCATCAACTGGTCCAATAATCTTATTGATTCGGGGGCACCAATTCTTTATGGTATCGCATACGGTAATAATCGTTTTGTGGCCGTAGGAAATAGTGGATCAGTTTATGTGTCTGAAAACGGTTTTAACTGGATGGGACCAATAACTGTGATAGGTGCTTCTGGTAATCGACTACAATCAGTCATATATGCCGATAATCGATTTGTGGCCGTGGGAAGTAACGGTACGATCATCTATTCTAAGGACGGCTATAATTGGTCCGGCAATGTGGGACCAGGTACAGGCAATTTCATGGATGTGGCGTATCGGCCGTGAAAAGTGAAAATAATAGAATTAATAATTATATAAACCATGAATAGACTCAGGTTTCATACAACCGCAATTATACTCTCAACGGCCCTTTTTTCCGGCTGTGCCTTGGGTGACGGCGTCAGCTGGTCTGGGAACCTTCTTCCTTCCGGGGCTCCCCTGGTGAGAGACGTCGCGTACGGGAATGAACGGTTCGTGGCCGTCACGTCCGGCGGCGCCGCGTACGTGCCGGACAACGGCTTTTCGTGGGCGGGCCCGGTATTGGTACCCGGCGCGGGGGGCGTTAACCTCATGAAAATTATATTCGGTGAAGGCCGTTTCGTGGCGGTGGGGAATAACGGTATCATAGTCTATTCCGAGGACGGATATATCTGGTCGGGCAATATGGGGCCGGGTGGAACATCCAGTTTTCAGTGTATCGCCTTTCGGCCATGAGATGAAAAGCAACACGCTGAAAATGAAAACCGTTAAATTGATAAAAGGAAACCAGAAGGGGATTCAATGAAAAGAACAGCGTTCCTGTCAGCGATCGTTATCGCCATGACCGTCCTGACGCCCTTCGGCGTAAAACGCGCAGAGGCGGGCACCGTGGGTATCGGGGCAATGACCTGGTTTTCCTGGTGGGACCCGGTGTGGAGCAGTTACAATATAAGCGGTATCGGCAGGACCGCGGAATTTGTTCTGAACCCCGGTTTTTTTACAGGCCCGGCGTTTTCCTACACCTTCGACGAAACCACGTCGCTTTCGGCGGTGTTTCTGTACTGGAAGTACAACACCTCGGACATAGTACCGCTCCCTTCGAGCACCTACGAGTTCGACCGGGACGTCCACAAGGTGGAGTCCGACATCGTGGTGAACTTCAGGATCAATGCCATGTTCAAGTGGTTTGTCGGCTTCAAGTACCAGGGCTATTTTTACAGCGAGACCGAGTCCTTTATATCCGGGCCGGTGAGGCTCAGGCTGGACCGGAACGCCTTTTTTCATAACATGGGACCGGGAATCGGTGTGGGCATGACGCTGCACCTGTTCGGCCCCCTCTATTTTCTTCCGAACCTGAGCGCCATCACCCTTTTCGGTTACGAGCGCACCGAAAACGTGCAGTTCGCCTATTCCCTGGGGGGTAACGTCACGGCGTCGCTGGCGTATTATATCGAGGCTCTGCATACCACAGTTATTCTGGGATACAGGTATCAGCAGCTCTTCTATCTCTATCACGGCAACAAACGGTACAAAGAGTTCAGCTCGGACCGCCTGCACGGAGTCACATTCTCGTTTGTGGTTTCACTTTAGCGGGACCGGCCGTATCCCGGATGTGTTGCATGTCATTGCTCACAACGTTGTCGTCCGTTTGACCGCGTTCATCCTCTGAATTGTGCGACGTCCATCATAAAGGATTTTTGCGTCTGCCACCGCAATCCCCGAGCAGGAAATTTATTTCCTGCTCGCCTCTATGGCGGAAATGAATGAAGAACGCCCACGGAGACGCAGAGGCACGGAGTATATGGAAAGGCAAGTTTGTGTGAAGTCCGGAGATATAATCCTCTGAGTCTCTTTGCCTCTATGGCAAAGGCGTCCGCAATCAATCGCTGTTTCCGGTGCGGGGAAAGACGCGCAGGAATGAAGAGCCGATGTGGTCTCAAAATAGGGCGGTTGAAAAGATCATGCTTTAGTCGCGTCAGTCCGTGTCGCCTGCTTCCGGATGTTCAGCGAAGTTTTTCCGAATAATGAACACGAGCCTATTGATCAATTGATTTTTGGTACTTGAAATCGGTTTTCTTTAAAATCATCTGTTCATTATTCTGAAGCAATACGCTTTTCACCTTATTGTTTGATGAGTTGATCTTTAGAATCCCGGGGACAAACTGGCTCCCGCTCTTTTGCTGTTCGCCGCTGAGCACGCCGCTTTCAATCATCTTTTTGAAGAATTCGGGATTGAGATTCCTGACGACGAGAGTATCCCCCAGTATTTCATAAGCAAAAATCAATTTATCCCCGGTACTTATTTTTGCTTTTGAAAGGCTTTTCGAATCATGAAAATAGAGATAATGCTGGCCGTTCAAAATGCAGGTCTTACCCAAAAGAACAAATGACGATTCTTCGTTGTATTCTGAAATTTTGCCGCATTTGATCAGAACGGTGTTGTTTTTTCCTTCAGTGATTACAGGTGAAGAACAGAATTCACCGCGGCCAAGGTTTTTCCAGCCGCCGATGATGTCCTTGTCGATAGTGCATTCATTATCACTGAAAATATCGTTCGAAAAAATGACATAGCATGACGTGAAGGAAAAACCGAGGAGTGCAATAAAAGAGAGTGATATGATCCTTCTCATGGGATATCCGTATCCGTTTTCACGCTCCTTGTCACCCCTTTTTCTCTTTTCGCGGGAAATTTTTTCCAAACAACTTGAAAATATTCTGCGAAAGGCAGAAATAAACGTCACGCGATACTGGACACGCAACCCCTCGTGCCGCGTTAGCGCGCGAGAGGTTCAATGAGGCGGATCACCGCTTGAGGGCGGTCTTTCAGGGCCTGCCACCCCGGATCGAATGCAGATTCATCGATAATCCGAATTCGATTGAGTGACCGGAAAACCCGTTCCCCGGTCAAGTCGATCACGGCCTTCATTTTTCTTGAATTCACGTCGATCTCGATTGTTCCCAGATAGTGTGTTTTTCTTGCCGCAACGGAGAGCAGATAGCCGGGATAGGCAAATCCATTCACCTGCCAAAGGACACTGGTATTGCGCATGAGCATCGGCTGCCCGGTGGGACTCATGCCTCCGCCCAGCACCGCGATCTCATACTCTCCTTCGGGCAGCATCCACGCAAAGGCGCCATCCGCGTCAACCATGGGAGTTTCATAATATTGGCCGTCGGAGAATCGGAAAAGACGCATGACCGGCCTGGAGAGAAGGCTGTATTTCATTACCCTGCCGTCAACGATATGCCGGACGCGGCCGGCAACGATGCCTTTGCCGGAGTCTAAATTGGCCGTCGCGTCAACGGACCGGATGGCTCCGACCTTCAGGCTGCAGCCGTTAAGCGGCACAAATATCAGCAAGGCAAATAATAATAATGGAATTCGCACCATATCGCTTTCCCCTCCTGCTCTTCATTAATCCGCATGCGTCCATGGACAAAAATTTTGACCCATTTTGTCCCCCGAAGGGGGCATCCTGGCCTGAACTTTAAAATTGTAAAGCCTTTCCCGCATCCCTCGAGATTCCCGCGTGTACGGATGGCATCCCGGGCGCTGAAAACGCGTTGCGAAACCGTCCGAAAGACGAAGAAACGCTCAAGGATGAAGATATAAAGAAACTGGAGGGCAAGGTTGTCCGGTTGGCTGATACCATGTTTCGCTTTATGTCCAAATTTTTGCTTGATTCCGAACTTACGCCATTATAGTATTCTCCGGTGAAGAATAGATCCCTGCATCGCTATTTTTTAGGTGTGCGCGAAATTGAGAAGGACGAAAATCGGAATACTCATCGGAGATGAGATTGAATTGCCGCAGGATGTGCAACGACTCCGACTACAATTATTATGGGAGGAATAGACCATGTCAAAAAAAACAAAAAAGGGAAACCGCCACGCCGCAACCATATCCCTGTGCACCGGTGCGGTGATGCTCGCGGGCGGCCTCGTATCTGTCGAAGCGGTGATCAGGGAGGCGCGGAAGGACCATTCCGTCAAATCGGCCGAGCACATCACCGGTGCAAGTCTGAATTCCTACAATCTCCTGAAAGCCTGTTCTGACGAAAAAGGGCGAATATCCGTGACAGAGGCCGGTACAATTCTTGATCTTACTCCGGCTGAAGTGAACAGTCTCAGCGCACTCGCAGACAGGGGGGGCACGGTATCATATCGTGATGCGGCGAAAGTCTTCCACAGTTCCAAGTCCGTTCGCGAGGTGCGCGTTGACGGAATCATCGCGGCGATAAAGAGGGCCGACACGGCCGGGGCTTTTTCGGAAATCGAAAAATTGGCCAAGGGACGGCGGGAGATGACAGGTGATACCCGCACCAAGCTCATGGAAAAGTACGGTTTATCAGCGGAGAAGTTCGATTTTTATTACAATGTGGCAACTTCGGTATCTAAGATGCCAAACGGCGCCCATATCGGTGCCGTAATGTGACCAAAGAACCCGGGACACGCGACGGCAGGGCTTTCATTTCAGACCGATATGATGAATCCGTTAAGGAAGGGGGTCAGAGCCCGGTAGAACGTTATCTCGGATCCACTCCGAGAATCGCCTGGCACGACGTTTACAGAGTGCCGGGCGCATCGGCAGTCTATGTCAATCCGGCGCTGCGCGGCAACGGCCCCGATGCAACCTGGTGGCCCCGGCATGCTCCATACGGGAAGAGGGATCTTCGACGGCTGAGTGATGGTCTCGCACTGACAGTCAAGCCGGGTGGTACGTACCGGCCGGTGGGCAGACTGATGGCCTTCGATTCAGGCCGATGCCTTCTCTTCCCTCCTCTCTTTTTTAAAGGTCCTTCGGGACGTCTCTATCGTGACATCAGCATCAAGGGGGTCGGTCCCATCAGGGAGTTTGTCGGCGACAACAACCGGATGAACCGCTGGTATGCCTGCGGTACCACGAGCACACTTCAGTCCTATGTTGACCTTGCCAGATCGGAAATACTGCGGGCCGCCGGGGTCCACGCCCCCCTGGGTCTCGCGATCCTTGACACCGGCGAAGAGCTCCGGCAGCTTCACCATGATGGTCGGGAGCTTCAATATCGGGGTGCGGTGTATGCGCGCGCATTCAGTCTGAATACGCGCCTTCACAATCTGCGGGATACGGAACCGGAGCCACTCGCCTCGTACCTTTCATGCGAACTGAAACATCTCAGTGCGGTCGAGGGGACCGATCTTACGGATCCGGCCGTGTACATCATGTGGTTTGCACGGCGCCTTGGGCTGCAGGCAGCGCGAATGCAGAGGCTGGGATATCTTCATGGCGCGCTCCATCCCCAGCAGCTCTGTATCGACGGCACCCTGTGCGATTTCGAGCACGAAGCCGGCACCGGTTTCAATAAGGATCTCCCGCCCTGGTACACACAACACCTGCCGGACTTCACCTTCGGCGACCAGCCGGAAAACTTTGCCGGACTGATCTATCACGGGGACTATGACGACGCACTGTGGCACATTCTGCGAAGGGCGGACATGGGCGTTCTGCCGTCCCCGCGGGCGGTACTGGATGAATACCGGGAGACATTCCGGCGCGAGTACGATACATGGGAACCGCCTGACATCGACAACCTGGTGCATTCTTTCGGTCTCGACAATGAAGCGCTTCTGCGCGAGGCATTTTCCACAACCCTGGTCCGCGAGGACGGGCCCCGGCTGGATTATTATTTTACCATATGCTGAATGGATATTGCTCAGATGCCTGCCGCATACCGCGGGCCAGGTCCAGGGTCAGAGCCTCGGTATCGCGCTTCACCCGAAGTTTATCAGGCGGAAACGAAGCGGTGACATGGGGATGTTCGTAGCGTCTGTAATCACGGGCGGGCACCGGAATCCCCTCCTGTGTGGGAGTTCCGCGCCAGCCTACGCGGACGATTCCCCGCGAAGGCGATTCAAATTAAGAAAAACGAGAACCGGGACACTCAACGGAGAGGGGATTGAATCGCTGCCGGTAAAACTTCCCGGCGTGCCGGGATCATATAGACTTGTAGTATTTCCCAAATGTTATTGAATAAATTCTAGAGGATAGTAATGGAAGGAAAACCTTTTATTCCTAAAGAAGTCATTGAAAAAGTATATCGCCAAACTATGATATTCAATTGGAAAATATGGGGTATTTGCGCAGCTCTCATATCCCTTTTCATCACTTGCAGAGCGCCAGAGCCTAATTGCCGTCACGAGCTGCGTTCCGGTACGCTCATCAGTATTTGCGAGCTCCTCAAGGCTGTTAAAGCCCCTGAAAACGCGCCCAAATCTGTCATTATACGCGGTAAGGTAACCGATTTAGTCTGGTGTCCTCCCTGCCCGAAAGGGGCCGGTTGCAGTATTTGCGGGCGCGAACATATGATCATACAAGATGGGGGATGCTCTCTCACCATCTCCGGAAATTGGCACAACCATTTTATTCTACAGACAGATTATTGCATTTCCCTGGAAAAGGGGGAGCACTACAACGAGTTTCCTTATCATCCTTATGAGATTACCGGCTGGATGAAAAATCCCGGCTCGGATTGTATGCCTGTTGAACATTAAGAAGCGCAACAGGGGTTTGTCAGCGGAAAAGAGAACAGTGCATTGCCGCCAACCCTTGTGCTGAGCCGCAGGCGACGTTCCGGTCATTGACCGGAATCTCATATGCTTGGCGCAATGTTCAATATACTGATAACAAAATATCGGGAGGACCTATGCGTGCGAGAAACATCGTTTTTACAGTGCTATGGGCAGCCGTCGCCCTTGTTGGGTGTATAAAGGAAGATGGCGTTTCTTCGGTCACTTCAAAATCAGGCGATCCTCTGATCGAGCGATTCGAGAAGGTGCTTGCACAGCGCGATTATCCGGCTGCGTATAAAATGATGTGTCCCGAATACACGATGAACGCGCCCCTGCCCATGTTCGCGCAATCGCTTAAAGCTTCACCGTATGTAAAAGACGTTGCTTCCTTCGGCGGCGGGACTATTTCCACTCAGGGAGATGTTACGCAGAGGCAGTGCGTATTTATCGGACCTTACGGCTATATACCTGCGACATTGTACGTTCGTGATCTTGCTCAAGGTCCCTGTGTCATCTCGCTTGTCGTTGCTAATTTCTATTCAAAGCTCCTAGATTCTGTGTCGGTGAATGTACAAAGAGCAACATCCCGATATGCAGAAAATATTGTACTTACGTAAAAAAAATACCCAAAACACTTGACGATCCGTAAAAAAATCCCTATATTTCACTTCGATACTTATCAAATTGTTTAATTTTCAAATAATAAAGTAATAAGATATTTAAGAGATGAAATGAATACGAAAGAACTGGCAAAAGCCCTCAAAGCACTTTCGCATCCCAACCGTCTGGAGCTCTTTCTTGAAATAGCACATAAGGAAGGCTCGGTTTATGATACAGAGTGCGGACAGTGTCTTATTTCTGATATTATGGGTTCCCTTAATGTGGGTGCACCAACCATTTCGCATCACATTAAAGAATTGGCCAATGCCAACCTCATAACAACGGAAAGGAACGGCAAATTTCTTGAAGCCCGAATCAATAAAAAGCTTCTTGATGAAATTGTAAAAGCATTGGCAATATAGGGCAGTGCGGAAAGGCGATTGAGAAATCGCCATTAAAAAGGCTTATCAATTCGATACTTATCGAATATTATAATTATATAAATGTTTAAAGGAGAATCAAATGGAACAGAACACATTAGAAATCGTCATAGAAATACTTAAAAATCCTGCGGCATATTCACTTGAAAAAGTACTCAGGGCGATGAATGAGATTAATCAGTACAGTTCTGTAAAAAATACCGTCTCGGAAGGGGCCAATATCGTTCACTAACAATGAGTCTTTATATTACGCAGAATAAAATAACAGGAGAACCCAATGAAGTCAAATAATTTCAGTGAAATCGTAACACAGCGCTATTCATGCCGGAGCTACACCGGTGAACCTGTTGCACAGAGTATAATCGATGGACTGAATGATTATATCGCTCATCTTCACAAAGGGCCTTTCGGGAGTGATATCAGATTTATGGTTGTGGCGGCAGCAGAAAATGATACTGAGACATTGAAGGGTCTGGGCACTTATGGATTCATCAAAAAACCGTCCGGCTTTGTAATCGGTGCCATGAAAAAATCAGAAATGAATCATGAAGACTACGGATATCTTATGGAAAAAATTGTCCTGAAGGCAACCGAACTTGGCCTGGGCACCTGCTGGCTTGGGGGAAGCTTTAATAAGAGTACTTTTTCAGAAAGAATATCGGCCGCAGAAGACGAGACTGTTCCTGCGGTGCTTTCAATCGGCTATCCTTCAGATAAGAAACGAGTTGTTGAGCGTATTGCGCGATGGAAGATGGATTCCGACAACCGCAAGCCCTGGAAAGAAATTTTCTTCAACAATGATTTTTCAAATTCTGCAGAACCTCATGCAGACGACAGGTACAGGATCCCCCTGGAATTGACACGCATGGCGCCTTCAGCGGTAAATTATCAGCCCTGGCGCATAATAAAAGACGGAAGTATCAGCAATTTTCACTTTTTTCTTGAGAGAACAAAAAACTATAATGAAAATAGCTTTATGCTGAAATCTGATCTTCAGAAAATAGATATGGGTATTGCCATGAGTCATTTCGAAGCAGGTGCATCAGTGGCATTGCTTGATGGAAAATGGGTAATTCAAAAACCCTCTTATATCAACGAAACAAAGAGAGTAAAATATATTGCAACATGGGTTGAGGGATAACAGACGATCATTTTTGATAAAAGAACTCCTGTCCATGGCGGGATTTCACTATCCCGGACTCCCCTCCGTAGTGCCGGCGCAACATGAAAATCATCGCCCTTCTCCTGAAAGGATGTCATGGGAAAAAATATTGATGACAGGATCCTTCACGAAGTATAAAATCAACTCATTTCGGCAAGGGGGGCGGTATGATATTCATAAACTATTTCAAGGGGCAGCCCAGTGAGTTTGTTATAAAATTCGGCAATGGGAAAGTAAAGAAGAAGGGGAAAGGAATAAGCTTTTTTTTCATGAAAAGACGTGACACCATCGTGTCGATACCTGCCAACACCATGGACGTAAATTTCATATTCAACGAGGTGACGAAAACATTCCAGGCGGTGTCGATACAGGGACAGATCACCTACAGGATACAGGACACCGATAAAATATTCTCAAGCCTCGATTTTTCCATCAATCCGAAAGCCAGGACCTACCTCTCCGAGGACCCGAACAAGCTGCCGCAGCGCATCATCAACGCGGTGCAGATGCTCACGCGTGAGCAGGTGCAGGGCCTGGCGCTTGAGGAGGCGCTGGCGAGCTCCCAGTCGATGGCGCGCAGTGTCATGGAAAAGATACGGGGAGACGAAAGGATAAACGCCATGGGCGTCTCAGTTGAAAACATCTACTTCACCGCCGTGACGCCCATTCCCGAGATCGCCAAGGCCCTGGAGGCGGAATACCGGGAACTGCTCCAGAAAAAGGCCGACGAGGCGATTTATTCAAGGCGCGCCTCGGCGGTGGAGCAGGAGCGCGTCATCAAGAAAAACGAACTGGACTCTGAAATCGAAATAGAGAAACAGCGGCAGGAGCTGGTGGAACTGAACGGCGCCAACCGGATAAAGGAGGCCGAGTTCAAGTCAAAGGCGACGGAGCTGGAATGGCTCCCCTTCCGTGACCTGGACCCGAAACTTCTGGTGGCGCTGGGAATGAAGTCGCTGGGCGAAAGCGGCGCCAAAGTGGGAAACCTCAACCTCACGCCGGACCTCGTGAGCCTTCTTCTGGGACTTGAAAAGAAGGATTGACGGTGTTTGAAAAGATCGTCATCGTCACAAAGGAAACCCGCATGGACCAGCTGGTGAGGTCCTTCGCCACCAGGGAGCAAGCCAGGTTCTACCTCGCCCAGGCGGCGAAGGCCGCGGCCCCGGCGTTACGAGGCCGGAAAAAGTCCGCCGGCACCGCCGAGGCGGAATCGGATGCGGAATCGGAATACGAGGAAATTAAGCTGGCCGACAGCGCGTACAAGGAATCGCTGAAGCGTCTCATGGCGGCGATACCGGCGGGCCAGAAGGTACAGCATATAGACTGGACCTATCTCCCCACCTTCCTGTTCGGCGAAAAAGACCTGGTAATCGCCCTGGGCCAGGACGGGCTGGTCATCAACGTCGCCAAGTACCTGTCAGTCCAGCCGATCGTGGGGGTGAACCCTGACCCGGCCCGGTACGACGGCGTGCTTCTCCCCTTTGCCGTACATGACGTTGCCCGGCACATTAACCCCCTTCTCAACGGCGATTTTGACGTGTCGCGGATCACCATCGCCCGCGCCTCCCTCAATGACGGGCAGGAAATCTGCGGGGTGAACGATATTTTCATCGGCCCCCGCAGCCACATCTCCTTCCGTTACGGCATCAGTTTCGGCGGCAACGAGGAGACGCAGTCCTCCAGCGGCCTTATCGTCTCCACCGGGTGCGGCTCCACCGGCTGGTTCAGGTCCATAATACGCGGCGCGCGGGGAATCTCCGCCACCTATGACGGCTCGTCGATGCCTGAAGGGGAAAGCCGATTCGGCTGGGACTCCGATTTCCTCTACTTCAGCGTGCGGGAGCCCTTCGAGAGCATGACCTCGGGCGCGAACATCCTGTTCGGCAGGATCACCGCGGAGAGCCCCCTGGTGATCACCTCCGGCATGGCGCAGAACGGCGTCATCTTCAGCGACGGCATCGAAAACGATTACCTGGAATTCAATTCCGGAAAAACCGCCACCATCACCCTTGCGGACCGCAAGGCGAAACTGGCGATGAGGCCCTGACACGGGACGTTATGTGAACCGGCGATTCTTCCACCGGCATGGCCGTTAACGAAGGCCCCGCGTTTCGGCTTTCGTCCTCAACCGTTGTCTTTTCGCTGAAAGATGCGGTCTTCTGTGATGGGCGCGCAATACCGGAAATTTCCGGGGGGGATTCACTCCTCCTCTTCCCGCGCCTTTTTCAACGCATCGGCCTCATCTTCCCTTGATCGGTCGCTTGCAAAGAGAATCTTCCCATCCGGTGAAAAGGAGCGCAGGCGGCCGTCGTAGCCCGCCGCGTAGAGGGTGCCGCCGGCCGACATCGCCAGGGCCTCCTCGCTGCAGAGGCCGCCGCCCTGAGCCGCATAAGGCACGTGAACGCGGACATCGTCACCCGCCGGTGATACGCGGAGGATGAACCGGTCGTCTGCCGTGCCGCTGCACAGCACGTGGGCGAAACCGCCGGTGTCCGCGCACGGGCGGCCCCAGGAATAACTGCAGGGAAGTTTCAGGCCGTATATTTTGTTGCCTCCGCGGTCAAACCTGGCCAGCTTGTCGGAGGAAAGGAGATAGTAGTGCCCGTCCGGCCCCACGCTCAGGATCACGTCATGATCCCTTATGTTGACGACGCGGCTGTTGATGTCAGCAAAGTATCCGGGTGCGCTCCAGTCCGAGAAAAACGCCTTCACTTTTCCAAGGAATCCCTGCGTTCCACTGTTTTCGGGCCAGAACGGCAGTTCGGCACCGTCGGCGGAATAGCGTACCAGCTCGCAGAAAGAGTTGTCATCGACATCTGTCTTGTTCCGGTACTGAAAGGCCACAATGGTCCCGTCGATGTCCGCCGCCAGCGATTTTGTCTGTTTCATGCTGAAGGTGCCGTCACCGGCGGGAGTCCGCCCGCGGCTTCCCCCCAGGCGGTCCAGCTCCTTTCCGTCGGCGCAGGAAAGCGCCAGAAGCGCGTGCTTGTCGCCGCTCCAGAGAAGGAGCCGTCCTCCCGGGGCGAGGGATAGTTTCGGGTCGCCGTTTGATGTTTTCGGGACAAACTCCTTCAGGTCCTCCCGCTTCCACCGGGTCTTTAAATCGGGACCGAGGGATACCAGTGTGAACGTCCCGTACTCGGGCGACTCGTGGGTAATGTACAGGTTTCCCTCACCGTCAGCGACGATGTCCCACAGGTCGCTTCCCCATTCGTAGGGGCGCAGCGTCTCGTCGAACCAGATGTACCACCGTGAGACGAGCTTGGACGGGTGGAGTTTGAGCCAGAGGTCGTCGGGAATGTGCGACGAGGTGCCGCATTGAGAGCATTTCACCGTCCGTTCCGTACCGTCGAGCCGTAAATTGCCGCCGCACTGCGGACAGGTAAAGGGGAGGGGCCCCTCGGATTCAGGGAAGCGGAATTCCGTAAATCCGCCGCCCGCCCCCGGGAGCTGGTCAAAGTCTTCGCAGAGGAGATGCGTTATCCCGGGGAACATCACGGCGTACTCCGGCGGCACTACGCGGACAGACCGGCGCGTTTTCGATTTCCGCTCCTCAATGAATCCGTCACTGGCGCGCCTTACCGCCTCGGCCATGTCGATGGGCTTCTTCGTGTCGCGAAACTGCGGAGCCTGGCGGCCGTAGAGCACCTTGAAGCTGTATGGATCAGAGAAGATGATCGAGTTCCTCCCCTCGCCTTCCTCCA
>JBGSQT010000034.1:0-27348 GCA_041737965.1 Spirochaetota bacterium | reverse complement strand
AATTCTTCGCAGTGTACAAGTTTCCATGGACCCTTCAGTTTTGCAGTTGCCTTACGCCCGGACCGTAATGGATCGTTATGCTGGCATACACGCTCATTTATGTTCGCTGTGGAACCAATATAGTATGTGCCTGTTGATTCTAATTGCAGGATATAGGTGTAATACATACTCACTTTACAAAAAAGAAAAGGATCCTCGTTTCCGAAAATCCTTTTCCAAGGCCCCTATTAAAGGTTAGGGACAGACCCATGCTCCCCCGGTAGGACTCGAACCTACGACCAATTGGTTAACAGCCAACTGCTCTACCGACTGAGCTACAGGGGAATACTATAATAAAATCAAATCTTTCTCGAACCTGTTTCCTTTTGGTTAATCCCGGCCTGCCGGGACTCTACCGACTGAGCTACAGGGGAATACTGAAATTACAAATCAAAACCCGCTAAAATGAAGCGGGAATATCAATTTCACAGATAATGTAAATACGCCCGTTTCGTGTCAATATTTTTTTTTACCTTTTTAATTTTACTAACATATAAGAATTTATCTTGAAAAATACCGATAATTCTGGAATAAAGAGAGATAAAAAAGAGCCATGTATGAATATTATTGAAGAAATAAAAAAGCTCGCCGGGTCAAAAAAAGCGCTTATTCTTGCCCATAATTATCAAAACCCTGAGATTCAGGACATTGCGGATTATACCGGTGATTCTCTTGAGCTGTCAAAAATTGCCGCGGGAATTGGCACAGAAAAAGGATACGAAATTATTGTTTTCTGCGGGGTCCATTTTATGGCCGAATCGGCTTCAATCCTGTCTCCGGATAAAAAAGTCCTTCTGCCGGATCTGACAGCCGGGTGTCCGATGGCGGAGATGGCGGACCCCGAGGCGATAATTAAAATGAGGAATCTTCACCCCAAAGCAAAAATCGTTACTTATATAAACTCAACCGCTGCGGTAAAAGCCGTTTCTGATGTAATATGCACTTCGTCGAACGCGCGGCGTATTGTGGAAAGAATTGAGGCCGATGAAATCATTTTTGTTCCGGATAAGAATCTCGGCAGTTATGTCCAGAGGTTCACCTCAAAGAAAATTATACTCTGGGATGGATTCTGCCCTACTCATGAGAATTTTTCCGGGGAAGATCTTCTAAAAATAAAAAATTTAAGGCCGGACGCGCTGGTTATGGTCCATCCTGAATGCAGGCCTGAAGTGATCGATATGGCTGATGAAGTATTATCAACTGGGCAGATGGTGCAGTTTGTCGCCAAAACCGATGCACGATCAATAATTGTAGGAACCGAGCAGGGCATGATTCACCGGTTAAAACAGGAAGCGCCTCACATTGAGTATATACCCGCGTCGGACTCTTTCATTTGTCCCAACATGAAAAAAATCAATTATCAATCACTCCATCGTTCACTGGTGAATGAGGAGAATGTAATTACAGTACCTGACAGAGTAAGGGAGAAATCACGAAAAGCCCTTGAACTGATGCTGGAGCTATCGCAGTGACTCGAAAAACCCAAAAGGGTGAGATACCTCTAAATCGTTCGAATCGTGACGGCGATCTGGACGTACTTGAGACCGGCGGCCACAATATCCTGCGCGATAAAACATTTAACAGGGAACTCCGTGAACTCATCAATAAAATCGAAGGCCATGAAAGTGTAGTTCCGGCAATTAATTCCCGTACAGTTGAAAAAAAAATACCGGTTTTGACTGAAAGCGGTATAATAAGGAAACTTCACAGTCTCCATTACCGGATCGACCAGATGGAGGATCATGTTACGGTTAACAGTTTCTTCAATCCCTTTTCAGAGGGACCGGATGTCGGGTTGTTCTCTGAGAACTTAATGAGAGAAGAAATCGGCAGAGGAATCACACGCATGGGGTTCGAATCTTTCGCCATAATGAAGTTTTGCGTGAATGATGGCTGTTTCAGGATGCAGTACAATGGTATACCCATATTGCCGGAGGATAATTTCATTTTTGGCGTCAATGATCCGCTTTACAGAAGAATCGCCGGAAACCCCTGGTGTACGGTACTTTTGAAAAACGATATCACCGCTATTCCATATTTTCAGAAAATTTCTGATTGGACCGGTTTTAAGGACGATCAGGCACTTATTGTCTTTGACACCGGGAAATTACTGCAGAGTGTCTATTATGAATTTGGTGCATCGGAAGGATACGGGCAGAACTCTTACATCCCCTCTCCATTGCTTCTGATTTACGGTAACACTGAAGGCATCGGTAATCAACCGGAAAGAGTGCTGAATCAGTTGCAAAGCCTTGTTGTGATGCCCCTGATGTTTCTCCTTGTTCGGGACCAATCTCAAAATCAAGACCTCACCACAGAGTCTTTTGAATCTCTACTCGAAATATGCATAAAACTCTTATTCCAAAAAACGGAATACTGCTGTGTTATCGTTTCGAGTGTTCCGGATAAAGTTGAAAACTATTTCTTAATGAGATTCCTCTACTCAAAATTTTTAACCATTTTCAAACAGGATGCATCGATTCTTTGCATGAGCCCGAATAGGATGATCATGTTTATAAAAAACAAAGATATACTGCGGGTACAGGCTGTCACCAGCCAGTTAAATTGGGATGATGAAGATTTCACAATCTTCCAATTAAAACCAGGGGATTTTGACAATCCCAGTGATATGATTAAATCTCTTATATTGAACCATAAATCAGTATTACGTACAGAATAAGGCGGGAAGCGGAAAGATATTGTCTCTTTTTTTACACCAGAGCGGTATATAGTAAAAGAAGGAACTATGAATTCGGCCTTTATTTCAGTACAGCATCATTATAATAAATATGCAAATTAAAACATTAAAGTTGGCGATCACCCCCCTGTTGCTTGTACTCTTTGCAACGAGGATATATGCCGCTGGCTCCAGGGGAACGTCGGGAGCGGATTTTCTTGAACTGGGCATCGGAAGCCGGGCCCAGGGGATGGGGCAGGCCTTTACGGCCGAGACGAATGACATCAACCTGCTTTATTACAACCCGGCGGGAATCGGCTCACTCCGTTATCCCCTCCTGTCGCTTCAGCACCAGGAATTGATTCTCGATTCCAGGTTTGAAAATATATCCTTTGCCTATCCATTACTGGGGGGATATCTGGCCGCTTCGAATTCGATTTTCTGGGTGCCCCCATTCGATAAAATCGACATCGATGGAAATGTGGTGGGGCAGGTGGTCTTTCTTAACGGCGCATTTACCGCGGGTTACGGATACAACCTCGGTTTTGTGTATCTTGGCGGGTCGATAAAATACATTTACCAGAAAATTGATACCAAACTGTATAACTCAGTGGCATTCGATCTCGGCGTATTAAAGGGACTTAGACTTTTTACCCCTTTTGAGGCGCCAACCCAAAATCTTCACATTGGGCTTTCAATTCTGAATATTGGAACATCCGTCGCCGGTTATCCGCTTCCAAGAATTCTGCGTCTGGGTTTTTCATATAAGATAACCAATTTCCTGGGTATTAATATCGACATGCTTGAAAACATTATCGATTTTTCCGACCTCTACGATTTCACCAGTGGTTTCAACGAAAGCTTCAGGCTCAATACGGGATTGGAGTTTTCATACCTTGAGATACTGTCCCTCAGGGCCGGTTACCGCTTCAACGACACCGGCACTTTCACCCTGGGTCTCGGCTTCAATTATGTGATAGGCAACGTCACTTTCACCGTCGACGCCGCCTATGCAGACGCCGGTCAGTTCGGCGCGTCCTACTCATTCAATGTCACGTTTAAACTCATCCCGAAAGTCGTCACCATGCAGGACAGGACGGTGGCGGAAAATCATTACAGGCGTGGAATCCGAGCCTATGTCGCGGGCGATATAGAGTCCGCCTTAAATGAATTTCGTACAACACGGGACATCAATCCCTATCATAAAAGCATAAACAAAAGAATTAACGATCTCGAGGAGCTGCAGCAGCTCATTCGTGAAAATAAAAAAATGGAAGAACAGGACAATTATGAGGACAAATAGACCTTGGAACCGGATTCGCAAACCGGTAATAACAGCAGATTTCTGCCGAAACGCCCACGGTTCGGTGCTGTTTGAAATGGGTAATACCCGGATCATCTGCGCCGCAACTCTTCTTCCGGAAGTGCCTGATCACGCAGCATCAAAAAACAAAGGCTGGATCTCCGCCGAGTACAACCTTCTTCCTTATTCGACAATACCCCGTGCGAAAAGGCCTCTGCTCACTAGGGATGGGCGCACAGTTGAAATTCAGCGGCTCATTTCACGTTCTCTCAGAGGCTCAGTGGACCTCAGCAAAACCAACGGTTATACGATCCAGGTCGATTGCGACGTGCTGCAAGCGGACGGTGGGACCAGAACCGCGTCAATCACCGGAGGGTTCATCGCCATGAGCATGGCGATCGGGAGGGCGGTTAATGACGGTATTATAAAGGAAAATCCGATACTGTCAAATGTCGCGGCGGTTTCAGCTGGATATGTGGCAGGTGAACTTCTGCTGGACCTCGATTTTAATGAAGATTCCAAAGCGGACGTTGACCTCAATGTGGTCATGGACGGGGCGGGAAATTATATAGAAATACAGGGGACAGGAGAAAAAGCGTCATTTACCGCGGCCCAGCTCCGAGACATGCTCGGACTTGCCGAATCAGGAATCGGCGAGCTCATGGATATCCAGAAATCCCTCTCTCCAGGCAGCGGAATTTAGGCAAAGATCCATTTTTTTCACCACCTCCTTTACCTTTTCCATCCTCCTACCGATAAAAATAGTAGAATCGATCAGGTAGCGAGACATGAAAGCAACTATACCGTTTTTTCTGGCGTTCCTATGCATAAGCGCGTCCGCATGGTCTCAGCCCCTCAGTACCCAGGCCATCGATACGCCTACTGCCTACACTCTCGAAAGAGGTGGATATCAGGTTTCCATACTCGGGTATGACGAGGGCGGAATTGAACTGAAAACCATTATCGGCCTGCATGACGCGCTCTTTCTCGGCGTATCGTTCAATGTGGACAGGGCCATCGGCAAGGGGACGCCGAGGGCAAACGTGCCCGGAGTGATTGCCAGGATAAAGATCACCGACGGAGGGGAGATGTTTCCCGCGATCGCCATAGGCTACGATTCCTTTTATATCGGCAAGGAACGCCTGAGCTCTTTTTCGACCGACGAGCATGACCGTATCATTTACGGTCCCTATCTGGCATTTACCAGTCCCATTTATCTCTTCGGAGGCGAACAATACGTGAATTACGGTGTGCGCCTCCCCGTACAGCCCCACTGGCGTCCCGATGACGCATCCTATTTCATTGGAATCGACGCGCCTCTGGGAGAGTATTTCAGGCTGAAGGGGGAAATCGAGCGGGTCTTCTGGAACTTCAGAGATTCCGGAGAATGGCTCTTCAACGCGGGTATCCGCTATTCCTACGTTGACCAGCTGGGAATTGAATTCGCCGTCATGTATGAACCAGGCGAAAGACTTAACAGGGTCCTGCGCATTGAATACCGCAACCAATTCTAGAAAATACATAATTGCGCTGTGCTCACTGGTGATCTCATTTACGGTCACCGTGACGGGAGCGACATCCCGGGTCTGCACAATTTCAATCACGAACATTGAAAACAAACAGGTATCTCTCATCGCGGAGATCGCCGACAATGACGCGCTCCGAAGCACGGGGCTCATGAACAGAAAAGCGCTTGAAAAAAACAGCGGCATGATTTTCATGTACGGCAGTGAGGGATACCTCACTTTCTGGATGAAAAATACCTATATCCCTCTGAGTATAGCGTATATCGGTGAAGACGGAGTGATACACGAAATTTACGACATGAAACCTCTCGACACCTCGGTGGTGTACCCATCCCGAATGCCGGCCCGGTACGCGCTGGAAATGAACCTGCACTGGTTCAGGGACAACCGTATTACCCGGGGTTGCCGGTTAAATCTTCATGGATGCCTCTGTAAATAGAATACCCTCCTCGAAAGACGAAAGAGCATACCTCCTGGCCATCCAGCTGAGGGAAAACTCCCCGGACGATGTCGAGCATTCCCTGAATGAGCTGAGTCTTCTCGTGAAGACTGCCGGCGGTGTTGTAGAGGACCGGCGCATTCTCAGAAAAGACCCCATCGACCCCGCCCATATAATCGGGAAAGGGCAGCTGGAAGAGTTGAAAAGGGCGGTTATTGACAAGAACATCCGTCTTCTCGTGATCGACCTGAACAATTTGCGACCCGCCCAGATACGAAACCTCGAAGAAGCGCTGAAATGCCGCGTAGTGGGAAGGACCGAGGTCATTTTAGACATTTTTGCGCGCAGGGCGCGCAGCGCCGAATCCAAGATACAGGTTGAACTGGCCCAGCTTCGATATATTCTCCCTCGCCTCAAGGGACTCGGGGGAGCTCTGTCGAGACTCGGGGGCGGGATAGGAACGAGGGGCCCGGGGGAAAAGATGCTGGAGACTGACCGCCGGCACATCACCAGACGCATCACGACCCTGAGCCGCAAGCTTAAATCGATACAAAGCCACCGTGAGCTGAGCAGAAAATCCAGGTCCGGGGAATTCATCGGTGCCGTGGTGGGTTATACCAATGCGGGCAAATCATCGCTGATAAACACGCTGGCCAAGGACGATCTCTTCGTTGAAGACAAACTCTTCGCGACACTCGAATCGTACACGAGATCGGTTTATCTCGGCCCCGGGAAAAAAGTTCTGCTTACCGACACCATCGGCTTCATCAGGAACCTGCCGGCAAATCTCGTGGAGTCTTTCAGGTCCACGCTGGAGGAGATCGAACACGCAGATTTCCTTATCCATGTGGCGGACATTTCCTCCCGCGACATCGACGCCGGCATCCAAACCGTGGAGAAAGAGCTCCAGTCCCTCGGGACCGCAGAGAAACCGATTCTCCTTTTCCTCAATAAATCAGACCTTCTTTCAGACCAGACTTCGGTGCGCCGCGAGACGAGCAGGTTCCCCGGAGCGATCGCCGGTTCCGTAAGGACCGGCACCGGCCTTGACAGGCTGTTGGACCGCATACGGGATCTACACGATCAACGGAGAAACCGCTCCCGGCAATGATCGCGGTCAACCCGGCTATTTTTTATTGACTTTATATTAACCGATCTGATATATGTTCTCGTCATCCTCTCAAGCAGAGGCTAAAACCCTGTCATAATTTATAAAGGAAGCATCATGATCGATAAAGTAATCAGTATATTAATCGGAACAAAACATGAACGTGACATAAAAAAGCTGAAACCCCTCGTCGCCAGGGTAAACTCGCTTGAAGAGTCGATAAAACCGCTTACCAACGACCAAATGCGCGCAAAAACCGTCGAATTCAGGGCAAGGGTGGAAAAGGGGGAATCCCTCGATTCCATAATGCCGGAGGCCTTCGCGCTGGTCCGGGAGGCTTCCGTGAGGACGCTGGGTATGCGGCATTTCGACGTACAGGTCATGGGGGGCGCGGTGCTTCACCAGGGCCGGATCGCCGAGATGAAAACAGGCGAAGGAAAGACGCTTGTGGCCACGCTCCCGGTATATTTGAACGCGCTGAGCGGCCTGGGCGTGCACGTGGTGACGGTAAACGATTATCTCGCCCGCAGGGACTCGGAGTGGATGGGGACAATCTACAAATTCCTCGGCCTTGATGTCGGCGTCATTCAGCACAACATGAATCCCCAGGAAAGGCACAAGTCGTACCGCCGCGACGTCACCTACGGGACCAACAACGAGTACGGGTTTGACTATCTCAGGGACAACATGGTGGAGCATAAAAGCCTCAGGGTCCAGCGGGTACTCAACTTCGCCATTGTGGACGAAGTTGACTCCATTCTTATCGACGAGGCAAGGACGCCGCTCATCATATCCGGTTCCACCGAGGAATCCACAAAGAAATATTTTCTTATTAACAAGATCCTTCCGAGTCTCAAAGAGGAAGAGGACTACGAGGTAAATGAAAAAGACCGCCAGGTGACGCTCACCGAAGACGGCGTCAGACACGTCGAAAAGCTGCTGAAAATCGACAACCTCTACGACAATAAACACATTGACACGGTGCACCATATAAGTCAGGCACTGAAAGCCCATACGCTTTTCAGAAAGGACATCGATTATATAGTCAAGGACGGACAGGTGGTAATCGTCGACGAGTTCACCGGAAGGCTCATGCCCGGAAGGCGGTATTCGGACGGCCTTCACCAGGCGCTTGAAGCGAAGGAAAACGTCACCATTGCAAGGGAAAGCCAGACCCTTGCCACCGTAACGTTCCAGAATTTCTTCCGCATGTACAAGAAACTTTCCGGCATGACGGGTACCGCCGACACGGAAGCCACCGAGTTCAAGAAGATATACGGCCTCGATGTGGTGGTTGTTCCGCCGAACATGCCGATGATTCGGGACGACAAGCCGGACAGGGTGTACAGAACGGAAAAGGAAAAATATAACGCCATCATTGACGAAATTCGGGAACTCAATGAAAAAAATCAGCCGGTCCTTGTCGGCACCATATCCATTGAGAAATCGGAAAAGCTGTCGAACCTGCTGAAGTCCCGGGGCGTTTTTCACAATGTCCTTAACGCGAAGTACCACGAGAAAGAGGCCCAGATCGTTGCCGAAGCGGGAAGCCCCGGCGCCGTCACCATCGCCACGAACATGGCGGGTAGGGGCACCGACATCGTGCTCGGCGGAAGCAAGACCTACAATGAGGCACTGGAATCCCACGTTCCGGTGCATGATGCCGAACTGTGGGAAAAATTCAAACCGCTGGTTCTTGGCGCGAACTTCAGCGCGGCGGAGGAATTAAGCGAATTACTGACAGGTCAGGACAAGCACAAGGCCCTGAACATTCTCCGCATGGGAAAGGAATGGATAGAAAAGCACGAAAAAGTCGTCGCCGCCGGGGGTCTGCACATTCTCGGGACGGAGCGGCATGAAGCGAGGCGGATCGACAACCAGCTGCGTGGACGTTCAGGACGCCAGGGGGACCCGGGCTCATCGAGGTTCTACCTTTCCCTTGAGGACGACCTGATGAGGCTTTTCGGCTCGGAGAGGATCGGAAACGTGATGCAGCGGCTGGGCATGGAAGAAGGCCAGGAAATAGAGAGTAAAATGGTATCCAAAGCCATTGCCAGCGCCCAGAAAAGGGTTGAGGGCCGCAACTTCGAGATACGAAAGCACCTGCTTGAATACGACGACGTGATGAACAGCCAGCGCGAATTCATTTACCGCGAAAGAAACGAAATACTCGACGGAGAGGACATCTCCTACAAATTCGACTCCTACATCATTGACGCGTGTACCAATAAATTCGAGCTGTTTACTGAAGGCAAGCGCCATCCCGAAGAATGGGATCTTGAAGGCCTAAAGAACTGGCTGAAATACCGTTTCAACATCGATATTGATTACGAAAAGTTGAGCCCCTTTGACCTCGCCTATGACGAATTCTTTGAAGGGCTTGTCGATACGTTCAACAGTCAGTACAGGCTCAGAGAGGAAAAAATCGGCCGGGATAACATGCGGACCCTGGAGCGACTGATATCGCTTCAAGTAATCGACAACAAATGGCGCGAGCATCTTCTCGCCATGGACACGCTCCGCGACGGGATCTGGACCGTGGGATACGGTGAGAAAAACCCGCTTGTTGAATACAAGCTTGAAGGTTTCAGAATATTCCGGGACATGATGGGCAATCTCAAGGAGGATATCCTCGAATACATGATGAAAGTCCAGGTCGAGCAGGTGATTGAAGAGGAAAAGCACGAATACAACGTCGTGGGGGATGAATTCCGCCCGGAAGTCGGCCAGTTCGGCGGAGGAGGCATTCCAGTCCAAGACGCACCGCCCCCGTCCGGACACACACCCCGTTCAGGCAATACCCACGTCTCGTCATCGACAGGCGGAGTGAAACGGAAAAAGACAAGAAGAAGCAGGAGGAGCTGAACATGCGGTCTCCGTTGATGATGAGCATTTCCGGCATACGTGGAATCGTGGGTGATTCACTCACACCCCAGGTCGTCCATAAAACCGGCACGGCCATGGCGCGTTTCACCCGCCGGGGGACCATTGTAATCGGACGTGACACAAGGCCCACCGGCACCGCAATCGCCGGCGGCATCCAGTCGACGCTTCTCATGGCGGGTTGCGACGTCGTCGATATCGGCGTGGTGCCGACCCCGACGGTACAGGTGATGGTGGAAGAACTCCGCGCCGACGGCGGGATCGTCATTTCGGCCTCGCACAATCCTGTGCAATGGAACGCCTTCAAACTTATAAACGCGTCGGGCTCGTTTCTGGGCCCGAAGGAGATCGCTCGTTTTTTCGGTTTCATGGAACAGCCCTTCGCTTTCGTGCGATGGGACAAAATCGGCGGTTTAACTTTTAATGAGGACGCCGAATCGGTCCATATTGAAAAAGTGCTTGCGGTCGTCGACAGGGACCTCATCAGAAAGCGAAAATTCACCGTGGTCCTTGATTCGGTAAACGGCGCCGGATCGCTCATCACGCCGCGCCTGCTTTCAGAGCTCGGGTGCCGCGTAATACCCGTGAACTGCGAGCCCGACGGCCTTTTCCCCAGGGGGGCGGAGCCGCTTCCTGAAAATCTCTCGGATCTCGCCCATCAGGTGAAACATTACCGGGCAGATATCGGGTTCGCCCAGGATCCCGACGCCGACAGGCTGGCCATCGTCAACGAACAAGGATATCCCATCGGCGAGGAATACACAATCGCAATGGTGACGGAGCATCAGCTTTCAAAAGAGAAAGGGCCGGTCGTAATAAACCTCTCCACCACCAAGGCGGTTGACGACATCGCGAAACGCCACGGAGTACCCATCATCAGGTCCAGGGTGGGGGAGATAAACGTGGTTGAGGAGATGCGAAAGAGGGGTGCCAGAATCGGCGGAGAGGGGAACGGGGGCGTGATATCCCCCGAAGTCCATTACGGGAGGGACAGCCTTGCCGGCATCGCCTATGTGCTCGAAATGATGGCCAGGAGGAACCAGACCGTGTCCCAAATCGTCGGATCCCTGCCGTCATATGTAATGAAAAAAGGGAAGGTTTCCTACGACCCATCCCGGTTCGATCGCAAAATCATGGAAAGGTTAAAAAAGACCCATGCCGGCGAAAAAATTCTCGAAAGCGACGGCATGAGAATCGAATTCAGAAAGCACCCGGAGTTCAGGGGCGGCTGGGTGCATCTCCGCCCTTCGAACACGGAACCGATCTTCCGCATTATCGCTGAGGGGAGGGATAACCAACAGGCCGGGGCCATCTTCAGCACCTTTACCCGAATATTCAAGTAAAGCCCCATTCCCTCCGGAAGGGGTATTACATAATGAACCGATCCCTCCACCCGAGCAGCGTACACTCCATTGTCGACGACTGCAAAGGATTTCGGGTCTCCCGAGCCCGGTTTTCCCGGTACGTTTGCATGAGCCCGGCATGATGATACCGCATTAATAATGTTATCGAAAATCCTTTTTAAATAACAATTCAGGGCCGAAGACAGAAGAAGATTTTACGCTTGACAAATACCGCGACGGAATTGATGTATCTTTTCCGTATAATGTATTCGATTATTACCGAATAACACTGAAACAATGACTGATCAAAAAATAAATGAGGGCCCCCGGTACGGCGAAAGAAATTACTGCGGTAAACTGGGGGGGAGTGATGCGGGCAGGCGTGTCCGACTTTTCGGTTGGGCCCATTCTGTCCGCGACCTCGGCGGGATCATATTCATCCAGATGCGGGACATCTCCGGCATCGTCCAGGTAGTGGCTGATTCCACCTCGTCTCCCGGACTGAAGGACACGGCGGCATCGATTCGGAGCGAATATGTGCTTCACGTCACCGGATCCGTGCGCCAGAGGGCGCCTGAAGCGATCAACACCTCTCTTGCCACCGGCAGTATCGAAGTGGTGGCGGAATCGCTTGAAATCCTCAATGAATCGATGGTCCCTCCTTTTCCCATCGATTCAAGGGACGAGCCGGGAGAGGAAATCCGCCTCAAATACAGGTACCTCGACCTGCGCAGAGACGACATGCGCGAAGCCGTACTGAAGCGCCATGAATGTACGCAGTCGATGCGCCGATACCTTGATGCGCACCGCTTTATCGAGATCGAAACACCGATCCTCAACAAATCGACACCCGAAGGAGCCAGGGATTACCTGGTGCCGAGCAGAATCAACAAAGGTAAATTCTACGCCCTTCCCCAATCACCCCAGCTTTTCAAACAGATACTGATGATCGCCGGCTTCGACCGGTATTTCCAGATAGTCAAATGTTTCAGGGACGAAGACCTCCGCCACGACCGTCAGCCGGAATTCACTCAGGTGGACCTGGAGTTTTCCTTCGCCACGCCTGATATAATAATGAATGAGATTGAAGGGCTCCTGAAGGACGCGGTGTCGGCCATTCGGGGCACGGACATTCAGGTCCCGTTCCCGAGGCTTTCATACGACGATTGCATCGAACGATTCGGTACCGACGCCCCGGACACGAGGTTCGCCCTTGAGCTTCGCTCTCTTGGAGACCTTTTTGCCCGGACGGACTTCAGCCAGTTCAGGGCGACGATAGACGCCGGCGGCGCGATAAAAGGTTTCGCGGCCCCGGATAGTGGCGCCTTTTCCAGGAAAACCGTCGAACAGTACGCCGAGGACATAAAACGATTCGGCGCGAAGGGCCTTGCGACGGCGAAATTCACAGGGACCGCATTCGAAGGCGGCATCTCGAAATTCCTCTCTGAAGAGATCAAATCGGCGCTGATACAGAGATTCAATCTCAAAGAGCAGGCGGTGGTCTTTTTTGTTGCGGGTAGCGCGAAAACGGTCAACGACTCCCTTTCATATCTGAGGTTAAAAATCGGCAGAGAACAGGGCCTCATAGATGAGGATGCGCTCAATTTTCTGTGGGTGACGGATTTTCCTCTTCTCGATTACGACGCTGAAAGCAAACGTTACGGGGCCGTTCACCATCCGTTCACCGCACCGGATCCAAGGCATCTCGGTCTCCTGGATAACCCGACGCCCGAAAATATCGGGTCGGTGAAGGCTCAGGCATATGACGTGGTGCTCAACGGAAGCGAGATCGGAGGCGGCTCCATCAGAATTCATTCCACGGAGCTGCAGAGGAAGATATTTTCAATCCTGGGCATATCGGACGATGAAGCAAACGAGAAATTTTCGTTCCTGCTGGAGGCGCTTCGCTTCGGCGCGCCTCCACACGGGGGTATCGCCCTCGGCCTTGACCGGATAATGATGATACTCCTGAAAAGACATTCGATACGTGACGTCATCCCTTTCCCGAAAACCCAAAAAGGCCAGTGCTTGATGAGCGATGCGCCGTCACGCGTGTCCCCCCCTCAACTGGATGAACTATCCATAAAGATCGTGCCCTAAACGGACGGACTGTGCTGTCATGTTCGATTATAATTCGGAGCGCTGATGATAGAGAGCAAGTTCGAAATCGATGACATTTCGCTCTACCGCCGTATTTGCGGTCATAACGACAGCAATGTCAAAAAAATCGAAAAAATGACCGGCGTCCACATCATTCCCAGGGGAAACACGCTCATAGTGAAGGCGGCATCGGAAAAAAATGAGGCCGCGCAAAAAATACTCCACGTGCTGAGCGATTTTCTGATCATGAAAGGGGCGGCCTACGAGCTTGATGATTTCGACCTTCGCTACCTCGTGTCTTCGGTCGCGGAAGGGAGGGAAATTAAGGCAGATGACATGAGCAGGCTCAGGATTTCTTTTCCTGACACCGGAAAATCCATCACCCCAAAAACCCTGAACCAGGCCAGTTACATCACCTCCATACACAAGACCCCCATAACCTTCGCCACCGGCCCGGCCGGAACCGGAAAGACCTACCTTGCCGTCGCAGTGGGCATCAAACTGTTCATGAACGGTTCGGTCGAGAGAATCGTGCTCACCAGGCCGGCGGTGGAAGCAGGAGAGAATCTCGGGTATCTCCCCGGAGACCTTGTACAAAAAATCAACCCCTATCTGAGGCCGCTGTATGACGCGCTTTTCGATCTGCAGGGTTTTGAAAAAGTTGCAAAGCTCATCGAACGGGGAAGCATAGAAATCGCGCCGCTTGCCTATATGAGGGGACGGACTTTGAACAACTCATTTATCATCCTTGATGAGGCCCAGAACACCACTGTATCGCAAATGAAGATGTTTCTCACAAGAATGGGTAACAATTCAAAAATTGTAATTTCCGGAGACGATACGCAGATTGACCTTGAGAAACCGAAAAAGTCTGGCCTCCTCAACGCCATGAAAATACTTCGCGGCATCGATGAAGTAGGGTTTATACATTTCACAAAGCAGGACATATCGAGGCACCCGGTGGTGGAAAAAATAGTTGCGGCCTACGAGGCCGAAGGGCATACTGAATAAACATCATGAAACAGATAGTCACACTCACTTTCCGGACTTTTTCCAGGATATTCAGAACTCCGGACATCAAATATGCCTTTATCTGCGTTACAGTCATAATAAGCATTTCCACCGCGCTTCTTTCGATCGACATGATCGGAGGGACTTATGAATATGTGGTCGGGGATATCGCCTCAGAGGACATCCGGGTGCCCAATGACATCTACTATGTCAACGAATCAGAAACAGCCATGAGCCGCAAGGTCGCGACTGAGGGGGTTCCGCTGGTGTTCGACAAGGACGCGTCCGTGTTGAATAATAATATCGTTATGATCAACACTCTCTTCAAGCACGTTAATTCCACGTTAAAAGGCTTTCCCCCAATCGGTATCGATGACGTCCCCTTCTATGTATTGGTCCTGAAATCCAAACTCCCCCAGTATCAACAGTATGACGATACCATTCTTACAGAGCTTTTTATCGCAGGAAAACAGGAAGAGCTGAAACGCACCGTCATAAACGTCCTCATTCATCTGTATGACAACAAGGGGAAGGGGATTCTGGATAAAAAATACGACAACCCCCTGAATATAAAAAATAAAAACGTGGTGATCCGCACAATAAACTCCGCCACCGCGGATCCCGATGCCGAGGTGCTTTCCACGCTGGAAGACCTCAAAACGGTAGACGAGGTCCGCCAACTTGTGCAGCAGACGGTGTATAACTATTCGGAAAATCTACCGCAGAAGACCCGCATCGCGCTCACTAAAATCGTCCTGTGG
The DNA here is from genome assembly GCA_041737965.1 of Spirochaetota bacterium. Classification (GTDB taxonomy): domain Bacteria; phylum Spirochaetota; class UBA4802; order UBA4802; family UBA5550; genus JAFGJK01. The sequence goes on along the minus strand of JBGSQT010000034.1, from coordinate 12,158 downwards.
CATATGGAACCCAACCTTGGATTCAACCCGGAGGAAACAAAAAAGCGAATTGATTCAAAGGAACGCGACCTGAAGCCGGTGATGTCCGTCCTCAAAAAGGGACAGACCCTGGTGCGGGACGGAGACACCATCACTCCGGAAGTCAAATCGAGGCTCGATATTTTCAACAAACACACAAGGTCCACTCATTACAGTTATATCATCGGAGTAGTGATGATCCAGTTTGTGTTTCTCTTCATCTTCGGGTTCTTTCTGCTGGATTACAGCCGAGTGCTTATACCGGACAAAAAAGCAACCGTCATCATTTTCTCTCTCATAATGTTTTTCATGGTGTACACTTTTTTTATATCAAAATCAGACTCACTCATGAACTCTAAGTTTACCTTCGCCCTGGTTCTTCCGATACCCTTCATCACGATGATCATTTCAATCCTCTACAATATGTATCTTTCCATGCTCCTGGGTATATTCGCGGTGTTCTTCGCGATGATGATCGATGCGGGCGATTTTTCCACCATGATCATTTCATTCAGCGGGGCCATACTCGGGGTGTTCATCAACGCCAACGTGACCAAGCGGACGGATTTTCTCAGGGGAGGTTTCGTCATCGGTTTCATAAACACCATAGTGATATTCTCCATCACATTCATCCTGGAAATCCCGCTCATGCGGGCGGTGAACAATATTGTCTACGCCTTTGCCAACGGCGTCATCAATTCCATCCTGGTGCTCGGCATACTGCCGCTATATGAAAACGTGTTCGGTATCACCACGAAATTCAAGCTTCTGGAGCTGTCCGACCTGAACGCAGACATATTCAAACAGATGCTGGTTGAAGCGCCCGGCACCTACAACCACTCCCTCATCGTCTCGACTATGGCCGAAACCGCATGCAAGGATATCGGCGCGAACTACATGCTCGCCCGGGTCGGGGCGTTTTATCACGACATTGGAAAAATCACCGACGCCGGCATGTACATCGAAAACAAAGTGACCGATCCAAGGGCCAAGGAAATGAACCCGCTGGAATACTCCAGGCTCGTAATTTCCCACGTGGACAAAGGCGTCGAGATGGCAAGGGAATACCTGCTCCCGGATGAGGTAATCGCCTTTATCCGAGAGCACCACGGCGAGACGATAATGACCTACTTCTACCACCAGGCGCTCGCTGAAATGGATCTTTCCGCCCAGGGAGAACCTATTGACAAAAGGGACTTCCAGTACCGGGGACCCAAGCCCCACAGCAAGGAGACCGCGGTGGTGATGCTGGCCGATGCGATTGAGGCGGCGTCCCGATCGCTCCAGGAACCGTCACGCGAAAAACTGCAGGGCCTTGTACGCAAGATCATCTACAACAAGCTGAATGACGGTGAGCTGGAGATGTCGGACCTTTCCATGACCGAGCTGAACTCAATCCAGAACTCCTTTCTGAAGATACTGAACGGAATATTCCATACCCGGATTGAATACCCGGACAGGCAGGACACGAAAAAGCTCGAACAGAAAATCAAGCACAATGGCAGCAATTAACATCTGCAGTCACGACATCAGTCTCCCCTACGGTTCCGTAAAGAAAAAGGAAGTCCTTGACCTGGCGCAGAGGGTGGCAGACTTCCTCGGACTCGAAGAATCTGCCTTTACGATTATCCTTACCGGCGACCGTTACATCCGGGATATAAACAGGAGATTTCGGGACAGGGACAGTGCAACCGACGTAATCAGTTTCTGCAACAGGGAGGAGCCGTTTCCGGCGGTCGGGGAGGGGGCCGAGGACCTTGGAGAAATATACATTTCCCTTGAAACGGCTGAAACCCAGGCAGGGGAATACGGGGTGTCGCCCACGCAAGAAATCGCGCGGCTCATTGTACACGGAATTCTCCACCTCGTCGGATACGACCATGAAAAATCCGAAAAGGAAAGAGTGAAAATGGAAAAAATCGAGGATGCCTTGCTGGCTTCGCTTTTTCCGGAATAGTCCGCATTACCGCCGTTTCCCGACCTGCGCCGGCCCGCATCAGGCTGCGTCAATTTTCGACAGAAAATCTTTTTTCAGGGAATCGATTTTTCCCCGGAGCGAAGCCCTTATTTTATCAAGTGACGATCCTTCGACTTTCTCCCGGACGCTGAAGTAGAATTTTATCTTCGGTTCGGTTCCGGAAGGACGCATTGTGATTTTGGATCCGTCGGCGAGAAAAAACTGGAGCACGTCGGAACTGGGAAGGCCCGATATGGCCTCCTTTTTCCCGCTGCGCATGTCCATGAGCGTCAGGTTTCCGATGTCCGCCACCCTCTCGACATCGATTCCTGCAAAGCTCCCCGGGGGGGTCTTCCTCAACGATTCCATGATGAACTTTATCCGCTCCGTTCCGTCAAGCCCCTTGAGGGTAAGAGAATGGAGGTCCTCCATATAGAGCCCGTATTGTGCATAGATCTCCTCGAGCAACCCGTAAAGAGTCATTCCTTTCCCAGCGAGCCAGTCCGCCATCTCGGCGAAAAAATAGCAGGAGCTTACCGCGTCCTTGTCCCTCACGAAATCGACCGGCAGGTATCCGTAGCTCTCTTCACCCCCGAAGATGAACCCGGTTCCCTCTTCGCCATCCAACTTTTTCATCGCTGAGGCGATCCATTTGAATCCGGTGAGCACGTCCAGAAGGACGCACCCGAAGGATTCGGCGATCTCCCTCTGAAGTTCAGTGGTGACTATGGTCTTCACCACGATCCCTTTTGCCGGCATCCGTCCGGTCTCTTTGAGCCTGGAAAGCAGATAGTACTCCAGCATCGTGCCGATCTGGTTTCCGTTAATGAGCAGATATCCCCCCGCGGGGTCTTTGATGCCCACACCCATCCTGTCGGCGTCAGGGTCTGTCGCCAGAATGATATCGGCGCCGGTCTTCGTGGCAAGCCTCACCGCAAGCTCCAGCGCCTCCTTCTCCTCCGGGTTCGGATATTTCACCGTCGGGAATGCGCCGTCCGGCACCGACTGCTCGGGCACGGAGGCAACCCGGTGAAATCCGAAATGCGAGAGAACCTCCGGCACTATCCTGTATCCGGTACCGTGAAGCGGAGTGTACACGATCGATATTGGCGAACTGCCAGCGGTACGGAGCGTTCTGGCCTCGAGCATGGCGATATAGCGGTCGATTATTTCATGGCCCAGCACGCGGATCAAACCGGAACTCACCGATTCATCGAAATCGGCCCGACGTATACCGCTGACAAGATCGACCCGGTTGACTTCCTCAATTATATTATTGTCATGCGGCGGCACCACCTGGCCGCCGTCATCCCAGTAGACCTTGTACCCGTTGTATTCAGGAGGATTGTGGCTTGCGGTCAGCACAATCCCGGAAATCGCACCCAGTTCCCGCACCGCAAACGAGGCGATGGGAGTGGGGGTGATTTCATCGAAGGTGAAAACACGGATGCCGTTCCCCGCAAGAACCTCCGCGGTCACCCGGGCGAAACTGTCAGACATACGCCGTGAATCGCGGGCTATCACCACGCCGCGATCTGCCCCTCCGGCCTTGAGTATATATGATGCGAGCCCCTGGGTGGCCATCCCCACGGTATAGAGATTCATGCGGTTTGTTCCGGCTCCTATTATACCTCTAAGGCCCCCGGTTCCGAACTCAAGGATCCGAGCGAACCTGTCTGTAAGCTCTTTTTCATCCCCCGCCTCCGCCAGACCGCGAATTTCCCTTATTGTCTCCCGATCGAATGGCTCTTCAGTCCATTGCGCTATCCGCTTTCTGACAAGATCGTCCATATTGCCCCCCTTATTGCGCACCCTGTTCTTTCCGATATTAAATAAAAAATTCGGCTCTCGCCGGATAAAATCTATTCTTGACACAGGGGCGACATATTTGCAATCATTTATTGGAATATTTGATTGAAGGTGTTCAGATTCCATAGATGTTATAAAAATGAAACAAAATCCAATTCTTGAAAAAATCCTCACTTTCATTCAGAATAGAAGACTTCTGGTCCCGGGTGACAGAACGCTCCTTTCAGTGTCCGCGGGTAAGGACTCCATGGCGATGACGGATATTCTGTACCGCATAAAAAATGAGCTGGGTTTTTCAATCGCTCTTTTCCATCTGAACCACCGCACCAGGGGGCGTGAATCCGATGAAGACGAGTACTTTCTCGGGGCGCTGGCCGAAAAAAAAGGGATCCGGCTTTTTACGGAACGCCATGATTTCTCCGTGCACGGCGTGTCCGGCGGGTCCTTCGAGGACGAAGCCAGAGAAATCCGATATGAGATGCTTCATCGTATCGCGGAGAGGGAAGGGTATACGAAGATCGCAACTGCCCATACGAAAACCGACGCAGTCGAAACGATTCTGATGCGCCTTTTCACCGGAACCGGCATCCATGGACTCACCGGAATACCGGCCACGCGCGGAATAATAATCAGACCGCTGCTCCCCATTGATTCAGGTGAAATCATGAATTATCTGGAAGATGCGGGAATTCCCTGGCGGGAGGATTCCTCCAACAGCGATACCACCTATACGAGAAATTACATCCGTCACCGCGTCGTGCCGGCAATAAAAGAGCGGTTTCCCAATTATGAATCAGCGATGGCCGGTACGATGAACATTGCCGATGAGACGTTGTCGCTTCTTAACGATTCAATCGTTCCCCTGTTCGGCATACCCGACAAGAAAAAGGGCGACCTACAAGTTATCGACGCCTCCCAGCTTCTCTGTAACCCTGGGCTTTTCAACCACGTCATCGCGGGGATGCTCAGGGATTCATTCGGCCTGTATCCTTCCAGGAAAATACTCGCCGAAATACGGGGGAGGGCGGAAACTGAAAAGACCAATCTGGTGCTCTACGAAAAAGGAAGCGCGAGGATTGTAAAAGCATTCCGGAACGGAAGGCCTGCCATCATAGCCCGAAAACACGCGACGACAATGAATCTCAAGAATTGGGAATACCGCGTAAGGATCGACGAGGCGATACGGTCCGGCATCACGATTCCGGAACTAGCTATCCGACTATTGTTCTCACTGACGGACACAGCGGACAAAGAGGACGGCTTAACCTCCGGTAATTCGGTTATTATCGCGCTGCCAGAGGGGACAACTGATATCGTTATCAGGAATAGACGAATCGGGGACAGGATTACCCTGGAATCCGGCACCAAAAAAATTAAGGATTTTTTCATCGAAAAGAAACTTGACAATGAAAACAAGTCCCGTGTTCCTCTCCTTATTGTGGGGTCCCGAATTGCCGCGGTAATGCCAGGCTTTGTACTCGATCTGCCGAACCGGATTGCCCTGCCATTTTTAGTGTCAGGTAAACCTGAAAAAGTCCTTGCTATTACGATGGTAAATCATTACACTAAAGATGGGGAATAGCCTCCATATTGCCCGGTGCGGGAGCCCTTCCCGGGTGCTTGGTTTTTTTTGATACTGTTATGAGAATATTAGGAGTGACGCATGAATAAAACCGCCAAACAGATTGCACTTATAATGCTGATTTTCATTCTGGTGCTTGCGATTTTCAGACTGAAACAGCCGGAGGAGGAAAACAGAACCATACAGTACAGCGAATTTATAAAGAGGGTAAAAAACAAGGAGATCGACAAGGTCACCATAGAGAACAGCAAACGAATTCTGGTATACTCGAAAGACCGAAAAATTCAAAAAGTACAGAATCCGCTGACCAGGGCAGTCACGACAAAAGACGATCCCGACGCGTTGACGATGATACCCTATGATGACCCGGAGTTGATACACATGCTTGTTTCCAACGGCATCAGCGTCGAGGGGAAGGAGGACGATGAGAACTCCATTATGAAACATGTATTGAGCTTTCTCCCCTGGATTTTCTTTTTCGGCATCATCTGGTTTATCATGATCCGGCAGATACAGTCCACCGGCAATAAAGCGCTTTCCTTCGGAAAAAGCAAGGCGAAGCTCAATCCCGAGTCCAAGACAAAGGTGACCTTCCAGGACGTCGCAGGCGTGGAAGAGGCGAAGGAGGAACTAAACGAAGTTGTTGAATTTCTCAAAGAGCCGAAAAAATTCGTGAATATCGGCGCCAAGATTCCCAAAGGAGTCCTCCTCATGGGCCCTCCGGGGACCGGAAAGACACTTCTGGCAAGGGCGATCGCGGGCGAAGCCGGAGTTCCTTTTTTCTCTATTAGCGGCTCGGATTTCGTTGAAATGTTTGTCGGCGTAGGCGCGTCCCGGGTCAGGGACCTTTTCGAACAGGGAAAGAAAAGCGCCCCCTGCATAATTTTCATAGACGAGATAGACGCGGTGGGACGCCTCAGAGGGGCCGGGCTCGGCGGCGGCCACGACGAAAGGGAACAGACCCTCAATCAGCTCCTCGTGGAAATGGACGGATTTGAATCAAATGAGGGCGTGATTATAATAGCGGCAACCAACAGGCCGGACGTGCTCGATCCCGCTCTGTTGAGACCGGGAAGGTTCGACCGGCAGGTGGTCGTGGACATCCCGGACGTAAAGGGGAGGGAACGTATCCTCGCAGTACATTCCAAGAAAATCCCGCTGTCGCGCGATGTGGACCTTGCGATAATCGCCAGGGGCACACCGGGGTTTACGGGAGCAGACCTGGCGAACCTGGTAAACGAAAGCGCGCTCCTGGCCGCCCGGAGAGGGAAAAAGCGGGTAACCATGCTTGAGATGGAAGACGCCAAGGACAAAGTCATGATGGGTCCGGAACGTCGCTCCATGCTCATATCAGAACAGGAGAAGGAGATTATCGCATATCACGAATCGGGTCACACCATTCTGGGCATACTGGCCGGGACCGATCCGGTTCACAAGGTGACCATAATCCCGAGGGGGAGGGCGCTGGGTTTGACGATGCAGATCCCCACCGAGGACAAACACATCCACTCAGTGCAGTACTGGCTGAACCAGATTGTGATCCTTTTCGGGGGACATATAGCAGAAGAGCTAAAATTCAAGGAAGTCTCCACCGGGTCGAGCAACGACCTGTCACGGGCCTCCGATATCGCCAGAAAAATGGTCTGCGAATGGGGCATGAGCAAAAAACTCGGTCCCATCACATTCGGAAAGAAAAACGAACAGATATTCCTGGGCCGTGAAATTTCACAGCACAGGGATTACAGCGAAAGCACCGCAAAACTCATCGACGACGAGGTCAGTTCGATAATCGAAAGCTGCCGCAAGGAGGCTGTGCGCCTGCTTAAGGGCAATATCGATAAATTTGAAAACATGGCGAGATATCTTATCGAGCGCGAAACATTGAACTCCGTTGAGATTAACATGATAATCAAGGGGGAAAAACTGCCTCCGGTCGTGCTCGCCACCGGTGAGAAACAGGGAAAAACGCGAGTAGAGGGGAGGAAGATTCTGAAATCGAAAGAACCGGTCCCCGCGGAAGAAATGTGAAAGGATTCAACCGCAGCAGGTTTTTTAATGAATGATCTTGATGAACTCCTCAGCAAGGTTGACGATACGGACGATTACGAGCGTACGATCCAGGGGCAGATCGATTCTGAATCTGTTGCCGAAGAGACATCCTTGAGTTCAGCGCCCGTTCCTGAAGAAAGGGCTCCGCAAGCCGACAACATGCCACCTCCCGTTGACGAACAGGAAGCTCTCCCCCAATCGATTGATGAAATCGAAAACGATGTTTCCGCATTGGATACTTTTGCGGAGCCCCCGGCGAAATTTGACAGGGGCCTTGCCGCAGATGAAATCGCATTCACCCTTCGCGGAACGAGACCTTGGAATACAAGGGAACCATATCTGATTACAATCGATTACGGAACTCTCGGGCTGGAGAAAAAACATCTGAAGTCCTCATTTTATTTTATCAGAGAAAACCTTGATGACGTGACACTGAAAGAGGCTATCAGGGAAAACCTGCTACTGTTTGTACGGAGACCCGGACAGAATATCACGGCCGAACTCGAACAATTTTTCTTCACTGAAATTATAAGTGAAAAGGAAAAAATAGTAACCCAGTTACAGTTTGATAATGAACTGAAAAACGTGTTCATTTACCATTGCGGACCCCTTACCTTTTACAAAATGCTTATGGCGCACTTCCAATTCCGTAAAACCGGGTATTGTTATCGCTTTGAACCGGGAAACCGATCTGTCCGGTTTTTTCCGGAATCTCTGCTTAAGGTGATGATCCTCAGATGGTTCGAGGAAAACATCAATGTGCTCGACCTTCCTTTTGACAATATTACGCACTTCAATGAGATTAAAACCAGCATCGCGAAAAAATATTCCATCGAAACGAAAAAATTTTTAAAGAAACTGGAACAGATCAATTCGCAGCTGGGGCCGGAAAAGCGGATCAGCGGGGACAAACTACTTTCTCTCAAGGGCGACGACCTGTTCGGATTGTCGGCAATTGAGGTATATAAGAGGTTTATTGATCGGACAATTTTTCATCGGGGCATGTAGTTGTTCCCGGCCGCATCATCCGTCGAAGATCAGGTGAGGATCGAAAGAATGCGTGTAACCCTCATCCCCTCCATCCATGTTTCCGGATTCAGCCGGATCGATTCGAGCATATCTCGGGAGTTTCCGAGCGAAGAGGCGGCATCGAAAGCCTCCTTTTTTGCCGCCACAATCAGTTCGTAATCCCTCGCCAGATCGGCAAACTCAAATCCGCCCGAGCGGCCGTGCTGTTTCAGGCCGAGCATCTCTCCGGCTCCCCGAATTTTCAAGTCCTCCTCAGCGATGGCGAAACCGTCGCTGTTCTCCACGATCACCCGAATGCGCATCATGCTCTCTTCCTGCGTTTCATCGGGATAAATCAGCACGCAAAAAGACTGGAGGCTGCTCCTTCCGACCCTTCCGCGAAGCTGATGAAGCTGCGACAGGCCGAAACGCTCCGCGTGCTCGATTACGATCACTGTCGCGTTGGCAACATCGATCCCTACCTCGATGACAGTCGTGGTTACCAGTATGTCTATATCGCCCCTGTTGAAATCATCCATGATACGGTCCTTCTCATCCTGCTTCATCCTGCCGTGAAGGAGCACCACCCTCCTGGTCGGGAATATTTTTTCCTTCAAATGCCGATAGACTTCAGTGGCCGATTTCAGGTCGACCTTTTCAGATTCCTCAATCAGCGGGAGCACGTAATAGGCCTGCCGCCCTTGGCCTATGTACCGCTCCAGGGAACGATACACGCCGTCTATCCTGGATAAAGGGAGGGCAAGCGTCTTTACCGGGATCCTGTCGGCCGGCTTTTGCCGTATCACCGAAAGATCCAGGTCGCCGTAAAGGGTGAGGGAAAGCGAGCGGGGTATCGGTGTTGCTGTCATCACCAGCAGATCCGTGCGCAGCCCCTTTTCGCGAAGTTCGCCTCTCTGCTGGACACCGAACCTGTGCTGTTCATCAATTATGATGAGTCCCAGCTCTTTGAAACGTACCGCATCCTGAATGAGGGCATGCGTCCCGATTAGAAGCCGGATTGAACCGTCGGCGAGCCCGCGAAGAATTCTACCGCGCTCCTCTTTGTCGGTCGAGCCTGTGAGGAGGGCCATGGAGATGCCGTCGCCGAGGACCGTGCGCGCGGTGTGATAATGCTGCGATGCCAGGATTTCGGTCGGGGCCATGAAGGCCGTCTGTGCGCGCCGGGCCTCGGCGACACATGCCGAAAGCAATGCCACCACTGTTTTACCGGACCCGACATCTCCCTGAAGCATCCGGTTCATCGGAACAGGGGAGAGGATATCGTCCTTTATTTCATCCAATGCCCGGGACTGGTCTCCGGTAAGAGTGAAGGGGAGCATTTTAAGAGCATCATTAAATACACCAAGATCCATCGGTTCGCCGGATTCACGGATATCTTCGACTATTGCCCGGCGGCTCAGGGCGAGGTAATACTGGAGGAAGAAAAGCTCGTTAAAGGCGATTCTTTTCCTGGCCTCGTCTATCTCATGCATCGTGCGGGGAAAATGCACCGCTTTAAGCGCATCCCTGAGCCCCACCAGATTATGTCGTCTTAGGACAGATTCCTCCAGCGGCTCCTTAATTGATTCCGAGAAAAGCTCGATGGCCTGGCTGATGACCCTTCTGAATCCTCTTGAATCGAATCCCGCTCCCCTCAACTTTTCCGTAGATCGGTACATGGGAACGATCCTTCCCGTGTTGATGGACTGGATTGACGATGCCGCATCGAGAAAATCGAATTCAGGATGGACCATCTGCTTGTTTTTATAAAATGAGATCTTCCCGGAAAATGAGACCTGGTCCCCCTGATTGAACAATTTGTCGAAATAGCGGTGACCGCCGAAAAAAACCCCTGACAGCGTATCAGTATCGTCGCTGACACTCACTTCGAAAAACTTCCTGTTTCTCCCCACGATCCTTTTTTCGATGATTGTACCGATTACGGTGACCGTCTCGTTTACAAAGCAGTCCTTTATCGGTTTTATAGACGACCTGTCGAGGTAACAGCGTGGCTTGAAATATATCAGATCCTCGATTGTCACGATCCCGAGCTCATCGGCCAGTATTTCAGCTTTTCTGGGACCGATCCCCCTTAATGCAGCGACATGTTGGCGCAGCACGTTCTATTCCTCTTCAGCGATATACCATACCGAATCGGGTATCTGGACATATTTCCCTTTTCGCGTAAAAAAATAGGTGTAATTCCGGTCCGCCTTGTCGTTCAAGTCCCTTCCTGTGGTGATTTTTTGAATATTCGTCCATCGCTTAATTATTTTGCCGTCGAAACCGAATATCGTCACCGTCAGGTTCATGCCGGTCACCGAGCCTATCTGTCTTTTCAGAATGTTCCTCTGTTCATAGGTGAAAAAATACCTCAGGAACAGAACGATTATCACCGCAGATAAAAGGATGACAATGAGAAATAAAATTCTGAATCCGGTTCTTCTTTCCATGGAACAGCCTCCGATGGGTCTTCAGAAAACAGCGATTCAGCGTACGCGATCGTGGCCTTGATGTCAAGAAATCATTTGCCGCCGCACACGGTGCAGTCCGGATTTTTTGCAATTGCTATGGAATCGAACTTCATTTCAACTCCGTCCCAGAACAGTATCCGGTGTGCAAGCGTCGTTCCGATACCGGTAAGGTATTTCAACGCCTCCAGCGCCTGAAGAGAGCCGATAACACCGGCCGTGGCGCCGAGTACGGGAATTGTTCGACGCTTTCCCGCTTTCGGAAGAATACAGGCAAGACAGGGGGTTTCGGGGGATTTGAGCAGAGTGATCTGCCCCCTCATGGCTTCGATACCGCCGTGGATCATGGGTAGCGATGTCCTCACCGCGTATCGGTTGAGTGCCAGCCGGGACTCGAAACTGTCGAGACAGTCGATAATGATATCAGGCGAACCGATAACACTCGCGGCGTTGCGATTATGTATCCTTGCTTTTACTGTGGTGATTTGTACGGCAGGGTTCAAATCGGAGAGCGTCATATTCGCCGAGACGATCTTGGTCATCCCGAGTCTCTTGGATGAATGAAGGATCTGGCGGTTCAGGTTGCTCGGCTCCACCGTATCGCTGTCGCATATCACGAGATGTCCTATCCCCGCAGCTGCAAGATATAGCAGCACGGGACTGCCGAGTCCGCCGGCACCGGCAACGAATACGGTTGCGGCCGCGAGCTTATTCTGCGCTTCGTCGCCCCAGCCCGGTATCAGCAATTGACGCCGGTAAACTTCGCGTTCATCTTCGGTCATCATATTCCGACCAGCCATAACCCGGTTTTACGCCTTTATTCGCGGTGTAACTCTGATTATAAAAAAAAGGACGATATTGAAACTCGCCCTTTTTTTATTGGTGAGGGATGGATTCGAACCATCGAAGGCTTCGCCGGCAGATTTACAGTCTGCTCCCTTTGGCCGCTCGGGAACCTCACCGTTTAGCTGGCGAGAGGACTTGAACCCCCAACAAGCTGATTACAAATCAGCTGCTCTACCGATTGAGCTACGCCAGCGGCTCATAGGTTTTCCTTATTGAACGACAGGTCTATGATGTCAATGATTTTTTAAAAGAATTTTAACTTTACCCCGCCGAATAACCTGACTTCAAGTTTTCAATGCAATAGAGGCAACGACATCACAGGCGGATTTCCATCCAAGAGACTTTCGAGGCCTAGAATTAATAATGTGGAGTATTTCAGAAAAACGGTCATCCGTCAAGCCGCGAAAGCTTTTATTTT
>JBGSQT010000017.1:0-75462 GCA_041737965.1 Spirochaetota bacterium | reverse complement strand
AAATAAAAGCTTTCGCGGCTTGACGGATGACCGTTTTTCTGAAATACTCCACATTATTAATTCTAGGCCTCGAAAGTCTCTTGGATGGAAATCCGCCTGTGATGTCGTTGCCTCTATTGCATTGAAAACTTGAAGTCAGGACCGCGGTGCCCCCCGGTCCATGGCGAGCTTCGCCGCGCCGAGGGCGGGTATCTTAGACCGGTCCCCGACCGGAAGGAAGTCGATATTTTCACGGAATCCGGGAAGGGCCTTCTCTTTCACTGCCGCGGCGACGCCGGCAAGGTAAAGATCGTGCGATTCCGAAAGTCCGCCTCCGAAGATGACCGCCTCCGGGTTGAAAAGGTGCACCAGGTTCATCACACCTGCGGCCAGATACCGAGTAAGCACGCTGAACGCCTTCAGTGCCGCCGCGTCCCCTTTTCGTGCGCGCTCCGCCACTGACCTGGCGGTCGGCTCCCGCTCCCCGGCACCGCCGGTGTGCCCGGTTTCGCGACGGATGTCCCTCTCGATATCAACGAGACCGGTGCCGGATGCGTAGAGCTCCAGGCACCCCCGGTTGCCGCACCGGCACTCCTTTCCGTCCATGTCCACGGTCATGTGTCCGATCTCCATGGTGCTGCCGAAACGGCCCCGAACGGCCCTGTTGTCCGACACCGCGCCGCCTCCGAGCCCGGTTCCCTGGAGGATGAGAATCCAGTCGCGGTACCTGCCGCCTTCGCCTTTCCAGCCCACGCCGGTGAGCGCGGCGAAGGCGTCGTTTTCAAGAAACACCGGCGCGCCGGTCCTGCGCTCCAGGTTTTCCGTGAGCGGCCACCTGACGAGGGAGGGAAGGTTCGGCGCGAAAAGAATCATCCCCGCCTTTCTGTCAAGCGAGCCGGCGGAGCCGATGCATATCCCGCCGAGCGACCTTACGGATACGCCGGCATCGGACGCGAGCGATTCGGTCATTCCTGCGACCGCCTCGTCAATCTCCGGGGCCGGTCCGGGAGTAAGGGATTCCCTGAAACCGAGAATTTCGCCGGAAACGCCGGCGATGACACCGCGGATCCTCGTGCCTCCGAGATCGATGCCAAGGTAGAGACTGCTGTCGGCGCATGATTTTATCATCAATACCTCAATGGAGTTGCCGGATAACTCAAATGAATTAGGTAAAATGTCCGGTCATTCCCGCTTTTGCTTCGGCCGGAAATAGTGTTCGGCTGCGCATCACGACTGATTTTCGAAATACGAATCCCCTTCTGTAAAGAATAATTTCAAAAAACGCTGAATTTCCATGCCAACATGCATGAATGACAGACACGGAAAAAATGTTCTTGCCTAATATCGCCCTGGCATCTCATGTAATGCCGGACAAAGGAAAAGGAAGGAATTCATGAAGCGCCCTCTCTGCGATCTCCATCTCCATACCACCGCCTCGGACGGAATTTTCTCACCGGCCGCGCTCATCGATCACGCGGCGGCAAACGATGTCGGTGCTGTTGCGGTGACTGACCACGATACCGTCGACGGCCTGGATGAGGCCTCGGCGCGCGCCGCGGCCGCGGGGGTAGAATTCGTGCCGGGCATCGAATTCAGCGTCGAGCATCCGGAAGGATCGTTCCATCTTCTGGGCTACTATATCGACCACCGGAACGAATCGCTCCTTAAACTCATCGGGTACCTGAAGGAGCGCAGGGGGACAAGAATCCACAGGATCATCGATGATTTGGCGCGTCACGGCATCGACCTGCCGCTGGAGGAGGTGCTGGCGGTCTCTGAAGGGGGAAGCCCCGGCAGGCCCCATGTGGCGAGGGTGCTGATAAAACACGGCTACGCGTCTGACATGAAGGACGCGTTCGCCAACTTTCTGGTGCGGGGAAAGCCCGGGTTTGTGAAAAAGGACAAGGCAACGCTTGAAGAGGCCATGGGCCATATTATCGACGCAGGCGGAATACCGGTGCTCGCGCATCCCATATCCCTGGAGTGCCGGGACATGAAGGAGTTTGAACAGGTGCTCGACGGGCTGGTCGAGATGGGGCTTGGGGGGATAGAGGCGTGCGCCTCGATGCACAGGGAGGAGGAGGTGAGGGAATTCGAAAGGATCGCCGAGGCGAGACATCTCCTTGTCACCGGAGGAAGCGATTTTCACGGCGATAAAAACGAGAAGATCGGCTGGTACGGTGAAAACAATCCCATACCCTGGAGGCTCTTCGAAGAGCTTGATTCGTACAAAAAAAAGAATATGCCGGCGGGTTAGCCGATTACAGAATTTTTACCCCCCGAGCATCTCTGCGGCCAGCATCCACCGGACCGACCAGCTGCCCGTATCGCCGCGCTCCATGCAGAGCACGCAGCCGTTGGTGAATGTCACCGCTCCCTTGTCGTCGTCGCCGCAGAGAAGGCGTGACACCAGTTTCCCGAGATGGGGGAGGTGGCCCACGATCATGATGTCATCATCGATTTTCTCCAGCCTCCCGGACCATACCGCCGGGTCGTCGCCCGGGTTCAGCCCCTCCGCCGCAATCATCCCTTTCACCGGGTCGATCTTTCCGGCCAGGATTTCGGCCGACTGCCGGGCCCTGGTTTTGCCGCTGTGATACAGCGCCGCGATGTTCATTCCGGGAATCCGGGCGGCAAAATCAGCGGTCTTTTCAAGGGCCTTCCGCCCTTCCGGCGAAACAGTCCGCCCGGCATCCGTGTCCCCCGGCACCGCTTCCGCGTGTTGTGAAAGATACAGTCTCATCTCCTCGACCCCCCGTAGTGATTTCAGCCGGGTAAATTATGCCACACCGGCCTTCCCGTGCCTGTAATGTATGTATTCCCGTACTGCAGGTCAAGAGGTTCTGCCGTCTGCCGGGTGACCGATAAGCGGAAAAAAAACGGGCTTCAATGGAAGCCCGTCCAAAAAGTTCATGAAAAAAGGATTAGTTCCCGTTGCATCCGCGCCACACCCCCCAGGTCCAGTCGTCCATGGCCTCATTGTATTCGTCACCGCAGTTGGAATCGGAGCCGCCGCCGGAGCTGTAGTTCTTGTTGCTGCACTGGTCATGGTCCATGCAGTCCTTCGTCCACGAGCTCGGCGCCCCCCAGCCGCATCCACCGCCGCATCTTCCCATGCATTCGTATCCGGGCCGCGCGGTGCTCCCGACCAGAACTGATTCGCTGTGGCAGCCTTTGGAATCGTCATAGACCGCGGTGACCCATGTATTCTTTCGTATGCAGGTGATCCCTTCGTTTTTACTGCATGAGGCGGCAGCCTGGGCGAGGTGTTCAATGCCGTTGATTCCGCCCCGCACCTCTCTTGACCCGTACACGTACCCGTCAGGCGCCTCTGCCCAGTATTCGGCGAGCCTTATTAGCGAGAATTCATGGGCCGAGATGTCACTTTTGCGGGCACTCAGATACGTATAGAGGTCCTGGGCGAGAGTGAGGAGGGCGGACTTCTGCTCGCCGGTAAGGGTGGCGTTGTGTCCGTCGGCCTTGATGATCTGGGCGGTCAGGTCTATGTCCGCCTCCAATACCGCTCCGTCGACCGTGACGGTGACTATTGACCTCGCGTCGTTTACCGCGACGGATTCGTAGGTGATGGCGCTCTCGCCGATTGAGACCGCGCCCTGGAGCACGGCTGTTCCGCTCTTCTGTAAACCGATGGTGCTGCTGTCGACACTGTTCTCTTCATTGCACTGGAACAGCGCCGCGGATGCACAGATAAGTAAAATCATCAGGATTCGCAGGGATGAATTCATCGAGAACCTCCTGTATGCATTCAATGAGGTACAATAAATCGATAACGATAAAAAATCAAGAAAAAAAAGACCGTCCATCCGGTTTAAATAAATTATTTTCAAAAAATTCTTCGCGCGGCCAGGGAAATGATGAATAAAGCAACCATATTATTGGTTTTGTATATTAATACTCGAAAAAGAGAGG
Source organism: Spirochaetota bacterium (assembly GCA_041737965.1). Taxonomy (GTDB): domain Bacteria; phylum Spirochaetota; class UBA4802; order UBA4802; family UBA5550; genus JAFGJK01. Next base: position 71,553 of record JBGSQT010000017.1, on the reverse strand, counting down.
GTATCACACGATAATCAGCCGGCAATTGTGCATATTGATGGATACATGCGGTGCATGATAATAGGTGAGGGCTTTCAGTCGATGAACCGGGCCTTACCCGAGAAATGATGCCGGTGCGGCTTTACCCTGCGCCGGATAGACCCGGATCACACAAAGATGAGAAACCTTCCGCAATGGGTGCATACCGACACGCCTTCCCGCTCTCTGACTTTTTTTATGTCAAAGGGGGGGATTTCCATGTGACAGCCGGTACAGCTCTCCTTTTCCACAATGGCAAAAGGATTGTTCCGCTTTTTCCTCATTCGTTCGAAATAGGTGAGGGATCTGTTGTCTATCAGCTTTTTGATCTCGTCGATTTTTTTCTGGTATGAATCCTTCTGCTGGTTTTCATCCATCAGCTTGTACAGGCGGTCGAGCCGGATCAGCAGGTCCAGGTCGGACGAGGGGACGCCTGAGAGGTTTTCAGCGATGCCGATTGCGCTGCTGTCTTTGTCCGATATCGATTCGTAATACGCCTTGGTCTCCCTGTTGAGAAGCGCGTAAATCTTGGAAGGGGCGGTTTCTCCGTCAAGCGCCTCCCTTTTTTCCTCATTCGAAAAAATCCTGGCGAACATTCCGATGAGGTAGAGATATTTCGTGCTTTTTTCCGTCGGAAAAAGGCTCAGGAGCACGTATTTTACCGGTTCGTCGTCCATGGACTGGTAGTCGATCGGTTCGGTCAGTATTCCCAGTATGCTCACGAAATCACCCAGCGATTCTGTCCTTGCGTGGGGGATGGCCAGACCGTTGCCGATGCCGGTGTTTTCCAGCGATTCGCGGTGTACGATCTGCGCGTAGTACCGCTCCTTGTTTGCGATTAGGCCTATTTCCTGAAGCCGCTCAAGAAGCTCCTTGAACACGAGCTGCTTTTCTTTGGCGTCGATTTTCACAATCTGGTTTTTTTGAAGAAAGTAATCGAGATTCATGCCGTGGGTACTCCATTTTGTAGTAAATAAATCACATGGTGGTGCAGTGGAGTATGACTCGCGCCGGTGACCGCCAGGCCCTCAGCTAAAGGGACAGTACATGAAGGCACTATGACAGCTATAATATTTCGAAACGTTGTCAAGTGGTTTATATAAAAATTTTTACCTGAGCTGTCATGATGCCGTTGGTTGGATCAATTATTATTACCTCGAATAAGTCCTTTGGCAAGTGGGCCGAACTTATGAGCGATGAGGCGTTTGCAAAGGCTATGCTTGAATATGTAGGAAAATATATCAGGTTTATGTGATACCGGCATGCCGGGCAGTTCTTCCGGCAGCAATTCAATCTCCTCTCCGATGAATATTCCGGTTTCACCCTCTTTTTAATTTCAGCCCTTTCTGGAGCCGCCGCAACTCCTGGTCGAGGTGCTCAAAGAGTCTGGAATTGATCAGAATTGGTTCTGGCTGGTTAAGATAGGGGAGACGGTTGAGGTTTAATTGCCTGGGAGCCGCTGATCAGCGGCAGGGAGGAGACCAAAGCAAGGAAAGACACTGCATATGTAAATTTCTTACCATTCCGCAAAATGAGAAATATCGGAACCATTTCCCGGTTGCCTTTAATCATGCATCGAAAAATTTTTCCGCTAATGGATCTCCAAGGAATGATCATCATCCCATTCGTTGATCCTGTAGAAATGTATTGATTTTTTAATGACTTATCGTCATTATGTTCCTTTAGGAAAACTGTGATGAAGCTCAGTCTTAAAAAGAAAATACTTATCGTTTCACTTGTCACCAATCTCATTTTATCGGTCGCACTGGGGATTTCTCTCTACCGTTTCGCCGGTGACCAGTATTACCAGTCGTTTCTCGAAGGGAAACTCGCCCTGGCCCGTTCAATCGCCATGGCCATCGACGGTACGCGGCATGCAACGTTCACCTCTCTGGCCGCAACAAGCAACCCCGACTACCAGCAGTATTTGCAGTATTTGAATAAAATCCGTAAAAGCGAAAAGTACGTAAGCTATCTCTTCACTCTCCACTATGACCGGGCAATGGACCGCGTCAGTTATATCGTTGACAGCGATATTTTAGATCGGGATACTATCTGGATCACCACGGAGAACTTCGGCCTGGCTTTTACACTCGACTCGGAAGGGCGCATCAACATTAAGTATAACGAGGAGTTATACGACAGGGATTTCGATATAAAAATTGGCGATACAAAAGTGCGCCTTCAGATACGCAACTCAAACGAATTCATGATCGATGGAATTAAGCTCTTCACCGTGGTTACACCGGATCCTTTGACCGTTGATTTCGGTGACGGTCGACTCTCACGCGTCAGCAGGGAACGCCTCGTAACAATGCCTCTCGGCGGGAAAAGCCTCCAGGTATATTATTCCTTTACCGCGAAAGGGGAATCGCAAAGCATGCCGGGCGAACTATACATGGAGTCAAAGGATGTTGTCGATCGATGTAAAAAAATAATCAACAGCCAGACCCCTACCATCGTCCGCCGGTCCGCGCAGACGAGCATTTACGGCAAGAATGTCTCTACCGTATACGGTGTAATCAGAGACAGAACCGGCGTTGCCAACGGCCTGGTGGTTTTTGAAATCTTTGAACGCGAGGTGACAAATTTCAAAATCGCCATAGTGAGAATCATCGTTATCGTTACCATTATCATCTTCGCTATCACGATAATATTTTCCAATTTACTCGCCGGCTATATCCTGCGCCCTATAAAGAGGCTCACCAGGGGGGCGAACCGCATCCGTGAAGGGGATCTTGACCATACCGTTGGAATGGATCGATCCGATGAAATAGGTGTACTTGCCACGAGCTTCAACAGCATGGTCGACAAGCTCAAGCGTATCCAGCGCGAACTGCAGACAGCAAACGCAGATTTAAAAAGAGCCAATACCATGAAGGACGAGTTCCTGGCGAATACCTCCCACGAGTTGAAAACGCCGTTGAACGGTATTATTGGCATCGCCGAATCCCTCATCAACGGCGCCGCAGGAACAGTAAACGAGTTACTGGCGACAAACCTCCGCCTCATCTCTCTCTCCGGAAAAAGGCTTACGCACCTCGTGAACGATATCCTTGACTTTTCCCGAATGAGAAACCAAAACCTTCTCATCGATAAAAAACCAGTAGACATCCGACAGATCGTGGAGATAGTTCTTATACACTGCACCCACTTGATAGGCGGGAAATCCCTCAGGCTCATTAATTCCATAAGTCCCACGGTGCATCCTGTCTTGGGAGACGAAAACCGCCTTCAACAGATATTATACAACCTCGTCGGCAACGCCATCAAGTTCTCCGACGCAGGCACGGTGACCATAACCGCTTCCGAGCTCGAAGACATGATGGAAATCCGTGTCGAGGACACGGGTATTGGTATTGCCGAGCATAACTTCGAGTCGATTTTCCGTTACTTCGAACAGATCGAAGGAACCGACGCTCGTCGTTATGGCGGCACCGGACTGGGGCTAGCCATAACCCGGCATCTGGTAGAACTCCACGGCGGGACTATTACAGTGAATTCAAAGCTTGGAATGGGGTCGCGTTTTTCATTTACCGTACCCCTTGCCTCGGCAGATGACATCCCGGCAGAGAATAATACGATTCAACCGCGGACATATCTTGATTCTGCCGCCGTCTCAATTTTGGATAGTGGTGATTCATCAATAGAACCCCTTCAGCGACCGAGCCGTGACGCCGTGATTCTTGTCGTTGACGATGAACCGGTTAATGTGCAAGTGCTTGTCAATATCCTCGGACTTGAGGGCTACCATGTCCTCACCGCATCGAGCGGAATGGAAGCCATCGCTACCATTATGGAAAAGTGCGTTCCCGATATTGTTCTGCTGGATATCATGATGCCGCGGATGACGGGGTACCATGTGTGCGGCATCATACGCGAAAAGCATTCACTCTACGAGCTCCCGGTGCTCATGCTCACGGTGAAAAATCAGATAAATGATATTGTATCCGGTTTTGAGGCAGGCGCGAACGATTACCTCGCCAAACCCTTCGACCGCAGGGAATTGCTCGCCCGCGTAGACACTCTCCTAACCCTGAAACGCGCCGTGCGGCACCACAATCGCCTGGAGCGCATCCAGCAGGAGCTTGATATCGCGCGCAGGATCCAGGAAGCCATACTCCCCGAGGGACCACCGTCACCCGCCGGACTCTCCATCGGTGTATGTTATCGGCCCATGGACTCGGTGGGAGGAGATTTCTATGATTTCCACCAAACCATGGATGGAGGGATAGGCATTATTATAGCCGATGTTTCCGGTCACGGTGTCCCGGCCGCACTTATCGCCTCCATGGTAAAAATTGCTTTTTATATGCAGGCACATTTAGCCGACTCGCCGGCAATTCTGTTGAAAAATATCCATAGCGCCCTTTATGGAAAGTGCGAAACCCAGTTCATTACCGCCAGTTATGTATACGTTGATGTCGCCGGAAGCAGAATTCTCAATGCCAATGCGGGACACTTTCCGCTCCTCATTTATCGGCCGAGTGAGAACCGCATCATCTCGGTTAAGGGGAAGGGGCGCATCATCGGGTTCGCGCCCACGGCGGATTTCGAAGTTATAGAGGCGGCGATACAGCCGGGTGACCGGATTATACTCTACACCGATTGTATAATTGAATGCCGCAACCTCACTGGCGAGCTCTTTGGCGAAGATCAATTTATACGGATTATCCGTGAAGGTGCCGGGATGAACGCGGTAAGCTTCGCCGAAAGCGTGCCCGACCTACTGTCACAATGGTCGGGGAACCGCGGACTGTTCGATGACGACCTCACCCTTGTGGTAATTGACGTGCTTGCGGAAAAGTGAGAAAGAGATCAACTTTCTTCGAGCGCTTTTAATTCGATATGGCTTATACACAGGAAAGTGCATGAGACTGAATAAGTTTTACCCGCAGCAATTCAGTCTCCTCTCCGCTGAATATTCCGGTTTTCGTTCTTCTTAATTTAGTGATTTGCTCCGCTATCGGCGGGGCAAGGACTGATTTCAGTTTATTATGCACTAAATAGTATCTTTAGGAATAAATACTGAATATTTTTTATGTATTATTTAACCGAAACCTTCAAGATTTCCATAATCATTCCAGATTCTATTTAATAAAAGAAACAAAGTTGGTAATATCTTCATGCTTAAGAAAAGAAATATTTTTTTCTTTATATAATACATCCTTCAGGCGGTCTTTTGAAAAAACCGTTGCTCCAATAGTTTCGGGATACTTTGTTATAAATTTTTTTATTCCGGAAGGAATATCTCCTTCATCAATATGGGTCTTAACCTCTATGAGATATGGCCTTCTATTTATAAGCAGAACAAAATCAATTTCGTCTCCCTGTTTTGTCCGCCAGAACTTCAATTCCATATTTGGTTTTAATTGTTTGACAAGTTCAAGCATGATGAATGTTTCAAATAAAATTCCGGAGTCCTGTCTTTTTTTAATTGAACTGAAGTCTTTTAAAAGTACATTTCTGATTCCAGGATCATATATATAATATTTCCTGGACTTCTTTAATTCATTCCCGATATTTTTTGAATAAGAATTGAGAGGATATAATACATAAGTATTTTCCAGTATATTTAGATGATGTGTTATTGATTTTGATGTTAATCCGACATCAGAAGCAAAGGTAGTTGCAGCCATAATTGAACCCTGATTTTCAGCCAGTAGATAGAGTAGACTGTTGAAAGCTCTGATATTTTCTTCTTTAATCAGGGACTTGATATCTTTCTGTATATAGGTTTCCAGTAGTTCGTTGAGTATTCGTATTTTTGCTTCATAATCTGAAAAATGAATGATTCCCGGCAAACCTCCATAGCAAAGATAACTTTCCAGAGGGTATGCATCATTTGTCTGTCTGTACTCTTCAATGCTTAAGGGGAATATCTTTGTAATAAGCCTTCTGCCTGCAAGGCTTTCCTTGAGATGTTTATGAATTTCAATGGAAGAAGATCCCGATGCGTATATTTTCACCTTTTTGTCGCTATCATAAATTGCTTTAAAAAGTCTGGATGCATTTTTCAAATAATGAAATTCATCTATGAATACGATATCAGTTTCCATTGTCAGCATTTCAAAGAGCTCTGCATCAGACTTGTTAAAAAGTATCGCATCAGAAGGTATTTCAAGATTGTAATATTGTGTCTGAAATCCTCTGGACTGTAACTCGGAATAAAGCTCTTTCAAAAGGAAGGTTTTTCCGACCTGACGCGGTCCCAGCAGAATGGAAACCTCTGAACGCGTATGCTCATCGAGGAGCTGTTGATATATTGTCCTTTGAATCTTCATAATAACTATTTGGGACTACTACTCCGAAATAGTCAAGTTAAAAAGCATCAATTTTATTCCAAAATCATGAATCCTTCAAACTCATAATCTCAAAAACGATAAATCTGTAATGATCCCCATTTGCCAAGCCACCTGACATGATAGTTCCGCATGAAATTCTGTGGGGCTCATGTACCCTCACTCCTGGTGTGGGCGTTCACTGTTGTACCATTTAATCCATTCTGAAATAATCCTTTTTGCGTATACCCTTGGCTTCGGTGTGACCGTCCGATGATGCACAAACCATCTTTTTCGCCAAATATCAGGTAGATTTTCTTCTTGTTCACGATAATTCCTTCACGAAAGTAAAGTATCGCCCAAATTCTTCACCAACTGGCCCACCTTGCGCTCCAGTTTCTTGAGCGGTATAAGGAAATTTTAGATTATTAGACTTCGAATACTTACAAAAATTCAAAGCTATACTCATGAAGAGGGATTCTGGGCTGTTCGAATGATTAAAAGCGCGGCTCTGAAAGAGGTTGTTATTATATTATTCACATGGGTAATAAGATATATACTAAAAGAAAAAAATGATATTAGTTTGAGTTAGTTGTTTTCAATCCGCCAAATTCAATACTTCTAAAATATTTATACAGAGTTGCTATCCCTGTCAATTCTGATTATTTAGTCGTTTTATATTATTTCCTTTTCCAAATAGACCCATCTGTAAAGTGAAGACGGTATATTCTTACATTTTTAACCTTAGCAGTCTGATTGAATCCAGTTAAGTTCCATTCCAGATTTTTGGTGTCTTTTTCATCAATTTGTATGTTTTGAGAAAAACCCCTGAATGCATTTTTGCCATACCGATAATAATTTACAGGCTCATCCCATGCATTAAAGCAATCGAAATCTACTTCAAATGCATCAACTGACTTGTTGGAATTATTATAAAATGTAATCTGAGCTATAGGTGTGTTTATAGAATTGAATGTAACTGATGATTCAATAATTAGTAAGGGGCATTTTTGTTCTTTTGAAAGTTTTTCAAATTTGCTGTTTAAATTTGTATCGTTCGACGGTGTTTCAAAAACTACTTTATTTTTATTGTTATACTCTTGTTCAAGTGATTCAAAATATTTATCAGATCCACCTTTAGTTAAAACTTCTAGCGTGTATTTATCGTTATCCGGGGTTTCTGGCGTTATACACCCCATGAATATAAGAGAAATTAAAAGTATTATTCTTTTCATACTTCCAACTTAATAAATGAAATTTGCTGTACACTAATATGTTGCACTTATTAAATCAAGAAAAATTTTTATCGGTTTCTTGTATTCAAATATAGATGATGTTGAAACATGTTTGCGGTCAACAAAGCTCCTCAGTGGCGTTGTTCCATGGCTGTATTGGAATGCGATTCTGAAGAACCACTAGAACCGATGGAAAATAAAAAAACCGGTATCTGAAGATTCCCGGTTTAATTGAATAACAGATGTTTGTAAAATTAATACACAGGAAAGTGCATGAGATCCCGGCATGCCGGGAAGTTTTACCGGCAGCAATTCAGTCTCCTCTCCGCTGAATATTCCGGTTTTACCGTCTTCTTAATTTCGAGGGATTTTCACAGTTCAAAATAATCGCATGAAAGCCTTCACCGCGATGAAGCCCAGGTTGGCCACTATCACTCCGATCATGAAAATATTTCCCGCTGCAGAGTTGCGCAAGAACGACCATATCCTGAAATCGTTTCCCAGCACCATCGTCACCCAGAAGATGTTGATGAAAAATATCCCGGAAGCTAGGGCGAGAGTGTGATCGCTCCAGTACCTGCTGGCTGCGATAAGGGCGATGCCGACTCCCAGCACGATCATTTGAATGATATACGGTGTTATTCCCTGCGGTGTTTTCATAAGATTTATAGTATTCTCCTGTCCATGGATCTGAAGATCTTCACGGGAAAAAATATGATCATTGAGCGGAATTGTCAATGCCAAATTTGCGGAAAGGTGATAGCCCTGTCGGGCGGGAACCCTGTGTCTCCCTTCAGAGCACCTCCATGCCCAGGATGCAGATATCATCCATGAAACTGTTGCTCCCCTTGAAATCCACGAGCCTCCGGAAGGAAACCGTCACGACGTCCGTGATGGGCATCATGGACAGTGACGGGAGCACCTTTTCCATGAAGGTTGATTCAAAGGACTGGCCCGCGTCATTAATTTCCTGTATCAATCCGTCGGTGAACAGCAATATCTTGAATACACAGGAAAGTGCATGAAATCCCGGCATGCCGGGAAGTTTTACCGGCAGCAATTCAGTCTCCTCTCCGCAGAATATTCCGTTTCACCGTCTTATTAATATTACCGCTTATATCTTAGTTAAGGCCGTCGATGTGGTAGAGCGCACCCAGCCTCGTATGCCATTCATATCCCAGGCCAGGATTTTCAAATGAATCGTCGTATGAACTGGAATGCCCGTTTATGCTCAAGAGGACGTTGATACCTGCCTGTGCGAAAAGAGAAACTGAATTACCGATCGCAATGTTGACACCGAGAAACAGGCCGGTGTTGAGCTGTATAATGTGGTAATCATGTGTAATGGGAGCCCAAGCCGTCGGGAATGGGGGGATAGGGCCCAGTGGTGATTCGTATGATTTTCTACTCAGAGAATAGTAGGAAATCCCTGCGCCGGGACCAATCCAGAACCGGAATCTATCTGTGTTAATTATGGAAAAACAGGCAATGTAATCAAAGGAAAACCGGTTATACCAGATTTCCTGTTGATTATACCTGAACGATTGAAGAAGAAAAGGTTCAACAATCCAGTTTGCATGCCTGTTTCCGGTAATGTGCTCACGGTTATAGGTAAAGCATATTCTGTGGTTCAATATAGAATCATTTCCGAGATCCGTGTCTAACACGACTCCTGCACCGATGGATAAGAATGGTACATGGGTGCTGTCCGATGAGCCAATAATGTCTCCCTCCCACGAGATACTGCCACCTGAAACGTTTCCATAGGTGCCTGTGCTCAGGGGATAGGATTTCTGCGAAACGGACAACAATACTGCGCACAGCGTAAATACAAGTTTTTTGGTTTTTTTCATAGGTATCTCCAGTGGGATGGATATGGTAATGGAATCAATGAAACAGTATTGAATTTAATACACAGGAAAGTGCATGAGATCCCGGCATGCCGGGAAGTTTTACCGGTAGCAACTCAGTCTCCTCTCCGCAGAATATTCCGGTTTCACCGTCTTCTTAATTTCGAGCCGTCGTTGAGTTTGTAGACAAACAACCTGTCAGGGAACTCATAGTCCAGTTCAACATAACAGTCACCCCACTCTTCGTGTTCCATAAATGCACCCGAGTTGCCACCTTTTGTATATCCGCAGAATATCGGCAAGCTCAGTCCCTGGGGATAACCGCTGCCAGTCTGGTATATTATTAGTTCCGGAGGAAAATTCTCTACATGTTTATCAAGCGATTTTACCCAGTTGCCATTTGGTGAGAAGTTAAAAGCACTGTCCATATTTCGTCCGCCAGGTTTTTGTAAAATTATTGGTTCAATCTTTACATCTTCAAGTTTTTCATCCCAGCGGATTGAATAATAAGTTAATATGTTTTTTATATATGATGTCCCCAGAATTATACGTTTTTCCTGATGGATACATCTGGAATACGGCCATATTTCTATATCAAGCTTTTCCATTTTTTTTATCAGTTTATTATCTTTTAATACATTCATTTTAAAATCAATCACCTGCCATACAGGAACATTCGTATCATTTTTTTCTATATGTTTTCGTGTATTAAATAATAATGTATCATTTGTAAAAGGATACATTGCACCTCTAAATTTCGGGCTTGTAAATACTATTTCATTTTTATTCAAATCAAAAATAATATAATAAGTACATGGATTATATTTATCAAAGGGCTCTAGTATTCTAATATAAAATATTTTATTCTCCGGATCAACAAGATACATTGCACCCAATTTGCTATTCCCCATCCCGGGCGCCGCATTACAATGACCTGTTTTCAATGTATCCGTATCGAGAAAATAAAGGCCACGTCCCCTCTGCATCCAGACAATATTATGATCAGAAAAAATCTGCGCCCCTTCAACAGGGGGGAACCCTTCAATAATAGGGTCAATCTTAACCATACCGGCATTCGTTATTTCAACAAATGAAAAATACCCGTCCTCATTAATTGTCACCAGGCGGTTTTTTTTATTTATAGCCACAATGCCTGCAACCTTATCACTGGTGTAAAGAATTTCGGGTTTTAATCTCTTTTTCATGGGGTCGCTAAATCCTTTTTTATTATATATTTTATCATTTATTTCCCTGAATTTCGCGCTGCTGCAATTAAACACATTGCACTGTACAAATATAAAAAGCAAAAACAACCATAGATATTTTTTGTAATACAAATCATTGCTCCATTCATTTTTATTACATAAGTAATACTTAAAACCGCTAAGGATTACATAAGTAATACTTAAAACCACTAAGGCCCCTGGACGCTTAAAATTAAAAGTTCACCTGTAGCGCTGTCTTTAATATCTTTTGAATCCATAATATTCAGGTTCGAACCTGTTAGTTTGGTAATGTAATTTGCAGATTTGGATTTTATGGAAGGAACGTCATCGGATGTAACTCTTGCAAAATCTCTTTTCCATTCTTTTGAAGAATCATCATTCAAATCCAGAATCCTGTCCACATACTCCTTATATTTTTCAAGCTTTGTCTTATCTAGAGTATTATCATCTTTAAGTATACCCAGAAACTTCATGGGATTTAAAAAACTGAACTGGTACCACGCGTCAAAAGCTTTTGACGCGTCCTGGTCTTTTATCTTTCTTGTAACATCGCGTAAAAAATAGAACATGTTCTGGTAGTAAATACCAACGCCGTGAACGTCGTTATTCCCCTCTGTCATATACCAGTCAGAGCCCATAAGAATATGTTCTTTTAATTTATCATTAGCTATTATTTCATTTGCAAAGTTCGTTGAAAGGGTATTGCGGTTATTATTAATACACAGGAAAGTGCATGAGACAGAATAAGTTTTACCGGTAGCAATTCAGTCTCCTCTCCGCAGAATATTCCGGTTTCACCGTCTTCTTAATTTCGCGCGCGCCCAAAAAATCCTGAAAATCCGTAAAAATCAGGTCAAAAATGCACACTTATTCTTCACTGAATAATACTATAATGGCGCCAGTTCGGAATCAAGCAAAAAATACTTACTTCTTTCATGGTACCGCACCGGGGGCATCGTTCAGGGTCTTTCTGAACAGTGCTTAATAGTGTACGACTTTGCCACAGAGGCACGGAGGCACAGAGAATTATATTTCCTGATTTCACATAACCCTGACTTTTATTCTCTCCGTGCCTCTGTGTCTCCGTGGCCATACTTCATTCTTTTTACACCATAGAGGCACAGAGAATTATACTTCCTGATATCACACAACCCCGCCTTTTATCTCCTCCGTGCCTCTGCGTCTCCGTGGCCATACTTCAATCTTCTTCTGCCACAGAGTCACGGAGGCACAGAGAATTATATTTCCTGATTTCACATAACCCTGACTTTTATTCTCTCCGTGCCTCTGTGTCTCTGTGGCTATCCTTCATTCTTTTTCTACCACAGTGTCACAGAGAATCACATTTCCTGATTTCACACAATTCTGACTTTCATTCCCTCTGTGCCTCTGTGTCTCCGTGGCTATCCTCTATCCACAGCGTCTTGTAGGCGCTCCACCGTTCGAGGCCGGGACGGTACGTTGGGCGGGCCGATGAATCGTGAAGGTACACGGAGAGTAAACGATCGGGGCAATGAAACAGCTCAGTTTTATTGCGAAGGTTAAAAAGAAAAAGTCACTGTGTGAGCAATTTTTAAAGAAATGGACCGGGTCATCCCCTGGGAACGGTTTATATCACTCGTTCTGCCGTAATATTATGAGAAAGAAGTTGGCTGTAAAAAGGAAGGATATGCAACTGAAGCTCAAAATTTATTTTCTTCAGCAATGGTTTGATTTAAGCGAACCCGTCATTGAGGAATTATTCTATGAACGGCGGTCCTTACAACGTTTTCTGGAAGTTGATATATCAAACGACCTGGTGCCGGATGAATTCACCGTACTGCGTTTCAGACAATCCTTAAATTTCGGGGCGAGAGGATTCGAACCTCCGACCACCTGAACCCCATTCAGGTGCGCTACCTGACTGCGCTACGCCCCGTTATAATGCCGGCTCGCGGCCGGCTGAATCAATAATGCGATGAGTGCCGTACTTGTAAAGAACAAATTTTTATTGTAACGATCTTATTTCCTGATTTTTTCCAGCAGGGACCGGATGAAACCCTTTTTCTTTACTCCCGCCTTTGCCGCCGTTTGCAATGGCTGCGAGGTTGCGGCCGTTGCCGGTCGCAACGTCCCGCCTGCAGCGGCCGCAGGCGCGCCGGTGCCGCCTTTTCCTTTCCGCCTTCTTCTCTTCCGCTTTTTCGGCGCTTCCGAAAGAACCGCCGCGTCGTCCCGTTTCTTAGGTTCGACCCTGGGCCGCTCCTGATAGGGCTTTCGCTCGTAGGTCTGCTGGGGCGGGCGGTCAGCGCTCCGCTGGCCTTCAGGCCGCTTCCGGTCCCGCCTGTTCCGGTTGTCGCGGGAATCCGGGCCGTCCCGCCTTTCGCCCCTGCGGTGATCGCCGGGGCGCGCGCGGTCCCTTCCGGACCGGCGAAACCTTTCCTTTGCCGACACGTCCTCGCGGATAAGGGACTCGTCGGCCCACACCACCGGTATCTTCATGCTGATGAAGGACTCGATGTCCTCCAGAACGAATACGTATTCCTCACACGCCAGGCTGATCGCCTTGCCGGTCTTGCCCGCCCTGGCGGTGCGGCCGATGCGGTGGACGTAATTCTCTTTGTCCTGCGGCATGTCGTAATTGATCACCAGCTGAAGGTCGTCGATGTGAAGCCCGCGGGCCGCCACATCGGTTGCCACGAGTATCCGTATCTGGCCGTTTTTCATGGATTCGATTATGCTGCTGCGCTTTTTCTGGGGCAGGTCGCCCATTATGTATTCGCAGGAGTAGCCGTTTTTCGTGAGCCGCCATGCCACTTCCTCGGCCGTCACCTTCATGTTGGTGAAAATCAGCGCGTGCGACGGGTTCTCCCGCTCTAAGATTCCCAGAAGAAGCCTGAATTTTTCGTCCGTGGACGTGTGATAGAGCTCCTGCACAACCGTTTCAACGGTCACCTGTTCCGGGTCGATTTCGATTTCGGCCGGTTCGGTCATGTATTTCCACGCAAGGTTGCGCACCCTGGTGTCCAGCGTGGCGCTGTAGAGCATTGTGATGCGCTCACCCTGGGGGGGCAGGCGGCGCATCATCCGCTGGAGGTCCGGGTAAAAACCCATATCGAAGAGCCGGTCCGCTTCGTCTATCACGAATATTCCGACATCCTGAAATTTCAGCTTGCCGCTCTGGGCGAAATCCAGGAGACGTCCCGGCGTGCCGATGATGATGTCGACGCCGTTCCTGAGCAGGCTCTCCTGCTTTTCGTACCCGACGCCGCCGTAAAAACAGCCGATGCGGTAGTCGAGAAAAGCGGCGAGCTTTTTGGACTCCTCCTCTATCTGGAGCGCCAGTTCCCGCGTGGGCGCCACGATGAGCGCCCTTTTCCGGGCGACCTTGTCGTTGAGAAAAAGATGGAAGATGGTGATGACAAAGGCGGCGGTTTTACCCGACCCGGTCTGGGACTGCACAAGCACGTCCCTGCCGGAAAAGGTCTCCACGAAGGTCTGTTCCTGTACCGGCATGAGGTCGACAAAGCCGGCGTGCGCGATCCCTTTATTGATTCTTTCGTCGAGGTTTAGTTCTGTAAATTTCATCTTCTTTTTTTGGTGCAAACATAATACCGGGCCTTTTTTTAGCAAGGCTTTTATTTATATTGAATTCCAAAATCATCTTTCCGGCAAAGTGCCCCTCAACCCCAGCAGTGCGGGGCCAGGACCAGGGGAGGGGGGAGATTGCCGGGCCGCGCCGTTACTCGCCTTTCTTCCTGAAAAATTCACGGATCTTTCGGGCCTTTTCGGCCCCTATGCCCGGAACCGACGCGAGCTCGTCCTCCGTCGCCTCCATCACCCCCTTCGACGATTTGAAATGCTTCAGAAGGGCGGTCCTCGACTTGGGCCCTATGTCCGGGATGTCCTCAAGCCCGGACCGGGACTGCGCCTTGCCGCGAAGGTTCCGGTGGTAGGTCACTGCGAAGCGGTGCGCCTCATCCCTGGCCCTCTGCACTATCTTCAGAGCCGCTGAAGAGGCCGGAAGCCTCAGCGGATCGTCGGTGTCTCCGCGGTAGATTTCCTCGAACCTCTTGGCTATGGATATTACCCTCACCGGCGCGTCAAAGGCGCGCACCGCCTCCGCCGCCCGCGAGAACTGGGGAATTCCGCCGTCGATGATGAAAAGGTCGGGCAGGGGACAATTTTCGTTCAGGAGATACTGCAGGCGCCGTGACACCACCTCGTGTATCATGCCCGGATCGTTGATCCCCTCATGCCCCCGCATCCGGTACCGGCGATACTGGGACTTGTCGGGCCTTCCCCCTGCGAAATGGACCATGGATGCCACCGGATCGGATCCCTGAAGGTGGGATATGTCGAAGCATTCGATCGAAAGGGGGAGCGTCGGAAGCCGGAGCAGTTCCTGCAGCTCCGCGAGGCCGCGCCGCGTCTCCTCGTCCTGGCCGACGCTGCCGCGGGAGGCGGTGATGCTGGCGATGTTTTTCCGCATCAGGGAAAAGACGCTCCTGTCTGTCGGCGATTCGGGTCCCCTGACGGTGATCCGTTTCGACCAGATTCCGGCGAGGAGCGCCTCCACGGCGCCCCTGTCCGAAGGGGACGAGTCGGTTCGTATGACAGGCGGGGCCTCGTGGTCCCGGTAGTATCCCACGATAAAGGAACGCATGACGTCGTCGGGGCCGGAAAGCTCGGTCGTTTCAAACACCGTTATTTTGCTCCCCAGCATGATCCCCCTGCGGAACTCGAAAAGCAGCAGCAGCGCCTCGCCGTCCTGGACCGACATGGCGATGTAGTCCTGGTCCGTTGCCGCCGGCATGTACACTTTCTGGGACCGGGAAAGGTTCTGGATGTCGAAAATGATGTCCCGTATTCCCGCCGCTTTTTCAAAATCCATGCGCTCAGAATGGGATTTCATCAGGGCCTGGAGGCTGTCCAGGACCGGATCGATTCTTCCTTCAAGAAACTTTACGGCGCTTTCTATCAGTTTCAAGTATTCGTCCCTGCCCATGGCGCCGGTGCAGACACCCTGGCACCGTTTCATCTGAAAATTCAGGCAGGGACGGACGCCCGGTTTCAGCGGGACCGGTTTTGTGCATGTCTTCAGCTTGAACACGGTGTTGATGGTGGCCACCATGCGCCTGGCCCCCCCGGCGTCGGTATAGGGGCCGAAGTACCGGTAACCCTCATGGGTGAGGTCGCGGGTAAAAACTATCCGGGGATACTCCTCGTCCAGCGTCACTGCTATCGAGGGAAACCGCTTGTCGTCTTTCAGCCGGACGTTGTAGCGCGGCATCTCTTTTTTCACCATGGAGCTTTCGAGTATGAGGGCCTCTGTCTCGCTGTCGGTGACGATGAATTCGATATCGGCGACGGCCCGCACCAGCGCCGCGGTCTTGCCGTCGCGTTCGGCCCTGTGGAAGTAGGATGCGACTCTTTTTTTCAGCGACGAGGCCTTTCCGATATAGATGACCGCGCCGGAGGAGTCCTTCATTATGTACACGCCCGGCTCGTCGGGGAGGGAGCGCAGCAGCGGGTCAAGAGTGGGCTCTTCAGCCATTGAAGTTCCTGAGTCTCTCTACTTTTTCCATATACTGGACCGTAAGCCGGTGTTCCGGGTTCAGTTCCCTTGCGGCCGAAAACATTTCAAGGGAGAGCGGATAACGGCGCTGTTTCGCGTAGGCGACCCCCAGATTGAAGGTGCTCCCGAAGACGTAATGGCCCTTCATCACCAGCGTCCTGAACAGGGCGATCGCGTCGTCATACCTCCCCTCTCTCAGCAGCGACACGCCCTCCTTGAAAAGGGCCCCGGCGTGTATCGACTCGGTCGCGGTCTTTTCATTCACATCCTTCATCTCCTTCATTTCTTCGATCATGCTGTTGAATGAGAGGGCGAGCTGTTCCAGCTCGGCGTCCGCGGCAGGGTTAAGGCTCACCTGGAGATTCCCTCCCGCCGCCTCGCGCATGTACCGCGACAGGCTCGAAATGAGGAGGCCGTAATTGTTCAGGAATATGACCGTCAATAGTATTACCGCGACGACAAGAACGGCGGAAACCGCCACGGTCACGGTCCTTACCGCGGCGGTGGAATCGTTGAATTCCTCCATGGCCTGGACCGCCGCAGGCGACGTCATCATGAATTGTATGACCCATGTCCTGTTTTTGTTCCGGTACGGGACGTACACGTTCTTCCATAAATTGCCGCCCGATGAGTACACCAGCGGGTCCGCGACTCCCCGGAACAGCCCCTCTTTCAGGTAATTGATATCCTTCAGCTCCTTCACCGTTTCGTTACGGTCGACGCCGCCGGGGGAAAACCCGCCGATGTCGACCGTGCCGAGAACCCTGAAGTACTCCTCGTCGGCCGTTTTGCCGTACACTATGGCGTGGAGAAATCCCTTTTCCTCTGAACAGGCATCGTTCAGAGCGGAGGAAATCGTGTTCGGTGAATCGGCACCGGTCAGGGCGACCGAATCCATGACGGTCATGGCCCTGGCGATGAGGGTGTCGGAGGTGAACACATCCAGCGTCTTTTTTAGAATATCGCCGTTTCTGCGGACCGACATGTTGACCGATACGGCGGTTGCCGCGATCAGGAGAGAGTAGATCGCCGCCACGACGATGACAAACCGCCGTGAAATCGTGAGGCCCCTGCGGGTCATCGGTTTTTCGGCGCTTTTATCGGGACTTTCGTCACCATGCCTGCCTGGATCGCTCATCTGGTCCTTCCCGACCAGCGCCTGAGTTTCATCTGCTCGATCTTCACGTACGGGAACAGCGCGAAAGGAAGCACTTTGTTAAGGATCATCATCGCGTAAAACAGCTTCGAGGGATATATGCGCTTCCTGTTTTTCCTGATTCCCGCGATCATAGCCTTCGCCACCGCCGCAGGCGACTGGGTAGGCCATGGCACCGGGGTCTTGTGTCCCGCTGTTTTGAAAAACTCCGTTTTCGTCGCGATGGGATACACCACTGATATGATCCCTTTCCCGGCCAGCTCGTACCGGTACGCCCCGGCAAAGGAATCAAGCGCCGCTTTTGTGGAGGAGTAGAGGGCGTATCCTGGGAGGGGAAGCTTGGCCATGGCCGACGCGGTGATCATCACCATGTATTCGCGTTCCCGGTTCAATACCGCCATTTTTTCGACCGCGTATGCCGGGGAGATGAAATTCGTACGGTAAATTTTTTCTATGCGGTCCCAGTCCTCTTTCCCGATTTTTTCGTAATAGGCGAACCCGGCGTTTGCGATGAAGATATCGATACCGCCCATGGTTTTAACCGCCTTTTTGAACAGGTTGTCGACCTCCTTCGGCCTTGACACGTCGCATTCCACGGCGGTGACCTTTTTGTTCTTAATCACTTTTTTCGGGGACAGGTCCCCGACCACTACGGTGACGTCGTGTTGCAGAAGGAGCGCCAGCAGTTCCTTTCCTATTCCCGACGAGGCGCCCGTAAGCACGATCCTTTTATTGTCCAGTTCCATCTCCCTCTCCCTTATGATTTATTGTATTTCCGCTACCGGGAATTCAATGGTAAAATCGTCGACACCTTTCACGAAAAGCGGGCGGTGCGCAGACACGTCGGGGAACAGGGACGGGTTCACCCTCATCGATTCGACGGTGCAGAGCCTGCTTTTGCCCTTGCCACGAAAACGCGTGAAATAGGTCCTCCCCTGATGGCGCTGGATGAGGGGGAGCGGGAAAAAGCGGGTGTTCAGAGGGTAGGGGAGCCACCCTTTCCTGATGACCGCCTCGATAATGGTTGTGCCGTCCTTTGATACGGTGATTCTCTCCCTCCGGTCGTCGATTCTCTGGAACGAGAAATCAGCCGGCTCTTTCGGTATCCCCCAATTTTCCCGGCCGTTCACGACGCTTTCCATCGTGGAGACGTATATTTTTGTGATGCTGAAATATTTTTTTCCGTTCCATGGGAATTTTCCCGGAATAAAAAGCAGTTCGCCGTAGGGGCCCGCGGTTGACTCCCGGTAGTCCGCCAGCATGACGGTTCCGAAACCGGAGAAGCGCGCGGGTCTTAAAAATTCCTGGGAGAAGAATTCGGAGTCCCCCAGCCTTTTGGGAAACCGGTACGCCAAAATGTAGCCCCTGCCGTGAAGTGTCCAGGGTGCGGGAAATTTACGTGTCATTTTTTACCGTCCTCTTGCGTGTGTGCAGCCGCGCCATTTAGTAAGGGCATAAGAAAAAAAAATCAAGCTAATTCGAAAGAAGAATTCATTTTTTTCCCGTTTCCGGCTCGTTCAATCCAAATTAAATATTATTTCCATAATGAAAATAATATTTATTTGTCAAAAAATCAATTGCAATAATTGCCGATCCGATTTTTATTGAGTTGATGAAAGGTGCGCCTGAAACCGGGTAATATCCCGATCCGTGTCAGAGGTGGGAAAATGGCTTCGAAATACAAGGCCTATGCGGGCAGAATGCTGGACATTGATCTTACGGCCGGGACCATCGGCGAGTATGAGGTAAACGACCGGGACAGGGAGCTGTTCCTTGGAGGCAAGTCGCTTTCCACGAAAATACTGTGGGACCTGCTGAAACCCGGGATTGATCCTCTTTCGCCGGAGAATGTCCTCGTGGTGATGACATCGCCCCTCACCGGGACAAACGCTCCCTCCACCAGCAGGTACGACCTGTCCGCGAAAAGCCCTTTGACCGGGGGGATCGGCCATTCCAACAGCGGGGGTAATTTCGGGATCTTCCTGAAGCGGACAGGCTGGGACGGGATCATCGTGCGCGGAAAATCGCCCGTACCGGTATATCTTGAAATCGACGACGATGCGGCGCATATTCGGGACGCGGCCGGAATCATGGGCATGGACACCCAGGAGTCGCAGAAGGCCATGCTGGACGGAAGAAAAGGCGGCGCCATGGCCATCGGGCCGGCGGGCGAAAACCTTGTGAAATACGCCGCCGTGGTGAGCCAGGAACGCTGTCACGGCAGGACCGGGATGGGAGCGGTGATGGGCTCTAAAAATCTCAAGGGGATGGTGGCCCGGGGCACAAAAAAAATCGAACTTCACCGCGAGGACCGGTTTAAGAAGACCATAAAAAAATGGATCGAAATGCTGAGAAAGCACCCGGCCACCGGCGAGATGACGCCGCGCTACGGCACCGCGCAGTTCCTCACCGCGCTTTCGGTGCATAACGCGCTCCCCACAAAGAATTTTTCGCGGGGGTCATACGAGGACGCGTACATGATCGGCGGAGAGAGGCTCGCCGATGAATTTCTTGTAAAAAATTACGGGTGTCTTTCATGCCCCATACGGTGCGGCAGGGTGGTGAAGATAGACGGAAAAGAGGTCAAGGGGCCCGAATATGAAATCCTCTGCCTGCTCGGTTCCAATATGCTCATCAACGACATGGAGGCGATCCTCCGCTGGAACAACGAGCTGGACCTTCTGGGCATTGACGCGATTTCGGTCGGAACGGTCATTGGGTTCGCCGCCGAGCTGAACGAGAAAGGTCTCTGGAAAAACGGCATCGAATTCGGGAAAAAGGACAATATATCGGAAACACTCAGGCTCATCGCCCGGCGGGAGGGAATCGGCGCCGATCTCGCCGAAGGGGTGAGGTTCCTGTCCGAGAAATACGGCGGCGCGGATTTCGCGCCACACGTCAAGGGGCTGGAACTGCCGGCGTACGAGCCGCGCGCGTCCGTCGGCCACGGGCTCGGGTACGCGGTGGCGAGCCGCGGGGCCTGCCATCTTGACGGCGGCTACATGATTTACATGGAAGTGTCGGGCCCCGCGACCCTGGACCCGTTCCACTACCGCTCAAAGCCGGCGTACACGATACTGGACCAGGACTTCCTCTCCGCCATCAGCTCCAGCGGAAACTGCCTCTTCACCTCATGGACCCTGCTTCCCGGCATCGCCTACAAGGTCCCGGGCCACAGGCTTCTGTCTTCGGTGCTGAGCAGGGTCCTCACCCTGAGCTGGCCGCTCATATCATTCATCGTGACCCATCCGGGTATGCTGGCCTTTCATCTCCCACTGGTGCCCCATTCAAAGGCGATCGCTTTCGCGACCGGGATGAGGATGAATTTCGGGAAATGGTTCAGGATCGGGACGCGTGGGTACACCATGGAGCGGCTCTTCAATATTAGGGAGGGGATCGGGGCGTCACAGGACACGCTGGCGAAGCGGTTCACCAGCGACGAGCTCATCCCCGGGAACAAACGGTCCGTGGTGAGGCTCGATAAAATGGTGCCGAAGTATTACCGTCTCAGGGGATGGGATGCCGACGGCGTACCCACCCGAAGGACGCTGAAAAAGCTGGGATTGACCTTCATCCGGGAACAGTAGCGTGGAAATCGTAGACTCCGGTATCTGCGGAATCTGCGGCGCGGAGAAGGCCGTGCTTCTCTGCGACGGATGCGGAAAGCCCCTTTGCGCCGGGTGCCGCCGTTTCGACATCTGGTGTTACGGGTGCGGGCACGGGGACACCAAGGCATTTTGCGAGAGGTGCTACAACGATCCCTCGGTGAACCTCTATCTGCCTGGTGACGGGGATACCCGACGGGGCCGCCCGATCCCGTAAATGCGCAGGATCAGCTCTTCGGCGCTCTCCGACTTCAGCCGGTCCAGTACCATCATGCCGTTCCCCATGAAATCGAGCCAGGGGAACCGCCCCCTCGATTCCCTGACAGCCTTGTAATCCAGGATAATGATCTTCCGGTGGCCGGTGAAATTATTTTCCCCGGCTCCGATACGCTCGATGTCGGGATAGACGGGCCGCGGCCGCAATCACTACCCGGAGAGGTGAGTTTGTCAGGCGGCGTAGAGATCGACAGATTTAATTTTCGCGAGGGGTATCCGCTGTTCGCCGCTTTTGTCCATGGTGATGATTTCGTCGTTTACGATACGCCGGTTTTTATAAAGCTCGATCTGGCATCCGTCGTCCAGAATAATTATGATGTCAAGGCCCTTTATCTCGAGGTATTTTTCGAGAAGCCTTTTAAAGCTGTCTTTCTGTTTCTTTTTCTGGGCCATGGGAACTTCTCCT
The DNA here is from genome assembly GCA_041737965.1 of Spirochaetota bacterium. Taxonomy (GTDB): domain Bacteria; phylum Spirochaetota; class UBA4802; order UBA4802; family UBA5550; genus JAFGJK01. The sequence goes on along the minus strand of JBGSQT010000017.1, from coordinate 49,946 downwards.
GTTCGGATGGTTTGTATGCGATAATACAATTATGTCACATGAATAGTATCGGCGGAATACCGGAAGAGACGATCAAAAAAAACGGATTCAGGCGGTCAGATCGAAAAAAAAATGGAAAATCCGGCATGGGAAATAAGAATAAAATTCTTTACAATAACTCAGGGCTGCGGATCGTGCCCAATGGATATGTCGGCAGGGGGCGGCTGTATGCCGGGCTTTAGGTCAACTGATCCGATCATCAAGCCGAACACGGAAGGGAGAGAAATGGACAGGGCGGGATTGAAGAAAGATGCCCACCGGTTAAAACCTGTGGTGATGATAGGGCATAAAGGTCTTACGGAAACAGTCATCAACGCGGTGGACAGGGCGCTTGAGGACCATGAGTTGATTAAAGTCAGATTCATCGATTTTAAGGAAGAGAGGCGTGAACTCGCCGATGATCTGTCCCGAAAGACCGGAAGCGAAATCGTGGAAATTATCGGGAATGTACTTGTTCTCTACAGAAAAAACATGGACGACCGGTAGGAGTCCGGAATAATTTATGTTGACAAAAAACGTTTTGGATTCAGAAGGATTAGCATATTGTCAATGGAGGAAATTGCCGTGAAGAAATACAATGTGGTCATACTGGGCGCAACGGGTGCGGTCGGCGTCGAATTCAGGAAAATTCTGCTCCAGAGAAAGTTCCCCATTGATGCTGTACGGTTTCTCGGATTGTCCACCGTGGGAAAGATGATCGAGTTCGGGGACAGAACGGTGGAAGTCGAGCCGGTGACCGATGACTCCTTCAAGGGCTTCGATATCGCCCTGTTCTCGGCAGGCGGTGACATCAGCAAGAAAGTCGCGAAAAACGCGGCACAGTCCGGCTGTGTTGTAATCGATAACAGTTCTGCATGGAGGATGGACCCGGAAGTGCCCCTGGTGGTCCCCGAAGTGAATCCCGGTGACCTTGAGTGGCACAAGGGGATCATCGCGAACCCGAATTGTTCGACCATACAGATGGTGGTGGCGCTCAAACCGATCCACGACGCGGCGAAGATAAAGAGGATCGTGGTGAGCACATACCAGTCGGTCTCCGGCACCGGCTGGAAGGCGATCGACGAGCTGCTGATCCAGACAAAAGACGTCCTCAACGAACGGGACATCACCCAGAAAAAGGTGTATCCCCATCAGATCGCGTTCAATGCCATCCCTCACATCGACGTGTTTCTCGACAACGGATACACCAAGGAAGAGATAAAGATGGTGAATGAGACAAAGAAGATAATGGGCGATGACTCCATCAGAGTGTCGGCGACCACGGTGCGAATCCCTGTGGTGTACAGTCATTCGGAATCGGTCAACATCGAGACCGAACGGCCCATTTCTCCGGACCAGGTGCGCGAACTGCTGCGCAAGGCTCCGGGTGTGAAGGTTGTTGACGATCCTTCGAAAAACCTGTACCCACTCGCGGTTGATTCCGCGGGGAAGGACGAAGTGTTTGTCGGGAGAATCCGCAAGGATGACACTGTGGATAACGGCATCAACATGTGGGTGGTGTCCGACAATATCAGAAAAGGCGCCGCGCTCAACGCGGTACAGATCGCCGAGCTTCTCATTGAAAAAAAAATGATATAGAAACGAATAACCATATACGGGAAACGCGACCTGCCGTGACTTGACGGCAGGTTTTTTTTTATGGAAAGAGGTCAAATTCAATTACGAGGTTGATTCACCCGGGGGATTTAATTATTATACAATCACTTTTATTGTCAATAACGACCGTAAAAAGTACGACAATAAAAAGTGAAGTATTTCACTTGCGTAAAAATGGAAGATATTTATATAATGGAAACCGTCCAATGAACAATGGGACACTCTGTGACAGAGTCTGCGGATGAAAAAGATTCTATTCTACTTTGATCATACTGTAACGAAGATTTTCGTCGAGAAGGTCAACGAGGAAGGGGAAAAGAAGGTCGTTCTCTCCTCGCCGAATAACTTCGTGTATACGGGCGAAATTGTCGCCAGAATAATAGATCTGGTCGAGGGGGAGGACCCGGCTTCGAAGGCGGATCCCGGCTACGGGTATTACAATATAGTGGACTTCAGGTCGCTGCGGGCCGATACCGGCATTTTTTTTGACGAGGCCAGCAACGCATACAAGGCATCCGAATACGGTTTCGTCGTTCTTGACGGGAATACGATAAAATGGCTGTCTCCTATTACTGTCACCAAAGACAAACTCAAGGCGTATTACACGGTCTATCCCACCAAGCTTAAGAGAATACCCTCAGTGAAGGACATAGAGGAAACGCTTCATTCCTACAGAATAATAACCGGAGTGGGGGAGAAAAGGATCCTGGAACAGCTGGGCGGCATAAACATCAATACGCCCAAGGTGACCCGCCTGCTCGTCGCCGAGGGGAGGGAGCCGGTAAGCGGCCACGAGGAGTACTATCTGCCCCTTGTGAGTGTTGAAAAAAAAGCGGGAGAGATACTGTCCGACGGCAGGATCAATTTCAAGGAAACCGGTTCGATTATTCAGGTATATAAAGACCAGGAAATTTTAAAGAAGATCCCCGCGGTGAAACCCTCCGACGGGTTCAACGTGTACGGCGATAAGGCGCCGGCGGAGATAGTGGAGCACAACGGCTTCAAGAAGGGCCCCAATATCGTACAATCCGGGAAAGACGAGTTAATTTACTGCTCTGCCATTGACGGATGCATGGAAATCGTCAAAAAGGTCGTATCGGTCCTCGAAATCGTGGTCATAAACGGGGACGTTAACTACGATACCGGAAATATAAAGTTTAACGGATCGGTGCGGATCAACGGGTCGGTACTTCCTGGATTCTCCGTGGTCGCCAGCGGCGATGTCATCATCGAAAAAAACGTTGATGACGCGTACATCGAGGCGGATGGCGATATAATCGTTAAAATGGGAGCCGTGGGGAAGGAATCGGTCAAACTCGTATCCAACGGAAAAGTTACCGCGAAATACCTGCTGAACGCCAGGGTCGAAGCTGCCGATGAGATCATTGTCGAGGACTCCATCATCAACTGCAATGTGTTTTCCAACAACAAGATAAGCGTTGTCGCGAAACATGGGAAAATAATAGGCGGCGTCACCACCGCGCTTTACGATATCATCGTCAACGTGACCGGCGCCATCAACGAAACCGAAACGGTGCTCAACGTCGGGAGGAATCTCTACATTGAGAAGGAACTCGATGAGGTGAGGCTGGAGATAAACAAATGGCGCGAGGCGGTGACCGAGGTCATGAGGAAGATGAAGGTCAGTTTCGGAGAGGCGGTGTTTGAAAACCCGAAGGATTTCATTTCAAGGCTCCCGTCGGTGAAGAAAAGAAACTGCCTGCTCCTTCTTAAGGAACTGAGCGACAGCAACCGGGAACTGAAAAGGCTGACAGAAAACGCGAAGGAAATTCAGGGGAAACTGAAACTCGAACGAGAACCGGGCATTACGATCAAAAACAAGGCCTATCCGGGTACCGTCATCAATGTTAAAAAAAGCATAAAAAAAATTGATAAGGTTTTTGAAAACGTCAAGTTTTATGAGGACCCTGAAGAGAAGATAATCCGCTTTACGCCCGCCTCCTGACACCGCGATATTATTTCAGAATTGATTTGACAAAATCCAGCACCGGCTTAACAAGTGTTACGATTAAAATCGGGGGTAACCAATGAACACAGGAATGAATCCCATATCGATGGCGATATTCGGCGGCCTCGGAGTGCCGGAACTGGTGGTGATTTTTTTAATAGTACTGATCCTTTTCGGCGCCAATAAGCTGCCTAAAATTGCGAAAGATATCGGTTCCGGGATACGGGAATTTAAAAAATCAGTTTCCGGTGAATCGGACAACAACCAGAACAAAAAAGACGATAGCGGCACAAACGCGTAATCGCCGTTCCGGGCTGACCATGGCGGCTTTTCCGCTAACTCATGGTGCTGTCCATGGTTCGGAACGGAAATACATTCGGCAAAACAGCGGTAAAAACCGGAGTGCGTCACCGGAATAAAGCTCTAAAATAACGGTGCTGACGAACGTAACGGTTTTTTTTGTTTCAATGTCATGGAAAAATCAATACTTCTCCTATCAGATGGTTCCCCGCTTTCCCATTCTCTTCGGTCCATGCTTGGGGACCGATGCCGCGTCTTCGTCTCCGGGGAAGATTTCAGTGTCCGGGATATCCGGTCCCTTCAGGACCACGGTCCTCTTGCACAGGGAGTGGCGGTCAATACCGTAGAGATGCGCGATATCGACGGCGCCGAGGAACGTCGTGAGGAGGCGTATCGCGTAAACGCATTTTTTTGCAGGGACGCCGCCTCGCTATTCGCCCGGCATGGCATCACATTCGTGCATTTCAGCTCATCATGCGTTTTTGACGGGACGGGAAACATCCCCCGAAAAGAGGATGATGACACTGTCCCGAAATCGGCGTACGGCGATTCGAAACTCCTGGGAGAGCGCTTCATCAGGGATGCTCACCCGGACCATCTTATAATCCGTTTTGCCGATATGTACGGTCCCGGCCTTTCTCCCCTGGAGTTGAGTTTTATCAGAATGGGGAATCCGCGAGAATACATCGTCATGAAGGGGAACGTTGTCGCGCCGGTCAGTTCAGATGACTCCGCGAGCCAAACGTTGATAATGCTGGAAAAGGGGATACGAGGGACCGTTCATGGGGGTTGCGATGGGGCCGTGCCGGCGGCTGAATTCGTACGTGAAGCCGCGGGAATAATCGACGGCGACCCGGGACGCGAAGACGCCGCGATCGTCGAAGTCGATCCGTGGGAATTCAATGGCTTCGGGGACAGGCCCCTCTATAATATTCTGGATCTTTCCAAATACCGGGCGACCGGCAATGCCCCGCGTCACTGGCGTGAATCGCTTGCCGATTTCCGCGCTTTAACTCTTGACAGTTCCGGGACATAAATTTCATTATAGAACAGTTCGGGCGGTCGTAAAACACACGATTTTCCCGAAAAACCCAAAACCGGAGTGAGGACAATGAAACCATATACGATTGATGCGGCAGAGGAAAAAATACTCAATCTTCTTTCCGGGGACGCGAAAATCACCGGCGAGGAGATCGCGCAGCAGCTTAATCTGACGGCCGAATCCGTGAAGTCATATATAACAAAATTGGAAAAGGACCGGATAATTCTCGGCTACAGGGCCAATATAAACTGGCAGAGGATACGCCAGCACGATGTAAAGGCCCTTATAGAGGTAAAAGTCACCCCAGAAAGGAAGGTCGGGTTCGATGCGGTCGCCGAAGCGATCTACCGCTATCCGGAAGTGCTGTCGGTTTCGCTGCTTTCCGGAGGCTACGACCTGCTCGTGCAGGTGCAGGGGGAGACGCTCCGCGAAGTTGCGCTCTTCGTATCGGAAAAGCTTGCCACGATTAAAGGCGTTCAGTCGACCGTATCCCATTTTCTGCTCAAAAAATATAAAGAGGACGGAGTCATCCTGGTCGACCAGGCTGAATCGAAACGACTCCCGGTGACGCCGTAGCGAGCACTCCTCCATCCAGGTTCCTTTTATTCCGTCAAAACCTTGCAGGCCGGCCCTGTCTGACCGTACCCATTCCGAAACATAAACCGTGTTATGTCTTTATTACTTATTGGAATTCCAATGTCATGCCGGAACTCAGCTGCGGCATATAAAATGTCTTGACTTATTCTATTTTGTACGTTAATTATATAACGGACTGCAGTATTGTTATTAATTGAAGCGGCCGGATCAATACTTTTAGGAATGATCTCTACTGGGCACCCGCGTTATCTAAGTTCACGACCTTAACTCTGTTACGGGACCGACACATCTTTCACGGAGGGGCTGCATGCCGAAAAAATCGCGCGATTTGATGAAGGAATGGACCGATCTGCACGCCCATTTCGGCGAGATGCGAAAAACCAATTTACGGGAACTATTTGCCGCCGATACCGCGCGGGGACCTCGTTTCAGCTTGCGTAAATGCGGTATCCTTTTCGATTACTCTAAAAACATAGTAAATGACAGGACCATGGACCTTCTCATATCCTTTGCCGATGCCTGCGGACTAAAAGACGCCATCGAGGCGATGTTTAGCGGCGAGGCGATCAACATCACCGAAGGGAGGGCGGTCCTGCATGTGGCGCTTCGAAATACCGGCGGGGAGCCGATTCTCGTCGACGGCAGGGACGTGATGCCGGGGGTGACCGAGGTTCTGAATCGCATGAGGGAATTTTCCGGCAAAGTCCGCGGCGGTCTGTGGAAGGGATACGACGGCCGCCCGGTCAGGAACGTGATTAACATCGGAATCGGCGGCTCTGATCTGGGACCGAACATGGTGTGCGAGGCGCTGAAACACTATTCCATGGACGGACTTAATTCCGCTTTTGTGTCAAATGTCGACGGCACGCATATTACGGAAGCGCTCAAGGGGCTCGATCCGGGCGAGACACTCTTCATCGTCGCATCCAAAACATTCACCACCCAGGAGACCATGACAAACGCCGAAACCGCCAGAGACTGGCTGCTTGAAAAAAGCGGTGCCGGACACGGGGCGGTGGCAAAACATTTCGTCGCCCTTTCCACAAACCGGGAAGCGGTGACGCGGTTCGGTATCGACCCGGAAAACATGTTCCAGTTCTGGGACTGGGTGGGGGGAAGGTATTCCGTCGCCTCGGCAATCGGGCTTTCGGTGATGATCGCGATCGGATATGACAATTTCATGGATTTTCTGAAAGGGCTTCATGAGATTGACCTTCATTTCCGCCATGCCGAATTCAGGGAAAATATCCCAGTGGTAATGGCCCTTCTGGGATTCTGGTACAACAATTTCTTCGGCGCCCAGACCTATGCGATTCTCCCCTATGACCAGTATCTGCACCGTTTTCCCGCGTATCTTCAGCAGGGGGACATGGAGTCGAACGGAAAATCCACTGATAGGGGGGGGAACCGCATCGGCTACCAGACCGGGCCGGTCATCTGGGGGGAGCCGGGAACCAACGGACAGCACGCCTTTTTCCAGCTCCTGCATCAGGGTACGAAAATGGTCCCCGCCGATTTTATCGGCTTCGCGCGCTCACTCAACGCGACGGGTGACCATCACCTCAAGCTGATGGCCAATTTTTTCGCCCAGACCGAGGCCCTGGCCTTCGGAAAGACGGAAGAAGAAGTGAGGAGAGAAAATGTCCCTGCGGCGCTGGTGCCGCATAAGGTCTTTCCGGGAAACAGGCCGACAAACACCATTCTGGCGGATGTGCTTACTCCCTCGACCCTGGGGAAATTGATCGCGCTGTACGAGCATAAGATTTTCACGCAGGGCGTGCTCTGGAACGTGAATTCGTTCGACCAGTGGGGCGTCGAGCTCGGCAAGGTGCTCGCGACGAGGATACTAAAGGAGCTTGCCTCGGCAGCCGAAACGGAATTGGACCATGACTCGTCGACGAACATGCTCATCCGGAGCTTCCGTGAGGGTCAGGGGCTCGACGGAAGGCGGGGCGCGTAAGATCACGATGGAATTCAGCAATATAGATAAGGAGAGGCTTCGGCAATTCGAGATACTGGCGGCCGAGGCCAATACGGTCCGGGAAAAGGACAAGGTGCTGGTCAGGGGGCTATTCAGGAATTTCTACAATAAACGCCTGAATGTCGGCATCGGTTTCCAGCGCGCCTACGGTTCCATCCTGTCGGGCGATTATTTCGACCTCATAAAACTTCCCGAGGGGAATTATCTTTTCGTGTTTGCCGATATCAGCGGTCACGGCCTTCCCGCGTATACAACACTCATACGCCTCAGATCGGCCATCACACTGGCGATACAGGAGACCAAAAAAATATTCAAAAAAACCGACACGATCAACACTGATTTTCTCGTGCGGGACATAAGCGCAAAATTCACCGACATCATGGACGAATCCAACTCCCATGATTTCGCCTGTGTGATATTCACTTTCATCTACAACGATAAGGATAAATTTCACCTGAAATTTTACAACAGGAGCATGCTCTTTCCCATTGTGGTACGGAAGTGCAACGGACAGGTGATCGATATATACAATCTCAACAACGAGGAGAAGGGGTGGTATCCCCTCAAGGGCCACCTTCTGGGAAGCGACGTGCGGAAGCTCCTCGAAAGCGGTTACCTCGACACTCCCTCCTGCGATTTCACCCTGTATGAAGGCGATTCCATTCTTTTCTTTTCAGACGGCATCGTCGAGGCGTACAGGAAGGAGCTTCCGCAGACCGATTTTGGAATCGAGCGCATCGTTGATATCCTCAAGGAGTACAACACCCTGGCTCCCCAGGTGATCGTCAATCTGCTTTTTGAATCGGTCTACGAGTTCATAGGGGACCCGAAAAACCAGAAGGACGACATGACCGCGGTCCTCATCGATTTTCCCCCCATACACGATTAAAATATTGACACCTCGCAGCCCGCTGGTATCCGTTGATCAAACGGAGGTGCCACATGGACGCGATGCTGAAAAAAATTCAGGACCTTATGGTTCTTCACGATTATCTTACGCCTGAAGTCATCAGGGAAAAGGACGTGAAACCGGGGCTTCGCAATCCGGACGGTACCGGCGTTGTGGTGGGCATCACCACAAAAGGGATGGTCACCGGCTATGAAAAAATATTCCGGGACGGCGACAAAAAAAACTGGAGCGTAAAGGCGGTTCCCGGAAAGCTTTATTATTGCGGCTATGACGTGGAAAAGATCGTCGAGGACGTCGAAAAAACGGAGCGGTTCGGTTTTGAAGAGGTGATCTATCTGCTCCTGACAGGAGTGCTTCCCGGAAAGGGGGACCTGGGCAGGCTGCAGGATGAGCTGGAAAAAAGAAGGCCCCTGTCGAAGACGGAACGTAAAATCATCATGGAGGAGGTGCAGAACGAAAACCAGATGTACGCCCTCCACAGCGTCATCTCCCACATGAGCAGGTGCGACCCCAAGGCCGATTCAACCGAAATCGGGGACGTGCTCCGCCAGAGCCTGAACCTGATCGCCAAAGCGCCGAGCGTAGTGGCGAGCAATTACAACGCACTGAAGTTTTACAAGGGTGGCGATCTGGTCCTGGCCAGGCCGAAACCTGACCTCAGCACTGCCGAAAACTTTCTCTATATGCTGACAGGAAGCATCCCCGACCCGTACGAGGCGAGGCTTTTCGACATCGCCCTGATACTCCACGCCGAGCACGGCGGCGGGAACAATTCCACCTTTACGGTGAGGACTGTGTCCTCCAGCGGCGCCAACACTTACATGGCCATAGCCGCGGGAATTGCGTCACTGAGCGGGCATCTCCACGGCGGGGCCAACGAATCGGTGAAAATAATGATGAAGGACCTTAAGAAATCGGTGAGAGATTGGGGGAGTGATAAACAGATCCGGTCCTACCTGTCAAAAATACTGGAGAAAAAAACCGGGGATCTGAAGGGGAAGATATACGGTTTCGGCCACGCTGTCTACACCATTTCCGATCCCAGGGCGATCATACTGAAACGTTATGCAGGCGAGTTATCGAAAATGAAGGGCGCCCATGACGAATTTATGCTCTACGACAGGGTCGAGAATATCGCGTCTGCACTGCTTTCAGAAAAAGCCGGAAAGACCGTTTCCGCCAATGTGGATTACTATTCCGGTTTTATTTACACTCTCATGGGAATCCCGATGGAGCTCTTTACCCCGATATTCGCCATGGCCAGGTTCGCGGGGTGGTCGGCGCACAGGCTCGAGCAGATCGTGCAGGGGAAGATCATCCGCCCCGCGTACATTCCCGCGCGTGACGAAAAAAAGGAATACCTCACGCTGTCGCGGAGGAAGTAGGGGTTGCCGTCTTATTTTTTCAACAGCAGCCTTTCGTAGTACCGGGCGTTATAGCGCCGCGACAGTGAGATGAATTCGCGGTAGACGCGGGTCGTCGCGGCGTTTGTTTCAGCCACGTTGATCCGCTCGTCCGGATCAGCGGACAGATCGTACAGTTCCTCGAAACCGTCATTCATCCTGACAATGTATTTCCAGTCGCCGTCCCGAAGTCCCATGAATTCATCCTTCCAGTACGTGTGAAGGAGCGCCATCTGTTCCCGATGCCCTGCGGTAAGCGGTATCCCTTCCATGGACCTCGATTCCGGAAAACCCAGAATATAAAGAAGGGTCGGGGCGATGTCGATGTGCCTGCTGATCCCATTGTAGCGATAGGGTGTCTGAAAGATCGATTTGTTGTAAATGATGAAGGGGACATGAACATTCTCCTCGTACAGGAAAAACGGGTGGTTGTAGTTCATTCTGTGCTGGTAGAAGGCCTCGCCGTGGTCGCCGAACACAAATACCAGCGTATTTTCAAGGAGTCCGTTTTTATCCAGCTCCGCCATGAGGTCTCCCAGGACCCTGTCGGCGAAATGGAGCGAGTTGAGATATCGGTACCAGCTCTGTTTTTTTTCGCCGCCCTCGGCAAGAGGGCCGGTGATATCGAACTCATCCCCCGGTATGGCGTAGGGGTGGTGTGGATTCACCGGCATGTAGACCATGAAAAACGGACGCTCAGGGTCTTTGAGCGCGTATCGGACCGACGGTTCGATCATGACGCGCTCGTCGAGCCCCCAGCCTACGCGCCGGTTGTAGGGAGGAAGCCCCTCCAGGTCTTTCAGATCCAGAATCGTGTCGAATTTTCTGTGTTTGAGAAACCGGTTCTGGCCGGCGTAGCCGAGCTCACCCGTATGGATCAGGAACGTCCGGTATCCCCTGTCGTGGAGGATTTCCGGAAGCGATCTTATTTTGACCGAGGGGTGTTCCTGTATCACATTGGATTTTGAGAAGATGCCGTATGACGAGCAGAGTACGTTCAGCAGGGCATTAGCCGACAGCGGATAATTGGCATAATGTCGTTCCGCGATGAAACTGTGTTTCATGAGCCCCTGCCATGTTTCCATTACATGGCGGCCTCCGATTTTAATATCCAGATATCTGTGCGGCGTCGATTCGAAAAAATAGAAGATTACGTTGTACCGCCGCGGTCCGGGTATTACGCCGATACTGCCGAAAACTTTTCCGGAGTGCAGCGATGCGGTGTCTAGCCGCGGGCCGAAACGTTCGCCCGTGCCGCCGGCGGAAAGGACCCGGCCGCCGTTCGGTTCGGCAAAACCGGTGAACAGGTTAACGACGGGATTTGACGCCAGGTCTTCGGCCACGGCGACAGCGGCACGGTCTCCGCCTGTACCCGCCCCTCTGTCAAGGATGGCACGCCCTGCAATGCCAGGTACCCAAAAGGCGAGCACCGCGACCAGGGGCAGAATCGCCGCGATCGTTCCGGCATGGACTTTGTCCGCAAAACCGCGAAGTTTTGATGCCGCCTCACCGGTGAGGCGGTACGAAAGGGAGGAGAGGGCGGCGATCACCGCGGTGAAGACCGCCGTTTTCAGATACAGGGTCCAGGAAAATTCCGAAAGCGCCGAAATGGCGAGTTCAAAGAACGCCGTCCTGTTTTCATCATTGAAGAATGCGGGATGAAAGGACCTTTCGTATGTTCTGAAGAACTCGATGCCCAGCTGTAGGAACGCCATCTCGGCAGTGAGTACCGCCGCGGTGATGACGAACCCCCTTCTGCCGACGGACCCGGAAACAAAGAATACGGCCGCAAAGAGAATGTAGCTCACCGAAGCCAGGACCGCATCGCCGGATGATGAAAGAAGCAGATAACGGACGAAACCGTCCGAAGAGATGCCGTGATAAAGAGGCGAGGCAAGATGATACAGTTCCACCCTGTAGGTAAAGAGAAGAACGCAGAGAAGAAAATATGGCGGCAGAGCCATGAGCGCGCCGTGCTCGTATCGTTGACGTAAAGAGGGGAATTGTATCATTATGGCGCCGTATGTCTTTTATATTATTTAAACGCGTACAGCACCATGGAGCTGGTCATGGCGAATCCGCGAAATCTTATTTTTCCGAGCCAGTGGTACAGGGCGATACGAACCCATTTCCTGTAATCCAGGACTGAGTTAAAGGAACCTCTTGATTTGACGAGCTTCGGGACAAGCCCGAAATCCACCGGATGGTACGCCTTTACTTTAGAGAATCCCGCTTCCTTGAGCGCCGCCGTGAGGTTGCGTTTCGTGAAATATGAACAGTGCCCGGGCATAAAATAGGCGTATCGGCTGCCGAACAGCTTTGCCTGGAGCCCGTCCATGTTGGCAGTCTGAATCACCAGAAGCCCCCCCGGGGCCAGAAGCGAGCAGCATTCCTCAAGCGCCCTTCTCGGGTCACGAATATGCTCGATCACCTCAATCATCGTTATCACCGAAAAGAAACCCTTGGGGAAAGGATTGTCGTCGAGTGTCCCCACATGAATGCGGCCGCCGTGCTTACTTTTGGCGTATTCACCTGCGTAGGGGGAAACTTCAATCCCGTATGGGGTGAAGAATTTTTCGGCGGAGTCGAGCATTCCGCCGAAGGAAGCGCCGACGTCGAGAAAATTCCCCCCTCCGGCGTACCGGCGGATGGTTCTGATCCTTGCGTCGCGTACCGCTGCGGGATGCCGCCTTGTGTCCCGCTCGTCATGATATGAATATTCCGCTTCTCCGTCGTAATAGGCCTTGTTATAGAATCCGTAAAGAACTTCGTCCCGGAACGGGGGATTCATGAAAATAAACCCGCAGGTGCCGCAGAGGTCAACCGAGAAAGCGGGAGTATAACTGTCGATCCTGTACAGACCGGAAAGGGCTGATCCGAGGCAAAGTGGACAATGGTTGAGGCGGTTTTGATACACGTGTCGGTCCCTTTCACACATAATGCCGTCATATCGATGGGTTGAAGCCCGATTGTACCGTATAGGCGTGACACCGGTCATGTAGTTCCGAATCGCGACAACATCAAGTACTTTTTTTACGGAATTAATACGGCAACAATACTTTAAAATATATTGACAACCGCCCGATTATGGTACAATCTTTGAAATATCATATTTTTTTGGAGGAGATTCAATGAAGAAAGTATCCGTTGTATGCGTCATGATTATGATGGCCTCACTGTATACATCATGCAAAAAAGACGAATCCGCGATGCGGCTTGCGCCCGTTGACATAGTGAAAAGCGATATTAACAAGGTGACCCCTCTTCTGATGGAAGCAGTGGAATTATTCAATTCGGGAAATGCCATAACCGCTTCAACCAAGGCTGATCAGGCCCGGCAGGTGCTGAATATGGTGTTAATTCCTGGACGAAGCGTCACGGTATCGGAGAAATGCCCGCTCAAGGTCATAGCAAAGGACGATTCCATGATACTGCTGGGGATTTCCTGCGATGGTTTCGCCTCCAAGCAGCCGGCGAATGCGGCAGGCGTATTTAACAAGGATCTCTTTCTGTTTGTCGTCACCTATACACTTGCGGGCGACGGACACCGCGATCTTATCACGGACAAAGCAACAGCGGACAGGATCACCTCGGCGGCGCCAGGGTCCGCCTTTACCGCAGATCTTCAGATCACCGACCCCGGATACCTGATGGAACCCGAGGCGGGAATACTCAGTTCCTATTCCATGTGCTATAACGTCAAAATAGTCGATCTTCAGGTAGCTGAAAAGAAATAGTCACCTGTCCCGATATTGAGAGAAAAATGCCGCGGGCCCCGAGGGGCCCGTTTCACTTGATGGCAAAGCCTTGCCGTTTTTCCCTGTCGGGAGGAGGGGAACTAATTTAATTTTTCGGGGTGTGCACCATGGATCGTATTCTCACACTGCTTGCCGCAGCCGTCCTCATCCTGACTTTTCGCGGGAATCTGCAGGCGGACGGGAACATCATTCTTCTGTATACAAATTCCACAAACGGACGGATCGATTACTGCCATTGCAAAAGCGATCCAAACGGGGGTGTGGTAAAACGGGCATCAGTGTATTCCAGAATCAGGCGCGAAAACCCCGGCGCGTTCTTTTTTGATACCGGCGATTTTCTTACCTTCGACAGGGACGACCTGCTTGCGAAATACATGGTCCGGGCCTATGAATTGTTGCGTTATGACGCCATAACACCCGGGGACCAGGAGTTTACAATCGGGATCGAATCATTTTATAGCTTGGCTTCGTCACTTCCGCTGGTATGCGGGAATCTTACATTCAAAAACGCCGGAGCCGCGCCGGGGAGTTTGCAGAGATACAGGATTATCGAAAGAGACGGCGTTAAGGCGGGGGTGATCGGGACAATAGCCAGGGACACTTTCGAGTTTCATGACCAGGTGACCCGATCCAGGGCGCTGGTGCAGGACCAGGCCGCTGAAATCGCGAAAGACCTGGCTGCGATCAAGAGCAGGGGAGTCGATATCGTGGTGCTTCTGTCCCATTCCGGATTGGAGAAGGATATATCGCTCGCGGCCAGGTTTCCCGAGCTGGATGTCATTATCGGCGGGCATTCCCAGAATCTTCTCGACCCGCCGCGTATGGTCGGAAAAACCCTGGTAGTGCAGGCCGGGATGAACGGTTCCCATATCGGCAGGCTTGAGATCGTCCGAAAAGGGGGGAGGAACGTGCGGTATGTGAATTCTTTTCTGGTGCCGGACGATCGTTCCCCGGAGGATGATCCGGCGATACGGTCGCTCATCCGGCAGTATCAGCGGGAGAGCGAGAAGGCCAACAGTGACCTGAAATTCCGCTGATCAGGCCTTTTCGGCCGTGATAACCCAGTGCGCGATGACGCTGTCCCTGTCCCCGACGATGCTTCTTTTAGTGAACCCGAAAGAGCAGGTTCCGAAGAGGGAAAAGCAGTCCGGAATTTCAGCTTCCGAATAAAATGAAACCTTGGATCCTTCCAGATCGTGCAGGTCCGTTATCCAGACGTTGTCGCCCAGGTGACGCCCTCTTTTAAGGCATGTGTCGTCGGAGGACCTGAGTGACGCCAGCAGGACTCCTCCCGGCCGAAGAACACGGTGGATTTCCGCAAGCATGAGTTTCATCCCGGCCTTGTCTGAGTAATGGAGCGAGCCCCATGAGACCGCCAGATCCACGGAGTCCCCTTTTAGCGGGAGCCTTGTGTTGTCGCTCAGCACCAGGGGCGATTCAGAAGCCCGCCGCGCCAGGATTAGCGCGTCCATGCTGATATCCGAGCCTGCCACCGTATCGAAGCCCGCCTCTGCAAGGATCGGCAGGTGGCGGCCGCTGCCGCATCCGAGGTCGAGCGCGACTCCCTTCGAGGCAAGGCCACTGGCTTTCTTG
This sequence comes from Spirochaetota bacterium, assembly GCA_041737965.1. Lineage (GTDB taxonomy): Bacteria > Spirochaetota > UBA4802 > UBA4802 > UBA5550 > JAFGJK01. The sequence goes on along the minus strand of JBGSQT010000017.1, from coordinate 34,758 downwards.
TGTACGAGTCTCAGGAGATTCTCATCAGGGTAGCGCAGGTTCGATCGTTCCCTCGCGTAGTGCCTGTCCCATTCCAGCGATCCCATAGAGGTTATTTCTTTTTTATCCGGATGTTAAAACTCGCTTCGGCTTCTTCAGACAGGCGGACCGCTTCATCGGCGGTTTTCCCCTTGACGATCACCACGCCGAGCCTGTCGTGGTTCGTTACAGGCTTTCGGACTTCCGCCCCGATTTCCTTGAAAATCCGCGAATAGATGACGCCTTTGATTTTTTTCGGTCCTTCGGGATTGAAGGACGCGAGAGTGCCCTTGTCGCCGATCAGGTATCTGCAGACAACCACGCCCCCTCCTTTATTCCTCACCGGGAGATTGAAGTCTCCACCAGTGACGGCGTTGACTGCTTCCCTGAATATGTCATAGCCCAGCCGGGAAGGGATCATCACATCGGAAATAAACTCGCCGCCAAACTCAGGCACCGCTTCGATGAGATGGAGTTCCTCGTTCCTGTCGACTATGAATTCAATGATGATCGGTGACGTGACAATGTCAAATGACTCGGTCACCCGCTGGCCCAATGCTTCGATTTTATCGAAAAGGTGATAGAATTTTGAAGGGGAGATGTGTATCCTGTCGACGAAATAGGGGGGGAAGGTCGTGACCTTGTCGGTAATATCAATCAGGTGGAACATTTTTTTCACTATTATGCCGATGGCGATAATCTCGTTTCCCGGGATGTACTGTTCATATATGAATCCGCTTTCGCTTTTTTTCACCTGTTGCTGGAATCTGGACAGCTCGGAAATGCTCTTCAAATACCGCACATCTGTTTTTGCGTGCCCCTCCAGGGGTTTTATGATTATCGGAAACTGGGAATCGTTCATTCGGGTAAGCTTTGATTTTGCCGACAGGAGGTGCACGCCGGGTGTCGGTATGTCGTAGTTGAAGAGTATCTCCTTCATTCTCTTTTTGTTGATGAAGTCATCGCAACGATCAAAAGGGATGAAGGGAATTCCGAATTTTTCGCTGAGAAAGCTCGCGGTCCTGATGGCCGATCCGTAGGAACGCGTGAGTATCCCCTCGATCTTGCCGTCTATCAGCAGCTCCAGAAGCTTGGTGTATATCTCAAGATAATCGTCGATGGATTCCTGAATTTTAAGGTCGCATTTGATAAAACCGGGCGCCGATGTGTTGTTGTCCACGCCGATCACCTGAAAACCAAGTGATTTTGCAGCGGTGATCAGGGGAAGCTGGTTGACGCCTGCGCCGATGGATATAAAGAAACGGATGCCTTTTTTTTTATTTTTATTGAGAAACATGTATCATGAATTTCCGAAAAAAAATCGCCTATTGACTTCGTCTCTCTTCATATATTCATTATCTTATGAGCATTGAGAAAGAAAGATTTGCACGATAAAGGATATAGGGTTGATAGTTATTCTACACATTTGCCGGCGTCAACACAAATTAGGTTTCAATGTGCATTTTAGGGTGTGCGCCAGGGACCCCGGGCGTGGGGGAATTTTAGGTCTTGACAATAAAAATATGGTTTACAATTGATATGTGGGGTTTTAAGTATTATATAGTGAAAATTTGTATAGATAATAGACTCTATATTGGAGATTTTTCTTAGATGTTATGTGAAAAATGTCAGATATATCAGGCAACGATTCACCTCACCGAGATTATCAAGGATGTGAAATCCGAGCTTCATCTTTGCGAGCACTGCGCCAAGGAGGTCGGGCTCAATTCAAAACTGTCGAATTTCACCCTTTCGGTTCCTGAAATGCTCTCTTTTCTTGAAGTCAACGACCTCGAAAAAGAGAAGAACTCGGTACTGTGCCACAGCTGCGGACTCTCATATGCCGATTTCAGGAAAGGGAATTTGTTAGGCTGTCCGGACTGCTATGTGCATTTCAGGGACTCTCTGGAATCGATCATTCTCAACCATCATGGGGAAAAAAAGCATATAGGAAAAAACCCGGCGACTCTTGTCGCGCCGGCGAGGAAACAGGAAGATGCAAAGAAAAAGCCTGCAGGACGCACCGTTCTGGAGTTATTAAGTGAACTTGAACGGGCGGTACGGGAAGAGCGTTATGAAGAGGCCGCGGTCCTGAGAGACAGGTTGCGCGAGTTAGAGTAAAGGTGCCGGTGTGATCGAGGAAGTCATCCATCGAAGAGGATTCTGGACCATTCAGGGGCCTCAGAGCCATGTGGTTCTTTCGAGCCGGCTGCGTCTCGCAAGGAACATGAAGGGCCTCTCCTTTCCCCATCGCATGGACCAGGGGGAGCAGGATATCCTTAGAGGAGCAGTGGAGCGTTTCGCCGGGGAAATGACCCAATGCGGTGCCAACTGCATCATTGACATACACGGGATCGGAAACAACGAAAAACGGCTTCTCCGGGAGAGGAACATAATCACCAGCGAAATGGAGCTGAATGAAAACAGCTATGTGGTTGTCTTCCCCGACGAGGATTACGCCATTCTCGTCAACGAAGAGGACCATCTGCGGATACAGGTCATCAAGCCGGGCCTGCAGTTTCTGGAGGCATACCAGAGTGCGAACAGGATCGATGACGAGCTGAACAGATACATCCCCTTCGCCTTTTCCGACGAGCTGGGTTACCTTACCGCCAGCATCCGTAATGCAGGAACCGGCCTCAGGGCGTCGGCATTGGTTCACCTTCCGGTACTGACGAGGAATAACTCCATAGCCGAAGTCAGCGAGTCCCTGAAAAAGCGAGGAACTGAAATAAGGAGCACAATCCCGAACAGCACCAAAACGCTTGGAGCGCTTTACCAGATATCGAGCGGAAAATCCCTGGGCCTTTCGGAGGTGGACATCCTCGAAAGCATCGACGGTATCGTGAGCGAGATCGTTGAAATGGAGGATTACGCGAGGGATTCCGTGCATGCTGATTCCCGGAACGAGATAGAAGACAGAATCTGGAGGTCCTACGGGACCCTGCAGTTTTCGAGAAGAATGACTTATATCGAAGCGTTGGAAAATCTCTCCAACGTCCGTCTCGGGGTCATTTTGGCGGTTATAAAAAACTATGAATTGCCCGAAATTAATGATATAATGGTTAAGATACAGTGGTCCCATCTCCAGAGAGCTGCCGGGAGGGTGTTCGTCACCACCGCCGAGTGCGATGAATTCCGGTCTGAGTATCTCAGAAGCGTGATACACTGATGAAAAGCGATTGACCGGTAACGAGGATAGGATGTTTGAGTTCACAAAAAGATCGAGGAAAGTTCTTGAAGCGCTTGCCCAGATAGAAGGGAAGAGGCTCAATTCCAGCTTCCTGGAGCCCGACCATATAATGATAGCCCTGTTGAAGGATGAAGACTCGGTGGCCGCAAGAATAATGAAAAACCTCGGCGTGAACACCGACAAACTGATAATTGACATAGAGAAGTCAGCCCGGCAGAGCGCCGCGACGATCATTATCGGCAAGCTTCCGATGAGCCCGGGGTACAAAAAAATCGTGGAGATGTCGAAAGAGGAAGCGAGAAAGCTGAAGAACTCCTATATCGGCACAGAACACCTGCTTTTGGCCCTGTTCAAGGACGGGACCTGTTCAGGGCTTGACAATCTGATCAGGGCGGGTATCGATTACAATGTCATCAGAAACGAGATTTTGCGGGTTCTGGGCGTCAAGGTGGGAACCGAAAAATTGAATAAGCTGAAGACCGCGTCCAAGCCCCCCGCGCTGGATGAATTCACCGTGGATCTCACCAAAATGGCGGCGGACAACCTGCTGCATCCGGTAATCGGCCGCGAGGTAGAGATAAACAGGCTGATACGAATATTATCGAGAAAATCAAAAAACAATCCGATCCTGATCGGCGAAGCCGGGGTCGGAAAAACTGCGATCGTCGAAGGCCTCGCCCAGAGGATCGTGAAGCGTCAGGTCCCGGAACTCCTTCATGACAGGCGGGTGCTCTCGCTGGACATGGCGGCTATCGTGGCGGGCACAAAATACCGCGGTGAGTTCGAGGAGCGCCTAAAAAAGATTGTCAACGAGATCCGGGAAACAAAGAACATAATAATCTTCATCGATGAGGTACATTCCATAATAGGCGCCGGCGCGGCCGAAGGCGCCATCGACGCCGCCAATATACTCAAGCCTGCACTTGCCAGGGGAGAGCTTCAGTGCGTGGGGGCCACAACTCTGAACGAGTACAAAATGTACATTGAGAAGGACGCGGCCCTCGTACGGAGGTTTCAGCACATTCTTGTGGAGGAGCCCACCACTGAGGAGACCCTTGAGATATTAAAGGGGCTCAAGCAGACATTCGAGAGGCACCACAAGGTGACCTTCCCCCTGGAAACACTGAGTGCGGCCACCAGGCTCGCGGATCGCTATATCGCCGACCGTTACCTTCCCGACAAGGCCATAGATCTCATCGATGAGGCGGGGGCCCAGGCCAGGCTGTCAAATTTCGAAATGCCCGGAGATATAACGAATCTGGAAAAAGAGATCGAGAGTCTGAACTCAAGGAAAAACAGTCTCGTACTGGCCCAGGAATACGAACAGGCCGCGGCATTGAGGGACGATATCAAGGAAAGGCGCGAAACCCTGGAAGAAAAAACCCTTAACTGGCAGGAAAAAAGAAACGAGTACGAGATCATCGTGACCCCGGAAAATATTGCCGCCATAGTGTCCGAAAGCACCGGAATACCGGTGGAAAGCCTTGAGGAGAATGAAACGCAGCGTCTGCTAAAAATGGAATCGTCGCTTCATGAACGGATCGTCGGGCAGGACGACGCGATCGGGGCACTCTCCAGGGCTATCAGAAGGTCCCGTATAGGATTGGGGCGCGACAACAAGCCGCAGGGGGCCTTTGTGTTCCTCGGGCCGACAGGCGTCGGCAAGACCGAGCTGGCAAAAGCCCTTGCGGAATTCCTCTTCAACGATGAAAGAAACATCGTGCGCCTGGACATGTCGGAATACATGGAAAAGCACTCGGTGTCGCGGCTGATCGGCGCCCCTCCCGGATACATCGGTTACGAGGAGGGGGGGCAGCTCACCGAAAAGATCAAGCGGCGCCCCTATTCCGTGGTCCTTCTTGACGAGATAGAGAAGGCGCATCCCGATATATTCAACATCCTTCTTCAGGTCTTCGATGAAGGGGAGCTCACGGACGGTTCCGGCACCACGGTGAGCTTTCGGGATTCCATACTCATTCTCACGTCAAATGTGGGAAACCGGGAGTTTCAGAAGGTCGGAAAAATGGGATTCAGCGGAGAGAAAGGGGATGCGGAAAACAACGACAGGGTCATGGATGAACTCAAGAGGATATTCAGCCCTGAGTTCATCAACAGGATCGACGAGATTGTGTTCTTCCATAAACTGGAAAGAAAGCATATAAAGGTCATTACCGATATGATGATCAGGAAAGTGAACAAAAAGCTCGAGTCCAGGGGCATACGGCTCGTGGTCACCAAGGGAGTGAAGGATTATTTGATGGAAAAAGGGTTTGACGATAATTACGGCGCAAGAAACCTCCGCAGGGTGATTGAGCATGAAATTGAGGATTCCCTTGCCAATGCCCTGATGTCCGGTAAATGCATTGATAACACCGAGGTAAAGGCTGTCATGAAAGGCGGATCGGTATCGTTTAAAACTGTCGAATGCCGGCAGAAGTCCGTCACGACGGTGGAGGACCTGCTGGACCGCATAACCGAGGACGATACAGTCGGAGCTTCAAGGCAGTAGAGTGTAAGGGATCCGGCCGGCCGATTAAACGCATCCTTCGGCTCAAATAAAATTTATCATTATGAGTGTGTGACCATGGGGAAAACCATAGCGGAAAAAATATTCGAATCCCACCGTGTCGATGAACCCTCCGAGGGGGTTCATGTTCTCAATCTCGACGCGGTTTTCTGTCACGAGATCACCACGCCGATCGCCATCAACGATCTGGTGGCCCGTGGCAAGGACAGGGTTTTCGATCCGACAAAAATCAAGGCGGTGATCGACCACGTCACTCCGGCGAAGGACACCAACACCGCCCAGCAGGGGAAGACCCTGAGGGACTGGGCCAGAAGGCACGGAATCAGGCACTTTTTCGATATCGGAAGAAATGGCGTGTGCCACGCCCTTTTTCCCGAGCAGGGCTTTGTGCGACCCGGGTATACCATCATCATGGGAGACTCTCACACCTGCACTCATGGCGCCTTCGGGGCATTTGCCGCAGGTGTCGGCACCACCGATCTGGAAGTGGGGATACTCAAAGGAGTGTGTGCCTTCAAGAGCCCCCATACTATGAAAATACGCGTCGTAGGCAAGCTCCGGGAGGGGGTGTACGCCAAGGACGTTATTCTGTTCATTATCGGAAAAATAGGCGTCGGTGGCGCGACCAACAGGGTGATCGAATTCGCCGGAAACGTCATTGACGATATGTCAATGGAATCGCGTATGACGATATGTAATATGGCTGTCGAAGCGGGTGCGACCTGCGGAATATGTCCTCCGGACATGAAAACAGTCGATTATCTGTGGGATTTCATCAAATCCGATTTCAAGGACAAAAAAGAGGCCCTCCGGGAATACATGAAATGGACCGCGGACCCGGACGCCCTGTACGACGAGGTGATCGATTACGATATCAGCGGGCTTGAGCCGATGGTCACCTTCGGATACAAGCCGGATAACGTGAAAGCGGTGCGGGAGCTTGAGGGGACCGTTGTCGACCAGGTGTACATCGGTTCCTGCACGAATGGAAGGATCGAGGACCTCAGGATTGCCGCCCGCGTATTAAAGGGGCACACGATCAGCCAAACCCTCAGAGGGATTGTGTCCCCGGCGTCACCGGAGGCGTACAGGAAAGCCCATGATGAGGGGCTGCTCAAAATATTCCTGGACGCCGGTTTCTGCGTCACCAATCCGACCTGCGGCGCCTGCCTGGGAATGAGCAACGGGGTGCTGGCGCCGGGAGAGGTCGCGGCATCCACCACCAACAGGAATTTCAACGGGCGTATGGGAAAAGGCGGGATGGTGCATCTCATGAGCCCCGCAACCGCGGCGGCAACTGCGATAGCCGGCCATATAAAAAATTCGGAACTCTTTGTTGAGACAGGCCGTGGGGGGAGATAGACATGAAGGATTTCAGCGGAAAAATACTCTTTCTTGACAGGGACGACATAAACACAGACGAAATAATCCCTGCGCGATACCTCACCGAACTTGCCAAGGAGGATTTGAAGCCGTACCTGCTTGAGGATCTGAAGATCGATAATTTTGACCCGGCCGCTGACATTGCCGGCAAATCGGTGATCGTCACCAGGGCGAATTTCGGGTGCGGGTCCTCGCGGGAACACGCCCCCTGGGCGCTGGAAGTGAACGGAATAAACCTTGTGATCGCCGAAAGCTTCGCGAGGATATTCAGGCAGAACATGTACAACTGCGGCATGATGGCAATCGAGCTCCCCCGTGAGGCTATCGACCGGCTGTTTGCCCTTCCGGCGGGGGAGGCGGGGATACAGGTGGACATGGAACACTCGCAGATTGTGATCCGGTGGGCTGGCGAGGAGGAGAGGATATTTTTCGAACTCAATTCCTTCGAGCGGGAACTTGTCCGATCGGGCGGGTGGGTCGAGTTTGCCGACGCGCGCTATTAACGCAGTCGCTTAATGTTTTTGCTCTCAGTGATGTCCCCGGTGCAGGAGAACGGGATCACATACCAGCTTCCGGTCTGATACTTGCTGAGCCCCAGGGCGATGGGACCGGGAAGATCCTGTATAAAATGCCTGTTGAATTCGAGATTTATCATAAGAGGCCGGGCGATGAGGTCCCTGTTGAAATCACCCTCTATTTTAAGCCTGACGTTGTCGGAATTGAATATGATCGAATTCGCTTTTATTGATTCCCCTTCAAACGTCAGGTTGCCGTAAATTGCGTTGAATTCCAGATTGTTCAGTTTGTATTTCAATTCCGAGAGGAAAATTCCGAGTCCGTTCTGAATCCCCGTGTCGACAAGCTTCCCCCTGTCGATCTGGAGTTCCACCCTCCCGTTGAGGGATTTGCTGATATCCCTATTGAGGCTGAAATTGAGCATTGCCTTGCCGTGAACGAGACCGAAGAGGCGTTCATTGAATTTTTCCTTCACTATGTCCAGATTTTGTATCTTGATATCGGAGAATTGGAACGAGACAGAGGCCCCGGGAGGGTTCTGGCCGAGGTCGATCGATCCCTTTCCCATTATTGAACCGCCGGTAAACTCGCCTGTGATACGGTGGAAGGATACGGTGTCCTTCAGTATTGAATAACTGACATTAATTTTTTTCATGGCAAAGGAATCGGCCTTCAGTTCACCGATGCTTACCCTGCCGGTAATTTCCACCGGCACGTTCACCTCTTCCCTTGATGTCCCGGAGGGAATTTTTTTCTCGTCGAATACAATGCTTTCAGCGCTCACATCCACGAAAAGTTTTTTGAAATTCGGATCGGTGCTGGCGATTGACACCGAACAGGGATAATCCATAAACTTCAGCGGAATGTCTTTCTTGCGGAAAATATTGTTCCGCACTGTGATGGAAGTGGTCAGGTCAGTTATGAATTTGCTCTTCTGGTCAAAGGACACCCCGAGCAGGTCCATGTCGGCATTGTATAACCCTTTTTGAAATGATATGGAGCCGGCGACCTTGCCCGTGAGTTTATCCGGCAAAAAATCAAGCAGAGGCCGCACATGTTCCACGCGCACGTCCATATCTTTTACGATAAACTGAATTATATCTCCTTTAAATGAGAAAAGAAGTTTCTGGAGAAGAAATGTCGAGCCGTTCAATGCGCCTTTGACTTCCGAGAGCAGCACCGTATTCCCGCTGATGCTTACATGGCACCTCCCGTCCGCCGAGACCGTTCCGGTCGAATTGTTGAGCGTGGACAGGGCAACTGCCCTGCCGCTGACATGGTTTTTGGTGATTTCGAGGTCAAAGACATTTCCGTTGACCACATCGTAGGGGAGGGTGAGGTTGTCACCCCACATGTACACCCATCGCAGGGACGCGTCAGCCAGCTTCACGTCTCCAAAAATTTTAAAATCTCCGTTGTTCATGGTCAGGGAGAGTTCGGGCCACAGCCGGCCCCTGTTTTCGGGCATTTTGATTGAGCAATTCGATAAATGCAGCGATTTGTCCTGGTTCAGCGAAATTTCCCCGGTAATCGAGTAGTCCCCTTCCAGGGGCTTCAGCACCTTTGGCGCGTTTCGAAGTGATATTCCTGCATTAGTGAAGCGTATGCTTTCGATTGACGCCCCGGGTCCGGCGCTTCCATCCCCCTTGTGAATTGACTGGTAGATTCGTTCAATGTTGGACACACCCTTGTCGTCATACTGAATGATGAAGTTCAGGTTTTTCATGCTGACGCTTTTTACCTTGAACGTTTTTTCGAGGAAGAGGGATTTGATGACAAACATGAGCCGCACCTCGTCGGCGGTGAGGATCACCGGGTCCTTCTCGGACAACCCGTCGTGAATGACGACCCTGCCGAGATACACACCCCTTATTCCGTACTTGAGGTGGGAAATCGTGATCAGGCGGCCGGTGGCCTGTCTTGCCATGGTGGTTAATCGGGCAAGCAGTCTACTTTCAGGGAAAAAGTACAAAACCGTGAAGGCTGAAAGCGAAAAAAGCAAAAGTACGGAAAGGAGCGATACGGAAATGACTCTAAAAATTTTTAACCTTGTTAGCTTCACGCTTCCTTTCCATTGTTGATTTCTTTTTGTAAAAATGCACGGTTTTTTCGAGCTCCTGGAGGTCGCTGCAGATGATTTTTCCATGCTCAAGCAGAATATGCTTGTCCTCAAGGATCTGAACCATCATCACGTCACCCTTTTCAGGCGGAAGGCCCACCATATTGATGAGTTCCTTTGTCCCGAATTCGAAGTTGTGCGATATTTTCGGGCCTATCTTCATTTTTTGCTTCTCAATCTGGATGAGCAGTGTGTCATATATTCGCCCGATGATGTCCCGAATCATAAGGTTCTCGAGCTGTCTGTACGCGGTCCAGATCCTCTCGCTCAGGAGCTGTATCAGCCTTGTTGCGAGCTGGGGCTGGGCCTGTACCATGTTTTCGAAATTGGACTTGTTGATGGCCAGCACGCCCGCCTCGCCGAAGGTGATGGCCGAGGCGCTTCTCGGTTTATTGTCCAGCAGGGCCATCTCGCCGAAAATGTCGCCGGCCTTCAGAACCGCCAGCAGCACTTCCTCGTCGACTATTTTCGTGATTTTAACCTTGCCGGACTGAATGATGAAGAGCTCGTTACCCGGCTCGTATTCGCAGAATATCATGGTGTTGTCTTTGTAGGTCCGGTTCATCACTTCGCCGGAAACCGCAGCAGGCGCCTTGTAAGGCGCTTTGAGCACCTTTAGACGCTGGAGTGTGACGTCCCTGTTGCCCCCTTCCGGGCAGAATTCGAGGTATTTCTGGTACGCGTAAATCGCGTGGTTGTAGACTTTTTTCTTGAGATAGTATTCGCCGATGTTAAAGAGGTGGCCCGGGTCCTCTTCAGCGACGTTTTTAAAAGTAAGGTTGGTGATTGCCTGGTCGAAGTCGCGGAGCTTTTTGCTGAAAAACCTGATTATTTTCATCGCAACCGCGGGGTTCTTCTGGATCAGTAGACCGAACTGTTCGCGTTCAACTGAAATCAGGGACACGTTCTCAAGCGCCATGGCGGTTTCGATACGCGCATGGGCGCTCATGCAGGAGACAACGCCGAAAAAATCGCCGGGGCCGAGTATCGAATAGGGTTCCTCCGCCACCACCGGGTTTTCCTTGGCCAGTTTGACTTTGCCCTTAAGTATTATATAGAAATTTCTGGCATTCTTTTTCCCTTCAATCATGATGAATGAATTCGCTAAATAGTTCTCAACTTTAAACTGAATGTCGCCCATTATCCCTCTGCCGATGTTGCGTCGATTGCGAATTCCGCCCTCTGGTACGCATTTTCAGGGAACGTTTTTCATGTCGGTTCACTTCGCTGCCTGAGTATATTATCGTTACAATGAGGCTATAATATTATAAAGTCAATAAAAAATTGCCGGGTAAAAAGCTCGCCATCCTGCCGCTTTTGTTCAGAAATCCCACTAATCGATACAAGCAGGGATTCAGTGAAGCCCTATATGCTATTCCAGAAGTTTTTTCAGCCTGCTCAATTCATTGAGGGCATCAAGCGGCGTTATTTCATCTATGTCAACTCTTCCAAGGGCCTGGAGCACTATATGGTTTCGCGCGTCGAAAATTTCCAGCTGTTCGCCCGAATCGCCTGTATCGCTTCTGTCCGCAGGACCGGGGTTCCGCCTGTTTTTTTCGAGCTTCCGTAAAATGGCCTCGGCTTTCTGTATGATCGGTTTCGGTATTCCCGCAAGCTTGGCCACGTGGATGCCGTATGATTTGTCGGCTGCCCCCTTTATCACCCTGTAGAGAAAATCGACGCCGTGGAGCCCCTCCCTGACCATGACGGTGTAGTTCGCTATCCCCTTCGTCTCTCCCAGTTTCGTAAGCTCATGATAGTGCGTGGCGAAGAGCGTCTTGGCCTTCAGATATCGGATGATGTATTCCACGATGCCCCAGGCAATGGAAAGACCGTCGAAGGTGCTGGTCCCCCTTCCGACCTCATCCATTATTATAAGGCTCCTGTCCGTGGCGTTGTTGAGTATGTTCGCCGTCTCGTTCATCTCCACGAGAAAAGTAGATTCGCCCCTGGCGATGTTGTCTGATGAGCCGATTCGGGTGAAAATGCGGTCTGCGACGGAGATGCGGGCCTCCTGTGCGGGCACAAATGAGCCTGCCTGCGCCATGAGCTGGATTATGGCGCACATTCTGATGTAGGTGGATTTTCCGGACATGTTTGGCCCGGTGATTATCTTTATGATGTTATCGTCTCCGTCCAGAATGATGTCGTTGGGAACGTAGACCTCCCTGGTGTAATATTTTTCCACCACCGGATGACGGCCCTGGATGATATTGACAATCCGGTCATCGGTGATAACAGGGCGCACGTAGTTGTTGTCCGAGGCTGCCTTGGCAAGGGAACAGTAGAGGTCCATGGTACCGAGCATCTCCGCGAAATCCTGGATATCCTTCCCCTTCTCCAGAATGCATTCCGCCAGATTTTCGATCTCAGCGGTTTCCATTGCGAGGATAGTGTCTGATGATGAGAGTATCTCCGATTCGAACTCCTGAAGTTCAGAGGTGGTGTACCTTTCCGCACCCACAAGGGTCTGTTTTCTGAAATAGTGGCCGGGCACATTTCCTGACTGGCCTTTGCTGATTTCTATATAATACCCGAGTACCCTGTTGTACCGTATCTTGAGCGTGGGAATCCCGAGAGAGGTTTTTTCGCTCTCCTGGTACCGGACAATCCACTCCTTCGCATTGGCCTTTAAGCCGTAGAGCCTGTCGAGCTCTTTGCTGTACCCTTCCCGAATCACCCGGCCCTGTTCGGGCGAGAGCGGGGGATTGTCCACTATTCTTTCCTCGATGAGGGACGCGAGTGCGCTCAGGTCAGGAATAACGGCCGCTTTTGCGACAATGATCTCTCCCGGCTGTTCCAGGAGAAGTTTTTTCACCTTCATGCCGGCCCGGATGGATTGGACCACTGCGATGAAATTCTTCGCGTTTGTCTTTCCCGCCGCGATTCTGGCTATCAGGCGCTCCAGGTCGTACATGCCGTCGAGAGATTCCCGCACATTTCTGAGCAGGTCGCGGTACTGGGTGAAATACTGGACCGCATCGAGCTGCTCTTCTATCCTGGCGGCACTGCAATAGGGATTGAGCAGAAGCCTCTCCAGCAGGCGCCTTCCCATGGGAGTCATCGTCTGGTTCAGCACCGAGAAGAGCGTGCGGTTTTTTGTCCCGTCCTGCATATTGGTGACAAGTTCCAGGTTTGTCACCGTCGCGTCATCAAGGAACATTGTCTGGCCTGCGGCCAGTTTCCGGGGATATTTCAGGTGCTCCAGGGAACTCTTCCGCGTATCGCCGAGGTACCGCAGTACCGCCCCCGCTGCGGCCAGTTCAAGTGGCTCAGTGATGCCGAGCCCCTTGACCCCCGCGATGCCGAAGGCGTGTGCGATTACGCCGGTCATGTACTCGGGATCGTAGAGCCATTCACTGAGCCGGTGAACCGGAATGTTCCTTCCCCTGAGATATTCCAGATACGGCCCGTCGTCCAGCGTCTCGTCGGCATGGAAGACAACCTCGCGGGGCATGTATCTGTTTATCTCCCCCCTGAAAAGGTCGATAGAGCACCCCATGGAAGTGACGAAAAAATCCCCGGTGGAGACGTCGACGAAGGAAAGGCCCGTTCCCTCTGCGGTTAAAACGGCCGAGGCGAGATAATTGTTTTCATCGCTCTGAAGAAGGTTGGCTTCGATGAGGGTGCCGGGCGTAATAACACGGACCACTTCCCGCCGGACTATCGTGCCGGAGGAGGGAGTCGCTTCCATCTGCTCGCAGATGGCGACGTTCTTCCCGGCCTTGATGAGCCGCGCAATGTAGCTTTCCGCCGCGTGATAGGGGATTCCGCACATCGGCACGTCATTCTGGCGGGATGTCAGTGCGATGTTCAGGATCTTCGATGCGGTCTGGGCGTCATCGAAAAACATCTCGTAGAAGTCGCCCATCCGGAAAAAGAGGATCTCCTCCTGATGGCGGCGCTTGATCTCCATGTACTGTTTCATCATGGGAGTGAGCTTGGGGTCCATCGTCATTCTCCGTAGATGTATTTCCTGCCGGAAGATCCTGAAAACTTTACTATAACGCCGTTGATGCCGAACTCTTCAGCGAGCCTTATCTTCACCGACATAGCGATATCGGTGCTGGCGCTTTTTCCCACATAAAGCATGAAGCCGTCTCTTGTGCGGGCCGAAAGAGTGCTGAATTCCCTTAGAAGCCCTTTGAGTTCCCGCACGGAGCGTTCGTCATCAAGGGGGCCCACGGACACAGAGAAATACGATCCGTTTCCCTCCTCGGCGGAAATGTCATGGGAAAGGGCGATCTCCTCCGCGGCGTCGACGGTTTCCCTGTCCGGCAGGTACTCCACCAGCCTTGGGCTGTTTTTCCCCAGCTCCCCGAGTTTCGCCGCGGCCGCGTCCGATTCAGGCGACCCGGGAAACCTCGCCGTCAGGTCGGTGTAGGCGGAAAATGACTTGTCCGCGGACCCGCGGTATTCATAATACTCTCCGATCATGCTGATGGCTCCGGGAATTTCCTGGGATTCCGGAAATCCGAGCACCAGGTCTTTAAGGGTCGCGATGTAGTTTTTGGAATAACCGGAAATTTTTTTTTCAATGCCCGCCATAAAGAGGAGCGCTTCGGGTAAAACAGAGGGATCATGGTTTTTTTCAATCAGCCCCGCGCATATCGATTTCGCCCGTGCGTACATGCCGGTAAGGTAATAGGACCTGGCGAGGTACATGGTAAACCGGTGACGGTATGTGCTTGCCGGAAACTTTGTAATCGCCTTTTCAGATTCCTTCATCAATTCACGGTACCGCGCCTGGAGGTACAGAATTTCGCATATCCGAAGCTGCGCGTAATCGCCTCCGCTTTTTTTGCCGAAACGCCAGACAGCGGCGGCGTAGCCCCTGATCGCCCTGTCCGGGTCGGGATCGACTTCGCTTTTCATGACAAGGACTTCTGGGACATGGCCGCTTTTGGGGTATTTTCGCAAAAACTCATCAGCCAGTTTAAGGACGGCTGCCCGGCCGCCTTTTCGGGACTCAGTCCGTATGCGGGCGTACAGGGGGGCTTCTCCTGCCGTTCCGTGAGACGACACTGAGGTCAGGAGAAGGATCAATGTCACCGGCAGGGCGGCGGTATTTCTATGCAATTCTTATTCCCTGGAGAGTCGATCCGCTGACAGCCCGGACTTTCACGGAAACCCGTTTGCCGATATCCTCGGAAGAGCCCGGAATGACGATTGGGTGATTGAGAAATGTTTTTCCCATCACCGACCGCTCTGATTTTTTGCTGATCCTCTCGATTATGGCGCTCTCCACGGAATCGACCCTTTGCAGAAGCTTTTCAGCGGATATGGCCCGCTGACGGGCGATAAGCTCCATGAGGCGCTCTTTTTTTTCGGCCGCCGGACAGGCCCCGGCGAGTTCCTCTGACACGGTGCCGGGACGAGGGGAATAGGCGTACATAAAGGCGTCGTCGAAGCGTATCGATTCCACCGCGGCAAGCGTCTGTTGGAACTCATCGCGGCTTTCACCCGGAAACCCCACGATGAGGTCCGTGGATAGCGAAAAGCTGTCGAGGTGACGGTGCAGTACGCCGACGATATCGCCATACCGCTTCATTGTATAGCCCCTGTTCATGAGCTCAAGCACCCTGTCGGAACCGCTCTGCAGGGGAAGGTGGATCGATCTGGAAATGGTTTCGCTGTCCCGAATGACTTTTACGATATCCTCGGTAAAGTCCTTCGGGTGCGAGGTGATGAAATTGACACGGTCGAAACCGCTGATCGAGGACGCGGCATCCAGCAGTTTGTGAAAGGGGATGTCCCCGCTGTCGGTCCCGAACTGGTTCACGTTCTGGCCCATCAGCGTGATTTCAGTGGCCCCCTTTTCTGCCAGAATTTTCAGGTACTCGAGGATGCGGGACGAAGGGAAGGAAATGAGCGGCCCACGCACCGCCGGCACGATGCAGTAAGAACAGCGGTTATCGCAGCCGTGGGAGATCGTCACAAATTTATGCCAGGGGCCGGGACCGGAGCCGGTCAGGCGCTCAACCGGAAGGCGGTCGGCAAGAACGCCCCGGTCCTGGGACATGTATGAGTTCCGCTTCCGGTCCTCCAGGAATTCCGCCAGTATCCTTCCCGCGTCCGGCGTCCTGTAGGGGCCGATGACCAGGTCCGCGGTGCCGTCCATGATGAGCTCGCCGCCGATTCGCTGGGCCATGCAGCCGGCCACGACGGTCACTCCTCCTCTTTTTCGTATTTCCGGATTGCTGCCCCTGATTACGCCCAGGGCCCTCTGCTCGGCGTGTTCCCGGACCGAGCAGGTGTTATATACGGCGGCGTCAGCGTCGCCGGGGCTTGTCGCCTCGATAAACCCTGCGTCGATGAGCGACGTCTTCATGAGGTCAGATTCCCCCTTGTTCATCTGGCAGCCGAAGGTGACAATATGGAATGTGAGGGGTCGATTCATCAAATTTGCTCCGGTCCTTCTATTCAAGCCCGATTTTTTTATAAATTGTGCCGATGTTCCTGTAGAACCTGTCGAGGTTGAATATATCATCCGCCTCTTTTTCAGTCAAGAAGGGTTTTATCCTTTCATCACGGAGACTGAGCTCCCGCAGGTCCCCCTCCTTTTTCCACACCCTCATGGCGATATCCTGCACGGCGGCGTAGGAATCCTCGCGGGACATCCCCCCTTCCACCAGTTTGAGCAGGAGCGACTGCGAATAGAAAAGCCCGCCAGTGGCGTTCAGGTTTTCCATCATTCTTTCCGGGTAGACATGAAGATTTTCCAGAATGAACAGGAGCCGGTGGAGAAGATAATCCAGGGCGATGGTAGAGTCCGGGAAAATCACCCGTTCCGCCGACGAGTGGGAGATATCGCGCTCGTGCCACAGTGTCATGTTGTCAAGTGCCACCGCCATATTCGCCTTGATGACCCTGGAGAGGCCCGAGATCCGCTCGCACAGTATCGGGTTCCGCTTGTGCGGCATGGCGGACGATCCCTTCTGCCCCTTTTGAAACGGTTCCTCCGCCTCGCGCACTTCGGTCCTCTGGAGATGCCGTATTTCCGTCGCCAGCTGGTCCATGGTCCCGGCGGTGATGGCCAGGGCCGCCATGAATTCAGCGTGCCGGTCGCGCTGGATCACCTGCGTGGAAATGGGGTCCGGTTTGAGTTCCAGCATCTCGCAGATCCTCAGCTCCACCGCAGGGTCTATATTGCTGAATGTTCCCACGGCGCCTGAGAATTTTCCATATGAGATATTTTCAACCGCCCTGCGAAGGCGTTCCCTGTCGCGTCTGAATTCCTCGTAATAGAGCGCCATTTTCACGCCGAATGTTGTCGGTTCCGCGTGCACCCCATGGGACCTTCCCATGCAGGGGGTGTTCCGGTATTTTAACGCGAGTCCCTTCAGCGCGTCGATGACCGCATCGATGTCCCGTATCAGTATCTCGCCTGACTGGCGGAGCTGGATGGAAAGCGCGGTATCGCCGATATCGCTCGAGGTAAGCCCGTAATGGATGTACCTGCTCGACGGCCCGACGTTTTCCGCCACTGCCGTGAGAAATGCGATCACGTCGTGATGGACACGGCTCTCGATCTCGTCGATCCGCTCGACAGAGAAGGCCGCTTTCTCCTTTATGATCTTCAGGTCCTCCGCCGGGATGATGCCTGACTCCGCGTGGGCCTCGCATGCGGCGATTTCAATGTCGAGCCATATCCTGAATTTGTTTTCCGGATCCCAGATCCGTGAGATTTCCTTTCTTGAATACCGTTCAATCATGGTCTTTTCCTGTGTGATGGATTACTGATTCAAACCGCCACGGCCCTGTTTTTATCAAGCTTTTTTTTTGACGATTTCCGGAGATTCAGGCCGGGGCCGGCGGGACTATCCGGTCTTTTGTATTGACCCTGGCGGCCGGACCTGGAATACTGCCGAACAATCAGGCGATTTAAGAGGGGAAATGAACCAGGAACAGGTGAAAGAGCAATTGATGCGTCTCCAAGGCACGGAACGGGACTTCACCGTGCTCTTTACCGGAAAAAAGAGCCGAAGAGTGGACGGCCTCTATAAACCGGAAACCGCGGAGATACTCATCCACAACAGGAATCATGGCGACGATAACGCCATCATGTACACCGCGATACACGAATACGCCCATCATGTGCAGTTTTCCGGCCCGGACCGGCCTACGACCCCGAGGGTTCACGGCGGAACATACTGGGAAATCTTTTACGATCTTATGGGCCGTGCCGAGGAGATGGGGATATGCCGCAATATCTTCCAGAGTGACATCCGGTTTGTCGAACTCGCCGGAGAGATCAAAGGGCATGTTCTTAGCAGAAACGGCGAATTAATGCTGGAATTTGGGAGGCTCCTGGTAAAGGCCCACGATCTTTGCGTTGAGACGCGGGTCAGTTTCGAGGATTTTATCGACCGCTGTCTCGGAATACACAGAAAGTCAGCCCGCCAGGCCATGAAAGTGTACGCAATGGGAATCGATCCCGGATTGGGATATGATACCATGACAGTGGTTGCGTCAATAAGAGGGGAGGAGAACCGGGCCGAGGCGCAGGCGGCGTTAAAAGAAGGGGCGCGGGTTGAGGCGGTGAAAATGCGCTATCGGGAAAAGGGTGAGGGGAAGCCTGCCGATTCACTGGAAGCGCTTATGCAGGAAAAGAGCAGGACCGAACAGACAATACAGAGGCTTCTGGACAAGCTAGAAAGGCTCGAGTCAATGATCAGGGGGATGGGCGGAGAGATTGAAAGACCTGCCGCGTCCAGGCCCAGGGGCCACGGCGTTACTCGGACAGAATGAATTTTTTCGAATTGATCCGAATATGGAAATAACCCTCCAAAAACCCTACCAGAACAAGAACAAGCTTCTTCGCCTCAACCGCGGAATAACCTTCCGGCGGCATCTTTGAAAATCTGTACGACTGCGCATGCATGATGAACCTTTCAGTCAGCCTGGAGAAATATCCCGGTCCCGCAGTCCTGGTCAAAGAACCGTTCCATGATGGCGGCGCGCAACGCTCGCAGAGCTGTTTCAGGTCGGCACCCATGAGGTGGAACTTCTCGGGGTTCCGCTGTCCGCATTCGGCGCAGACTCCGAAAGGGGGAAGGAGCCCGTAAATTTTCAGCAGGCGTATCAGGAAAAATGCCGTTAAAAAAACGTGTTCCTCGAGTCCGGCCAGCGTGTCAATGGCTCCGGAAAGGAGGGGATAAATGCCTGTCTCCCCCGTGCCTTCGCCGGTGGTTTTATCCACGGTTTCCAGGATAAAAGAGAGCGTGTAAATTTTTCCAAGGTCTTCATGAAATTCCCGCCTGCTCTCCACAATGCCGCATTCGTTGATTATATGCAGGTTTCTGTCAGGATGAAAGTAGTAGACCAGCGATATGACGGTACCTGGTTCCTTTACCGATTGAGGCCGCTTACGGCTCTTTCTGAGGCCCTTGAGTATGAACCCCCTTTTTCCGTAATCCCTTGTGAGCACCGAACATAGCACGTCCGACTCGCCCACTGATTTCGATGAGAGCACGATTCCTGTTGTTTTCTGGATGTCCACAATGAAGGCCGTTCAAGCCGCCGGTGCGCCGGCGGCAGGTCATTTTTTCGCGATCGTGACAATGATGCGGTCTATTTTCGTTCCGTGCCTGTCCTTGATCGTGAAAATAAGGTTGTTGTAACGCATGGATTCACCCTTTTCGGGTATCCTGCCGAAGAGATCGTACACATACCCGCCTATGGTGTCGAAATTATCCGCGGGAATAAGAGTGTTGAATTTTTTATTGAAATCACCGATGGTCATTCTGGTGTCTATCTCATACATGCTCTTCCCGATCTGCTGTATCTCCGGGACCTCTTCTTCGTCGTACTCGTCGGTGATATCCCCGACTATCTCCTCCAGAATGTCTTCCATTGTGACTATTCCGGCGATGCCGCCGTATTCGTCAACCACCACCGCCATGTGGAGTTTTCTGGATTTGAATTCAATCAGCAGTTCGTCCAGGGGCATCGTTTCCGGCACGAAATAGGGATCATGGAGCGTCTTTTTAAGCTGAAATTTTTTTCTCGGTTTTTCGATGAGAAGTTTCAGAAGGTCCTTGACGTACAGGATTCCCACGATGTTATCGACGGTTTCCTCGAACACCGGAACACGGGAGTGGCCTGCGTTGCAGATTATCCTCATGAGCGGTTTAAGCTCGGTGTCCGATTCGACCGCGAATATGTCCACCCTGGGGATCATTATGTCGCGTACATTCTGTTTCGGGAGTCCGAGTACGCCGAGAATCATTTCCTTGCGCCGAACGTCGAGTTCCTCGAAAGCCCTCAGGTCGTAGGGAAGTGAAGATTTTGCGTTCTGTCCGCGGAGCGCATTCAGGAATTTTTTAAAGAAAAGAAAACTGACATGGCGGTCACTGTTATCAGCGGTCATTATTTTTTGGCATTCCTCGGAATCTGGTTTTCCCCTGATGGTGAAAGAGAGAGGTTATTTGTCAAATGAATTTCTGCGACACACTATTCCCATATTGTGAATTTTTTAACGGTGGAGAGTACCTGTTCAGCGCTTTTTTTGGCATCGGATTTGGCCAGATTGCAGTCATTGTAAAAAGTGTCGGCTAGAAACCTGCTCATGGCGATGTATACGTCGGCACTGAGCCAGAAAAGGTAGGCAAGGTAGTCCGATTTTTTTTCAAGGATTGTGAAGCTCGAGTATAATGATAGCGGTTCATTTGGTACCATTATTTTTTCGCTTTTTGTGCCGCTGATGATTTCCATTTCACTGAAACGGTAGGGGATGCTCAAACCGTCTTCCCTGTTCACCGGCTCGATGTATTTCTGGGTATATGTTGCCGGTTCGATAAGCAGATGGGTCCTGCTTCCGTCTGTCTTAAAGGTTATCCCGTCAGGGTTCCTGTAGATGTCCTTGACGTTTTTGTATGCGGTTATTTCATATATCGAGTAAAACGAATTCGGTCTGAAAAACCCGGTTACTATGAAACCCCCCTCAGGAGGAATCGCATTGGTCAGGTAAGCTTTTACCAAAGACATCCCTTTTGCCATCACGCACCCCTTGTCTGCCTGATATGCCCAAAGATCCGAATCATTTTTTGTATTTACAAAAAAATGGTTGGATATGAGCGTATTCTTAATATGTTCATAGCCGAATGAAAAAATCAATAAAAAAATCCATATACTTCGCATTAATACTCGCTTATCAGGGGGACAGATGGGAGGATACACCGTGCCGGAACCTGGTGTAACGGCTATAATAAAATCCATGCTGCCGCGTGAGGAAATGATTGCCGCGGTTTCCAGGGCTTTCGACGCCGGAAGCCACTCCGTGAGGATCGGAGCGGCCGATATCGGTGGCGTGTTGCGGCTGGTTTCCGGCGAACCGAAGGGCGATGAGATATATGAAGACGGCCCTTCGCTTTTAGGACTCCGGGAACTGCTTGATATCTTCTCTGAAGGGAGGTTTAACTTTCTCTTCCCTCAGAAAGGTACGGAATGGGTCAGAAATTATGCCGGCTTGCTCATTGATGCCGGGGCCGGCGGCAGGGTGCTTACCTCGGCGTTTCACGGAAGAAACCTCGAATTGTTGCGGGGCATTATGCCCGGGGCGGCCATCGCGTACTCTTATATGGGGCTTTTGGGGCTGTACGGGATGTTTAAAAGCGGCCTTATACATTTGAAAAAAAAATTCAGATACGGTTTCGTGCAGACTTATGAAACCATAGGCCCGTCGTATATCGCCAGCAGCGGCTTTGTCCGGTATCTCGAAGAGCATGGAGTGGAGGTGCAGGTATTCGTACAGAACAGCGAAAAGGCGATTAAAAGGCTCCGTGATGCAGGGGTACATTCATTTATCACCGAAGATCCTGATTTCCTAAGAAAATACTTGTACTAAAACTGGGAATGAATCACCGTTTCGGAATTCCGGCGCGCGCCGGTTTTTTCCGCCGCGCGCCAGAGCTATGCCGATCATACTGCTTCTGGCAAAGGCATTTCGGGTGAAGCGCCTTTCTGTCCTTTTGAAAACGATTCGAGAAACCGGATTTCATTTCCCACGATCTTTATCCTGGACTGTCGTTTGCCGTCTTTTCCCTCCCACCGGTCCTGCCGTAACGCTCCTATCACCATAACCCGCTTCCCCTTGTTGATGTTGCCCGAGCAGATCTCGGCGAGCTTTTCCCAGGTCTCCACTTCTATGTAGGACACCTTCGGTTCCGTGTCTTCTTTCGAGAAGTGGTTCACCGCCAGCGTAAAAGTGCAGACCTGCTTGTCGGTCTTTGTCTTTTTCAGCGCCGGGTCCTGGGTGACGAAACCCTCGATTGTTGCTGATGAATAATTTTGCATACGCACACTCCTTTTGTTTATTCGGCATCCGCGCGGTGACATCCGGCAGCGTCATGCCGTAGAGGGAAGACAACAGCGTCTTCCTATAACTGGATCAACGAAAGGGGTGTGAAAAAAATAAAAATAATCATAGGGTAAGGGAGATTTTACGAAAAAATTAATCCTTCAGACCGGATGTCCTGCGGGGATTCCGTATGCGGTCCATGACCGATTGCAGCAGGTTCAAATATTCCCTCTGAACGAGCAGGTGCTTTTTTACGAGTGGATCGGCGTTCAGCGCTTCCTGAAGCTGACGGTATTCGGATTTCGCCATGTCGCCGGAGGCGAAAGATCCGTCCGAGATGTCTCTACCCATCACGATAAGTTTTTCGAGGAGCTCCCGGGATTGCATGTCTGAAGCTATGCGTTTCAGGCTTTCCCGATACCGGACATTTATCGGGGATTCGGCGATCTGCTTCGCCAGCTCCATTGCTTTCAATTTGATTATTTCATAGTTTTGTGACATAACAACCACTTAATGAACAATATGTACGCCTGCCGGCGTTACTATTTGCGCGTAATAACGGCCACAAATCAGACAAATTAATCGTTTAATGGCTCAAACGATCCAACAGTAGTGAATTTCTGAAAAATCTGCTATTTAAAAGATATTATTAAAGCGAAATTCTGTACAAAAAATATTTCTGGAATAATCGGTATAGGCAGATCCCTATATCGATAAACTGATAAAAATCCTTATGAAATTGAATATTATATATAAAGTACTTGTAAATTTCAATATATTATTTATAATTTCATATGAATTGAAGTCCGGTTCGAACTTGATTGACACTTTTTTATGGTTCATTCAAGAAACGAAACAGAATAATCAAGGTAAGCGTGTGACTATGAACAACATAATGCGCATAATGACTATATGTTTTATCCTGGCAGCTGCGGCTCTTTTCGCAGGCACGTCGGATCTTCAAGTCACCGAGATTTCATCTGAAAAAATGAAACTCATGCCAATTCCGAAGGACTACAGAAATTATTTCTTTCTTCAATCCATTGACGACACAACCAAAATACTCATTGGCGATTTCACAGGCACCGAAAGGCTTATATCGCTCATTATAGACAGGGACGGCGACGAAAAAATCGATAAAATTTACGATTATTACCCTGATAAGAACGAATACAGATCACCCGGAAAGTCAAAGTCGCAGTTTTTCAATGATGATTTCGGCAAGATGATCAAAAAGATAATCGACGGGACCATGTTTTTGGATACCTATTCATATCAGATGAAATCGCTGGGGGCATTACGAAATAAACTCGATGAAGGGGCGGATATCAGCAAGGAAGGGGCCGGTTACCGCGTGATCATATACGATCCGGACTCTCCCAGAGAGATAATGAGTGAATTTTTCTTTTCAAAAAGGCTGGGAAAATACAATCTTGTGTTCAAGACCAAGTATTACAAAATTTTCAACGCCAGCATTTTTCCTCCACTGGAGTATTCGGTGTATTGCGTCAATTCAAAAAACAAGACTGTTCAGGAAACGGTGGAATCACTGCTGCAAATGGTCAAGTAGAGCGCGCGGAAAAAACAGAGAGGTTTCGTCAGACTTTCGTTAACGCCCCTATAATGGGGCGTTTGTCATCCCTAATTTATTTTTTATCACCTTTCATTCTTTCGATCAACTGCAGGAAGAGTTCGTAAAAATCCTTCAACTCGTCGGAGTCACGAAGTGGCCGGGTGGCCGGATAGTGGCCTTCCAGGAGCTGTTTCATGTAATTGGTCATTACGTATATTGGACCGGAAATCCTGTGGGTTTTTCGGATTAAAAGCACATACAGGGCGATCCCCTCGGAGATTACTATCACAATCAGGGCAATCAGGAGAATTTTATTGTACATGATGATGGTACGAAGCGTTGACATGTTGTTTGTATGGTTTGTTATTATTTCTTTGATCGCCTGGCGGTATACGGGACCATCGGCGTTGATTTCGGTGGATGTCAAAAAATCAAATATATTGTTCTCAATGGAATGAATATTCTCAATTTTTTCATTATTATATACAACGCTCGTGGCGATGGCGCCTATCAGGAAGGCCGTAATAACGCTCACAATTCCTATAATGGAAAAAGTAGTCCTGAGCTGAAACTTTTTATCTATTATATATTTTTTCCGTTTGTGGATCATCATAGACTCCTATAGACTGATATAGATTCAATGTTATACAGACGAGATGAAATAGTCAATTCCTTTTCAGGAGCCTTTCATGGTAAATTCGATTATTAATCAGTAAATTTTCCACAAGACCCATTTCGGCAAGCAGGGAAAAAAAGGCACGGAGAGGAAAACCTATGATATTCGTTACTGACCCGGAAAATGAGCGTATAATCGAGCGTCCGTTGTCCTGAAATGCGTAGGATCCGGCCTTGTCGAGATAATCTATGGAGTCGAGATAGCGGTTAATATCGGTGTCTGATAGTCTGTGAAAGGTTACTTCTGTCGCTTCCGTTTCTGTACGGCGGGAAACTTCCGGTACGCCAGAGCCGGAAATCAGTGAGCAAGTAACGCTTGATACAACCCTGTGGGTCCTGCCGTTCAGCATACCGATAAATTGAATCGCTTCGGCTCGGTCAGCAGGTTTCCCCAGTATTCTGCCGTCGATCGTCACCAGTGTATCAGCGGTGATCAGGAGACCCGGGCGGTTTTCTCCGACAAGAGGGAGCAGCGCGTCATTTTTATCCTCGGATATCCTCACGGAATACCCTTCGGGAGATTCCCCCTCGTTAACTCTTTCATCTGTATAGGGGACAATAACCTGGAAATGGCCAAGCAGTGAAGACAGAATCATCTTTCGCCTGGGCGACCCTGATCCGAGAATCACCGTTATCGCGTGCCCGTTCAGCGGGCTCCTGTCCCCGGTCATAAGTTACTTGATCACCACTTTTTCATTCAACTTGAAAACATTGGTGACGTTCTTTATTTTTTTAAGCTTTGCGATTATCTCGCTGAGGTGGCGGTTGCTGTTCACTTCGAGAATAAACTTGAACTTAGCCGCGTCCTTTTCCTGCACCTGCGCCTCCACTTTAATGATATTGGTCTTGCAGAGTGATATCTCGTCGGCGATGTCCCTGAGAAGGTTGGGCCTGTCGACCGCCTGCAACTCTATCTTGACCGGATATAACGCGTGCGACGCCTCCTCCCAGACGATATTGATGAAACGCTCCCTTTCGTCCTGCAGTCTTTTGAGGGACGGGCATTCCTTTTTATGCACGGTGATGCCCCGCCCCCTGGTGATAAAGCCGACGACAGGGTCGCCCGGAATTGGCTGACAGCACTGCGAAAGCTTTATCATGATATTAGAAGTACCGTTTATCGTGAAGCCTGTCCCTTTCTGCCTGGTGACGGTCTTGAGCTTGATCTGCTCTTCCTGGGGGATAGTGACGGTGGCTGTTTTCTCCTGACGGTGTTCCTCTTCCTTCTTTTCCCTGTCTTCCGGGAAGTCCCTCTGTTTCCTGAGCCAATTGCGGACCTTGTACCTGGCGTTTGGTGAGTTCACAATTTTAAGCCAGGCCTCGGAAGGGTGCCCCTTCTTGCTTGTCAGTATCTCCACGATGTCCCCGCTTTTCAGCTTAGTCTTCAGCGGGACCAGCTTGTTGTTCACCTTTGCACCCACCGTATGATTGCCGATTTCCGTATGTATGGTATAGGCAAAATCGATGGGCGTTCCGCCGATGCCGAGTTTGATGATTTTTCCCTTGGGGGTAAACACGAAGATCTCGTCCTCGTAAAGGTCCATTTTCAGGCTCTTCATGAATTCCTTGGAATCCTTGAGGTTGGACTGCCATTCATAGATATCCTGGAGAAGTTTTAGGTTCTTGTAGTCCTTTTTAAGCGCCTTCTCCTTGTAAATCCAATGCGCCGCGATACCCATTTCCGCGGTGGCGTGCATTTCCTCGGTGCGTATCTGGATTTCAAGGGGGAACCCGCCCGGACCGATAACGGTGGTGTGCAGTGACTGGTACATGTTGGATTTCGGCACCGCGATGTAGTCCTTGAAGCGCGACGCAACCGGGGACCAGATTGTGTGGATGACCCCCAGCACCGCGTAACAGTCCTTCACCTCTTTTGTGATGACACGTATACCCCTTATGTCGTAGATTTCGTCAAATGACTTGTTCTGCTCCCTGAGTTTGCGGTAGATGGAATAATAATGCTTGGCACGCCCGCTGATATCGACATCGATTTTACTGAGCTTCAGCTTTTCCCTAAGCGTATGCCGGACTGTTTCGATAAAGTCCTCCAGCTCGTGTTTTCTCTGCGCCAGCTGTTGTTTTATATCGATATAATCGTCCGGATACAGCACACGGAATGCAAGATCCTCGAGTTCCGAGCTCATCTGCGACATCCCCAGCCGCCGGGCGATGGGAGCGTAGATGTCCATTGTCTCCTTTGCGATTCTTTTCTGTTTCTCTTCCGGCTGGAACATCAGCGTCCGCATGTTGTGGAGCTTGTCGGCGAGCTTGATGATGATGACCCGAACGTCCTTGATCGTGGCGAAGAGCATTTTACGGAGGGTTTCCGCCTGGGATACCGCTTTTGATTTCTGTTTAATCGAAGATATCTTGGTAACGCCGTCCACAAGGGTCGCCGTCTCTTCGTTGAATTCTGTGCTGATGCGTTCCAGCGTGACGGCGGTGTCCTCGACAACGTCATGGAGCAGGGCGGCGCAGAGGGTGTTTGTGTCAAGGCGGAGCTGCGCAAGGATTATTGACACCTCCAGCGGGTGGACAATATACGGCTCTCCTGAAAGCCTCTTGTCGTTTTTATGGGCGTTTTCCGCGAACCGGTAGGCCCGGCGCACCATCTCTATGTCAATATCATCGTTATGCTGGTTGATCAGCTTGACGAGCGTGTCGATATCCCTGCTTCGAATCTTAAGGTCGATGAGGTTCAATTTCAATTACCGTCCCCGCACACTGGTTCTTTTGAAGGGCCTTCGGGTCAGCATGCAATTAAAAAAGAAGGTCCATCCAGGATTGCTGTTGACATTATTTAATGAATACTGTACAAATCAATTCCGAAAATAAAAAAAAGTCAATGGAATTTACACTATGCGATTAACGCGCACATCCCCGGCACCTCTTGTGGCGATGATATTCATCTCACTCCTGGCATCACTTTCGCCGCTTTCGTCCCAGTACCTTCTGCTGGATGAGTATGATTCCCAAAAAGAGGAAATTGACACGAAAGAAAACGGCGGCGAGGTGCCCTTTTCCGTCGCCCGGAAAATAAAAGCTCAGCAGCTTGAGGGGATGAAGGGGGTCATCCGTATAACCTTCGAGGTGCACGGCAACTACTCTGACGATTTTCTTGTGGGAAGGTCAACGTCAATGATCGATTCCAAGACCGCGTCCCTTGCCGCAGAAACAGTACAGATCGTGAAATCGGCGCAGACCAACGAGGTGCTCGATTTCGTCGGCGCCTCAGGCGCTTTTTACTATACGGCGCTTTCAAAAAGAAGGATCGCCGGCGACAATATTCTTCTGGTGAAGGATGAAAATTTCACCTCCCTCCCGGTTGTGATAACGCCGGAGGAGGTGTATTATCACGTCAGGGACATCACCGCGAAAACGCTGGATATGCGGAAGGTGGTCGTCACCTGGCAGAAGCTTCCGAAAACCGGGCTCATATACAGGGTCTATCGAGCCGCACGGCGCCTGGACCAGCATGAGAAACTCTCCGGCGCGGTGCGAATTTTAGAGGCGCCGGATCTGGCTGAGTACACCGATGCCGGAATAGAAATACCCGGCACCTATTTTTACGCCGTAGTCGCCATGGAGCCGAGCCGGCAGGAGAGAATGTATCCCTTCCCCGGACACAATTATACGGTAGAAGGGGTCTATGTAAACGGGACCGGTGTGAGCGAATCCGCCCTTTATAAAGTCCGTTCGATCGACGCGTCGACAGAAAACAAAGGTGTCCGCGTCAATTGGACCTACACCGGGACTCTGGGAGGACGGTTTTACCGGATTTTCAGGACAACGCAGATTCCGGGTGCTGCGGAAGAAATTCCTGAAGAGATGTTCATCAGCGACTCCGATATTACGAAAAAATCGTTTTTCGATCCGCTCCCGCAGGCGGGTGACCTCTATTACGGCATACTTCCCTACGGATATCTGGAAGAGAAAACCCCTCTGGTCAGAGGCATCAACATCATTGAGCGTGCGGTAAAAGTTGAAACAAGCCGGAAGGAAGCGGAACAGGACAAGGCGAAAAAAAGCGATCCGGCCCTGCCAGATGATGCAGGGAAGGGGTCGGATGTGGACGCGGTTCTTCACAGAACCTTCTTCAGGGGTAAATTCAACCGGTGCGTAAAAGAACTGCAGAATATCATTCCGGCCGTCGATAATGATACTGATAAGGCCCGGGCCAAGCTTTTCATCGCACGATCATACATTGAGATGGGTAAATACCGCAAGGCCCTGGATTATCTGCTGCTGGAGGACGTGACGCGTCATTATCCGAAGGAGTCCCGTTTCTGGCAGAGTCAGGCGTTACGGAAAATACGATAGCGGGCGGCATGACCCAATGAACAGAGGCATTGTAATCGGATTTCTTTTCATTATCACCGGAGTGGGGCTGTTCGCGTATTACGATCATTTTATCAGGTCAGGAGCGGACGCCCGTGAGCTCGTCACCGAGGCAAAACTCATATTCGAGCGGGGCGACAGGGACTCAATCAACACATCGATAAACCTTTTTACGAAGGTAATCGCCCGTCATCCAAATACGAAATCGGAAACAGAATCATATTATTATATCGCCCAGGGTTATGAAAAGCTCGGGCTCCGGCGCCTGGCGTATCTCAAATATCTCTACATACTTAAAAACAACTCAGGCATAAACGGAGACATGGAAAACGAGATAAGGGCGAGAATGGCGCACCTGAGAATTCGCAGAAACAACACCGATGAAGGCGTCCATCAGCTGCTGTCTCTTCTCAATTTTTCATCAAATCGCGATTTCAGGAGCAGGGTATACACCGAACTCGGACACACCTATCTCAATATCCATAATTACGACAAATCGAAGAACATGTTCGATATCGCCTTGAATGAGAATTCCGGAAATGAAGACGCGCTCCTCGGCAAGGCCAGGGCGTACAAGCTCATGGGCCACCCGAACGCCGCCTATGACCTTTACGAGTATTTTCTCCAGTACTACGGCGGTTTCAGCCAGTACACCGAGGATGTTTCACGCTCCTTTCTCAGGCAGATGTATGAAAGCGGCCGAAACAGTTACAGCCAGGGCCGATACCGCGACGCCGTTTCGTTTTTCCGGAGACTTTTGAAAAATTATCCCAACAGCCCGAAATCAGAATACGCCCTCTACTGGATGGGTGAAAGCTACTATTCCTTGGGCGATTACAACAGCGCCATCAGGTTTTTTACCGCGACACTTTCAAACGGATACATGAACAAGGACCAGGACGCCAGAATCAAAAAAGGCTACACCTACTTCCAGAGTAAACGCTACGACCTGGCTGCGCGGGAATTCCAGATATATATCGATACCTACCCGCGCGGGCGGCACGTTAATTCCGCCCGCCGCTGGAAGGATATGAGCACCAGGGAACTGCTTTATAAGATAAAGGACCGCATGCTCCCCGATGATACCGACGAGGGGGACGATGTATCCGATCCGCAGACTGAAAAATCGACCAGCGGGAGCGGGAGCATAGAAAAGGAGAACATCGCCGAGATATAACCCGGTCCCGCCGGTACCCCCGCCTCAGGGCCTTTCTTTTAATGTTGCCCAGAAGTTTTTTTCCGATCTGTCCCTCCATACAGAGAGTTTTACCGTTTTGCCTATGGGAGTCCTGCTGATAATGCTGAACAGATCCCTCGGGTCTTTCACCTTTTCATTGTCCACTTTAAGAATAACGTCCTCGATCCTGATCCCCGCCCTGTCCGCCGGGCTGCCCTGAAGCACATTGCCCACCAGCGCCCCCTCGTCATTCGGAAGACCGAGCTGTTTCGCGAACTCTTCGGTAAGCGGAGACATCTCCACGCCGAGATATCCGCGTCTTATCTTGCCGTGCTCTTTGAGGCTGATTAGAACCTCTTTCGCCTTGTTTATCGGTATCGCGAATCCTATGCCCAGGTTGCCGCCGGTCTGCGAGTATATCATCCTGTTGACGCCGATCACTTCACCGTCGAGGTTGATGAGCGGTCCGCCTGAATTACCGGGATTGATCGACGCGTCGGTCTGGATGTGCGAGTTCCCCATCTGGTCGATGTCGCTTCTTCCGGTCGCGCTGATAATGCCCGAAGTGATTGTACGGTCCAGCCCGAAGGGATTTCCGATCGCGATGGCCATGTCTCCGATCTTCACCTTGTCAGAATCGCCGAAATAGACAGGGCGGAAATCGCTCCTGCCGTCAATTTTCAGCAGCGCGATGTCGCTCACCGGGTCGGAGCCGATAATTTTCGCCTTGTATTCGTGATCGTTGACCTTCACCGTCACCGAATCCATCTGGGAGACGAGATGGTGGTTCGTGCAGATGAATCCGTCCTTCGATATCAGGAATCCGGTACCGAGGCCTTTCTGCTTCATCGTGTCCGGCATGTTGGGTCTCGCGCCGAAAAAGTCCCTGAAAAATGGATCATCCATGAACGGGTGATTATATCGCATTTTAACGGTCTTCTCGGTGCTGATATACACCACGGAGTCCTTGTATAATCCGTAGATACTGTTGAACGTGTTCTGGAGTTCGTACACGGTTTTGTCGGCCTTGTCCTTTATCGGAGATGTCCGGGCGGTGTCGTCCAGAAAATTTCCGTTCGCAAGCACGCACGACATGAACACTACCGCGCCTGCGGCGGCAATGAGAAAAATTTTACGTGCATGTCTTTTTATGTTCAACATGGCAGCCTCCGGTAATAAAAAAGTAATCCATATATATAGTATACATGGATAATTTAATATGTAAAGGAAAAGAATTCCTGCTGTTCACTGCAGTTTCTCAATCCCCACGTTTGAATTTGTCATCATCATCATCTGTTTGTTACAAATTGTGAATGAATTGTAAAGGCGTTGTGAGCAAAAGATGAATTGTTCCATACTTAAAATTTTTTGAATTGCACGGTCTGTGGAAAAAAACAAATCTTTGTTACAATAAAAAAAAGCACAGATTCTTTAAGGAGGTTTGTATGAGATTCAAATTGACCGGGGTACTCCTGGTTGCCGCGGTGGTGTTCATGGCTGCAGGAGCTTTTGCCCAGGATGCGCCGAAAAAGGAGGTTGACACGTCCCTGAAAGTGTCCGGGGTCATCTACTCCGAATATTCGTACTCAACGGGTTATCAACCGGGAAGTGCTTTCGCCGCACAGAAAGTACAGCCTTATTCGGATGAAGGCATCAGCGAGAACAAGAACAGCACCTTCAGGGTAATGAGGGTCTATCTGAACTTCAGGAAGAACTTTTCGGAAACGCTGAGCATGAGGGTAACCACGGATGTTGACACGACTGCCGGCGCACTTCAGTCTCTCTACCTGAAGTATGCGTACTTTCAGTACAAGGATGACTTTCTCGGTTTCCTTGGGCTGAATTTCCAGGCCGGTCTTATCGGTACACCGGTTATCGGTTTTCTGGATGATTACAGCGCAAGCCGCTGGGTTTACCAGAACCTTCTGGACAAGTCGGCAAACATGCTTCACGGATTCACCGTCGACAGCTCCGCAGACCTGGGAGCCAAACTGAGCCTGACCTTCGCGAGAATGATAACCCTCACCGGTATGGTGTGCAACGGTGAAGGCTACAAGAAGGCGGACGGCAACAGCTCGGCGTATGACGGCATGGCATACTACGGTATGATCAGCATCAACCCGATATCTGAACTGTATATAAACGGGTATTACCGTTACGAGCAGACCGCACCACGCGGACTGCCGGGTTCAGGAATCAGTGACAAGGGCTACTACGGCGCAGGCCTCGCCTGGAAGAGCGATCTTATCAATGCGGGCTTGAACTACTGGATGCTCTGGAACAATGACCGCGCAAGCAGTCTTACAGGCTCAAGGACTCCAACTATCGCCAAGAGATACTCTCTGCTCTACGCATATGTAATGATGGACCTGAGCGCGGTGATTCCGACGGTTCCGATTCTGGTTCATGGCCGCTACTCATTCGGGTATGAAAACGCGGGCCAGGCTGCGAACAGCGATACCCGTTACAAGACTTCCTTGTATGCCTTTGGTCTTGGATGGAAGTTCAGCAACAATCTCAGGGTGCTGGGATACTACGAGCGGTACGTCTACAGTGTCGGAAGACTCAATACAGACCCGACATTAGCAACGATTTACCGGGATCCCAAACCGGCCAGCAATTTTATGATTAAGTGTGAAGTGGCGTTCTAAAAGCTCAATTTACACATTTTTATTAAGAAACCGCGTCTTTGACGCGGTTTCTTTATTCCAGAACCGAAAATAATTCCGAATTTGAGACTCGTTCGTTTGCCATGTTCAGGATAATGATCATTTTGACTTTGAGAACTGTATCGGCACCGATTGATTTCGGGTATTATGATTTGACTTTTCACCACCAGCGATACCCCCAGTCGCTGACTGCTCAGCGTAAGGCGGGAGCCGTTTCACCTCTTCGTGAGAACAGGGCCCCAACAGCGACGGTTCAGGGGATATCCAGGATCAGCAGGGTGACGTCATCCTCGAAGGTTGTGGAATCGGCATGCATTTCCAGTATTTTTATGATCGCCTCAGCCGTTTTGTCGGGCGTCCGGTCAGACTCTTCCCTCACGCATTCAATGAGGCGATCGATCCCGAAAAGTTCCTTTTTCTTCGTATCGCTGCACTCGGTGATGCCGTCCGTGTAGAAAATGATCCTGTCCCCGGATTCGAGCTGCACCCAGCCCTCTTTGAGCTTGAGATTCGGGAAAACCCCGATTACTTTCCCGCTCACGACCAGCTCGGTTATAGTATCACCGGCTTTTTTGTAGATAAAGGGGGGTGTATGACCGGCAGATGAATATCGCATCATTTTCGTGCCCTTGTCAATAATACCGTAAAAAGCGGTGATGAAATTTCCGTGAACCGTATATTTGATGAAAACCTCGTGGAGGTGCCGCAGTAGCGCGTCCGTTTCCTTAAACCGGTTCTTCGCATTGTTGAATTCAACTTTTGTGATCAGGGCAAGGAAGGCTGCCGATATGCCGTGACCGGATACATCGGCTATGAATATGGAGATATTATCTTCATCCTCGGCGTAGTCATAGAAATCCCCCCCAACTTTATCCATGGGCCGAAAAATGGCATGATGCTCGTAGCCGCCAGTAATCTCCGTTTCAGTCAGAAGACGCGATTGTATCTGCCTGGCTGTGTCGAGTTCGAGCTCGATCTCCCTGTTCCTTTCCGATATGATTCTGTGGTAATCAAAAATCTTCAGCAGGTTGCGTATTCTCGTCAGAAGCTCCCGTGTATTGAAGGGCTTGGTAAGATAATCGTCCGCTCCCGCCTCCAGCCCGTCGAGACGCACGTCTTCTGAGGCCTTGGCCGTCAGCATGATGACAGGAATGCCTTCTGTTCTGGAATTTTTCCTCAGCTCGCGCAGCAATTCATTTCCGTCCATCTCCGGCATCATGATGTCCGTGAGTATGATATCGGGGGGTGAGTTCAGGGCCGACTCCAGGCCCTCCCTTCCGTTCGACGCCTGGCGAACGGTATAATCACACAGAATATCCTTGATGTATTTTCGCATCTCTTCATTGTCTTCCACTAACAGTATAGACTTTTTATCAAAAGAGATGATCTCGTCATCGGCAAAATCCCCGTCCGTTTCTGATTCATTCAGACACGGGATATCGCTCATATAGATGGAGGCGTTTTCGCCCGCGCCGGAAGACGCCAGATTCTCCTCGATCAAGAATTCATCCCTGGGCCCGACGTTCTTCAGCGGAAGGGTCACGGTAAACTCGGTGCCGCGGCCCACCTCGCTCGCTACGGTAATATCACCCCCGAGAAACGTGATGTATTCCCTCACGATTGACAGCCCGATTCCGGTTCCCTCCCAGGCCCTCCTGGAAGAACCGTCAGCCTGGTAGAATCGCTCGAAGATATAGGGGATTTTTTCACTCAATATTCCTATCCCAGTATCCCTGACCGAAAGCACGAGATTACCATCGGAGGACATCATCCGCACGGCAATCTCACCGCCTTCGGGAGTGAACTTAAAGGCATTGGATAAAAGATTGAAAAGGATTTTTTCAAAGATTCCCCGGTCGATTATGGCGTAAAGCGGTCCGGTTCCGAGTTCCACGCGATAATTGATTTTCCTCCTGACTGCGGCTGACTCGAAAGACGATGTGATGAATTCCATCATACTGTTGATGTTGAGAATTGTCGGATTCGTTTCTATTTTTCCGGCATCGAGCTTGGATAAATCCAGAAGCTGGTTTATGAGCCGGAGCAGCCGACGGGCGTTATTGAGAACGGTCTCGTGCCTTTCCTTCTGTCGGACGGCGTTGAAATCGACGGCCTCCGAGAGGGACTGTTTGGACTTGCCCCGATTTTGCGGACACTGAGTTAAGCAATATTTTGAGCCAAACTCATTTGTAATTCATATTCCTCCGGACTCAGAAAATCAAGAGAAGAATGACTTCTTCGCCGGTTATAGAATACAGCAATATATTCA
>JBGSQT010000016.1:0-33600 GCA_041737965.1 Spirochaetota bacterium | reverse complement strand
CGCGAGGCGGCGCACCTGACCACCTTCAACGAGATCGACATGGGGAACGTCATGGACCTCCGGAAGAGGGAACAGGAGCTCTTCGTGAAAAAGCACGGCATCAAGCTCGGGTTCATGTCCTTTTTCGTGAAAGCGTCAGTGGAGGCGCTGAAGGAGTTCCCCATGATCAACGCGAGGATAGAGGGGGACGAGATCGTCTATTACGATTTTTACGACATCGGCGTGGCCGTGTCCACCGACAGGGGCCTTATCGTGCCGATCATCAGGAACGCCGACGCGCTCGGGTTCGCCGACATCGAAAAAATGATCGCCGATCTGGCCGGAAGGGCCAGGGACAAAAAAATACTCCTGCCGGAAATCCAGGGAGGCACATTCTCCGTCACCAACGGAGGGATCTTCGGATCCCTCATGTCCACGCCCATCCCCAACCATCCGCAGCCGGCGATCCTCGGCCTTCACGCGGTGCAGGACCGGCCTGTGGCGCTGAACGGGGAGGTGAGGATCAGGCCGATGATGTACGTGGCGCTGACCTATGACCACCGGATAATAGACGGCAGGGAGGCGGTGAGCTTTCTGTTCCGGATAAAGGAGTATGTCGAAAATCCGGAGAGGCTTCTGCTGTACACTTAAAAGAATGGAGATGCGATGGAGAGTTCTAAGCAATACGACGTCGTCGTCATCGGCTCCGGGCCGGGGGGATACACCGCGGCGATCCGGGCGGCGCAGCTTGGCCTGAAGACGGCCGTTGTCGAGAAAAATCAGACGCTCGGCGGCACCTGCCTGAACGTCGGGTGCATTCCGGCAAAGGCGCTGCTCGACACCACGGAACTGCTCCTGGCGATAAGGGAAAAGTCCGGCCTTCACGGCATCAGCTTCGAAAATCTGCGGTTCGACCTTGCGGCCGCCATGGAGCGGAAGCGGAGCATCGTGGAGGGGATGACGAAGGGGCTGGCCATGCTGATGCGGGCGAACGGCATAGACACTGTTTTCGGGACCGCGCGTCTCGATTCCGCCCAACGCGTAATCGTGTCCGAGGCGGGGGGCGAATCGGAGATAATCGGAAAGGACATCATACTCGCCACCGGAAGCGTGCCGGTGGAGCTGAAAGCGCTCGCCTTTGACGGAGGACGCGTCATCGACTCTGAACGGTGCCTTTCCCTCGATGAGGCGCCGGAAAGCCTCATAGTCGTGGGGGCCGGGGCCGTAGGGCTGGAGCTCGCGAGCATCTGGGCCAGGATCGGATCGAAAGTGACGGTGGTGGAGCTTGCCGACAGGATACTCCCGGAGATCGACCCGCAGGCGGGGAGGGCGCTCCTTCAGGTGCTGAAAAAGCAGGGGATGACATTTTCGCTGTCCACCGAGATAACCTCATGCGAGGCGGGAAAAGACGGCGTGCGGCTGGGCGGAAAGGGCCCTTCCGGGAAGGAGGTTTCCTTCAGCGGAAGCAGGGTGCTCGTCGCCGCGGGCAGGAGAGCCTATCACGAAGGCCTCGGGCTCGGGCGGCTCAAGGTGAAAATCACCGGCCGGGGGAAGGTGGAGGTGGACCGGAATTACCGCACCGCCGAGGAGCATCTCTACGCGATCGGCGATATAATAGAAGGGCCGATGCTGGCCCACAAGGCCGGGGAGGAGGGGGCCGCCGCGGCGGAAGTAATCGCGGGGAAGCCGGGGCACGTCAATTACGGGACCATCCCTTCGGTGGTCTACACCTGGCCCGAGGCGGCCTCGGCAGGCATGAGCGAGGATGAGTGCCGGGAGGGGGGAATCCCCTTCAGGACGGGAACGTTTTACTTCAAGGCCAACGGCCGCGCAGTGACTTCCGGCAACACCGACGGTTTCGTGAAAATAATCGCCCACGGGGAGACCGACCGCGTCCTGGGGGGGAGCGTGCTGGGGCCCTGGGCCTCGGACCTCATCCAGGAGATCGTCACGGTCATGGAGTTCGGGGGTAGCTCGGAAGACATCGCGCGCACCGTGCACTCCCATCCGACGCTCTGCGAGGCGGTAAAGGAGGCGGCGCTGGACGCGGATGGCCGCTCGATCAACGCGGTGTCGCGGGGAACGCGCGCCGGGAAACGACAATAAGGGGAAGGAGGGGATAGATGGAAAAGCCGGCGTATTCAAAGGGACTCGAGGGCGTCATCGCCGCCGAGAGCGACATCTGCAGAATAGACGGGAACGAGGGGAAGCTGTATTACCGCGGGTACTCCATCGAGGACCTGGCGGCGTATTCGTCGTTCGAGGAGGTCACTTTTCTGCTGTTAAACGAGCACCTGCCGACCAGGGCGGAGCTGGACGCGTTTACCGCCAGGATGAGAAAAAGCAGGGACCTGGACCCGCATATTCTGGAGATGATACGGCACTTCCCGCCCGACGGGATGCCGATGGAGCTCCTACAGTCGGTGGTGTCGTATCTGAGCGGGTACGTGGAGCACAAAATCCAGCACTCCGCGACCTGCGACTGCAGGAACACGCTCCACCAGGTTGTCCAGCTTGCCAGCGTGGTGGCCACGTACCAGCGGTTCAGGGAGGGGAAGGAGTACGTGAAGCCGGACATGGCCCTTTCCCACGGCGGCAATTTTCTCTACATGCTGAGGGGGACGAAGCCGGAGCCGTACGAGGACAGGATCATGGACGTGAGCCTTCTCCTTCACGCGGAGCACGGCTTCAACGCGTCCACCTTCACGGCGAGGGTCGTGGCCTCAACCCTTTCGACATGCTACAGCAGCATCTCAGCGGCGATCGGCGCGCTCTACGGGTCGCTTCACGGCGGCGCGAACGAAGGCGTGCTGAAGATGCTGGATGAGATCGGGACCGAGGGGAACGTCGAACCCTGGTTTAACAGGGCGCTTGAAGAGAAGCGGAAGGTCATGGGATACGGCCACCGGGTGTACAAGGTGAAGGACCCCAGGGCCGTCATAATCGAGGGGTTCCTGAAGGAGCTTTCGGAAAAGAAAAAGTATTTCACCGAGTACACCATGCTGAAAAAGATCGAAAGCCTGGCGGTACACACTCTGGGGACCAGGCAGAACCCGGTCTACCCCAACGTCGATTTCTTTTCAGGATCGGTGTTCAGGCTCCTGGGAATACCCCCCTATCTTCTCACGCCGATATTCGCCGTGGGGAGGGTGCCGGGTTGGCTCGCCCATATTCTGGAACAG
The DNA here is from genome assembly GCA_041737965.1 of Spirochaetota bacterium. Taxonomy (GTDB): domain Bacteria; phylum Spirochaetota; class UBA4802; order UBA4802; family UBA5550; genus JAFGJK01. The sequence continues at coordinate 30,439 of JBGSQT010000016.1, read as the reverse complement.
CGCAAGGACAACAAACTCTACAGGCCCAAGAGCATCTACAGCGGACCCGACCCGCAGCCCTATGTCCCGGTGGAGAAGCGGTGACCGCGCCGCACCGGAACTGAAACGAGGCGCGTGAATGGACGGGGAGCGCATAGTGTACGAACGGGACAGGCTGAAGGTGCCGGACAGGCCGGCGGTCCTGTTTATCGAGGGTGACGGCATAGGCCCGGACATCTGGAAGGCCGCCCGTCCGGTCATCGACGCCGCGGTGCGCTCGGCCTACGGGGGGTCGAGGGAAATTTTCTGGAACGAGGTATATGCCGGAGAGAAAGCCTTCAACAGGACGGGGCAGTGGCTTCCGGAAGAGACAATCGGAAAGATAAGGGAGTACAAGGTCGCGGTGAAGGGCCCTCTCACCACCCCGGTGGGGGGCGGCATCAGGAGCCTCAACGTCGCGATGCGAAAGACGCTGGGCCTCTACGCCAACGTCCGTCCGGTCAGGTACATGCGGGGCGTCCCCTCGCCGGTGCGGGAGCCCCAGCGGGTGGACATGGTGGTATTCCGGGAAAACCTCGAGGACGTGTACACCGGCATCGAGTGGAAATCCGGCACCGAAGAGGCCCGGGAGATAATCCGGTACATCAACAGCCGGGCGCACCTGGACGTGGACGAGAATTCCGGCATCGGGTTCAAACCGATGAGCGAAAAGAACTCGAAGAACCTCATACGGCGCGCCATCCGGTTCGCGCTGGAAAAGGGGCGCCGCAGCGTCACGCTGGTGCATAAAGGGAACATCATGAAGTACACCGAGGGCGCCTTCCGCGAATGGGGCTACGAGCTGGCGCGGGAGGAGTTTCCGGACAGCGTGATCACCGAGGGGAGCTGCCGGGACGCGCACAACGGCGCTCCGCCGGAGGGAACGGTGGTGCTGATGGACCGCACCGCGGACGACATGTTTCAGCAGGTGCTGATCCATCCCCAGCGGTACGACGTCATCGCCTCCACAAACCTGAACGGCGACTATCTCTCCGACGCGCTGGCGGCCCAGGTGGGGGGCGTCGGCATCGCGCCGGGGGGGAATTTCGGCGATACGGAGGCGGTGTTCGAATCGGTGCACGGCACCGCCCCCGGTTTCGCCGGAAAGGACGTCGCCAACCCGTCGGCCCTGATTCTCACCGGCGAGATGATGCTCCGCTTTTTCGGATGGAACGAGGCCGCGGACCTTGTCCGGAACGGGCTTGAAAAGACCATCTTGCAGAAGAGGGTGACCCAGGACCTGGCGCTGCACATGCCCGGCACCACCGCGCTGAAGTGCTCGGAATTCGGAAAGGCGGTGGAGGGGAACATCAGCCAGGGCGGGGATGCAGGAACATCCTCCACGGGCATTTGACGGACGAATTCCGGCGGCCGGGCGCCTCGAAAACGCACGCCGCCGAAATCACGCGCAAGGGGGAGATATACATGAAAACACATGCCACACTGCGGGCCGTCGTCACCGGCGCCACCGGCATGGTGGGGGAGGGGGTCCTGCACGAATGCCTGAACCATGACGCGGTGGAGCGCGTGCTGGTGCTGGGGAGGCGGACCTGCGGGGTCGCGCACCCGAAGCTTGAGGAGATCGTGCACCCGGATTTATACGATCTCGCCCCGATCGCCGGAAGGCTCGCCGGGTACAACGCATGCTTTTTCTGCCTCGGCACCTCGTCGGTCGGCATGAAGGAGCCGGAATACCGGAAGGTGACGTACGACCTGACCATGCACGTCGCCGAAACCCTGAGCGCGGGGAACCCGGACATGGTGTTCTGCTTTGTCTCCGGCGCCGGCACCGACGGCACCGAAAAGGGGCGCGCCATGTGGGCCAGGGTGAAGGGGAAAACCGAAAACGACCTGATGAAGCTCCCCTTCGGGGGCGTGTACCTCTTCCGTCCCGGATTCATGCAGCCCACGAAGGGGCTGAAGCGGACGCACCGGTATTACGCGTTTTTCAGCCCCCTCTATCCGGTGTGGCGGTTTCTGTTCCCCGGGTGGGTGTCCACGCTGGCCGAGCTGGGGCGGGCGATGATCAACGCCGCGTTAAAGGGCTACGGCACGCAGGTGCTGGAGGTGCGGGACATCGTGGCGCTCGCCAAAAAATGATTCCGGCCGGGCCTGCCCGCCGCGAAGGCTATCCCCCCACAAGGGGGCGCTCCTCCTCAATGGAAAAATACACCAGAAAACGGTCGCCCTCCGTCTTTTCGGGATGACGCGATCTGCGGCGGATCTCATCGATCCTGGCCGCGTTTTTTTCCTCACCGGTCATCAGAAGGTAGAGGCGTATCCCCCTGTGCCCCTCCCCCTTTTCGATGAAGAGAAAGGCGGCGCGGGGATTGGAGGTGAGATACTCATGCGAGCGTCTGTCCCGCATGATGAACGCCACGGTGCCGTCCTCCATGAAATGAGGCCGTGAATAGATCGCCGCGTCGACCCTGCCGTCGGCGTGTGAAGTCGAAAGAACGCCGGTGCCGGCGGTGTGTTCAAAGTATTCCTTCAGATCCATTGGTTCCCCTCTCTGCCCGCGCCGTTCCGCGAACGCCCCGGCGGGCCGGGCATGCTGTAATAGTAAAAATAGGCGGCGCGATGCTCTGACCCTGCGCCGGTATAAATCCGTAGCACGGGACTGCGGCAATGGCAAGCATTTTTATCGTACCCGGCCCCGCCGCGAATCCCGTTGATACCCTTCCGGGGCAATGCCCACTTTTACCGCGGATTTCAGGAGCCCACCCGGCGGGGACTGCAAATTTTTATTGACCGGGCAAAAAAAACGGTAAATACTGGATGAGCCGGGTGTCTGTCGCGGTATCAACAAATCAGGAGGAAGTATGATAGAGATTATCGCGTTAATAATTCTTGCCGGCAAGATCGCCGCCAAGGCAAAGGCAAAGGGCTATGTGAACACGGGAAAATACAGGGGGATGCTCGTGGGGTTCTGGTTTCTCGGAGAGTTCGCCGGATTGGCCGTCGGCGGGCTGATTTCACAGGGCAATTTCGCAGTCATGGTTTTTTCGGCCTCGGCGGCGCGGCGCTCGGCTCATTTCTGGCATTCGGCAGGGTGGAGGCGCTGCCGGTCGTGTCCGCGGCCGACATGGCGCAGGTGGAACCGGCCGGCGGGGACACGTACATGGTCCACAACCGGAAGTTTGCCCCTGCAACGGACCGGGAGGGGAGGGCCTTCTGCTGCGGGTGCAGGCAGATGGACGAGAAGAGCAGGCTGCTGCACAGCGCCGAGGGGGACCTCTACAGCCACCGTGAGTGCCTTGGGAGAATCACCTTATAACCGGCCCAATACCCGGATGCGACGTCACGAAACGTCCCATCCGGGGCCGCGATTAAATTAATTCAACCGGTGGTCATTATGCTACAGACGAAATTTTCGCTGAAACTCGCGGCGGCGTGCCTGGCCTTCGCGGCAGCGCTGTGTCCCGGCGCGGGAGACGCACTGGATGCCGGCGACCAGGCGCCGGCGTTTTTGATGCGGTTCCTTGACGGCAGCATTGTCAACTACCGCGAAAAATGCGGGTCAGAGCCCCTGATCCTCTCGTTTTTCGACCACAACTGCCCTCCCTGCAGGATAGAAATCCCCTTTTTGCAGCGCATGAAGGACCGGCACCCTTCCGCGACAGTTATCCTTGTGGCGGGTCAGAGCACCGGGGCCCCGGACGCGCGAAATTTCATCAAGGGCATCGAGCGTTCGTCCGGGACCGCCATCTCCCTCCCCGTGGCCCTGGACCGCCACGGCGACATAGAAAACGCCTACGGCGTGAAATCGCACCCGGAGACCTTTGTAATCGGGCGGGGATGCAGGATACTGAAGGCCATTAAGGGATACTCGCCGGAAAAGGAGCGGGAAATCGAGGAGGCGCTGGAATAATGACTCACCCCCTGAGCTCCCTTTCATATAGGGGCTTGTGAACACCTCCCCCGTATGAAGGGGGACGGAGGCCGGGGGGACCGAGCCGGAAACGGTGGATGTCCCGAAGCCGGCATTATCGTAGAGTTATTCAAAACAGAGTCGATGAATTGACCATGCTTCATAATCATTTACCGATAAAAAACAGCCCGGAGGGACCATGAACCGCCGCATCCAACGACCCGTATTGCTCTGTACCATACTCCTGCTGGCCGCGTATTTTGCGGGCACGCCCCTTTCAGGCCAGGAGGACCGGCCCACCATCTACGTGAAGGCCCTGATAAACGGCGGCGGATTGTCCGGCGCGGAGGCGGACAGGGTGTCCCAGGCCGTGGAGAACGCGGTGGTGGGCATGGTGAAATACCAGGTGATGAGCCAGTCCCAGGTGAAGGAGCTCTTTAAAAACGCGGCGGACCAGCAGGTGCTGGGGTGCAACAGCGAGTCCTGCCTGAAGCAGATCATGAAATCCACCCAGACAGACTTCATGATCTACGGCACCGTGACAAAGGACGAGGGGGAATACGCGGTGACCCTGAACATGATGCGGCGCAGCGGTGAAAACGCCACGGTGACCGGCTCGGCCACGCAGTTTTCCTACAGCCTGAGCCTGAAGGCTCTGACCCTCATGGCCGGAAACGCGGTGAAACAGCTCCACGGGCAGAAGACCGAAAAGGCCCAGACCGTGGAAATAGGCCAGGAGGGGGGGGAGCAGGTGGGCTTCACCGTGACCACCAACCCGCCAGGCGCCGAGCTGTACGTGAACAACGCGCGCCGTGGTACCACGCCGAAACAGCTCCGGTACCCTGAGGGGACATTTTCCGCGAAACTCACCTGCCCGGGGTTTAAAACAAGGGAGTTCACCGTGGACCTACCGGCGAAAAAGGAGTACCACATAGACCTGGAGCGGGAGAAATACCCGATAGCCTTCATTCCGGCATCCGGCATGCCGGAGGGGATATCGGTGTCCGAGGGGGACAGGAAGCTCGGCGTGATAGGCAGGGGCGGCCTGAACCTTTCCCTCGATTCCGGCGAGCACCTGTTCACCTTCACCATGCGGGGCTACGACGACAAGCAGACTGCGGTGAACCTGATGAAGGCGGGGAATTATCCGGTGTCCCTGAAGCGCTCGGAATACACCCTGGCGGTAAAGACAAGCGTGCCGGCCAGGATTTACCTGAACAACAAGCTCCTGGGAACCTCTCCTGTGGAAAAAAAGCTATTTCTCGACACCTACACGGTCAAGGTGGAGGCGGACGGCTACCTGCCCGAGGAGCGGGTTTTGCCTGTTGAAAAGAACACCGCGCTCGACTTCACCCTGCAGAAGCGACAGTTCATTCCTTTCCGGGTGACCTCGGACCCGGAGGGTGCGGAGATATACTTCGGCGGTAAAAAACAGGGCGCCGCCCCTGGCACCTTCCAGTGGCCCGAAGGGGACGTGACGGTACAGGCGGTGCGGGGAGACCAGAAGGACGAGAAGGCTCTGACCCTCACCAGGACCGGGAAGATGCCGGTCCTGCACTTCAACCTCTCGGACGTGCCATTTCGGGTGGTTACGGACCCTCCCGGCGCCGGGGTGTACGTCGGAGGTACAAAAAAGGGGACAACGCCGGGAAACTTTGCCATGCCGCCGGGAGAACATACGGTGACGGTGAAGCTGGGTGATAAGGAGATGTCCAGAAAAGTGCTCCTGGCGCGGGGGGGGATGGAACAGGTGCTGGATTTCAACCTGGCGGAGCCGGTCCACGGCACGGCGAAAACCGTGGGGGGGATGGAGTTCGTGTACATCAGGGGGGGCGAGTTCATGATGGGCTCGCCTGACGGCGAAGGTTATAGCAACGAGCACCCGCGGCACCTGGTAAAGGTGGGCGGGTTCTGGATGGGCAAGTTCGAGGTGACGCAGAACCAGTATGAAGATATAGTGGGAAATAATCCGAGTTATTTCAAGGGACTGTTCAGAGGGAGCTATCCGGTAGAAACAGTTTCCTGGAACGACGCCAGACAATTTTGCCAGAAATTCAGCCAGAAATACAGCGTTCAGGCGCGGCTGCCTTATGAAGCGGAGTGGGAATACGCGTGCCGCGCGGGGAGCACGACGAGTTACTACTGGGGAGACGTTTTTGACGGCAATTACCTCTGGTATTATGGTAACTCCGGCAATACCACGCACGCGGTGGGGGGAAAGCTCCCCAACGCGTGGGGGTTGTACGACATGAGCGGGAACGTGTGGGAGTGGTGCGAGGACTGGTATGAGACCTATTACGGATCGAGCCCGTACGAAAATCCTACCGGCCCCGGGTCGGGATCGTATCGCGTGCTTCGCGGGGGTTCGTGGGACAACAACGATGACGGCAGCCGCCCGGCGTACCGGGACAGGAACGACCCGACGGGCGGGAACATCAGCAACGGGTTTCGTGTCGTCCTTTCCCCGCAGTATTGATTTTTAGTCTACTGGAGCGCTGGCCCACCGGGCCACAGGGGCACGTTATGATGCTTCCGCTTCGGCCCGAACCGGTTCCGAATTCTCCCGCGTTACCGCACGCCATGGCTCCACCAGGTCTTCGGCGGCTTTTTCCGCTCCTTTAATGCCCGGTCCGTGCGCGGTGAGGTCCAGGGCCGGTATACGCGCGAAAAAGTGCCCCTCCGGCAGAGAATTGTCATCGAATTTTTCTATAAGAATTGAGAATTCCATTTTCTGCTCTGCAAGTATGGTAAATTAGCCTATACTGTACTGATCCGGAGTGTCTCCATGTTATCGCTGGAAAAATCCAATATTTCAATTGGTCGTATAAAAATACGGCAGGTTTCCGGTATTTTTATGTTTCCAAAAAATGCCTTCAGGGAATACTGTGATGGAAACGCTGTGACTGAATGTACTCGGCGTGGTTCCGGAAATCACCTCTGTCGCGGATGATATGGACATGAAAAGATTTCCGCCGCCGGGCGGCGGTTTTCGTGAAAAGAATCCTTGAGGAGGCGCCTTCATCATGGTCGAAAAAATCGTACCGGCGCTGCTGTGCCTTGTGTGCCTGTCCGCCGAATCCCGGGCGGAAAATTTTACCGAATATCTGGCGTCGTTCCGCTACCCGGAGGTCGAACGGCGCGTGGTTCCGCTGGAGGCGCGCGAGCTCGACCGGATCACCGGGGGGCCGTCGGGGAAAACGTATCCGGACAGGATACTGCGCCTCTACCTGGTGGCGTCGGAGATCAACACCGAACCGGAGCTTGGCCGGTACGAGGCGGAAGTGCGCGGCCTGGTTGACGGTGCCCGCGCGGCTCTCGGGGGCGGCCGGTACGCCGGGCTGGACGAATACAACCGCGCCGAGTTTCTGCTGGGGTACCTCCATGACCGTCTTTTCAAAACCTCGGCCGCAGGGAGCGGCGCCGGGTACAATGTCGGCATCCGGGAGACCTTCGACACGGGCCTGTTCAACTGCTACAAGAGCGCCCTCATTTATAACGGCCTGCTGGAGTATTTCGGGTACCGCGCCGGGTACGTGCAGGTGCCGAACCACATATATTCGGTGGTGTATGTCGGCGGCCTCCCGGTGGAAGCGGAGACCACCAGCCGTTACGGATTCGATCCATACGGCAGGGGATTGCCGGAATTCAGGCGCCGCTTCGACGCACCGAACGTCGTGTTCAACAAAAGGGAGTATCGGGACAAAAAGGAGGCGGACCGGCTGTCGGTGCTGTCCCAGGTGTACCACAACCGCGCCAGCCTCTACTCCGGCGACGCGTACTACTCCGGGCTTTCGGTGACAAAGGACCTCGAGCGGGCGCTGGCGCTCCGTTTCATGGGGAATTACCTCGACTCCGCCGGCGATCCCTGGTGTTACTCAAACCTTCTGGTCACCATGATGCAGTACGAAACCGAAATTCTGCGGGACGACCCGGCCCGGCTCCCCGCTGAATTCGACAGGTTCGTGAAGCTCATGGAGCGGCCCGGCTACCGCGAGCAGTCGGCCGTCACCCTGCGCAATTTCGAGATCCTCTGCGCTAGTACCCTCGCGAAAAGGCGCGACTTGGCGCTGGGGCCGGCGGCGGGGGATTCCGCGGCCTATGACGCCTGCGTGGAGGAGTGCATGGGCGCGGAAAAGTACATACGGAAAAACCGGGACGTAAAAAACATCTGCCTGTCCAACGCCATCCTCTCGCTGTACAGGACACTGGAGTCGCGGCATCCTTCCGACAGGCCGGAGAGCCCCTATATCATGCACCGCGTCATGTCGCCGCTCTTCTCGATCGATTTTCTCAGGTCGAACGGGGAGATTCAGGAAAAAAAGCGGATGCTGTACCGGGGCATGTGCGTTATGATCAACAATACGGGGGTCGCGGCGATACAAAAAAGCGAGCCTGCGCGGGCGATGAATATCCTGAACAGGGGCATACGGTACGCGTTAACGGAGATGAAGATGGAAAAAACCGATTCGATCATCGCGCTGATGGAGCGCAATCTCGGCGTTGCCTCGAAAATGGCAAAATGATGCGCCGGATTCCGTGCGGCCGCTGCGGCGGCGCGCGGCTACAGCGACATCCCCCGCGCCTCCTCGGTCGCGTACGCTTCCGGATAGTTTTTGATCATGTACTCGGCTGTTTCCCTGGCCTTCTCCCTCTCTCCCATGGCCATGTAGGTCTTCATCATGCCGAAATACGCCTCGGCGCGGGTCATTGTGTCCGGGTATCTGGCCACCAGTGATTTGAACGCGTTCAGCGCCGCCGCGTAGTCCTTCACGTTCACCAGGAGCACGTGCCCCTTGCGGTACAACGCGTTGTCGGCCTCGTAGGATCCGCCGTATTCGTCGATGAATTTCTGGTAGCTTTCCACCGCCTCCCCCCATTTTCCCTGCCGCTCCAGCGACATCGCCTTCATCATCAATTCCAGGGTCACCGCCTGCAGGCGGATGTTTTTTTCCGTTATCTTTTTCGGCAGAACCTCCAGCGCCTCCTCGTGCTGTTTGTATCCGGACAGCTTCAGCGTGACGGTATGGTGTCCCCTGGAAAGCGAGCCCAGGAAGGGGGTGGCGCCGGCCCTGCCGCCGTCGATGTACACCTCGGCCGACGGCGGTGTGGAGCCGATCTTTACCGTGCCGATCCTGCTGTTCAGCACGTCCTCGATTTCACACGATATGCTCCAGGCCGCGGGACGCAGCCCTTTCCTGCCGGCGATTTCTTTCGAGCCTTGATACACGGTCCTCCCGTCGGAGGTGTCCTGGAGCCTGTAGTTGATGCAGATGAGGTCGCTGAACACCCGTATGTCGCCGGCGAGCCGGTACTGGATTCCCCTGATGCTGAGGCCAGCCCCCGAATCATCGTTGCCGATCACACCCGCCATCTCCAGCGCCTTCTCCTCGAGAAGGGCCCTGGCGTATTTCCCCTCCACGGTGGAGATGAGGATGAAGGAGCCCATCTGGCCGTTCAGGATTTCGGAAAAGGCCCCGGAGTAGCCCCTTTTCTGCGCCGGGATGTTGTAGTCGGAGAATCCGGTGACGGACACTACCGGGCGGTCAGGGTCGTTTTCGTCCCTGTCCTTCAGGTAATCGCCGGTAAACTGGTTTTTCACGGACCAGGAGATGTCGCCGAGGGCGTCCGCCAGGGTGCCTGCCGTGGCCCCGTGGGAATGGACGATCACCCATGTGTCGATGTTCACCGTCCTCGCGTCGGCGTCGTAGAGCCCCTCGAATTTGGAGACGGTGCCCACGGTGAGATATTTGACCAGCAGATTTTCCGACTGGCCCCTGATCGTGTCCGGCTCCGCGAGGCCGGCCTGCACGCGCGTGAGAGTGTCGAAGTATCCCTGTATGGCCCCCGGTTCGCGGACAAAAAACCGTTCAACCGACGAAAAGGCCCCCCGCAGCGCCTGCGCGGCAGCCGTTCCGGCGCGTTCGGCCTCTCCTTCCGCGGTGACCGAGTCGTCGAAGGGGGCCACCGCGATGCGAATCTTTTCAGCCTGCGTGAAGAGCGCGCCGGCGGCGCCGATAAAAATGAGCAGTGCGGTTATGAGAATCTTTTTTGCCCTCATGTCAGCCTCCCAGGACCCGGATCCATGTCCGGACCAGATGCCGTTCCGGACAATTGGGGCTCGCGTCGAGATATTTGCGGTAATTTTTCACCGCCATGACCCTGTTCTTCAGCTTCAGATCGTACAGTACGCCCAGATTCCTGTAGGCCCTGGCGAAATCCGGCCTCAGCCGCGCCGCCTCCTCGAAAGAGCGGACCGCTTCCGCGTGTTTTCCCATGAGGCTCAGCACCACGCCGCGGTTGTTGTGCGCCATAAAATGCCGCGGGTCCAGTTTCACCGTAATCCCGAACTCGGTTTCGGCCCTGTCGTTGCGCCTCATCTTGTAGTAGGTGTTGCCCAGCTCGAAGTGCGACAGAGGGAAGGTCTCCTTCAGCCGGATCGACGTGAGGAGCGATTCCTCGGCGTCGGCGAAACGGCCCGCCTGGAGGTACGATTTTCCCAGCAGGTAATGCGACATGTACTGGTTGGGCTGGTATTTTACCGACTCCTGTGAGGATCTGACGGCCTCCTTCACGTTCCCCTTTTCGCTGTTGATGCCGGCGATCTTCGCGTAGATGACGGCGCGGTCGAAATCGGTCTTCGCATCTTTCAATGAGGCGTGCAGTGCGGCAAGCTCCCGGTTAAGGCTCGCCGTTTCCGCGAGCGTTATCTCCTCGAGCATCATCTCCTGCATGTCTTTTTTGCAGGCGCACAGGAGAATCGCCGGGATAAGTAATAATGAAAGTACCGCAGGGCGCATGGTTCCTCCTCGTTTCTACGGGGAAATTGAGTTGATGAACACTGACCGGTGCCGCATAATTAAGAGGCGATCTGTTGTTCAAATTAGAATTACGCTCTTTTATCGGAGTTTTCGTCAAGAATATTTTCAACAGCCCGGGCATCTGCACGGGTGATCGTTTGATGGGTGACGGAGGGTATGTTCAGTACACCGGGTTTTACGGCGCAGCCGGCCATTCGCCACGCGTCAATTCACCCTGTGCTGCCCGATCCCCTCGAGAGTCTCTCCCAGATACTCCAGGGTTTCCCGCCCGTACGCCATCGGATTTCCCAGCGAGCACCATTTCCCTTCGAGCCTGGACGGGGAAATTATCCTGAATGACACCACGCCGAAATCGCCCCCTGACGAATCCATATAGCCCACGCTCAGCACGTTCCCCTCGAGGATCGCCACCCCCGCCTGCGACTGGGTTTTCCCGATAAACCATCTCAGCGCGTACTGGCCGCCTTTTTTTTCGATCTGGATATGTCCGCTGTAGACCATGTCCGGCGCGTCAGGATTCGATCCGGTGAGCTCGTAAAAACCTTCACGCAGTACGGCCGTATCGGAATTGCCTGTGTTCATGCTGATCACCTCTCTGTATGCAATATAGTGTATTCCGGATTCGGGGACGTCAACGCATCACCCCGCCTGGGCGAACCCGGTTTTGCTGCGGTTTTCCATGCGGACTATGTCCCTGATCGCCTTCTGCACGTCCTCCTGGGCGATTTCGATGTCCGTTGTGTCAGCGCCGGACCTGGCCAGCACGTGGCGCATGATGTTGGTGGACAGCTCAATCACCATGGCGCCGGTCATCACCGTGTGCGGGGGCACCGTGTCCAGGAAATTGCGGAAGGTCCGCCTGAAGGAGCCGAGCTTTTTCTGCAGGAGCCGCGCGATGGACTCGCGTCCCAGCTCGCCGATGAAAATCCTGGAATCGATCCTGCCGGGCCGGTCGATTATGGCCCGCTCGATGATCTCGATCCTGTTGGTGGTGACCACCACCATGATGCCGTCGTTTTCCTCCAGGCCGTCGAGGTTGCTCATGAGCGTGGCGATGCCGATCTTGTTCGGCGACGCGGAGCCGCGGTCCTCGGTGTAGAAATCGATGTCCTCCAGTATCACCACCGAGGGTTTCCCCATCCTGGCGAGCCGGAACACCCGGTTGATGTCGTCGGCGGTGGCGATATCGCCGGCCTTCACCCAGATCACGGTCTCCTTCATAGTGCAGGCGATGATCTTGGCGATCATGGTCTTGCCCGTTCCGGGAGGGCCGTACAGCGCCACGCCGCGCTTGAAAGGGAGGCCCGCCTTCCGGTACAGTTCCTTTATCTTGAAAAAATCGAATATCTCCTTTTTCACTTTTTCCCTTACGCCGCTTTCCAGCATGATGTCGTCAAAGGTAACCTTTTCCTTCAGCTTGATGATCTTCTGGTCGCCGGTGTACTTGCCCCCCTTGATGTCGCAGCTTCCGATCAGCGAATCCTCAAACCCCCCGTCGAAGAGCTCGGTGACCCGGTGGGAATGACCGTTGCCGGTGACCACGTGGATCGAAAAGACCTCGCATCCCGAAATTTCAAAACAGCGGGTGATGGCGGCGGCGAAGATGACGCCGTCTTTTTCGTACACCCGGTAGATGTTGATGTCGATGTATCTGAACTCGTTTTCCCTCACCTCCAGGCGGATCCGTTCCGGCACCCTGTCCCGGTTTTCCAGATATCTCACCTCGCCGCGGTTCCTGAAGCCGTGGAACACCGCGTCGAGGGAGGCCTTTCCTGAAATCAGCAGGTTTCTCTGAAGGGTGGTCACGTTCACCTCCACCGGCTCCTTCAGGTGGAAATTCAGGTGCTCCATGGACACGAACTCGGCCGGAATTATGGATTTCATCATCTCCACCATGCGGTGAATCGCCTCGCGCATTCGTTTGATGTCTCCCTTCGAAAGCGAGCAGGTCATTCTGTATTTTTTCAAATAGAAAAGATACTCCTTTTCGCTGGACTCGATTATGGACACGGCGATCCTGTCGGTTTCGCCGAGTGTGATGGTCAGGGAGATATCGGACGGTATCGGCTGGGTATGCTGATAGAGAAGATAGGACGCCTCGCCGTAGGACAGCGCGGCATTGTATTTCTCCTTTATCGAACCAAGGGCCTCTTTCAGGTTGATAAGATCGTATTCAGTAAGGAAGTATGTCAGATTGCACATGGTGTCCTCTCGATATGATATTCCCGTGCCGTGCGGCGGGTATTGAAAAATAGGACACGGGGCCGGAACGGGTTTTAGTACTTTTTTTATTTTAAAAAAATAAAATAATTCGCATCACCGGAAATGGCCGTTCGCTCAATCGATTTCGTGCGTTGTTTCCGAATATAATTCTTGACATTGCCGCCGAAACGGACACCATAAGGCATGAGCGCACGAATCGATACCCTTGCGTCCATCTGCCGCAAATTTGACGTACAAGATCTCTATTCCTTCGGAAGCAGGAGCGTCGAGTTGCTCGGTTACGTACAGGGACGCGTCGCCTCCCTGGCCGGTACGCCCTCCGACGCTGACATCGGCGTACGGTTCATGAGGAATTCGTATCCCCCGCCGGGAAGGAAGGTCGGCCTTACATATGAATTGGAAGACTTCCTGGGCTGCGGGACGGTGGACCTGGTGCTTCTCGAAGACTGCCCCCCGTTCCTGGCCCTGGAAATAATACGCGGCGAGCTTCTTTACGCCGGGGACCTCGATGACCAGGCAAGATACGAGCTGTTTGTCATGGCCAGGGCGGGGGACCTCATGTATTACGAAAAGCAGCGGAGAAAGAACATCCTCACGGTGCGGGATAGATGACGGAAGGGAAGATAAGGGAATCCGTGGTATCTGAACGGGTGTCATGGATCAACGATATGTTTGCGGGAATAGCGCGCTTGCCGCTGGGGGATTTCAAATTATTTTCGGAAGACGCCAGAAACTCTGCGGCGGCGGAGTCTTATTTAAGAAGGGCGCTCGAGGCTTTGATGGACCTCGGAAGACATATACTCGCGAAAGGATTCGCGATCGATGCTGCCGACTATAAAAGCATATCGGCGAGGCTTGAGGAATGCGGCATTATCGACGGCGATACGGCAATCAAAATGAAAACACTCGCCGGATACAGGAACAGGATGGTCCATTTTTACGCTGAAATATCCCGCCATGAGCTTTATGACATCTGCCGCGATGAAATAAAAGATATACAGACCGTCTTAAATCGGATTATTGTATGGCTGCACGAACATGAGGATATGCTCGACAGAAATTTGTAATAATCGACGCCGCGCTTTATGAATTTTATCGCTTTTCATCTCACGCTCTCCACGACCTTCTGAATCAGGCCGGGGATCACCGGAAGGAGCTGCACCGGACTGCTGAAATACTCCGCGTGGGTGGCCTCTTTTTTAAAGAGGTCGAAATAATCCCCCCTCACCAGATCTATGTTGAAATAAATGAGTTTGATCCCGGCGTTCACCGTCTCGCGCATGGCGATGAGCGTGTCATCAAGCGCCTCCCTCCCCTGATAATTGTCCGATGAGGGCCTGCCGTCTGAAAGAAGAAAGAAATATTTCACGTCCGCGTCGCTCTGCTCCATTTTGTTTCTGACATAGCGGATAAAGTCGCCGTCCCTGTTCTGCGCGGCCTCCTTGAAAGACGACACCGCGTCCAACGTGGCGGCCCTGTATACGCGGGTGGATGTGGTCGAATTGAAGGCGTACACGTGCACCCGGTCGGTGAGGTGGGACATGGCCATCCCGAATATGATGGCGAAGGTCTTTTCCATGTCCATTATCGTGTCCAGCTCGCCGGTCCCGTCACTTTCCCCCTGCCGGTAAAATACCGGAATCCCCCCCGAGTCACGGCCTGCCGGACCGGGGCGGGGCACCTGTATGCCGGTGGAATTGCTCGCGTCCAGGCCGATCACCACTTCCAGCGACAATCGCGACTCCCGGTAGGCGTCCAGAAACTCGGCGCTGTGATGCCCGCCGCGCAGCGAAAGGGTCTCGATGAGAAGCTCCATATCCGGCTCCCCTTCGGTGGCGGAATGATCAAGCTCGTCCTCGATTGTCGGAAGAAGAAGAGCCAGCTGGCGATAGACCCTCTCCGCAAGGTATTCCCATCTCCTGAATTTTTTAAAAAAGAGCCCGTCCGTGCCCCTGACCACGAATTCCCGTATCTCCGAAAGTTTCGTCCTCGACATCGTCCTCGCGTCGATGGAGTAGATGAACTGCCTCGCGTCGGATTTTTCGAGTCCCTCTGCGTGCGGACCGCCGGCGCTCTCTTCCGCCTGGCCTGCGCCGCCGCTTCCGTGTCCGCGAAGGCGCTCGTACCGGCAGTCGGACGTCTCAACAACCGCCGTGTCCGCCCACAGGCCGTCCGCTGTCTCCCCCCGCGGCCCGGTTTCCCGATATGCCGTAAAAAGCTCGCCGATGAACCGTTCGTTGACGCCGGCCGACTGCGGGACAACGCCGCGCCGCGTCGGCCCTTTGCGCCGGATTATTTCCGGGTACACCGGAAGGCCGTGCCGCTCCAGGAAATTTTCCGGATCGTCGGCGTACTGCCGGTGGAGAGAGTCCAGCTCGTTTTCGGTAAGGGGCGTCGACCCGGGCCGTCCTGTCCCGGTGTCATGGATGTCGGCGCGGAGAAGCCCGCTTTCCGTCAGCCCGTTCAGGTCCGGTTCCGGCCACTGTTTCATGATCTCATAGAGTTCTCGCGCCAGGGGATACGATGCCAGCGGATTTCCGGCGTCGATATGCGCCAGCCGATGGACGGTGTTTTCGGCCAGCTCTTTTATTCCGCGGAACCTCCCCGTGTTGACGTCCGCCTCCAGTATCCCGCCGGTCCATTCCGCGTACGCCGGGTCGCTTTTGAGTCCGTCGTTATAGCCGCCGGACTCGTCGACGATGTATATCAGAAGGCGGGCGGCGAGCGGGAGGTCATTCCGGAAGGATATCAGTGAAAAGTACCGATTCAGCATTCCGAGAATTTCCTCTATCTGGGGATGGGCCCGTATTCCCGTAAGAAATTTTTCGATGCGGAAGTCCTCGACGCAGTTCCAGATGAACATGAAAAGCCCCGGCTGCTCCAGTTTTGAAACGAAATATCCCATGTCGAACATGAAGGAGCCGGCGATGATATGACCCGCCTCGTGCAGCGCGATGCCGATGTAGGACGTCAGGTTTCTGTTGTTCCGGAACGGTTCGAGGGTGTCCCTGAAGTAGTTGATCCGCGACGGGAGGAAGATTCTTTTCCCTTCCGTGTAGGCGTGCACGCCGCCGTCCTCGATGTCGATAATCCCCACCAGCGGGAAGAGCGCGCCGGAGACGTGCGGCAGCGCCAGACGCAGGGGCACCCGGTACCAGAAATCGGACCGCATCGCCTCGTCCATCCGTCCCGGGTCGGATCTGAACACGTCCATGAAGGAGCGGTGGTACTGTTCGATGTTTTCGGGGCCGACCTCTTCCAGCGACAGCACCAGGTCGTCCTCCCGGTCCATTGATTCCGCCACGCTTATGAGTTCCTCCAGAAGGCGCGCGTGGACTCGGAATTTGTTTCTGACCGGCCGCCAGAGGTTGTCCCTCAGGTCGCGGAGAACCCTTTCGAACAGCTGCGGCGGATTGATGCGCCGCATGAGAAATTTTCTGCCGTAAATGCCGTCCACCGCCTTGCAGAAAAACCGGTGGCTGTCGTCGCAGAATTTCGTAATGGTCATCCCGTCGGAGTTTTCCACCAGTTTCAGGGCGATGAAGATGTATTCAAAGAAAAGGAAACGGATGATTTCAAGTTCCACGCGCAGCGAACCGGTGCTTTTTTTCAGCCAGCGGAAGAATTCGGCGCGCCTCTGAAGGTATCCGCGGTCCACCTTCAGCCCCATCAGGAGCTTCAGCACCATCCGGTACAGCGAGGTTTTGAAGTCCTTGATCTCCAGCTCCATCAGCACGGTGACGATGTTCCGAATCAGGAACCTGAGCGTGTCGGCGTTGTGCTGATAAAAATTGCTGAGCGACGAAAAGGCGGTGGACGTGAATATGGCGACCGCCTTGACGGATTTTTCCGGAGGCATGCCGAACACGACGTCCCACACGTAATTCTGGAACTCGTCGCGGTGGTCGCCGTAGAGCATGAGGAAATCGGTGAATTCATGCTCCCGTTCCCTCTGTTGCGGAAATTTCATCATGAATTCCCACAGCTGTTTGACCCTGCTGAAATACACTGAATCGGTCTTTTCCCGAATTGAATCCTGTTTCGCGGGGGGATATCTCCGCGCCAGAATTTTTATCAGGCCGATGAAATGTTCCGTGTCGCGGTGCTTGTTGAATATGTTGAAAAGATTGAGGGTGAACTCCTGCCGTTCGCCGCGGGAACCGCTGATGCCGATCAGCCTGGTCACCGAGGGGTCCACCATCACCCTCGACGCGAGCTCGACCGAACCGGCGGATTTTTTCGACAGCAGAAGCGTGACGAGCTGGCGGAAGAGGTCCGCAAACAGTTCAGTGTCGGATACGTACCGGCTTTTCAGGTTGAGAAACGCCGGTGATTCGCAGAACTCAAGGTACGGCGCGAGCAGAGTCTCCCTCTGCTCGCCTATGGCGAGAAACCCCCTTTCGAAAAGCCTGAAGCTTTTCATGTCGACGGGCACCATGAAAAAGGAACGCTCGATTTTTCGAAATTTCTCGCACGACATCTCTCCCGCAATCACGGCGACGCGTTCGGGGGGGATGCCCGCAGAGGCGCGGGAAAACAGCAGATGCAGCGTCTCCTCCAGCCGCGCCGGCGAAGACGACAATCGCGGCGACATGAAACCGCCGAATCCCGGATGCGTGACGAGCCGCTCGAAGGCCTGTATCGCGGAAACGGTAAAGTGGGACGCGGCGGTTTTGTACAGAAGCTTTAAATGGGCGCGCCCGTTTTTCATCAGCGCGGAAAGATGTTTCCTGGTGCCGTTTCGCAGGGAGAGCCTGAACTGTTTCTGGTCCATGGGGGGTCAGTTCTTGGCGGAATGGACCGCCGCCGGCGCGGTGTTGTAGCGCGTGAAGTCCGCCAGGAGCCGCATCGATACGGCAATGGACCGGACCAGTTCGTAGGCGGTCCTGTCGCGGAGCTTTCTGTCGCGGTACTGGCCGTAGCATATCTGGTCGATCACCATCTTCACGGCATAACTCTGCGCCGGGTATCTGCGGCATCCCTTCCCGAGCAGGAAATGGTAGTGCTTGAGCGCTGCCACCTCAATTCTGGCGGAGCTTTCGTGCAGGTTCAGCAGCTCCAGGTCCTCGTCGTTCACGGAACCGTCGAGGTTCAGTTTTTTCAAAAGGGGCGATTTTCCGGTGCGCTTCAGCGACTGCAGAAGGTCGGTGAACTGCGAGAGCATCCTGGCGAATTCTATCTCGGAATAGGAGGAGGCGTCCAGGTCAGCGCGCATGTTCTCCTGTTCGGCGTATCCCGGCCGCGGGTTCCTGAAGGTGCTGTACACGTACGCCGGTTTCTCCTTTACCGGCTCGCCGGTGAAGAAATCAGCCCACTGTATCGCCCCCTCGTTCCCCGTTCCGCTGAAAAACCGGCAGTCAGGCGAGATGCCGCGCCAGGACAGGACTATCCCGAAATCCCTCAGCGAGCCTGCGGTATCGGGGGCTTCCGCCCGGGCCTTGTTGTGGGCGATATACGCCTTGAACCCGGGGTCCCAGCGGTGATAATGCAGATGCACGAACCTGTCCGCAACCGAGTCCTCCAGGTCGCGCGAAGTGATGCTCTGCGTGGGGTTGTATGATATCACCGC
This sequence comes from Spirochaetota bacterium, assembly GCA_041737965.1. Lineage (GTDB taxonomy): Bacteria > Spirochaetota > UBA4802 > UBA4802 > UBA5550 > JAFGJK01. The sequence goes on along the minus strand of JBGSQT010000016.1, from coordinate 11,940 downwards.
CCAGAATCCGGGTTTCGCCGTCACCTGCACGCCGTCGTTGCGGTCGATGTAGCGCCGCTCGTCGAAGCAGCTGTTGAGGCGCTTCTGCACGTCCTCCTTGAGAAGGTTGAATTCGTCGCCGTAGAATATGCCGGGCTCTATCATTGAGGACACCAGCGGTCCGTTGACGTGCATGGTGACGCTGGCGCCGTCCTTCACTGAAAGCACCGGATAGGAGATGATGTGGGACTCTGTGGTGCGGCTCGAACAGGTTTTCGTGTACAGGCTCATCCCCAGGATGTCGGATATTTCGATCACGCTGTGCGTCTTTCCCACGCCGGGAGGCCCGTCTATGGCCGCGTGACATCCCAGCCGGTGGGCCATCATCAGCCGCTGAAGTTCGTCGAAACCCTCGCCGGTCACCTGGTTTGCCACATAGAAAGAGGTGTTCTTCTTCGCGGAACCGGGTTTTACGGCCGCGGCTTTCGGGTCGGCGCACGCGGCGCGGATCATATCGGCCCGGCGGAGTACGGAGCGCTCCTCGGTGTACAGTTTTCTATCGGTAAATACTGAGGAGATCACCCCCGCGTCGACTCCGAACGCCATTGATGCGTTGAGCAGCGATTTCATTACTTCGTCGTGCACCGTTTCATCGGAAAGGATGGCGGCGCAGAGGAGGTACACCATGTTCCTGTTCTCCGATTCAGCCGTATGACGGTGAATGGCGCCCGTGTTTTTTTTCCAGCTTTCAAACCACTGTGAAAGGGTGTCCCTGGAAACGCCCAGTTCGCGAACGGTCTCGGTGATTCCCTTTTTCGCGAAAATCCTCGAATCCCTGTCCGCCGACAGTATGGTGAAAAGATTCTTGATGCAGTGTTCCTTGTTGATGTCGATATTCGTATGTTTCATGGCAATCGATAAAATAGTGTGATTTTCGGCTCGTTGTGTTACCGGTGCCGCCGCCGCGGCCCGCGGATGAAAAATTACGCATAAAGGCAGATCTGTCAAACATTAAATAAGTGTAAGGCCGGTCCCGGATCGGGATAATTTCATGAGCCGTCAAAAAAGCGCTAAAATAATTCCGATGGCATTGTCATATAAAACAGGCGGGAGAACCATGAAAAAAGAATTGCGGGCGGAAAAAGTATATGCAATAGTGCACCACAACAACGGTATGGAAGGATTGCATGTATTTGCAGAAAAAGGGGACGGACGGGAAAGACGGAACGGGAAGCGGGGCCATCATCGAGGCGTTTCTGCGCCAGATCAGATCAGGCGCCGCCATCGAGGAATCGGTGTTTGTGCATATGTATGAACAGGTCCAGCGCTGGTTCAATAAATTCGCCTTCTGCCGCCGCGGCGACGACTATCTTGACCTCATCGACGAGGCCTTTACCCTCTTTTTCGCCAGAAAAGAGCATTTCCGGGGAACCAGCGCCGGGGAGTTTTACAATTACATGAAAACGACGGTCCGTAATATCATCATCAACAGCGGAAGAAGAGGGGGGGGCGACGGCTCGATTCCCGAGGGACACGATCCCGCCGACCCGCAGGAAAACACCGCCCGCTGCATCGAGAGAAACATGGAATTGGACGCCCTCTACGCCTGCATCGAGGCGCTTGAGGAGAGGCAGCGTGTCATCGTGAGCGAAATTCTGGCGGGCACCGCCAAGGGTGACATCGCCAGAAAGCTGCAGATTTCTCCGGGGATGCTCAGCCAGATTCTGGCAAAAGCGATGCCGATGATGCGGAGCTGTCTCGGGAAAAAGGGATTCACCAGGGAACTGGTATTCGGATAAGGACGGCACGGAAGGATGAAGGATAAACTCACAGAAGCCGACAGGATCATCGCTGACCTTTTCGGCGAAGAGGTCCGGGAGGCATACGGAAAGGATTTCGACAGGTTGAAAAAAATGGCCGATACACGATCAAAGGATCCGATCCGGCCGGACACGGAATCGGTGCGCGCCCGGGCCAGGCGGCTTTACCGGAAGCTCGCGCTCAATCAGGGTCTCTCCGGTATGGATGAGGGGAGACTGGCGGTCACGGTCAAAAAACTCGTGATGGAAAACTCATCGAAAACCGAGATTCGGAATCTCGCCGAGCTCATGCGGAACAAACAGAAAGCCGGCGCCGGCGCGTCACTCGATGAAAAGGAACGGGCCGTGGTCGAGCGGGCGTATCATTCCCTGCCGCAACAGGGGATGACGCTGGCCGCCTTCAGCAGGGGGGTGCTGGCGCTGATGGGCAAGTAACAGAATCACTGCGCTGCCGCTGCGTAACAGGATATCGTCCTGATCCGGCCTTCATTCAGCTTTTCGTTAAAAACAGGTGAGCGTTCGGGGCGCGTCGTTTCGATTGTCGCAGAGTATGGTCATTCAGGGAGGAGATAATGCCGGTCAAATCACGTTTCAGCAGTATAACACTTGGCGGTCCTTTTATTCTGGGAATAGTGGCGATAGCGTTTGCGGGATATTATTTCTGGGCCCACATAAAAGACGTTTCTCAAGGGGGGGATGATGTTGCACTGATGGTCGTTCTCCCGGTTATCATGCTTGCCCTGATTGCGGTCATGATATTCGGCGCCTTGAGGTTCGTCAACTTTCTGCGTATTGACGCGGCAGGGGTCACGTATCTCAATATCCTCACGCGGAAAAAACTGAATTATAAATTTTCAGAACTTGACGGATATATAATAAAAAAGGGGCGGAACAGGGGAGTGGAATATGAAATATTCCAATTAGTTAAGGACGGCAAAGAATTCGGCCCCGTGTCTTCCTCATTCTATTCGAATTACGATCAGCTCAAAGGCGCGTTGCGCGTTCCCTGTCTGAGCGAATAGCCTGAAGCCGGCGCTCTCCGCCCATCGGTACGCCGTTCCGGAAAGGCAAAAGAACCGCATGCCGCACAACTCAATGTGAGGGAAGCGGCTGTCGCCCCGCTCTGCTTTCTGAATGCTTGAGCTTCTCCATGAGTATGCGCTCACTCATCGTCCTCTTTCCGGCGGCCTCTTCCATTTCGGCTCTTTGAATGAGCGCCTCGCGGTCCGACCCGGCGTGCAGTACGCCGTGAAACGAGTAGGGGCCCACTGCGCTGATCACCACAACGGCAAGGGCCGTTATGCGCATGAACTTATCCCTCGCTCCGCGAAGCAGCAGGAGGTCCTCCACAAGGTACGCCATGTTGCAGGGAAGGTAGAACATCAGGAAAAGTATGCCGGAAAAGAAAAACAGAACAAGCGACATCAGAAGCGACGCGTCGTGGTTTACGGCCGGGGGGATCACCTCCCAGGTCGCGGTGAAGGTGACGCAGGTGAACATGAGGATGCCCGCATCGGCGAGAATGGATTTCATCATATTCGGAGATTCCGGCGTTTCAGGCACCTTTCGGCTGAACAAAAGGTATATTATCACGCCTTCCCGCGCCAGGGCGAGAAGGAAAAAAAGGCGGAACATCCATTCATCGGTATGGAAGCCGAACCCGAAGGAACGGAAAGCGAACATCATCACCATCACACCCAATCCCGCGTGGAGTATCACAAGGAGGAAGAAGTACGGAATTTCGATGGAAGTGCCGGCGCTTTTCGGACGCCGGGCGAGTATACGCTGTCCGATCTGTCCAAGCCGGTAATACAATGCCGGTGCTTCAAATGCAAGCGCCGAGAGGATCAGGGCTCCGGCGAAATAGTTGGATCCGGTGTATCCGCGGTTGGCGGTGTCCTGCAGGAAAGGGAGTATCAGCGGCTGAATGAACAGCGCGTAAAGCGAGAAGATGATGTTGAGTGCTGCGAAACGAAGGGAAAATTTTGATTCCGCAATCAGGTTCATATTTCACACCACCATTAAACATTTGCAGATGAATTATTGCGATGTCAAATCGCTACCCGACATCGGCGCGCCTTGTCCGCGACAGCCAGCCGCCCGGCGCGTTGTCTTCCCGTCCGCAAACTGTTCGACAACCAGTCCGGTCAGACCGCCGTTGAGGGAAACGCTCTCAAAGCCGGTCAAAGCTTTGTTATGATAAAAATCTTTTTTCCCATCGGTCGATTTTTTCTGCATCCTTATTAAAAAGTACCTCGAGCCCCATATCATTGAAAAGGCTAATCGGTTCAATCAGGGCGGCCACTGATCTCAATAATGGCAGGCTTTCATTTTCGCCCTCTTTGCCTGACTCCGGCATATTCCCGGCTTGAAAAGCCAGCCCTTTGCCGGCTTTAATGATTTCGATTCCATCGCCCAGCCTGTTCTTCATCTCGCCGCGGCTGCCAATTTTATTTAACAGGGCATTGCCGACGAATGTCATCCATCGTGCCCCCCTGGATTTCCGACCGATATTGAACCTGGTCCAGTCATTGGTGTTGATGTCGTATCCGTGGTTTGTTAAGGCCAACGGTACGATGATTTCACCGGCTTTGTCTTTTTCTGATTCGATTCCCCAGCATAAAGAATAGGATGCATACCCGGAATCATAGGGGAGCAGGGACGCGCATTTTACAATGAAATCGATAAAAGACCGGATGCCGCCGGTTTGAATGAACTCTGTCGGGAAGCGCATTTCTACGAAATTGGCGATGTCTTCATCGGTCTCATGACTTCCGACCGTTATGAAGGCATACGACGGGCCGTATTTTTCGGGGCCGGATATTTCAAAACAGGAAATTTCCCGTTTACGTACCTGTGCGGGGTCAAGTATGGATTTGCATTTCCCAATTGTCTGCGTGTTGAACGGTTTCAGCGTGGTGGCATGCTCGCCCAGGAGTGACCAGGCCAAAGCGTCCGGAGGAACAGTATTTGTCCACGCGTCAAATACCTGTTCGATTTCAGGGGAGAATGTATCATAGGGCGCCTGTGAAAAAAATACGGCCACCAGGTTGTTTCTGGCAATAATTTCATCATCCTCATTATGGTATTGAATTGTTTCCATGAAAAGCCCGCTGTCTGCAGTTTCACCCGTTGTATCCGCGATGCCGCCCCTATCATGAGTCCGGAAAAAATTTTTCATTCTACAGGTATGGGCAGAGCGTGTGTGAAAACCGTGATGCAAAAAGAAGGCAATAAGCACGCGCAATCACACTTTTTTTCATGTTGATTCTCCGGGCGGTGTTTATGGCGACATTGGAGATGATCTCTCCCGTCAGGAATCGATGGATACGCTGAAAATACCATCCTGAAACATATACCAGTGTATTATTCGGATAGCAAGGAAAATATGGCTTGCGTTAGAAATAATTTATATGCTACCATGTTGCAGTAAATTGATTGCATAAGACACGGTTGGTTGCATCGGTTATGATGAACTAATGCCGCGGACTGAAGCTTAACGAAATAAAATTGGAGGCGCCGATGGCTGCATCACCCGCATTGTGGAAATACGTGCTCATGCCGGGGTCGATTATCGGATGGGCTTTTGCCCTCAGCGGCGTTATTTTTCCGTATGAAGGTGTTATAAAAACAATCTGGCTCGTAATATTACTGATCTGGGCCGTAATTCACCCTCTTGAGATATTCATCTCCTGGAACATCGGAAAATCCAAAAATATTTCCTTTGCGAGAACCGCGATAAAAACCATCCTATTCGGATTTACCTGGTGGCTCCCGCTGAAGATGGGAGTCATCGAAAAATAGGAGGAGCCATGTTCAAGACGGGCTTTCCGAGGGGGCTGACATTATTTCTGGTGTGGATGTCGCTGCCGATTATAAAATGGGGAAAGAAACTGAGCGGCGTTCCCGTCATCAAACGGATCATCGCTCCTTTTTTCCGTTATCCGCACAACGAGGTGACGGCTGTCCCCGTCAATGTTGAGGCGGTGCGGCCCCAAAGCGCGGCGGTTCCGCGCCGCCTTCTCGAGCGAATGCTCGGGGAGATCGACGATATCTTTCTGCTGCAGCAGTGCATCTGCCGGAAACTTCATCCGGTGGAAGGGTATCCCTCAAACGTGGGATGCATGGCTCTGGGACCTGCCTCACGGATGATACACGGCTCACACGGACGCCGAATAACGTCAAATGAGGCGGCGGATCACGTACGCAAGGCCTCGGCGGCCGGTTTGGTGGCAAGCGTGGCCCATACCTGGATCGACGCCGTCGGTTTCGGCATTCGTCCTTTTTCTAAGCTTATGTTCATATGCTTCTGCGACGATACAAGCTGTATTTTCCGCTCTCACATGAGGAAACGCGGGCCTAACCTGAACCTCGCCTATAAAAAACTGCCCGGAGTGGCGGTCGAGGTCGACCGTGCGCTCTGCGACGGATGCGGTATCTGCGTGGAGAGGTGTTTCGCATCCGAAATGCGGCTGGAAAGGGGAGTCGCCGCGGCGGGGGCCGACTGCAAGGCCTGCGGGCGATGCGTAGAGCTCTGCCCGCGGGGCGCCGTCATGCTCCGCTTTGATGACGAGGAGAAACTCTATCGTACGCTCGTGGAGCGCGTGAAGGCCGTTGCAGACGTGGGTCTGGAAAAAACCACTTGACCGCGGAGCAGGGAAATCCGTCAAAAGCGATGCGGTCAGGGGTTTAAATGAGTAAATATTTTGTGTTAATAATTCTTTTTTCATTCGTCACACCTGGAATTGTGCATGGAGAATGTGAAAGTCTGCAAACTTATCCTGAATATATAGTTACGAGGGATATTCATTTCAAAATATTAGATAATTTTAAAGATACAACTTTGTATTCTTTCAATTCTAAGGAAAAAAATTCATCTCTTGAATTTAATATTTCTGATTTTGGGCAGGAAATTAATCTTGAGACTGTATATAAGAAAAGAATCGAGGAAGAAATCAGCAATTCTAACGGCGAGATTATTCTATGTAAAGAATACGAATCCGAGGTGTTAGGCAATAAAGCTAAAGTTGCGGTGCTAAGACGAACTTACTATTTTGTTTTCTCAGATTATTGCTTTGTCTGTATAACTCGGTTAAATTCCAAATCTTTGCTTGAGATAGATTTTAAGACCGAAAAAAAAGATATTCAGACGTTTAACCATGTAATTGGAAGTGTAAGAAATAGAAGAATAAATGACTTCACCGCGAAAAGTGGATTTTATACGCATCAGGTTTTAAATTTTGTCTCGGAGATTCCAGATTTATTGTTTCCTCCCGCAACGTATAGTTTTACGAACGTTAAAGAACCAACATTGGAAATTGAGATAAGTATATACGGAAAGAAGGAGGAAAAGCCAAATATCGATTTAGGCGGTTACATAACATGGGATTCAAGAGATGGAATTAAAAAAATTGTCAACCTTCAGATGGGTGAGATTGTTATCGATGGTGAAAAAGGCATGCAGGCTAAATATTATATCGATTATACTTCACATCCGTATTTGAAGGAGCATAATTCAGTGTACAGGGTTGAAGCAAATCTTAATAGCAATAAAATTTTCATTCATGGCTCGAGCACCTACGAGAAAAGGGATATTCTTGATGAATGCTGGAAAAATTTTTTCAATAGTATCGGTAAGGAGAAATTGCATTAAAAGAGTAAAAAGATTGAAGCATTGTTCTAGGGAGAAAATTGTGCATAATTATTAGGATATACAGTATCCGGCTGATTTTCCGCATATTGGCGTGTAACCGCATGAAAGCGATAAAAATTTTTATGAATACTACCGCGCTGTAACTGACGCAGGCATTCTGACTGAGCGTGAGAACGCACTTTTTACGCTTGCGGTAGCAATAACGCATAATTGCCCCAACTTTATGGACGCCTATACACACAAATACCTTTCATTTGGTATACGCAATGGAAATATGTTGCTTTTTATTTATACGAGATTATAAAGAGGAGAATCGTGATATTAAGTCTCCCTGGTCAAAAAAAGCGGGCAGTACCTGATTTCACCGGCTGATTGCTTCCGTAATGAGCAAAGGATAGCATTACGATTTGTCATGAAATTGTAAAAAAAGCGGTTCAAGGAATTGTTCATGAATAATGACAAAAATTTCCAGCCTCAATTTTTTGAAGACCTCCTTGCCGAACCGATGAACTGTTTGATCGAAACCTCCGCGGAACAGGGGAAAATCCCGATCGGTTACACATGCAGTTATGTACCGGATGTGCTTCTTTCGGTGGACCCGCTGATACCCGTTCGGGTTCGCGCGCCGGGTGTTCCCGGAACGGAAATCGCTGACATCTATCTGTCCAGCGTGATGTGCTCCTATACCCGGAGTGTTCTTGAAATGGCCATGGATGATCGGTATCAATTTCTTCAAGGATGGGTTTTTGCCGCAAGCTGCGACCATATGCGGCGGCTGTATGACAATATGAAATATCTGAACCAGCCGGAGTTAATTCATATTTTAGATGTGCCGCATCGCCAGGGCGACGCTTCACTTGCCTGGTTTACGGATGAACTGAACTTGCTTGTTGACAGACTGTCTTCCCATCACCCGGTCAGATTCACGCAGGATTCCCTGTCCAGGGCCATCACGGAGCATAACGAGTTTTTCGCTTTGCTCGCCTCTATAGGCGAACTCCGGAAACAAAAATATCCGCCGTTGACCGGAACCGAATTTCAGGCTCTCACCCTTGCGTCACTGGTGGCTCCACGGCAATTCATGCTGCCGAAGCTTCAGGCTTTTAAGGAATCCCTATCCGGGCGAAACGGAATTTCCAACTTCCGGGCACGGCTGTTGATTGTGGGAGGCCAGATGGACAACCTCGGCTATATCCGGACCATCGAATCCAGCGGCGGCCTTGTCGTTGCCGACCATTTCTGTACCGGTTCCATTCCGGGAATGACGCCCATCAGCATGAACGGCGACCCGATCCGGGATATTGCCGCGCACTATCTGGACAGGATATCCTGTCCCCGCATGATGGAGGCATTCGATGCCCGTGTGGAAGAAATCATGAAAAGTATTGAAGCGTACAGGGTTGACGGAGTGGTTGTCGAGTTTATCAAATTTTGCGACACATGGGGAATCGAGTCCGGTCTGCTTGCCGGTGCACTGCGGAAGAAAGGGATACCCGTATTATGCATTGAACGGGAATACATGCTGACGGGCGAGGGGCAGATCAAGACACGAATCCAGGCGTTTTTCGAAAGCATGGGGAAATAGGCCGATCATGAAACATAAACTCATCAATTACGCGGTGTATTGCCAATACCGGGCCGTTACATGGATGAAGATCATCCCGTTTGTTCTGCGGCATGGACTGTATGACACGGTCCGGGATCTGCGGCGCTATCCCTGGTTGTGGGCCATGCTCAAGGTCAACAGGCTTCTGAAGAAATTCGGAAAAGGACGCACTCCGCGCTATCAGCGGGCTTCGTACATCCTGATTTCCGGAATTGTCTCGGGCGTTATCGAAATGCTCGGCAATTATTTTTTCAGACCCGACCGATTGATTGTCCATGAGGATATGATTCCTCCTGAAATATTCAAGGCCATGGGATTGACTACTTTTATGGCGGAACTCAACGGAATCATGCTGCCCATGATCGAGCCCCATGCCATGGAACAATACATCGATGAGTCCGAAAACCAGGGGGTTCCGCCTGATATCTGCAGCCTGCCCAAAAGCACGATGGGGCTGTTTCTCAAAGGAGAAACCCCGCCTGCAAAAGCGATAGTGACCTCTAATCTGCCCTGTGACGCCGGCATGAGTTCCTATACCCTGATCGAACAGAAGCTCAATCTGCCCACCTTCCGGCTGGACATTCCCTATCATTTCAAAGGCGACAGGGCTCTCAATTACTTTGCCGGCGAGTTGAAGCGGATGATCTCCTGGCTGGAAGAAAACACCCCCGGTAAAATGGACTGGGACCGGCTTCGTGAAATCTGTGAAGAACGAAACCGCATGGCGGAACTGGAGATGGAGCTCTGGGACCTGGCCCGCATCCGTCCGGCACCCATTGCAGGAGAAGCGATCTGGCTGTCGCATATGTGGTATTTCAACCTGATGCCGGGCAGCCCTGAGGCTACGGGCATTTTCCGGAAAATTCTCGCGCTTGGAAAACAGAATCTGGCCGAGGGGGTTTCTGCCGTTAAAAACGAAAAGTACCGCGCCCTGTTATGGAATCCGCCTCTTATTCATTTTATTGATCTTTTCAACTGGGCCGAGGATGCCTACGGGGTTTCCCTGATCATGGACAGCATGTCATTCAACCGGCTTCCTTTTATCGACACCACCTCGCAGGCCGCAATGCTCGAAGGTCTCGGCCGTATTATCATGAACGGCCCCATGGCCCGGCACACCCGTGGGCCGGCTGAAAACTACATGGATGACATTTTTTATATCCACAAGCAGTTTGACCTGGACATGCTGTGGGTCGCGGGTCATATCGGCTGTAAAAACACCCAGGCCCTGAATGGCATACTACGGGAAAAGTGCCGGGAAGCCGGCCTTCCGCTTCTGATCATCGATTATGATCTGTCCGACCCGCGGATTGTTCCCCGGGAGGGCATTATCAGCCAGATCGATCATTTTATGGAAAACATCATGAAGACAAAACGGCTAAACCAAAAAGCCGGATCAACAGGAGAGTAAATAATGACCTCGGCAAATGGAAGATATTATGCGGGATGCGATGTTGGGTCAACAACCGGTAAAGCGGTGATTCTGGACGACAGCCGCATCATATCCTATTCCATCATTCCCGCGGAGATTGACCCGGAACAAACCGCCCGCAACGTCCTGTCCAAAGCCTGTGAAAAGATCGATGGGCTGAGCGGCACCAATGATTTCGACTGTCTTGTGGGGACCGGATACGGCCGCAATGAGGTCCCTTTTGCCGACGATAATGCATCGGAAATCAGCTGCCATGCCCTCGGGGTATTTTCGTGCGATCCGTCCATAAAGACCATCGTGGACATCGGCGGGCAGGATGTAAAAGGGATTTCCATAGGCGATGACGGCTCGATTCTGGAATTTGCCATGAACGACAAATGCGCGGCCGGAACCGGCCGGTTTCTGGAGATGATGAGCAAGATATTCCGGATGGATCTGGCGGAGTTTTCCAGTCTTTCACTCGAAGCTAAAAATGTCATACCAGTCACCTCTCAATGCAGCGTTTTTGCGGAAACAGAGGTGATCAGCCTGCTTTCCAGGCGTAAACCTCCCGCTGAGATTGCCGCCGGAATTCAGGCATCGGTCGCCAAAAGAAGTTATACGTTACTGAAACGCGTGGGAATCCGCCCCAAACTTGCCGTGACCGGCGGATGCGCGAAAAACAAGGGCCTTCTGGCGGCCCTTGAAAAACGGCTGCGCATGGATATCACGCCCCTGCCGATTGACCCTCAGCTGATGGGGGCGCTGGGCGCCGCGGTTATGGCACGTAAAAAAGCGGGAATTACCGGTCCCATAATCCGGAATCAGCATGCCGTATGACCGATGCATCACAATAAAAAACAGGTAAACTTTGGTTGACAAAATTTAATAAATTTAACCTAATTTATATAAACATTATTTAATACATAAATTAAATCATGGAGCTGTAAAAATAAGAAGATTCGAAACCAATATTTATCATCGGTAAGAAGAGCGGATAGCTGCTGTTGCCGCTCCCCGTGTCTCATGAATGTACCGTTGATTAAAGCATATTGTTTATCAGTGCCGGATAATTTTAAAGGCATGTGGATTCAGGGACGCATATTGATTGAGGTGAATGAGCAATGAGAAGATTCAGGGATTACATCCTCGCACGCTTTGACGAGAGCGATTATCTTACGAAGAAGAAGGCTTCGCTGGTGATGTTTTTCGCAGTATTCCTTATAATTCTTCTCAACGCGGCGGCGTTCGCTTCTTTCACGGTGAGCGTCGAACGGGCGCTTCAATTTCTCGCTTCTTCTATACCCGCGTCACTGTTCGCGATGCTCTCTTTGGACTTGCCCCGATTTTGCGGACACTGAGTTAAGCAATATTTTGAGCCAAACTCATTTGTAATTCATATTCCTCCGGACTCAGAAAATCAAGAGAAGAATGACTTCTTCGCCGGTTATAGAATACAGCAATATATTCA
>JBGSQT010000015.1:0-44663 GCA_041737965.1 Spirochaetota bacterium | reverse complement strand
TGAATATATTGCTGTATTCTATAACCGGCGAAGAAGTCATTCTTCTCTTGATTTTCTGAGTCCGGAGGAATATGAATTACAAATGAGTTTGGCTCAAAATATTGCTTAACTCAGTGTCCGCAAAATCGGGGCAAGTCCAGTATATCCATCAGATCCATAACGTACGCTAACGGCAAGTTCCTCTATGTATCGGCTGGTACCTTCGGGTACCAGACATCCCCGGACCTGATCAACTGGGCACCCTTTGTCTCCACGCCGGGATCCGTCCACATCGGGGCTGCGGGTATTGACCTGAACGCATTCTATTTAGTTGGAACTGCCGTAGGAAACGCCTTTATATATAAAACAGACGGAAATCCGGGTTGGTCGAGTGTGTATACTCCGGGTGCAGGACAGTTCAACACAATCGCCTACGGAAACAATGTCATTGTCGCGATGGGAAACGATTCCCCTTTTAATCCTTCCTATTCCTTTGATGGAACATCATGGTTTGCCTCCGCTCCAATCGCCGGCATTTATTTCCAAAAGGTAATTTTTACAGGCAATCGTTTCGTCGCAGTGGGCTATACTGCCGGCAACAATCCTGTCATCATGATGTCCACTGACGGCATTCACTGGACCGGCAACCTCAATCCCTCAACGCTGAGTGTGCACCTGTACGGTGTCGCATATGGAGCGGCCGGATATGTGGCGGTGGGCGCCATCGGGGGTAATAGTTTTTCCTGCTATTCCGAAGACGGCGTCTTCTGGTCTAATCAGCAAATTAACGCCGGTTCATGGCTCACCGCAGTGACTTCCGGAAACGGGAAATTCATCGCGGTCGGACCGAACGGCCGTATCCTCTATTCTGAAAATGGATATTCCTGGGCGGTTGTGTTCGACAATCCCGCCTGGGGCAATTTCCAGGACGTGATTTTCGTGCCTAATATCGATTAACTGCAGGAATATCCCGTTTAATAATTCTTCTTGAAAGACAATCATGCTTGTGCTATATTCATATTTATGAATATTCTTGTTACAGGCGCAACAGGCTACATCGGCAAACGTCTCGTGCAGCGGCTTCTTCAGGAAAAGGGCATAAATCTTCGAGTTTTCATACGCAACCCCTCGGCACTGGAAAACCTTCACGGAAAAAAAATCGGCATCGCCCGGGGAGATACGTTAAGGCCGGATTCACTTGACAGAGCGCTTAAGGGAATTCATACGGCCTATTACCTGATCCATTCCATGGCCTCCAAAGACGGCGACTTCGAGGAACTCGACAGGAGAAGCGCTGAAAATTTTCGTGACGCATGCATTCGCAACGGAGTAAGGCGCATTATTTACCTCGGCGGGCTCGGAAGCAGAGAAACCTCCAGCCGCCATCTGAAGAGCCGTATGGAAACAGGCGATATATTGAGCGCACGGCCGAAGGAAATCCAGACGATCTGGTTCCGCGCCTCGATAATAATCGGGTCCGGCGGGGCGAGCTTCGAGATAATCCGTCACCTTGTGCAGAAACTCCCGCTGATGATCGCGCCGCGCTGGGTCAGTACACTCACGCAGCCGCTGGGAGTCGCCGATGTGCTGGATTATCTTGTCGCGGCTGCACGCCTGAAAAAGAATGGGAACACGGTAATCGATATTGGAGCCGAAAAGATGAGCTTCCGCGATATGCTGCTTGGCACGTCGAAAGCAATGGGTCTGCGAAGGATCATCATCCCGGTCCCGTTTTTCTCCCCGAAGCTGAGTTCATACTGGCTCGTCTTCATCACCACCGTGCCTTTCAGAATCGCATCGGCCCTCATCGAAGGGCTCAAATACGAGACTGTACTCAATAACGATAACGCGAGGAAACTCTTTCCCTCAATCCGACCGCGTTCCTTCGACATGATGATGAAGGAGGCCGTTGAGGAAATTAAGCAAAAAAAGAGCGTGACCGGTTCGAAAAAATCGAATAGAAACAAATGATCGTGCTGATTCATGCGGTTTCAATTATCAATGGAGCATTGATTCTCTTACGATACGATAAGGAGTGATGCATGAAAAAACTAAACGTGTCCGTGGCTCTTAATGCCTTGTTGCCGTCAACAAGATCAGCAGCAACTGATTTTTTAAAAAGAAAGCGCTCTCGTGCCGTAATACCGCTTTTCATTGGCCTGGCATCCGTAATAACGCTCATTTCATTAAATTGTGCGTCACACGCGCCTGTCGGTCCCGCAGGTCCCGACGGAAGGCGGTTGACCTGGGATAAAATGGACATCCAACAGCGGCAGACTCACATGAGGGACGTGGTGCTGCCCCGCGTCGCGCCGATATTCAGGGCATGGAAACCGGAGCGCTTCGCAACGATCGAATGTTCCCTTTGCCACGGCGATGCCGTTAATACCGGGAATTTTCACATGCCCACGGACCACCTTGTAAGGCTGAGCGGGGATCTACTCCTCGGGCACGAGCGGGAGAATTTTCCCGAGACAACCCGTCTTAAACTTGATCGCCTCGTTCCCGCGATGGCGAATGCCCTCGGCATGAGTCAGTTCAATATCATCACGCGCAGAGGGTTCGGATGTTATTCCTGCCATCTGGGTCCCAAAGGGCCGATGTTCGGCCATTAGGCAGTACCGGTCGCGGGATCGTCCCTTCCGTCACCAGGCATAAACAGGGATATCTCAGTCAGACCTTGCGCCAGAATATATACGTCCACCTCGATCTGAAAGAGCGCGATTGCGTGGGAATCAATAAAACCGGACAATCCCGGCAGCCTTTCTGAATGGGATGGCATCAGTTCAGCTTTTTCATCGCCGATGATCTCCCTCGCCTGGCCGAGAACGGTCACCGCCATGGACCCGCTGAAATCGGCCGGATCGTTTTTCCTGACGTCAACGATCATCGACACCCTCGGGTTGACCGAAAGATTGCGGTATTTTGTGGTGTCGGTCGGAGTGACGAAAATGATCCGCTTCAAATCGTCAGTATACGAAAACGCCACCAGATTCGCATAGGGCCGGTGTTCTTTTTCGGTGGCCAGCACCCCGGTTGTCTGGGATTTCAGAAGCCGGAACACCGTGTCGCGCGTCGTGCTTTCAGGCATGGTTCCTCAGCTTCAGTTCAAGCGGGTTGGGTTCCAGAAAATACTGGACCTTCAAATAGGGTTCGTCAAATACGCGGACATAATGCCTGATTATCGTGACCGGAACAATAAGCGGAATAAATTCCTGCCGGTACTGTCCGATGATTTCCTGAAGCTCGCTTTTATCCTCTCCGGCAAGTTTCTCCTTGAAATACCCGGACATGTGCTGGAGAACGTTCGCGTTTTTTCTCACCGTTGCTATGTGTTTCAGCGCGTTCATGAAAAGGAATTCGTAGGATTGTTTGAACTCTCCGAGTTCGAGGTCCTTCACCCGCGCCACAAGCTTCCCCAAATCCTTGAGCACGGCGGGGGAGTGCGCCATGAGCAGATACTTATGCCGGGAATGAAAATCGACGATATCCGACCGCCTTGGTTTTCCGGCGCACAACTGTCTCCACCGGCTGTAGGCGAAAACGCGGACTATGAAGTTTTCCCGCAAGTCTATATCATGAAGCCTTCCGTCATCCTCAACAGGCACGCTCGGAAACCGGGTCATGAACGCCCCGGCGAAAAGGCCGGATCCGATCTTCCGGGAATTGCCCTTCTCGTCGTAGACCTTGACCCGCTCCATTCCGCTTGAGGGCGATCCGCTTTTAAAGATAAAACCGTCGAGATCCTCCCCGCACAGTTCTCGCAACCTGCCGCGGGTCCATCGCTTCATTCGTGTCGTTAGATCTTCCCTGGTTTGCCGCGTCACCAACCTGGGCCTGGAGGGGTCACCGACCAGCCGCATCGCCTCGCGCGGCACGCCGAAACCGGCCTCGAATTCGGGGCAGACGGGGACGTATTCAACAAACCTCCCCAGAGTATCGGCAAGAAAATGATCGAGCTTGTGCCCGCCGTCGTACCGCACGTTTTTCCCCAGGAGGCAGGTGCTTATACCAAGACGTACTTTTCTTTCCATTGTTATTATAATACAGAAGGCACACCCCCCTGGCAAATAGAATTTGATTATAACCACATTGAAATTTCCCGTTCCCCCGGGTATATCCATTTATAGATGAAGCACCATCCAGGCGAAATCGCCTCCGAAGCCGAAAAATCACTCGACAAGGAAATACAGCAACCGTAATTTTCAGCATCAGATACACGGCAGTATGTTTTATAAAGGTGACGGAGTCTCCTGTATAGTAATAGTCTGAATTTCCAAAAAGTCTATAACATTAATCTATTCAATTCTTCATGATTTATGATTTCTATCCTTCCCCGTAAAAGCCGGATCACTTTTTTATCTTCCAGTTCTTTTAAATGTTTGTTGGTGGTTTCCCGAGTGTAGCCAATCGACTCGGCCAAGGCCTCCTGGGTGATCTCGATGATAAAATTTCCTGTAGCCTTGTCACGGGTTTCAAAGGTTTCAACCCTTGCCCGGAAAAATCTGACGATTTTTTGCAGTGGAGTACGGGATTCCAGATTGGCATGGAGAGTATAATAGTGTCTGGCAAGATATTCAGTTATTTTATGTTGTAAGAGAGGATTTTTCAAGAGCAGCTTGAAATTATTTTTTGAAAAACAGAACAGTTCGCATTGTTCTTCGGAAACGGCATCGGTCAGATATGGTCCATTGGCAATAATCTCCGGAAGGCCAATCCAGTCACCCGGTCCGTTTTTTTCAAGAATCAATGATGACTCGTCAGCCCGGTACTTGACTTTTTTCAGGGTCCCGGAGATTATCAGATACACAGTTTCTGCCGGCTCTCCCTGGTAGTATAAAGACATCTCTTTCCGATAAGAACACTGATATGAACATTTTACGATATTCAGCAGATCAATCGTATTCAAGTCTGTAAAATTCGGCAAACCCTGCAGTTTTTCTAAAAATTCTTTATGTTCCATAATTGTTATTTTTTTAATAAATAGATGATAGGTTCGATTGTAATATATGGATAAACAATGATTAATTTAGATCCCGGATCATTCTTATCAAATATCTCAACAGTAATAATCATGTCATTATCCGGTACGATTTTCGCTTTTTCCGGATCATTCTGTATATCAACACATTTCAGATGAATATTGGCAAGATTCTTCCAGCCATTCCTCAGGGGTTCAAGCACCAATTCGTCAACGTTTTCCATGGTTTTGATATTGCGTAAAGGAGATTCCATGGTTGTTGCAATGAGTATCTGGCGTTTCACAGTATATTCAGTATATTTATCCAGCCGGTTAAGAAAATCTTTGTCTTCAGCTGCCGGATTTATGGTCTCTTCCTGAAACAAAACCATTTTTTCAGGCTTTGTCCGAAAAGGTTTGAAGTATTTATCATTGAGATCCGGACGGGGATCGGTTTCAATTATCCAATAGTTGTTAACTTGTGATTTTATTGAATCCATTAATTCGACAAGCGTCATTTGGTCGACACTCGTCGTTTTATAATTTTTTATCTCCGGGATCGCCAGCTTCAGATTTTCGAGAAAGAGCTGGTGAATATTTTTGATGTTTAATATTTCCTGCAGGGAGAATCTGTCTGGCCTCTCATAATCATAAATTTTAACTTTCTGCCTTGATGAATCAGGATCGATTCTGTATCCGGAACTCCTTATCGGAACATTGATTTCAGGTTTATTGCATACCTTTGTTATTTTAATGCCGAAATTCTCATCAATAACAACTGTTACACCGTCGGCGATCTTCTCACCTGCCACGATCAGTTCAACATTTTCCCCCATTGAATATCTTTTTTCAAGTCCGATAAATGACCCTTTGGTAATGCCCCTTAATTCATCCAGAGAAACAGAAATTTTATCTAACACAATCCTTGATGGCAGTATTTCACTCACGTCGTCAACGGCACCCGGTGATCCTGCAGCGGGCCCCCTGGATACTTCATTACCCGCAACCCGAAAACCAAAAAAATCATCCACTACCCAGATTTCTCCGTAAAAAAAAGATTCATCATTAAAACAGGCAGTATGAATGAACCCGGCAGTATTATCGATCTTGAAGATATCGCCCGGTTTTAAATTAACCGCTTCATATAAGGAAATAAAACCTCTCCCCAATATAAATTCAAGAGTTCCTTTTTTATGATAAAAATTTTCCACAACCGGCCTCCTTGCTTAATATGATTTAATGTAGCAGATGTAATTTAATAATTCTATAAATCAATTCCGTGAAGACCTTCACACAAGGAAAGCTAAAAACAATGAAGATCAAATTTATTGATCTCTCATTTTGGCTATAAGTGCCACAAGGTATGCACATAATGCTGTATATAGTTGTAGAGAATCAAAAAAAATTACCGCTCTGGCCGGTTAAGCCCCTTGACGGGGGGGCCCATAAATTTTTATACATCTATTGAATTCGGCAGAAGTATGCGATAATTCCGGTATTTAGGGTGGTTTCTTCCTGGTCATGATATTGATAATTTCTGCCTCAGTGAATTATTTGCGGCATACCATTGAACATGGGAAATACCTGATCCGATAGCATAAATCGGAGATTTCATGTTTTTGGCAACTATCCTTTCCGGTTTAAAATTATTTACATTTAGTTTATGTTGAATAAACAGTATTATTCAAAAATCTGAAGTTTCCTTATCTTCTGTGAAATAATCATACTGCGGAAAATTGAACCAGTTGCAGGTGATTAAAAGAGAATCATGACATTGCCAGCCGGATTTAAAAAACCGAAAAACCTCTTTAGAATAATTTTGATATGGGAGTTATCAACACTCCCATAGGAATCTTCATCACCTCCTTCCTGGCATTTAATTCTCCGTATCCCCTGTGGCAGGTGGTGAAAACAGGCACGGTGGAACGATCGGTATTGGACGGCATCGGGCATGTCGACCGGAGCATGGATCAATTCAGGGAGGAAGCGAACATGTGCCGGAAGTTGTGCATCAGGGAGGGCCTGACGCTGCCGCAGGTTCAGGATAAGTATTTCAGCGGAAGCGTAAAGTAAATATTTCGTCAGGGACGCTCACCTGCCGCATTTTATCCGGTACAAGGAATGGCCTGATAGGCGTGAAACAAAAAAATAGGGGTTTCCCTTCGTTAAGGACATTCCTGTTTATGGCCGCTCTGATTGATCTGGTTTTTCTTGAATGAAATTGAATAATCGGTATTTACGATAAAAATATAATCTTTCATGTAATTCGGTATAATGGCCTTTGCATCAGGAAAAAGCCTGTCCAGTTCCTCACGTTCTTCTCTTTCCATGTACCTGAGAGATAAATACACAGGAATATGAATCAGATCCCTGAATTCAACAGTATAGATCGGCACGTAGTAATGTTCTGTTTTTCTTCGCGTTCCTCTGCCAGTTTCCTCTGTGGAGGAATCGCTTTCATAAATATAAAACCGTCGAAAAACATATCCGGTTAGAGATTTTCCGGGATATGCCTTTTTTAACACGGAGCTTCTCAGTGTCTGCTGATGTGCTTCAAACAGGTTGCGGTAATGATGACGGACTTTTTTTGCGGATATTACACTCCATCCGAAAATGAGAACCATTACGGACAGGAAGATGATCAGCGCAACAACAGGTGAAACTCCGGTGATGGCCCTGAACCGGGCCGCTATCACGGCGTGTGATAATTTAATCCTCAATACATTGCATTCAATATATTCTTTTGCGGCGTTATATAATATAAAATATATCCCGACAAGAAACAGGGGGCCGAAAATCGACGCAATCAGGTTATTTGCGAACCCCAGCGAGTCGGTGTCCTGGTAGTAGTCATCCGATGGCGATTTATAGAACGATACTATCTCGAAAATCTCAGAAAATTTTTCTGCGGGTAATGGAGTATTTATATTCGGATATTTAATGTATGACCCCTCTGAAGGGTCATACACTCTGGCGTCCCACCCCGATTGATCCATATACCCCGACAATCCGCCTGCATGATATTTATTCATGTCAAAAACCCGCAGGGGGAACAATACAAAGAATACGTAAAAAATCAGGAATGACATTATATAACAAATAATTATTATAATAATGAAAAGTGTACGGGACCGGGACTGACTAATGGCGGAAAAAATGTCGACTTTGACCAGCTTGCCGAAAAATTTTAATAGAAGAAAAGCGATAATCACCATAAGAGAGATAATTACTATTATCCGGATTAACATAATATCCCTCCATGAATAACATTTAATTGAAAGGTACTTGATGGAACACCCCTCATGGGGCAGCGTATGATATAATTATAACGGCGGTGTGTTTCCGCCTGGAAAGTGCCGAGGGTTCATGGATATTTAGTCTATTAATTATATTATATGGATGGGATGGCAGAAAAACAATAATGTATACATTTTATTTCTTCATCTGAAGAAAAAAGAAGAAGATATTCCGAATCACTTCGAAATTCTTTTCCGGAAACCCGTGTTTTTCCAGAAATTTTCTGAATCACGGTACGGTGGTTTCATCCGGCACCAGGTCGATTAATAAATCAATTTTCGGAAAACGTCAAAAGGACAGCTGGTCATAGATTGCTTCATCAATGCCGTGGTCGTTTAAATCATACCATTGCTCAAGAAAATGTATTTTGAGCATGAGTAGCAGGTCCTTCCTTCTTACAGGCATCTTCTTTCTCATCATAATACGGCAGAACGAGTGATATAATCCGTTCCCGGGGAATGACCCGGTCAATTTCTTCTAAAATTTTTCACACCGTACATTTTTTATTGGCCACCGCCAGGAAGCTGGGCTGTTTCATTATTCCGCTCTGATTTTTTCCTCAATGATACCGCATAATTTATCGTTGTCATTACCGGTAATTTATTCGTGAAGTGCTCAAACAAAAAAATCATTGACAACATCGACGCCCATTGATTTCAATTTTACTATGGGTTTCAACATATTAAAAAAACAGCGTCGATATATTTCGCTTTTCGCGATCGCTCTGATGCTGATCATGTAGGTGGTTTCGGCTTTCAACCACCATGACGGCGGCAAGATCGACGTCAATTGTCCTATTTGCAAGTTCCAGTCTTATAATAATCACGCTGACAATGATAGCTTTCAGCGCACCATAATTCCTGAAGCCTATTATAGTTCAAATACCTGCGTTTATATCACTTTTTATTTCAGCACCTTCACCGGGAGTGCGGTTTTTACCCACGCTCCACCGTTTATTTCCTGATTTCATAATCATTGATTTATGAACCCATGAATCGTCGCGGAGACTGCAACGATTGTTTGCTGTCGTCTTTCCCGGCGGAGATTGGATCAGTTGAAATTGAGTCAGGAGCATGACATGAAATTCAAATCGATAATTTACCTCGGTATTATTCTTGCATTGACGACGGTGCCGGCCTTCGGGACCGAAAATGATGGCGCAATTGTGAATGTTGGCGACAATGGCGCTGAAACAGCGGGGGGATCTCCCTTCTCTCAGTCGAAGTTCGTTCCAGATATATCGCTTATTTTAGACGTTACATACCTGTACCGCACGATTAAAAATGAATCGTATAAAAACACTAGTTCTCCGGCATACACCCTCGTTCCATCAGAGGAATATATCCACGGACACACTGAACCCTTCTCCCGGCGGGGATTCAACTTCAACTACGCTGAGATCACCTTCGCGTCGGTGGTGGACCCATTCTTCGACCTTTTCGCCGCATTTGAAGTAACCGAAGATGATTTCGGGATAGAGGAAGGCTACTTCAGCACCAGAAAACTGCCGCTTGGCCTTCAGCTTAAGGGAGGAAAGTTCTTAAGCAGTTTCGGAAGATTAAATGAACAGCATACTCATTATTGGGACTTTCACGACATCCCCCTGATCTATGACGCTTTTTTTGGCGAGGGCGGGCTCAATGAAATAGGGGCAAGAGCAACGCTGGTTGTCCCGCTGGATTTTTATTTCATGATCGGCGCGGAAGTGCTCCAGGGGAAGAATGCGAGATCATTTGGAAGCGAAAGCTACCGGAGTGTGGATGGCTCCGTTAACATCGGGAGCGGCAACTGGCCCGATCTTTATGTTGCCTATATCAAGTCATCATTCGACATAGGCGATCTTGTCGTCCTTGCCGGAGCATCGGGGGCCTTCGGAGAAACCCGGATCAACCATGGGATCAACAAACTGGGCGTATCGGGTTACGCCGTCAACGGAAAGACCATGATACTTGGTGGAGACATTACCCTGAAATACCAGTTCGATTCCATCAGATACCTATCGCTCCAGGGGGAATATCTTTTTCGTAATATTGACGGGGATTATTTTAAAAACGACATATCGAATATCGCATCACGCAGTGATTTTGAGAAAAAGCAATCAGGTCTCTACGCTCAGCTGGTGGCGAAAATGGACAAACAGTGGGGCTGCGGCATACGGTATGATTTGCTGCAGATAAACCGGGTGAAAATAGGGCGCATTGATAACAATGTCCCCGACAACCTGCCCCGCTATTCGGCAATGCTGGAATACAATCCCACGGAATTTTCCAGGTTCCGGCTACAATACAACTGTGATTTAAGCAGATACAAGCTCGAAGAAGGCCGGTACATGCGGAAAATCAATCACGAGATAATCTTTCAGGTCAACCTCGCCATCGGAGCGCACGGGGCCCATTCATTTTAATAATACAAAGGAGAAATGAAAATGAAAAAAGTATTAATAGCATTAACGGCGATTCTGCTGTTTTCCATGACAGCCTTTGCGGATAAGGTCAGAGTGGTCACCACCTATCCTTATATCGCGAATATCGTCGAGCATATCGGGAAAGGCAATGTCAACGTCCGGCCACTAGCCAGGGGCGATTACGATCCCCATACGATCACACCGAAGCCTTCGTTTATCGCCAAGCTGAGAAATGCCGATCTGCTTGTCATCAACGGCGCGCAGCTCGAGATCGGCTGGCTCCCGCCGCTGCTCAAGCAGGCAAACAACCCGGCGGTCAATCCCGGCAGCCCGGGATTCCTCGATCTTTCGCTTCTGGTGAAGCTTGTTGATGTGCCGAAAAGCGTATCCAGGGAGCAGGGGGACATGCATCCCGACGGCAACCCCCATTATTACCTGGACCCGCACAACATTCCAATGCTTGCCAAGGGGATCGCGTCCAAGCTGTCATCGCTGGATTCCGCCCATGCCTCAATTTATGCTATGAACTTGGATGATTTTTTGAAAAGCTGGAATGGAAAATGCGCCCAATGGGACGCAGCGCTTTCTATTTATAAAGGCAAAAAAGTTATAGAATATCATAAAAATTACGATTATCTCCTGCGCCGATACGGGATCCAGCTCGCCGGAACAATAGAACCGCTTCCGGGAATACCACCCACGTCAAAGCATGTTGAAACTCTGGAAAAAGTCATAGGCACCACGGCCGTATGGCGCATCCTACAGGACGTTTACAATTCAGACGAAGCGAGCCGTCATCTCTCAAAAAAATTCAGCATAAAAATGGTGAAGCTTCCCCATGACATAGGCGCCGTTAGCGAGTCCGAGGGCATATTTTCTCTTTTTGATGAGATAGTGAGGAGGCTGACCCATGAATGATATTTTATTATCGGCTTTTTTCCTTTCCGTGGTCCTGCTTGGAATACATTCCTACTTCGGCCTTGAGATCATCAAGCGGGGGATAATATTCACCGACCTCGCCATCGGGCAGATGGCCGCACTGGGGGCCGCGGTTTCCCTGTTCTTTTTCGGTGGGGAATACCTGTACCTGCTTTCGCTGGCCTTTGCGCTTGCGGGAGGATTAATCATCGCCTACATTTCCAGGAAGACCGAAACCCTCGAGGCCTTCATCGGGCTTATGTATGCCTTCGGCATATCGGCGGTGTACATCGTCCTGTCGAAATCATCCCACGGTATGGAGGAATTTCAAAGACTCATGGCCGCGGATATCCTGTTCACGCCAATCGAGGAGGTGGTGAAGACCGCTCTGATCTACGCCGTTCTGGGTGGGATCATTATCCTGGCCAGGTTAAAAACAACGGGCTTACTCAAGGACATGTTTTTTTTCGTCACCTTTGCCGTAACAGTGACCAGCTCGGTAAAGCTCGCCGGAGTGCTCATCGTTTTTTCGTTACTGGTGGCGCCGGCGCTGATAGGAATGAAGATCAAGCGCGGATTTCCCCTCGTCAACGCCTGGATCACAGGGACGGGTATTAATATACTGGCGATATTCGTGTCGTACCATTTCGACATACCCACAGGTTATTCCATCGTGTTCTTCAATTCCATGGCGGCTTTAACAGTAACCATGTTCGACAGGGTAAAAAATGGGGGGGGCTCCTGACCGCCTCGGCATTGCCCTGTCACATACCATCCCGTTTACCATACTTCCCACAGGTTGCCCATCAGGCCGGGACCCGGTTTCAGTTTCATTTTGCCGGGTTTCCTGCCTGACGGCTGCGTCGGGAAAAATAATTTTTTTTCATATTCCTCCGTTAAAATACTAAATTTTATATTTGATTACATCTATTATGGGATGGATATATAAAACACTGGAAATCCGTGTTTAGTATCCAGCCAATAATATTCAACTACATCAAGGAGGCAATTATGGCAGTCATTATCGGTATCATTATCTCTCTGGCCGTGTTCGCGTCAGGTATCATTTTTTCCGGCGGGAGCATGATGTTGTTCCTGGACATACCTTCATTTATTATTATTTTAGGTTTCAACATTGGTGCGCTTGCGGTAAGCGACGGGTTTAAACCATTTTGGATCGGGCTCACGGCCCTCATGGGGAAGGGGAGCGGCGCCGGCAAAGAGGACCTTATGGCAGCTGCGGAATCCTTTGACCTCATGGCCCGATGTTCGATCGGAGGCGGATTCATCGGTCTTCTTATGGCGACCGTGATGCTCCTCGTAAATCTCAATGATACTGCTCATCTTGGTCCCTATCTCGCCATTGCCATTCTCACGGTACTTTATGGATTTATGCTTGCTTTTCTGTTCTTCTACCCAGGCAAAACCAGGATTCTCAGGCTGGCACGCAAATAATTTTCGAATAAAATGCATTTGATCGACAACAACCGCTGCAGCTTTCCGGCTGCAGCGATTTTTTTTTGTATGAAATTGGATTTGGTAAGCACTTCGGGGTCAGAGCATCCCTCATCCTCAATTTGTTAAAACTTTTTTATCACCCTGCATTCCGCCGACGATTTATTGGCAGTATGACCGGCGCTGCCATTTAAAAACAATGGATACATCTGCTGTCTTGTTTTCACTTGACATGATTCAGGTGAAACACTATAATAATTACAATATTATCTGATTATTGTGACGTTACAGGACATGAAAATAATCGGCATCAGGAAAATCCGTACGCCCGAGGAGGGGCTTCGCAGACTCGAAGCGCTCCACAAGGAGGCGGAAATACCGCGTCCTTGCAAAAGTAAGAAAAGCGTTGTGATGAAATTCAAGACCTGGAACGATCTTTACGAATTCTCAATCACCAGGGCCTCAAAAGAATGATTTTAGACCATTCCCCGCTCCTGAAAGTCTGTGCCGCAATGAAGAAAAATATGGTCAGATACATGGTTGTCGGCGGTTACGCTTGCGCTCTTAACGGGCACATGCGTATGACAGAGGATGTCGACCTGCTTCTTGACAGTGATGTCTCCAATCTCGAGAGGGCTATAAAGTCAGTTCATGAGCTGTTACCATCCATTAAAGATGAGATAGCCCCTCAAGATATTCTCGAAAACGTCGTTCTGAAGATCGTTGACTATCTGGAAATCGATTTAAGTGTACAGGCCAGGACAGTGGATTTTTCCGATGTTGAAAGCGATATCAGGCATGTGGAAATAGAGGGTGTCGACATTCCTTACACTGGTATTGACGGCCTGATCAAGAGCAAGGAGACCATGCGTGAGATCGACCTCTGGGACGTGAAGGTGCTTCGCGAACTCAAAATAAAGAAAAGGAGAATCAATGTATAATAATTCCTATCTCCAGACTCACCTCAATAAATGCAATTTCATGTTTAAAAAATTCGGCGAGATGGGGCTTGACACCAGCGGCCTGGCAGCAAAGGGATTCGACGGCATGTGGGCCCACATGGAGGACGGAAAGAAGCGCCTTCTTCTGACATCCTACAGCTATCTGGGTCTCAACGGCCATCCCAGGATTGAGGAGGCCGTTCGGAAGGCTACTGAAAAATTCGGCACCGGGACCAACGGCGTCCGGTGCCTCACCGGAACTCTTGATCTTCACAATGAACTTGAACATAAAATCGCCAGACTCACCAACTCCGAAGATGCGGTCGTCTTCTCAAGCGGGTATCTCACGAACTGCAGCGCCATATCGGCGTTCCTGGGTAAAGACGGCATCGCGGTCTACGACCAGTATGCCCACCGCAGCCTTCAGGACGGCATTAAAATTTCGGGCGCAGTTAGAGCGCCCTTTCACCACAACGACATGGATGATCTCGAGCAGTGCCTCCGCAAGGCGGGTGATGCCGCAAAACTGGTCATCGTGGACGGGGTTTACAGCATGGAAGGCGACATCGCCCCCCTCCCGCAGATAATCCCCCTCTGCAGAAAATACAACGCCGCCATCATGGTGGATGAAGCCCACAGTATCGGTGCCATCGGGAAAACAGGCCGCGGCGTGCAGGAGCACTTTGGCCTGGCGCCGCATGATATTGACATAAAAATGGGGAGTCTGTCAAAAGCCGTACCTTCAATTGGCGGTTATATCGCAGGGAGTAAAGACCTCTGTTTTACCCTCAGAAAAGGAGGCTCCTCATGGTGGTTTACCGGCGCCAGCTCCCCCGCCGATACGGCATCGGCCCTGGCCGCCCTGGAGATTCTTGAAAATGAGCCTGAGCGGGTGGCCAGGCTCCATGAAGGCACGGCCCGGTATAAAAACGAAGTTGAGGCCATGGGCTTTAATACCCTGAACTCTCCCTCAACAGTAATCCCCGTTATATTTAAACCGGGAAGAGATGTAGATTTTAATGATACCATGCAGTTGGCCGGAGTAATAATAGACCTGGGCCGCATGGTTTCCGACCTTCTGGAGGAAGGACTCTGGGTTATGCCTATTTTCTATCCTGCAGTACCAAAGGAATCATCCCGGCTCAGAACCACCATAACTGCCGGCCACACCGACAGCGACATCGATTTTGCATTATCGGTTCTCAGAAAGGTGGGGAAAAAACACGGCCAGATATAGTTCCATCAAATGGCGCTTTCAGGCGGCGGGGTTTCAGCTGAATGGGGCAGTACAGTACAATTATCAACGAATGCTTTGCTATTTTTTCAAATCACTGCCAAAAATGGCGAAGTCCCGGAGAGAGCTCCGGGACCCGTGAATGAGATAAGACATACTCACACTCTGTGAGCTATCCCTTCATCTTGTTCTCAATGCGCAGTATAGCTATCATGATACTGATAAATAAGAAGATTGTAATAAAAAACAATATTGAACCGTAAAGCGCGGCGTTGCCGATCATGTTTGCTACGCCAGTCGACTCTTCCGATCTCTGGTTGATTTCGTTCTTCTGGCTGTTGAATTCCTGGTTGTACTTGTTTACGACCCTTGAATAGGCGATCGTTGAAACGGGAGTGCCGTTCTGCGTGAACACCTCGACACCCTGTTCATCCGCCTCATTAATATAATCAACAAGTCCGTATACGTATGCCTTATGGAGGTCCTCTTTATAATTATAGAGTAGTACGTTCACGATGTAAGACTCTGTGTTGTCGACGAAGCCCTTAATCCTGTTTTCCCTGAAATCAGAGATTTCCTTTTCCTGCGTTTCGCTGTTACGAAAAAGATTTTCTTTTTCCTTTTCAATATATGCATTGAGTTTTTCCTCGAATTTAGGCTTCAGCCTCTCCGCTCCGCTCCGTGCAATTATCCTCACTTCTGACTCTGGTCGAATTTGGTTTCTGGAAAGGTCCTTTTCCTTGCCAGATTCTATGAAATCTGATTTGTAAAACCGTACGTCTGGTGTGCTTTTTTCAAATAACATTGAACCCTTATTCACAATTACAACGATGAAAAGAATAGTTATCAGCAGCAGCACGAGTGACATCAGGATAAGCCCGAAAAAACGAGAGATTTTTAGCAGCAGTTCTTCAAATTTCTTCATGATATGCCTCTGGAATTGATTTTATGAAAATGAATATCTAATTTTAAGCATGGAGAAATTGCCTGAAATTCTAAATAATACGCAGCAATTGGCTTCCAATACTCTTCAGATACAGTACTGTTCAGCCGAATTTTACAATTCAAGCATAAAAAAAGTGCGTCAAATCAAATTATCTATTTTTAATTACCCGCACGTTTTCAGCAACTGCCCATGTGCAACAACGCGGCCGGAACGGGTCCGCCCCCGCTCACCTCTTCCAGGCGTATACCACGACGCTTTTGGGGAAAAAATAATTGCAGAATCGCTCTGCCCTTCGCATGAATTTCGAGAAAAGGCCCAGATGCAGAAACCGGTGGTATCCCCTTGTCAGCGGATGTTCGTTGTCATGCAGCCCCACGACGCAGCGGATCATCCACCAGAGAGTGTGAAAGGCGTGCTTGAAGCCAATGCCGTAAATCTCCAGGCCGTTGCGTTTCATGATTTCAACGAGCTCCTTGGGGAAGTATTTCCTGACATGGCCCCCGGGCGTGGCGAAATATTCAAAGGTCAAACAGTCGTAAATCGCCTCGCTGAAAATCGTGGGCACCGTTATGGCGATACGTCCGTTTTTTTTAAGGACCCTGGCAAGTTCGCGGCAGGCCCGGTCGTCATCGGTCACGTGCTCCATCACCTCGGAGCATATTATCCGGTCAAATGAATCGTTTCTGAAAGGGAGGTTCAGCGCGTCCCCGCTGTGGACGATAAAGCCGGACGCATCGGGGCCGATCTGCTCTTTCAATTGCGCCAGCACGTACCTTGTTTTCAACAGCGACTCCATGTCCATGTCGAGACTGAAGACCCTGGCGCCCCGCTTGAGGTATTCCAGGGAATGGCGCCCGAAGCCGCAGCCGGCGTCCAGGACCAGGTCGTTTTCCCTGACCCCGAGCATGTCAAAATCAACGGTGAGCACCGGCGGAAACCTCGTGATAAATTTTTTCGAGCTCCGCGGCGGCGTTTTCCCAGGTAAACAGGGACAGTATCCTTTTTCTCGCTTTTTTCCCCATCGCCCTTGCCAGCTTCGGATTGTCCAGCATGAAGTCTATCCCCTTTGCGAGCCCCTCCGGGTCCCTGGTCTTCACGAGATACGCGGTGTCCATGTGGTCTCCCACGACTTCCGGAAGCGCGCCGCCGTTGGTGGTGATGACCGGAAGCTCGCATGCCATCGCCTCCGCTGCGGGGAATCCGAACCCTTCATAGAGGGAGGGAAACACCGCGATCTGATGTTCGGAATAGAGCCGTATGAGCCTGTCGAGGGATATCTTTCCGGTAAAGGTGATCCTGTCGTTCAGGCCGAATTTATCGATCAGTTTCGGGATGAAATTCCGGTTCGGAGCCCCGCCGTCCACGATGGTAAGATTGACACGCTTTTTCAGCATGGTCATGGCTTTCAGCAGATAGATCACCCCTTTCTTCCGGTCCTCGACGTTGCCGACGAAGATAATGCTGTTCTTTTTTTTCCTGACGTTTTTTACGGGATAAAATATCGATGAATCCATGCCGTTGTACACCACGCGGATCTTCTCGCCGGGAACGCCGAAGGCTTTGTGGATTTCCACCGCTGAATCGTGCGAAACGGTGATGATCCTGTCGAGCCTGTTGGCGACGAAGCGCTGCATCAAAAGGGGGTAATAGAGGACCCTTTTGATCTTCAGGTTGAAGTCCGAGGGATACTCAAACCAGGTTGACCTGTCGATGCTGAGCGGATGGTGTATGGTGGAGATAAAGGGTATACCGAACTGCTTGATCAAGAGGAAACCGTATCCAAGGCACTGGTTGTCATGAATCAGGTCGAACCGGTGAGTTTTCAGTATCTCCTTCAGCTTGAGATAGGCGCGGAACGAAAACGTTTCAATTTCCGGAAAAATTCCCATTTTTGACGCGATGAATTCGTACAGGTTCATGGGCTGGTATGTCGCGAAGGGCTTGTGCGGCTTGATGTAATCCTTTTTCACATTGAAATAATTGTGATTGCTGACATAGTGCGTCGTGACGCCTTCCATCTCAAAGGGATACGGAGGCCCCACGATCGTGTGGACCTCATGGCCCCGTTTGACGAGCTCTCTGGCAAGATACATCAGGTAAATGCCCTGACCGCCGCAGTAAGGGTTCCCGCGGTAACTGAGCAGACATATTTTCATGACCGGCTCCTGTAGGTTTCTATTACGGACTTGTACACTTCCATCGTGTTCTTCGCGGCCGTGGGCCAGGCAAAACACTCCTCCGCTTTTTTTCTCCCCTGTGCGCCCATCTCTCTTCGCAGGCCGGGATTATCCATAAGCTTCATTATCGCGTCCTTTAAGGCCGCCGGGTTCCTCATCTCCACAAGAATTCCCGATTTTTCATCTACCACTTCCTTGAGCGCGCCCGCCTTTGTCGCGACAACCGGCGTTTCACAGGCCATCGCCTCCGCCGCAGGAAGCCCGAATCCTTCATGGAGCGACGACATCACCAGCAGCGTCTTCCTGCTGTAGAGGCTCACAAGCTCCCCGGTCTCCACTTTTCCGGTGAAAACGACGCGGTCCTGCAGGTTGTATTTTTTTACAAGGCCGGCGGCGTTCAGTTTTTTCGGGGGGCCGTCGTCGACGATGGTGAGGGTGATGTCCTTCGGAAGCATGACCAGCGCTTCCAGCAGGTAGGCGAGCCCCTTCTTGTGGTCTTCCGTGTTGCCCACGAAAAGAAGCGACCGTTCCTCCCTCGGCTCCCCGGTGTTTCTGAATGCTTCCACGTCCATGCCGTTATACACCACCGAAACTCGGTCCTCTTTCAGCCCGAAGGCGTTTCCGAGCTCGGCAATCCCGTCGTGGGAGGAGGTGATAACCCTGTCCACGCGCCGGATCACGAATTTCTGCATCTGTATCGGATAAAAAAGCAGCGTGGTGAGCTTTTCCCAGAAAGTCCGTTCCACGCCGAGATCGGCCCGCATGTCCTGAGTGAGGGGATGATGGATCGTGGAGACAATGGGAATGCCGAAACCCTTCATGGGCGCGAGCCCCCAGCCGAGCGAGTTGACGTCATGGATGATGTCGTACCGATTCTCGTTAAGCAGCTCGCGGAGCCTGAAAAAGGCCCTCATGCTGAAGGTCTCCATTTCCGGAAAAACATGGAACCTCGTCAAAAAGTAATCGGTGAAATTGAGCGGAGAAAAGACCCTCACAAGCTTTTCGTAGGGGATGTGTTCGGTCCTCACGGACCAGATGTTCAAATTCTCGAGCTTGTGGACCTTCGCCCATTGGTCCAGCGGGTCCGGATACGGAGGGCCTACCATGACCTCGACCTCGAGGCCGAGTTTTGCCAGCTCTTTACTCAGATGATAAAGATAAATTCCTTGTCCGCCGCAATAGGGGTTACCGCGATAGCACAGTAAAAGAACTTTCATCGGAAATCATGATTCTTTTTTTTGGCCGGGAAGGGTCATTCGTGTGGTGATTATCGCAATTCCCACCCAGAAAACCGCTCCCAGGATTACCAGAGTGATGGCGGTCGCCGGTATCGCCAGCGCCCAATAGCTTCTTATGTAAAGGCCGTAACCAAGCAGCGCCGCGAGCAGAAATGTCGCGACGCAGAGCAGAAACGCCTTGATCTTCGAATAATCCTTTTTATCCACTATTTCCGGCATGGGAGGCACCACCTTTATTGTTAAGATTGTCCAGCCGATCCAGAATCCGGTACCTATGACGAAGAGCGTGACAAGCCCGATGGGAATCGCGATTGCGAGATACGTGTACAGGTGGAGCGGTCGGAGCGTATTGTCGGTAAAATTGAGTATATCGATCCGCAGAAAATAAATCGCGTAAACAAATAAAGCGGCCAGGAGAATTGACACGATTACGGCCGCTATTCCGTAGATTTTCGCCCGCGGGACCGGGGGACGGACTGTGGCGATGGTGGAAATTGTATTCATGGGAACATCCCTTTTCTGACGATATAAGGCGTTCCGCCATTTTAGGGGGATGATAAATCCGACTGACGATTCCGTCATGGCGGGACAAGCACGTATTAATGGTAAATTCAATTTATATCCCTTTATTGTCAATTCATTAATCCCAAACTCTCTGAATTCAGAATGTGAATTAATTTCAAGGGATTCATGCGGAGGCGGGCACGGAGGTCCGCGTCACCGGATCGGTGAAAATATCCTCTGGACTTCGGCAAAATCGCGGTAGGTGTATGCGATAAGATAATCAGGCAGCACATATCCGTTGTCAGCGATTTCCCTGAAATCAAAATTGTTCCCATTCAGGTACTTCAGCCCGCCGCCCGCCTTGAGTATCACCGGTATCGCGCCCCCCCAGTCCCAGATGTAGGATTTACCGATAAACGCGAGGGTCCTGTTTCTCCCGTTGTCGATGGTAAGGCATGCGTGGAGGGCGGTTGATCCGAGGGTCCTCGCTTTACCGGGGAATTTGATCATGAGCTTTTTATAAATTTCTGTGGCATAAAAAATGTTTGTTTCAGAATCGATCGTAAAATCGGTGACCACCTTTACGGGCCGATTGTTGACATAGGCGTGGGTAGCGTCGTTGTGGAAAAGCATGTCCATTGCCGGAGCGTACACGAACCCGAAGAGCGGCATGCCGCCCAGAAAAATTCCCAGGGACACGCACCAGAAGGGCATATACATGCTGTACATGGCGGTACCGTCAATCGGGTCGATTATTACGGTCACCGTGTCTTCAGCGAGCCTGTTTTTTGGGGGGGAAAACCCCTCTTCACAGATGAGGTTGACGTCCCCGAAACGTTTCGACAGCTTTGATACAAGATAATCCTGAACCATTATATCTGCCTGGGTCACGATCGACGAATCGGATTTCCTGGCGGCTGTAACGCCCTTTTTCTGCATCACCGCGGCACGGTGTCCTGCCCTTAGGACATTTTTTTTAAGAAATGCGATGTCTCTTTCAGAAAAAGTTTTATCCATGATGCTCCCTGCGCACTGCGCCGTTTTAAAAAAGCGACTGTTCCGTAATTACGGTATCGTGACGCGGCCGGTCACCTGAACCGGAAACTCCGCACTATGGCGTTATAGGTGTCTAAAAAACTGTCGAATTTTTCTTCCGGAGCCGTGCCTGTAATCACGTACCCGGTGCCCTTTTTAATGACCGCTCCGGAAACTATTTTCACCCTCAATTCGCCGATGTTGTATCCGTACACCAGCCTCTTCCCGCTGTATCCATCGATGGAATCGGTCCTGTTTTCCGATAACTTGAATTGCGTGATTTTATCGGTAAGCGCGGCAATGGATTTAAACTGAAGCCGGTAATATTCGTCAGCACGGGTGCCCGGATCGAGCTTTTCCGCCACAACCACGACGTTTGACCTGAAGGCCCCCGCCTCTCCCTCCGGGCTCAGAGCCATGATGTCTGTGCCCATAAAACCCTTCTTGATCTCCCATTTATCGGGGAATTCAATGGAAAATCCCTTGCCCGGAAACGAATACTCGGTCATGCCGCCGCATCCGGTGAACGCGAGTACCGCGAACAGGAAAAGCGTCAACAGGTATCTGCCCATGGCGGCCTCCAGAATGAAGTTTATGATTCCTCCCGACGGTGTGAGGGTATCGGAGCAATTAATCAAGCAATAAATTCGGTCCGGGAAGCGGGGCGGCTTTTAGAGCCCGTGCCTCCGCGCAGAGGTCACAAACACGTCCTCCAGGCTCGGCGTGATCTCCTCGACGGTAAACCGCCGCACCGACATCCGTTTCATCAGCCCTGAAAGCTCCTTCCTGAAATCAATCCCTTTTTTACAGAGCACATGAATGTCGCTTCCGAATATGGCAGCTTCCTCAACCACGGAAAGGGCCGATATATCGTCAAAAAGATCGATGAATTTCTCCACCCTAATGTTGAACACCGAATAGGGTATTGAGCGCTTCAGCCGGGATGGAGTGTCAAGAGCGATGAGCTCTCCGGAAATGATGAGGGCGATCCTGTGGCAGTGCTCGGCCTCATCCATATAATGGGTGGTGACGAACACGGTCCTCCCCTCGTCCGAGAAACGGTAGATGATGTCCCAGAAATTCCGGCGCATGATCGGGTCCACGCCCGAAGTGGGCTCGTCAAGAAAAAGAATCGGCGGGTCGTGAAGGATGGCGCACCCCAGCGCGAGCCTCTGCCGTATGCCTCCGGGAAGGCTGACGACCGGAATGTCTTTCCGCGTGCCGATCCCGGCCAGTTCCAGCACCCTTTCCACCGCGCCGTCGAGCCGGGCCCCCTCAAGCCCGTAAATGCTTCCGAAAAAACGCAGGTTCTCCGTTATCGTCAAATCCTTGTACAGCGAAAATCTCTGGGACATGTACCCGATTTTCATCTTGATCGAAAACTGGTCGGTTACGATGTCGTGCCCCATGACCTCGCCTGCGCCGCCTGTGGGCATGAGTATGCCGCACAGCATTTTTATGGTGGTGCTTTTGCCCGCGCCGTTGGGGCCCAGGAACCCGAATATCTCCCCCTTCCTCACCGAAAAGGACACCTTGTCGACCGCGGTAAACTCCCCGAATTTTTTTGAAAGGCTCCTGACCGATACCACCGTTTCCGTCATTCCAGCCTCCTTCGGAACCTTCTTGCACTGAGGTACATCAAAAAAACGCCCATTACCGCCAGTATGAGCATGTCGCTCCACAGGTACCGTATGCCGACACCCTTCAGAAATACCCCCCGCACAATGGTGATGAAATATCTGAGTGGTATAAAATGGGTCACCGCCTGAATCGTTTCAGGCATGGAATAGATGGGAAAGATAAAGCCGGAAAACAGCATGGCCGGGAAAAAATAGAGAAACGTCGACAGCATCGCCTGCTGCTGCGTCGCCGAAATCGTCGAGATATACAGCCCCACGGCCAGGGAACAGAAAATATACACCAGCCCGCTGAAATACAGGAAAAGCATGCTCCCGTTGAAAGGGACTCCGAAAAACAAGATCGACACCAGCGTGACCACCACCATGTCGATGAAGCCTATGATCGCGAAGGGAATGGTCTTACCGATCATGTATTCATAGGGATTGATGGGCGATACGATAATCTGATCGATGGTTCCCAGTTCCCTTTCCTTAACGATTGACATGGAGGTGAGCATTATCGTGGTGAGCGACACCAGAAGCACTATCACCCCGGGGAGGAAAAAATTCCTGCTGGTGAGGTTCGGGTTTGAAAAGGAACGTTCCCTGATCTCCACCATCTGCCCGGGAGTGAAATTAACGGCGCTCCCCTGGCTCCGCGTCTCCATCTGATCGGTATTCCGCCCAAATGCCGGCAGCGCCGCCGCTGTCCTGGCGATTATTTTCGACCTGATGCCGGACTTCAGTTTATCGAAAAACAGCGTGCCGATCACCTGGTTCACGTACGCCGAAATCACCGCGGCCCGGCTTGAATTTGCGCCGTCGACGATAATCTGGACCGATGTGTTCCTGCCGCCCCTGATTCTCGCGGACATCCCTCGCTCCATCCGCAGGAGCACTTCCACTTCGCCGGAATCGAGGAGCGGTCCGATCTCCCTTTCACTCTTCACATCGATCCGGTATTCGAAATAGCCGGAACCGGTAAAAGCCCGCGCGACCTCCCTGCTCATGGCGGTTTTGTCCTCGTCGAACACCGCCATGGAGACGTTGCGCACGTCGGTGCTGACCGCGTAGCCGAATATCAGCATCATGCCGATGGGGGCGCCGAAAAGAATCCCCCTCATCTTCTTTTCCCGTAGGATTTCCTTGAATTCCTTTTCAACGATCGTTCTGATGATGGATTTTCTTATACTTTTCATGTTATTTGTCCGGAAGGGAAACCGACATCTTTCTTACGCTCGCCACGAACACGACTGCGACAAAACCGAGAAGAAACAGGATCTGCGTCCAGAGCATCGCCACGCCCGCGCCCTTCAGGGCGATGCTGTTCACCATCGTTATCAGGTATCTCGCAGGAATCGCGAAGGTAAGCACCTGCAGGAACACCGGCATGTTTTTTATGGGAAAAATGTATCCTGACAGAAGAAACGAAGGCAGATAAGTGACCCACATGGCCACCTGGATCGACAGAACCTGCGCTCTCGTTGCCGAAGAGATAAGCATGCCCATAAAGGTCGTCCCTACCAGATAGAGGATCGCCAGCGTGCAGAACAGCAGGAAGCTTCCCTTCAGCGGCACATCGAAAATGAAGTATCCCACTGCCAGACAAAGCACCGTATCGAATATGCCGAGAAACACATAGGGGATAAGCTTCCCGATTATGATTTCATGCTTCCGCACCGGCGTGGTGATGAGCGTCTCCATGGTGCCGCGCTCCCATTCCCGCGAAATCGTAAGCGACGCGATCAGCGCGGAGATGACGGTGAGCAGTATCACTATCAGCCCGGGGACGATGAAGTTTTTGCTCTCCAGTGTCGGATTGTACCAGATACGGGTCCTGATGTCGATGGGGACCCTGAGGGAGGTGATTCCGGCGCGGCCCAGCGCTTTCAGGCTCGATTCCTCGTTGAACCTGTTGGTTATGGCCTTAACATACCCGATGGATACGGTGGCGGCGGTGGAATCCGAGCCGTCGACAAGAAGCTGCACCATGACCGGTCTGCCGGTAACGTAGTCCTTTCTGAAGTTCACCGGAATGACCATCGCCATGGCGATGCGGCCGGAATCGAGCATCCTGTCGATGTCGTCGTAATCTTCAATATTCTCCCTGAAGATGAGATACTCCGTGTTGGAAAACCTGGCGAGAAAGCTTCTGGAAAAAGACGTCTTGTCCTGGTCGTACACGCCGACACTGATGTTTTTCACGTCCATGTTCAGCGCGTAACCGAACAGTATTATCATGGCCGCCGGGATAAAAATCGATATCAGCAGGCTCCTGGTGTCGCGACGTATCTGGATCCATTCCTTTTCAGCCAGCACCAGTATTCTGTTCATGGATCGCAGCATCAGACCGCCTCCTCCCTGCTGATTATCCCGATAAAGCTGTCCTCCAGGGTGGGGAGTATTTCATGGATCAGTTCGGTCTGGATCTTGTTGGCCCTGAGGTATTTTTCCAGAAATGCCTTCGTTCGTTTCGCGTCGTCGGTGAACACTTTCAATGAATTCCCCGACCGTATCACCGAATCGATTTTTCCGCTCATTTTCAGCAGCGCTTCCACCGGTCTCGAATTTTCCGCGATTATCTCCACCATGGAACCCTTCATCTCGCGCCTGATGGCCTTCGGCTCCCCCATTTTGATTATTTCACCGGAATAGAGGAACACTATCCTGTTGCACCGTTCCGCCTCGTCGAGATAGGCGGTGCTCACCACGATGGTCACCCCCTCGCTCAGGAGATCGTACAGTATTTTCCAGAATTCCCTCCTTGATACCGGGTCAACGCCGTTGGTCGGTTCATCCAGGAGGATCAGGCTCGGGCTGTGCACCAGACAGCAGGCGAGGCCCAACTTCTGTTTCATTCCGCCGGACAGTTTTCCCGCCAGGCGGTCTCTGAAGGGTTCAAGATTGCTGAACTCATAAAGCCTGACAAGCTTCCTTGCGATTTCCTTTCCGGACACGCCGAAGAGCCTGCCGAAAAAATAGATGTTCTCCTCAACGGTGAGGTCCTCATACAGTCCGAACTGCTGCGGCATATACGCGAGCTTCTCCTTTGTGGAAAAGGTGTCCTCGAACACGTCCTTCCCGTCGATGTGGATCGACCCGGAGTCAGGCTTCAATATCGAGGCGATCATTCTGAGCAGGGTGCTTTTCCCCGCGCCGTCGGGCCCGACGATGCCGAAAATCTCCCCCTTGTTTA
Organism: Spirochaetota bacterium; assembly: GCA_041737965.1. Taxonomy (GTDB): domain Bacteria; phylum Spirochaetota; class UBA4802; order UBA4802; family UBA5550; genus JAFGJK01. Next base: position 18,760 of record JBGSQT010000015.1, on the reverse strand, counting down.
TTTCGAGATTTACGGCGTGCACCGCCTGCAGGCCGCCGAACGCTTTCGAGAGATCCCCAATCCGGATCACTTTTTCGCCTCCGTATAGATGAACGCGTCCGCCGGCATTCCCGGCTTCAGTATCTGATCCGGATTGTCCGCGGCGATTTTAATCGCGAACATAAGCTTTGTCCGCTCGTCCCTGGTCTCGATGGTTTTCGGAGTGAACTCCGCACGGTTGGAAATCGCCACCACTTTGCCATTAAACGGCCTGCCGGGAAACGTATCGATGAACAGCGACGCCTTCTGTCCCAGCTTTATCCTCCCCAGGTTCGGCTGGGTCACGTAGATTTTTATCCACACCTTCGAGAGGTCAGCGGCGGTGACGATCGGGGTGCCCGGAAAGGCCATTTCGCCGATCTCGAGGTTTTTCTCCAGAATGATGCCGTCAATGGGTGACAGTATCACCGCGTTGTCGATGGCGGCGCTCACCAGTTCGTAATTCGCGCTGGCGACCCTGAAAGCGGTGAGGACCTGGTCATAGTCTTTCCGGGACACTGATCCCCCCCTGTAAAGCTTTTCTATCCTGTCCATGTTGCTTCTGGCGTTGCCGAGATACGCGGCGGCAGAAAGCCTCTGGGCGTCCAGCTCGTTGTAATCCAGCTTCGCCACAATCTGCCCCTTGCCTACTTTCTCCCCCTCGTTGAAGGGAATGTAGGTCACCCTCCCGGCGATCTTGCTCCCGATATCTATGTCGGTGACTTCGATCGTTCCGGAACCCTCGATCACTTCGCCGTTGCCGCCGAGATGCCGGAACACTTCAAAATAGAGCGTCGAAAGTATCAGCGCCAGGGCCACGATGGTGACGGGTATGAATTTTTTTTTGTCCATGAGTTACTCTCCTTGCAGGATCGCTTTTTCATCGCCTGACCCGGTGTCCTTCTGAAGGCGGGCCAGGGAAAGGTAATATGTGTTGATCGCCATAATGTAGCCGGTTCTTGCCTTGGTAAGAGCAAACTGCGCCGCCAGGAGATCCACGTTTTTTATCACCCCCGCGCGGTAGCTTTCCCTGGCGATCCTCAGCCCCTCCTCGGCGGTGGCCACACCGGCCCTGTGCGATTGAATTTTATCAAAGGATGAAACGAGATTATAATAGGACGATTTTATCGATATCCCTATACCCCGTTTCAGCCGCTCCATCTCGATCTCCGCCCTGACGACCTCAAGCTCCTGTTCCCGCTCCTTGGTCTTATACTGGTCGGAGGGAATCAGCGCCCCCCACCGGTACGTCGCCGCGACCCGGACCTGCCAGTTCTGCTGCCAGTCCCGGTCACCCAGTATGGTGGAAAGATTGTCCTTGGTGACGAGGTTTTTATTGAATCCATAGGCCCCTCCGGCGGTGATGACCGGCCAGAGATACATCGACCCGTAGGCGTCACCCGCGTCCTGTGCTGCCTCTTTTTTCATTCGCAGAAGGAGGATTTCGGGCCTTTTTTTCATGGCGCTTTCGGTGAGAGAAGCGATCATGTCTTCATTGTTTTTTTCTCTCACCGGTTCCTTCGGCGCGTCTATCGTGCCGGGATCGGCGGTGTAATCGCTCTGATCCATCCCTATGACATAGTTAAAGTAATCGACCGCCAGTTTGTGATTGTTCTCCGCTTCAATGAGATACGGCTCCTGCTCCTGAAGCTTCACCTTTGCCTGTAGCAGATCGTACTTCGGCACCGCTCCGGTCTTGTACTGGTTTTCAACATTTTTATAGTTTTCATCGAGAAACGACAGGGCGCTTTTCCTGAGATCGATGGCCTCTTTGCTCAGGATGATTTTAAAGTAGCTTTTAATCACGTCATAGACGACATCGTTTCTGATGCGGCGGGTTTTTTCGACCGCGGCCCGGTATCCGGTTTTCGACGCCTTCAAGGAGTGATAGAACGCGCCGGGGTTGATTCCGAATTTTATCTGGACGACCTTGATGTCGTACTGACCCTCGGATGAGGACAGGAGCCCCATTTCCGCGTACTGCCGGGTCATGGATGCCTCTGATTCAAGGGAAGGGAAAATGGTGGACCAGGCTTCATTGACCTTTTCTCTCGCGATTTTCTGCTCCTGAAGCGCGAGCCTGTATCGTGTGTTGTTTTTCAGGGCCATTTCGATCGCCCTTTCCAGCGGCAATTTTTCCGGGGCGCTCCTTTCCTGGGCCCGGATTCCCGTAACTGAAAGCAGAAGGGTCCCTGCAAGCGCCATAATCGTAAATTCAACGCGTTTCATTTGATTTTCCTCATTTTAAAATCCCGGAAGTCATTATCATCAGAAGATTCCTTTTGTAGTCATCCCTGTAATTGCCGGAGAAAAGCATCTTCCCGATTTCAGTTTCGCCGATGGTGATTCTGATGGCGTTGAAGAACACCACCGCCCCCACAATGGTGAGAAACGAATAGTAATCATGAATGTCCTTTAACAGGCCCTGATCCTTCCCTTTGCGTATGAGTCCCTGCATGAGGGTGAGTATCGGCAGTATCAGTTTCGGGAGAGCGAGCTTTGTGAAATATTTTCCGCCGCTGGCGATCTCCCTGAGCATGATTCGAATGAAATTTTCATCGACTCCGTTGATGTGGTCCATAAAGGCGCCTATTGCGGCAATAATCTGTTCGTCCGGTTTGCGCATCTCCGGAATGGACGTACTCAGGTGTTCCAAAAGGCCCCTGTACAGGCTTTCCAGAATTTTTTCGTACAGGGACTCCTTACCCTTATGATAGTAGTAAATCATTGCCTTGTTGATTCCGGCCTTTTTTGCGATCCTGTCTATTCTGGCGCCGTCGAACCCGAACTGGGCGAATTCCTTTATTGCGGCCTTCATGATTTTTTCTTCAGAGTTGGGTTCCATGTCGGTCTCGTTGACTAAATATTTAGTTAAACTAACTATTTAGTTAAATATACAATGGCATTATCTTCTTGTCAACACTTGCAGGAAAAAAAGTCGAAAAAAATACGATTCAGCGCTGATATGATTTCCGCGATAGCGATCAATGCCCGGACCAGTGCCTTTTATCGCCTCCTTTCAATATATTAATTGACAGGCCCCGCTCCGGGCCTATCATTCTTTTTATGATCGCGAAATTGACAGGAACCATAGACACATTGAAGCCGATGGAACTCATACTGGATGTAGGGGGCGTGGGGTACCTCCTCTCCATACCGATATCGACATACGAAGAGCTCAGAAACCGGCAGACCGTCTCGCTTTTTGTATACACGCTCCATAAGGAGGATACGTTCCGTCTTTTCGGATTTTACCGCGAGTCGGACAGGGAGCTTTTCTCCACGCTCCTTTCGGTAACCGGCATCGGGCCGTCCATGGCCCTGTCGATCCTTTCCGGCATCAGCCACGACCTCCTGATTGAGGCGGTGACCATGGAAAATCCTTCGTTGCTGCTCGGGATACCCGGCATAGGACAAACGAAAGCCGATAAAATCATATTCGAATTAAAGCGCAAAGTGAAAAAAATTGAATCACTGTCGGTTCCCGGAAGCAGCGCGGACAGGGGATACCGCGACACCGTTGACGCCCTGGTGTCGCTGGGCTTCGATGAGGGAAAATCTTCGAAGATTGCAAGGGCACTCCTTAAAGAGAACCCGAACATGAGCATAGAGGAAACAATCAAGGAGTCCCTGAAAAAACTTTCCGGATAATGCCCCGGCCCTCAGAAAGCCGGTACATTCACGTTCATCTCAGGCCGCTGTATACGGTCCCCTCTTTCGCATTCACCGTCGCCGAGATACCGCTTCTGAGAATTTTCGTCGCGTCCGTCGCCTCCAGTATGACGGGAATCCCGAGCGTCCTGCCGACCACCGTCGCTTTGGAGCCGGCGGCAGCCTCTTCGGTGATTATCCCGCCGGCGTGTTTCAGCAGGGGAAGTAGATCGTCCGTAATTCCCCGAATCACCGCGATATCCCCGGCGTTGAATTCAGCAGCGGCCCCTTCCATCACCCTCAGTATCCCCCTGGCGGAAAATTCGTTTCCTCCGGTCCCCTTGATGAGAATGTCCCCCACCATGTGGACCTGTATCGTATTGGTGGTGCCGCTGATGTTGGCCAGCAATCCGCCGGTGAGCACCACAAGGTCCCCCTCGCGGACAAGGTCCGTTTCCATGGCCCGGCGTATCGCCTGGGCAAAAATCTCCGCCGCGTCCTCTTTGCGCTCCGCAAGAACCGGGCTTATTCCCCAGAGAAGCGACAGCTGACGCCGCACCTTTTCATTGGTGGTGATGGCGATTATCGGGCATCCCGGCCGGTATTTCGACACCATCCTGGCAGTGAGCCCGGTCTGGGTCACGGTGATGATCGCCGACGCGTTCAGGGACTGGGCGGTGGCGCAGGTGGCGTGGCTGATGGCGTTGGTGACGCTCTGCGATATCGTAAGATGGGTGTTTTCGAACTGTTCGCCGTAATTTATGGATCTTTCGGTCTCGCAGGCAATCAGCGCCATCGTCTTTACCGCCTCGACGGGATGTTTTCCGATTGAGGTTTCGCCGGACAGCATGATCGCGCTGGTGCCGTCGTAGATCGCGTTGGCCACGTCCGTAATCTCCGCCCGGGTCGGCCTTGGATTGTTCACCATGGATTCCAGCATCTGAGTCGCGGTGATCACCGGTTTTCCCGCGGTCACGCACTTTTTGATGATTTGCTTCTGGATATGCGGAAGCTCTTCAAAAGGAATCTCCACACCCATGTCGCCGCGGGCCACCATTATCCCGTCTGACACCCGGATGATCTCCTCTATGTTGTTCACTCCGTCGCGGTTTTCGATCTTGGCGATTATCCTGATCGCGGTGCCGCCGTGCGTGTCGAGAAAACCTCTCAATTCCTTGATGTCCGCGTCGCTCCGGGTAAATGACGCGGCGACGTAATCAAAATCGTGCTCAATCCCGAAAAGGAGGTCCGCCCTGTCCCGGTCGCTCATGAACGGCTGGCTTATCCGGACCCCGGGCACGTTGATCCCCTTGTTGTTGCCGATTTTTCCGCCGTTCACCACGACGCACCGGATTTCCCGGTCGGTCTTTGACTGCACTCTCAGCTCGATAAGGCCGTCGGCGATCAGGAGCCTGTCGCCGACATTCACGTCCTTCGGCAGTTCCCTGAAACTCACCGACGCGGACACGGCACTTCCCAATATTTCGTCCGTGGTCAGGGTAAAGGGATTTCCCTGCTCCAGCACGGCTTCGCCCCCATCGAATTTACCGAGCCGGATTTCCGGGCCCTTGGTGTCCAGCAGAAGCGCCGCCGGAATACCGAGTTCGGCCCGGAGCCGTTTGTAGAGTTCAACCCTTTTCAGGTGTTCAGCATGATCTCCGTGGGAGAAATTGAGCCTGGCAACGTTCATGCCCCTGCGCAGGAGCTCTCTCAGGATGTCCTCACCGTCCGTTGCCGGGCCCAGCGTGCAGATTATCTTTGTCTTTCTCATATTCTCCCCCGAAAGGCAGAGTATCCGGCCATCCGGACACTCTGTCAAGGGGAATTCACCTACCGGAGCCCCCTCACCGACACGTCCTTGTCAAAGGTGAAAATCAGCTCGTAGGATATCTCTTTTTTCTCATGGGGCCCCAGTGTAAAGGCCCATTTTCTTGTACCCTGGGAATAGGCCGTGCTTTTTACGGTATCATCGTCATTCAGGTACGGTATGTTCAGGCTTTCCATGGACACTTCAATCTCCTTGTTCCTCGATACCGGGATCGAGTCGAACAGGACCGCGTTCTTGGATTCCGAAAAGTCGTTCTCCAGAGTAATCAAGTACCTGTATCGTATCCGCCGTCTGCCCCCGAAAAGCCCTGCGTCATCCTCGAATTTCTTCACCAGTTCCTTTTTTGCGCCGACCCTGTTTTCGATCCCCAGCACAATCTCCCGCTCCTTCCCCTGCGGAGTATAGGGTATCACCGCTTTGCCCATAAACTCGTTTTCAAAAAATATCTGGGCTTCTCCTTCTAACCACGGCAGTGAAGTGTTGTTTTTCACCGCCACCTTCAGAAACCCGTCCTCGCTGTTCGCCGGATACAGCTCATAAAAGAACCTGAGGGGGCTCTCGCCGGCATCGGATGACTTTTCTGACAGCACGAAGTCCCTGATCATTTTTTTCTGAAAGCGCTGCGACGACGGAATGGTCTGCTGGAGAGGCATCGCCACTTCGAAATTCGGTCCCTTCTGTTCGATTGTCGTCACCGGCCCGCGGCCATCTTCCCTGTCGGCGGAGTCTTCCTCGCCGGCCGCTGCCTCGTCGGCCCCCCCCAAAGTTCGCGACCTGTATGTTGACATTCCGAACGCCGATGGCTGGCGGGGCGAATATCCCGGGGTAACGTCGACAATCCATTTTTCCGGGACCGGCAGGGCGATCGAATGGGACGGCTGTCCCGTTGAGAGGGAGAGTTTCACCGCGTCCCAGTCTTCCCCGGTCATCTGAAAAATATCTGCGAACATGGACATGGCGACTTTCCGGTCGCCCTCGCTCGCCCTGATGTCGTATTTCATCCCCCATTTCGTGTTGGGAATAATATAGGTGAGCTCCACTGTCGATTCCGTCGCCGCGGGGGAATAAACCGCGATCTCTACCCGTTTCTCGTAATCGACGCTCCCCTCCGGATTTTTCAGGAGCCTGGTCCGTTCACCGTACTGCTGCGCCGTCTTATCGTAGCTCTGTATCGCCAGCTGCGACCTGTTGTCCATGAGCGCCCTGTTCATCGCCTGATACGCGTTGAAATAATTCGCGCCCCCGGCCTGGGAAAGCTCGAATTCCCATTTCTGGATTTCCTTCCCCAGATCTTCCCTGTCGCTTTCAAGCTTTCGTCTGTCGCGATACAGCTCCCTTGTCCTGCTGTTGACGTATTTCACGGTCCCGTCCCACACGCTCACCTGCGGCACGGCGGCGGCGATCTCCTTAACCGCGGCGTCACCGGTAAAATTCAAGATGGATTCCAAGAAACGCTCCTGCGACTTCAGGCTTTTCAGATCGTCCAGGAGCACCTGATCCCTGTCCCGAAGCGATTGCAGTTTCACCTCGATCTCCAGAATTCTGTCGCTCCTCTTTTTTGTGAGCGCGTTTTTCGACACCTCGACCGAGCTGATTTTTCCATTGAAATCTGCGGGCAGCTTACCCCGCACAGACCAGTCGTAAAGCTGCGAAGGAAGGCCTGTCACTGTTATCGTATTCATCCCCTGTTTCAGCGTCACTTTCGCGGTTCTGGAAATCATCGCCTGGTTCTGGTACAGCTTCACCGAAGCTATGTCCCCCCCGGTTTCAAAGGCCCCGGCCGGAGCGGTATAACCCAGCGTTATCACGCACAGAAAAAAAAGGGCGATGGGGTCATGAAAAAAACGTCGTGGATTCATAACTGTCTCCTATTTAGGTTTATCATGACATATAGACAGGGCCGATGCAGTTTCGGTTCTAAATATATGGTTTTTTTCCCGCAATTTAAAGACAAACCGCCTAAAAAAAACATTTTATGAAAAAATGGAGAATGAGCGCGGAACACATAACTGCCGCAGAAGCCGGAAGGAGGCCCACAATGCTTCCTCCCAAATCGGTTTCGAAATGATCGTTCGAAACGATAAGGCAGATGTGCACCGGCGACAGGATCATTCCGGTAAAACCGGAGCCGAAGGCCAGCACCGTCGTGGCCATAATCGCCGCGGGAGCGGGGTCAGAGCCTATGAGGCTGAGGACGATGGGAAAGCTCGCGCCTACAAATCCAATGGAGAGACCGGTGCTGAGCCCGCTGATAAAGGGGATCGCCATGACGATGACAATGACCGGAATCCCCAGCATCGCCAGCTCGTCTCTCATATGGTCCACCAGTCTCGATCCCCCCGGAAGCGGAGCGTCGATAAATGCGCCGTACACAAGGATCGACAGCACCAGAATCATTAGTTTCAGCGTCGACGGGTTCAGGACAATCCTCCTCCATTGTTGCGCCGGGATCGGACGTGCGGCCTGCAGGGACGTTTGGGCGATCAGGATGGCGATCATCATGGGAAGATATTTATTCAGACCGCGTACCGATGGCGCCGCAACCGAAATCACCGCGTATCCGGCCACTATTATCAGGATCGGGGAGATGAGCCTGAAAACGCGCCCCCATCCCGCACGAGAATCTCCGCGGTCGGCGGTTGAGCCGACCTTCCTGAGAAAGAAAAAATATCCGCTCGCCGCGGCGGCCGCGCTCAACGGCATCAGCAGGAGCATATACCGGGGGATCGACAGGCCGGTAATTTCCACGGCCAGCAGCACGCCGGGATAGAGCGGCCACCAGTATTCCCAGATGTGCCTGAACCAGTAGTTGATTTCCGTTTTCAGCATCGGCTCGATCATTTTCCCGTCGTCGCACTGGTCCACCAGAGGCGCCGAGAATATCGCGCCTCCCGGCATCGGAAGCAGTCCGATAACCGCGGGAAGCAGGGCGATGGATATCTTCCTGGGGAGCTTCGACCGGATCGCATCGACCAGGTCTTTCATTACGCCGGTTTCGCTCATCTGGAGGCTCAGAATGATTATCTGCACCACCGCGAGGACAAGCATGATTGTATTAACGGCTGACACCTTGCCCCAGGCCACCGTCAGGGCGCCGGTGACGGAGTGGCCGCACCAGAACGAAAGGAGCACGGTGCCAGTAACCGCCGCAGCGGCGAGGTTGTTAAAGTACTTGTGCACGAGAAGAATAATCAGCAGGGAGGCGACAACCCGTAAGGTAAAGGGAACGGAAAATAAAAATGCCTGTATCATTGAAATGCCGCGCGGCGACGTCTTCTTTCGGACAGGTCGGTATCCGGGTTTTTCCCGGACGTCAGCGTCATCTGTTCCCGAAAAATCGTCTGATCTCCTTTAATTTTTCATCAAAGACCATTGAAAAAATCGCGTCCCTGAGCTCGCACCGTCCTCCCGGCAGATAATCGTATTCAAGGAACAGCGTATATTTCTGCGAATCATTTTTATCCCTCAGAAGAAAATGCAGGGAGAAAAGGTCCTCTTTCGAATAAAACCACGTTTTTTCCATCACCATGCCCCGGCGGCTGCTGTCGTAAAAAAACATGCCCAGCTTGTCCATGAGCCGCATCCCGGAGCCCTTTTCCTTGAGCAGGCCGGTCAGGCATTGCCGGATTTTCGCTCCCGATTCCGGGTTTTCAGAGATGATCCTGGACAGGATGGAATTGCTGTAGTGCGCCATTTCAGCTTCAGAAATGCTGGAAAATGTCGGCGCGACGGAGAAAATGACGGCTATGAGCATAAAAAGAGTTGCGTTTATTATTTTCCGGGTCATTATATGTTTCCGTACCTTATAATACAGGTTTTCGAAAAAAGGCCATTTTGCAAGAGATTTTTCTCTTCCATCTCCATTAAATGAAAATTACCGTCCATAAATCATTGCTCATTTCGTTTGCGGTCATTCTTGCCGTCCCCTTTATATATTTTATTTTCGTGTACCAGCAGAGTTACGATCTGCTGAAAAGAGCCGAGGGATTTGATATCGCTCTGGCGACGCAGATTTACGACATAAACGGCGTTCTCATTTCCGAGCTGTACGAGGAAAACAGAAACTACATCGAATTAAAAAAAATACCCCCTCATGTGAGAAACGCCTTTCTCGCCGCCGAGGACCGCCATTTTTACACCCATTCCGGAATCGATATCCCCGGCGTGCTGAGGGCACTGATCATCGACGTAATCAGCGGCGACATCAGGCAGGGAGGGTCCACCATTACCCAGCAGCTTGTAAAACAGCTCTATACCGGAAGCGAAAAATCCTTCCGAAGAAAAATCGTGGAGCTCCTGCTTGCCTATAAGGTGGAGAAAAAGCTCACCAAAGACAAAATCCTGGAAATGTACCTCAATCAGATCTATTTCGGCAACGGCGTGTACGGAATCGACGCAGCGGCCCGCTACTATTTCAACACCGAGGTGGAGAGGCTGAACGTGGTGCAGGCGGCCATTCTCGCCGGTATCCCGTCCGCTCCGAACCGGTACTCGCCGGTGAGGCACCCGAAGGCGTCATACGAGCGGAGCAGGCAGGTCCTTCACAGCATGATAACATCCGGATATGTGGAAAAAGGCGCAGTGGCCGAAGAATTCGGGCGCTACTGGGAATCCTATTCATCTGAAATAAGCACGCGGTATCTCACCCTGGGAGTTCGCAACATCGCGTCTGACAAGGCTCCGCATTTTACCGAATACATCCGTCAATACCTGATAGGTAAATACGGAAAAGACCGGGTATACCGGGGCGGATTAAAGGTGTATTCGACACTGGACCTGCGCGCCCAGGAGGCGGCGCAATCGCTGATACTGGAGGCGACCGAGCGGCAGAACAGGATCGCCCAGCAGAGCAACAGGGCAAAACTCACCAGTTCCGACAGGTCGCTGATCCGCGGACTCCTTGCCAAAAGGACGCTGGAAAGAGGGGAGAGGGGCGATTATTCCGATTTTCTGATGGAATTCAGCGAAACCCTGATGGACAATTCCGTGCTCTTCGCCCTGCTGTTCGACCAGGACCCGATTGAAACGGAGATCCGGCACTTCAGGGACAGGATCGATGATTTGAGGCAGGATACTCTGGTGGAAGGCGCTATGATTGCGCTCAGCCCTCTTGACGGTGCCATACTCGCCATGGTGGGGGGGAGCAGGTTCACCTCGGTCAACCAGCTTAACAGGGCCGTTCAGGCCAGAAGACAGCCCGGCTCATCATTCAAGCCCTTTGTATTCGCCGCGGGGATAGAGCACAAACTCATGACAGCGGCGACCGCGTTCCTGGACGCCCCGATCGTGTTCCGGGGTCGCGCAAAAATCTGGTCCCCTTCGAATTACGACAAATCATTTTACGGGACGGTACTTGCCCGCAGGGCTCTGGCGTACTCCTTGAACATCGTATCGGTTCTCATCTACGAACTCGTGGGCGGGGAACGGATTGTGCGGCTCGCGTCGAAAATGATACAAATACCGAGAAGCCGCTTTGAAGTTGACCCGACCATGGCGCTCGGTACCACCGAACTTACGCCTCTGGAGATGGCGGCCGGATTCGCCGTTTTCGCGAACCACGGAAAAACCGTGCGGCCCTATTCCATCCGGTATATCCTGGACAATAAAAACGAAAAAATTTTCGAAACCGGAAGATTTTCCGGTGAAACCGTGCTTTCAAGGGAGACTGCGTTTATCATGACAAGCCTCCTGCGCGAAGTCGTCGATCACGGTACCGCGACCAATGCCATAAGGAACGTCGCAGGCTTCAGCCTGCCTGCGGCTGGAAAAACAGGGACAAACACGAAATTCAGGGACGCCTGGTTTGTCGGTTTCACCTCAGACCTTGTCGCTTCGGTCTGGCTCGGCTGCGATTCGCAGAATTACATCCTCGGAAGCGGCCAGAGCGCCGCCGTGGTGGCGGCGCCGGTGTGGGGAAAGTTCATGAAGGAAGTGTATTCCTACAGAAAGTACCGCCCCTTCGAAGAGCCGCCTGACGGGGTGCGCAGAATCAGTATCTGCTCAAAAAGCGGGTTACTGCCTGCCGGCGGCTGCCCGGTCAGAAAGGAATATTTCATCAAGGATACCGAGCCGAAAAACATATGCGACGGTCAGCATTCCGAAATGATCAGCATCTTCGACCTGGTAAAAAAGAACAGACGTAAACTGCTTGAAAAAATGAAGCTGGAAATTTCCTCGGACGGCGAAGCGGCTGACGGGGACGATGGAAACGGGAAGGCCCCGGAAAACCGGGACAGTAATTGAACACATATTCAGGGAGCGATAAATGCTGATAGCATGTTCCAATTGTAAATCCCAGTATTCTCTTTCGACGCAGGAGATAGAAACGCTCCCTTTTTCGGTTTTCAAATGCAAAAAATGCGACAAGAACATAAAAATATCCCAGTGTCCGCAGTGTAAATCCTATTATTCCATAACCTATTCCTCTGCCGACAAGCCTCAGTATACAATCAAATGCATGAAATGCGACAGTTCCTTTGTCGCGAGATTTCCCATCAGAGGGATCAACACGATGATGGAATCCCCGCGAGCTCCTGAGCCGCCAGTGAATCAGGATACAGCGGCCGAACCCGGTCATTCCAGTACGGAAAAAACATATCGGGAACTGTTTCCCAATATCACCAAGCGGAATATCGAACGCGATGATCGCATCGACAGCAAAGCACCCGAACAAAAAGCGCAGCATCGCCCGAATATAGCGCAAAGAAAAAACATTTCAGGATCAGCCGGAGAAACCGGGTTCACCCTGACTGAATTTCTCCGTATCTCCCTCTCCGCCTTTTCAATTAAGCGGCTGGCCGTCTCCACGGTTGGGGTATTTTTCATGATACTCGCCCTTATTCTGTTCAATACAATTGTGGGACTTTTCTATCATCTGAACAACCCGTACGTCTCCATCATTCTCAACCTTTTCCCGCTCGCGATTGTATTCTTTACCTATATCATTCTCGCGACGATGATCGCGAAAATACAGCGCGCGGAAGCGGCGGGTACGCACGCACAATCACCTATCCCGAACGGAACCTTTCTCTGGAACGCTGTCGCGTCATCAGCAGCGGTGAATATCGGGCTTCTACTTATAGTCAACGCCATACTGATTCTGTTCGGCGAGATCCCCATCATCGGCCCGATTCTATTTTCTCTCCTGTTCCTTCCTGTTTATCTGATATCAGCCGCCGTTGTGGTCCTGACTGTGTTGGGTTTCTGGTTTTTTCCTTCAATTGTCGCGGACACAGACGGCGGTATACGAGAGTCCGTCACTGGTTTCATCAATTTTATAAAAACCCGCAATTTTTCCCTTATCTACAGCGTTCTTCTGCTGACCATATCGACGTCAACCCTCTTCGCGATACTCTACGCGCTGCATTACGGCTCTTTGTCGCTGACGTTCACCATTTCCCGTGGAATTTTAAGCGAGGAGGGGATGAAGGTGTTTTCCGCCATCCCGCTTCCTTTTCTGCAGATCAGCGACATGTCAATAATTGGGTCCAACATCAACCTGTTTCAGACCCTGATACGGGGTCTTATGGCGTCTCATTATATTGCCGGTATTATTCTGGGTGCGGTCGTGGCGGTGCTCACCATACTGGTTATGTCGATTACCGTGTCAATCACCGCGACCGTATCTCACAGATTGTACATGATGCTCACAGAGGGCTCAGATCCTGATGATAAAAGCAAAATCAGGACACTGCTCGCTCTGACCCTGATGATGGTTCTTTTTTTACTTCTGAAAAAAGTGTTCTTTTAATGCATAATTTTCTTCATTATAAATAAATACAATCTTGACGGATATATCTTGAAAAATTCTCCACTGATGTTTACTTTTCGTTAATTATTATTTGACATTATATCGATATCGATTTAATGTGACACCACTTATTTCCTGGAGGGTATATGAAGTATTTTCTGGACAGCGCAAAAATGGATGAGATCGTATACGTGTACGAAAACTGGGGTTTTGACGGCGTAACCACAAACCCGAATCATATTCTGAAATCGGGAAAAGACTTTAAAACCGTGTTGAATGAGCTCGCAAAGGAATTCAGGGGGGTGAATTTTTCGATTTCAGTCGAAATCAATCCTCACCTTGAAAAGGCGGCCGACATGGTGGCGATGGCCAATGAAGTTTCGTCGATTTCGGAGAATTTCGCCATAAAAATACCCTGCACCGAACAGGGACTTATCGCCATATACAAACTGAGCAAAGAGGGCATAAAAACCAACTGCACTCTGGTTTTTTCGCCAAGCCAGGCGATTCAGGCGGCCAGGGCGGGCGCGACATACATGTCACCATTTGTCGGCTGGAAGGAATCGAGCGGGGAGGATACCTACGATTTTATCGCAAAAATCGTCGATATCTACGCCAATTACGAGTTCGATACCCAAATCATCGTCGCCGCGCTCAGAAACGGAAAACAGATTGCCGACGCGGCCGAAATCGGCGCGGACATTGTGACCGCCGGATTTGATGTGTATAAAGACAGCTTTTATCATCCATTTACCGATTATGGGCTCAAAAAGTTCCAGGATTCATGGGATAAAACTGAAAAAAAGTGACGTAGAGGAGGGATTTCTATGCTGCATTTTCTGGTTCACGGCAAGGACGATAACGTCGCCGTGGCGGTTGTAGACGTTAAAAAGGGAAAAGGACTGCTGTGTATGAACATGAACACGCAGGAGCGCTATGAGGTGGAAGCGAAGACCGACATTCCGCTGGGCCACAAGATCGCGATGAAGGATTTCAGCGTTAACGACACGATAATCAAGTACGACAATGACATCGGAAAGGTCGTGGCGGCGATAAAAAAGGGCGAGCATGTGCACACCCACAACGTGAAAACGAAAAAATGGTAATGTGGAACAGGAGAATGAGATGAGCAAATTCACTTTCATGGGTTACAGAAGAGAGAATGGCAAAGTGGGAGTCAGGAACCACGTGTTGATCCTTCCCCTTGACGACATATCAAATGCGGCGTGCGAAGGGGCCGCAAGTCTCATCAAAGGGACGCTGGTGGTGCCCCATTCATACGGAAGGCTGCAGTTCGGGGAGGACCTTGACCTTTATTTCAGGACGATAATCGGGGCAGGCAGAAATCCCAATGTCGCCGCGGTTGTGGTCATCGGGATCGAGCCATTGTGGACACAAAAAGTTGTCGATGGAATCGCTGAAACGGGAAAGCCGGTATCCGGTTTTTCCATTGAACGCAACGGCGATCTAAAAACGATCGAAATGGCGGCCAGAAAGGCGAAAGAGTACGTCCAGTGGGCCACGGAACTTCAGAAGACGGAGTGCGGTTCCGACGAGCTTTATATCTCGATAAAATGCGGCGAATCGGACACCACATCGGGGCTCGCGGCAAACCCGACTGTGGGGAACGCGGTCACGAAACTCGTACAGTCGGGCGGCACAGTAAGTTTCGGTGAAACGTCCGAAATTACAGGCGCAGAGCATGTGATACGCGAGCGCGGCAAGACGAAGGAAATCGGCGAGGAATGGTACCGCGTCTGGAGCGCGTACAACGATTTTATCAACGCCAATAAAACCGACGATCTGTCGGACTCCCAGCCGACCAAGGGAAACATCGCCGGGGGCCTCACCACGATAGAAGAGAAGGCTTTCGGGAACATCCAGAAAATCGGAAACCTGAAATTCGACGGTGTGCTGTTGCCTGCCGAGGAGCCGAAAGGAAAAGGTCTCTGGTTTATGGATACATCTTCCGCGGCCGCTGAAGCGGTGACACTGTGGATGGCTTCCGGTGCGGTGATCCATCTCTTCCCCACGGGACAGGGCAACGTAATCGGCAACCCGATCACCCCGGTCATCAAGCTGTCGGCGAACCCGATCACCTGCGATACAATGAGCGAACACATAGATGTGGACGTTCGTGAAATACTCCAGGGCAATATGACACTGGACAAGGCGGGAGACGCGCTTCTGGATTGCATACGAAGGACGGCAAACGGAAGGCTGACCTCAGCCGAGGCCCTGGGGCACGTGGAATTCGTCATCACAAAGCTCTATCGAAGCGCATGACCGTGCCGGCACTGCCGAAAATGTACCTGCTCAGGCAGGAGTTTCCGCGACCGGCGGTTGCCGACATCTCCCGGGAAGTCGGCAACCAGATGGCACGGGTCCTGGGAAATGAAAAAATCAAACCGGGAGAGACTGTTGCTATTACCGCTGGCAGCAGGGGAATACGCGGCATCGATACGGTTACAAAATCAGTCGTTGATAATTTAAAGGGCCTTGGAGCAAGGCCCTTTATTTTTCCCGCCATGGGAAGCCATGGCGGCGGCACAGCCGAAGGACAGCGGGGCGTCCTGGCCGGATTTGGTATCACGGAAGATTCCATGGGTTGCGAAATCAAAGCCACCATGGACGTCGTCGAGGTGGGAAAGACATCCCTGGGAATGCCGGTCTTTGTGGACAGATACGCCGCGGAAGCGGACCATATTGCGGTAATAAACAGGGTCAAACCTCATACAAAGCTTATCGGGTCAGTGGAAAGCGGGCTGTTAAAGATGTGCCTCATCGGCATGGGAAAGCGTGAAGGAGCGAAAACCTACCACAGGGCCATTGACAGGTATTCATGGCAGAAAGTGGTGGAATCCGTGTCAGACGCGCTGTTCAGCAGTCTATCCATTGCCTTCGGTCTTGCGATACTGCAAAACGCCTATGAAGAGATTGGTAAAATCGCGGTTCTGGCTCCTGATGAATTCGGTGAAACAGAGCCGCTTCTGCTTCAGGAAGCCCGGAACATGATGGGTTCGCTTCCATTTAAGGACGTAGACCTGCTGATAATCGACGAAATGGGAAAAGAAATCAGCGGAACCGGAATGGATACGAATATTACCGGCAGAAAAGAGGGCTCGCCGATGAAAGTGGTGCGCGTTTTTGTCCGGGATCTTACAGTTAAAACAAAAGGGAACGCCCAGGGAATCGGGCT
The DNA here is from genome assembly GCA_041737965.1 of Spirochaetota bacterium. Classification (GTDB taxonomy): domain Bacteria; phylum Spirochaetota; class UBA4802; order UBA4802; family UBA5550; genus JAFGJK01. The sequence continues at coordinate 2,314 of JBGSQT010000015.1, read as the reverse complement.
GGCGGATTTCACCACAAAACGCCTCGTTGATTCGATCGATTATCACGCTCTCTACCTCAATTCACAAACCGCATACCGCACCGATTCATGCAAGATACCGATGCATTTCTCGAACGATATGGAAGTGATGCGTACGGCCCTTGAGATGGCCGGTATCACCGACCCTGCGGAATATAAAGTTATTTGGATAAAGAACACGATGGAGATGGAGACCCTGATGGCTTCAGAAGCTTATAGTGATAGGTTTTACGAGAACAAGAACGTGTGTTCCGTCGAAGGTCCGCATGATATCATTTTTGACAAAAACGGGAATATTATCAGCGCCTTTTCACATAATGTATAATTTCGAACAAAAAATATCTGCGTCAACTTTTAAGGGAGGAATGAATGGAACAGTACCGGATTTATATTGACGGGTCGTGGATAGATGGAAAAAAGAAATTGACTGTTATAAACCCGGCGACGGACGAGCCTTTCGCCGAAGTCGCCACAACCGGAAAGGAAGGCACCACACGCGCCCTGGAGAGCGCACAACGGGCGTTTGCATCATGGAGCGCACTTCCTGGAATCAAACGAGGGGACTTTTTGTTTGAAGTCATAAAGTTGCTTTCAGAGCGTGCGGAAAAGATAGCCCGTATTATTACAATGGAAAACGGCAAGCCTCTCGCGCAGAGCAGGGGTGAAATTGCCATGACTATTGACCATTTCCGCTGGTTTGCGGAAGAGGCACGCAGAGGATACGGCAGGCTGGTGCCGCATCAGGCTGACGGGAAGCGGAATATCGTGATAAAACACCCGGTGGGGGTTGTGGGTGCGATTTCTCCATGGAATTTCCCGCTTGTACTGGCGGCCCGGAAAATCGCCCCTGCATTGGCGGCGGGATGCCCCGTAATCTTAAAACCGGCGAGCCAGACACCCCTGTGCGCACTCGAGCTTGCCAGATGTTTTGATGACGCGAAAGTCCCGGCCGGCGTTTTTCAGGTGATTACAGGCGAAGCGTCGGTTATCGGAAATGAGTTCCTGGAAAACCCCATCTGCAGGAAGATAACTTTTACCGGCTCCACCGAAGTCGGCAAGAAACTCATTCAGGGAGCGGCCAAAACATGCACGAAACTTTCACTGGAACTCGGAGGAAACGCGCCGGTTATCGTATTTGCCGATGCAGATTTCAATGCCGCCGTTGAAGGCGCGATGATTACAAAATTCAGGAACACGGGACAATCCTGCATCGCGGCGAATCGCATATATGTTGAAAGGCCGATTTATGACAAATTCCTCGACTCCTTTATCGAAAAGGCAAAAAAATTGAAAGTCGGGAACGGATTGGACGAAGGCGTGGATATCGGCGCGTTGGTCAACAGTCAGGGTCTTGAAGCAGCGCTGAAATATATCCAGGATGCGACACAACACGGCGCCAGGTTGCTCTATGGAGGAAAACAATGGGGAGATAAGGGCAATTTCCTGGAACCAACGGTAATCGCTGACGTGTCGGATGCCGCCCTCTGTTCAACTGAAGAGATATTTGCACCGGTAGCCGCAATATACCCATTCGATACCGAAGAGGAGGTTATCGGCAAAGCCAATAACACCGAATACGGTCTCGCTGCATACGGATTTACAAAAGATTTAAACAGGGCTATCAGGCTCGCAGAAAAGATAGAAGCCGGTACCATAGGCATAAACGACGCGGTTCCCACCACCAGCAACTGTCCCTTCGGCGGATTCAAACAGAGCGGATGGGGAAGAGAACTCGGCGCTGAAGGACTTGATTCGTTTCTTGAGACCAAGCACATTTCAATCGGAAATCTCTGATTCATAGTTGATAAACTCAGCCTTCTGCAGATTAACTCATTTGAAAACCCGCCCTGCAGGGCGCACCAATAAAAAAACCCGAGTGAAACACTCGGGTTTTTTATAATATGGTCAAGCCTCACGACTGATTAGTACCGGTAGGCTGAAAGCATTACTGCCCTTACACCTCCGGCCTATCAACCTCGTAGTCTTCGAGGTGTCTTCAGTCTCGACGAATCGAGATGGGAAATCTCATCTTGGAGTTGGCTTCCCGCTTAGATGCTTTCAGCGGTTATCCATTCCGAACATAGCTACCCAGCGGTGCCGTTGGCACGACAGCTGGTACACCAGAGGTTCGTCCATCCCGGTCCTCTCGTACTAGGGACAGATCTCCTCAAATTTCCAACGCCTGCAGAGGATAGGGACCGAACTGTCTCACGACGTTCTGAACCCAGCTCGCGTTCCGCTTTAATCGGCGAACAGCCGAACCCTTGGGACCTTCTCCAGCCCCAGGATGCGAAGA
>JBGSQT010000014.1:0-97234 GCA_041737965.1 Spirochaetota bacterium | reverse complement strand
CCGCTGCTTTCCAACATGTGTACCGCATCAACCTTAAACTGCCTGTCAAATCTCCTTCTTTCACTCATTGGTAACCTCGTTAAGCATAGTATCGTATTATACGCTTAACTTCGTGTCCCCTTTTTCGGGGCAGGGCCAATGATGCGTATATGGATACTCGACCGGCAAACCGGAGAATTATTAAAAAGGACGAAAGTAAATTCATATGAACTTATAGTTGCAGCGAATGAGACTTCTCTATTGATTCACGAAGATTCTGATTGGTATATTACCGATAGTAATTTTAGAATTACAGCAAGTTTAATTAGAAATCTAAAATACAACGGTAAAAAAGTCCATACATGCACTTTTTCTAACGGTATATTGAAAATTTTATTCAAGGATTTTTCCGAATTTCAGCTGAGTGTTCCCTTCACTTCAAATAGTGTCAAATTGCAAAATACAGTAAAATTAATTTTTCTTGATACTGACCATGATACATATCAAGTAATATGCTGTGACGAGAATAATATAATATGGAGAAGAGATCAATCAATCGGAACATTACTCAAATATACACCAGAATTAAAATACGAATCGTCAACCAACGACCTCTATCTTCTTTGGACAAAAAATAAACTTGTCGCACTCTCAAAGCTTACAGGGAAAACTATTTGGTCTTTCTCATATTAAAGTAATAATATATAATGAATTTCTTTACGATATTTATCTATGGCATGCGGCACAACAGTGTGAATAGTTACTGTAGAATTATAGAGTTAGCAATTAATTATTTCAAATTACGGAATTAATTTTCATTTTCATTCTTATAACATGTCTTGATTATTAAGGAAATTCCAATATTTTCATTCGATACCATATCCCGATGTACACCAAAGCATATGCTTTAAAACAGCGTACCGCCGCACAACACATCATATTATAAATTGCCGGCTTAGTCGCATCATAAATACTTATTGACAAATAAAATTCTCTGTTTTCTAATACATACGGCAATAATGACAACTCTTCATATGCCGGTAAAATTATATAAACAACGTGCCTAATTTTAACAAAATAACAGCATAACCGTGTGCGCTAGAGAATGAACTTATTGTATTACCAATATGGTAGCTGGTCTATGAATTACTAACAGCTGGAGAAAATAATGGCAAATACAAAAACGAAGGTATCGTTCGAAGATTATCGCAAGGCGATGGAGGAAAGAGGAGAAAACGACAGGAATGAAATGAGCAGAATAGGGCGTGGATTATTTCTTTGGTGCTTTATTATTTCTATAAACATTATTACATATTTATTCTCTCAAGGTTTTTTTATTAAACATGTTGGGCCTTTACTTCATTCTATTGTTTCCAAAATGCTTGTGCCTTATTTCATTATATCTATTATATTTACTATACTATTTTTATTAAAAGCGACTGGAGTATTTAAATCTTTTCAGTGTCCAAAATGCAAGTGCTTCCTTCCTAACGGAAAATTAGAAAAATTCGATTCCTTTCAAGGTTCAGGATTGGGAGTTACTAGTAGCGGTGATTTTTACTCAAGACAAGATTCTACCACTGTCTATTGGACAGAATGCAAGTATTGTGGTAATATTATCTGGGTTTTAAGATGAAGGTATTGTATTTATGGGTATTTCTATTAGATGATAATTAAATTTTCGCAGCCGGATTATTACATCCGCGTATTAACCCCTGTAAACTTTTCGTAATGGCGCGTTGAATCATATAACAAAGGCTGATCACGGTAGCGGAATACGGCCTGGTCCTGTCCAGATTTGCCAATTATTTGTGGCATAATTTTTTTTGATTTGTATAAACTCAATCCGTTTATAAATTTTTGTAAACTTGGCGAAAGTCATACAGCAATGACGTTATGTCAGATGCATTGCAACTTATTCGATACCGGCCTTAAAACCGGCGATATATTTAAGTATTGTGGCTATTTATTGTAAAATTTATGAGCATAAAGAAATTCAATAAAATTGTTTTATTTTTTCTAATTCATATATTTATTTTTATTCAATCTGCATGTCTAGTCAGTAGATTGTCTAGGCCAAGAATAACAGGGTATATTTTTGATTATGATACAAAATTACCAATTTCTGGATGTATAATTGGTCATACTTTCACAGATTCAAGTTTTAATAATACAAGTGAAAAACATGGATCAATGGATATCAAAACATCTTCTCTTGATTGCAATGATAAGCTTATCAAAATACTGACTTACACCAATCATAGCGGTTATTATGAATTAAATGAAATGCGATATCTTGAATTTACCTGGATTGGAAATGAAGCCCCTCCTCTTTTTGTTCGTTTTGTAATTTGCAAAGAAGGTTATGAAGCGAAAGAACTCCAAAGCTTTTCAATATTTGGGGGAGCAGCCGTCAAAGGAAGTCATTGGATAATTGACCCGATCTATTTAAAAAGAAATTGGTAACATTCATTTACTATATTTTCATATAATACAAATATGAAAAATAGAAATTTAATTGTATTCATTCCACAAGCTGGTGCATCAAAATCATCAAGTGTTCCATTAATGAATAACTTTATATATGTTTCATCCCATAATAATCGTTTTAAGACAAAGTGATATTCACGCTCGCCTGCCTTATAAAAACATACATGTTCCCTGGCGGGTCTCTTGCGGCCTGCCAGTTTCAGACTTTGAATATCTTTTTATCCTCTGTGATTGTGACAATGAATGATTGCGTTTACCTCTACCAATGATACCCCCATAATTCCCCGCCTTGACTTTCTACCCCATTATTATTACTTTTTTAGTAAAAGGGAAACCTTTTTTCATACACTGTTTACGGAGGTACCAATGAGTTATTGGAAAGAAGTGAAGGATGTTTTCATGAAAGGAGTCGATCTGGCGGTGGACGGCATCAAGGAAGGAGCGACGACTGTTGCCGAGAAAAGTAAAGAGGGAATTCAATTCGCTCAGCTGAAAAAGGACCTTTTTTTTGAACAGAGAAATCTACATTCCCTGCTCGCCGATCTCGGAGACGCGGTCAGCGTTGCATACAGGGAGAAGAAGGACCTTAACGGCGACGAAAAAATTCTTGAACTGATTGAAAAGGTGAATTCCTGCGAAAACAAGTGCAGAAAGATCGAAGATGAAATCGAATCGATCGGCCGGCAGGCCAGTACGGGATAATTCAGCAGTCATTCTATAATCACCGCGGTGGATCATTTATCCACTGAGCATTGCCCTGTACAATCCCTCATATTCCGCGGCTGAATCATCCCATGAAAAATGCTGTCCCATTCCATTCACTGTCAATTGAGTCCAGAGACGCGTGTTACTGAAAACATCAACCGCTTCATTAATCACCGTCAACAGGTCCATGGGATTCCATCCCCTGAACACAAATCCATTGCCGACCATGCTTCGGGGATCAAAGTGGGTAACAGTGTCCGCCAGCCCGCCGGTTTCTCGTACGATCGGCACCGCGCCGTATTTAAGGCCGATCATCTGGCCGAGACCGCACGGTTCAAAATGCGACGGCATGAGAAACATGTCGGACCCGGCGTAAATTGCATGAGCCAGTGCGTCGTCAAAACCGATGGTACGCGCAAGCTTTTCCGGATATCTCCACTTGAAATGGTCGAGCATATCATGGTATTGGCTTTCGCCGGTACCGAGCACGATTAATTGTATTTCCATCTCCATCAAATGCTCAATGATCGCCGCGATAAAATCAAGGCCTTTCTGATCGTCAAGCCGAGTGACCATTCCGATAAGCGGCACACTTTCGGAGTATGGAAGCCCCTGTTCCGATAAAAGCTGTTTCTTAACACTCTTTTTGTTCTCTAAATCATCGGTTGAATAATTCGCGTAAAGGTGGGGGTCCGTGGCCGGGTCCCATACGGAATAATCGATGCCGTTCAGCACCCCGAAAAAGTCCTTCTCCCTTGATCGCAGCACGCCGTCGAGGCCCCACCCGAATTCGGGCGTGGTGATCTCATCCCTGTAGCGTTTGGACACGGTATTGATAGTGTCAGCGAAGACGATCCCCCCTTTCATGTAATTTATTGAGCCGTAAAATTCCAACCACCTGGGATCAAACAGGTTCCAGGGGAGGCCCGCATGGGACAGCTTTTCCCGGTCGAATACGCCCTGGTAGGCGATATTGTGTATTGAATAAAGCGTCTTTATGGGGCGATAAAAAGAATCATCCCGGTAAATGGTCTTGAGATACACGGGAATCAGTCCCGTGTGCCAGTCATTGCAGTGTAGGATGTCCGGACGGAATTCAAGGTGTTTCAGCATCTCAACGACACATCGGCAGAAGAACATGAAACGCTCCGCGTTATCATGATATTCCCCCTCCTCTGTGCGATACAGGCCAGGCCTGTTGAAAAACTCCGCGTTGTCCACGAAATACACCGGAATCCCAGAACCCGGCATGGCACATTCCCAGATTTCCCCCAGGTGTTTTATCGATGCGATATCGATTACCACACTGCGCCATGCCGGTTTTATGCTGAAAGCGTCCACGTCTATGGAGCGGTACTTCGGTAGAACAATACGCACGTCATGCCCCAGCTCCCGGAGCGCTTTTGGAAGAGCGCCGGCCACGTCCGCCAGGCCGCCGGTCTTAGCAAACGGCACCGCTTCGGAAACCGCGAAAAGGATTGATAGCTTTTTATTCTTTTTCACCGGCATATGTAAGTGACGATACGGAACCCCGGGGAATGCCGGCTAACCATTACGCCGCTCCAGAATCATCTTCAGGTCTTTCTCTTCGTCAAGGGAATAGGGCCCGCCTTTTCTTTTCGCCGTCAGAAGCCTGTTAAGCCGTTCGTGTACCTCCGGCGACAGTGAATACCGCACCGCGTTAAAGACTCCGGCAAGAATGAAGACCACCGGGACGATGGCGAATATCAGCCTGAGAGAAAGAATGAACTCCCCGGTCTGTGCCTGCTGCACGACCCTGGACACCCCATCCACCGTCTCCTGCACCGGTTTTTTAAATCCGGTAAGGGCAAGAAGGACCGATACCGTAAATATCCCTACAGCGGAGCCAAACTTTCGCATAAAAGTCATGATACCCGAATACACCCCCTCGCGTCTCCTGCCGGAATAGAGCTCGTCCACATCCGGCACATCCGGCATGATTGAATAAACCAACACGTAGATGCCCCCGGTCCCCATCCCCACCAGCACGCCGAATGCATATATGAAATAAGAGGGATTTCCGGGGCCTATAAAAATGCTCAACAACATCACCAGCATCCATTGGACACAGGCGGCGAGATAGCTCTTCTTCTTGCCGATCCTCCGGCTGATAAGCACAAATACCGGAATAAAAAGAAGCTGCGTCACGAGCATCGCCCCAAGGACATAGTTGGTCTCGCTTGACCTGCCGATATAGTAGGTCATGAAGTACATGATGATGGACATCAGTATGTCTATGGCCGTCATGGCGAACAGGTACATGAGCAGGGCGTTCACGAAAGTCGGTGTTTTAAATGGCTCGATAAATGATTTCTTTATATTAAAAGGTTCCGGCTCTTTCTGAAAATCAGGACGCTCCCTGGTAAAAAAAAAGGTGGCGAGAAATGGAAGCGAAAAAATCGTCCCGAAGATCAGGGCCATGATTATATAGCCGGCTCTCTCTCCCTGAAATGACTTTATTATCTCCAGAGGAATGAGCGCGCAGATGAGCGACGAGAGCATCGAGAAGGTCATTCTGAAGGAAGTGAGAGACGTCCGGTCATTATAATCGGTGGTGAGCTCCGAAGCGAGGGCGAAGTATGGAATCATGACGATTGTGTAGCTGGTAGCGAAGAAGACGTATGCCACCAGCACGAAGATGAAGCGGTGTATTTCAAGGGAAAAATCGACAGGGTACCACATCATGGTGAAAGAGAGAAATATAAGCACCACGCCGGCGAGAAAATAGGGGCGTCTGCGGCCGAAACGGGTCCTGGTTCGGTCCGATATGATCCCCATGATGGGATCGGTGACAGCATCCCAGATCTTGCTCACCAGGAACACGGAACCGGCAAGCACCGGGCTTATGAGCAAAACGTCGGTGAGGAAGTAGAGGTAGAAAAACCCTATGATGACCAGGGACCCTCCGCCGAAAATGTCCCCCGCCCCGAAACCCAGTTTGGCCGCAATACTCAGCTTTTCGTTTCCGACCGGCAAGTCCTTCATGGCTCCCCCTGCGCGCTTGACTGTGCTATTTTATCTATTTGTGCGCAAGAATTTCAAGTTATTTTCTTGCTCATTGCCGGTTCTTTGTCAGGATACAGGACATTGACGAATGGCATGACCTGACCTACAACCCTTCACCCGCCGCGATATGCGCCCTGAGCCGTATTTCCCATTCCGACAGAATTGAAAGTACGGTGACAAAATAGTTTTTATAGGCGTAGTTGAATGTCCCCTCGGCAACAGCCTGGGGAAGTTTACTCAATAAATTGTCCAGGCTTGCAGAGTTTCCATAAGACGAGGTGGGCACCCACACTCTAAACAGATCGTCATTGTGAAATGATCCGTTTTCACCATATATGTCTATTACAGACTCATTTATTGAAACAGTGTATTCAAATTTATCAGCGCATAAATAAGGGGCAGTAAAAGTAGCCGGATCATACGCATTCAGTATTAGAGAATCTCTATCAATACGGCAAAGCCGGTCAATATCGCTGTTAATTCTTGATTTTTGGGAGATAAGATTTTTAAGCCTCACAATTTTACTGAGATCAGAAGAGGCGATTTTTTCTCTAAACCTGAGAAGATCCTGTCCACTTAGCACTTCTTCTGCAAGAGATAATCGTGCGTAACTCAGCCTCTTTAACAGATCGATATCACGGATAAAGCATCCTGTAATTGATGCCGGGTTCCTGATACTGAACGAGTGGCAATGGACAGTCTCCCACATATTATCCGATATAAGAAAATAGTTATACTTATGCCGGTTTATCCTCAACTTCACCGGAATGGGAACGTCATGAAGCGCAGCATGTTTTTCCGGCTCTGCCGATTTGTCAACGATGCTCCGGTACAATTGTGTCATCATGAATTCATATTCATCGCTGTCTCTGATAAGCATGCTCACCGCGCTCTTCCTGGCGTCAATATCGTCTCCGAGAATCAGCAGTTGATTATATATCGATTCAAGCCTGTTTTCGGCCGTCACGTACGCAAGACCGCGTTCGCGCACATCAACGCCGAAAATAGAGTCAATGCTTTCACCGTTTGCATTCAGAGACCTGTGTACGTCCACCAGCATCCCCCGCATGTCCCTGAATCGCTGTGTAATACTCCGAAATACATCCGAACCGGGCCTTCCCGCCGTGACACCGACAAAAGTCGGCGTAAAGGTGAATGGATCGGTAAAAAATGACGCGACGTAGGCGGAGCAGAAATCCGGCGTGGATTCGACCGGAACAAGCACATTCAGGCTGTCAATGATCCGTTCCTTGGGCCCGTTAAAGCAGGGGATGCTTCCCTCCAATCCGAAATCGATCAGCGCGTTTGAACCGGAATGAACGTGACCGAGATACCGGTGGACTCGGTCGGCACCGATGTCTGACGATAGATATTCAGCAATGCTCAACGATATCCTCCGATCACCTCCGTATAAAGCCCCGCTGATGGACACGGAATGCAATTCCGAGGGAAGAGATCGATACCATGAAGCCCCCTCTGAGTGTGCGTCCTCTTCAGTTACGGGATCATCCTGAAGGGGAAACCTCAGCATGACATCAAGCGCATTCTGCACCTCACTCCTGTACTGATCGTACATTTCTCCTTCAGTCGCCAGATCGTTAATCATTTCACCGCTCTCTTCATCATACATCACTCCGAGGTACCGGCATGAAGAGACCGATTCCGCAACCGCCGAATTCATCGGGAATCCCGCATCTCTCATCAACAAATCATTCAACCCGTTGCTGCAGCTTATAAGGACTCCCATAACGATAAAAATCAAGAATTCCGGTATCTTCATAGAATCCTCCACTTTATTCCTACGCGAACACAGAAATACCCGCCTTCATAGCTTCAATCCACTGGGCGGATCGGCATGATTGATTTTCAATTCTAAAAGGAATAACCGAAACCGAAACCGAACACCATAAAATGAAGCGGCCCCTCGGGTTCGTAGATAAACCCGTATCGCACGGAAAAGTCAATATCCAGATGCCGCATTGGACGGACATTATATGATACGCCTGCGGCGAACATCGGTTCAGCGCAGGTGCGCTCGCTGCCGGGTGCCATATTGAAACCAGGAGTTATTCCGTGTTTCATGGTAATGAAAGCCATCCCTGAGGAAACAGATGGCTTCAGCGACATCATTCTCGAAAGTTCCAGATCGAATCCGAGGGACAGCCACAGGGGAACAAGGGCACAACTGTCCGATGAGCTGATCTTACCCGTAAAACGCTGATAGCCTACACCGAGACAGACAAAAACATTATCAATAAAAACATTGCCGATTTCGGTGGTTATTGAGATGCCGTATCCGTTGTTGACCAGGTCATGGAACCTTCCCAACGGCGTGATGAGTTCTCCGGAAAGCCTCGTTTTTATCCGGTATACGTCATAAAAATGCCTTCTAAGCGTGCCGGTTCTTTCGAAATCTTCTATATCAGCTGCGATATCCTTGGCAATTTTTTCTGTTATGCGATCCAGCTCACCCATACCGTCGATATCATGGGAATAGGCGACGAGTATCTTTTTTTCAGCAATGGATATGGCCCTGGCGGTGATGCGATATTTTTCGATTTTGTCGATGCTGCCGGCGATGAGATAATCGGCCTTCAATCTGCCGCCCAGTTCGATCGCATCGGCATCACCCATTCCCTCCTTGCCGAACCCTGATCCCTGGATGACCTTCCTGATGTGCTCATATTCTATCAGCTGAAAATCACCGCTGGCAAAAATGGCGACCTCGATTATATTCCGCACCGCTCTCGACACATACTCGGGCGTATTGTTGTTCGAGAAGCCCAGCACCGCTATCTTTTTCATTTCAGGAGCGTCATTTTTTGCCGGTTCGCCGGCCAGGGCGCACAGGGATGTGTACATCACGGCCAGGGCGAGAATCGAAAAAAACCGAAGGCACCGGTGTGCCGCACACCTTCCGGAAGCATGGATATGCGCCATATTCATGCGTTCATCGTCCATGGCCGCGGACCCTTGTGACGATATCCCCCGCAAACCGGCTATATCCTTTTTCCAGCTCGTCCAGGGATTCGAACTTTTCCCTTGTTACAAAAAGAATGGAGGAATTCCTGTTGTCGACAACCCTGATGAAAGCAATGAATTTCTCTTCCATCTTTTCAACATAGCCGGAAAGGGAATATTTGGACTGGCACGAGACCGCGATCGACGAAAATGACGACCCGCCGACGGCATTCAGCGCGTCGGAAAGTGAATTGGTTAATCGAGTCATTACCGCTTTGTCAACACTGCCGCTTTCAAGAGGTTCGATTATAATAGCCGCGGCCGCTCTTACCCTATGGCTGCTTTCTTCCGTTTTCGCAAGTGCATTCGGATATCGGTGGATCTTTTGCTGGGTCCTGTCTGATTGTGCCGGCACTTTCACTGTATCGAGGAAAAAATATCCCGCAATACCTCCTCCCAGCAATGCGGTCATTATTGCAATGCCCAATAGCATTTTTAAATGAATAACCACGCCAAGCTTCTTGAATAAAAAGTATAGAAAGGAGAAAAAACCAAATATCGGCGAATATGATCCGGTCGTTTTCATGACTCTGCTGAAGACCCTCCCCATCCTTGAGAGGAAATATTTTCGAACTTCAGGAGGCACGGGGGTGTCGAGATGATACATCCTCAAAAGTTCTTTCATGGGATCCCGGAAACGGTTCATAAGAGGTCCTCCAGGCCTTTGATCCCTTTTTTCCGGAGAGCCTGAAGAATCCTTTCCGTTGTCTTCTTATACATATACTGGGCCTGCCATCGTGTCATTTTGAGGTAACCGGCCGCTTCTTTTAAAGTAAAGCCGTATATCGAGACCAGCTCGAACAGAACCATCTCGATATCGCTGGTGAAATTTTCTTCATTTTCAATAACGTCCCGAATGACCATTCTTGTATCCTGGAAACAGTTCTCGACCGCATGAAGGGAATGGTTCTTATAATCATCGATGTCGGCGCGATCGTCCACCTTATATGCTTTTTTGCCGTAGTAATTCCCTATTTCAAAAGTGACCGCCTTTCTCAGCCAGCCGCTCCTCTTTTGGATCTTCATGAAATTTTCCATAAATCGTATGAAGACTTCATGACAGATATCCTCGGCGTCCTCCCGATTGCCGGTTTTAGAATAAACCGCGCTGAAGACAAAAGGATAATATTTCAAATAAGCCTGCCGGAATTCCTTTTTATTCTCATAGGACAACATATATACCGTTCCTGATATACAGAATAAAAAAAGACGGTTTGTGAGGTATTTTTTTTTCAGAAGAAAAAAATTTTTTTCTGATTTAATTTTTGTACGTTATGAGATACTCAAAGTCAACAATTTTTTATCAGGTATTAGACATAACGTCTTTTTAAAAAGATTTTTTTCGGCAGGCGGACGCCCGCTGAATGGGGTTCATAATCATCAGACGACAAAAGGAAAGAATTTTACGTCTCCGAAATGTTTTTCGAGCATAGGCACGATCTCATCCTCCCGCGATACCATCCCCAGAAACGCATAGGGGCTGTACACGTCGATCCCCCCTCCGCGGACCTGTCCCGTCACAAAGCTGTGCCCCTGGGTAAGGAACGGCTTTCTTGAAAGAACCGCCCTGCACCGCGCCGAATCGTAAATGCCCATTCCCTTCAGCACATAACAGAGAAGCGAAGCGAAGTCGTCGCAGTCGCAGCTGCCGGCTGTCATTCCCTCCCGGACCCTCGCATAGAGCACCACCGGGTCGCAGACCCAGTCGAAATAACCGCAAAGTGGGTCCGGTTTATAGACAAGTGCCGCCTTCACGAACCCGGCGGCCTTTTCCCTGGATGACAGCGCCGCGATCGCCCCGTCCAGCTCCTTCCTGTAGGCTGCTAATTTTTTTTTGCCGATTTTCAGCCGATACATCCCGTTCATGACACATGAGTTGAAGGCGATTATCGTATTCTTAACCGCAATGGCAAGTGCGCGCATGGGTTCCTCCGCTGAACGGCGTTCAGTTTAACTCATACGACAAAATCGCCCGATGTCAACGACATTACGTCCTGAATTGGAATTTGATTATTGACAGGAAGCGGTTATGGGTTACACAGGGTACAGAACCGTTTCTGGAGGAATCGATGAAGGATTTCGGACCCGCCCGGCTGGCTGAGGAGGTGCTCGCCCGGGGCCTGTGCATCAACTGCGGCGCCTGCGTTTCCCTCTGCCCGTATTTCCGGTCACACCGCGGAAGGATCGCCATGATGTTCCCCTGCGAGAGGGAGAGCGGCCGGTGCCACGCCTACTGCCCGAAAACAGAGGTGGACCTGGAAGCGGCGTCCCGATTCGTTCACGGCACCGGCTACCCGGGACACGGCATAGGCCAGTATCGGGAGATAGCGGCCTCCCGCGCCGCCGCACCGAATGAGGACTCACCGGTACAGTCCGGGGGCACGGTGACTGCACTCATCGCCGGAATGCTTGAAGCGGGGGCGATCGATGCGGCGGTCCTCACCGGCCGTGACGGCATACTGCCGGTACCGGCGATAATCACCGATCCGGCCGGCGTCCGCTTCTGCGGGGGCTCGAAATACGCGGCCTCCCCGACCCTGTCGGCCCTCAACAGGGCCATAACAGAGGGATATTCCAAAATCGCCCTGGTGGGGACCCCCTGCCAGATACTGGCGGCGACGCAGATGCGGATCCGCCTGACCGAACAGGGACACCCTGATCCGGTGGCGCTGACCGTCGGGCTCTTCTGCACCTGGGCGCTCGATTACCGAAAAATGGAAAAAATCCTGGCGGCCAGGACGGACATCAACTCAATCATTTCGATGGACATACCGCCCCCCCCCGCGGCGGTAATGGAGGTCCGCGGCATCAGGGACTCACACCGCATCCCCCTCGAGGAGATCCGCGGGGCAATCCCCGAATCCTGCGGCTACTGCGCCGACATGACCGCGGAATTCGCCGACATATCTGTCGGCGCGCTGGAAGGTTCACCGGGGAAAAACAGCATGGTGATACGGACCATACGGGGCGCAGACTCGGCTGCCTCCATGATCCAAAAGGGGCGACTGCTGACAGAGCCGTATCCTGAAGGCTCATTGCGCGCCCTTGCCGAGGCGTCGTCCGGTAAACGCACACGGGCGCTGTCCAGGGCAGATGCCGCGGGGATGCTGAACAACACAGGCGAATCAGGGTCCTATCTCAGGCTGAACGCCGGTACACTTGCCGGAATTCTGGCCCGATAGGTGGAGGGAGGATGAGCGTACTGACAAACGGAAAATCTGGCGAGGAGTACCTGGTGATGGGGAACGACGCCATCGCGCGAGGCGCCCTCGAGGCGGGAGTATCGGTGGCTGCAGGATACCCCGGCACTCCCTCATCTGAGATAATTGAAAATCTGGCGCGGATCGCCCCGGACGCGGGCCTGTACGTGGAGTGGTCGGTAAACGAAAAAGTGGCGCTGGAAGTGGCTGCCGCGGCGTCATTTGCCGGCCTCAGATCCATCTGCACCATGAAGCAGAACGGCGTGAACGTGGCCTCGGACTTTCTCCTGCACCTTGGCATCTCCGGAACCCGCGGCGGGATGGTGATAGTCCCCTGCGACGATCCGGGGGCGCTTTCCAGCATCAACGAGGGGGAGTCCCGGCATTTCGCCCGGCTCCTGGAAATCCCGCTCATCGAACCGGGAGACTTCCAGGAGGCCCTGGAGATGACCCGCTGGGCCTTCGATCTCTCCGAGGAGCTGCGCATGCCGGTGATGATGCGGAGCGTTACCAGGCTTTCCCACGCCAGCGGCAATGTCCGCTTCGGGCCCCTGCCCGGGGCCGCACGCAGCGCGCGATTCGAGTACGACGGGCCCTTCCTCGACCCGCTCACCGGCCCCATGGTCACCATGCCGGTGCCGGTACGGCACAAAAACCAGCAGGAAAAAATCAGGAAGGCGGAGGCGATCTTCGAGACCTCGCCGTTCAACACCTACGAGGGACCGGAACAACCCGAGGTCCTGATCATCACCTGCAGCGCCTGCTCGCTCTACAGCCGCGAGGCGGTGAAAGAGCTCGGTCTTGGTGAACGCGCGGGAATCCTGAAGCTGGGCACCACCTGGCCTCTGCCGAAAAAGCTCCTGAAATCGCGTCTCGCCGCGGCCGAAAAAATTCTCTTTGTCGAGGAAGTGCTCCCCTTTCTCGAAGAAAACGTAATGGCCGCGGCCGCCGGCTTTATGGGAGAAACCGGCCTCAAGCGGTTTTACGGAAAGGCAGACGGAACCATTCCGGAATCGGGAGAGCTGAACCCGGACATAGTGATCGCCGCGCTGGCAAAAATAACCGGCACGCAGTATGAGCCGGTGGCTCATGAATACGCGCGCACCGCCCAGGAAATCGCCTCGAAACATGCGACGGTGAGGGACCTCACATTCTGTCCCGGGTGCCCGCACCGGGCCTCCTTCTGGATCATACACAACGTGCTGGAGCTGGACAACCGCAAGGGATTCGTGTGCGGCGACATCGGCTGTTACACGCTGGGGCTCCTCCCCTGCGGCTTCGGCACCCTGAAAACGTCCCACTCCATGGGATCGGGGACCGGCCTCGCCTCCGGTTTCGGACAGCTCCGGAGGTTCGGCATGGAACAGCCGGTCCTCACGGTATCCGGTGACTCCACCTTCTTCCACGCGGTAATTCCGGCCATGGTGAACGCCGCTCACCACGGGTCTGACATCATCCTCGCGCTTCTGGACAATGCCGGCACCGCCATGACCGGGTTCCAATCACATCCAGGAATGCCGGTGAACGCTCAGGGGGAGGGGGCGGTCCCTCTGGACATTTCCGAAATCTGCCGGTCACTCGGCGCCGCGGTGGAGACAAGTGATCCCTTCGACCTGGAAGGCACGGAAAGGAAGTTTCTTGCGCTTCTGGAGCGGGGAAAGGGGACACGGGTGATGGTTCTGAAACAGCCCTGCGCGCTCAGCCCCGAGCGAAAGGGTAAAAAACTCTATGAGGTGCGTGTCGATCCGGCGAAATGCCTCGGCGACGACTGCGGGTGCGGAAGGATCTGCACCAGGGTGTTCCGCTGTCCGGCGCTGGTATGGGACAGGGATGCGGGCAGGGCCCGGGTTGACGAGGTGCTCTGCGCCGGGTGCGGCGTCTGCTCCTCGGTATGCACCAACGGCGCCATACTCAGAGAGGAGGCAGCGCAAAAATGAATGACTCGATCAAAGACCCCTTTAACATAATAATCACCGGTGTCGGCGGCCAGGGAAACGTGATGGCGTCGCGCATTCTGGGCGCCATGCTTTCCCGCCGGGGATACCGGGTCACCATCGGTGAGACCTTCGGCGTGTCCCAGCGCGGCGGGTCAGTGATGAGCCATTTGAGGATTTCCAAAAAATCCGCCTGGAGCCCCCAGATACCCAGGGGGAAGGCGGACGTGATAGTGGCGCTGGAACCCATTGAGGCGATCAGAACAACCGCGGCGTACGGCAGTCCCGAATCAAAGGTGCTGGCCAACACGCGGCCGATTTATCCGGTGCAGGTTATCGCCGGAGAGACGGAGTATCCGTCGCAGGAAACAATAGAGGAATCCCTCGGACGGCTTGTCCGATGGGCCAAGTTCCTCAATGCCACCGGCGAGGCGCTCCTTCTCGGCAACGCGATACTGGGCAATGTAATAATGATCGGCGCGCTGTCGGCGATGGAGGCGCTCCCTTTTACCCGGGCCGACTTCGAATCGGTCATAACGGGGAGCGTAACCGCCGACAAGATAGGCGTCAACATGCAGGCTTTTGACAGGGGGGCCGCCCTTCTGAAAAAACAGTAACGCTTTGGAGACTCAGTCCCCGTTCTCGCAATGGTGCCTGACGTCCTTCCCCTGTGCGACGAAAATAACGCTCTCGGCGATGTTGGTCGCGTGGTCCGCGATCTTCTCCAGGCTGCTTACGAGCATGATAATAAGAATCGCCACGTCCGTCGTCGACGCGTCCTTTTTGATGATCCCGATGCATTCGTCCATTATCTTGTACCGCAGAGTGTCGACCTCATCGTCCTTCAGCAGGACCTTCCTGGCGCTTTCCACATCGAGCTCGACGAACGCCCTGAGGCTTTCCCTGAACATGTCCCTTGTCGTGTCCGCCATCACCGGCAGGTCCTTGTAGGGTTTCAGCGGCTTCAGCATGACGATTTTCGACACATACTGGCTTATGTTGATCGAATGGTCGCCCACCCTTTCCAGCTCGTTATTGATCTTCGACACGCCGAGAATCAGCCTCAGGTCAATGGCCGCCGGCTGGTGAAGGGCGATGAGCTTCAGGCATTTTTCGTCGATCTCTATCTGAAGGGTGTTTACCTTTCTTTCGCTCTCGGTTATGGTGGCCAGCTTTTCAACGTCCCGTTCCACCAGGGCCTTCAGGGCGTTCATCACCATCATTTCGACGAGGTCCCCCATTTCGAGCAGTTTCTTTTTGAGCTCGATAAGTTCTTCGTCAAAGTGTCTGTCAATATGGTTCAACATCTCTATCCTCCCTTGTATATACGCAACGCACGCATCCGGGCCGGTGATCAGCCGAAACGCCCCGTGATGTAATCCTGGGTCCTCTTGTCACGGGGGTTTGAAAAAAGATCGGCTGTATTTCTGAACTCGATCATTTCGCCGAGAAGCATGTACCCGCAAAGATCGGAAATGCGGGACGCCTGCTGCATGTTGTGCGTCACAATTATTATATTGTATTTCTCCTTGAGCTGAATCATCATCTCCTCGATCTTCATCGTCGCGATCGGGTCGAGGGCCGAACAGGGCTCGTCCATCAGAATAATTTCCGGTTCCACCGCCAAAAGCCTTGCGATGCAGAGCCTCTGCTGGTGATACAGCGGGAGGCTCACCGCCGGCTCATCCAGCCTGTCCTTCATATCGTCCCACAGCCACGTGGCCCGGAGGCTTTTTTCCACCATCTCGTCTATCTTTCTCTTGTCCGTGATCTGGGCAACGCGAAGGCCGAATGCGACATTTTCGTAGATCGATTTCTGGAAGGGATTGGGCCGCTGAAACACCATGCCGATACGCTTCCTGAGTTTGTAGATATCGACCCCCTGGCCGTAGATGTTTTCCCCGTCCAGAAGGATTTCACCCGTTATGCGCACTCCCTCGATCAGGTCGTTCATCCTGTTGATGGAGCGCAGAAGCGTCGATTTTCCGCACCCCGACGGCCCGATGAGGGCGATTATGTTCTTTTCAACCACGTTCATGCTGACCGATTTCAGCGCGTGAAAAGCCTCGTAATAGAGGTTCAGATTCCTGATTTCGATTTTATTCATCATGGCCCCTACCCGAACCTGCCGGTGATGTAGTCTGTGGTCCGCTTGTCTTTGGGCACCGTGAAGATTGTCTTGGTGTTTCCGTATTCAATGAGCTCGTTCATGAGGAAGAAGGCGGTATTGTCGGCGATTCTGGCGGCCTGTTTGGTATTGTTGGTGACAAGGACGATGGTGTAGTATTTTTTTAAATCGGTGAGCGCGAACTCTATCTTCGCGGTGGAGATGGGGTCAAGCCCCGAGCACGGCTCGTCGAGAAGAATCACCTCCGGCTCCATCGCCAGAATGCGCGCCAGGCACAGCCGCTGCTGCTGCCCTCCGGAAAGCCTCATGGCGGACGATTTCAGCCTGTCTTTCACCTCGTCCCAGAGAAAGGCCGACTTCAGGCTGCTCTCCACGAGCGAGTCGAGTTTTTTCCTGTCCCTCACTCCCGATAAAGACGGCCCGAACGTTATATTATCGTATATGCTGGCCGGCAGCGGAATGGGGAGCGCGAACACAACCCCCACCCTCTTTCTTAGCTTCACCGGGTCCACGGACGGATCGTAGATATTGTCACCGTCCAGGAGGACACCCCCCTCGATCCTGATCGCCGGCTCCAGATCGTTGAGCCTGTTCAGGGTCCTCAGAAAAACGGTTTTACCGGAACCGGAAGGACCTATGATGCCGAGGATTTCGTTCTCGTTGATCGACAGGTCTATCGATTTCAGCACATGGTTGTCGTTCCAGTACACGTTCAGGTTTTGTATTTCGAATTTCGCTTTCATGTTCTTGTTGCACTATACCTTGACTGCGGCCAGATCCGGTTATTTGTTGCGCCTGGCGATAAACCTGTTCATCATCCAGTATGATATCAAATTTATCGAGAGAATCGAGATTATCAGCACCGTGGCGGTGGCATAGGCCTTTTCGTTGGATATCCCTTCCCTTGCGAGTATGTAAAAATGTACCGACATGGTCCGTATCGAATCAAAGAGCGTGGAGGGGATGCGGAGCGAGGAGCCGGCGGTGAAGATCACCGCGGCGGTCTCTCCGATGGACCGGCCGACGCTCAGCATGACGCCGGTAAGGATGCCGGGCATCGCGTTGGGAATCACCACCTTGCGCACCGTCTGCCAGAGGGTCGCGCCGAGGGAATAACTGACCTCGCGGTAGGCGTAGGGAACCGACTTGATCGCCTCCTCGCTTGTTCTTATTATCGTCGGCAGAATCATGAATGCAAGCGTCAGCGAGCCGGAAAGAATGGACCACCCCATCTTCAGCGTGGTGACAAAAAAGATAAACCCGAAGAGTCCGAAAATAATGGAAGGAATCCCCGCGAGGCAGTCGGCGCCGAATCGGATTATCCTGGTGACGCGCGACTCCCTGGTGTATTCGGTCAGAAAAATCGCCGTCCCGACTCCCAGAGGCGTGGCGACAATTATCGCCAGAAGCGGGAGAATAACAGAACCGATGATGGTCGGAAAAATCCCCCCGGACCTTCCCATGTCCCTCGGGTTTGCCAGAAGAAGCTCCGCGTTGATGTGCACCAGCCCCTTCCCCAGCACGAACACGATTATGAAAACCAGTATCCCCAGGGTAAACACCGTGGCCAGCACGAAAAACGCGATGGCGGCGACCTGCGTATGTCTCGGATTCAATTTCATCGTTTCTTCCCGATGTTTCTCAGGGCGATGGTGGCGATTGAATTCAGTATCATTATTATCACCAGCAGTATTATCCCGGTGGCGAAAAGCGCCTGCCGGTGCAACCCCGTTGCGTATCCCATCTCAAGTGCGATATTGGCGGTGAGCGTCCTCACGGAATCCAGCGGCGAGCCGGGAAGTATGACCGCGTTACCGGCAACCATGATCACCGCCATGGTCTCTCCGATAGCCCTCCCGAGCCCGAGAATGATGCCGGCGATGATACCCGATTTCGCCGCTGGAAGCACGGCCATTCGGATGGTCTGCCAGTGGGTGGCCCCGAGCGCGAAAGCGCCCTCACGGTACGAGGTGGGGACCGCCTTGATGGAATCGATGGATATGCTCAGGATCGTCGGCAGCACCATGATTCCGAGAATTATCGACGCCGCGAGTATCGAAAGCCCCGGGCCGCCGAAAAAACTCCTGATAAGCGGTGCCAGCACCATCACGCCGATAAAGCCGTACACGACCGACGGTATGCCGGCGAGCAGTTCGATGGTCGGCTTGATGATTCTCATGGCCCATCGGGGCACGAATTCGGACAGGAATATGGCGCCGGAGAGGCCGAGCGGAACCCCGACAATCATCGCCCCGAGGGTGACCCAGAGGGAACCGACGATCATCGGATAGATGCCGAACTTGCCGGCCTGCGGCCGCCAGTCCGATGACAGGAGAAAGTCACGTATACCGATCCTGAAAATAAAAGGGAGCCCCTCGATGAGAATGAACAGGACGATGAGAAAAAGCGCCGTTATCGCGGAAAATGCGGTAACGGTCAGTATTCGTTTGATGCTTTTTTCGGTCAGTATCTTCATCATCCCCTGAATGAGCGCTTTTTTTTCATGTTCCCCGCACCGGTTACCGCGGCGGTTTCCCGTCACCGGCGGTGACGCGCGGGTCTGAAGCTGGACCTCGTCGGGAGACGTCCGGCTATTTCGCCGGAATCAGCCCGTTGGAACCGATCGTCTCCTGCCCTTTTGCCGATAGGATGTAATCGATAAAGGATTTGCTTCCGCCTGTCGGGGCGCCCTTTGTGAGGAGAAATATCGGCCTCACCAGCGGGTATTTCCCTTTCACGATGGCATCTGTCGTGCAGGCTACACCGTCCACCGTGATGGCATTGATCTTGTCATTCACCAGCCCGTGTGATATATACCCGATGGCGTTGATGTCGTTTGCCACTGTTTCCCGAACAGTCCCGTTGGAGTCCTGAATCAGCGCCCCGTCGAAAAGAGTAATGCCCTTCACTATCGATTCAAAGGACGATCTCGTGCCGGAGCCTGCTTCGCGGGAAATCACGGTTATCGGGCTGTCCTTGCCTCCCACTTCCTTCCAATTGTTCACCTTGCCGTTATAGATGTCACGAATCTGCGCGAGGGTGAGATTTCCTGTTTTGTTTCCCGGATTTACGATCATTACGATTCCGTCACGGGCCACGATCACCGAGGAGAGCGCCTTGGCCTCGGGAGGGAGGTCCACCATGTCGGCCATACCGATGTTCGCGGCCCCCGAAATGGCTGACTGAATGCCCACGGCCGACCCTCCTCCCTGGATGGTGATATTCACGCCGGGGTTCTCGGCGATATACTGGTCGGCCAGCTTTTCGGCAAAGGGCTGAAACGCGGTTGAACCGGCGACGGTTATGGAGTCAGAACCCCTGCCGCAGGAAAACAGAGTGAGCGCGACGATAGCGGCTGTTCCGGCGATTTTAACGCACATCGGTATTTTCATATCAGTTACCTTCCTTTCTCGACTTGAATGATCGCGTTTCGTAACAGTTTGTCCAGAATATAGACTCAGGGAATGATTGTAAAGAAAATGTTCGCACATAGCCAGAAAAAATCAGGGAAATACCCATGACAGGGTCCGGCACCACTATGGCGCCGAACCCGCCGCTTGATGTCATCCTCGCTGGGTGGTAAGGAACAACTGGATCGACATCTGCTCTATCTGGTCCTGGAGCTCTTCAATGCCGTCGATATGATCGTCCTCATCCTTTAAAATGCCTTCGAGCACCGCCTTGGTGGCGTTGTCACCGGCCTCGGTGCAGAGTTTGATGTATTCATTGTAGGCTTTGATCGCCCCCGCTTCCGCCGCATGGTCGTTGGCGAGCTGTTTCGGCACATCGGACCCGATTTTAATCTCATTGAGCTTGCTCACTATCGGCATCCCTTCGAGGAAGAGGATTCTGCCGATCAGCTTTTCCGCATGTTTCATTTCGGAAAAAGCCCGTTTCTCGAAATGCTCATGCAGACGGCCGTATCCCCAGTTTTCAGCCATTTCGGCGTGGATCATGTACTGATTAATGGCGGTAAGCTCGTCCGCGAGAAGAGAATTCAAACCCTTGATGACTTCTGCGTTTCCTTTCATAAAACCCTCTCAATAGATAAATTGTCTCAGCCGATTCGATAATGGCTCAATATGCAAAATTATGCGTGTGGGAACCATGCTTTATAGATGAAAATCCCCCGCTGCTTCGGGCTGGTACACGATGTCTTCAATAAGAAGGTACTGGTTTATCCCCGCCGCACCCTTGATTACCGTACCGACGCTGCAGCCGAGCACCTGGGCGCCCATCCTGGAACATACCGATATCCTGTTTTCATTCTGATCGATGTCCTTGGGAAAAACAAGGGAGTAGGTCTCTTTTTTGCCGTTGCCGATATCCTTGAGGGTAAAAACCGAATTCATGGTCACGATGTTCGGTTTGATCTTGTTCTGTTCCACCTGGCGCGATTTTACGATACAGTCCTTCAGCGATTCAAGGCTGTTGCCGTCCGTACGCGCGAACCCGTCACCGTCTTCAATGAGACGCTGGATCCTCTCGCAATCATTTTTGGTCAGAGTCCTGCCTTTGCGCATCATCCACCCCCATAGGATTTATGAGAAGTGACAGAGTAATAATTAAAGGGAGATGCAATTTTGCCAGAGGAAATGTACATTTGTCAACAGTTTTCGACCCTCTTGTCGCATTTTATGAAAAAACAGCGTCCTCGAAAATGAAGGAAGAGCGGCAGAGTCATTTTTTGTCAGGATAAATCGCCCTGTGAAGCGCCAGCTGTTCGAGAAACCTCAGAAACGCCTCCTGATCGCTCTCGGTCCAGGACATATTCCGTATATAGTTCCGCTCATGCTCGGAAAGCCGGTCAAGAACATCTTTCCTGTTATTGTAATACCCGATGATAAAAGGGGCGGGGAAATCCGGCCTTTCGGAAAACACCGACAGGCCAAGAAAGGGGTTTTCCGTATCGATGTTCATGACATCAAAAAGCGTCGGCGCCAC
The DNA here is from genome assembly GCA_041737965.1 of Spirochaetota bacterium. Classification (GTDB taxonomy): domain Bacteria; phylum Spirochaetota; class UBA4802; order UBA4802; family UBA5550; genus JAFGJK01. The sequence continues at coordinate 75,806 of JBGSQT010000014.1, read as the reverse complement.
GTCAAGGTTGGTGCAGAGCGTCTTCACTTCCCTGCCGTTCCAGGAGCTTCCGGGCAGATGCATGGCATGGAAGACGAAATACTGGTACCCGGAAGGAAGCTCCTTTTTGTGAGAGTAGAATTGCCGGTAGTTTATGTCAGTAAGCGCGACATGGTCGGCGATCACTATCAGGATGGTATTGTCCTTCAGGCGCGATTTTTTATAGTAGTCCCAGAAATATCCGAAGGCCTTGTCTGTGGTGTATACGCTGTTGAGCAGGGCGTTATCGCCTGCCCCGGGATGTTTGTACAGCGGATCATAGGGGGGATGCATATCCAGGGTCGACAGTGTGAGAAGAAAGGGCTCCTTTATCTCCCCCTTTTCAATGAGAGATGCGGCGAATCTGAATATATCCTGGTCGCGAATGCCCCAGTCCTTCTTTTTGGTTTCCGAGGCGAAACGCTGGAGCTCCACGCTTTCCCAGCCGTAGAACCGGTCATAGGACTGCTTGTTGATGAAAGTGTCCGCCAGGCCGACGAAAAGCCCGCTCCCCCCCTGGACATGCACGTTGGTGTACCCTCTTTTCTTTAATACGTCGGAAATAAAAAGAAACCTGGTAAAGATAGGCGGGCGGATGCCCCCACCCTTTTTCAATCCCTGTATCTTGTCCATCAGGTACATACTGGAACCGAGCGTGGCGATGGTGCCGCGGATGGTGGGCGATATGGTGAACAGCGTGTTCGAGAAATACACGCTGTTCTTCATGAAATCGCGGTAATTCGGGGCGAGCCCCTTTATGCCGTGGTATTCTTCCTGAAGGAACACCTGATTCAGCGACTCGGCGATAACGATAATGACATTGGGCCTTCTTGGAACGCCGGGCATATCGCGATGACGGCGCCCGGGATCGACGTACACGCTTTTTTTAAGCAGGGGGTAATCTTCACTCACTCCGTACGGTACGATGCCGAACCTGCGGAGCTTTTCGATCATACCGGTATCGAGCCTGGTGACCGCCTCCTGTTCCGGCCTATGAAGATACTGGAAAAACGAGGACACCACTTCGTAATCAGGCACTTTGAAAAACAATCCGGCCTGCCCGCCCGACTGATTTGAACCTGCCATAAGAAACGGGGAACAGAGTACCGCAGCCGAAAGTGCCGACACCGCGACCGGCATCAGCGCCCGAAGGAACCGGGCGCCCGGCTCCGCACCGGCGGATACGTCTTGGCGCAATTCACGTCGAAGCATTATGAAAAAAACGGCCGTTGATGCCACGGCAGCGAGAATAAGCAGAAGCGTGGGGAGCGTAAACAGAAAGCTCGTGCCGTCCACATAGAACGCGTGATACCAGAATTCCCTGTTGACATGCTCCCCGCTGAAATATACCACGCCCCAGTCAAGCACCCGTATGCCCGACACGAAAACGAACACTCCGGTCATCGCCCATTGAAATAGTTTTTTAATCAGGCCTGTTGCGCTGACCCTCACCAGAATTACCGCGACGGCAACCGGCAGGGTTACGAGAATATAAAGGTACAGAAGCTTCGCGAGATCCCGGCTCATTGCCGCAAGGGCCGTGTCGGGAAGGAGCACGATCATGACGAGGTGCCACATCATCGCGTAGATCAGGATGAAAAAAAACAGCGCGGACTTTCTCCACGATTGAATGAGCGTCTTTACCGGATTTGTTACCATCGATTTCCCCGAATTTTGATTTCTATTGCAATAACAACACCCGTGCATGCATGCCTGCCGGCGGGCGGGCGCCTATTCTGAAAAACCGTTCCTTTCACCCGGCTGATAAGTGAAAAAGACTGTTTCATGGCCCTCCTCTTAAAGGAGGGCCTATTTATACTATTTGCAATATAAAATTCAAGTTTTTTATGCCCAATTTCGGTCTGGCCGGCGTGATGCCTCAGGTGTCCGCGGGAGTGATCAGAGGTACACGAGAAATCCGTACCGTATGGCAACGTGGTGCATTCTGTATTCCAGCAGGTATTCGTTGTAGCCGTTGTAGTACTGGAAGTAGACATGGGCGGGATTTCCGGAAATCTTAAAGCTCACCCCCAACTCCAGCGCCCCCTTATGAAGAAGATACCCGTACCTGCTCCCCGCATAGAGCTTTACACTGAGATCCACCTGATCGAACAGATAGAGATCCGCGTAATACGAGGCCAGTCCGCTGATCTCCCAGAAGCCCATGTAGTTGTCGATGCCCCTGTTGTTCCTGTCAAGCCGGTACAGGGCAAAGAACTTGAAATTCATCATCACCCCAAGGTTTCCAAAGGACGCGTAGGTGTTGATTTTTATGTAGCTCCTGTCCCAGCCGCGATGGTCCGGGCTTCCCCCTTTCAGGTTGGAGTTGTGCTCCCAGACGCCGAGGTCCACGGAACGGACGATGCCGTAATCCAGGTTGAACTTGTAGTACAGATAGGGATGGCAGTTGATGTCCCGAAGAGGGGCCTGATACCCGTTGAGGTCCCACACCACAAGCTGGCTGTAGCCGAAATAGAAGTCCGCCCTGGAGGAAAACTGATAGATGAAGGCCAGCTGGAACTTGGTGTTTGGCACGCCGAAGATGAAATAGCTCGGCTCCAGCGAAAACCGGTCGTTGCTGAATTTCGGCGCATCGGTGAAGGCGCGGTATACGGCGTCATCCTCGGCATAGAGCGGCGCGGCAAGGAGGAGCGTCAGCCCCAGAACCGCGGAAGCCGCAGCAACCGCGGTGAATCGGGCTATATACGCGCAGATCACGGCGCGAATCCAGGTATGTGAGGGAACCAGCCTCATTCATCGCCGCCTTCGGAGATCGTCCCGCCGGCCGGAACGGCCTCCGTATCGCCGGAACCGCTCCCGCCGGAGGCCTCATCGAACCTGAACAGCACCGAAAGACACGCGAAAGGCTCCGGTTTCCTCCATCCTACGTTTCCGCCGTCGTAATTTTCGGACATGACAAGATAGCGGACGCCGCCGTCGAGGGAGAGGGTCATCCTGTCGCCCGGATTCAGGTTTATTCCGGCAACCAGGCCGAAGGAAGGCATGGCCAGGGTATCGTTTCTTCTAAATGACACGCCGGCCTGCGGACCCAGCCAAAACCGCACCATCGGCGTTCTGATCAGGCCGAACCCCAGTGACGCGAACACATCCTCGTTCTGCATAGTTGAGCCGTAGCCTATCTGAAACCGGAAATTGAGCAGTTTGTCGCGGGAAAGGTTGGTGTCAAGAAGCGCGCCGAATCCGACCGGGGCGACATTGGCGTCACGCCTCCCCTTTCTCGCCATTCCGTAGACGCCCACGCCGAGCGCGTCAGCCGTTGAGGGAACAAGCGCGGCGGCGGTTGCGCAGAGTGCCGCGATTGCGCACATTTTCATTTTTATGGATGCTTTGTTCACGCCGGAAGTCCGTCCAAAGGTCCCTGTTTTTCAGGAAGGAAACCCGAAGGGGACTTCTGTGTCAAGAAATTTCAAAAATGCGCATCGATAAAATGCCGTTCCTTCTTTTCCTCACCCGGGCCGTCAGCACCTGAAGTAATTTTCGCTGGTTCGGCCAACGGGTCATGAACAGTCAAAAAGCCGCCGTTTCCGGACACTTTGGCATTGACCGGCAGTCTTCCCCATACGGGGAAGCAAAAAAGAGGCCGTCCTTTTAGGGACGGCCTCTCATATCCGCAATAATCTGAAGCGCTACGCCGCAGCGGGCGCCTGTTTCTTTTTGCCGAGGACCTTGAAGGCCACAAATGCGCCGATTCCGACCAGAAGGAGCGCAATACCGAGCAGCGGCCTGTAGAATATCCAGGCGATGGCGATGGTGATGAGGGAAAAGGCCAGGGACACCACGAAGGCGAACACCCCGATGCCGAAATTCAGAATGCTTCCCACGAACGGCACCACGTCGCCGAGAGTCACGATGGGCTTGAACACCATGGATATGCCGACAAACATGAGGATGAACCCCACAAGCCTGACGATCCAGGTGCGGGTCCTGTTGCTCTGCTGCGCCTGCTGGAACATCTGCGCCGCGCCCACGGTCCCGGAGCTGAGCATCATGATGGAGGTTTCCTGTTCGGTCTGATACTCGGTGAAGGTGTTCCCCTGCTGCTGCGCCACGATGGAAACCGTCTGCGGTTTCACCACGGTGACGCCTATTTTCAGGTCGCCGATCTGGGGATTCGCCGTGTCCTGCCCCACGTATATCTCGTTACCGGAAAGCTTTGCCCTCCCCTGGAGGTTCCCCGGAAGCGCCGCGAGTTTCTCCTCGGTCATCTGTACCGGTTCACCCTGGGTGATCTGGCTGATGAGTCCCGAGGGAAGCGTGAAGTCGCCGACGGTGACGTTCTGCGCGTTGAAGGTCGCCGAGGGTATTTCCATGGCCGCCGGATTGTTATGCCCGGCTTTCTTGAAATTATTCGAGCTGATAACGCTGGAGGACCAGTCCTTCTCATAACGGTACTCTGTCACGGTTTCTGTGCCGCCGCCGAGTTTTTTCTCGGTTTTTGAGGAGGACACTTCCTTCCACTGATACATCTGCACGGTCCTGATTATCCTGATGGCGTTTTCGCTGACGCCGAGAACAGGATCGGTCACCGTTTCGGCGGTGGTGGCCTCGCCGGTCAGGTGGACGAGCTTGCCCTGGTTTGCCGAATCGACTTTCGCCTCCTTCAGCGATATGACCTTGCCGGCTCCCTCTTCAAGTCCCTTTGCGATCTTGACCGCGCACCCTTCGTTCATGAAAAGAACCGGAAAAGCGGCTATGAATAGAAGAAGGCCGAGTCCGACGCTTTTGATGGATTCTCCGAGACGCGAGAACCATGACTGGCTCGTCACCTCTCTAAAGGAATCGTTGCTTCCCATGTAATACACCTCCTGAGTGGTATTTATACTGCGGTAAAGAAATATACTAACTCGGAATTTGATCAGTGTCAATAAATATTTTAATTAATGAGTGCAGCCCCATGGCGCGAGGAGGGGATAACGCGCGGCACTCATTTCTTCCCGTTCACTTTGGCCGTTTTATGAACACGCCGCGGTCCAGTTCGTCAAAAGCGACGCGAAGCTCCTCCTGAGTGTTCATGACGATGGGGCCGTACCAGGCGACCGGCTCCCCGAGGGGCTTTCCGGACATGAGCAGAAACCGCGCCTCCCTGCTTCTGATGACCTTACTGATGCGCCTCTGTCCGCTCATCGGGTTCCTGCGAAAACGCAACGCGGCGTTTCGGCTATTTTCCCGCCTTGACGTTCATCTTCACGTCAAAGCGGTCGACGCTGAAGATGTTCTCCAGGGGAAGCCTCTCGGGCCTCTTCACTTCGGCCTCCACCTGCCATGACGCGAGGCCTTCGAGATCGTCTATCTTCTTTCCCACGTTTATCAGCGTGACGAGAAGGTATTCCTCCGGGATGCCGAGGGATTCCTTTATCTTTCCGGAGTCGAACCCGGCGATCGGGTGCGCCACCAGTCCGAGCTCCGTGGCACGCAGGAGAAGCGAGCCGACCGCCATCCCGAGGTCGAAGAGAAAGTATTCCCTCTCCTTCACGATGCAGTCGGAGTCGCGCCGGGCGAACGCGGCGATCACCAGCGAGGCGTTGTGCACCCACTCGTTCCCCTTGCTGAGGCCCTGATGCACCTTCGCCAGCGCCTCCCCTGACCTGACGAACACGAAGCGCCAGGGCTGGTTGTTGTAGCACGAGCACATCAGACGGGCCGATTCTGCGAGCTCCTTCACGATTTCGTCTGTTATATCCGCCGGCCCCAGAGCCCTGTACGAGCGCCTGGCCTGAATGGCGTCCTTAACGTTCATATTAACCTCCTCCGGCCCCTTTCGGGGCATTGAATGGCACAGTCCGCCGTGGACAGGCCGAAACCGCACGAATCAGGCGATTCAAAACCTTACCGCGTGCCCAAGCCAGAACGCGAACATGAGTGCGACGACATGAAGCACCCACCAGAGCGGTTTCAGAAACCTGATACTGTTCATTGGCTACCTCCAGATATAATTGCCGAGGGCATATACAACCGAAAACATGACAAGGTGCACCGCCCAGAAACCGAAATTGGGATACCGTATGGTCTTCCACCCCGGCTTGAAGGAGGATTCGATCTTGAACATCTCCAGGTAGAAAATCGCGTATCCCATGGCAAACTTGGCCCACAATATGAAAATATCGGGGAACAGAGGCGCCTTGACCACGGAAAAATGCGCCATGGTGACCGTCCCGATGATGCACGCGAAGCCGTTCATCAGGTACGCCAGGTGCAGCGTTTTCTTGAAACAGAAAAGCCAAGGGATGATGAGACTGCTGATGATTCCGACAATGAGCGGGACAAGTCCGTAGTCGTGCTTCTGGGGCTCATGAATGAAAAAATGGAGGAACACCCCCCCCGCGGAGATGAAAAAGAGTCCCGAAACGAGCGCTGTTTTTAAACGGAGCTTCACTGTCATACAACACCTCCGGGTGTTTGTGTAAGTTTAATCAGCGGGCCCAATACCGGTGAGATCTCTATAGCGTATGATACGATGATATGCAATTTCCGCGGAAGTGTCAACACCAAATGCGGATTAATCGGAGGCCGGCAGGCGGATACAAACCGGCGGGGCGCAAGGGCCATGCGTGTGAGTTTCAGGGCCCCGGATCGGGGCGTTCGGCCGGAATAAAGCATCACCTCCGGCGTTTCAGCTCATCGTAGGCGCGGTTGATCTCCCTGATCCTTTCTCCGGCGTGATGTTTTTCCGAATCGCTCCCGGCCGACAATTTGTCGGGATGATATTTCTTTACCAGAGAACGGTATGCCCTCGTGATATCGGAAGCACTCGCCGATTCCGGCAGACCGAGAATCCTGAAAGCATCGCCCCGGCCGATGACGCCGCGGTGCAGGGACCCACCGCTTCGTTCGTCCCCTCGATCGCCCCCCTCCGTGCGTTTCCCGCTCCGGTTTTTATCACCGCCGAACCTCCGGGCCCTGTTCCTTTCATGCCAGTATCGGGCCTCCCTCTCATCCCCCGCGCCGGCAGAACGGTCGCGTCCCGATGCGCGACCGCCGGCTTTCTCTTTTTCCCTTGTGTAGCGCCGCTCCTCGTAGCTTCGCGCCATGGCCCCCAGATGCGACGACAGGGACCGGGCGCACTTTCTGAGGGACATCTGAAACCGGAACTCCATTCCGGGGTCGGCGGAAATTATCAGCTCACCGTACAGCGCCACCGGTATCTTTCTGTTTATCTTATACCGCCGGTCCGGCGCGCCGCTTTTGGTCGGATGGAGCCAGACCCGTCCGATGACATCGGCGTCCCTGGGCAGGCCCCCCCGCTCTACATAGGGCTTCTCCTGATAGAGGATACCCAGCAGGGCGTAGGGGACAGCACGGTACCGGGCCCCGCTCCGCGTCAGAAGAAAATCCGGGAAAAAATAGAGCGCCATCCCGCCAGATTTCACGCAGGGGATGCCGGTGTTGGCGATTATGAAATCCGGCGTCTCGAGGCGCACCGAAACCGCGCCTCTCCTGTATAGTTCAGGTGCGCCGCCGGAGCTCCCCGGGTCCGGATTTGCCGATACCGAGCTCACATGCCACAGCCCGTCGGCCTCGGAAAGATCGAGTATGCGCTCCTTCAGCGTATGGAAAAAACTTTTCCTGTCGATGTCGCCGTAGTTGAGGGAAAGGGGGAAACCGCGGATTTTCAGATACGAGTGAATGGAGAGCGCGGAGATGATGTATACGGGAACTGAGACGCCCGCTGCCGCCTGCCATGGAAACAGAAATCCCGCGGCCGCGGCCGCAACGGCGGTGAACACTCCTGAAATTAGCGCGGTCGCGACGGCAACTCGCCGGGACCGCGATCCGATCAGCCTCATCGCGATAAAGGGATCGGCGGGGGATTCACCGTCGAAAAAAAACCGTTCCGGCGTGAGTATTCGCGCCGTCATTACAGGTACCCGCAAATAGGACGGAATTCCGCCCCGCACCGCAATTTCTGGCGACGATTCATACAGACAGGATACATCACGATCCCAGTTTCCCCCGAAACATAAAGAACACCGCCCCCAGCATGCAGAGCCCGGCCCACAGATAATCCAGCGACAGCTTCTCCTTCAGGTAAAACACCGCAAAAGGGAAAAAGACCGCCAGGGTAATCACCTCCTGAAGTATCTTCAATTGCCCCACCGACATGACTTCGTGCCCCAATCTGTTGGCCGGAACCTGCAGGAGATACTCGCACAACGCGATCCCCCAGCTCGCCAGCGCCGCGATAAACCACGGCCTGTCCGAAAGATTTTTCAGGTGCCCGTACCAGGCGAAAGTCATGAAGATGTTGCTGCAGCAGAGGAGGAGCATTGTGACGATATACTTGTTCATTCCCCGGTCCTGTGATAAATAATACTCACGCATTCAACCGACAATAAAAACCGACTGCCGGTTAAAATCAATATAAAAATCGATGTGCCGGAGAGGAAGAGGGGGCCGGAAGCCGGGGCATCCGGGGATTACCGGCTTGACAGATCATTCCCCGGAGAGGAGAGTTGCGAAAACATGTCAGCAGAGGAGAAACGATGACCGGAGTAAACAAAGTGCTGGTGCTGCTCGGAAGCCCCAGGCGTGAAGGAAACAGCTCGCTGCTCGCGGAAAGGATCGCCAGCGGGGCACGGTCCGCAGGCGCCTCGGTGGAAACGCTTTTTCTTCATGAAATGAAGATCGCCCCATGCGCCTCCTGCTACGCATGCCAGAAACCGGAGGGCGAAGGGTGCGCCATACAGGACGACATGGGCGGGATATACGCGAAAATGCTGGAAGCGGAGGCCTGGGTGATCGCGAGCCCGGTGTACTGGTTCGGCATGTCGGCGCAGACCAAGCTCTGGATGGACCGCTGTTTCGCCCTGGGATCCTTCCGGGAGGACGCGTTCACCGGCAGGAGGATCGCCATCGCCATGAGTTACGGCGACCGGGACCCCTTCGCCTCGGGCTGCGTCAACGCGCTCCGCACATTTCAGGACGCCTACCGCTACGTGGGGGCCGACATCGTCGGCATGGTCTACGGAAGCGCCCTGGAGGCGGGTGACATCACCTCGGACCTCGACCTCATGCAGGAAGCGGAAGAGCTGGGGAAAGAGCTGGCGGGCGCGCCCTCCCGGTGACAGCGGCCGGGATAGAGCCGCTCCCGGCCGATCAGGGTCCGGGCCTGACGCCCTCCGGGGAGACCGCCATCATTTTACGCAGATCATCAACCGCGAGGCTTGTGTCCTTTTCGTCCCCGAACAGGAACCCATCCTCCATCCTGTCGATAAAGAGGACGCCGTTGAGGTGGTCGATTTCGTGCTGAAGGCACCGCGCCATCGGCCCGGACCGTTCGATCACCCTCTCTTTTCCGCGGCGGTCAGCAAACCGGACCTGCACCGTCTCCGCCCGGGTCACCCTCCCCGACCAGCCGGGAAAGGAGAGACAACCCTCGTAGCCCGTCTGCGTGCCGGAAGATGAAAGGATTTCAGGGTTTATCATTTCAAAATACTCATCCATATAATCAATGACGGTGATCCTCTTGAGGAGGGCTATCTGGTTGGCGGCCAGAGCGGCCCCCTGCTCGGTCTCCTTCAGCGTCGCGGCGATGGTATCGATATGACCATGGAGTTTTTTATGGAAGGCGCGGACGTCCTCTGCTCTCTGGCCCAGGATCGGATTTCCGAATAGGATTATTTTCGCTTTTTTCATGGATGGTTTGATTCAGATCTGTATCATGCGTATTGCCGAAATAATGTCAATATATAAATGGAAATGAAACATTCGCCGATCCCGTAAAGTAAAAAAACCCGCACATCAATTTTTTTTTGACCGTGACTTCCCGGGATAATAATTGTATAGACAGAGTGCCGCGGCTGTGTTTTAAATCCGAACTGATCGAAAACAGCGACAGCCGGTCGATCTTCGCCGGGCCCGGCGATATTCAATCGTATCTCAGGGAGGTGGTTCTCCATGTGGTTAATTGACAAGTTGTTTCGCCGAAAGATCATAATCGCGATCCACGGCCTTGCCAACAAACCGCCGAAACGCGTTCTTAAAAAGTGGTGGAAACAGTCAATCCGGGAAGGGCTCGGGCAGGTGGACCGGAAGAGGCGCCGGTTTCTCTACGATTTCGCGTACTGGGCCGACCTGATGCATGAAAACCCCCTTGACCCGGAAGAAAAGGACCCGAAAAGCGAGCGCTTCATCGATAACCCGTATCGGCCGGGAGACCCTTCGGTGTACGAGAAATTCAAGCCCAGCATGATTAAAAAAAAGATACTCGACGGTCTGGAGAAAAAAGTCGACAGGATGTTTTTCGAAGACCAGGGTTTCATAAATTTCGACAGGATCGCCGACAGGCTGATGAGAAACCTCTTCATGGACCTGGATTACTATTATCACAGGGAATGCTCGGTCAGCGCATTCCGGGGCCTGAAGGCGGGAGAGGAGGTGCGCAGGAGGCTGGTAAAAGTCCTGAAAAAACACCGCCGCAAGAAAATACTCCTTATCGCCCATTCCATGGGCACCATCATATCCTACGATGTGCTGACGCGGGAGGTGCCTGAGGTGACAATCGACACCTTCATCACAATCGGCTCCCCGCTGGCCCTTCCGGTGGTAATGAAAAAAATTCTGGCCGGCCAGGGGACCGTGCCGAAGGCGGGCATGAAGATTCCCACGCCCGAAAACGTCAACCGGTGGCTGAATTTTTCCGATCTCGACGACAGAGTGGCGATAAATTACGGTCTATCCGATGACTATTCGCCGAACTCGCGGGGGGTCAGTCCGGTCGACACCATAGTCCTGAACAACTACATGAAAAACGGAAAAAAAGACGCCCACAATTCCTACGGCTACTGCAGGGCGCCGGAAGTGTCGCGGGCGATCCGCGATTTTCTCCGTTAATGAGGAACGCATCATGGTGTATCACTACGGCATAAATGAGGGAAAACTTCAGGGGGCGGCCGGCGAGGACGCGCGGATTTCCCTGTACATCAACCCTGACGCAGGCGAGCGGACGCACCTCGTGGAGGTGATGAAGATAGACGAGCACAACCTCCTCTCGTCTCTGGACCCGGACGAGGTCGCCCGTATCGAGTACGAGCCTGAACATGTGGCGCTCATCGTCAAACGGCCGAAAAACTACTCCACCGAGGACAATTATCTGTTTAAAATATCCTCCATGGGGATATTCTCATTTACCGACCGTCTGATCATAATCATGGCCGAGGACGTGGGCATTTTCAAGGGAAAACTCTTCAACAAAATAAATTCGCTCAACGACGCGATGCTGAAGATCATATTCGGCATCATCTCCCACTTTTTCGGCCACCTGCGGGTGATAAACATGATCTCCGACTCTCTGGAGCAGAAAATCAGCATCGCCATGGAAAACAAATACCTCATCAACATGTTTTCCCTGGAGAAAAGCCTTGTCTACTACCTGAACGCAATAAACTCGAACAGCATGGTTTTCGACAAGCTGAAGCTCAATTCCGCGAAGATCGGGTTCAACGAGGAGAACAGGGAGTATCTGGACGACATCCTGATCGAAAACACCCAGTGCTACCGGCAGGCGGAGATTTACGCCAACATACTGGCCAGCCTGATGGACGCCAGGGCCTCCATCGTCAACAACAACCTGAACATTTTAATGAAAACGCTGAACATCATAACCATCAGCATCATGGTGCCGACCTTTGTGGTGAGCGCCTTTTCCATGAACGTGGATATTCCCTTTAAAAAACACCCGGTTGCCTTCTGGATAATCCTGGGGATCGGATTTATCGCCCTGGTGATATTTATCGTGGTGTATATCAGCGTCTACAGCCTGCGGAGGAAGAAATAGGGGCGCGACTTCCCCGCCGGAAGTCCGGGGTTCTGAAAAAGGTGTCCCGCTGCCCGAGGAAGGGCGGTCCCTAAAAATAGCGGTTCAGCATGTAGGAAATCCGGCTTTTAAGCGAATTGCCCATGGCAAGGATATCAAGCGACCGCCCCCATAATGGCTCACCCTGCAGGCGCTCCCTGGCCCGGATCGCCTCGGAATCCGACGCCATCTCGATCATGCCGATGCCTTTCTGGCGGTTCAGAAACACCTGATGAACGTCGCCGTAGACTGAAAAGAGCCTTTCGATCTGTTCCTCTGTGGCGCCGACATCGACGTTTTTTACGAGAAGCCTCCTGCTCATCATATGTTTCCTCCGAAAATCAAGGGTTTCATCACGGTCTATATGCCTTTGCCCCGCACAATATTACAATAGATTTAAAAAGGCGCGTATTACGCCGGTGTAAAATTAATTCTTGAAATAATCGGCCGGTCGGGCGGAAATGCATACATAAAAGGAAAGGTTATCATGGGACCCATTGGCGTGTTTGATTCCGGATACGGCGGTTTGACGATACTGAAAGAATTCATCCGCACACTGCCCGGATACGATTTCATCTATCTCGGCGATAACGCCAGGACACCGTACGGGAACAGGTCCTTTGAAACGGTGTACTCCTACACCCTTTCCGCGGTGAAGCTCCTGTTCAGGTTCGACTGCCAGCTGGTGATCATCGCCTGCAATACCGCCTCGTCCAAGGCGCTGAGGACAATCCAGCAGCGCGACCTGCCGCACCTCGATCCGTCGCGGCGCGTGCTCGGGGTCATCCGCCCCACGGTGGAAGCGATCGACTCCCTGTCGAAGACCAAACATATCGGCGTCCTCGGCACGCTGGGCACCGTCACGTCAAACTCCTATCCGATGGAGATACAAAAGCTCTTCCCCCATATCAGGGTGACCCAGGAAGCGTGCCCGATGTGGGTCCCGCTGGTGGAAAACGACGAGCTTCACAATCCGGGGACCGATTATTTCGTGGAAAGGCACATCAGAAACCTCATGGAAAAGGACCCGGAGATCGACGTGGTGCTCCTCGGGTGCACCCATTATCCGGTGCTCCTGGAAACCATTACAAGGCACGTTGCCCCGGGAATCGCCGTGATCCCCCAGGACAGCATCGTGGCGGAAAGCCTCACCGACTACCTTTCCCGGCACCCCGAAATCGACCGCGCATGCACCAAAAACGGCTCCGTTTCCTACTTCACCACCGATTCAACAGAAATGTTCGACGCCAGCTGCCGCAGCCTCTTCGGCCTCGAAATCAAGTCTAAAAAGATATCGTTCTGACTGCCGCTTCTGAAACAGTGAACCCGCCGGGGACCCGGATTGCGGCATGTCCGGAACGCCCGGCAATATCAAAAAATTTTCAGTCATCGGGTAAAATCTTATTGACATGGAGTCGCCCGGTGGAATCTCCTGTACGCATCATGCGGCGGATCAGGCCGAAGGCGCTGCCGGGCCCCCATCGTCACGCCGCGGCCAAAAGGAAACCATGATACGACTGCTTGTACCCATCGCGCTCGGAGGTTCAGTCGGAGCCCTGCTCCGGTTCGGCGTCTCCCGGTTCATCACCCAGACGGCGAATACCGCGTTCCCCATGGGCACCGCGGCGGTCAACATCGCCGGCAGCTTTGTCCTCGGATTTCTCTATGTGTTATTCGACGAATTCAACGCATCTCCGGATATGAAGGGGTTTTTCACCGTGGGCCTTCTGGGAGCCTTTACGACATTTTCAACATTCTCGCTCGAAACCATGGCGCTGATTCAGGACGGAGAGCTCCGTTACGCACTGTACAACGTTCTGGCGAACAATTGTCTGTCTCTGGCCGCCGCGTGGGGCGGCATTTATCTATGCAGGATCGCGATAAGGGTCCTGAAGGCGGGGTGATCCGATGAAATTACCGGAACAGGCGGTCATGCTTCGCGTCTTTATCGGCGAAAGCGACCGGTACCGCAGCAAGCCGCTGTACGAGCAAATCGTGCTGAAGGCCAGGGAGCTGAACCTTGCCGGAGCGACGGTGCTCAGGGGCGTCCTCGGCTTCGGCGCCGACAGCAGGATCCATTCGGCAAAACTCATGGATCTCTCCATCGATCTTCCAATGGTCGTAGAAATTGTTGACACCGAAGAGAACATCGAAAAAATTATGCCTTTCATCGACGAGACCGTGACCGAAGGGCTCGTGACCCTCGAAAAGATGAAGGTCATCAAATACCGGCACAGCTGATCCGCAGTCGGCGGGCCGGTGCGGGAATCGTCAATTTATGATACTGGAGTTCCTGACATGATAAGAATGAATCCGCATTACAGGAAACTGGCGGGGAGCTATCTCTTTTCGGAAATAGCGAAACAGGTGGCGATGTACCAGCAGAGCCATCAGGGGGAGCGGGTGATCCGCCTCGGTATCGGCGATGTCACCGAGCCTTTCGGAACCGCGGTGACGGAGGCGATGAAGTCCGCGGTGGAGGAAATGGCGCACCGCGGCACCTTCCGGGGGTACCGTTCCGACAGGGGGTACGAATTTCTGCGGGAAAAGATCGCGGACCGCGATTTCAGGAGGCGGGGTATCGACATCGACGCGGAGGAGATTTTCATCTCAACCGGCGCGAAGGAGGACACCGCGAACATACAGGAGCTGTTCCATCATGACACCGCCATCGCCGTGCCGGACCCGGTCTATCCGGTGTATGTGGACAGCAACGTCATGGCCGGCCGTACCGGCGACTATTCGGATGGGCGGTATGAGGGTATAACCTACCTGGATTGCACCCATGCAAACAGTTTCAGGCCGTCACTGCCGGAAAAACCGGTTGACCTGATCTACCTCTGCTTTCCCAACAATCCCACCGGCCAGGTGGCGATGAAGGACGACCTGAAGCAGTGGGTCGATTACGCAAGGGAGCACAGGGCGCTCATCCTCTATGACGCCGCCTATGAAGCATTCATTACCGACGACTCGGTTCCGCACAGCATTTTTGAGATTCCCGGGGCCCGTGAAGTGGCGGTGGAATTCAGGAGCCTGTCCAAAACCGCCGGATTCACCGGCACGAGGCTCTCATATACCATTGTGCCGAAAGAGGCCTGCCTGTACGGCGACGACGGTTCGGCCCATTCCATCCTCAATCTGTGGGACAGGCGCCAGGCCACGAAATTCAACGGCGTCGCCTATGTCATCCAGAAGGGGGCGGAAGCGGCGTTTACCGACAGGGGGCGTGCGGAAATCGACGCCACCATACGCTACTATCTCGGAAACGCCCGCATAATCCGGGAAGGGCTCCAGAAACTGGGCATCGAGTGTACCGGGGGCGTCAATTCACCCTATATATGGCTCAAGGCCCCGGCCGGCCTCTCCTCATGGGATTTTTTTCACCGGCTTCTGGAGCAGTGCCAGGTGGTGGGCACCCCCGGCTCGGGTTTCGGGCGGTGCGGCGAGGGCTATTTCCGGCTCACCGCGTTCGGGAAACGGGAAGACGTGGCGGAGGCGATGGAGCGCTTCAGCCGCCTGAAGCTGTAGAATGAAGGCCTTCAATTCCCTCCGGCGCCGGCTGACCGAGGGGTTCCCTCCCCGCGAGGCCCATGAACCGGGCCTGAAGGGGCACATCCGGTACCTTTCCGACGTCGTGGCCGCGTCCCCGCCGGTATTCACCCGGATAATGAAGCTTCAGCCGCTCATGGCGCTGGCAACCAGCATCTTCTGCATACTCCTTCTCAGGAAAGGCTACGAATA
Organism: Spirochaetota bacterium; assembly: GCA_041737965.1. Classification (GTDB taxonomy): domain Bacteria; phylum Spirochaetota; class UBA4802; order UBA4802; family UBA5550; genus JAFGJK01. The sequence goes on along the minus strand of JBGSQT010000014.1, from coordinate 60,235 downwards.
CGCACCGGTGGTCCTGGTGTCCGCCCTGTTCGCGTTTTTTTATCTCACTTTCAGGATGCAAATCCACCGCCGCGGGGGCGTGCTCCCGAAAGTATGGGACACGGCGCTCCTGTTCCTGATCAACGACATGCTTCTTTTCGCAGTTCCCTTTTACTTCGAGTCCATGACTGTCCCTTCGGTAAATATGGTCTTTGCCCCGGTTCTTCTCCTGCTGGCGGTGCTTGCGCACTGGTACGCGCTCTATCGGCGGTTTATTCTCCCCTATCCCGTTATAGGCTCCTTCTTTTACTCCCTGACGATCTTCTGCGTTCTCAATCTGGTGTTTCCGGTGGTCTTCGGCATGAGAAACATCTGGAGCCTTCTTGTCTCCGGGACGATCGCGTCATTGCTTGTGGTGCTTTTTATCAACCCCCATATCCCGCTCCTGAAAGGCTGGAAAAACACCTTTCTCTCCTTGACCGGCATCATCGCGTTCCTGGCCCTTCTCTGGTTCGGCAGAAGCGCGATACCTCCGGCGCCCCTCACCCTGGTGAGCGCGGGGGCCTGCGAATCAATTGCCGGCCACAGCCCGGTGAATTCCTTCGTTTCAATGCCCGCGGGAACGGTCGATGAGGTCTGTTTTTTTTCTTCGATATCAGCGCCCAGGGGTTTGAAGGAACGGATGCTTCATGTCTGGCGTCACAACGGACAAATGCTGTTTACGGTTGATATAAAGGACCTTTACGGCGGCAGAAAGGAAGGCTTCAGGACATGGTCCCGCCACAGGTTGATGGAAGGCCCGGGAAAGTATACCGTGGAGGTTTGGACTGCCGGGGGACAGCTGGTGGGTGAGAGGAATTTTTTCCTGAGATGACACCAATTGACGTAACACTGTTACGCACATAACAGTGTTACGTCAAATTCCTGGTTTTTCCGGCCGAAAAATTTAATTTTTTTTAATTTTATAACGAATTATAGAATAATAAGTATTGACATGAAAGGGGCTTGTACTATTTAATTATCAGCTTTTTTTAGCAGGCATCCCGAAGATGCGAACACAAGTACCGTGAGGTAAATTAGGATGGAAAAAAACGCTTCACTTTCAGCAGAGCAGTCGGTTATGGAGGAATCCCAGGAGCCTCCCAGCATGCTTTTATTCTCTCCCGAAGAGCTCGAAGAGGGCGATACGGAGGAGCCTCCCCCTTCAGCGGGCCTTTCGGAAAATACGCTTTTTCCGCAATTGTTTCCGTCTCTGTACAACAACGCCTCATTTACCGACCGACCTGTCCCGATTCACAAGCACTCGTCATCTTTGAAAACCCGCACCTTCAGGAAACTCTATTATCCCAATGCGTCAACTGCCCAGTGGAACGACTGGCGATGGCAGCTCCAGAACAGAATTTGCACCGCCGAACAGCTCGCGAGGTTTCTCAAGCTTTCGGAGGAGGAGGTGCAGGCGCTCACCTACGCCAACGGGTCCCTCCCCCTTTCCATAACACCGTACTATGCCAGCCTGCTGAAGGCGAAGGACCCGGGGCACCCCCTGCGGAGAAGCGTGGTCCCGGTGGTGAACGAACTGTACCGGTCCGACGGCGAATCAGACGATCCGCTTCATGAGGACAATGACAGCCCCGTTCCCGGCCTCGTGCACCGCTATCCGGACAGGGTGCTGTTCATGGCCACCGACTTCTGCTCGACAAACTGCAGGTACTGCACCAGGTCAAGGATGGTGGGGCGGTCGGCGGACCGCCAGACATCCAGGGCCCGTTGGGAGGCCGGCGCCGCCTACATCGAAGCGACCCCCACAATAAGGGATGTGCTGATCTCGGGAGGAGACCCGCTCACTCTGCCTGACGCGGCGCTGGAATGGCTCCTGGCCAGGATCAGGAGAATCCCCCACGTCGAAATCATAAGAATCGGCACGAAAGTCCCTGCGGTGCTGCCCCAGCGGATCACCATGAAGCTCACGAATATGCTGAAAAAATACCATCCCCTCTGGATGAACATCCATTTTACTCATCCGGAGGAGATCACCCCGGAAACGCACACCGCCTGCACCAGGCTCGCCAACGCCGGCATTCCGCTGGGAAGCCAGACCGTGCTCCTTAAAGGGATCAATGACGACGTAACGGTGATGAAGGAGCTCTATCAGCGCCTGCTCACCTGCCGGGTTCGCCCCTATTACCTGTACCAGTGCGATCCCATCAGCGGCTCGTCCCATTTCAGGACCCCGGTATCCAGGGGGCTGCAGATCATCGAGGGGCTCAGAGGGCACACCACCGGTTTCGCGGTCCCCCACTACGTCATCGACGCGCCGGGGGGCGGGGGCAAAATACCGCTTATTCCGGATTATTATCAGGGCCGCGACGGCGACGCGGTGGTGCTCCGGAACTACCAGGGAGGACGATTCGATTATCCGGACACGGCGGCCCGGGGCTGATGCTTGTCGGAATCACCTATGACCTGAGGGACCAGTACCGGGCCGAGGGATATTCCGAGGAGGATATCGCAGAGTTCGATTCCGTCGCCACCATCGACGCCATCGACTCGACGCTCCGGGACCTTGGATTCGCCACCGAGCGGATCGGGCACATACGGAGCCTCGCGGACCTACTGACGCGGGGGAGGCGGTGGGACATCGTCTTCAATATCGCCGAGGGGCTGCGCGGCATCGGAAGGGAGGCCCAGGTTCCGGCGCTGCTGGACGCCTACGAGATCCCCTATACTTTTTCCGATCCCTGCGTTCTCTCCCTATGTCTGCACAAGGCGATGACCAAGCGCGTAATCCGGGACCTCGGCCTGCCGACGCCGGACTTTTTTCTCGTGCGACGTCCCGAGGATGTCAAAAATGTCGCGATTTCTTTTCCCCTCTTCGCAAAACCCTATTCAGAAGGCACCGGCAAGGGGATTTCTCCATCCTCCTTTATCGGCAGCCCCGAAGAGCTGGATGGCCTGTGCCGCCGCCTTCTGGCGCAGTATCGACAGCCGGTGCTGGTGGAGGAATATCTCCCGGGCCGGGAATTCACCGTGGGCATAATCGGAAGCGGGGACGATGCCAGGGTCGCCGGGACGGTGGAGATCATACTGCTGAAGGGTGCGGAGCGGCTCGCCTATTCCTACGCGAACAAGGAGAACTGCGAGGAGCTGGTGAAGTATCAAAAAATCGACGACGACGCGTCCCGGGAGGCGGAGGAGATAGCCATCGCGTCGTGGCGGGGACTTGGATGCCTCGACGCCGGCAGGGTGGACCTGCGGTGCGACGCCTCCGGGAGGCCTTCGTTTATCGAGATCAATCCCCTGGCCGGCCTGCACCCGGAGCACTCGGACCTTCCGATCATCTGCACCTCGCGCGGCATCACCTACAGGAGCCTGATCGCCGATATAATGAAATCCGCCCTGGCCCGGCACGGCCTGACCGCCTCCGCACCGGCGCGGCTCGCGGAAGCCTGATCCACCCCGATGAAAAAGACCGTGGCACTGCTGTATCCCTTCATCCCTGAGGACGCCGCCGGCGACGACCGGGACACGCTTGTCCAGCGCGACGAAATCGCCGGATCGCTCGGCAGAATCGGGTACGAGTCGCTTCCGCTGGCGATGACGCTGGATCTCGGAAAGACTTTGCGGGAACTGCAGGCGGCCGGCCCGTGGATGGTGTTCAACCTCGTGGAATCGCTGGAGGGGCACGACCGCCTGCTCCACCTGGCGCCTGCGCTCCTGGAATCGGCGAACATCCCCTTTACCGGATCGCCCTGGCGGGCCATTGCCAGGACCACCGACAAGATGTCGGCGAAAGGGGAAATGCGGCGGGCCGGCCTCCCCACGCCCGCCTTTGCGGCGTTCGGAGAGCCGGCGCCTGAAAGCGGCCTCTATCTGGTGAAGTCGAACTGGGAGCACGGTTCCGCCGGCATCGACGAGTGTTCGGTGATACCGATCGAATCCGGCGCAACCAATTGGCACGAAAATTTTTCCGGAAGGTTCGGATCAGAATGCTTTGCGGAAAAGTACATAGACGGACGGGAATTCAACATATCCCTTATCTGCGGGCCTTCCGGGCCCGAAGTGCTCCCCCCGGCGGAGATCCGGTTTGTCGGCTACCATGCGGGTAAACCGAAAATCGTCGACTACCGGGCCAAGTGGGACCAGGATGCCCCGGAATACCGGAACACGGCGCGTTCGTTCGATTTCCCGCCCGGAGACGGCCCGCTGCTGGAGACCCTCCGCGACCTCTCGCTGCGGTGCTGGCGGGAATTCGGGCTCCGGGGATACGCAAGGGTCGATTTCCGGGTCGACGACAACGGCACGCCCTGGATACTGGAGATAAACGCGAACCCCTGCCTCTCGTCGGACGCCGGATTTATCGCCGCGGCGGCGCGGGCGGGGATTGATTACGACCGGGTGATACGGCGCATAGTGGAATGCCGGTAAGGGAAAGGGCTCGATTATGGAAAAATTACACGGAGAAATACGCACGGCACCGGTGCCGGAAGACCTGAAGTCGGTGACCGCGCTGCTGGAGGCGACCGGTTTCTTTTATTCCGCCGAAATCGACATCGCCAGGGAACTGGTGCAGGAAACGCTGGATAAGGGCGATGCGGGCGATTACCGGTTCATTTTCCTGGACGGCCCCGAGGGGCTCAGGGGATACTCCTGCTACGGCGTGATACCGCTCACCCGGTCAAGTTACGACCTCTATTGGATCGCGGTGCGGCGCGATCTTCAGGGAAAGGGAGCCGGGAGAGCTCTTCTGGCCATGACAGAGGACGAGGTTCGGAGGAACGGCGGGGAGAGGATCTATGCCGACACCTCGTCGCGGGAACAGTACCGCTCCACCAGGGAATTCTATCTCGCGAACGGATACATTGCGGCAGCGGATTTTGAGGATTTTTACGCTCCCGGGGACGGCAAGATCGTCTTCATGAAAAAACTCGTTCCCTGACGGCGTCAGATTTTCGGCGGCGAGGGGACGATGTACCGCCAGAGTTTCTCCGGCCCCTGGCCGATGCGCCAGAATGACACGGCCCGTACGCCGGCGGAACGGTAAAGGTACAGCTTCTCCAGCAGGGTCCTGTGATCATCGTAATAGACCTGACCTTTTACGGAGCCTTCATATTCGAAATACAGCCCCTTTTCTCGATTGTAGCTGGGGCTCATCCCCGATTTCTCCAGTATCTCCTTCACCTGACGGAATTTAAGCGCCCTGTGTTCGCTGTTGTCGAGCCACTCCCTGCCGTACAGGGGAAGCCCCATGATAAGCTTTTCAGAGGGGATCGCCGATTTCGAGTAGGCCAGCACCTCCCTGCACCAGGGGAGTGACGCCACAGGTCCCGGCCGGCTGGTCTTCCAGTGCTGGTCGTACGCCATCACCACCAGCCGGTCTGCCGCCTCTGAAAGAACCGCATAATCGTAGGCGTCCTCGGCCAGTTTTTTTCTCCGCGCCGGGAGGGCGACACTGAGTGTTTTGGAAGGATCGAGCTGTTTCTTGAGCTCCCGGATGAATTCGAGGTATGATTGGCCGTCCGAGGGGGGAAGAGATTCGAAATCGATCTGCACCCCGTCGAACTGTTTCGAGGCCTCCACAATATCCTTTATAAAATCGCCCCTCGCGGGTCCCTTGGGATCGATGCTGTGACGGACCAGGGCCGGGTTGCCTATCATCGCCACGACCATATGCAGTCTCGGCGCGGCTCTCCCCTTCCACACTATCGCCGGCGGCACGCATGAGCCGCTCATCCTCCCGCCTGAAGTGATGGACGCGCAAAAATAACAGAGGTCGGTGAATGGCTCGTCCCCCCGAACGCTCCCCTCCTCGCCTTTCAGCAGATAGCCCCATATCTCACCGAACCTGACCTTGCGTACGGGACGAATGCCGGACTTGGGATTATAGACATTGCCGCTGCGAAGATTCGAAGAGAGGACGGGGCGTTTTTCGGGCTGTGGGTCGACAGTCTCTGGAGCGCTGCATGACTGGACTATGGAAAAAAGCGTCAGCATTATCAGCGTGAGGATGCCGGTTTTGAATACACGGAATGGGAATGATTTCATATTTTTAATAGTATACTTTTATTGTGGAAAAAACAACTATACAAAAGTTAGCAATATGTCAATAAGGTAAACAAGTCCGGCCCCGTCATGTTGAGCAGAGAACAGGGCCGCGGATACTCATCCAGTTAAGAACCCGTAGCTCAATGAATTCAAAGTCGCGCATGAAAATCATGTTGACGATACATGTTTCCGCTGCGATGATCGATTCCATTGAGACATTATGCACAGCGGATGTCAACTCATTGCGCGGTGCGTGAACATTCCATACATGGAAAGTATTATGAAAAACAGGATCATCTGCCTCATGCTTTTAACCGAGACACTTATTGCCGGACTCAATGCCTCCGAAAACAGGCAGGTGACGCTCGGCAACCTTGAAATCACGATTCAGGCGGGCAGAGGCGGATTGTTATCCTTCTGCGCACAACAGAGCTACGACACATACAGGGCCAACAGCAACAGAAACAGGAGCTACACTTTTTACACGAACTCGATGCTTATGGTTTTTATCGGGACTGATGACGTGGGGCTCCTGCCGAGAGCCGACGGCTCAAGGATGTTTCATCTCCTCCCCTTCAGGACAAAGGCCGAACCGGAATTTCAGGACTCCCTTTCTGATTCCGTAACCGCGGTACTTCCAGGAGGACACAGGGCTGTCTTTTCGAAACAGACGGGTGAGCTGATTGAGCTGGAGGGCTTCATTGTGAGAACATCCCCCCTGGTGCGCTTCGATGAAATGGTGAAAAAATCAGGGGGGGTGGAGCTGGTTCCCGAAAAAGGGAGCATCCTGATCGATTACGGCTGGCGCACCGGAGAGATTCCGATTACACAGCTCTGGAGGACGGCGGTGATTTCTGACGGATACGGGAACAGCTGCAAGGTCAGCCTGAGAGAGCTTTTCAGGGTGGATCCCGACGACAGGGACGAGGTGATTTTCAAGTATCAGAATAACGAGGAACTCGATACATTTCTAAAATCGAAATGCCGGAACATCAAAAAATAACGCCGGCCATGGGGCACATCCGATTCTGTTCATTTAATGATGTACGGAACGCCGGCGTGAGAATTATTGCGACATAATATACTAATTCTCCCGTCCATTCCGACCGATACTCCTATTGGAGACTGCAAGGAGACGGTATGGAAGAAGCAACGGCATCGGTAAACCAGAGGGTGAGCGGGACCCTTTCCATCCTTCAACGGGAAAGGGAAAAAAACGGCGCCAGGGAAAAGCAGGACGAACGTGCGACCGCGACGGATGAACCCGCACCGACCGCGGGAGAAGTGAAGGACAATATCCAGGACCTTATCAAATCGGTTGAACTGGCGAACTCGTATCTCCGCGAGAGAAATTCACCGTATCGCTTCGGAATATCCTGCGAAGGAGACTCCGTTATTATGGAGATCGAATTCACCGATAGTCCGAATTACGGCGGAAAAACCGTAAAGAAAAACATCACCCACGAGGATTTCTTCGGCTTCATCGCCCACATCACCGGCGGTGAGGGACTCCTGTACGACACCCTGTTTTAGCGCGTGAATCGGGAACGCATCCCGGACCGGAGCGAGTCTGTCACGGCAATCCGGATCAGTTCAGATCATCCTTCAGCGACTGTTTGAGCTCGCGCTTTAATATTTTCCCGGAGGGATTTTTAGGCAGTTTTTCCGCGATTACGACCCGTTTGGGACACTTGAACCCGGCCAGGTGCTCCTTTGCATAGGTGATGATGTCCTTTTCCGAGAGAATCGCGCCTTTTTTAAGGACCACCACGGCGGTGACCAGTTCAATCCATTTCGGGTCCGGCAGGCCGATCACCGCGGCCTCTTCGACCGAAGGATGCCGGTAAAGCACCTCTTCAACTTCCCTGGAGGCGACGTTTTCGCCCCCGGTCTTGATCATGTCCTTTTTTCTGTCCACCACATAGAGGTATCCGTCCTCATCGAACCTTCCGAGATCGCCGCTGTGAAACCAGCCGAAGGCGAAGGATTCGGCGGTCTTTTCCGGATCGTCGAGGTATCCGGTCATCACCTGACCGGAACGATGCACGATCTCGGCGACGGTATCAGGGCCGACAAAGGTTCCGTCGTCGTCCATGAGCATTGTCTCGACGTTGAGTACCGGCTTTCCCGCGGAACCGGGCTTTTTCAGCTGGTCTTCCGGCTTCAGTATCGTTGCCACAGGCCCCATTTCGGTCTGTCCGTAATAGTTCCAGAGCCTGAGGCCGCCGAAAGTGCCGGTGAGCTGTGAGATTATTTCCACCGGCATGATGCTGGCTCCGTAGGCGGCCTTGACGAGAGTTCTCATATCGTGCTTTTTCAGTTCCGGGTGGTTGAGAATCCCGATCCAGACCGTGGGAGGCGCGAACATATGGGTCACGCCGTATTTTTCTATGTCGCTGATCATTGCCGCGGGATCCGCTTTGTGATGGATTATGTTCTCGGCGCCGACATAGAGAAGGGGCACCAGGAAACAGTGCAGCTGGGCGCAGTGGAACAGCGGAAGCGCATGAAGCGAGATGTCGCCGCTCCGGTATTCTCCGTCGAAAATGCAGCTATGATATTGTGACATCAGGGCTCGGTGGGAAAGCATCGCCCCCTTGGGCCTGGACTCGGTGCCGCTGGTGTAGGGTATCTGGGCGATATCTTCCGCCGCCACATTCTCGAAGGGCTCCACTGGCGGCATCGACTTCATCTCCGACTCCAGATCGAAAAACCCGGCCGGGGCCGGCGTACCGGTGAGAGATATGAAGCCCCAGTTTTTTATCGACGTAAAGCGGTCGCGTACCGGCTCAATGACCGGATAAAGCGAGTCTTCAATGATTAGGACACTGGCCCGAGAATGGTTTATGATATAGGAGATCTCCTCACCGTTAAGCATGAAATTGATCGGGACCTGTATCGCGCCGATCTTGGCGAGACCGAAAAAGCTTATAGGATACAGATGTGAATTGAAGGCGTCAATGGCGATCCGGTCCCCCTTTTTTACGCCGAGTTTCAGCATAAGGTTGGCGAACCTGCAGGACTCTTCTTCAAGTTGCGTGAAGGTCAGCTCCCGATCCCTGAACACAATCGCCTTTTTGTCACGATATCGCAGCGCAGCGCGTCGCGTGATATCGCCGATAGTATCGCGATTCATAACATTGATCATACTACACCTCCGGACAATCCGTATATACAAGCGGCTCAAACGGCCCCTTTATCAGACTCGAAGGAAAGTTAAACTATTCAATCAAGCTGATAAAATATGTAAAGATTTTTATATAAATATATTATAAATCTGATATATTTTAGCGCAAGCTAGACCCATTTGGAGGCTGTATGCTGAATAAAAATCACCCCTTTATAAAAAAATCCTTGTCACATACGTTTTTTCACATTCTTTGTCATACATATCTGAAGAGGCGGTGAAAGCTATGGAAAAATTGATGCCCCTGGTGCCCAAAAAACTATTCCTCACCAAAGGGGTGGGGGTGGATAAAAACAAGCTTTCATCATTCGAGCTGGCGCTTCGAAACGCCGGGATAGAAAAATGCAACCTTGTTTATGTATCCAGCATTCTGCCGCCCAAGTGCAGAATCATCTCCAAGCAGGAAGGCTTGAAGCATCTCAACGCAGGCGAGATCACCTTCTGCGTCATGGCCAGAATCGAGACCAATGAGCCGAACAGGCTGGTTTCGGCCTCAGTCGGGATCGCCATGCCGAAGGATGTTGAAGCATACGGGTATCTTTCCGAGCACCATTCTTTCGGACAGACCGCCAAAATATCGGGCGATTATGCCGAGGACCTTGCCGCCACGATGCTCGCATCAACCCTCGGTATCCCCTTCGATCCGAACCAGGCATGGGACGAACGCAAACAGGTATACCGCACCAGCGGCCATATATTCAAAACAAGAAACATATCACAGTCGGCCGAAGGCCACAAGGAAGGCCACTGGACCACGGTCATCGCGGCGGCCATCATGCTTTTCAGCTGATATGCCCCGAGTATTCAATCATGTCATCTCAATAAAAACGCCGGCGTAGGCCGGCGCTTTTATTCTCGCACACTGTTCCAATCACTGATAAAAAGGCCTGATGTGAATGCCCAGCAGATTTCGGAACATCCGGATCGCATCTTCCCTGGTCTGTCCGTTTTCATGTTCATACTGGCTCCAGAAGGAGTCCCACCAACCGGGAGGTTCATCCATAGGACCGTCATGTTCCGTGGGACGGCCGTTTTTACCGTCAACCACGAGGCTTCCCACGTAATCAGCGTCCGCATACACTTTCGTAATCTGCGATGCGATCTCGGCCATGTCCCTGTCGTTCACCAGACCGTTGCCGGTCGCTTTATAAAACTGGACGGTGACCCTCACCGGGAACCGTTCGTCCCTTTCAATGGCCAGATTATCAATTTCCGTATAAGGCCCCTCCACTTTTCCGTGACCGATCACGGCGTTTTCTACATCGCTACGGTGGCACCGTGATGCTTCACACTCCTGCTTGGCCATGGACGCGCTCGGCAGTACGCCTTCCTCGTTATAGAACGATTTATGTTTAAGCGGAACCTGTATCAGTAGGACCATGTTCAATCCTTTAGCGTTCCCCGCAGAAACCGAACTCTTTACTCCTCCCGCGATAACTTTTTGCTCTTTAAGAAAATCACTCATCCTTTTACCCATGAGGCTCGCCCGTTCGCCATTCTGGTTGAAGAAAAGACGCTGACCCCAGGTACCCCCCGCGTTAAAAGCGTCGCGCTGGTTATCGATTATGGTTATGCTTGTCCCCTCCCTGGTAGCAAGGATTGTCAATACCGCTGGATTTTTCGCATACGACTGGTAATTGAAAAGCACCGGATTAAAAATTGCGTCGCCTTGTTTAGGGATCGGAAGAAAGCACGCCTGGGCGCTCACAAGCACATGAGTGTCCCTTTTCGCGAGAAGGGATCTGCCGTTTCCCTTCCAGGAGCCGGGGCGCGTAAGATAATTTCTGAGATTACCGAGAAGGTCTCTAAGGTTTATTTTCCGCAGCCCCCTGTTCTTTTCATTTCCCACCAATACATAGAACCTGTCCATCCTGACATCGCATGTCTTGTCTTCAAAATTCGAAAAACGTATTACCGGCATACAATAGAGCTGATACTGCCTTGATGCAGGATCCATAAGCTCAACCTGGATCGTCATATCGCTTATGTTCGGACCGACTGCTGAATTCTGATACCGTCCCGTGTCTTCCCATGTGACGTTAAGAACGTTTAAGCCGTAACGAGTCGCCAGCGATACCGCTTTTTGATCGTTTACCATGCCAACAGTTTTGGCAACAACGGAACTATATACATTGTAATCTTTAATGCCTTTTTTGACAGAGACCACAGTGGCATCAGCTGCGCTATAATCTCCCCCAAGGATCATTGAGCACACAACGAGAGTTACGGATGACAAAAATAATGTTCTCATCTTCATTTCATACCTCGCATTTGACTCTGCATGATGAATTTCAAATTCCGGTAAACGCCTACGAAAATTTTGTTTATCGGATATTGATATACCATAGACAGGATGCATGAGAAATGGTTCTCATTTTTTTATTATTTTTTTTATTCCATCCGTTTATTCAATACTACCAACACCAGGAGGCACTGATGCGCATTCACACAACCATAAATGCAAACGCGAAAATAAAAATAAAACTGGAACTTGCCGCAGAAGCGATACAAAGGGATGTTTCAACGTTGGTTGTTATGCTTTTTAACCGAATTATCAATGAACATGGCAAATATTTACGTTATGGAGACGCTGTCAAATATCAGAAAAAAATTCAGGGAGACGAATGGAAACGTGTTCATCTGTTCTTGAATCCCCGTGATTATGAATTCATTTTTGACATGAGAAAACTTTTTAAACAGTCTGCTTCTCTACTTCTTTCCACTGCTGTTCAACATTATTTGGATAAAATTATTGAAACTTTCCAGAATAGTACATTTGAAAATAATAGTATTGATAACTATCAGCTGCAATGCCATATTCTATCACGAATATATGTGAAAAACGCAATCTGTTGGAAAACATACTGGGGTCTCCCAAAACATAAAGAACACATTTTTACATAAAGCTGCCATAAAACAGCTTTACAAAAACAATTACCATGCTATCATCATTACTCTTATATTTTATGGAGGCTTTCATCATGCGGATTATAAATCATATTATGATTTTTATGCTTTTGTTGCCTCTTTTTTCATGCGCAAATGATCCAGAAATAATCAATGTAGATAAATCAAGACCTTATCTTGAAATAAAATTTTCTTTTAATACAGATTCCTATAAAAAATTCATAAAAACATTCTATCCTCAAACAGCGGTTTGGATAACTATCAATGGTGATGGAATAAATAAAACGATATATGCGACAAAAAAAGGAGCGAAGGAGAATTGGTGGGGTGCAAAAACACGTCCTTCAGCGTTGCCCGTATGGAACGGAATAAGGAAAAATGAGCCGCCAACAACCATTGACAGTGTCACCGGTGCCACGCCTTCAGGAAACACATTTGTCATCGAATGGCCGGTTCCAGAAAATCTAATGGGAAAAAAAATTGACGTGTTTATCGAATCGAATATATCCTTTGATTATAATGTTCATTACCCAAAAACCGCGATACAGGGTGACAAGAATTTCAGCGATGTAAACGGCCAACCGTCACTTGTCTGGAAATCGTCTTTATTGCTATCAGGCTCTGAGGTACAAAAAACACCGGTAATCATCGGCCATGGCCATGTGCTTGGAGAAAACGACAAAATTGACACCGATTTATCAACAATAACAACGGCAAAGGATATTTTTAATTATCTTAGCATTGCCTACCATGGAGGAGAGGCAAAATAAGAAGATGTAATTGCATATCTTCTATACATATCAATTAGGGCTGATCACAGCATAATCTCTTGTATTCTTCTTCGAGTTAATCCCAGGGGATCTGCTTTGACAGATGTATCAAGCTGTTGTCTCTCCTCAATTTTCCGTTGAAGGAAAAGTGAAATATTCGAATTCCAACTAACCCTGGTTTTTCATTCGCTACATTTGTTTTTCCCAGATGCACAAGTTTTCGCCTTTTCGGCCTCTTTCCCGCGTATTTCCGCCATAACATCAATCACGCATCCATTAATTTTTTTTTATAATTTACGAATTTTCTAGAAAGCCCAAATTGCAAGTGATCTTTATGCTTATTTGATGAAATACGCTTTTCATGGAAAATGATGTTGAATATAATGACATTGTGAAATTAAATACACGAGTGTCTTTGAAATTGGAAGATAGATGAAATACGGAAGATTAAATATCATAATTGGTTCTATTGTAATTGTCGCCGGCGGGATTGGCGGTTTTTTGCTGGGAGGCACAATGGATGCATTCATGAAAGACGGAGTCTACAGTATGACCTATGTCAGAATATTTCTGCGGGGAAGTCACACACATGGATTACTGATGGCATTTTACAATCTCATTTTCGGAATGCTGATTGACTCGCTGGGACTTTCTGATAAATCAAAAAGAACCGGATCGATAATTGCCGTCTGCGCGCTGCTTCTTCCTGTCGGACTCGGCTTGAGGGGCTTAACTGAAGGTTCTATGATTTTTGCCCCTGTAGCACTGGCCGGAGGGGTATTTTTTATTATTTCATCATTGTTCATCATGACCGGAGTCATAAAGAAAAAAGACTGATCTCAGTAAATGATGAGAGAAGAACATATCCCCCCGTTTAGGCACAGCGCGAAGCCCTGTGACACCGAAAATAATCTGCTGCCGGTTTCCTGTGTGTAAACCGGTTGAAATCATGCTTACCTGCGCTGTCATGAATATAAATTTAAATATCTCATTTTCATGATGGATTTATGTCTGCTGCATGGATGTCATACAGGAATCACCTATGCCATATTCTACAATATTTACCACATTTTAAATACCATTTTAAAAAGGATGAGCCGGTAATTATTAGTGGGATAGAATCCAACTATTTGTAATCCATCCTGTCAGCACCTGCAGCGAGTATTCTATAAATAACAGCATCACATTAAGTGTATCTTCATCATGTGAAACGGAAGTGGATAACTATCCTTTCCTCCCCGCATATATCCCGAAACCGAAATACTTCGCATGGCCGGTGATGGTGAAGCCGGCTTTCTCGATCTCACGCCCCAGTTCCTCCAGGGTAAAATACCCCTCCTCCGGATGGCCCAATCGAAAAATCCTGTCCCACGGTCTGAGAAGCCTGCCCCCCGGTTCATCAAGAAATATCATCCCCCCCTTTTTCAACACCCTGCCGCATTCAGCCAGCACCTTTCTCCATTCCGGAATGTGATGCAGTATACCGAATATCACCACAATATCCCTGCTGCCACTTGAAAAGCGGCCCAGATCGGTTGCGTCCATCACGATAAACTCATACCCGGGTAATTTCCTTTTACCGGCAATCATGATTTGTTCAGGCATCAGGTCAATTCCCACGTAACTCTTTAGATTCAGCTTTGACAACAGCACCGCGGCGTACCCTGAGCCGCATCCTATCTCCAGAATGTCCATGCCCGTATCGACAAGCCCCATCTTTTGGAATTTGCGGAATTCGAAATGCTTCTGTATGAGCCTTCGTACCGGGTTGTTCATGGCGATAAATTCGATTCTTGAAAGTACCATACCTTCTCCTGTTGCTTCTTTCAGTTATTTATTCCTTTTTTTTCTAACCACCTATCACGTTGCAACAGATCTCCTTTTGCGGTCATACTATCCTTCATTGTTTCCACGACTCTGTTGCGCAGCTTCACATCATCAATCCCGAGGGAACCCAAAATCATACTGACAATTTCTCGATGCTGTCCTTCATGAATTTCCCATGTTCTTCGCCCTTCTCGTTTAGATGCAAATGACAGGGATAAAAAAAACCGCGCCGAAACGCGGTCTTCCCATTATCCCATGCATGGAGGGATTATTTTTGCCAGCCCAGATCGCGTACAAAATCCAGCACAGTCTTTTCAACTCTGTCGTAATCTACCTTCTGATACTTGCTCATCAGCACGTGATTCCCATTTTCAATGGCGACTTTTCTGCTGAGCCTGTTTGGCGTACCGTCGTTAAACTCATCGTAGGCGTCAAGCATTGCGCCCACATCGGCTGTTGTGTCGCGATTTTCTTCGTCCTTGAAATAATAAAGAAGAAGGACAGGTATGTGAATCTTGCGAAATATTGAATCGTGAACGCCGATGGCCCGCAGCAGGTGAAGCTGTCTCAAGGCCTTCATGTACTGGTTCGGATACCAGTAGAGTGACCAGTTGTCAGCCTCATCCGGTATCGGCGATGAAGGACGATGCGGCATCACAGCCGAAATGAGCCTGAACATGGGATAGAAATTGGTCAGCTTCCCGTTTAAATTTCCGAACTGGTAAAATGGCGACACCAGCACCGCTGCATCCATTTTGCCCGGATACTCGGCGGCGATATAGGTGGTGATAAGCCCTCCCATGCTGGTCCCCACAACAATGACCTTGTCTCCGAGTTTACGCATCATTTCCAGCGTGGTAATCGCCTCGTCGAGATGTTCTTTGGGAGTCACTCCCGCATGGTCCAGGATGGTGGTGCCGTGGCCCGGAAGCCTGAGATAATAGGTGTTGGCCTTAAGCTGCTTGGCGATCCTGTCCATGACCAGCTCACCCTCGGCGCGGGAGGCCCCGTATCCGTGTATATACAGGATCGCGACCGGAGTTTTTTCGGCGAAGCGTACAAGCTTCTCCTCGTTTTTCGGACGAACCTTGAGCTCCCGGCTGATCCGGAGTTTTTCTTTATAGAATTCATCAAATGTTTTCGGCAAAGGCGACGGCGTATAGGTATAAGAAACGGACGTCATCACGACATGCCATGTCGCAAGCGCGGCAATGATCACCGAAAGGCCGATCAGTATCTTTTTTTTCATTACTGGCTCCTGTGGCGTTATTATTCGCTTTTTATACCATACACGGGCCGATAACTCAATCCATTTTTTTTTTGAAAAATAAAATTCAACCACGCCGATTCGACCGGAAAAAACGATTTTTACCGGCTAAAATCGCCCCCCCAATATCCGTCACCGCGGCCGGGCATTATGGGATTGACAAAACCCTTTTCAGCGTGATTAGATTCAGCATCCGGAGGAGAAAGCATGAAAACAGCTGATTACGGAAAGATCAAATGGACCGTACCTGGCGACAATCCGATTCTCACTCCCCCGGGACTATCCCCGGTGATCGCCGATCCGTCGGTTCTCCTGCCGGAGGAATCCCCGGACGGCCTGTGGCACCTTTTCGCCCATACTATCTGGGGGGTACACCACTTCCGTTCAGATGACGGCATATCGTGGAGAGACCCCGTGCTTTTGATCAGGAACGCGATGCGGGCCTTCATTTTCCGCGGGGACGATGCCTATTACCTGCTCTATGAAAAATACCGCCCTCTGCAGATCCTTGTCCCCTGGATGAGGTTCTGGAAATGGAGGTCCCGCATCGAAATAAGGGCGTCCCGGGACCTCTCCTCCTGGGATGATCCTGCCGTTTTACTCGCGCCGTCGCTCCCGTGGCATCGTGACCGGGCGCTCGGCGAGTCGGTGAGCAACCCGTGCCTGGTAAGGACAGGCCGGGGTTACCTTCTTTTTTTCAGCGCGTCCCTCTCCTATGTGCCGGATTGCGGGTTCTGCGAACCGAAACACATCGGCATGGCGGAATCGGAAAGCCCTGCGGGACCCTTCCGGGTGCACCCGGAACCGGTGATCTCACCCGATCCGGAAAGCCGGTGGATGAATCTCGGCGCCGGGGCGATCAAGGTCCTGCGCGCGGACGACGGGTTCGTGGGATTCCAGAACGGAATCTACATCGACCGGGGGAGCGGCAGATCGGGCTCCGCGATCCTGCTCCGAAGGTCCGGAAACGGCATGGATTGGAACACGCATATCGAGGAGCCGGTCATAAAGCCCACTGCCGGGTGGCAGAGGAGCCACGTTTACGCCTGCGACATACGATACCACCGCCCCGGGAGGCGCTTTTTGCTTTACTATAACGCCCGGGACGACTGGCATTGGACCAGGGGAAAGGAGAGCATCGGCCTTATTACAGGACGAAGATAAGGCGGGCAAACCCGCGCCGATTCCCCTATTTTTTTATTAAATTTATAATAGAAAGAAGCAGCAGAGCCCCGATAACCGCGGCGACGATTGAGGCAATGATGCCGCTGTAATGGACCCCTATCAGCCGAAGAAGGAACCCGCCAAGAAAGGCCCCCACCACTCCGACCACGAGGTTGCCCGCGACGCCGAACCCGCGCCCTTTCCATAAAAGGCCGGCGAGCCATCCCGCAATCAGCCCCACAATCAGAAAAATGATCAGATTTATCATACGCTTCCCCCTGTTTTAATCCGCGTCTCCCGCGAAATTTCGCCGTGCGTCTTTATGGGATAATCTGTATCTGGTAACTGCCGGTGCCCCGGTACGACCAGACCCGGACATGCACCTGTCCCGGCGTGCTGACCCGGATGGAATCGCCGCTCTGCGTTCCCGTGGCGAACCCAACGCTCGACATATAGCCGTTCATGGTGTTGTACACCTCGAAATCGACGTCTATCGACGGGTCATGGTATATGACGAAAGTAGGAGTGTATCCTTCCTGGTTGTTCAGCACATACCAGTCCACGTCCCCTTCGTAACCGATGACGCCGTTTATCTGCATCCCGCTCACCCTGTCCGCGAGGCTTACGTCGTTGTTCGGTTCAACTTCGCTCGAACCGCCGATGCCGAAGGAGGAGCAACCGCCCACGGTCAGCGAAATCATCGCCACGATCATGACTGCAAAAAGTTTTTCCGTTACAGAATTTAGAATCCTCATCTTACCTCTCCTGATTTATTGTAATATGTATAAAAAGAGACAATTGTCCTTGAACGGCACTGCATTACCGGCGGACCGGAGGACAGCAGCATAAAAAATCATGACTGTCAAGACCTTTCATGGGTAATTAATTATGTAATTGACAGTTTTTAACGCCTCGGCGATTGTGAGCGGACTGCCAATACCAACGTATGGACCGCTTCATGGAAAAAAAAAGAAAAATTCTGGTCACCTCCGCACTCCCCTACGCCAACGGTGACATTCATCTCGGGCACCTTGTGGAATACCTCCAGACCGATTTCTGGGTGAGGTTTCAGAAAATGCGGGGGCACGAATGCCGGTACATGTGCGCCGACGACACTCACGGCACGCCGGTGATGATCAGCGCAAGAAACCAGGGTATCACCCCGGAGGAACTGATCGAAAGGTTTCATAAACGGCACCTTTCTGATTTCACCGGTTTCAGCGTGGACTTCGACAACTACTACACGACCAACAGTCCCGAAAACAGGGTGCTCTCCGAGGAGATATACGCGAAGATGCTCGAGGGGAACCACATCGAGGAGCGCCCGATCCGCCAGCTCTACTGCGACGTGGACAAGATGTTTCTCCCGGACCGTTTTGTGCGCGGGATATGCCCCTCCTGCGGGTCCCCGGACCAGTACGGCGATTCATGCGACGTCTGCAGCGCCACCTACAACCCTGCCGAGCTCAAGGATTCCCGCTGCGTCATCTGCGGCACACCGCCGCAGGAACGGGAGAGCATGCATATTTTTTTCAAACTGAACAATTTCCGCTCTTTCCTGAAAGATTGGGTGCGCGGCCACACATCGAAAGAGATCGCCAACAAGCTTGACGAGTGGCTGAAGGACGACCTCCGGGACTGGGACATCTCCCGGGATGCCCCCTATTTCGGCTTTCCCATTCCGGGAAAAAAAGACAAGTATTTCTACGTATGGGTTGATGCGCCGGTGGGATACATCTCCTCCACGAAAAACTGGTGCGAGCGGAACAACAGGGACTACCGCGAGTTCTGGCACAGCGGTGACGCGGAGCTGTACCACTTTATCGGCAAGGACATAGTCTACTTCCACACCCTCTTCTGGCCGGCGATGCTCTCTCTTTCCGGGTTCAAAACCCCTGACCAGGTTTTCGTGCACGGGTTTCTGACCGTAAACGGCGAAAAGATGAGCAAATCCAAGGGGACCTTTATCAAGGCGCGCACCTATCTCGACCACCTTGACCCTATGTACCTGCGGTACTATTACGCCTGCAAGCTCGGCGCCACTGTTGAGGACGTGGACCTCTCCATGGAGGATTTCGTCAATCGCGTAAATTCCGAGCTCATCGGCAAGATCACCAACCTTGCATCCAGAAGCGTCCAGATGCTCGCGAAAATCGGCCTGAAAACCGGAACCCTCTCCGGCGACGGCCTTGCCCTGGTGGAGAAAATCCGCGGGAGCGCGGAAACCATCGCCACGCATTATGAGAACAGGAATTTCAACAGGGCCATGATGGAAATCAGGTCCCTCGCCGAGGACGCGAACAAATACGTGGACGAGAACGAGCCGTGGAAGGTCATTGCCGCGGACCCGGAAAAGGCGAGGGGGATCATCACCGCGGTGATCAACTCGTTCAGGCTGCTCGCGATTTTTCTGAAGCCGGTACTGCCGGTGTACGCGGCCAGGGTCGAGGAGCTCTTCAACGAAGCCCCCTACACCTGGGAATCGGCGGGACGATCCCTTGAGGAAACCGAAGTCCGCCCCTACGAGCACCTGGCGCAGAGGATACCGAAGGAGGCGGTGGACGCAATCATTCAGGGGAGTTTGGAAACGGACACCCCTGCGGCAAAGGAGAAGGAGATGACGGAACAGGAAACACAGACCATTGAATACGACGACTTCGCGAAAGTGGACCTCAGAGTGGCGAAAATCATCTCTGCCGAGGAGATCGAGGGGGCGGACAAGCTCCTCAAACTCAGGATAAGCCTTGGCGAGGAAGAGCGGACGATTTTCGCCGGCATAAAAAAACAGTACAAACCGGAAGATCTTTCCGGCCGGCTCATCGTGGTGGTGGCCAATCTAAAGCCCCGCAAGATGAAATTCGGCCTGTCCGAAGGGATGCTCCTGGCGGCCACAGACGGCGAAGGCGGCGTATTCCTCCTGGGGCCGGACAGCGGCGCGGTGCCGGGAAACAAGGTGTCCTGAGCGGCCTTGAGAGAACATTTCCGGCGGCAGACACTGCCGCTCGTTCCTGTTTTCATTCCGCCGCGCCGAACCGGTCGAAAAATTTCATTATCGCCGGGACTTCGCTCCGCCAGTAGTTGAAATCGTGCCCTCCCCCCGCAGGATCGCTGAACACCGCCTTGATTTTTTCCGGCCGGTTTGAAATCGTCTCATAAAGAAGCCGGCTCTGTGAATAGGGCGATACCCCGTCGCTTTTGCCGTGTCCTATATAGATCGGCGCGACCCATTCGCCCTTCAGTATCGACGCAATGGGATTATCGACATTCTTCCACCGGAGCCGGTGCTGTTCATAGGGCCCGTAAATCGCCGTCATGAGCCTGTCCCCGGGCATACGCGACTGATCACAGTCTCCGGAAAGGGTCGCGCAGGCGGAAAAAATCCCCGGATTCCGCAGCGCCACCAGAAGCACGCCCCTGCCTCCTGTGGAAAGCCCCAGGAGATAATTACGCGCCCCTTTCTCGAACATTCCGTACTTTCGGTTCATGTAGGGGATAAGGATGGAGCGGATCCATTCCCCGCCGGGAGTCCCTGCCCACTTCATCCGGGTCTCGGGGAAGTACCGTGATTCGTAACAGGTCACGGTCATCTCGGGAAACGCGGCGCGTATCCCCATTTTCCCGCACCAGTCCAGCAGGTCGGTCTCCCTGTACCACCTGGTCCGTGAAAATTTCCATCCCGGCAGCACCAGCATATCGCCCGATATTTTCGTGCCCTTCGGCGGCTCATACAGGTCCACGGCGACCGTCCCGGACACGGTTTCATCTCCCGCGGGGACATGGAAGGCGGAAATTCCGGTCACCGGCGTATCCCGCGTCTGCGAGAGGGCGGCTGACGCCACTGCCGTGAACATAAGCGTGGTCATGAGGACAATTTTCATGATAACCTTATTTTCGTTGACTTTTACCGATTCCGTGCTCATCCTTCCCGAAGATCAGCGTTTTGCAAGATTTTTTTCCAGTCTTCTGATGCCCCGCATCGCGAATTCCAGGCATTCCGAGGTTTGACCATGAATACCGACGACCGCATCTACGATCACCTGGCCGCGCATTTTTCCGCCGAGGCGATGATCGGGCCCGAAAGCGGGGAGCCGCTCCTGAGGGAACTGCTCATACACTGCTTCTCGCCTGAAGAGGCGGCGCTTGCGATGCATCTCCCCTTTTTCTACAAGGTCCACGGCATAGAGAAGATAGCCCGCGCCGCCGGGAAACGGCCCGATGAGATCAGACCGCTTTTAGAGGCGATGACCGGGAGGGGCGTAATCCGCGGTCGGGGCAGGGGGTACGCGCTGCTGCCGATACTTCCGGGAATGTTCGAAAATGTCCTCATGGACGGGCACGAAACTCCCTGGCACCGGGAGTTCGCCCGTATCGCCAACCGCCTGTACGAGACGGGGTACGTGCGCCGTTTTCTGGCGCGGCCCACCAGGGTCGTCCGCAGCATTCCGCTGGACAGGGAGCTCGGACCGGGGAGCGGGCCAGTCGATCCGGACCGCGTCGAAAGGATGATCCGGGCGCACGATACCATCGCGGTGCTTCACAACTGCCAGTGCCGCCAGGCCCGCCATCTGGAGGGACAGTCGTGCAAACGAGCCGACCGCGCCGACGGCTGTATCGCCTTCGGCGGTTTCGCGCGGCTCTACATCGAGCGCGGCGGGGCCAGGCAGGTTGACAGGGATTCCATGAGGTCCATCGTCCGGGACCGCATCGACCGCAAGCTTGTCTTTTTCGCCGGCAATGTGGCGGCGGAAAGCACAAACCAGATATGCACCTGCTGCGACTGCTGCTGCCACATGCTGGGGCAGATCATCCATTTCGATCCGGGGCTTATCGTCACCCAGCCGAAATATCTCGCCGGGACGGACGAGGACCGCTGCACCGGATGCGGCAGGTGCGTGCCGGCGTGCAACCTGAGGGCGCACCGGATGGAGGGCGGCCGGCACAGTTACGATCCGGCACGCTGTGTCGGCTGCGGCCATTGCGTTACCGCGTGCCCCGCGGGTGCGGTGAGCATGGCCGAAAACGGGAGATACCGGAAACCGGCCGGCGGCTTTAAAAGGCTCGCACTCAGGCTTGCCCCATCGAAGATCGCGGCGATGATCGCCGCCAGGGCCGGAGACGGTCAGCCCGCTCGCTGAACCTGGATTGCGGCCTGCCCCATGGTGGAAAAAATAATTGATTTATCCGGGCACCCGGTGCTACTGTCCCCGGAAAAAGGGCAACGAACCGACGGCGGACCGTAATGACACCTGAAATCGTCACAATGCTTTACATCTTTTTCGCGAGAATTTTCGACGTATCAATCGGAACCATACGGATCATCCTCATATCAAAAGGATACCGGTACATCGCGCCCCTCTTCGGCTTCGTCGAGGTGCTGATCTGGCTCACCGCGATCACCAAGGCGCTGCAGCACCTTGACAGCGTGTACAGCTACCTGATTTACGCCGCCGGTTTCGCCACCGGGAATTTTGTTGGCATGCTGCTCGAGGCCAAGATCCCCCTTGGCTACAAATACGTGCAAATCATCACCAGCAAAATGGTCACCGCCCTCCCCCTGCAGCTCCGCGAGCACGGATTCGGCGTCACCACCGTCGACGGCAAGGGTATGAAAGGGGACGTCTTTATCATACACACGATAGTTCCCAAAGGCGACATCCCGACGGTGCTCGAGATTGTAAACATCCTGGAGCCGATGGCCTTCGTCACGGTCGAGGACGTGCGGCCCATGCGGGCCGGCTATATCAGCCGGAGAAGCCTCCATACCCCCCACTGGTACACCATGGTCAAAAAACGCTGATCCTTTGACTGCCCGAATTCCGTTCTGAAATATCAAAATAGTGAAAAAAAATGTTGACAGCAATTTAAGTATTTTGGTATTTTATATTATTAGTTTTTATTTATTTTATAATTATATTATTATTTACAATTTTAATATTCTTTTATTCTAATTGCCCCAATGAATACCATAATTAAATAACAGGACCAATGAAGGGAATGCCTTATTTTTGCCCTCTCACAATTTTATACTTATAATTGGATTAAGTCGCCATACCGGCCGTAATAAACACCGGCGGGCGATACAATACAGAAACTGACTTTCAAGGAGGACTCATGAAACGAATGGCTCGTTATGCAATTGCTCTGGTCGCGGGTACGATGTTATCGGCACCGTTATTCGCGACGAACGGAATGAGGATGATCGGTTTCGGTCCGGTACAGCGCTCCATGGGAGGAGCGAGCGTCGGAGTCGCGCTGGACGCGGCCTCAATGCTCACAAACCCCGCCGGGATGAGCGGACTGAATGGAAGGGTGGACTTCGGCGCATCGTACTTTTCACCCGCTGTCGAATACAGGGCGGTGGAGACCCCCGGATTCGGCGGAATGATCGTTCCCAACAGCTCGGTGTATCACTCCGACCGCGGCGCCTCTCCGATACCGGCCCTGGGAGTGATAATTCCTATCAGTGATGACCTGCATTTCGGCATCGGCGCGTACGGGATCGCGGGTATGGGCGTCGATTACAAGGTCAACCTGTACGGAAACCAGGTCTCCTCGGCGTATTCCCAGATGAGGTTTGCGCCCGGCGTGTCCTATAAAATTAACGAAATGATATCCATCGGCGTCACGCTGAACGTCATGTACGCAACGATGGAATTCAACGCGGGGCCGCCGGCGATAGTACCGGCCGCAAACTTCCCCCAGCAGGCGCATCTCGGCGCGGCGGCCATGGGCGTCGGCGCCACGCTCGGCGTCATGATAAAACCGGTGACCTGGATGAGCGTGGGGCTCTCGTATGAGACCAGAAGCTGGTTCCAGGATTTCGTGTTCAATACCAGGGTCGGCACCGACAGGATCGATTTCGACCAGCCCCAGTCGGCGACCATCGGCTTCGGCTTCACCCCGCTCGAGGGCCTGGTGCTCGGTTTCGACGTGCAGTGGATACACTGGGCTGAGACAAACGGAAAGAACAAGCCTTCGTATGTTCAGAACCGCAGTTTCGCGCTCCCCTGGAACCTGAACTGGACAGACCAGTTCGTGTACAAGTTCGGCGTCCAGTACGCGCTCGGCCCGGTCGATGTGAGGGCCGGCTACAATTACGGCAAGATGCCCCTGGACGAGAACAGGGCCTTCGAGAACATCGCGTTTCCCGCGGTGTCGGAACACCACATAACCCTCGGGTTCGGCATCCATTTCAACGAGAAATTCACGCTGAATGTCGGCACCATGTACTCGCCCAAGGCGAGCATTACCGGTTCCAACTTTCTGCCGCCACCGATGGGCCAGGGGGTCGGGTCATATCGCACGTCCATGTCGCAGTATTCAATAGACCTCGGCCTGGCGTACAGGTTCTAAACATATTCACGGAATCCCGCACGCGATGGAGAGGCCGTTCCGAAAGAACGGCCTCTTTTTTCATGCCCGGAACACCTCAAGAATCCCCCTTCCTCCCGTTGATCTCGGTCATGAGCAGCGTGAACACAAGACCAGCGCCGAAAAGCACCGTGATTACCGTCATGTTGAAAAAAAGTGCCATCAGAATGCCGCTCACCTGCCCGCTCAGCATGAGTATGCCGTTTGAGGTGGCTTCCGGCACCGGGTGCGTCTTTTCCACCGCGTAGGTGAGGCCGATCGGGAGCGCCGACACAAGAAAGAAGCCGAAGGCGAAACCCGCAGCGCCGAGCATGGCGATTGACGACAGGTACTGCAGCATCAGGCTCAGCGGTATGGCCACGGCCATGGTGATCACAAGAAAAAGCCTTCTTTTGCGGAATTTATCAGACAGCGCCGAAAGAACGACCGCGCCGAAAAGCCCGCCCACGATTATGAGACCGCCGATTATGCCCGGCGCGACCGTGGGATCGATGTCCAGGGGCCTGTTGAATATCGCGTCGATTTTGGAAGAGATCGCGTTAAACGCCCCCAGACCTATGAAAAAGGCCCCCGCGAGATAGAGAAAGTCCCTGTTCCTGAAAAGCGACCGTATCCCGATAAGCATCGACACCTTCCGCTCCGCGGCGAGAGGGTTCGGCGGCGACGCAGGCTTGTCCTTTACGAACAGAATGTAGAGAACCATGCCGGCAAGGGAAAAAATCCCGTAAATGTTCAGTATCATTGAAACGCCGCCGGCCTCGTTCCCGGCCTGCTTGAAATGGGCCATTATAAAATCGCCGGCAAACATGGCGAAGGTGAGCCCCAGGAAAAGCGACATCGTGGCAAGGCCCGAGGCGAGCGCCTCCTCTTTCTCCGGAAACCAGTTGGCAGCCACTTTGGTGAAGGAATTGAGGACAAAAGGCTGTCCGACGGCGCATCCTATCTGGAACACCATGAGCCATGTATAATCAGGTGCGAATATCCGCAAAAATCCGGACAACCCCAGAATGATGACGCCGATGCCGGTGCCCCACTTCAGCCCGAACCGGTCGATGCACCAGGAGGCGGGAAAGGACACCGGGATGTACACCAGCATGAACACAATCGCGAAAAGGTCCACCGCATCCGTATCGCCCCCAGTAAAGAGCGCCGCCGTGTCGCGCGCGATGGGAGCGAAGGTGATCCACTGGATCTGCGTCGCGACCGCCGGGAGCATGAACAGGACGAGAATCACCCAGCGGTATGGGGAAACAGAAATACCGTTTTTATTATTCATGGAAACCCTCTTGGATTGGAATTGTGCGAGTGCGTGTTCATACCATGCGTTGCCGTGTCTGTCAATGCATTAAATGCCTTACTCTATTTTTGTAATACAGTGGCATTTCGGCTGAATTTCCGCAAGCTCCCCGCACAGGCTCAACCGGATTGAGTCCGCGGCTGAATGTCACTTCGGGGGCTTGACATGTTCCCTGTTTGTCTATACTTTAACACCATTCTTCCCTATGCAAAAAACCACAACGGAGGCGGTATATGGATTTGAGCGATCTCAAAAAAGTACTGGCCGGGTTCAGCGTCGCGGCGCTGATCGCCGGCGGCCTTTCGCTTACGGCCTGCAAGGACCGTGGGGAATCCTGGTGAAGCGGTCAGAAAGGTGGTGCCGGGTACGGGTGCGGCCCGGCTGCAAACTCAACCCGGTGTGCCGGGGATGCATGGCGGTGGTCCAGGGCCTGGGCCTCGATCCGCTGAAGGACCGGGACCCCTGGTGTTTTTATCGGAACAGCGGGGGCGATCCCGGGGCCCCGCCCTGAAATCCCGCTACTTCCCTGAAGTTCCGCCGAAAATCTTCGCCCACTCCCTTCTGGGCCGCTTAAGGCAGTCGCCCCGGTGGTACACGTAGCTGGCGATGAGCGGCATCACCGTGGTGGCCTCGGCGAAGACCATCTGCTCGTGAACGGTGTCGACTTTCCCCCAGGAGGTGGCCTCCTTGAGCGTGGAGCTTGAACAGGCGCCGTCCCGCACGTCGGCCACGGTGATCTGCACCGCGTAAGCATGCATGGGAACCTCCTTCCCCAGCACCTCGGCGCACACGACCGTGTCCTGGATGAAGTTCTTTGGCACACCGCCTCCCACCATGAAAAGGCCGGTGGTGCCCGCCTTCATTTTGATCATCGTCAGCTCGCGGAAATCCTTCACCGAGTCTATGGACACATGGGCGCCGGGCCGTTCCCACTGGTGCTTCACCAGGCCGAAACCGGCGCTCGAATCCGAAAAGGCCGGGCAGAACACCGGCACGTCGTGCTCGTATGCCAGCTGGACCAGGGACTCATCCTTTTTTGCGCCGCCTTCTTTAAGGAACTTCCCCATTTCACGGATAAACTCGCGTGATGAATAAGGGCCCGGGGCGAGCCGGTCGGCGATGATCTTTACGGTGTTGTCGCAGGCCTGGAGGTCCTCCTCGTCGATGTAGGTGTCGTAGATCCGGTCGATGTAGAGCCCCCGGAGCATCCTGTCGTCAACCCAGGGGCTCCCCTTGTAATGCTTGTATCCGAGGGCCTCGAAAAAATCCATATCCACGATGGACGCGCCGGTGGCCACCACGACATCGACCATATTGTACTTGATCATGTCCGCGTACAGCTTCATGCACCCCCCTGCGCTGGTGCTCCCGGCCAGGGTGAGCGCGACGGTGCAGTCCTTGTCGGTCATCATCATCTGGAGAATGTCCGCCGCCTGGGCCGTATCGCGCGACGAAAAGGACATCCCCCTCATCGAGCTGATGATGGGCGTGGCGTCGAAGGCGGCAATGTCTATATGCGTGACGCTCTCTTTCAAGAGGCCTTTTTTGTCCGGAGTTTTCATCTTTTTCCCCCTTTAAATATGTATGCCAGCAGTTTGTACACCAGCTTGGCGGCGAGAAAATCCGCGTGCCTGCCGGCGTCGGACGGGCAGAGCTCCACCACGTCAAACCCGACGATCCTCCGCTCCCGCGCCACCCTGGCCAGGAGCGCCGTCACGTCGTACCAGAAAAGGCCCCCCGGTTCCGGCGTGCCAGTGCTGGGCATCACCGAGGGGTCGAATACGTCGAGATCGATGGTGACATACACCTGTTCCGACATCGCGGCGACCGAGTCGCCGATCCAGTCCCGCTCCCCGGCGATCTCGTGGGCGTAGAACACGCGCCCCTCCGCCGCCGCCCCCTTCTCCGAGACGTCCATGCTCCGAATCCCCACCTGCACGACACTGCAGAGCTCCCTGGCCCTGGCCATGACGCAGGCGTGATTGTGCCGGGAGCCGTGGTATTCGTCCCGCAGATCGGCGTGCGCGTCAAGCTGGAGCACGGTCAGGCCGCGGTACCGGCTCGCGTGCGCCCTGATCGCGCCGATGGAAACCGAATGCTCCCCCCCCAGAACCACCGTGAATCTGCCGGCGTCGAGGTGGGCCCCCACCCGCTCCTCCACCGCGGCGGTCATCGATTCCGGAGACGCGGATTCCTTCACCGGCGCGTCGGTATAGATGCCGGACCTGTAGGGCTCGCTGTCGGTCTCGATGTCGTACAGCTCCACCTGGGCCGAGGCCTCGATTATGCGTTCAGGCCCCAGGTCAGCCCCCTTCATCCAGGTGCTGGTGCCGTCATAGGGGACGGGCACGATCGCCACCGCGGCGCCGTCCTGGGAGCCGTACTCTCCGGGAAGGTCCCCAAATCCGGTTTCCGCCATACTATGCGCCTCCGGCAAGCGGGATCAGATAATTGAGAAAACAGAGCGCCACGACCGCGGTGCCGTATTTTTTTTCCGGTATGAAGCTTTCCGAGATCAGGGTGATATCGTCCATATCGAACCTCTCGGAATAGCCGTTTTCGTACAGCTCGCGCAGGCTTGCCCTGAGCTGGGACTCCGCGTCCGCCTCCTCTTTATCGCCGTTGTATTCGCACACCAGCCCGCCGTACCGCTCGCCGGTGATCCTGTCGTAAAGCCATCCGTATATTATGCCCGCGGTCGCCCGCACACCGTTTTCTGAATTGGCCACGGCCATGATCGTCTCCATGACCGATCCGTGCACCAGCTTTCCGGTTTTTTCGACCTTTCTTGCTATGGAGGGGAGTATTGACGAGTAGGTCATGATGTTGCACATCTCAATGCCCGCTTCGAGGAGGGCGAGGTGGTAGGATCCGGCGTGAACGGTTATGTCGCTCTGGCCTTTCCCGCGTGTGATGAAGTAGTCTTTGGGAATCCTGTTCCCTATGGCGATGCTTCCGGCGTATACCCTGCCGGGTATAACAGCCTCTTCCAGCAGTGTGTTGCTGTTCATAACCCCTCCTACGAAAGATAGTTTCACGATATCAGCAGCGGCACCACCGGGTGATGCTTCTCTATGCTGTGTTGTAAAAATCACCGGTACCGCGTGTAGCACGTCGGAACGGTCCGGCTTTTTGTCGCGGGAGCCCTCCTTTTTTCTTTGATTTGGCCCTTTCGTCCCACAGGGGATTGCCCGAGCCTTTACGCAACCCGCACTATTCGAGAATTCACTTAAAAAAAACGGCTGAATTACACAAACATTTTTTTAACTGAACCGATATTTTTTCGATTTTCTTGAGGCTGGACCGGCGTGAGGACACCGGGTTGGAAGGGTGCGGATATTTGTACGCCGTATTTCTGAATGCCGTCCCGGAACTACAGAAGAGAAAAGAAACAGCAGTCTATCTATTGATTGATGAAATTCACCTTTTGGATATGACCGCACGTATACGCGGAATAAAGGCGGTTACTCCCGTGTATCGCGGAGGTAACCGCCTGAAATGTCCGGATCAGCGGTTATTCCTCGGCATCATCGCCGTAATCGTCGTCCATATCGAGGTCCGATCCGTCATCATCGCCCGAATCGTACGTACCGTCATCGGAACCGTCCCCTTCATCAGGGTCTTCGTATTGATCGCCTCCGTCATCCGTTCCATCGTCGGAAGCCTGGCATATCATCCCGGAGTGATCCCCGGAGAGCGCGGCAATTCCTGCTGCCCTTGCGGTTCTCACGAAAACGAGCGCCGGAAGACAAAGGAAAATCACCACCCACAGAGCCACTTTTTTCATTTATACACCTCTTATTTCAAAAAAAAAATTAAAAGACACCGCCGCTGTTTCCTTCCGCGGGACCGGCCCGGATCCGATGTACGGATACGGGCACCGGACCGCATCAGGCGCTTTTCCCATGCGGCTTTTACCGGACGGACACACGCCGTTAGCGTATGGTATCACATTATAGCCGTTGGCAAGCAAAAAACCTTCACGAATGCGATAAAATAGCGGCGAAAAATTCATTTGACAGTGTCCGGGTCCGGCGACATAGTGCGTGAAATTCATGAGGATTTCCAGGGGGAACCCGCTGTGAACACGATACGTATCATCCCCACGCGTGTGCGATTCTCGCCTCACCGCCACGTCATGCCGTGGGCCCCGAAAATCGCCTTGGCGGCCCTTGCCGTCACGGCTGCGATGAACTGCTCTTCACCGGAAGGGCACCGGACCGTGGCGGTGTCGATACTGCCGCAGAAGTACCTTGCGGAACGGATCGCCGGCAACAGATACAGGGTGGCGGTTCTGCTCCCCCCGGGATACAGCCCCGAGTCCAGGGAACTGACCCCGGGCAGGATGAGAGCCGCATCGGGCGCGGCCATTTACTTCCGCGTGGGCCCGATACCTTTCGAAAGGGCCAACATGGCGTCGCTTGTCCAGGCGAACCCGGACATGACGGTGGCGGACACGTCGGCCGGCATAGAGCCGATAACGGGGCACGGCGGGCACGGCGACGGACCGGACCCGCACCTCTGGGTTTCCCTTAAATCGGCCCGTATAATGGCGAAACACATGATGGAGACTCTGGCCGCCGCGGACCCCGGATCCGCCGACTACTTCCGGGCAAACTACCGCGGCCTCATCGCCGACATAGACAGGACCGACGAGGTAATCGCCCGCCTTCTCTCCCCTTACAGGGGCCGGACATTCATCGTGTACCATCCCGCCTGGTCGTATTTCGCCAGGGACTACGGACTGGTCCAGGCGGCCGTGGAGCGCGACGGAAAAACGCCCGGCCCGGCCGGCATCGCCGGCATCATCCAGCTCGCCAAAAGGGAGGGGGCCCGCGCCGTTTTCATACAGAGCCAGTTCCCTTCGGACACCGCGCGCTCAGTCGCCAGGGAAATCGGCGGCGACGTGGTCCCGCTGGACCCGCTGGACCCGGACTATCTCGGAGGAATGGAAAGGACCGCCGCGGCCATCGCGAAATCGCTCGGAGAGGGGCATGAAAAAACTGATTGAACTCGCGTCCGTGTCCGCCGGATACCGCGACAGGGTGGTCCTCAGGGACGTCTCCCTGTCGGTGTATGAACGTGACTTCCTCGGCATCATCGGCCCAAACGGCGGCGGCAAGACGACCCTTCTCAGGGTCATCCTCGGGCTGATACGCCCCTTTTCAGGCGAGGTGATCAGACACGACCCCTCCTGGAGCGGAAAAGATTTCGGTTATCTGCCCCAGCACAAATCAGTGGACCGGGACTTCCCCATCACGGTGGAGGAGATCGCGATGTCCGGCCTCTACGAGGGGTCGAAATTAATGAGAAGAATCGGCGCCGGCGACAGGGAAAGGGTCGACCGGCTTCTGGAGCGCTTCGGGCTGACGCACCTGCGGAAGAGGCCCCTGGCGGAACTCTCGGGCGGCCAGACCCAGAGGGCCTTTCTCTGCAGGGCCCTGGCCTCGTCGCCGCGCCTTCTGGTGCTGGACGAGCCGGACGCCTACGTTGACGGAGGATTCTCCGGAAACCTGAACGACATCCTTCGGGAGATCAACCGGGAGATCGGGATCGTCATAGTGTCCCACGACATCGGCGCGGTCCTCCCCGCGGTGAAGAACATCGCCTGCGTGAACGAATCCCTGCACTACCACGAAGCGGAGGAGTTTTCCCGGGAACTCTTCGATTCAGTGGGCTGCCCGGTGCGCCTGGTGGGACACGGGGACTTCCCCCATACGGTATTGAAGAGGCACGGGAAATGACCGCGGCCGAGCTTTTCAGCTACCAGTTTTTTTACCGGGCACTGGCCGCGGCGGCGCTGGCGAGCATAAGCTGCGGGATCATCGGGACCTACATCGTGTCGCGCCGCATGGTGTTTATGAGCGGCGGCATCTCCCACGCCTCATTTGGCGGGATCGGCATGGCGTATTATTTCGGCTTCGACCCCATAATCGGCGCAGCCGCCTTCGCCGTGGCCTGTTCGGCGGGGATCGACCTTGTATCGCGCAGGGCCTCCATGAGGGTCGATTCCCTGATCGGGGTTATCTGGTCATTCGGCATGGCCGTGGGGATCATTTTCGTGTACATCACCCCCGGATACGCCCCAGACCTTATGAGCTATCTTTTCGGGAGCATACTCACCGTCACGGACCTCCATCTTCTCCTCATGGTCGCCGTTTCCCTGGCTGTGGTCATAATCTTTTCGCTTTTTTTCCGGGAGATCCTCTTCATCGCCTTTGACGAGGAATTTTCACTCACCAGAAGGCTCCCGGTGCGGGCGATAAACTACCTGGTCCTCGGCCTCACTGCGCTTGTCATCGTCCTGTGCATCCGCGTTGCGGGAATCATACTGGTGATATCGCTCCTCACCATCCCCCAGGCCGCGGCCTCGATCTTCACCGGGGAATTCAGAAAAATAATCGCCCTTTCGGTGATCATCGGCCTGTTCTCCTCGGTGTCCGGCCTGCTGATTTCGGCAATCCTTGACGTCCCCTCGGGCGCAGCCATCATATTCACGTCCGTGCTGGTCTTCGCGGTACTGCGGACCGTGAAATTCCTGTGGACGCGCGCCTCCCTCAGGCGCGAGCTGGGCGCGTGACCGCGCGATAATTTACCAGGTGAGCCGCCGGCACCCCTGCGCGGCTCGTGTACAAAGAAATTGATGCCCCCCTTGGAAAATGCCCGAAAACAGGGTACATTGTATGCATAACGCCGGAACGCACGCGGGAGTCCGGCGGGATACTTATACCATTCAGGGAGATGCGTATGAACGAAACGCTGTTAATCGTCACCGATTTAGAGCATTTCAAGGCCTTCAACGTACAAGAGCGAAAACGCTCCGGCAGGATCGATCTTGTCGCGCTCACCAGCTTCGACAATATCGCCCCCCACAAAAAACTGAGCGATACCGTGAGCGACAGGTCGGGAAGGTTCAGGGGCCTCGGAGGAAACGGGACGGCCGCCTACAATTCCGGCGATCCCAACAACATCATAGAGGAGACGAAAAAACGGACCGCGCGAAACATCGCGGATCAGGTCAATAGTCTCCTTTTGAAACGCAACGCCGGAGAATGGTATTTCGCCGCGCCCAAGAAGCTGAACGGCGAAATCCTGGGCGGCATCAGGCCGGAGCTGATGGGCAGGCTGAAAAAGAACATTCTTCTTGACCTGACAAAGCTCCCGGCTGAGAGGATAGTGCACAGCTTTTTCAGCAGCCGGTGATCCGGACACCGTTGCCGGCCTGGTGCCGAAATGAATAATCGGAGAGAATAGCTGTTGACAGGGACCGGTACGGGCCGGTCTCTGTGAAGAGCATGAGGTGATGGGACGTATTAATTATGAAAAGAATCGTGATACAGAGCGGGAAACTGCTCCTGGAAGCCTCGCTTCGGGACACTCCCTGCGCGGGGAGTATTTATGAATGCCTCCCCCTCCTGGGGAGCGCGAACCTCTGGGGCGATGAAATATATTTCCAGGTCCCCTGCGAATGCGGCCTCGAACAGGACGCCGTTGAGTTGTTGGAGCCGGGAGACCTCGCATTCTGGCCGACGGGACGCGCCTTCTGCGCCTTTTTCGGCAGGACACCCCTCAGCACCGACGACAGGCCCAGGGCCTACGGACCGGTGAACGTCATCGGCCGGATCACCGGAGACCACCGGGTGCTCCGGGAAGTCCGCCCCGGGGACCAGGTCACCGTGCGGGCGGACGACTTCGCGCTGGGAGGCTGATCCGTTGCACGCCTGGCAAACCAATCCTGCGAAATCATTCACCGGTTGAGGCGGCCCGTCATGTTCCTGCCGACAACATTGGAAGAAGCCGCCGCCATCGGCTGGGACTCCCTGGACGTGGTCCTGGTCACCGGTGACGCCTATATAGACAGCCCGCTGGCAGGAACCGCGGTGATCGGCAGGGTGCTGCTCGACGCCGGATACCGGGTGGGCGTCATTCCCCAGCCGCAGGGAGACGACGGCGCCGATATCGGCCGCCTGGGGGAGCCCCGCCTGTTCTGGGGAGTCACGGCCGGATCGGTTGACTCCATGGTGTCCAATTACAACGCCGACAGGAGCCGGCGGCGGCACGACGATTTCACCCCCGGCGGCGAACCCGGCAGAAGGCCCGACCGCGCCTGCATCGCCTACACCAACATGATACGCCGGCGTTTCAAGAACACCGTGCCGGTGGTGCTCGGTGGAATCGAGGCGAGCCTGCGCCGCGTCGCCCACTACGACTACTGGGATGACCGCGTCAGGCGGTCCATACTTTTCGACGCCAAGGCCGATTACCTTGTCTACGGCATGGGCGAGCTGGCGGTGCTGGCGCTTGCCGGCGTGCTGTCGCGGAACGGGGACCCGAAGGAAATACCCGGCCTCTGCTACATCTCACGGAACAGGCCGGACCATTTCCTGGAGATACCCTCCTTTGAGGAGGCGGCGGCGGACAGGGAGGTGTTCACCGCGATGTTCCTCGCCTTCTGCGGAAAAAACGGCATGCCGGGCCGGAAGGGCATCGCGCAGCGACACGGGGACCGTTTTCTGGTCCAGAACCCGCCCCAGCCCGATCTCTCCCCGGAGGAGCTCGACAGGTTCCAGCTTCTCCCCTACGAGCTGGAGGCGCACCCACGGCACAGTGAAGAGGGGAAAGTGACGGCCCTGGACACAATCAGGTTTTCGCTTACGACGCACCGCGGGTGCTTCGGGGGCTGCAACTTCTGCTCGATCGCGGCGCACCAGGGGAACGCGGTGGTTTCCAGAAGCGAGGATTCGATTTTAGAGGAGGCGCGGCGCATGACCGTGCACCCGAAATTCCGCGGCGTTATCGCCGACGTCGGCGGGGCCACGGCGAACATGTACGGCATGGAGTGCCGCGCCGGTTCCGGATGCGGCGGAAGGCGCCACTGTCTCGCGCCGGACCCGTGCGGGACGCTTTCGACGGACCACGGAAGGTACATCCGTCTGCTGAGAAAATTGCGCGGCATCGAGGGCGTCCGCAGGGTTTTCGTCACCTCCGGCATCCGGTACGACCTGGTGATGCGGGACGCCAGGAACGGCCGCGAGTTTCTGGAGGAGATGGTCCTGCACCACATTTCGGGACAGCTCAGGATCGCGCCGGAACACACCGCTGAGCGCGTGCTGGAGCTGATGGGCAAGCCCAACGGAGGGGAGCTCGCCGGATTCATCAGCCTCTTCAAATCACTGAACGAAAAACACCGGAAACGCCTTCGCCTCACCGTATACTGCATGGCGGCCCATCCGGGATGCGCGGAGAGCGACATGAAACGCCTTTCCCGCGACCTCGGCGGCGCCGTCGCCGGCGTCCCCGGCCAGGTGCAGATATTCACCCCCACCCCCTCCACATGGTCAACCCTGATGTACCATACCGGCGCCGACCCGATGACCGGCGAGCCGGTATTCGTGGAAAGGGACATGGGGAAAAAACTCAGGCAGAAACGGGCCTTCAAGCCGGGACAGCCGCGGCGCAAATAAAAAAAACACTTTACTTCGTACCCGTTCCGGGCGCTGATTCTCCAGCCGCCCCGGCGGCGAAATGCCGGACGATCCGGCCGTGTGGAGGATGATAAATGAAATCGCTGATAACGGGAGTATCCGGCCACGTGGGGGCCAATCTCGTGCGGGCCCTTCTGAAACGAAAGCGGAAGGTGCGGGTCCTGATCCATCGCGACGACTCCGCGATACGAGGCCTGGACGTCGAAATAGTCCGGGGCGACATCCTGGACCCGGAATCGCTTGCAAAGGCGGTAAAAGGGTGCGGAACCGTGTTTCACTGCGCCGGAAAAATCTCGCTTTCCGGGGACAGGGACGGCTCCGTGCACCGGATAAACGTCATCGGAACGCGGAACGTGGTTGACGCCTGCATCGCCGCAGGCGTGAAGCGCCTGGTCCACTTCAGCTCGATTTACGCGTACTCGCGCCGGCCGCTGTACCGCATCATTACCGAGGAGTCGCCGCTGTCCATGGGGAAGGAGGAATACGCGTACAACAGGTCCAAGGCGGAGGGGGTGATCGAAATACGAAAGGGCGTCGAACGCGGCCTGGACGCGGTGATGCTGCACCCCACCGGCATCATAGGCCCCCATGACTACAGATCATCGCAGATGGGAAGCGCGATGAGGCGGCTCTACTACCACGAGCTTCCGTCAATAATCGACAACGGTTTCGACTGGGTGGACGTCCGCGACGTGGCCGACGCCGCCCTGGCGGCCGAGAAGCTTGGCAGACGCGGCGAAAGCTATATCGTGTCGAACCGGTGGGCCTCCACGGTGGAGCTGGCGGTGATGATACGGGAGCTCGCCGGAGGATGCATCCCCACGCTTATATCGCCCCTCTGGATCGCACGGGCGACCGCCCCCTTTGTCGAGCTTTACGGAAGGGTTTTTTCGCAGGAGCCCCTTTATTCCAGGGAAGCGATCGCCGCGCTCACGGGCCACCGGTTCATATCCAACGAAAAAGCGGTGAGGGACCTGGGATTCAGGCCGCGGCCGATCATCGAGACGGTGCGGGACACATTCGCCTGGTTTCATGAACAGGGCCTGCTGGACCGCCCGGTCCCGGAGAGGGCGCCCCTGTCCGCCAGACTGCTGGGCCTTTTCGTCCGCTGGCTTCCACTCGGGTTCACACAGATCAAAACAGGAAGCGCCTTGCGTCCCTGATACAGGTCATCCCGCGTCCGTCGAAATCAGATGCCGCAAAAAAAGGGGGAGCTTACGAAACGCTCCCCCTTTTTCATACGCTGAGGCTCTTAATGTCAAAGACTGCAGGAGACCCCGAATGTGGCGTAAAACCGGTGGATGTCCTGTCCGTTGTGCCAGGTAAGCGACGGAACGATCACGTATCCCATTCCGCCGGTGATGCCAAGTATCCCTTTGCGGTAATTGAGGGTGACGAGGGTCGTGATGTCGCTGATTCCCTTCTTCACCGGAGTGACGGTGATGTCGGTGATTTCGGTGCCCGCGTAAGAGGTGGTCCCAGCGCTGTTCTGGTAGTAGTAACCGGCGCTCAGCGATACCGCGAGACTCACCTCCCCGGTAAGCGCGAATTCATGACCGAGCCCGAAGGTGGTATACACGTCCCCGCCCCGCTGAATGGCGGTATAGTAATCGTAGTATACCGTCAGAGTGGGCGTGAGCGGAATCATGTCGAATTTCGCGAAAGCCTTGCCTGAAAGAAAGCTCAGGTTGGTCCTGGCGGTACCCTCCGCCGTGGACGAGTTGAAATACCAGTAGTACCAGAGACCGGCGCCTACGGTAAACGCCTCGTTGAAGGTATAGGAATAATCCAGGCCGAAATCGAGTCCGTGGTTTGCGAACCCGACCGCGTTCCTGTTTCGCGCCTCTCCTTCAAAAAAATACCCGTCCGAGAACTCACCGATAAAGGAAACCACCACTCCCGATCCCAGCACGTTATAGGTAACGGTGGGGAGGAACGCCCCGTCGCCCCCGAAGAAATAGGTTCCCCTCCACAGGTAGGTGCTCGCGTAATCCAACCGCGCGGTGACGCCAAGAGGCTCTGACCCCCCCGCGGATTCCTGCGCAAAACCGGTCCCGGCCAGCGCCAGCATCATGCAAACGATCCAAGCGATTCTTCTCATCATATCCTCCTTTGAATATTCTGCCGTTTTTTTTTCGCTCTGACCATTTATAATGCACGTATCGTGCCGAAATCGCCGCCGCAATGCGCCGGGAAGTCAGTAGAGCGATAATTAACATGATCGTAACGGAATGAGCGAAACAGCAGGGCCGGGAGCACCGGTGCAGCCGGACCACGGCAGTGTGACGGGATGTGTATCAGCGATATGTCAACGGGAGATGACGACAGGGCGACAAAAATGTCCGGGCACACGCACCGAAGTTACAAAAGTGTACCACCGGCGCGGCGTATCCCCTTATCAAGAGGCACGGTTATGACGACCGTGGTGCCGCTGTCGCGCCGCATGTCCATCGACCCCTTCAACTGCTGTGCGAGTACCGACACGAGTTTGAGTCCGAGCCCGCCTCTTCCGTCAATGCTCCCGGTGTCTGTTCCGATCCCGTCGTCCTGTATGATGAGGACCATGTCCGATCTGTTCAGACGGCAGCGAATCGAGATTCTGCCGCCGGCGGGGCCCGGAAAGGCGTGAATAAGCGCATTGGACAGTATCTCGTTGACAGCCAGACCAAGAGGTATCGCGGTTTCCATCTCAACAAGAATGTCCTGCTCCATAATACTCGTGATGCGCACACCCCGGTTCAGGTGCTTGTATCGCTCCAGCAGGTCCATCGACAGGGTGTCGATGTATTCCTTTAGATGAATGAAGGCCAGGTCTTCTTCCCGGTAAAGCCGTTCGTGGACCAGCTTCATGGCGAGAATTTTATCATGAAATTCAAGAAGAAGACTCTTGATCCTTTCGTCATCGGTATCATTGGACTGCAGATGGATAAGGCTCGACATTATCTGAAGGTTGTTCTTGACCCTGTGATGCACTTCCTTTAAAAGCGATTCCTTTTCACGGAGCGTACTGGTAACATATTCGAGGGCCTTCTTTTTTTCATCGATGTCCTCGACCATCCTTATGTAGTACTCCGGATCGTTGAGTTCGTTCTGGACCAGCGAGGCGGTCATCAGCCCCCATACCCGGGAACCGTCTTTTTTGATATACCTTTTTTCGATCTGATACCAGTCCATGACGCCCCGGCACAGGTCATCGGCCAGGAGCAGGTCGTTTTCCGCGTCCCCCGGATGAGTGAAATCGGTGAAGGACATGCCTGCCAACTCACCCGCGCCGTACCCGAGAAATAGTTCAAAGGCCCTGTTTGCGTGGATTATCCTCCCGTCGCGGGACACCAGGGCGATTCCGATGCCCGCCTTGTTGAAC
Source organism: Spirochaetota bacterium (assembly GCA_041737965.1). Classification (GTDB taxonomy): domain Bacteria; phylum Spirochaetota; class UBA4802; order UBA4802; family UBA5550; genus JAFGJK01. The sequence goes on along the minus strand of JBGSQT010000014.1, from coordinate 21,575 downwards.
ACCGCGCGGAATATATCCACGCTGTCGATGGCCAGGACGTCCTTTTTCAGCCCCTCTCCGCCGGCCGCCGCCACCGCCCTCTTGACGCGCAGATTCTTTAAAATTTCAATCAACTCGCTGTCGGTGAAGGGCTTGAAGATATAGCATTCCGGACACACCCTGTCGGCCAGCTCCCGTATCTCCGGGGTGATATAGTGGGTAAGGAACACGATGGGCATGGGGAACAACTTCCTGATCCTTTCGGCAAGGGTCAGGGCAGTTTCACAGGACAACCCATCGCCCCACCAGAGGTCCAGAAGCACCATGTCGGCGATGTCAGCCGATATCGCTTCCATCACCTCGTCCGGCCCCCCGTCTATGATGATGTTTGTTCGGTAACCCTGCATTGCGAGAAGATCGGAGATTTTCTCGGCGTGTGCGGCGTTCTTTTCAATAATCAGGACATTGTTGCTCATAGATGCCCGCCATGCGCTTCAGAATGGTCCCTTTTTCAAAAGGCAGGACCGGAAAACAGAGGCCGGTATTTCAGGGGACACGGAGTGCATCCCGCCGGTGTAACACTAAAATACCGTCATGGCTGGTTATTGTCAATCCATATCAGGGAGGATAAATACAATTTATTCAATGCTTCTGTACCGAGCATAAATGTCTTGATGGATCGGCGCCCGGTGCGACAATGCCGCCATGAAAGACGAAACGACGCTCAAGTCGCTCATACGCCCTTTCGAGGAAGGGAAAAGCCTTCTCGAATTCCTGAGCGGCCGGTTCCGTTACCACGATGCCGGCGCGTGGAGATCGCTGGTTCTGGAGAAGGCGGTGACGGTGAACGGCCGGGGCGCGGCGCCAGAGTTGATTCTTCGCAAAGGGGACAGCGTTGAATACACGGTGACGCTGGACGAGCCGGAGGTGGACGGCAACATCGTCATGGTGCTGGAGGAGGAGACCTTTTGCGTCGCGCACAAGCCGGGCAACCTGCCGACCCACAGCGACGGCAATTTCATCACGCACACCTTCATATATCTACTAAGGGAAAGGCTGGGGGCGATCGGGTCCGCCGTACCGGTAAATCCGGTAAACCGCCTTGACCGCGAGACCAGCGGCCTCATTGTCGTTTCAAAAAACAGGGAGGCCCACAGGGCGCTCACGCGGCAGTTTGAAGCGGGCACGGTGGACAAGGAATATATCGCCGTGGCCAGGGGCGTGGTCGAAAAGGACGAATATACCGTTACCGGCGCGATCGCGAGGGATGAAAAGAGCGCCGTTTCCATTCGCAAAACCGTCGTGCCAGACGACCACCCCGGCGCCAGGGCTTCGACCACGGTTTTCCGGGTCATGGAGCGGCTCGACGGCGCCACGGTCCTCCTCTGCGTACCGAAAACAGGCCGCACCAACCAGATCAGGGTCCATCTCGAGCACGCGGGCCACCCCCTGGCGGGGGACAAATTATACGGCAGGAGCGACCGGGAGTTCCTGGAGTTCGTGGAGCGGGCCCGGCAGAGGGACCCGGCGCCGCTTGCCTGGCTCGAAACCGGCCGGCACCTCCTTCACGCGGCTGGCATCGCCTTCGACCACCCCCTGACGGGGGAGCGGGTCATCTGCAGTTCGCCGCTTCCTGCCGACATGGAGGAATTCATCGCCCGGCGGCGGATTATTCCGGCACCACCGTCTTCCTGAACTGTTCCCGCCTCCGGAAGTACTCCGCGTCTCCCCCGAATATATCGTCCTGCAGTGCCTGGATTTTTCGCTCCTTTTCGCCGCCTGAGAGGTTCGGGTCGCCGAGGATTTTCTCCTCGCCTGACCGGAATGCGTCCTCCTGCCGCTTCTCCTCCTCAAGCTGCGCATCCACCTTCTCGAACCGTTCCGCCACTTCCGGCGTGAAGATTCCGGCGCGGAATTCGGCGATCTTTGCCGCTTTTTCCCCGGCGCCGAGCTCCTCGAGATCTTTTTTGTACAGCTGGAGCTTCTCCTGGTATCGGGAAAAGGGGCTCATTGAAGCCTCAACTTCGTCCCCCTCGTTCCCGAACATCCCGCTGTTGAGTTTTCTGATGCGCTCCTCTTTTTTGCTCCCGTATTCGTCTCCGTCGTTGACTATGGAATAACGCCGGATGGAGTACTCCTTGGCCGCCACTGTGGCGCCGAAAAGCGTGTCCGCCGTGCTTTTACCGAAAAAATTTCTCCTGTACTCCTGCACTTTCCTCAGGAACTCCACCGCGCCGTCTGGGCCGGAAGGCATTTCCCAGGTGCGCATGTCCTCGGCCAGGTTTTTCTGGTATCTTATGTAGGACCGGTACAGCTCCATGAGCCGGTCCGCCTCCTGGCGCGACATCACGGTATAAAGATAGTCCCGGACCTGGTTGAAGTGATCGTCAAGGCTGGCGAAGTCGGGGAACCGCCGCTGAAGGGAATTGAAAAAATCGATCGTGTGGGGATTCACGACGCTTCCGCCGAAATATTCCCGGAGGTCCCCGTTGTTGAAATCTATTTTCCTCATGGAGGCCCGTATGTCCCGAAGCGACACCTCGCCGCGCTCCATGATGTAGCGGTCTTCTCCGTCCTCCTCCCTCCCCATGAAGGAATAGAGCAGCGCGGCGCCGGCCAGCGCGGCGATGCCGAGTAGTATCGCTCTTTTTCTATTCATCGCGCAAACCTCTTTTCAATTAAGGTCCTCCCCGCGGGTTGCGTCCGCTTTCCAGAGGGAAAGATCAAGTACGGGGTCTTAAAAAAAATAAAAGGGCCTGATTTTCATCAAGCCCTTTTTTGATTGCACATTGTCAGGATATGTTACAGTCCGCGGCCTGCCAGGTATTCGCAGATGTCCACATAGAATCCCTTGGCGTCGAATCCCGGCGTCACGCCGAAGAGCTGGTTGACCACCATCACATGGTCGACGCCGAAGAGGCCGGTGCTGCAGCCCCGGTACTCGCCCCATCTCATGCTCGATACGGGAACGACGCCGTCGTTGTCCCCTTCCCTGGCTTTCATCCAGGTATAGAAAGGATAGAGCACGTTGTTGAAGGGCGCCGGAGACACGCCGTAGTACTTGTCCGCGTAGCTGAAATACCGTACGCCCGTGGCGTTGGTGACCAACTGGTTGAAGGACGCCATCCCGGCGGGGGTAAGCTGACGGGTCGCCGCCATGAATCTGCTCCGCTCGTCGCCGCTCACGAGCTTGCCCCAGAAATTATCCATTACCCACTGGAGGCTCCCCATGGTGCCGTTGTCTATCATGATGATCAGGTCGGCCGCGGAGGTGCCGCGATGGGGTGTCGCCACCGAGCTTATCGATGCGACGCGGGTTTTCATGTCGTTAAACGCCCATACCATGTACCTGGAGGTGGTCCCCCCCATTGAGTGGCCGATTATGTTCACTTTGGAGGCCCCGGTCCAGGCAAGCACGTTCAGCACGTACTGGCGAAGCTGGGGGCCGCGGATACTGTCGGTATTGAAAGCATTGACCGTGTTGGCAACAAACACGCAGTCGTCCAGGGAGCTCGTCCGGAAATTGTTTTCCAGATCGTCCTCGATACCCCAGAAGTATTCGATTCCCCGTAAAAAGACGTCTGAACCGGCCCATCCGTGAATGAGCACGACAGGGTTTTTCAGGACAGTTCTGTTGTCGCCGCCGCCGGCGAAGGATTGAAGTGAAAAACAAAGGGTAAAAAGAAATGCCATGGAAACGATCAATGCTTTCTTCATAAACATCCTCCGTTCTGATCTGAGATAAATATCAATAGGAGGCATAAAAAATTCAAGAATTTTTTCCCGTCTGGACGGTTTTTTTTATGAACAACGGTTATCTATCTGTACTATTTGTTGATTTTTGCGGAATCTTGGTGAAACATTGCATCTGGCAACGCCATATAGGAGCCATGAATACCCCCCACCCCTGTTTTACTCTTTTATTGATAGTGCCGCGGTGCGCTCTCTATGTTTGCACTTTCCGGTGAATCTTAAAATAACGCAGCGGTCCAGACGTTCGGAATCTGCGCTGCATCGGCCAAGAGAGCGCCGGCGCAGGGGATTACCTTCTAACAAGCAGTATGCGACAAAGGGATGGTCTCAATAATAGCATGCCGGGCCGCTTCCATCTTCAATAAAAGAATTGAATGTTGACAAATTTTATATTATACTTTTTACTCGCACCTTAGTACTTTAATTGCAGAGTGGAAACAGATACATGAATGAATCACTCACCTCAAAAAAGCCCGTTGACGGGTATTACTGTCTCGCCACCAATGAAGTGAACGAGAATCTCGAAAGGATTGTGGAGCTGGACATACCGCTGAGGAGAAAACGAAAAGACGGCTCCTACAGTTTCATCCCGCCCAAGGATTTCAATATCTTCCTGAAAAATCAGGAAATGGATTTCTACATAGACGACGCGTCATTCATAAAACTGGTGAGCAAGGAACCGGAGCGTAAAGAGCAGGCGGAGACGCACACGATCATCCGGGAGCCGGCGCCCGGGCCGGCGAGGCCGGCGGAGATTGACCGGGTCTACCAGAAGGAGATACAAAAGGCGACGGAGCTGGATATCACGGAACGGATCCAATCGATCATGAATCACAATTTCCGCATGAACGGCATGATCGAGAAGATGCAGAAGTTCGACCCCGGGACCATCGGCGAGGTGAGCGACATATTCGTGAGCACACTCTGCATAAACAAGGCCACGATGGTGGAAAACCTGGACGCCAGGATACCCCAGGACAACATGAACAAGATCATCACCGGGAGCCACGCGCTGATCGACAATCTTCTCAAGCTCATGGCAAAGGGGAAGGCCAGTTTCAGGGACCTGGCGCGGCTGGAGCATATAAAGACCGGCTCCACAACTCTGAACCACATGAACAGGCTGCTCATCAGGTTCATCGCCTTCCTCTTCTTTTACAATTCATACTTCCAGAAATTTTCCAACGACGTGAAAAAATTCAGGGCCCATTTCAAGGACTCGTTTTACCAGTATTATGACAGGATACTGAAAGGGTCCCAGCAGATCAACCTCGAGATTGTGTTCAAGGACGGGATCGCGCCGGTGCAGGAGCGGTGGAAGTTCATCGATTACGTAATGGGCGGCTTCATGCACGACATCGGCAAGATACCGGAGATAAGCTATCACGACGGCAACGAGGCTTTCGACCCGAAAAAGGCGAGGCGCCACGTCTTCGACAGCTTCAATATGCTCCTGGAGACCAGGGAGCTCAGCCTCGGCGTGGTCTCCACCGGCCTGCTCCACCACGATTACTATGACGCCCCCTACGGGTACCGCCAGTTGGAGACGTTCCGAAAAAAATTCACCGAGCGCCGTGAAAGGTCCAGGGACAACTCACCCTTGATGCACTTCATCTCGTACAGCATCAACGACGTGGGCTACGGCAAAGCCTTGGCCTATTTCCCCAACAAGATCATGGAGATCCTCGACGTGTACGACGCCATGACAGATCCGGAAAAAAAATACAGGGCAAAACCCTTCACCCCGGAAGAGGCGGTACGGGCGATGAGAAAGGAATACATAGAGGCCGCCCATCCGGGCATGGACCCCATACTTTTCCTGATATTCATCGATTTTCTGAGGGCCGGCGGGGAGTTGTCCGACCCGTCCGTGGCCGAGGAGATGAAGACGTTCGGCGGCATCACGCCCTGAAAAAAAACCGGCGGGCAAATCCCGCCGGAAGCGCATTCAGGAGGCGCGGCGCACAGCGCCGGACCGCGTGTATCCTATTCTATTCGGCATGCGCCCCTGACGCGGGGCGCGGCCGTCAGCTACCACCGCACCGGATACCTGCCGAGCACTTCGAGATACAGGTCCAGAATTTTCTTGAAAAGGCCGATCATCTCAACTTCCTCCGATGTCATTAAGTTGACGACCATATCGCGCAAAGCCTGCCGGCGCGCAAATATTTTTTTAAAAAAGTACGGGACAGCGGGACGGTAACGGACCGCACGGACGGTTTTCGATTTCGCGGCATGGAACCGGATCGATTTATATTTCGCATAACGCTTCTGCCGAATAGCGGCGGGATGCCTCCCTCGGGGGCCGTATTCTGGTTGATTTTCCCCGCCGGGCGGCGCACAGTATCCCAAACCCGCGGCGCCGGAAACCGGACGTCTGCCGCCCCGCGGGGCGCCCCAAACGGGCGCATCACGGCAATCCTGGAGAACACATGAAAAAAATCATCAGTACGGAAAGGGCGCCCGGAGCAATCGGGCCCTATTCACAGGCGGTAAGGGCCGGTGGCCTGCTTTTCATATCGGGCCAGATAGCCCTTGACCCGGCGACCATGGAGCTTGAGGGGGCCACCGCCTCTGAACAGGCGGCGAAGGCCATGGAGCACATCGGGGCGATACTCGAAGCGGCCGGGCTCGGCTACAGAGACCTGGTAAAGACCACGCTGCTCCTCGCGGACATGGCCGATTTCGCCGGGGTGAACGAGGCCTACGCCAGGTATTTTGAAGGGGAATATCCGGCCCGCGCCGCGTACCAGGCCGCGGCATTGCCCAGGGGCGCCCTGGTGGAGATTGAGGCGGTGGCCTTTGCCGGGTGATCAAATAAAAAAATAAATTGACTGGCGGGCAATCCGATTCTATGATAGAACCCGGTCCGCGCCCGTTTCATCTCGTTGGCTGGAGAAAACGGGCTTCACTTATCACATCAATCCTATGGGGAGATTGCATATGCAAAGACACACCATGGCGCTTCTATTCTTCCTTACGGCCCTTGTCCCCTCCTGCAGCGGCATGTTCGCCGACTGGCAGAGCGTCGATTCGGGCGAACGGCAGGTTGTCTGGCGGAGCGTGGACCCGATGGGCTCATTTTCGCTGAATGAAAATACAAATATAAGCGCCAATTATATTTCGCTGAAATCCTACGGAGGTGTTTTATATTCCGGCTGGCATGAAAACGGAATGTATCATATACGGATTTTCAACGGCAATGACGATTTCCCCATGTGGCAGACCCTGCCGAATCTCGGGCTTGCGGGCGACACGAACGGCGTCATGGAGATCCATGACGGGCGGATATATGTGCTTTATTTTGCCGCAGGAGATCTGAGGTGCCAGCGCCTGAAATCGGACCAGTCGGGCTGGGAAGACATCACCCCCGGCGGGGGCATTGACTACGGCGCAACCCCCCAGGAACAGCTCACGCTCGTTTCCTACGCGGGAAAACTGTACGCCCTCTGGAAGGAAGCGCCTCCCGGGTTTATCCGCATGAAACGGTACGACGGCGGCGACGTCTGGACCGGAGGGGCGGGCGTGGAGGACGTGAACGGCATACAGGATACGGTGGCCACTTCCTACGGCCTCCACGCGACCATACACAACGGGCTCCTTTTCGCTTCGTACGGCATGGTGAGCGCACCCGCGCCGCACACCGTGCTTAGAGTTCGTGCCTACAACGGCGCGGGCTGGGTTACTGTCGGCGGGAATATTGCCATAAATAACACCAGTTCTGACTTCGCTCAACTCTGCACGATAACCTCGTACAACAACAGCCTGTACATGCTGTGGCGTGAATACAATAACTTTATCCCGCACGACGGGCTCTGGGCCATACGCTACAACGGCCTCGCCTGGCAGAGGATGGACGGTAAAACCCCGCTGACAAGAGACGGTTTGAGATACTTCGGGTCGAACGACACCTCGGTAAACAACACCATGAGTGATGCAAGGATGAACGCGCTGGCGGTGGTCAACGGCAGACTCGTGGCCGCCTGGAGGGAATACACCGGCACAGGCCCCAACCAGCTTCGGTGCGCGCTGTTCAGCGGCGACGAAGGGTCGCCGTACTGGTTCTTCATCGACGGCGGAATGACCAACGGACTCAATTTCAATCCCTTGCAAAGCGTTGACGAAGTGTATGCGGTATCGCACGATTCAAAAATTTACATCGGATTTACTGAATGGGACATCTCATTAAATTTCCATGTAAAAGTGGGATACTGAGGGGCGCCCCGGCATCGGGTCGTCCATTTCCCCCATTCGGACAACACAACTCACCGATGCCGCAGCGGACATATCTGCGACGACCCGGGCAGGTACTCTTCACAGACCCGCGGCCGCGATTCGTAAATGGTGCAGGTGTACCGCTCCTCTTCCCATATCAGAAAGGGGCACCCGTGAAGGTAACGGCCGCTCTCCGAGGAGATGAGATGATCGCCGGCCCAAATCGGATGGTAATGCTCTATGACGTGAAGGATGTCCTTACGCCCCTGGCGTTTCCATCGCTCGATATCGCGGTCTGTGGTAAAGGAGAGAACATTGGCGAGGCAGCATTTGCCGCACCTGAGGCACTCAATTGTCCTGGGTTCCATTTTTTTGCCATATTGGACCGGAGCCGTCGTTTTTTCAAGTGATTTTAGTCGCCGTCACTCCGAAGGTCGGACAGGGGCTTTTATACCAGCATATCCCTGTAGTCGGCGCAGAACTCCCTGCGCCGGCAGTTTCGGCAGTGGGCCCCCATCCAGATTTCGTCGAACTGCGCCATGATCTTCCCGATGAGCCGCGCATCGTCGGTGAGTATCCCGCTTTCGAAATTCCTGCGCCTTTCAGACTTGGCTCCCAGGCCGGCGCCGGTGATGTTCGCGCTTCCGGTGTACGCGAAGCGACCGTCCACCACCGCAGCCTTGAAATGCGCCCTGGGACAGAGGAGCCGCTCCAGCCCGGTGATCAGGTTGGGGTACCGGTCAAAGTCTTTGCGGAAGTTTTCGCCCGGCTCTTTGGCGTGGATAAGGCGGACCGACACGTTCCGGTCCACAAGCCCTGAGAGGATTTCCAGAAAGGGGACCGCCTTTTTCCCCTTTTCCACGTACATGTCCTTCAGGTCGGACGTGGCGATCCAGAGAAATTTCCGCGCCGCCGGAATTTCCCTGAGGACGACCGTTTCGTACAGGTCCCTGTCGGTGATGAATTCTATCATGGATTATTATTCTGTCTCCTCCGTATGTCAGAAAACACGCACAGGGACGGCTCTGAACTGACGCCGCTGTTCACACTCCTATACTCCGCCGTTAAAATATGCAACCTATTTTGCAACTGCCCGGATGTCATGCCGCGGAGACGCCGATGCACGCGGATAAAAGATGGGGGGGATTCGCCCGGGCGGCTGCAACAGCCGAAACGGATATGTCTTGACAGGCGCGCGTCGCCGGCGCACAACCTGTAGCATCATGCGGGAAATATTCGGGATAATCTGTTTTGCCGGCGCACTCCAGGCGCTTTTTCTGTCAATCCTTTTGGCGGTCAAAAAAAACAACCGGAAGGCAAACCGGCATCTCTCCCTGTTCATGTGTTTCACGGCCCTCGACCTGTTCGAGCTTTTTCTCGGGGCGCGGGGGCACCTCGGGCCGACGCGTCCGTACCAGCTGAGTATAATCCCCTATTCTTTCATCTTCGGCCCCTCAATTTTTCTATATATCGCCCTTCTGACCGCGCGCATACAGTCCTTCTCAAAAAAACACCTTCTGCTGTATGCGCCCTTCGCTGCCGTCCTTTCCGCACACATAATTCTGCATTTTTCCCTCGGCCCGCGCGATGTACCGGCGGCGGTGACGCATGCCGACATGATTATCAACGGAGGGGGGCTGATTTTTGAAGCGGCGCTCTATGCTCTGTCCCTTGTGCTCCTTCAGAAATATATCGGCCGCTTAAAGGAATACTTTTCAGCCATCGACGCGATAAAGCTGTCCCTGATTAGAACAGCGCTGGCGTTTCTCATCCTGGTTGTTTTTTTTATCCTCCTGTCATTACTCCGGGACGGTTATGTGAGGCGGGAGTACAAACTGCTCGATAGCGTCACCATCCTGATCAGCGTGGGGATTGAGTTTATAATCGCCTTCTTCGCCATGATTCAGCCCGAACTGTTCAACCGGGTGCGGTTGATGGAAAACGCGGTGCCCGGGAACGAGGCGGCATCGGGTCCAAAGTATGAGAAATTCAGGCTTCCGGCGTCAGAAGAGGAAAAACATGTAAGGAATCTGCGGGAATATATGGCTGAAAAAAAACCGTACCTCCAGGAAGAGCTGACCCTCCAGGAGATGGCCGATGACCTCTCCCTGTCCACACAGCACCTTTCCATGATACTCAACATCCGCATAGAACAAAACTTTTTTAACTTCGTAAACAGTTACCGCGTCGAGGAGGCAAAACGGAAACTGGTCGACCCGGACAACCGTAACCGGAGCATTTTAACCATCGCGTACGAGGCCGGATTCAATTCCAAATCCACATTCAACACAATGTTTAAAAAATTCACCGGAAAAACGCCGCGGGAGTACCGGGCGGGTTTATCCGTGCAATAAAACGTACGAGTTCAGTAACCCGGGCGACAGCCGGCGGCACATGGCGTATCTTTCATGAAAAAGGGAAAGACGGCGCAGGGTCTTTTTCACTAATTTATGGAGGATATACCATGATATTTCAATCACTCAAAAATCTCTTCACTTCAAAGAACGTATTCGCCCAGATGAAGATGGGCGGCATCATGAAACTGGAGGGGAGCCTCATATTCTACCACGGGGGTATCGAGACCGGGCTGTTTAAAATACTGGAAAAACCGTCGACCCTCGAACAAATCCGTCTTGGATCAAATATCGCGAACACACGGCTTCTGGCCCCGCTTCTGGATCTCGGGTGTGCGCTCGACGAGATATCGTGCAAAAAAGGGACTTACCGGCTGAAGGGATCAATGGCGAAAGCCCTCGCGGCGCACGTCCCCCTGACAGAGCTCATTCGCGAGACGGTTCTGTATCATGCCGATGTCGCGCGCAATCTCGGCGCGTATCTCATAAAGAATACTGAAGGGGATTACCTGAAAGACTTCGGCGGGGTGATCGCCGAATCATCTCGAATACTGGAGCCCTTCATCAAGGGCTTTATCTATCATACCGTAAAAAAAACGGCCCCGCTCGCAATCCTGGAATTCGGCTGCGGCTCGGGCGAATACCTGAAATACTATGTCGACATACACAGTGGCAACGGCGGCGTCGCCATAGATATGGACGCGTCGGCCGTTGCCATCGCGCGAAAAAAGATTGAGAATAACGGCATAGAAGGCAATTTTACGGTGGTGCAGGAGAATATTCTGGATCCTGCAGCCGTAAAGGACAAAACGTTCGACCTTGTGACATCCTTTTCAAACATGCATTACTTTTCCGGCGACGCAAGAACCCGGCTTTTCGGGACGATCCATTCAATGCTGAAGAAAAACGGCCGCTTTATCCTGGCAACGGGTTTTAAAACCGGAAGCCTGTCGTCATCCTATTACGATTTAATATTCTCAGCGACACGGGGTCTGTATGGGCTTCCGCGCCTGAATGATGTCATGCGTGATTTAAAGAATTCCGGATTCACCCGCGTGACCAGCGTCAATCTCTTTGGAGACTCTTTCAAAGGCATTGTGGCATATAAATAGAACCGCGTCCATTGTACAGATAAAGTCGTAGACATAAAGTGGATCCCCGCTTTCGCGGGGATGACTATGGCCGCGGGACGGTAGTGGCCGAGGGGATGACAGTGGCCGAGGGACGGCATTAAACCAAAAAGTTTTCTTGACAATACCCTCCCCGGTTTCATGCTATCCCCGGCCGCCGCGGAATACGCGTTCCGGCCCCGGGGAGAAAGAACAATGAAAATCGCCGTGTCGGGTAAAGGGGGTGTGGGAAAATCCACCGTCACCGCCGCTCTCGCCTTCACTCTGGCCCGCAGCGGGCACCGGGTGCTGGCCGTGGACGCGGACCCGGACGCCAACCTGGCCTCGGCAATGGGCATCACCTCGTCTGAACAGGAAAAAATCGTCACCATCGCCAGGCACCGCGAGCTCATCGAGGAGCGTACCGGCGCGAACACCGACGGATACGGCCGGATGTTCAGCCTGAATCCGGAGGTGGCCGATATCGCCGGGCGGTACGCCTATGACAAGGACGGCGTCTCGCTCCTGGTGCTGGGCGCCTCCTCCCGGGGAGGGGGCGGGTGCGCGTGCCCGGAAAGCGCCCTGCTCAAGGCGCTGGTGAACCACCTGGTGCTTCGGGGCGGCGAAACCCTGATCCTGGACATGGAGGCCGGAATCGAGCATCTGGGCAGGGCGACGGCCATGGGTATTGACGCCCTTATCACCGTGGCCGAGCCGGGACAGCGCTCCGTGGACACGGTCGGGAGGATCGCCCGAATGGCCGCCGAGATCGGGATTTCGGACCTCCGCCTGGTGGCCAACAAAATAAGAAACGCCGAGGAGGAGCGTTTTCTCCGCGAATCGCTCCCGGACATTCCGGTGCTGGGGACGGTCCCCTTCAGGCCGGAATTCCTTTCAGGCGACAGGGACGGCGTCTCTGTTATGGACTGCCTGGACCCGGCAACGGCCGCCCTTTTCGGGGAGATGGCCGCGCTTTTGCAAAAATGATTGACAGGGACCCGAACAGCCGATGGGCTGTGTAATGATTACAAATCCGGAGTACACCCATGAAATGTGCAATCCCCTATCTCGCCACCGCCATCGGGAGCTTCCCCTTCGAAAGCGCGGATGAGGCGCTACAGGTCATTTTCAGCGCCATACCGGACGCGCCGGTGTGGCCCCAGCTCCCCCTGCGGTCGCCCCTGGAGGGGATGGAGATCCAGTATTCCGAAGGCATGCCCCGGGCCGTGGTGGACGAGGAAAAGGCGCGCCTCCACTTCGACACCACCGGCGACTATTCCGAGGACTTCGCCGGCTTCTATGAAATCTACATGGCCGCCATGGACCCGGACAACGGCACCGGGGACTGCTCCGCCATGGCGGTGAGCGACCGGTTTTCCCGGGGGATTTACGCGCTCGAGGACAGATTGAAGAAGGGGGGCGATCGCCTTCCCTACGTGAAAGTGCAGGTCACCGGGCCCTGTTCCTTCGCCCTCACCGCGGTGGACCAGGACAAGCGGGCGATTTATTATAATGAAGAGTTCCGGGACGTCATCGTGAAGGCGCTGGCCATGAAGTGCCGGTGGCAGGTGAAAAAGTTCGCCCCCTACTGCACGCAGGTCATCTGCTTTATCGACGAGCCGATCCTCTCCGCATTCGGGTCCTCCACCTACATCTCGGTAAAGCGGGAGGACATCATAGCGATGATCGCGGAAACGGTGGAGGCGGTCCACGCCGACGGCGCCCTCGCCGGGGTCCACTGCTGCGGCAATACCGACTGGAGCATCCTCATCGACGCGGGCGTGGACATCGTCAACTTCGACGCCTTCGGCTACGGCGAGACCATCGCGCTCTACCCGGAATCGGTGAAGAGCTTCCTGTCCCGGGGAGGGGCCCTGGCCTGGGGAATCGTCCCCACATCCCCCGAAATACGCACCCAGACCGCCGAAAGCCTTGCCGCGCGGTTTAACGAACTGGTCGCGCACCTGTCGGAAAAATGCGGCGCCCCGAAGGAGATGATCCTGGCGCAGAGCCTGCTCACCCCGTCCTGCGGCACCGGCTCAATGGACAGGGAGGACGCGAAGACCGTGTTCGCCCGCCTGAAGGAAACCTCCGATCTTCTGCGTAAAGGACGGTAGCCTCCGCCTCATGGGACTCACCATAGCAATCACCGGAAAGGGTGGCTCCGGAAAAACCACCATCGCCGGAATAATCGTAAGCCTCATGGTGCGGAAGGGGATGTCACCGGTGCTCGCGGTGGACGCTGACCCCAATTCCTGCCTGGACCGGGTGCTGGGAGTAAAAGCGGAAAGCTCCCTCGGCGCCGCCAGGGAGGAGCTTCGCGACGAGGCGGTGAAGGCTGACCCTGCGGGGAAACGGCAGATGCTGGAGATGAAGGTCGCATGGGGCCTTGTGGAAAGCGACGGGTTCGACCTCATCGCCATGGGGCGCCCCGAGGGTCCGGGATGCTACTGCTACGCCAACAACCTGCTCCGGGACATACTGAAGGACATCGCCGCGAGCTACCCCTATATCGTGATCGACAACGAGGCCGGGCTCGAGAACCTGTCCCGCCGGATCGTGCAGAGCGTGGACTGCCTGATCATCGCCGCCGACTCCTCGCTTCGGGGACTGGAGACGGTGCGGCGCCTGCACGACCTGGCGCTGGAAATGAACGTGCGATTCCGCCGACTGGCCGTCATAATAAACAGACTGCGGCACGGGAGCGCCGCCGGCACTGAAGGGCTCCCGGACGCCGATTTCCTGGTGCGCCTTCCCGAGGACGAAGAGGTGTTCCGGGCGGGCGAGCGGGGGATACCGCTCACGCTTCTGCCGGAGGACAACCCGGTGGCGAGGACCCTCGAGGCCCTCGTCGACGAACTGTACAGAGGAGACATCGCATGACCGAAAAAAAAGCGGCTGAAAAAACGAAAGTGCGGGACGCCGCGTCGCGCGAAACCATCGCCAAGGCGGGGCGCGATGGGGTGACGCTCACCTTCGACAGGCTCGACCAGCAGGGGAAGGGATGCGGCTTCGGCCTTCAGGGGCTCTGCTGCAGGCTCTGCCACATGGGCCCCTGCCGGATATCGGCGAAGGCCCCGAAGGGGGTCTGCGGCGCCGACGCCGACACCATCGCGGCCAGGAACTTCCTCCGCGAGGCGGCCGGAGGGGCCGCAGCCCACTCCGACCACGCCAGGCACCTGGTGCTGCTGCTGAAAAAAATCGCCCGGGGAAAGGGGGGCGATTACGGCATCCGCGATTCCGCCGCCCTCAGGCGCACGGCCCTGAAATACGGCATCGCAGCGGCCGACAGGGACGACAACTCAATCGCCCTGGAGCTCGCCGACGCCTTCCTTGCCGATTTCGTGTCCCAGGAGGAGCCGTTGAAGACGCTCTCGCTGGCGCCGCTGAAGCGCCGCGGGCTCTGGGACCGGGCCGGCGTGTCGCCCCGCGGCATAGACCGCATGGTGGTGGAGGCCATGCACCGCACCCACATGGGTGTCGACCACGATTATAAAAACCTGCTCATGCACGCATTCCGCACCTCGCTTGCCGACGGCTGGGGCGGTTCATCCATCGCCACGGCGGTCTCGGACATTCTGTTCGGATCGCCCTCCCCGGTGCGGAGCGGCGTGAACCTTGGCGTGCTCAAAGAGGAGACGGTGAACGTGGTGGTTCACGGGCACGAGCCGGCCCTCTCGGAAATGCTCGCCGCCGCGGCCACGGACCCGGAGGTTCTGGCCCGGGCGAAAGAACGCGGCGCAAAGGGCGTCACCCTGGCCGGCATCTGCTGCACCGCCAACGAGATCCTCATGCGCCACGGCATACCGGTGGCGGGAAATTTCCTCCAGCAGGAGCTTGCCGTGGTCACCGGCGCGGTGGAGATGATGATCGTGGACGTGCAGTGCTGCATGCCGAGCCTGCCGGAAGTGGCGTCCTCGTACCACACGATCGTGGCCTCCACAAGCGACATCGCCATGACCCCCGGCGCCCGGCACGAGGGGTTCACGGCAAAGGACTCATACGCCCACGCGAAGGGACTGCTCATGCAGGCCATCGACAACTTCCCGAAACGGGACCCGGAGAAGCTGTATATCCCGAAAGAGTCGAAACAGCTGATCGCCGGGTTCGGCGTCGAGGCGATACGGTACATGCTCGGCGGGAGCTTTCGCGCCTCCTTCCGCCCGCTGAACGACGCCATCATACAGGGAAGGATCCGCGGCGTCGCCGGGATAGTCGGGTGCAGCAATCCGAAACAGGCGGTGGACGAATTTACGGTAACGCTCACGAAAGAGCTCCTGCGCCGGAACGTGCTGGTGCTCGAAACGGGGTGCGCCGCCATCGCCTCCGCCAAGGAGGGGATGCTCACGCCGGAGACGGCGCTTGAGTCCGCCGGTTCCGGCCTCAGGGAGGTGTGCGAGGCGGTGGGGATGCCCCCCGTGCTCCACATGGGAAGCTGCGTGGACAATTCGAGAATTCTCGAGGCGGCGACGGAAGTGGTGATGGAAGGCGGCCTCGGAGACGATCTCTCGGACATACCGGCGGTGGGAATCGCGCCGGAATGGATGAGCGAAAAGGCGGTGGCCATCGGCTGTTACTTCGTCGCCTCCGGAATCGACGTGGTGCTCGGGCACCCCTTCTACCTTGGCGGCTCGGACAACGCCACCGACTTCATGAACGGCGGCGTGCGGGAGGTGTTCGGCGCATCCTTCCATCTTCGCGGCGACCCGCTCGAGGCGGCGGACCTGGTCATGGAGCTCATAGAAGCCCGCCGGGACAGGCTGGGCATCAACCGGGCCGTGGAGAGAAAACTCATGGATATGAAGGACAGGAGGGCGCTGGATGTCTAAATATATTTGCGGCAATGCCATCGACGGCGCGGTGCGATGGGTGTCCCGCGCCGAAGCCCTGCTGGACGAAACCATTTCCATGAAAGGCGGGACCCAGAGGGTGGGTTTTCCGGACACCGCCTACTATCTTCCCATCACCTACTCCCTCACCGGGATGAAGGCCGAGACCCTGGCGGACCTGAAGCCGGTGCTCCTGAAGGCGAAATCGCTCCTTCCCGCGCGCCCTTCCGACAGCGTCTGGCTCCCCTATCTCGGCGGCGCCCTGGACGCAGGGGCGGCGGCCCTCATGGCGTGCGAAATCATCGAGGCGTGCCGGTACCTTTCCGGGCCGGACCCGGTGTCAGGCATCTGGCTCGGGGCGGCGTCCGACGTAATCATGCGCGAGCGGGGGGTGGAGTTCGTTGACGGCACCGCTCCCGGTTTCGCGGCCATAACCGGCGCGGCCCCGGACGCGAAGACCGCGGTAAAGATCGCCCGGGAGCTCCAGGAAAAAAACATGTACGTCTTCATGGCCGGCTCCACCAACGGCGTGCAGTTCGCCGAACAGCTCGATTCCGAAGGCGTGCAGCTGGGATGGGAAACGCGCCTGGTCCCCTTCGGGAGCGGCGTCTCGTCCCTTGTGTACGCACTCGGGTTCGCCAGCCGCGCCGCCCTCTCATTCGGCGGCGTGAAGCCGGGTGATTTCGAGGGGAACCTGAAATACACCAAGGACCGGATCTTCGCCTTCGTACTGGCCCTGGGCGAGGTGGACGCGGACAAATACGCCATCGCCGCGGGGGCGATCAACTACGGGTTTCCCGTCATCGCGGACACCGACATCCCCCAGATACTCCCCAGCGGCGTCACCACCTACGAGCATGTGGTCTCCAACGTCCCCTACGAGACAATGGTGGACCGGGCGCTTGAGGTGCGCGGGTGCAAGATAAAGATCACCAAGGTGCCGATCCCGGTCCCCTACGGCCCGGCCTTCGAGGGTGAGCGCATCAGGAAGCAGGACATGCGGGTGGAGTTCGGCGGCAACATCACCCCCGCCTTCGAGTTCGTCACCATGACCGACATGGACTCGATCGAGGACGGGGCGATCGAGGTTGTGGGCCCCGACGCGGACCAGGTGCCCGAAGGGAGCGCGCTCCCGCTGGGAATATGGATCGAGGTGGCCGGCCGGAAGATGCAGCCGGACTTCGAGTCCATTCTGGAGCGCCAGGTGCATCACCTCCTTAACGGCGCCGAGGGAATCTGGCACATGGGGCAGCGGGACATCGTCTGGACCAGAATATCAAAGGCCGGGTACGACCGCGGGCTCAGGCTCCGCCATTACGGCGAGATACTTCACGCCAAGTTTCTGTCCAACTTCCCCGCCATCGTGGACAAGGTGAAGGTGACCCTCTACACCGACGAGAAGGAGGTGCTCCCCCGCCTCGAAAGGGCGCGGGAGGTATACATCGAACGCAACAGGCGGCTCGCGGCCATGACCGACGAGTCCGTGGACACGTTTTACTCGTGCCTGCTCTGCCAGAGCTTCGCGCCCAACCATGTGTGCGTCATCACGCCGGAACGGCTCGGCCTGTGCGGCGCCTACAACTGGCTGGACGGCAAGGCCGCCTACGAGATCGACGAGACCGGCCCGAACCAGCCGGTCAAAAAGGGCGAATGCCTCGACCCGGTGCTGGGCGTGTGGACCGGGGTGAACGACTACGTGTATTCCAATTCCCACAAGGCGCTGGACTCGATATCCCTCTATTCGATAATGGACAGGCCGATGACAAGCTGCGGATGCTTTGAGGTGATCCTGGCCTATGTCCCGGAATGCAACGGCATCATGGCGGTAAACAGGGAGTACACCGGCGACACCCCGGCCGGGATGACCTTCTCCACCCTGGCGGGAAACGTCGGCGGCGGACAGCAGACGCCGGGATTCATGGGGTGCGGCAAGGTGTTCCTCACCTCGCGGAAATTCCTCTATTCCGACGGCGGGCACGAGCGCCTGGTCTGGATGACCGCGGACCTCAAAAAGGCGCTGGGCGGCGATCTTGCGGACCTTTTCGACTCACAGGGAAAACCCGGGCTCCTGGACAGGATCGCCGACGAATCAGTGTCGGTGAACCCGGCGGACATCCGGAGGTACCTGGAAAAAGTGTCCCATCCGGCGCTCTCACTCCCGGACATGGCGGAGCTTCACGCGGGCGGGGATACCGGCGCACCGCCGGAAAGCGGGGACGCGCATCCACGCCCCGATGCAGGCCCGCCTCCGGACAGCGGAGATTCGGGCCCCCGGATGAGCCCCGCGGACCTCGAGGCGGTGAAAGCCGCGCTCATGCGCGACCTGCGTGATGAGATGCGGCAGACCATGGCGCGGGAGATCGTGTCGGACATCATAGCGACTCTTGGAGAGAGATACGGACTGGCGACAAAAACTTCGGGCGCACCGGGTCCCGTCATCGACGTAACTCCGGCGGCGTCACACGGCGCCTCCCCGGCAAAGCAGGCGACATCCGAGGCACCGCGCGCCGCCGTCGCGGTGGCGGCAATCTCCTCCTTTCCGCTTAAAAAGCAGAAGTACGAGCTTCCGGTGCACGCCGTGACCCTGGGCGCCACAAAGGCCCAGGGAGGCACACGGGGGAGGACCCTCACCGTGGGCGGCGCGACCGCCATGCCCTTCCACCTCTGGGAGGGGGACATGCCGAACCGCCCCCTGGTGGCCATGGAGGTTTTCGATTCCGCGAGTGAGAAGTATCCGCCTGTTCTCAGGAAATTCTGGGGCGACGCGCTCAACCGCCCAGCGGACATGGCCCGGGCCTGCGTTGAACAGCACGGCGCGGACCTTATAAGCGTCCGGCTCGACGGGACGCACCCGGAACGGGGGGGGAGGACGCCGGAGGACGCGGTAAGGCTGGTCCGCTCAATCCTTGAGGCGGTGGATGTGCCGCTTATCATCACCGGCCACAGCCATTATGAATCGGCCAACGCGGTGTTCAAGGAAGTCGGCCGCGCCTTTGCGGGGGAAAACCTGCTCCTCAACTGGGCGGAGCAGGACAACTACCGGTCGATAGCCGGCACCGCCCTCGCATACGGGCACACGCTTGTGGCGCAGAGCCCCATCGACGTGAACATCGCCAAGCAGTTGAATATACTGCTTGGAAACATGGACCTGAAACCGGAACGCATCGTCATCGACCCGATGACCGGCGCCATGGGCTACGGCCTGGAATACACCTATTCCGTCATGGAGCGGATCCGCCTCACCGGCCTCGGCGGCGACCGGTTTCTGGCCGGCCCCATGATACTATCCCCAGGATGGGAGTGCGCCAAGCTGAAGGAGCTCCGGGCCCCGGAAGCGGACTTCCCGGCCTGGGGCGATCTTGACCGCCGCGCCGCGCTCTGGGAAACCGCGACGGCGACCTCTTTCCTTTACGCCGGCGCGGACATACTGGTGATGTACAACCCCGACGCGGTGAAGGCGCTGCGGAAGGCGATCGGGAATCTTATGCGTGGATAATCGGCAGATGTCAGGTATCTACTGTAGGCAAACGTCATTCCCGCGAAAGCGGGAATCCACTGCGGGTTCTCGTCATTCCCGCGAATGCGGGAATCCACTGCGGGTTCTCGTCAGTTCTGCGAAAGCGGGAATCCACTGCAGGTTGACAAAAAAAGTATTGTTAAAAACATTCAGTTGAGAATTCATTGCATGCGTATTATTAAGGAAACACTATTAAATAATGTTTATCCAGAAGTCGATCCCCGCTTTCGCGGGGATGACCGGTGCTTCGAAGTGGATCCCTGCCTGCGCGGGGATGACCGGTGCTTCGAAGTCGATCCCTGCCTGCGCGGGAATGACGTAAAAGAAACGCGGGAATGACGTAATATTTATACGCAAATGACACTATTCAAATAAGGACACTACAATGGCATTAACCGGGCTACAGATACAGAAAATCCTTCCGGGCACCAACTGCAAGGAGTGCGGGTCCAACACCTGCCTGGCCTTTGCCATGAAACTGGCGGCCAAAAAGGCGGAGATAAAGGAATGTCCCTACGCTTCGGAGGAAGCGGTGCGCACGCTGGGCGAGGCGACCGAGCCTCCGGTGAGAAAATTGAAAATCGGCGCAACCGCGCTGGGGGACGAGACCGTGCTCTACCGGCATGAAAAGACCTTCGTGAGCCGTACCGCCATGGCGGTGGA
Organism: Spirochaetota bacterium; assembly: GCA_041737965.1. Lineage (GTDB taxonomy): Bacteria > Spirochaetota > UBA4802 > UBA4802 > UBA5550 > JAFGJK01. The sequence goes on along the minus strand of JBGSQT010000014.1, from coordinate 1,156 downwards.
CCTTCACGACGAAATGACGGAAGCGGAGATCGTCGCATCGCTTGAAAGGATCACCTCCTACCGTTACGAGCGGGTTGGCGAGATCTTCGGCGTCGACATGATCTCGCTGACGCAGAAAAAATCGAAAGAGGCTTTTCTGGCGATGGCGGCGGCGGTGCGGAAAAAATCCGATCTGCCGGTGATACTCCGGAGCGATGACATCCCGGCGCTGACCGGGGCGGCGTCGCTTTTCAAGGGAAAGGGCGCGGTGCTCGTGTCGAACGACGCGGCCATGACCGACGTCCTGCTTCCGGCCTGCCGCGAGGGCGGCCACCTGCTGGCACTGTCGGGAAGCGTCGACGGGATCGCGTCGCAGACGGCGAAACTTCGCGACGGAGGCTTCACCGACATCCTGCTCGATTTCGGCACCGCCACTCCGGCCCTTCAGTTCCAGCTTAACTCGATCGCCCGCGCCGCCGCCATCCGCGACGGAGTGAAACCCCTGGGATTCCCCTTCATCCGTTTCATGGACAGGGGCGATCAGACCGACATCATTGTTTCAGCCGCCACAGAGATCCTGAAATACGGCGGCATTCTGGTGCTCCCGGAATTCGACCCGGCCCTCATGGCGGCCCTCTTCACCCTGCGCCTCAACATATTCACCGACCCGCAGAAACCGATCCAGGTGGACCCGAAAATCTATCCTGTGGGCGAGCCGGACGGGTCCTCTCCGGTCTTCGTCACCACCAACTTCTCGCTCACCTATTTCGTGGTGAGCGGCGAGATCGAAAACAGCGGGTCCTCGGCCTGGCTCCTGGTGCCGGAGTGCGAGGGGATGAGCGTGCTCACCGCCTGGGCCGCGGGAAAATTCAACGCCCGCGTCATAGCCGCGGGCCTCAAGGAGAGCGGCATGGAGGAGAAGATGTCCCGCCGCCGGATAGTCATTCCCGGGTACGTGTCCCAGCTTTCTGGAGAGCTCGAGGAATTGCTGCCCGGATGGGAGGTCCTTGTGGGCCCCCAGGAGGCGGCGGACATAGAGAGCTTCGTGAAAACCAGGCTCGCGGGATGACACCATGCCCAGGGTGACCTTTCTCCCCTCAGGCGCGGCGGCAGATGTCCCCGAAGGGACGCTGCTCCTGGACGCCGCCGGGATTGCCGGCATCGCCGTGGACGCCCC
>JBGSQT010000008.1:0-150594 GCA_041737965.1 Spirochaetota bacterium | reverse complement strand
CCGCGGGTGCCGCACGCGCGCTCGAAGGCGGCGCCGGCTGCGACACGATGCGCGGGCTGGCCGACGCCTACGCAAAGCTCGACGCGGAGGTGCGGAAGTTTCTTGAGGAGCAGGATGAGGAGTCCGTCAGCACACTGTGCGATTCCATCGCGCGCTTCACCGCTCTGCAGGAGGACATCGCGCTTTACCTGGCCATGGCCGGGGAGATCGGAGAACGCCTGGCGGAGGCGGCGGGCGATTTCACCGCCGTGCTTGCGCGCGAATCGACTCAGCGCGACCGGATCGCCCTCGAACTGGCGTCACTGGCCTCGTATCAGGAGGACCCGGCATGGTACGTGTCCTACCGCGACGAAATAATCGACGTGACCGGCGCGGACGGAAACACGGTGCTCCGCTCCGAGGCGACGCCGGGAAACATGGCGGACATCCGGAACCCGGACACCGGCCTGATTGAGGTGATCGCCCGGGGCGTGGAGCCGGGGATTGCGAGCCTCATCATAGAGGAGGAGAACGCGCTCCGCGACGCCTTCAGGCGCCTTTTCGAGAGCGGCGGCGCGACAACCCGATCGTCCGACGCGACTCTGGACCAGGCATTCAGAGCGATCGACGCGCTGTACGACCCGGACGCAACCCATACGCGCGCAAACGGGGAGTTCGGCTTTGAGGCGGCGATGGAGAGCGCGGTGTCGTCGATCCAGTCGCTCGGGTCGATGTTCGAGGCCGAGCGGTCGACACTCGGGTCGGCCGTCGAGAGCCTGAAAGGGGCGTCCGACCGGGCCAGGACCGACATTCTGATACGGGGCACCACCAGGCGGATGCTGGTCGGCACTGACGCCGCGCAGCTCCGCAAGGACCTGGACACGCTGGCAATCGCCCGCCGTAAAAAAGAGGACGCGTACCGGAAGGCGCAGGCCGATCTCGCGGACAGGCAGAAGGAATACGATACCGCGGTCAGCGCATACATGCGTGCCATGAACGGCGCGGCGTCCCTGTATGCCGGACTGCAGAAATCAGAGTTCGCGTACGAAAAGGCCTACGCGGTGTGGGAATACGCGAACACCCCGTATCTTTCCGACGAGAGCCATACCTCGCCCGCCGACACCGGCGAGAGCGGCGCGCCGGACGCGCGGGACCAGTACAACCGGACGAAAAAACGGTACGACACGGCGGCGGCCGACCTTGACGCGAAGCAGAAGGCGGCGGCCGCCCAGGAAACGGTGGCGGACCTCCACCGGGACGCGGCGTACATAGACGCCCGGGACAGTTTCGAGGAGGCCGCCGCAACGCACACCAGGGCGGCGCAGACCGAGGCGCTGCTTGCCGAAGATTACCAGTCGCTGAAGGACTCGCTCGCCAGGGCGGAGGGTAAATTCCTGTCCGCGCGTCAGGGGCTTGACGCCGTATTCGCGGCGAAACCGGGCGCCGGCGCGCTCACCGGCGAGGAGACGCTTCTGCGCGATCAGATGATCGACCGCATCACCGCAGGAGGCGCGGACTCGGTGAACCGGTTCGTGGACTACATGGGGGACTACGCGCTTTCCACCGACCCGCTGGCCGGCCCCCTCTATGCCGCGGGAATCGCGATCGGTCTCTACCCGAAGGACATCCCGGCGGACCTGACACGCGAGTACGCCCTGATGCTTGCACACTTCAGCGCGACAACCATGGGCGAAATCGCGCCGCTGGAAGCGTCGTATCTCCACTACATCTTCAACAGCTCGATGCCGGACCATTACCAGAAGGCGGGCGTGGCGTGGCAGCAGGCCAGGGCCAAAGAGTACAGCCTGAAAATCGCGTTTTACACCTATATCGACGCGCGGAACAGCCGCGCCGCACTTCAGGAAAAAATTGACCGCATCGAGCGGAACAGGAGCGCGGCATCCCTTGGCGAACTCCTCTCTTCGGGCGACTACCGGCTCACCGTCACGGACAGGGCGCTCCTGTACGACGACACGACCCCCGGCACGCCGGGGCCTGGCGGCGGCACGGGCGATACGGGCGAGGTGAACATCACCGCGCTCAGGCGAGAACAGGCCAGAGTGGACATAAACGGCCGCGCTCTCACGGCGGTTGTTGAAGGAGGAAAAATCCATCTCCTCGATCTCAACGGAAAAAAAACCGGAGAGAGCTACGCACTCGACGACGCGTCTATACGGTTGAAGGACGCCGAAGGCAACACTATGGCGGCCGGGTCCCTTGCAGACGGGAAGACGTATAATTTCTACGACTACGCGTACAACGCGGCCGAAATCATACGGGTGCTCACCGACCGGGTGAAGACGAAACGGGACGAGGCGCGCGACGCCTGCCTCGCCTACGCCGACGACGACACGGTGCGGAAAGAGCACGACCGGACGATCATATTGCGCGACATGGAGGAGCTGTACTGGAACATGCTGACCTACGCCCGCGACCTGGGCTCCGGGGAAGGAGAACAGCGGCAGCGTTCTTTCGGCGGCTACAGCGCCATATTGCAAGAGTATATAGGTGACGGCAACGGCACGAGCATCCAGGACAGGATCGTCCAGACACTGATTGCGCAGAACAAGTCGCAGCAGGACCTGCTGCGAGCACAGCAGGAGCGCCAGTTCAACGAGACCCGGGACCGCTGGTACGACACCATAAACTACATCGTGCGCCGCGGCGAAGGCGACTGGACCGACAGGCTGGGCGACATAGAAAACCTCTGGCGCAAGTGGAACATCGAGACGCGCGACCAGATCGCCGAGGGGGAAAAAACCTGGGAGCGCGAGATTGCCGGATTTGCCGACCGGATGACCGCATGGCGCGACAGTGCCGCAAAGGCAAGCGCTGAAGAGGCGGCCCGCCAGATAGGCCAGGACCTCGAATCGACCATTTCCACATATCTCCAAAACATGAAATCCCGGCTCCCGGGAGGCATGAGCTTCAGCATAGACACGCAGAAGATTGTCGCCGACGCCATGAAAAACCTCCCGACAGACACCATCAGTATCCTCTCGCAGAGCATGGAGGCGATCTCCACCAGTTCCGGATTCGCGAACCTCCTTTCCCTGGGCCTCTCCGGGAACTTGCAGGCGCAGTTCAAAGAACAGATGAAGGCATACGAGGCAAGTCTTTCGGTCATCAAAAACCTCCGGGTGATGGAGGTGCTGAACGCGATCATCGACGGGTTCAACGAACAGCTGGCGGCGCAGAACACCGAAGCCCTTGCGGGCGTGCAGACAAAGATACGGCCGAACTATATCGCGCCGTTCCAGCGCATCGATTCAACACATCAGTGGTATTTAAAAGTGGTGTCCAGCCGGGTATTCACTCAGGGGACCAGCCACAAGGTGCTCGTGTTCGGCGACTACCAGGAGTATTCGACCGACGCGGTGAAACTCCAGCCGCTCAAGGGGCTATCCGGCACAATAGATTTCAATAATCCCGCGACGTTCATGAATCTCGATCCCCGGGAGCTGGACGTGTACGTGTCCCTGGAGCAGGACCACCTTTCAACTGAAATAGACAAAGTCTTCGGCGAATCGGGCGCCTTTTCCTCCCACATCGCAAGCCAGTACAAACTGCTGGACAAGATGTTCGAGGAGGGAGACGCCCAGTACAAGGCGGGTCAGTCGTTCATAAGCAAAGGCTTTTACCGGGTGGCTGCCTGGAAAGGCGGCCCGGACGTGTTTACGGTGAACCGTATCGTCGGTTCGGTAGCCCTCTCCTGCATCCCCTACTTCGGATGGGCCGCGGCGCTTGCCTTCAACGCGACCTGCATCGCCGTGGACATGGCGGACAATACGCTGAACGTGGCCCACGGGTTTGTGCAGATCGGCGTGGGGATAGTGTCGGCCGCGGTGAACGCCTATACGGGCGGTGCGGGAGGGACCGCGCTGAACACGGCTTTCGGGAACATCGGCGGCGCGGTGGTTCGGCAGGCGATCAACACCGGCATGAATGCGCTTGCAAGCGGCATCGAATATAACCCCGACGGCGGCATCGGATACGACATCAAAAACGCGGGACGGGCGCTGAAGGGAGGCCTGTACCGTATGGCGATAACCACGGCGGTACAGATTGCCGGACAAAAGGATTTTGATTCAGACAGACTATCTGCGGTGGACCATATCGCCGCGGGAGTGTCCCAGGCATTTACGAGCGGATTCGACACCTCGGGGAATATCTGGGATTTCAAGTTCGACGCGGGGCATATTACGGAACATCTTACGTCGGGCGTGGCAGCGGGCCTTTCATCATGGGCATCCACCGCCATTCAGAACGCCGTAAAAGACTCCGGCAGGGGCGGCGGCTTCCTGGCTGACGCGGTTGCGGGCATGAGTCACAACAACAAGCTTACCTCCGGCCTCATATTTCAGGGACTGATGACGGGAATGTCCACATTGACCGGAGGCGCGGGGTTTAAGAATGATTACTCGAAGTTCGACTGGAATTCTCTGGTATTCGACCAGAATGATCTGGGCAGCTATTTGGGGGGGATGATCGGAGAAAAGATCAAAAACGACTTCAAAGATGATGAAAAAGAACAACTTAATGAAAATCATGGGAAAGCGCTTGTACATGGCTCTGACATGTACAAGAAAATCATGAAGATGTTTGGCTATACTGAAAATGATTTCGTGAAAGACGAACTGGAATATCTCACGAGTAAGGAGACAAATAAAAACGATAAAGTACTCACCGCGCATGAGTATCTCAAGGATCATGCGAAGGAGATATACAACAATTTCTTGAATAAGGGCTTGAACGAACAAGATGCACAAGGCCAAACCATTGCGTTTATTGCAAAAGCGTATAATGAGACTACAAGAGTTGAATATGGGAAACAAGCGGGAAATTTTTACAATTATGATGCAACATCAGAGGATGCAAACAAGACAACCTATTTTATGAATGATTGGAAGGGAGGCAAAAATCCATTGAAAGATTATATTGGAAATAACGGTATTCCAAAACTGGATTGTGCCGCCTTTGTGGGTTTGGTTTTAAATTCATCTGGCATAGATAAAGGCGTTGTTGACAGATTTATGGGACAGGTCAAAGGTTTGAATCTTGTAGGAAGTAGTAATTGGGGAGGTGTTGGAAATATTGTTGAAAATAAATACAGTTTGTTTGATAAAGTAAAAGCTGGCAGTGTCAAAGTTGGTGATATCGCTTATTGTGGTAGTGTATCTGATAAAATTAGACATTTAATGATTGTATCAAAGGTGAAAGATGGATTTGCATTAAAGTATGTTCATAGTTCCTCTCATGACTATAGGGGTGATGTAATAAAAAAGAATTACTGGGGTTTACAAGAATCAGGATTTAATCTTCCTGTTATGTTTTTAAGACTAAGAAAGGGGTGGGTGAAATGAAACGTATTATTGTATTGTTGATAATTATATTTCTATTTAGTTGTGGTTCTCAATCAAGTGAAAATGGTAAAACTGTTGGATTGGATAAATGGAAGTATTTGGATGAATATATTAAATCAAAAAAAACATTCAGTGTTGCTCCCAGTGGGGACATCCATTTTGATAAAGGAAATGAATTATATTTTTTTACTGAAGGATTGGATTCAGATAAAACTAAAGGTATATGGCGAATTGATTTTTCTAAAGGTTCAATATTAATTAAAATTCCAGGAACAATAGATAAGGTCTATCGAAATTATTTAATTGATTGTTATGAAGAGAATAACAAACAGCAATGTCAATTGTTATTAATCTATGATAAGAGTATTCCGACTACAAAAAAGGAAATTTATTTTAATAGCAATAATTTGATATTATCGCCGTAATAATTTACAAATGAACCAGATAAACAAGTTTACACTCACCGCATCTGCGTGTCCACTTCGAACACCTGGGCCCGCTGTCGAACGAGATACTGAAAGAATTCAGGAATAGGAAAATACCCCGGCACGCCGGGGCCTGACGGCCGCGAGAGTGGGAAATGGAACATGTGTTGCGCTTGCGGTAAAGATATTGGCGCAGAAACCGATGAAAAAAGCGGCCTGTCGCGGCTCTGTGTTCGATCATCCTGATCAACACAGCCCGAGCCTCGGGCACCGTTAATTGCAAATTCTACAATACCATTCCCATGGGTGACAGAGAACAGAGTGGGAGCTGGATCAAGTATTTTATTAAAAGACACAGCGTTCATCAAAATGTCCGCCGAGAGGCGGACACACCGCTCGGGTGGCTGTCCGAGCCGAACCGAACGCAGCGAAGCGGAGTGAATGAGGCGAGTTCCGCCCGAAGCCCCTCCGGCAGGAGCGGGGGGAGGAGCGTGCTGCCAGGATGGCTGCCTGTGAGCGCGCGCCAGGATGGCGCATTTGCGCTCACCACGAGGAGGGGTGCCCGCGGTGGCATCCCTCTTCGTGAAGTCCTGGACACTACCCAGTGTCCAATTCCGCCGCTTGAAAAGCGGGCACCCCCCGCTAAGTTGACTACCCTACCGTCATCACCGGTTTGGAATCGCCGGAAATCACCGGTTAGAATTTTCGCCTGCTATTTTTCAAGTGACCTCAAGAAGGCCACGATCTCCCCGGCAACCTTCTCGGTGGTGTTGGGAGATAGAATATCACCAGCCAGAACATGCTGTGACACATCAACCGAATCCGTCAGCTCCAGCAGACGTTTGTTCTGCGAACCCGCCTGGGCGAAACGTTCCTTCGCCAGCGGATAGCTTATCACCTTGTCACGCGGCGAGAGTATCATCAACAGGGGAAGTTTGAATCTGGAAAAATCAAGATCCTTCACCATGGACACCAGACCCATCATCGTGACGGTTATTTCGGTGGGCTGGCGGTAGCTCCAGTATCTGGCATGCCTGTCGTTCTGCGGCTTCCATGACCTATATTCTCCGATAATCATTCGGGCAAGCTGTTTTCCCCACGGCCAGGTCATGATGCGGGCCTCGGATCGCCTGGGCCAGAAATTGGGCGACATCATCACCGTTGCCAGAATGCCATCCGTTTTTCGTGTGATCCCGTACCATGCCGTGAGGGTACCCCCCGTGGAAGTGGATATAATCACAACCTTGTCGCCCAGTTTCCTGGCCACCTCCACCGCTTCGACCGTGTCCGCAAGCCAGTCATTGACGGTGACTCCCTTGAGGGCGTCCGCGGGTCTGCCGTGACCGCGAAGCCTGGTGTAAAAAAGGTTTGCGCCCATTTTGCGCGCCACGATGTCGCAGAGCGGCGCCACTTCCTGCCGGGTGGCGCTGAATCCGTGAATGTAGACGATTGAGATCGGTGTCTTGTCTTTCCTTGCCGGGTTGTTCCAGACAATTGTTTTTTCTGTTCCGGGAGTAATGTCGCCGTACCGGGATTCGATATCGCGCACGTATTTGCCGACGTCATCGGGGATCGCTACGGGGGCGACAGTCTGGTCCACCTTGACCCTTGGCCCCAGAAAAATGATCAACACCAGCGCGGCTGCAATACCTATTGCGATCTTTTTCTTCATAACAACCTCCACGGCAATAATTTTCGTGTTCAATACTGCATGATGCCTAAGGCAGGAACACAAGTATTATTCTTTGTCAGGATAATGCAAATACTATTTATTGTAAGGAATCGAAATATCTGGAAGGTCTCGAATGGATTTTTCAGCACAAACTATTTCTTTAACCTTGAAAAAGCACCTTCGCGAGCGACGGTTTGAACAATCGCGGCTCGCGAAGGACGTTTTTTCAGCAGGTACGGCAAAATACTCGGCTCATCAATTACTCGTGCGTCGATCCTCTCTTGCGAGAGGATCGGCCCGGTTATTTCTTTTTCGGTTTCGCTTTCGGCTTCGCTTTCGGTTTGGCCTTCGGCTTTCCAGCGCTATTCCCCGCCGACTTTTTCGCCGGGGAAGCTTTCGACTTTCCCATAAGTAGCCCATCAACCCATTTCGAAATAAGGGCGAAAATCCCCTCACGATTCACCTCGTTGAAGTTCTCATGGAAATTTTCTTCGTAGCGGTGATAGGTGAGCAGGCTGGAGGGAATCTTTTTAAGGCTTTCCTCGCTCACTTCGGGCACCGCCAGCATGTCCTGCCCCGCAACCACGGCGAATACGGGAAAACGCCTCCAGTTCTGCATGTTATTGACCACCCACTCCTGGGTTTTCATCGACTCGGCCCCGAGGCGGACAGTCGCCTTGGTGCCTCGAAGGCCCGCCGCCTCGTCGGCGTAGTGACGCGCCGTGATATCGCGGTCGTGGGTGAGTTTTTCGGTGACCGACTCCGGCGCCACCGCCATGGTAGGGACGATCTTCGAAAGGATTTTCGAAAGCTTGACCATGATTGCTGGTATCTCGACCCTGTTTTTCAGCCAGGGCGACGACACGATAATTCCCTTTATATTGGCGTCGCGGCCAAGGGTGAGAGCGTAATTCAGGGCAATAAGAGCGCCGTTGGAATGGGATATCAAGAAGACCGGAACACCGGGGTGCTTCGCGGCGACCCACTTATAGAAGTTGTTGATGTCCTGACTGTACTGCTCGTAAGAATCGATATGGAAATACACCTTCCCCCCGGGATTGTACTGGGGATAGGTTCCGTGCCATCGGAGGTCCGGTGCGTAGGTTGCGATACCCTTCTTCATGAAATAACGGGCAGGCGTAACCCAATCGCCGCCATGGGCCATGCCGCCGTGGATACCGATGAAAACCGCCTTCGGTTTACCGGTAGGCATCCAGACGTATGTCATAAGTTTGGTGTTCTCGTCGGCCTGAAATATCTCGCGGCTAGTCTCTGAAAAACTCATTCTAATACCTCTTTAAATGAAATATTTATGCACAAATTGATTATTTCGGTGAATAATGCAAAAATAATCTCCGAAAATCAATCAAAAAATAGTTAAAGCGATAGAACAACATAGAATATTCGATGAATTTGGCCGAATTGAACGAATAACGAAATTCATGTCAACGTGATCATAACGTTGAAGGCATCACACTCGTTACGAAGGCCCGTTAACGATAACTCCGGTCAGGGTCTTCGGGAACATTTACCTTGTAGACTGTGCAGTACAGAGTATTCGGCCTTTCCCTGCAAGCCCTTACCCATTTTTTCGATTTCTACAATAACCCCCGCTTCCTCGCCAGCGCCATCATCTGGTCTGCGCTTGTGGCGGGAGGCGTTTTACAGCGGTCGGCCGATTTTGCCGAAAGACCAAGGGCCCCGGCGGCGCAGGTCGTAACGCAGAGGCCGCACCCGATGCACCGGTCGGGATTCACGCGGGCAATGCCGTCATCGATCGTAATCGCCTCCATCTGGCAGCGGTCCAGGCAGGTTTCACATCCGTTGCAGAGGGAATCATCAACGCGGGCCTGGTAATTCGAAAAAACAATCTCGGCCGGGCGCGGATGCCGCTTCACCGCGGCCAGGACGCCGCAGCAGTCGCCGCAGCAATTGCACATTCCGGCCGGGTTCTGCGCCGTTCCCGGCTGCGTCACCAGTCCCGCCTCCTGGGAAGCGGCAAGTATCCTCATGGCCTCGGCGAGGTCTATTTCACGCCCCAGGCCGTAGTCAATATAATAGCGCGCCATGGAACCGAACATGAAACAGGTCTCGACTGGCTTGCCGCATGCCTTGTCCACGGACTCTTTCGCCGTACGGCAGATGCACGGGGCCACGGCGATGATGTCGGCGTTTTTCAAGATCAAGCTCGCGTCCTCAAAGGACGCCACGCTGCTGTCCATGCGTACCGACTGATGTACCGGTACCGTGCGGAGGAAGAGCCCTCCTGTCGAGGCGATGGCATCGTAAAACCCCTCCTCGAAATAACGTTCCAGCAATTCACCCAGGCCATGGCCGAACCGCTTTACCTGGAATTCCACGAGCCCGTGCATAAAGGGTATTGCGCCGTATTTATTGATATCATTCTTTCGGAGCCTGAAGAGGAGCCCCCGCCGGGTCATCTCCTCAAGCCGAGCAGCGGTTTCCTCGACTGGTCTTCCGATGCGTTCGGCCACCGATGCCGGTTCCTCAAGCTTCGGCGACATCGCCAGAAAGAGCCGGGCGTCGTCTTCATTGAAGAGCCGCTTGAGTATTTCGATCTCGATGCCCGACCCGGTCTCTGGAAAACCGAGAGAGTAATTGTCGAGCCGCATCTGCAGCTTCCGGTACAAATCCTTGTTCATGACCTTTCTCTCCCTATCAAAAATATCAGCCGGCCGCGTCTTGCCGTGTCCTATCAACGGAAGGAGAACATCTCACGCTGAACCTGCTCCTTCATTAATCATATCGCACGTTGCGATATGATTGATGAAACGAAGTGAAAGTCAAGAACCATACGTGAGGGAATTGGGAATTATTGTTTCCATCCCCAGCATGTGTCTGATTTTATGTACGACCTATCGTTGATGCCCTTCCGGGTTTCAGTTAATATATTTTTGCCGCTGTGCTTGAGAAGATACAATTCGGTGATGGGGGGTATGTACATCCGTTTTCCATGTTGTTTAAACAGGATAATTTTCCTACCGGCTATCGTGAAGGCGCCTTTTTCGGTAACTTCAGGATCTCCACAGCCGGGCTCTGCACAGCCTTCAATGAACTCGTATCTGTTTGTGTTAAAAAACTTCACCCGCACAATCACGCCGGAACAGGTATCCTCTGACCAGTACCTGCCGTAAAAATTACCGAGGTCAAAGACGAATGCACCGTAAAGATAACCCGATACACCGGAATCGAGGCGTGTTTTCACCCAGGGTTCGTTGTTATCATCGATAGTTTCTCTTTTATCGGTCCATTCAATTAATGGTATATGATCCCCTTCTTTCACCTGTGCGACAATTTTTGATTTCAAGTCGGGCCTTTCCCTGATGTTGACGATTTTACCAAGTATGACGCCGGTTGAAGCATCCGGATTCCCGATTTGAGATATACTGTCCTTGGAACAGAAGAAAATTAGTGATAAAACAAGCGATAAGCTAATTAATGAGTATTTCATTGGACACTTTCATATGATAGTGGCAACACTTAATAAAGGTACGGAAGGCATACTTGATGCGGTCCATCCCTGCGCCATCAAATCATCGGTCTGGCTCCCTGTACAATATGTCTGACATGCAGGGGCTCCCGCGCTATGGTTATCACATAAGTTCCGGCTCAGGAAAGTTTGAAGAATTCGACCTCTTTCTTCACTATTTCCGTCAGGCCGGTGATCTCCTCTGAATTGCTCGCGAGCTCCTCGGAACTGGAAGCATTCGTCTGGGTGGTGATGTTGATATTGGATATGGATTTCGTAATTTCAGTAAAGGCGATCTTCTGCTCATCCATGGCTATGCGAATTTCATCCGACCTCTTCTTTATGGTGCCGGCATTGATGCCCACTGTCTCTCCGAGTTCCATCTCCTTCTTCATCGTTTCGGATACCGAGCTGATGAAGTCACTGATGACATTGACGCCGCTGATTATCTGGCTGAGTATTTCCACGCTTGTTCTCACGCTTTCGGTGCCGCGGCTGATCTCGCTGTCGTTCTCCTGGATCAGGTCGCTGATTCCCTTGATGCTCTGTGCGGTCTGGTCGGCCAGCTTGGATATCTCGTCGGCAACCACGGCAAAACCCCTTCCGGCCTCGCCGGCCCTTGCTGCCTCAATCGCGGCGTTGAGGGAAAGCAGGTTTATTTTGTCGGATATGTCATTGATGATCCCGATGATGTTTTTGACCTCGCCGGAGCTCGCGCCGATTTTCATAATGCTTTCGTTCATGTCCTCGAGTGACTTGCTTCCCGTGCTCGCCTGAATCGAAATGCTTTGGGCCAGCGAAGCCGTTTCGCGTGTTTTCTGACCCATTTCGAATATTATCACCGAGAGGCTCTTTATCTGTTCGAGAAGCGAAGAGATGTTGGTATACTCCTCGCTGGAGCTCGTGGCTATTCCGTCCATTGCCGCAGATATCTCCTCAACTGTCGCCGTGATTTCTTCGGCCGAGGCCGCCTGATACTGGGAGCTGTCCGCCAGGGCGACCGCTGTCTTCGACACTTCCGAGGAGGCAGACACCAGAGAAAAAATCATATTGGTTACATCATTCAGCACCTTTTGCAACTTTTGGCGGAAGTGATCGATCAGCACCTCCATGAATGAAAACTCGTCGGGGGCGATGGTCTTCATGACGGGACATTCCCGGCAGTCTTTGAATTTGCCCTTGATGATTGCCGGGCAGGCGATTTCATTTTTCACCAGGGGCGCATAGGATCCCACGGCAATGAAGCACGAGTTATTGAACTTATCGTACATGGCGCAGTCGGTTTTGCCGCATTTCCTCACCTCGGAACAGTTCAGCATTACCGTTTCCATAGGAATCACGAGATCGCCCCTGGAAAGCTGGTAGATACTGTTCTCGAGCTTCTTCATTGAGGTGAAAATCTTCCTTGTGAGCCAGAAAATGGAAATTCCCACGAAAAATACCGTGATCAGCGTGAGCGCTATGATTAATCCGGTTTCAAACGACGACATTACGGCGAACCTGTCGTTCAGTTCGCGCCCCCTTGATTCATTGAGCACAATGTATTCGTTGAAATTTTTCTGGAGTTCGGCAACGGCGGGACTTGTTTCATCCCGAAAAATTGCGATTGCGGCCTCGGTACTCCCCGCATCGTTGATTTTTTTCGCCGAGCGGTGGAGGCGTTCATGCTGGGGCTCCATTTTGTCGAAGATTGTTTTATAGTCGGGAGACATTGCCGCGTAATCGGGCGATAATTTGAGCCCATAATACCACTTGCCGAAATTGCATTTCCTGTAGTCGAGCTGCCCCTCGAAGCTTTTTCCCGTGTATGCCGATTCGCTCAGCTGGTTCATCCAAACAAGGTGGTCGATGAGACGCTGTTTCAGCAGGGACGTCGTTGCGTCCAGCGCGCTGAGCTCCCTGCTGAAGGTCGTAAGGCTTCGCATCGAAAATATCATCGTTATGGATAATATGACAACAAAAACAGAAATGATTATACCCGATAAGGCTATTCTATTTCTTATTGATAAATTTCTTAATATTCGGTTCATCCTTTTATCCAATGAAAAAAATTTAACAAAACCTGTTCATACAATTCAAACTATTCATGTACCAATTAAATTACAATAATTAATTGGATAAATCTTATAATAATAAAAGATTTGTGCAAGTGTCCTTGAGAAAATTAGGACTTTTTCGCAGGATTGAGGGTCGTGTAACACCGTAATAGGGCAATTCGCATGAGACGCAATGTATCCCGGCGGCTGTTCAATCCTCTATCAGCATCAGCTGAAAATCGCGGTGCCCAGTCTCCATAATTTTCGCGTATGCCATGAATTAATACACCTGCAGCGTTTTCGCCGCATAGAGCTTTTGTATTATTTGGCGGTCGATTCTGAGATACATGAAGGGTATGGTCTTTCCGGAAAAATTAACCGCTATTAGAGGAAAACAGAAACGGCGCGCTCCGCCTTAAACCGAATATTTTTACTTGATCCTTTCATGATCCCATGGTATATACTATGATACACAGCATGAAGACAACACGAAAAAGAATCCAAGGGGCTGACGAAAAACCTGAAAATTCCGGGGGGTTCACCCCGCGGGAACGCGAAATCAGGAGCCGGCTCGGCGTCCCCGACGACGCACGATACATTCTCATCATCGCGGAATCCAGCCACTGGGACCTGAACTGGATGTACACATCCGAGGTCTACTACACCCTGAAGATAAAACGCATTCTGAACAAGGCGTTGAGGGAGCTGAAACGCAACCCGAGGAGAATCTACTCTATAGAATGCATATTTTTCCTGAAGATGTTCTGGGACCGTCACGAATCCATGCGCGATTCGATCCGCACCCTGGTCAACACCGGAAGGATTCGTCTCACCGGCACCGGATTCACGACGCCGGACACCACGCTCCCGGACACCGAGTCCATCATCCGGGATTACCTCCTGGGCCAGGAATGGCTCAGGGAAAACGGCATGGTCCAGGAACCGAAGCTGGCCTACCTTCCGGACAATTTCGGCAACTCCCCCGCCCTCCCCTCAATTCTCAGTTCCATGGGGTTCCGGTACGCCGCGGTGACCAGGCTTGACGGCCTGAATTTTATCGGCGCCGATTACAATTTCATGAAAGCGCCTCTCCCCGGCTCGAGCGCGGAAATTCTGGGCGAACTCATCAGGTCCAACGACTTCTTCTGGCGTGCCGGCGACGGTTCCGAGGTCCTGTGCCACTGGAATCCCTTCACCTACGGCCAGGGCGATCTCATCGACATGATAGGCATCGCGAAATTCTACGACATCAGGCTGGGGATCGTCGTGAGGGCGGATTGGCACGTGGCAAAGCGCATCGAATCCTACGTAAACCAGCTCGCCCCACTGGCGAAAACACAGTATCTCTTCTGCCCCATCGGCTTTGATTTCAACAGCCCCATCACCGGCCTGGTTGAGCTCCTGGACAGATACAACGACCGGCATTACCGGAACACCGGAATTTTCGCGGTGAACGCCGCCATGGAGGACTACCTCGATCTTATCGCCGAGCACGGCGATGAGCTGCCCCTGGTGGAACACGACCCAAATCCCTACTGGATGGGGTTCTACTTCAGCAGGCCGGAGATCAAACAACGGAGCCGCCGCCTTTCATCGGACCTGGTCAGGGCGGAAAAGCTCCTTTTTTCCTACCACAAAAAAAACGGAATCGCCGAACGGATCGTCGACAATCTCAAGCTGGCCTGGGAGACCTCGGTGGTGAGCAACCACCACGATTTTATCACTGGTACTTCGCCGGACAGGATATGGAAGAAGGAGCAGCGCCCGTGGCTCGTGCGAGCAAGCGAGATCGTGGACGGCGTGATTTCGATGGTGCAGCCCGGCCCGGTCACCGTCCCGCACGTAAAAATTAGCCGGTCTCCACGCTGGAGCAGATACGGCTCGCTGGTGCGCGTTGAATCGCCCCATTATATCATAACCATGGACGAGAATACCGGGGGATGCGTCACTTCATGGGTTGACGGAAAAACCGGAGTGGAACGACTCTCCGGCCCGGGGAACGACCTTGTCGTGTACAGGGACTCCGGCGGGCTCTGGCGAATGGGACATGAATTCACCGGCGGGACGTTCAGGGAGTTGGACCGGGCCAGCCGCCGGCCCGCCGCGATAAAAATCGACACGACAGGATACGGCCTCATCGCCCGCATCGAAACAATCCTGGACGGAAAGGCGTTCACCAGAACGCTCCTTTTCGCCAACGAATCGCCGGTACTCCGCATGGCGGTCCGCGGGTCAGCGAAGAGCTGGCGCACCGTCACCTGCAGTTTTACCGCCTCCATCTCCACCGGAATGATATCCATGGACGTGCCGGGCGGTGTGGTGGAGCGCCCGGCGATCCGCCATTTCGACCCGACCTTCTGGTCGTTCCAGAATTTCGCCCACGCCGTCGACAGGGACTCCGGCGCCGGTTTCGCCCTGTTCATGGGCCCGCCCGCCACGGTAAGCTACGACGGGGGCGGAGAGTTCCAGTGGATGGTCGTCAGAAACACGCCCATGGAGCGGGCTTTCGGATTCCTGCCGGTGCCGGCCCATCCGGCCTACGGTGCTGACCCCGGAATGCAGACGGGAAGCTATGCGGTCAGGTTCACCGCAGACGGGGACTGGAAGAAAAACCTTCTCCACTGCCGAGGAACCATGATGGACCTTTTTGACGACATGGACCTGTGCTCCTCAAACCAGGAATCCCCGGTGAATGTCCACGGAGGAAAGCATGTCCGCGTAATGGCGGTCAAACCCGCGTTCCGTGGCAACGGCGTCATTGTCCGCCTCTTCACCCCGGTTACCTCAGTCAGAAGCGCGGCGATATCGATGCCCGGCTACCGTATCAGATCTGCGGCGCTCTGCGACGGCCTGGAGCGCGATATTGGGCCGCTGAAACCGGCCGCAGGCAGGGTAAAAGTGCCGATTAGAGGGTCTATTACCACGGTTCGGCTCGTTTTTTAACAAAAAACACAAGGGGTCAGAGCCTGTTAAAGAGCTCGTTCACCGTGTTTGTACGCAAATACCGGGGTCAGAGCCTGTTAATAGGCTCTGACCCCGGTAAAAATTACGCTGTTTTGGCTGTTTTCGATGAAACACCACGCGAAAAAACAACAAGAGAGAAAAACATGAAATCCACAACAAAACATCTGACATTTACCACAAAGACCAGACGTGACTACATCAACATCACCGGAAAGGTGGAGGACATCGTGCGCGAGAGCGGCATCCGTGAGGGGCTGTGCCTGGTGAACGCCATGCATATCACCGCTTCCGTGTACATAAACGACGCCGAAAGCGGCCTTATCCAGGATTTCGACGATTTCCTCGAAGGGCTTGCGCCGCATGAGCCGATATCGCGGTACCGCCACAACCGGACCGGCGAGGACAATGGTGACGCGCACATCAAGCGCACCGTCATGGGCCGCGAGGTGGTGGTGGCGGTGACGGAAGGGAGGCTGGATTTCGGCCCCTGGGAACAGATTTACTACGGCGAATTCGACGGCCGCAGGCCGAAAAAAGTGATCGTCAAGGTGATAGGCGAATAAGGAAATGCTGGTTGCGCATGAAAATCATTGACGCCCACTGCCACCTGGACCGGCAGGAGCTCTACAGCGACCTCGACCGTGTGATCGCCGAAGCGCGTGAGACGGGCGTCGCGTTCATGGTCACCGCGGCGGTGGAGCCGGACCGGTGGATATTCACCCGCGACCTTGCCCGGGGACTGGATTGTGTTGCCTTTACCATTGGCATGCACCCCTGGATCGCCGCCCCCCTTACCGGGAACGAAACTGACACGCTGGCAGGGGCAAGGGAATTCGGCGCAGTCGCGATCGGCGAAATCGGGCTCGACAGGATGATCCGCACCCCCTCCCTGGAAGCGCAGATACCGGTTTTCGAGCAGCAGCTTGCAATCGCCCGTGATGCCGGCCTTCCGGTGGTTCTGCACGTCCGCAGGGCGTACGGGGAGATGTACAGGTCACTCAAGCGCGTCGGTGTGCCGCAAGCCGGCGGATACATTCACAATTTCACCGGCAGCGCAGAAACCGCCCGGGACTTCCTTCGGTTCGGGCTCAGTTTCTCCATGGGGGGCGTGCTCACGTACGGCAGGACGGCGAAGCGCGATGCGGTGGTGCGCCTCCTCTATCCCGGCAGGCTGCTGCTTGAAACCGACGCACCGGATATCCTGCCGCGCCCCTTCAGGGGCGTGCCGAACCGACCCGCTTATATCGTGCAAGCCCTGGCCGCTGCTGCGGAGATACTCGGCGTCGATAAAGAGACCGTGGCGGAAAACACCGCAAAAAACGCTGCACGTATTCTGGGTTTGTCTTTATAGCGGAGGGGCTATGGATCTATCGAGGACGGAACTGCTCATCGGGGCCGACGGGCTGAAAAAGCTCGGATCTGCCGGCGTCGCCGTGTTCGGGCTCGGCGGCGTCGGGGGGCACGCCTTTGAATCGCTGGTGCGCGCCGGCATCGGCCGCATTCATATCGTCGACTTCGACACGGTCCAGCCTTCGAACATGAACCGCCAGATACTTGCGACGGAAAAAACTCTGGGCATGAAAAAAACAGACGCCGCACTTCTCCGGGCCCGGGAGATCAATCCCTCCGCGGTCATCACCGCTTCATGCGAACGCATCACGCCGGAAAACGCCGCGGCCATAATCCCCGGCGGCATCGGGTTCGCCGTAGACGCCATCGATGAGCTGGACCCGAAAATCTCCCTCATCATAGCCCTCAGGGAGCGCGGAATATTTTTCGTCACCTCCATGGGCGCCGGCAACAAACTTTCCGCGGAAGGGATGGCCGTGGCCGACATCGGCTCAACGACCCACTGCCCGCTTGCGAGAAGGGTGAGAAAAAAGCTGAGGGAGGCGGGCATCGACGGCGGCGTCACCTGTATTTATTCGCCGGCGGCGCCGGAACCGCCTCCCGACGGCCGCGGGAAGACACGCACAGTGGGAAGCATCTCATACGTTCCGGGCATGTTCGGACTCGCCGCCGCAGGCGTCATAATACGAAAAATTCTCGGGTGACGGCGGCCGTCAGACGGTACTCCGTCTCCCGATGGAAAAATACGCGAACCCGCGTTCCTTCATCCTTTCGGGCTCGTACTGGTTTCTGCCGTCGAAAATAAGCGGCTGCTTCATCAGCGATTTCATCTTGTCGAAATCAGGGCGCCGGAAATGGTGCCATTCCGTGAGGAGCAGCAGCGCGTCGGCCCCATCAAGGGCCTCGTAATTGTTGGTTATATACGCGATGCCGTCCTCGCCAAGTATATGCCGCGCGGTTTCGATGGCGATGGGATCGTAGGCCCTGATGAAAGCGCCCCTGGCCTTCAGCCCGTTGATGATGTCGATTGACGGCGCTTCCCGCATGTCGTCTGTCTGCGGCTTGAAGGCGAGCCCCCATACAGCCAGGGTCTTCCCCTTGAGGTTCTCACCCATGTGCCCCACGACCTTGTCGATGAAAATCTGGCGCTGTTTCTTGTTGACCTTCTCCACCGCGTCCAGGATCGACGCCTCGAAACCGTTCTGCTTCGAGGTATGAATGAGCGCCTTCACGTCCTTGGGGAAGCAGGACCCGCCGTATCCGACGCCGGTGTACAGAAAGGCGCTCCCGATTCTCCTGTCGGAACCGATTCCCTGACGGACGTTCTCGATGTCGGCCCCGGCCTTTTCGCACAGCAGCGCGAGTTCGTTCATGAAGCTTATCCTCGTGGCAAGCATGGCGTTTGCGGCGTATTTTGTGAGCTCGGCAGAGGGAATGTCCATGATCCTTACGCGGTCGCCCTGCCGGAGAAAAGTTGCATAGAGCTCGCGCATGAGCTCGGCGGTGCGCACGTTGTCGGTCCCCACCACGACCCTGTCCGGTTTCAGGAAATCCTCGATGGCGTCACCTTCCTTCAAAAACTCCGGGTTCGACACCACATCGAATTCCAGGTTTTCAAGCTTCCGCTTCTTCAGCTCGTCTAAAACCGCCTCCCTCACCTTTTCCGCGGTTCCCACCGGAACGGTGGATTTGTTTACCAGGATAAGATACTTTTTCATTATTTTCCCGATGCCCCTCGCCACGCTCAACACGTGCTGAAGGTCGGCTGACCCGTCCTCGTCAGGCGGGGTCCCCACGGCGATGAACGCGAAAAGCACGTCTTCGATCCCCTCCTGGAGGTCAGTGGTGAACCTGAGCCTCCCCTCCGAATAATTGCGCTTCACCATCTCTTCAAGTCCCGGTTCGTATATCGGCATTATTCCTTTTTTCAGGTTTTCGATCTTGGTTTCATCGACGTCAATGCACCACACGTCGTTTCCCATGTCGGCAAAGCATGTCCCGGTAACGAGTCCCACGTATCCGGATCCTATGACCGCAAGTTTCATCTGGCTCCTCCAAAACAATTTATCTTTTGTGTTACACGCCCCGGTGAGGCGTTGTCCGGGGATACAACCGGCGCGAGCAGGACGTCGCCGGAAATTTCTCTAACCCCTCCATGAGTAACCCCTCCTTGTCAATAAAAAAAACACGGCGGCCCGAAGACCGCCGTGTGAGAGATTCAATTATTCCCCGGTTCCCTTACCTGATGGAAGCTTTGAGAAAATCAGACAAAATCTCGTCGGTATCCTTGAGCGACTGGTAGTATCCCTCCGCGGTGACCAGAAGGTCGTTGTTGAAAATCGAGATGCTCGGGATCATGAATTGCTGCATCAATTCGTTACGGATCGGATATGCGGTGGTGTTTTTCACATCCTTCATCTTCTGGTCTTTTAAGAGGTATTTTCCGCGCCGTATGTGGGTGAAACTGATGTCGTCGCTGTCACCGGTTGTGGGGCTCGGGTCGATAATGGTGACCCTGTCCACGTCTCCGGAATAGTAATGCTTTTCATACACTTCGCATTCCAGCTTTGAAATGGTCGAACCGTTGGTATATATCTTGATGTTGTTGGTCCGGATGCCTGAAACCTCTTTCGGCCTGAGATCGTCCTTGATAAAGGTGTGCCTTTCCAGCATTATGTAATCCGGACCGAGTTTGTACGTGGTCTGATACGGTACGACACGGATGTCCTTGGTTTCCAGCAGTTTATAATCCTTGATTATCTTCTCCATCCTCTGGGTGAGGCTGAGATACTGCTCATCAAGCGATTTCTTCTGGTTTTCAATTCTTTCGGAAATGAGGGTGTTCGCCTTGTCCCCTTTTTGCGCCTGCTGCGCCTGCAGGACCGTTGTGGCGATCAACAGGAACGCCGCGGTGAAATATAAAATCCTTTTCATAGTCAACTTCCTCCTGATGATACTCATAAAAAACATGATGGAATGAAAGAAAAAATTTCAATTACTATTTTATATTACTCTTGTTTTTTTATCCCCCCCGAGTTTTATGTCGTTATGTCGTCTTCCGGATTTTTCCGGAGAGACAATCCGCGAAACCGGGCCGGTTTCGCGGAAATCATGCAATCAAAGGGGAACTGGTACGGAAATATGCGGTCGATTCTGGTGGTGGATTTTTCGGAGTACGGTGAGGGAATCGCAAGGATATTCCAGGATCTCGGGTATCACGCGGACCTCTGCGAGTCGGCCTACGACGCCATGGCCAAGCTCAAGTCCTTCGATTACGATCTGGTGGTGTCTGAAGTGGAGCTCCCCGGAGACAACGCCTTCGATCTCTACAACTATATAAAATCCAACTACCCCTACATCCCGACCATCATGACCACGGATAAAAAAATCGATTCATTTTTCGACAGGATATTCAGGGAAGGGATCGGAAATGTGCTCTGTAAACCTCTACGCAAAGACCTCCTGACAAACCTTGCCGAAAAACTTATGACGAAAACCGACATCTTCGGCCTGGGCAACTACCTGCACGGCATCGTGGAAACAAAAAAAGTGAGGATCACGAAATCAGCCCAGATACAGAAGGCCATCGGCATGGTCATAAAAAACATCGAGGAGTGGGGATTCACCCTGGAAAACAGGATGCCCCTGAGCCTGGTGCTCAACGAGATGGCCATCAACGCGGTCTACCATTCCCATGGCTTCACCAGGGAAAAGGAGGCCAGGAAACCGGTCACCCTTCCGGATGACGAAGCGGTGGATATATTCTTTGCGAGGTCAGCCACGAAATACGGTTTTTCCATCAACGATTACAAGGGAAAGCTCTCGACCGAACTGATTCTGGCCAGCATCAACAAGGTGGTGGAACAGGACCACCTGCTGAACAGCGCTCTGGAGACCGGCGAGGATGTGACACAGCTCATTTCCGAGACCGGCCGCGGCATTGACCTCGTCAGAAAGCTCGCGGGGGAGTACTACTTCATTATTAAAAAAAACGTTCGCACGGAAATAATTCTCATCTTCGATATAAACCCTTTTACCGACGATATGGACTGTTTCTCCTCTCTCAGGATCATCGAGGACATTTAGGCCATTCCGGAATCGCCGCCTCTCCTTCTTACGGCTGCGATAATGCAGTTTACCGCGACCCCCACAATGATTGACACCGCAAAACCTATGGGGACGTACCAGGGCCAGAAAATAGACAGAATGCCGGACAGGTTCATCACCGATATCGCCGTTACCGCCGCGATTCCCGCAAGCACCCCCGACAGCGCCGCTCCTTCGCTGAAACGCTCCGTGAGCGCTCCCAGAAGAAATATCCCCAGCATCCCGCCGCTGGTGATGGACGCGATCCCCAGTGTAAGTTCCACCAGCGGGTTTCGTGAATCGGTGAAAAGCGTCGCTATCGCCATCAGCGCCGCGGCCCATCCCAGTGAAAGGGCCCGGGAAATCCGCACCTTTTTTTTCTCCGGCATCTCCCGCTTCCCCAGTCCCAGAATATCGAAGGCGGTGGATGACGAAAGTGAATTTATCGTGGAGCTGAGCGTCGACATGGCAACCGCGAATATCCCCGCCACCATGAGCCCCCTGAGACCGTGGGGAAGATGGTTCACGATGAAATACGGCATTATCTGGTCGGGAATCGGAAACTCTCTCCCTTCGAAAAGGACCCTGAGCAGAAGCCCCAGAAAAAGGAAAAGCGCAAACTGGATGAACACAAGGACGCCGCTGAAAATTATCGCCTTCCGGGCCTGACCAAGGCCCCGGCAGGAGAGGACCCTCTGGACCAGAAGGTGATCGGTGCCGTGGGTCGCGAAGGAGAGGAGGCCGCCGCCGATGAGCCCGGAAAAAATATTGTACCCGCCGAACAGTCCGCTTCCCCCCGGTTCAAATCCGGTGAAAAACACGCGCATCCTGTCCGCCGGAATCCCCGCCATTATCTCCGGCGCCGTCAGGGGGGAGAGGCTGAAGACCATGTATATCCCCGCGACAGCACAGAAGATGTAGAGGAAAAGCTGGACGGTGTCCACAATGGCCACGGACCTTATCCCGCCGGCGTAGGCGTACACGAGGCTCGACAGCCCCACGATCAGAATGGCAATCGCGTAGTTGTCGCCGAACCCGAGCATGAGCGACACCGGGATGGCGGTGCAGAAAAGCCTTATCGCGTCGGAGAAGAGCCGCGTGACCTGAAACACCAGCGACATCGCCCTGCGTGACCTGACGCCGAACCTGTTCTGCAGAAAATGATAGGCCGTCTCCACCTCGCCGGCGAAATATTTCGGCAGGAGCACAATCGCCACCAGTATCCTCCCCAGAATGTACCCCAGGGCTATCTGCAGAAACCCGGCCCCCTTCATGTAGCCCATGCCCGGAAGCGAGATAAAGGTGAGCGCGCTCGTCTCCGTGGCCACGATGGAAAAACAGGCCACCGGCCAGGGGATCGTCCTCCCCCCGAGAAAATAGTCTTTCACCGTGGCCGAGCCCGACGCCTTCAGCCCGATCGCGATGACCGCCGCGAGATACGCGGCGACGACAGCGGCATCAATCCACATCCGGCACCCCCGAACACTCAATACAGAAGATATTTCTCACGACGATCCAGGAAATCCGATTCATCGGCCCTCCACAGTTCCGCGCATTGCTCCGGAGACAGTTCTTCCAGCACCGCCCGGCGGATGGACGCGTTTCCCGCCAGCAGGTCGAAGGCCGGATGCAGGCTGTTGTACTCGTACACGTCGTGCAGGAACACCAGGCGGTCGCCGTGGTGTTTCCGTAGAAGGACGATGAGCGCCATGGCCGAATAAAACGGGCGGAACGAGGCCGGATCGGTGACGTGCGTGTACACGCCCCCGACGGTCATGCCGGCATATTTGTTGAATGTCGGCCGGAAATAGGCCGGCCGGAACCGCACTCCGGCAAGGCCCAGGGCGTTTGCCTCCCGCGCGAGAACGCCCGGCTCCACAAAGGGGGCGCCGACGCATTTAAAGGGGACCGTGGTCCCCCTCCCCTCTGACACGTTGAGCGCCTCGAAAAGACAGAATCCCGGATACAGGAGCGCGGTATCCTGGTCCGGCATGTTCGGCGAAGGCGGGATCCAGGGGAGCCCGGTTTCGGTGTAATTCATGGACCTGGACCACCCCTTCATCGCGCATACGGTGACGTCAATGTCCATCCGGAAAAAGTCCTTCGCCATCAGCGCGATCTCCCCGGCGGTGAGGCCGTGCCGCGCCGCGACCGGCATCACCCCCACGAAGGACTCGAAACCCGGCGACAGCATCGGTCCTTCGACCGCGACGCCCCCGATTGGATTGGGCCGGTCCAGGACCGTTATAGGGATCCCCCGCCCGGCCAGGCGCTTCATGAAAAGGACAAGCGTGTTCACGTAGGTGTAGTATCTGGCCCCGACGTCCTGTATGTCGAAAAGCACCAGGTCGATCCCCTCGAGAAGGGAGTCATCCGGCGCGAGGGAATTTTCGGAATCGCCGTAAAGGCTCACGGTGTCGATACCCGGATCGGGCTGGGCTCCCACCGCCACCTGGTCCTGCTCGGTGGCGAAGAGCCCGTGCTCGGGCGAAAATATCCGTTCGATCCTGTACCCCTCCCGGACAAGGGCGTCCCAGGAATAGTCCAGAGATCCGGTCACCGACGTCTGGTTGGCTATCAGTGCGATGCGGCGGTTTTTCCCCTCTCCGCGGAGGATCCACTGTTCGAGTCCGGTTGATACCATTTTATACCCGTGATTGTCGGTCATCCGCCGTCTCCCGGACGGTACGGTGTACGGCCGTGGCCTGCAGGCCGATTGCCGAGTATCGCCATGGCGCGCGTCAATGTCAAGAGCTTTCACCGCGGGGCCGGATTTCCCGTTCTACCGGAACGAAAAATTCACGGCAGGGCCATTGACTGGCAGGGTTAAAGTTGGTAGATTAATAGAGGTAGCATACTATCGCCTGGGGAGGAAACCGGATGGAACGGATCATCGACGAGATCGTACAGCACCGGGACGTGTACTGCTCTGACCTGAATGACATCTGGAACGAGCTGTGGGACATACTCGCGAAAAAAGAGGATCCCCCCCTGGTCAAACTGGCCCAGCATTTCGAACTTGCCCATAAAAGAAAAAACATAAGCGAGATGCTGATCTACCTCAAGGAACTGACGTTTTATCTCAAGGAACAGCGGTAACACTCAGCAGGGGATCACGATCCGCCCGCCGTCCCCCGATTTCATGCACACGGACCGCTCGATCCTCTCGCCGCTGTGAACTTCAACCCCCGGGAGAAGGACCGAATCGCTGACAGCTGAATCGCCTGCGATCCTGCACCGGTCTCCTATAACCGAAACACTCACTTCCGCCCCCGGCGACACTGCCGCGTCAGGGCTCACCGGGTCCATGGCAGCGCCGGTCTGGATGCGAATTCTTTCCCGAAGGTCCGGACGCCCGAGAAGCGCGAGATTGGCCCCGCGATAGAGGGCCGCGCTCCCGATGTCAAGCCAGAGCCCCCGGTGCGTGAAACTCCCCATCCTCCCCAGGGAGGCCAGGGCGGTAAAGGCGGTATAGACCACGCTGGTGGGCTCGTCCGACAGATAGGCGAACGCTTCCGGGGAAAGGGCCGCGATGCCGGTATAATCGTGGCGGTGCGGAAGACCAGATCCGAGCGTCCCCCTGAAATCGGCGATCATCCCGTCCCGCACCGCCACGGTGCCCGTCTCCCCTGCCGGCATCTCCCTGAGCACCGCCATGGCCGGGAGCCCGGAGGCGAGAAATTCTTTCATAAATGCGGCGGTGTCCAGATCTGAGATCACGTCGCCGTTTATCAAAAAGACGGGCCCGCCGCCGAGTTGGCCCTGGCAATGTTTCAGACCGCCGCCGGTGCCGAGTATTCTTTCCTCCCGCGAAAACCGGAAGTTGAGGCCGAAATTGTCCCGCGACCCGATGAATTCCTCTATGTCGCCGGGCCGGTAATGGAGGTTGCACACCACCTCGACGATGCCCGCCTCCCTGATAAGCGCCACGGCGGCGCACAGGCACGGCGCGTTGCAGACCGGCGCCAGCGGTTTCGGCATCATGTCGGTGAGCGGCCGCAGCCTCTCGCCGTATCCGGCCGCCAGGAGAAAGGCCTTCATGATACTGCCTCGAACATGGGACCGAGCAGCGCGAACGGGACGGCGAGCTCCTCCCTTCTTCCGGCAGCGCCCGGCAGATACGCCATGGTGCTTGGAACATAACGCCGGTAGAATTCGTTTCCCCTCTGCGTTATCTGATATCCGAATGAGCCGATGGCCTTGACGCTCCTCTGAAATGCCATGATGTCGAAGAGACGGATGAATTCATCGCCGGACATGCGGTGGATGCCCCTGTCCCCGGACAGACGGAAATAGTCCCTGAGCAGCGAATCGGCGAACGCCGGATCAAGCCGCACGTAGTCGTCCCGCAGGAGCGACGCCAGATCGTACTGAGGGAGCCCCATTCTGGCGTGCTGAAAATCGACCACCCACGGAACGTTCCCGCGCACGAGAATGTTTCTGGAATGGAAATCCCGGTGGTTCAGCACAAACAGGTCCGGCCGGTCGAGGAGTGTGGCGATCTTCACGAACTCGCTGCGCAGGGCCCTCGCGTCCCGGTCCGAGAGTACGACCCCGAAATATCCGGTCAGACCGTATTGGATGAAGAAATCGAACTCATACATCAGCTTTTCGGCGTCAAAGCGCAGTCCGAAGGGCACCTTCCCCTCCCCGGTCAGGGACTGGATCGCCGCAAGCTCGCCGAGGACCTTCCGGTAGAGCGCCTTCAGGGCGTCGCCGTCCAGTGCGGGGACCACCGAATCCATGAGTGCGTCGCCGAGGTCTTCCAGAAGCAGGAACCCTCGTTCACGGTCGGCCGCGATCACCGACGGCACCGGAATGCCCGCCCCGCTGAAAAGCCGGTGCACAAGAAGAAAAGGATACTCCCCCTCGGGGGATTCCCTGAACTCCGGGTCGTCGCAGAGGATGACGGTTCCTCCGGGCCGGAAGACGCGGTAATACCGCCGGGATGAGGCGTATCCGGCCAGGATTTCCATGCGGTCGAAGCTCACCAGATGGCGGCGAAGAAATTCTTCATAATCCATGCCGCCCTGTGTGCCCGAGATGTGCGGAGGCGTCAAGAAGTAAATGGGAAGAACGGGCCTCCCCCCTGGATGAGGGAGGCCCGGGAGGCGGCTTGTCGCACAAATCGCCGTCCCGGGACCCGCCCGTCAGGGGAGAGGCCGGAGTCTTCAGTTCAGCATGTAATTGGAGGGTACATGAATTATTCCGCGCCCCGGCGAAGGAACGTGGGGATGTCCAGGTCTTCGGAGGCGAAATCCTTTTTCCGCTTTTTCTCGTAATCCAGCGAGAATGTCTGCTGAACCGCCGGCGCGCGGCGTTCGCCGGCGTTCTTCCCCTCGATGAGCGTGAGAGAGGTGCCGTTTTTCGGCATTGGCTCCACAATAAACCCTTCTCCGGGGCCTTTCTTGAGCATGTTTTTCTTTTTGTCAAAGCCGGTGGCGATCACCGTCACCCGGACACGCTCGTCCAGCGACGGATCGATGGTTGTCCCGAATATGATGTTGGCTTCAGGGTCCACCTGCCGGGTGATAAGGTCGGTCACCTCGTTCACCTCGTGCAGGGACAGGTCGTTGCCGCCGGCGATGTTGATGAGCACCGCCTTGGCGCCGTCGATGCAGGTCTCTTCGAGAAGGGGGGCTGTTGATGGCCATCTGCGTGGCTTCCAGCGCCTTGTTCTCGCCGGACCCTATGCCCACGCCCATGAGCGCGTCGCCGGTCTCCCTCATGACGGTCCGCACGTCCGCGAAATCCACGTTCACAAGGCCGGTCACCATAATGAGGTCCGCGATCCCCTGGACGCCCTGGCGGAGGATGTCGTCGGCCAGTTTGAAGGCGTCGTCGATGGGTGTCTTCCGGTCGATTATCTTGAGCAGCAGGTCATTGGGGATGGTGATGAGCGTATCCACCTTCTGTTTGAGCTGCTGGATCCCCTCTTCGGCCCTGGCAGAGCGCTTTTTCCCTTCCACCCTGAATGGCTTGGTCACCACGCCCACCACCAGGGCGGACTGCTCCTTGGCGATCTCTGCGACGATGGGGGCAGCGCCGGTGCCGGTGCCGCCGCCCATTCCGGCGGTGATGAATATCATGTCCGCCCCTTTCAGCGCCTTCTGGAGCTTGTCCCTGTCCTCGTTTGCCGCTTCCCGCCCGATCTGAGGGTCCGCGCCCGCCCCGAGCCCTCTGGTGAGTTTGTTGCCTATCTGGATTTTCGTCGGCGAGAGGCTCACCCTCAACTGCTGGGCGTCGGTGTTCACCACGATGAATTCGACACCCTCCATGCCGGTGGCGATCATCCTGTTCACCGCGTTGGTGCCGGCCCCGCCGACACCGACAACCTTGATGACAGTTGTCAAAGGCTTTTCTTCCTCAAGTTTGAACATATCGTCCCTCCAATTTTTTTTTATCTGTAACGTTATGTCGCATTAGAAACCGGTGATCCGCGGTGCGTAATGCGCGATCACAGGTAATCCTCGAGCCACCCCTTGAGCTTCCTGACGAGACCGACCTTTTTTTTCTCGAGTCTCACCCTGCCCCTGAACTGGCCCATCCGTATGCCGTATTTTAAAAGGCCCACGCCGTTTGAAAACAGCGGCGTCGCCACCTTGTCCTTAAGCCCCACTATGTCCCTGGCGGTCCCGATTCTGGCAGGCATGTTTATAACCCGCTCCGCCGCCTCGACGCACCCCTCTATCATGCTGCCGCCGCCGGTGAGCACAAGCCCCGCCGCCAGCATGTCCTTTTTGCCGCTCCTCTGGAGCTCGTGATCGACCATCTCCATGATCTCCGTCATTCTGGGCTCGATTATCTGCGTGAGTTCCTGACGGAAGAGCTTTCTGGGCGCCCTCCCCCCGACCGAGGGGACTTCCACCATCTCGGACGCGTCGACAAGGTCGAGCACCGCGCATCCGTACTTTTTCTTTATCATTTCCGCAGACTCTATCGGCGTCCTCAGGCCGATGGAGATGTCGTTGGTCACGTGGATACCCCCCACCGACAACACCGCGGTGTAGGTGACGCCCCCCTCGAGGTAGACCATGATGTCCACGGTCCCGCCGCCGATGTCGATGATGGCAACGCCCAGCTCCTTTTCGTCTCTCGAGAGGACCGCTTCGGCGGTGGCCAGGGAATTGAACACCGCGTCCTGGCACGCGAAACCGGCGCGGTCCACCGATTTTATCAGGTTCTGGATGTTGGTCACCGCGGCGGTTATGATGTGCACCTCCGCCTCGAGACGGACACCGCTCATACCGGTGGGGTCCTTTATATTGGTCTGGTCGTCCACCGAAAATTCCTTTGAAAGGACATGGAGAATCTCCCGGTCCACCGGTATCACCACCGCCTGGGCCGCCTCTATGACCCTCTTCACTTCCACTGAAGTGATGGTCCTGTTCCTGTTGGATATCGCCACGACGCCGCGGGAGTTCTCCCCCTTAACGTGATGGCCGCTGATCCCGACCACCGCGCCGGCAACCTCATATCCGGCCATGAGCTCCGCCTCGTCGATCGCCTTCTCGATTGAGGCGGCGGTATTGTCTATGTTCACCACCACGCCGTTCTTCAGCCCTTTCGACGGGGCCACTCCCACACCGATCACCTCAACCTGGTTGTTTTCGTTCTGAAAACCGATGACGGCGCAGGTTTTTGTGGTACCGATATCCAATCCGACGATTACATCTTCCATTATGGCCTGTTCCCCCGGATATTACTGCCTGACCAGCGCCCCGGCGCCTGCCAGGGTGACATGTCGGGCGTGCGTTTTTTTCATGTCCAAATGTCCGGCCAGATACTGGAGCCGGAGAAACTGGGCCGGTTCCTGCTCCAAGAGGTATTCGGTTTTCCGCCCCCTCAGCCGGACCAGTATCATGCCGCGGCCGTCCGGCTCCACTTCCGTCATCTCCCGATAGAGCGACGGGCAGAGCGTTCTAACGCGGCCGAGCAGCCTGTAGAGGCCCGCTATCTCCGGCGTGATTGCGCCGTTGACGATGTCCTTTTCACGAAGGACCACCAGCGGCCGTATCAGGGCGTGAACCCTGCGGGCCGATATCACCGCGCCGCGGCGGTCCAGTTCCAGCGGTATCATGTCGTTTCCGTTCTTCAGGAGCGCGCTCCCGGCGGGGACCCTTTCACGGACCGTTATCAGCAGGGTGTTCCCGGAGATGTCGATAGACGAGCGCTCAAGCATCCGCGATGCCGCCAGCGCGCTTTTCAGCGACACAAGGTCCACGACGATGGCGCCCCCATCCGCTTTCATTCTGACGCCTTCCAGAATCTCCCCCCTGGTCATGTATTTCAGCCCCCTGATTTCGATTGAGCCGACCGTTACCGCCTGTACTGCCGGTGCGTCGCCGGGAAGAAAGGCGCAAATCGCCGCCGCCAGCATCAGGGACGCCCGGGCCCTCATTTTCCCGCCCTCATCCTTTCCAGGATCTGGTGCCCGGCCTTGTAAATATCGCCGGCGCCGAGAGTGAGGAGCACGTCCCCCTCTTTTAATGTCGGTACGATCACGTCCGGAATTTCCTCGAATTTTTTTATAATCGTGACGTCCCTGTTTTCATGTTTCCGTATTGATTCCCGTATCAGCTCCGACGATACCCCCTCCACCGGGGCCTCTCCGGCCGGGTATATCTCGGTGAGATAAAGAAGGTCCGCGTGTGCGAAACTCTGGCCGAATTCGTCCCATAAAAGCTGTGTCCTGGAATAACGGTGCGGCTGAAAGACCGCGCAGATCCTCCTTCCGGTGAGCTTCAGCGCCTCAAGTGTGGCCCGTATCTCGGTGGGGTGGTGACCGTAATCGTCCATCACCAGCACTCCCCGCTCCTCGCCGATCCGCTCCAGCCTTCTGCCGACGCCGCGGAATTCAGCCAGCCCGTCGCGGATCGCCTTGTATTCTATTCCCAGCTCCAGGGCCACCGCGATCACCGACAGGGAATTGAGCGCGTTGTGGCGCCCCAGCTGCTGGATCTCGAACCGTCCGATCGGATCGTTCCTGTAGGAGGCGTTGAAAACTGTCCTGCCGTTGACGAATTCAACGTCAGTCGCCCTGAAATCGGCGTCCTCTGAAAAGCCGTAGGTGTAAAAAGGTTTCACCACTCCGGGGAGAAGCTCCCTCACCGTGAGATCATCGATGCAGAGCACAGAGTAGCCGTAAAAGGGAATGTTGTTCATGTATTCCAGGAAGGCGTCCTTGAGCCCCTGAAAATACTTGTAATGGTCAAGATGGTCTGCGTCGATGTTGGTCACCACGCCGATGCTGGGGAGCAGTTTCAGGAAAGAGCCGTCCGATTCGTCCGCCTCGAACACTATGTATTCGCCCTGGCCCACTCTGGCGTTGCTCCCGAAATTCAGGACCTTGCCGCCCACCACCGCGGTCGGGTTGATGCCGCAGTGGGACAGCACATAGGAGAGCATCGACGATATGGTGGTCTTCCCGTGGGTGCCCGCCACGCCGATGCCGTATTTCAGGCGCACCAGCCCTGCCAGCATTTCGGAGCGGTGAATCACCGGAATTCTCCGGTTTTTCGCCTCTATAAGTTCCGGGTTCCCGGAAGAGATCGCGGTTGAGGTCACCACCACATGGTAGTCGAGAATGTTCGACGGCCGGTGGCCGATGTACACGTCGGCGCCCAGGGAGCGGAGCCTTCTGGTCTGTTCGGACTCGGCGAGGTCCGATCCGGAGACCTCGTAGCCCATGTTTATGAGTATCTCCGCGATGCCGCTCATGCCGATGCCGCCGATCCCTATGAAATGCATTTTTTTTGTCTTTCGAAACACCGTTCTACCCCAGATCTTCCATAATATGCGACGCGATCACCGCGGCGGCGTCGGTCTTAGCCAGCGCCAGGGCGCGTTCCGACATCCTCTTCAGCGCCCTGGGGTTTTCAAGCAACTCGAACAGGACAGGCGCCACCTTTTCAGGGACCGCGTCCTCGTTTGCCACTTTAACGGCCGCCCCTTCACGCACAAATGCGTCCGCATTCTTGTCCTGATGATTCATGGCCGCGTGAGGGAACGGTATCTGCAATGACGGCACGCCCATCGCCGCCAGCTCCATCATGACACCGGCGCCCGAACGGCTGATGGCGATGTCGCAGGCACGGTAGGCCAGCCCCACCCTGGCGATGAAGGGGGACAGGAATATCGACCCCCCCTCGAGCTCGTCCTGAACTTTTTTCTTGTAGGTGCCGTAGGAATAATCGCCGGTGCTCCAGATGACTCCCACGTCCTTGAATTTTTCCGGGAACTGTTTCTTGAGCCCGAAAACCAGCTCGTTTATCTTCACCGCGCCCTGGCTTCCGCCGATTGCGAATATAATTTTCCCGCTGTGCTGCAGATGGAAGGCCTTTTTGGCCTCGTCCTTTCCGGCCCCGGTCAGAACATCGGGCCGTATCGGGTTTCCCGCGGGCACGATGGCGCCGCTGTTTTTAAAATACTCGTTCCCCGCAGCGAAGGTGGTGAAGATTTTTTTCGCCTGCTTTTCAAAGAGCCTGGTCACCCGTCCGGGCACCGAGTTCTGCTCGCAGAGATAGAGCGGGACATCGCACCTCCGGGCCGCCAGCAGGGCCGGCGCCGATATGTATCCGCCCATGCCCACCACCGCGTCCACTTCGTATTCCCGGAAAATCTTTCTTGCCCTGAGATAGGCGCCGAAAAACGTCGAGGCGAACACCGGGAGCTTCAGCGGATTGCCGATCATCCTCGGCGCGCCGTAATAAAGAAGGTCCATCGGGTCAACGGCTTCGAGCGCGGAAAATTTTACGTCCCTGTTTCCGGTGAGAAAAAGCCCCCGTGCGTTCTGCTTCTTAAGCTCCCCGTACAGGGCGATTCCCGGAGTGATGTGCCCTCCGGTGCCGCCGCCGATGATCAATACCGTTTTCGCCTTCACTGCCATACCTCGTCGCTCAGATTTATCCCCTCATACGCGGCTTCGCGGTAGCGGGATATGTTCAGAAGGATACCGGCGGCGGCCATGCTGGAAAGAAGCGATGAGCCGCCGTAACTGATGAAAGGGAGCGTGATCCCAGTCGTGGGAAGGCTGCCGGTCGTTACCGCGATATTGATGAATGCCTGGACCGTTATAAGCAGCGTCAGCCCTATGGCAAGAAGTTTTCCGAAGTTGTCCGGCGCCCTGAGCGCGACCAGCATCCCCCTCCAGAACACCGCCACAAAAAGCAGAAGGATCGCCACTGTGCCGATCAGCCCGATCTCCTCCCCCACGACGGCGAATATAAAATCGGTATGGGGCTCCGGCAGTCTTCTTATCTTCTGGGTCCCGAATCCGAGCCCCACTCCCAGGAGCGCCCCTTTTTTAAAGGCGATAAAAGACTGTATGATGTGATATCCGTTGCCGAAACGGTCCTTCCATGGATCGGTGTAGGCAAGGAGCCTGGCCCACCGGTAATCCACCTGGTAAATCAGCAGATAAAACATGGGCAGGCTCAGGATAAAAAGCCCCGCGAGGTGAAAAAACGAAAACCCGGACACGAAAAGGATCATCACCGACACCAGCAGAAGGTCTATGGCGGTGCCGAAATCCGGCTGGAGCAGTATGAGTATGAACATGATGGCTAAAATAACCATGGGTATGAGGAGCTGCACCAGATGGTTGTCGGAAGACTCGGCGGAGAAGACCTTTACCAGATAGATCACCATTATCACCTTCACAAACTCCGACGGCTGAAAGGTCAGCGACCCGTAGCCGATCCATCGGGCGGAGCCCTTCACGCTGTGGCCGATCCCCGGCACGAGCACGAGTGCCAGCAGCACCATGGCGGCCAGAAGAAGGACCTTGGTCTTCCCCGCGTATGCCCTGTAGTCGATCTCCTGGAAAAGGAGAAGTCCCGCGCCGCCGAGAATAAACCAGACGATCTGGCGTTTCAGAAAATAGAACGAGTCCCCCATGACCCGCATGGAGTACACGGCGCTGGCGCTGTAGCTCATGGCGATGCCGATGCTGGCCAGTATGAAAACCGCGAAGAAGAGCACCAGATCCGGTTCGCCCTTCCTTCTGGTGTCTATGACCGATTTCAGGTCCACTTTTCCTCCCCCGAGATCAGCCTGCCGACGGTCCGGCGAAACAGGTCCCCCCTCTCCTCATAGCTTTCGAACATGTCAAAGGAGGCGCAGGCGGGCGAAAGAAGGATCGTATCGCCTTCGGAGCTCATTCCGATCCCCTTGACCACCGCGTCCTCGAGCGTATCGGCCTTTATCTGAATAAAATCGGAGAAGATCCTGGAAAACTCCTCCCTCGATTCACCGATGAGCACGAGCCCACGGACCCTGCCCCTGATGCCCGCCGCCAGCCTTGAGTAATCGTCCCCTTTGGTCCGCCCCCCGAGGATGAGGACGCAGTCTCCCTTGAAGCCGCGGACCGCCATCTCCACCGCCCCGACAGTGGTGGCCTTGGAGTCGTTGATGAAATTCCTGCCCATGAATGTCCCGATCCGCTCCATCCTGTGCTCCAGGCCCTTGAAGGAGTAGAGCGACGCCTCTATGACCGCCAGATCAGGTTCGATCCCCATCCTTTCGCATACGGAAATGACCATGAGCGTGGCCGCCATCGCGTTCTGGGCGTTATGGAGTCCGGTGATCTGCATTTTCCCCGTTGACGCGACCTTGACCGGTGTGCCGCCCCGCCGGAGCCACAGGGTCGAGCCTGAAAGGTTCATATCCGCGCCGGCGTCGTTCAGGGAAAAGGAGCGCACTTCCGGGGCGAGGCCGGCCGCGGATTTCCATACCAGGCCGTCATCCCTGTTGGCGATGAAAAAATCGTCCGCTTTCTGGTTCATGGCGATCCGAAGTTTCGCCTCAAGATACTCGTTCATGTCGCGGTCGCGGTCGAGATGGTCCGGCGTCACGTTGAGGATCGCCGCAACCGCGGGCCTGAACTCGCGCACCGTTTCGAGCTGAAAAGACGAGAGCTCCGCCACCACCGCAGTGTCCGCCGAGCTCTTGCCGGCGAAGCTGATGAGGGGGGTGCCGATATTTCCGCCCACAAGGGTGTCGATTCCGAGCGCCCTCAGAATATGGCCGGTGAGGGAGGTGGTGGTCGTTTTTCCGTCGGTGCCGGTGATGCCCACGAACATACCCGGAACGCTGTAATAGGCCAGCTCTATCTCCGAAATCACCGGAACGCCGCGCCGTTCCGCCTCGCGCACCAGTGGGATTGATTTGGGCACACCGGGGCTCAGCACCAGGAGGTCGAACCCTGCATCAAGGATCGCCGGATCCTGCGGCCCCGCAACCAGGCGGACCGACGCCGGGAGCTTGTCCGAAACATTCGCGAGCGCCTCGGGCGATTTGCTGTCCGAAACGGTCACCGCCACGCCCTTCCCTGCCAGGAAGTTGCACACCGCAACACCGGTCCGGTACCCAAGGCCCACCACCAGGGCCCTCTTTATGCTGGATATATCTATCATGTTTTTTTCAATCACTACCGTTTATTGTCCCGTCATGCCTACCGTCATTCCCACCCGTCATGCCCGCCGTCATTCCCGCGAAAGCGGGAATCCACTTCATTCCCAAAAAAACAAATTCCGGCTCACCGCCTCGTTCCGGCCGGAACGACAAAAATTACAGTATCTTCAGGGAACTCAATCCCAGTATCGCCAGAATGATCCCCACGATCCACATCCGAACCACCACCTTCTGCTCGGGCCAGCCGGACAGCTCAAAGTGATGGTGGATCGGCGCCATCTTGAACACGCGTTTTCCGCGCAATTTAAACGACGCCACCTGGATCATCACCGACAGCGCCTCGATGACGAACACGCCGCCCACTATCACCAGAAAAAACTCCTTCTTTATCATCACCGCCACGGTACCGATGATCCCCCCCAGCGCCAGGGCACCGGTGTCCCCCATGAACACCGAGGCAGGGTTCGAGTTAAACCAGAGGTAGCCCAGGGAGGCCCCTATCAGGGCCGACAGGTACACCGTGAGCTCGGCGCTCTCCGGAATGTAGGGTATGCGGAGATACGCGGCGATCTTGCTGTGGCCGGTGAGATACGTCATGATCGCCATGCTCACCAGCACGATGCTCACCGTTCCTATGGCAAGGCCGTCGAGGCCGTCGGTGAGGTTCACAGCGTTTGAAAATCCCACGATCACGATGACCGCGAAAAATATCCACAGAATCTTCATGTCCCATATCGGCTCGTTGATGAATGGAACGAAAAGGGTGGTCCCGTGGAGGCCGTTGGACGGGTACGAGTAGATTACCATCACCGAGACGGCGGCGATGAGCACCTGAATCCCGAACTTCACCCTGGCGGGCACGCCGTCTTTCCTCTTTTTCACCGACTTGATGTAATCGTCCACGAACCCGAGCGCCCCGAGGAGCACGGTGGAGACGATGAGCACCACGAGATAATGGTTCAGAAAATTTCCCCACAAGGCTATGGATACAAGCACCGCGATGAGGATAATAAAGCCGCCCATGGTGGGTGTGCCGGCCTTGGCCTTGTGGCTCTCCGGTCCCAGCTCCCGGATCTCTTCGCCGAACCTGAGCTTCTTCAGCCAGCGTATCATCAGGTTGCCGAATATCAGAACGATCAGAAGCGCCGTCAGCGCCGCGTAGGCGGACCTGAAGGTGATATACTGAAATAGCCTGAGAAAGGAGACATACTCTTTCAGCGGCAGTATAAAATGATAAAACATGTCAACGGCTCCTCGTAATCAAATTCACCACGTCTTCCATTTTCATCGAGCGGGACCCCTTGACCAGCACCACGTCCCCCTTCCTGAGCAGGCGCCCCAGTTCGGAGGAGAGGGACTCCTTGTCCGGAAATGTCCTCACCCGGCCGTCCCCCATGCCCCGCGAAAGGGCGCCTTCGGCGTACGCGTCCGCCATTTCCCCCCACAGAAAAATAAAATCGAAGCCGTATCCGGCGGCCAGCTCTCCCGATTCCCTGTGAAGCCCGGGCCCGGACTCGCCCAGTTCCTTCATGTCCGAAAGTACCGCGATCTTTCTGCGATCAGGATATATCTCGCGGATTGATTCAAGGGCGAATTTCAGCGACATCGGATTGGAGTTGTAGGTGTCGTTGATGACTGTCCATTCCCCTTCAATGACCTGGCTCCGTCCTTCGACATTCTCAAAACCTTCGAGCGCCCCGGCCGCCCTTTCGGGCGAGATGCCAAAATGGTCCGCAACCGCCAGCGCCGCGGTCACGTTGTAAAGATTATGGACCCCGTAGAGCGGCGCCCGTATCGTCGCGCCGCGAAATTCGAGCTCCAGCCCTTCCCCGCCGAGGCGGTACGATTCCGGAGAATAATCGGCGCCGGCGGAAATGCCGAAAGTCTTCATCACAAGGCCGGCCTGGTCCGCCTTGTCGCGGAGGATCTCGAAACAGCGGGTCTCCCGGTTGACAATGACCGTCGATCCCGGCGCCATCCCCTCCATTATCTCGGCCTTGGCCCTGGCAACGTTCTCCACGGTGCCGAGAAACTCCAGGTGCCCCTGCCCCACATTGGTGATGAGCGCCAGGTCGGGCCTCACAATGCGGCCGAGACGCGCCAGTTCGCCGGAATGGTTCATTCCCATTTCAATGACCGCGATCCGGTGCTCCCTGGTCGCCCCGAGGAGCGTGAAGGGGACCCCGATCTCGTTGTTGTAGTTTTTTTCATTTTTCAATACGGTGAAGGACGACCCCAGTATCCTGGCGGCAAGCTCCTTGGTGGTGGTCTTTCCGTTGGTTCCGGTTATTCCCACAAAAGGGAAATCCATGGTCCCCCGGTGCCACAGCGCCACCGCCCCGAGGGCCTTCAATGTGTCGCCGCATAGAACGGCGAAGAGCCCCTTCTCCGCGGCGATCCCCCCGAGTTCCTCCCTGATCGTGAGAAAACCGCGGATGCCGCCCGATTCCGCCAGGTCCGGGATGAAATCGTGACCGTCGAAACGGTCACCCGCAAGGGGGACAAAAAGCGCCTGGGGCCCCAGTTCGCGGGAGTCCGAGGTTATCGTCCGGATTATCTCTGAATGGTCGCCCGCCAGCACCCTGCCGCCGCAGGCCCGGGACACAGAGCTCACCGTTATTGAGGTCCGGACGATCATCCCGCCTCCCTCTCCCTGATGAATCTCCGGGCGAGCTCCCGGTCGTCGAAGTGGATCTTGGTGGTCCCGATTATCTGGTAGTCCTCGTGCCCCTTGCCGGCAATCACGACGATATCGTCGCGTTGCGCCTCCATGATGGCCTCGCGAATCGCCGCGGTCCTGTCCGGGACGATCCTGCGGCCGTTCTTACTCATCCCCGCGACTATCTCCGTGATTATTTCGTTCGGGTCCTCGGTCCTTGGATTGTCGCTGGTGACGTAGACGAAGTCGGAGAGGTCCTCGGCGATCCCCCCCATTACCGGGCGTTTGGTCCTGTCCCTGTCCCCGCCGCACCCGAACACGGTGATAAGGCGCCTGGGCTTCAGCTCCCGCACCGATTGAAGAAGCTTCTGGAGCGCGTCGCCGCTGTGGGCGTAATCCACCACGGCTGAAAAACCGAGGCTGGAATGGACGGCGTCGAACCTGCCGGGGATCGTATCCAGAGCTTCCAGGCCCTCACATACCGCCGCGGCATCGACGCCCATGGAACGCGCCGCGGCGAATGCGGCCAGCGAGTTATAGAGCTGGAATTTTCCGGAAAGCTTCAGGGCAAGGTCGATCCGCTCCGCGCCCTCGGCAAGGGAATAGCGGAGCCCCGTTATCCTGTTGTCGACGCTCGCCGGGTCCGCGGCGAAATCGCCTCTGCCCAGCCCGAAACTCCTTACCGGATATGAGTATGCGCTTCCTCGATCCAGAATTTTTGCGCCGTACTCATCGTCGGCGTTCACGATGCCGCACCGGCGTGATGCGCCGTTTCGCTCAAGCAGCTCGAAAAGCCTCAGCTTCGAGGCGAAGTAATCGTCGAAATCGGGATGGAAATCCATGTGGTCCCTGGTGAGGTTGGTGAAGAGCGCGGCGTCGAAGGACACATGGTCCGCCCTTCGGAGCTTCAGCGCGTGTGACGAAACCTCCATTATCACCGTATCGATGCCGTCGTCCCTCATGAGCCCGAGGATCTCCTGAAGATCCTTGGATTCGGGCGTGGTGTTTGGGGCGACGATGAGGTTGCTGCCCCAGCGGTAGTTCACGGTCCCGATTACTCCAGGATTTTTTCCGGCGCGGCGGAACACGGATTCGAGCATGTAGGTGATCGAGGTCTTGCCGTTGGTGCCTGTCACGCCGATCACGGTCATCGACCGGGAGGGGTGCCCGTAAAATGCGTCGGACACCGCGGAAAGGGCGACGCGCATGTCCTCGGCCGCGAGGACAACCGCCTTTTCGCGGACCGCGGCGCCGAGCTCGCCGGCCCGATCCCCTGATACGAGAATCGCCGCCGCCCCCTTTTCCAGGGCCGCGTCAATGAACCCGAACCCGTCGCTGGAAAAGCCCTTCACCGCGGCGAAGAGGCTGCCGGGCGCCACCTTACGCGAGTCGTATTCCACGGACGTTATCCGGAGGTCCCGCAGTTCCCCTGCCGGGACCACGGCGCCTCCGGATGACTCGATGAGCGATTTAAGGGTCCTGGGGGCCATGTATTATTTATTTTTTCCTTTCATTTCAGGTATCACGATCACCTCGATGTCGCCCGGTTTCCATCGCCTGAGGCCGTTGTCCCGGGCGTAGGACTCCACCGCCTTCATGGTGCGCCGCCTTTCGATCTCGTATCTGATGTGGTCGTTTTCCTGCATCAGGTCGAGCTGGGCCAGACGCGTGTCCCGAATCTGCATCCTGAGCCTCATCACTTCTATATTCTGCCACACGTAGGCGATCACCATCAGGTTAATGCACAGTACCAGTCCGAGATATTTCATGGCAGCCTCCCGGGAGCGATCAGATCAGCTCGCAGACCCTCATTTTCGCGCTTCTCGCCCTGCTGTTGAATTGGACCTCATCATGGTGCGGGACCAGGGGCTTTTTCGTCAATATTTTTACAATCGCCGGGCCGTCGCACCGGCAGTTATCCGGGTATCCGCCGCACCGGCAGCCCTTCGAAAGCTCACGAAACACCGTCTTCACGCGGCGGTCCTCCAGGGAGTGGAAGGCGATGGCGATGATCCTCCCTCCGGCTGCCAGGTGTTTCCATGCCTCCCTGAGGCTCTTGAGGATGGCCCCGAGTTCATCGTTCACATGGATCCTCAGCGCCTGAAACACCCGAGTGGCGGGATGGATCCCCTTCTCGCGCCGGCCCGGAATCGCCCCCATGACGATGCCGGCGAGCTCCTTTGCGTTTCCGATGACCCGCCTGCTCCGCTCCCGGCATATTGCCGACGCGATCCTCCTTGAATACCGCTCCTCTCCCAGCTCGTGAAAGATATCGGCCAGCGCCTTCTGGTCATAGCGGTTGACCACGTCGGCCGCGGTCTCCCCCCGGCCGTCGAGCCTCATATCCAGGGGTTCTT
Organism: Spirochaetota bacterium; assembly: GCA_041737965.1. GTDB lineage: Bacteria > Spirochaetota > UBA4802 > UBA4802 > UBA5550 > JAFGJK01. The sequence goes on along the minus strand of JBGSQT010000008.1, from coordinate 110,800 downwards.
CCCCGGCAAAGCTGAAGCCCCTGCCGCTCCTGTCGAAATGAAACGAAGAAATGCCAAAGTCGTATAAAAAATATGAGGGCTTTTCCGGCAGCCCTGCGACATGCTCCCTGATTTCGGAAAAATTACCCGGTATCGTCCGCATCCTTTCCCCGTACTGCTCCAGCCTTTTTTCCGCGACCGCCAGCACTTCAGGGTCCCGTTCGATCCCCAGCACCGACAGGTCCGGGCACCGATCGAGAAGAAGGCTGCTGTGCCCCCCCTCGCCCAGAGTGCAGTCCACCAGCAGTCCCCGCCCCTTCATGGGCGACTCCTGAACGAAATCCAGGACCTCGCGCCACATCACCGGCACGTGGGCGAATTCCGAATTTTTTGCCGCTTCGACATTATGTCTCATTAGATCTTCCACTGATTAAAAACCGAGCTCCTTCGCGAAATCCCCCATGGCCTGGCCGTCCGGCTTATAGCTGTTGTACACTTCAGTGGACCATATCTCTATTCTGTCGTAAAGTCCGAGAATGGTGACATCCTTGGATATTTCGCTGTACTGCATCAGGTGTGCCGGAATGGTGAGGCGGCCCTGCTTGTCCAGCTCGCAGTCGCTGGCCCCGCCCATGAGGAAACGCATTCTTTTCCGGTTCATCGGATCCGCCATGGCAAGGGGAACCAGCTTCTTCTCGACGAAATCCTTCCAGTCCTCTTCACGGAAAGCCATGATGCATTTATCGAACCCGTGGGTAATCACAAGCTTGTTGACCACGGCGTCATCGCCGAAGGCCTTTCGAAGCCTTATTGGAATCGCCACCCGACATTTATCATCGAGCGTGGGATGGAATTCACCCATGAACATGATATTCCGCCAAAAAACCCCACAAGTTGTATTATTTCAACACCAATCCCCACTTATCCCCACTTAATACCCCAAGAGACATAATTTGTCAAGAAAAAAAACAAAAAGCGGACCGGATGTATAAAAATTTTTACAGGCATACACATCAGTTTAGGGGATCAGACCCTCTCAGGGAGGGGCTCGAACTCCTGGATGACCGGTATGTTTAAAGTCAGGACAAATCCTCTTGAGGGGTCAGAGCCTGTTGAGTTAATGCTGGGTCCCAGCTCCAGGGTACGGGGGTCAGAGCCTGTTAACTCCTTGAGGGGTCAGAGCCTGTTAAAGTTGTTTTTAACGATCCCTCGGAGTGGGGGGGGTGTGTGAATTATTTTTCGCGCGTGTCATTCCCGCGGAAGCCGGAATCCACTGTTTTAACGCAGCAGATTCCGGCACTTCGTTGCGCTCATACCGGAATGAAAGGCGTTTAATGACTTTATCCAGGAATTTAATTCTCTCCAGGAGGGGATTGACATTACAGGAATTTTTTTCTTGACGAGGGCAATACCACCGCTATGGTGGTTTCTCAATCAAACGCGGGTGTAGTTCAATGGTAGAACTTCAGCCTTCCAAGCTGACCACGTGGGTTCGATTCCCATCACCCGCTCATTTCAACGCCTTGATTGCTTGATAAAGGCAAATTCCCACCAGCCCCGAATTGACCCCAAGAATGAAGCCAGGAATCACAGAAACGGATATGACAAATTCTATTATTCCTGCAATGTGAGACAGTTGCGGATTACTGCGCCGTTATTGTGAATAACGATATCCCAAAACCCTGCAGTCGATGCCGTTCATTCAGCCGGATTCGTCATTAATCCTTATTTCCACTGAATGATGACGGCGATCGTCCACAAGCGGGACTGCGGAACCGCTCAGCGGGACACCGTCGAGGATCACGCGAACTCCGCCGTCTGCCGCCTTGTTTAGTATGGCGATATGATACATCGTCTCCCTGTATCGGTAATGTATCGTATACGCGCTCCACTCATCCGGAAGACAGGGAGAAAAGTAAAGCTTGTCAATTTCGAGCCGCAAACCGAGCAGTGTTTCCACCACAAGACGATACATCCAGCCGGCCGATCCGGTATACCATGTCCAGCCGCCGCGGCCTTCATGGGGAGAGAGCGCGTATACGTCGGCGGCAAGTACATATGGTTCCACTTTGTAGGTCGAAACTTCCCGTGGAGTTCTGGAATGATTAACCGGATTTATCATCACAGCGAGCTCCCATGCGCGCCGGTTGTCGCCGGACCTGGCAAAAGCCATCGCCGCCCATACTGCCGCATGGGTGTATTGTCCGCCGTTTTCCCTGACACCGGGAACATATCCCTTGATATAGCCGGGATTCATATCTGAAGTGTCGAGCGGAGGGTCCAGGAGCTGTATCAACGAACGGTCCCTGCGAACAAGATGCATATCCAGCGAATTCATGGCCTTGCGTGAACGTGCCGCGTCCCCGGCCCCCGACAACACTGACCAGCTTTGCGAAATTGAGTCAATCCGGCATTCCAGGTTGGCCGACGACCCCAGCGGCGATCCGTCGTCAAAATAGGCTCGCCGGTACCATTCGCCGTCCCATCCATTCTGTTCGATTTTCTTCTGAATCATGGCCGCTTCATTCGAGCACTCTTCGGCAAAGGACCGGTCGTCCCTTAACTGTGCAATAAATGAAAACTTCACGAGCACATCATAGAAGAAAAACCCCAGCCAGACGCTTTCACCCCTGCCATGTTCACCAACGAGATTCATGCCGTCGTTCCAGTCACCCGAACCGATGAGCGGGAGGCCGTGCTCGCCGTATTTCTTCCCGTAAATAATCGCCCGTACACAGTGATCATAGAGGCTGGCTGTCTTTCTCGAGCGGTTCGGAAGATCGTAATAGGAATCTTCATCCTCATTCACCGGGCGGCCTTCAATAAACGCCACCTCTTCATCGAGCACTCCTGTGTCTCCGGTGGCCAGGACATACCTGGCAGCCGCCATCGGAAGCCAGAGAAAATCGTCGGAACAATGTGTTCGCACGCCCCGCCCTGATGGAGGATGCCACCAGTGCTGAACGTCACCCTCGGTGAATTGATGGGCCGCGCATAAAAGAAGATGGTCGCGGACGAGGCGCGGTTCCGCATAAATAAGCGCCATGACATCCTGAAGCTGGTCACGGAAACCGAAAGCGCCGCCTGATTGGTAATACCCGCTCCTTGCCCACATACGACATGCCAGTGTCTGATACAGAAGCCATCCGTTGGCCAGGATGTCCAGCGATGTATCCGGCGTTTCAATCTGGATCGCTCCAAGGGCGTTTTTCCAGTGCTCCCATACCGCTTCAAGAGCCACCTTCGCGGCGTAGGGCCCGCGAAACCGCCTCACAAGATTTCCCGCATCCGCAGCATCACTTCCGACGCCGAGCCTGAACACGACCTCCCGCTCCTGTCCGTCATTAAGGTTGAAGGGAATCTGAATTACGGCGCACGGATCCAGAGCGGCACCCACCCTGCCGGACAGGCCGACTCTGGTCATGGCGGCCGGATTTTGAATCGTACCGTTCCGTCCGATGAACTCTGTGCGGTCGCCGCTCAGGGTCCGTGTTCTGTCATCGGTATCAAAAAACGCTATCCGGCCCTTGAAATCCATATTGTATTCGTTCCGCGAAAAAATTGCGCCGCTTTCGGGGTCAATCTCGGTGACCACATGCATCGCCGATTTCGATCTGAGGTCTCCAAGCACCCATTCGACATATCCGGTAACCGAAAGCCGTCTCGGACGGCCTGAAATATTCTTTATTTTGACAACCGCAAATTTCACACTGGCGTCTATTGCCGTGTAAACCCATACCTCGGATTTTATCCCGCGCTCGGTATACTCGAAAACGCTGTAACCGAATCCATGCCGCGTAACATAGGGCATCGTTCCACGGCTCGGAAGCGGCATTGGAGACCAGAAATGGCCCCGCTCCTCATCGCGTATGTAAAAGGCTTCTCCCCCCGTATCGGACACCGGGTCGTTGTTCCAGGGAGTGATGCGGAATTCATGCGCGTTTTCAGCCCAGGTATAGCTCATTCCGCTTTCCGAGATGACTGTTCCGAAATGCGGATTGGCCAGTACGTTCGCCCAGGGCATGGGGGTCACCTGATCGTATGCTGTCGTAATAATGTATTCACGGCCGTCGGGAGTGAACCCTCCGAATCCGTTAAAAAAAAGGAGATCCGGGCGTGGCTTTGCGGATACAACGGCGGGTTCTGATTGGATGCTCCTGGCCGGAATTAGCTGAGAAACCGGCTTTCTCGCCCCGACCCGGCGGCCTATCTGATCAGCCAGCCCCCCTCTTGAATCGGTTATAATGACTCGGGCCGCCGTTTGTATAAGAATACGGTCCTCAAGGGATATCTGGTCTGAGGATCGAACAAAAATTCCACCGGGCCGATCAACCAGATTAGTTTCAGATCCGGTTGCCAGGAGATTCATTATCTGGTCGTGAAGCAGCTGCCGGTAACCGGCATGGTCCTCGTTCCAAATCACCAGATCCACTTTAAGCCCTTTCAGGCGCCAGTAACTGTGGGCCTGTACAAGCTGCCGCACAAGGTCGATATTGTTCAAATTCATTATCTGCAGCAGCACGATCGGCACATCGCCTGAAATCGAGTAGCCCCACAGTCCGGATTGACCGCGATTATTCTTCGCGATAATTCCAGGATCGGCGCGAAGGCTGGAATGGGCGAATATAATGGACCCGGCGAGTTTGCAATAAATCTGCGCGTCGGCCTCGGTCGCATTGAGGTGCCTGAGCACCACCTGACTGTGGGTCCATGCAAGATCCAAAACGCGGTCTGCCATTCGCTTGTCCTGATATTTATCGACAAGCCGGACCGCATCGGATCTGGTTCCGCCTATTCCGGACACGATATCGATCGTGACCGATTCTTCCGGTTCCAGCGCAATCCGATACCGGATGGCGGCAATCGGATCCAGAACCGAGCCTGCGCTTCCCGTAAGCGCCGACAGCTCGATCATCGCAAGGGGCGCAGCCGGGGTGTTCCATCGTCCGATGAATCTCGCCCGGTCTGTCTCATAGGATATCTCTTTTATATCCGTATCGAAAGAGGCCGTCATCAGATGAAAATACCAGGGTGGCACCTCGGTGATGGACCGGGGGCGCCGATGACACAGTATGGCATGCCGTTCCCGATCGATTTCAGTCTGCACAAAAAGATTTCCGAAAGCCGGATGCAGCTCGTCAGCCGCATGGGGGGAAAGAACAACTTCCGCATAACTCGTTATATCGATATCCCTGCGCGTCCGGCTTCTATTGGTGATGCGGGTGCGACGCAGTTCGATGTCATCCTCCGGGGAAACGACGATCGAGGTGTGCGAATCGATTCCATGGTCGCTCCTTCGATACTCGGCGCGCCCTTCCGAGAAGATCACTTCGTAATATTTCGGCTTCACAAGTGTCGGCTGATATGCAATCGACCAGAAATCGCCTTTTGAGAGATCCCGAATGTAGCAAAATGAACCCCTGTTATCGCAGGTGGCGTCTTCACGCCATCGGATGATGTCGATATCGTTCCAGCGGCTGTATCCCCCTCCAGAATTCGTGACCATCACATTGTATCTGCCATTCGACATAAGCTGCACTTCCGGCAGGGGGCTTTCATGGGTGTCGAGAACGCGAACCGACATTTCCGCACCGCCTGTTGTGCTGATCTCAGGAATTTCAGTGGTATGCAGATATAATGCCGTCGCCTTAGGAATCCGCTCGTGAAGAAGCAGGGCGGTTGCCTGGAATTGCGGTTCGGCATTGAATCGCTTCTGCATCGGACGATTGAGGATCAGATAATTCAGCGAAAGAAAACTCATCCCTTCATGATGCGCCATAAAGGATCGAATAACTGCGCTCTTTTCGCCGTGCGGCAGTCTTGATGCAGTATAATCTATGGCCTCGTAGAAGCCATAGGTTCCGGTAAAGCCCTCGTCCGATAGACGCTGAAGGTTTATGCAGGCGCGTTCCGGATCCACCATCAGCGCCAGAGCCGAGGCATAGGGTGCAATTACAAGATCATCGGCGAGCCCACGACGGAGGCCCAGACCGGGCACGCCAAAAGCCCGGTATTGATAGACGAGACTCGCATCGACGAGAAAATAACCGGATTCCGAAATACCCCAGGGCACGCCGAGCTGTTTCCCGTATTCAATCTGCCTAACCACCGCCGCATGATATGTCTGGTCAAGAAGTGAATACTCGTATGACGGCATCACCAGAAGCGGCATCAGATATTCAAACATCGACCCGCTCCAGGAAAGGAGCACCGACTTCCCGCCTGCCGTGGTGAGCTGCCGGCCGAGTGCGAACCAGTGTTCCTGCGGAAGCTGGCCCTGCGCGATCGCAACGAAGCTGCATAACCGCGCTTCCGACGCCAGAAGATCATAAAAACTCGAATCACGCCGGCGATCGTTCACGTTGTATCCGATGGCCAGCAGATGACGATCCTTGTCGTAAAGAAAACCATACTCCATTACGGCGAAATCACCCGACATCAGAGCCAGATACTCAATTTCCTTGATCCTTTCATTGGCCTGATCGCCGGCCTTCAGGATATGCCGCCTCATGACCTCATATTCGTCATCCGCAGATTCCGCCGTGCCGCCGACCCGCCGTTCATGCGATGCCGACGGAAATTTCGTTTTCCAGAGAATCAGCTGCCGCAGGGTCGGAATCTCATCGAAATCGGGAAAAAGGCGCAGGAGATCGGGTGATCCGGCCCATGGGGCGAGCAGAGTCATCTCATGAAGCGCGGCCCTGCATTGCCGTGCGAGCGCCTGCGCCCACCGCAGGGCACTTTCATCGGTCCCGCTGCTCAGCTCATCGACCATGGATGCGGCCGCTGACGCGCATTTTTCAAGACACGAGCGCATTGAACCGAGCGATGAGGGTTTGCCGAGACATGCGGCATTGATGACCTCCTGGAGAGCGGTGAACCGGTCGGACCGCGCCTCTCCCATCGTCTCCGAGAGAACCCTGAAGGTGTCCTGAATTCCATCGAACAATCCCTGTCCCAAAATTTTTTCATCGGGAATCTGATTCATTCCGGACCGTAGAATCAGCAGATAGGCCGCGAAATTCCCGCTGTCCACCGTTGAAATGTAGCTTGGCGGCAGCGGTTTCAATGAGAGCGTGTCATACCAGTTATAAAAGTGTCCCTGGTACCGTTCCAGCATACCGAGTGTGTGAAAGGTATTCGCCGTCCTTTCCAGGAATTCACCCGCAGTCACATATCCGAAATCATAGGCGCTCAGATTCGCCAGGAGCGAAAGACCGATGTTGGTCGGCGATGTTCTGTGCGCGACGGCGGCCACCGGATGCTCCTGATAATTGTCGGGCGGCAGCCAGTTGTCATCAGGTCCGACAAATGTTTCAAAGAAGGCCCAGGTCTTGCGGGCAAGGCGCCGGAGAAACTCTTTCTGGGCAATGGAAAGCCGTGTTTTGGTACGATTCAACGGCAGACTGATCCACCAGGCAAAGGCAGGTGAGGCACACCAGAGCACAAGAAGCGGGAGTGCCATGAAAATCGCCGCCGGCCTGAAGAAGATGAGACCGATGACTGTTCCGATTGTCATAAACGGCGCGATCCACATCGTGAGATAGTAGCCGGGAAGGCTTCTGCGACTGTTTCGATTCGAATCTGCGGCCGTGGTCCACTCCAGCAGTCGCGTTCGGGTAATCATCATCCGCCAGAGTGCGAGTAAAACCGCGCTCAGGCTGTAATACGCCTCATAGAGGATACAGGCGAGCGTAAAAACCGACTCCGCCAATCTCCAGGCCGACGATTTCGCTGATGATAAGAGATGTTGACGCAGATGAACATCGCCCGGTTTTCTGATTATGTCAAAAATGGAAATAATAAGTGAGGGTGCAAAGATGATCCCGGTCAGCGCTGCCGTCCAGAACCAGACGGAAGGAAGACATATCCAGCCCATAACGGGCAGGAGCGTGAGCATCAAAGGAACAAGACTCCTCCTGAGATTGTCGAGAATCTTCCATCGGGACAGCCACGATAAGGGATTTTTATGAAGACGGCCGTCAGTTCCTGGTATAACAGGCAAAATCCATCGAAACAATTGCCAGTCTCCGCGGATCCAGCGGCTCCGTCTGTTCACATCGGCGCTGTAACGGGAAGGGTGTTCCTCTATCAATTCCACATCGCTCATCAATCCCGACCGGGCATAACACCCCTCGAGAAGGTCGTGGCTTAGGACAAGGTTCTCAGGAAGCCGTCCTTTGAGAGCCAGCTCAAAGGCATCGATGTCGTAGATACCCTTCCCGATAAACGAGCCTTCCAGAAACAGGTCCTGATAGACATCCGACACGGTCCGCGTATAGGGATCGATGCCCGGTTCGCTTCCGTACAACCTCGCATACCGGGAACGTATCGTGTTTTCCATATTCACCGACACGCGGGGCTGCAGGATCCCGTATCCCCTCACAACCCTGCGTTTGACTTCATCGAAACACGGCCGGTTTAGCGGATGAGCCATAGTTCCCGCGAATTTCCTCGCGGCGTCGCGCGGAAGGTATGTGTCCGTATCGAGGGTGATCACATATTTCACATCCTTGAGGAGAGCGGTGTTCCCGGCAATAATAGAGAAACGATCTCCCGAATCGCCCCGCAGATACGAATTCAAATCGGCGAGCTTCCCCCGTTTGCGTTCATACCCCATCCACTGTTTCTCCCGGGAATTCCAGCGCCGCGGTCGATGAAAAAGGAAAAACCTGCCGGCCCTGCTCCCGCCGTATTTTTCATTCAGCGCAGTAATCTTATCGCGGGCCTGCTTCGCCAGCGGACCGTCCTCCGGCATAACCTCCTCACCGGCATCCTGAAAATCGGTCAGAAGGGCAAAATAAATGTTTGGATCCTGATTCGCCAGATACCTGACCTCAAGCGCTTCGCAAAGATCCTCGGTGTTATGCTCATTCACAAGCATTGTCGGTATCACAACAAGGGTTTTGGAACCGGCGGGAATCCCACCTGAATAATCAAGACGCGGCAGAGGGTGCGACACCGCAAAGAGCGTCACAATCCAGTTGATGAGAGCCGTTGACAGATGTGAAGTACCGAACAACAGGAGAACGACAAGAGCCGGAAATTGCCATCCCCTTCCGCCCGCCGCACCCGACATCGACAGCAGTCCCAAGGTAAAGCATGCCGTCATAAGGATGATAGAACCTGCATATAGTGACAGCGGAAAACGGCGAATCGCGTTACGGAAAATCCTGGAAACAGTCGTATGCACGCCAACCGCCCGTTCCAATCGCATCAATCCGCCGTCCACCAGATAGTAACCGACATGGGCGCGTCGAGAGTCGATCCCCTTTCCCGTCGCGCCTTCATTCGACAATTCGACCGCTTTCCGCGCCACGCCGTCCTCGGCCAGACCGCAGGCCTTCGAAATCTCCTCGATTTTGTGACGGTATCGGTCCCTTGTCGTAAAATCCATCTTACTGTAGTATCCGCCGGGGTCCTCCCCGAGTATCTGATGAACAACGCTCATCGTTTCGACAAATTCGCGCCAGTCCATTGAACTCAGGAACCGGAGGCTGCCGATGCTGTTGCTCATCGAGACCTGATCCGCCGCCTGCTGTTGAATCTCCAACTGCACCAGCTGTGCAATCGTCGTTCCGGATTCCAGAAGCCTCTGTTCGATCCAGGAAAGCGGCAATGCGAGATTGTTGCTCTGTCCCTGCAATCGATGCGACAGTTCTGCGACAAAAGAACTGACCATGGGAGGGTCCGAACTCACCATCTCCGCGATCACCAGAATGAGATTCTTCGGATCCTTCTCGGAAGTCTCAATCATCCGGTCTGCCCAGTAATCCGCCTGATTTTGCTGATCCATGTTCGAAGCGATCCTCGATGCGATGCGCCGGAGATTTTCGATCAGTGCCAGCCGAAGCATGATCGGGATGGCCCATAGTTCGCCCAGTTTCAAAATGCTGACGGATTGATAGGCCGTTACATAATTCCTCAAATTTTCCGGGTCCACCAGTCCGTCACCGTGAGAAATGGTTTCCAATGCTATGTCATATACCCTCGGAAGAGTGGCCGAAGGCCCGTTTTGGAGTCGCGGCAATTCGCGGTCATAATCCTTGGGCAGATGCCTTCGGGCCGTTCTGATCTGCTCTTCTATCAGATAAAAGTTGTCGAGCAGCCATTCGCCGGCGGGAGTTATTCTGCGGGACTTCTTTATTGCTTCGGCAAGTATCGTGCGGACAGCAACCAGGACTTCCTCATTCTCATCAAGCCGCGACAACAGCCGATGACCCTTGTGCCGGCCCGGACTCGGCAGATGGGATTCCGCAAGGATTCTTCCATGCTGGCGCATCTGATCCGCGCTCAGCAGCACCGATCGAAGCGGCGGCTCCCCATCGGCATATCGTAACGCCGTTTCTACATTAAAAGGTGACGACGATTCATGCGCGTATCCACCGTTTATCGGGTCGATCATTTATTATTGTCCTTAAATACTTCATACCACACACCAAATATCGCACACGAGTAACGAAAAATGAAACGTCGACTTCACAGGAATAAATTTGACTTTATCATTAATATATTCATGATTCCTGATTTAATCAAGGTTTTATCAGCGTATCCGCATAATAATACTCATAACACGTCCAGCTGCAGGTCATGTATCATCCTGGACCAGGGTGGGGAACGGCGTTGAGCGTGGATCGTGCGCCAGGCGAGTAAGGATCGGAGGACCGGTCGGCCGTGTCTGCGCGAGGGCATATCCCTCTTTCACAGCCAGGCTATCAGTCGCGGCTCGTCGTTGGTTTGCCTGACCTTGGCCGGCGACTGACGGAAAAAAAGAGGCCGCCCTTGCGGGGCGGCCATCTGTGTTATTACCATTTCCCGGTTTTATTCATCGCCGGCTTCGGATAGTCCTTCAGCACCTTGAGCGCCCGCTCCACCTCCTCTTTCGGCGGCGTGTAATCGGAAAGCTTTCCGTGCATATAGGCCTCGTACCCGTTCAGGTCCATCAGACCGTGACCGCTCAGGTTGAACACGATCACCTTCTCCTTCCCCTCTTCCTTCGCCTCCTTGGCCTTCCTGATGGCGGCCGCGACGGCGTGGCTTGTCTCGGGTGCGATTATTATCCCCTCTGTCCGCGCGAAGAGAAGCCCCGCTTCAAAGCATTCCAGCTGGTGAATCGCCATGGGGGTAAAAAGCCCCTCGACCACCCCCTGGGACACCAGTGGCGCCATGCCGTGATACCTGAGGCCTCCGGCATGTATTGGAGGCGGCACGAAATCGTGGCCCAGCGAATGCATCGGCATGAGCGGCGTCATTTTCGCGATATCACCGTGATCGTACACAAAGGGCGCCCTGGTCAGCGTCGGGCAGGACGCGGGCTCAACCGGGATGATCTCGATGTCCGCGCCGTTGATCTTGTCCGCGGCGAAGGGGAAGGCCAGACCGGCAAAATTACTGCCGCCGCCCGCGCATCCGATGATCACGTCCGCTTTTTTCTCGCCGGCAAGGGCGAGCTGTTTTTTGGCCTCAAGGCCGATCACGGTCTGGTGCAGAAGCACGTGGTTCAGCACGCTTCCGAGGGAGTACCTGGTCTGCCCGGTCTCATCGGTCACCGCGTCCTCGATCGCCTCGCTTATGGCGATACCGAGGCTCCCCGGGGTATCCGGGTTCATGTCAAGAACGTTTCTGCCGGCATTGGTGTCCGTGCTCGGGCTGGGTATGCACTCCGCGCCCCATGTGTGCATCATTATCTTCCTGAACGGCTTCTGGTCGAAGCTGATGCGGACCATGTACACCCGGCACTCCAGCCCTATGAGCGCGCAGGCGAAGGCCAGGGCGCTTCCCCACTGCCCGGCGCCCGTTTCAGTGGTCAGCTTCTTGATCCCGAACTGTTTGTTGTACCAGGCCTGCGCCACCGCAGTGTTGGGTTTATGGCTTCCGGCCGGGGACACGCTCTCGTTCTTGAAATAGATTTTTGCGGGCGTCCCCAGAGCCTGCTCGAGCCTCACCGCTCGCTGAAGCGGTGCGGGCCTCCAGATCGCCAGGAGCTTCATCACGTCTTCCGGAATATCGATCCAGCGCTCCTGGCTCACTTCCTGCTCTATCAGATTCATAGGAAAAACCGGAGCCAGCATGTCCGGAGAGATTGGATTGCCGTCGGGTCCAAGCGGAGGCTGCATGGGGCTCGGCAGGTCTGCCGCAAGGTTGTACCACTGCTTCGGCATTTCCTTTTCGTTCAGTAAATATTTAATCTGCATCACCTACTCCTTAAATAATATTTTCTTTTTTTAATTCCGTGCTCTTTTCTCCTCGATCTCATCATAGAGGTCTATCATGAGCTTGAAATAAGACGGATTTTTCTTAAGTTCCTTCGATCCCCTGGTGATCTTGCAGAGGCTTATGCCGAGTTTTTGCGCGATCCCCCTCTGGGTCATCCCCCTGTCCAGGAGCCTGACGAGCTCCCATCTCAGCGAAAGCTCATTGATTTCCTTGGGGGTGAGAAAGCTCGAAAGAAACCTCTCGATAAGATTCTCATCGTCCGTCGCGGCCAGCACGGCCGAAATTTCCCTGAATCTGTTCATTTCCGGGCACCGTCCTGCGATGATTCTATTGATAGAATCATAAAAAATATGCGGCGGGAGTGTCAAGTTTTTTTTGTTTCTATTTAAAAGAACATCATATTGTCATTGACCCAGCGGGGAATTTGATAAACTGCTGCAATCAGCATGCAGTAAAAACTGCCCCGCAAGGAGGACGGACTGATGAGTGCGATAGCCGAAATATCGCTTTTCCCCATGGACAAGGGGGTGCACCTGGGTGCCCATGTCGCCCGCGCCGTGGAAGTCATCCGGGAAAGCGGCCTCTCCTACAGACTCGGCCCGATGGGGACCAGCATTGAAGGAGAATGGGATGAGGTGCTCGGAGTGATAGACCGATGCGTACGACGGGTCAAAGAGGACAGCGAAAGGGTCTATTGCGTGGTAAAAATCGACCTTAAAAGCGGGATAGAACCCAGAATGGACAGAAAGATGGAGACAGCGGGAGCTGCCGCGGGATGAGCGTGACCGGTATCACCAGGCGACATCGCCCTGTGATACGACATGGAGATGAATGCCCTCCCCCAGATCCATGATCGTGGCCAGATCCTCGAAAATGGACTCAGCGGCGGGCCTGATCTTGTCAGGCTCAGGCGCGGCCAGGGCGAGTCGAAACGTTTTAAATCCCTTCAACTCCTTTTCGTCCCTGCCGAAAAACATTACCGTGGGGAGGTGCTCATGGACAAATGATGCGTCATCCACATCAACAATGTAGAGTAGCAGCCTGTTTCCCGCGATGATCCTGTACTTGAGTTTGATGTCCATATTGAGTCGGAAATTTTCCTGGATATTGACATTCTGAAAAATTTCGTCCGGGCACTGGCACCCCAGGGTTCCCTTTATAAAGCCGATTATTTTCTGAATATCATTCATATCACACACAACCCTTTCCTGAGAAACTTCACTATTATATCAGCGGCAAAACCACCATTCCGCCTTTTTCCCATTGCCTATTGCGCACTTGCCCCGGCGGGTGTTTCTTTTTATGAATTACCATTATTGTTGCCGTTCAATTGTCAATTTTATTTGTATTATTCCCATATTTTATTTATATTTAAAAAAAATATATGTGTTTCATTATTACTCGAAATGATTGCACATAATTCCACACAAAAGCCAGGGTGCAGGCTTCCCGACATCCTTACAGCCTCCCACCTGATAGGAAACACGGTAACGGCACTTCGTGACGCGGGCAGGGACGATAGCATGAAGGAATTCATTAATGAAATCAGACGAAAGGACAATTCACTGGACTATTTCTCCGTCATGACCATCGCATCCCGCTATGTGTCCTTTCACGAATGAAGACCCGCCTGCCCTGGGGCATTTAACGCACGGGTCGTGCAATATTTCCATTGACAGATGGGCCCTCTCTATTACACTTCCATCTAAAATCCAAGTGAAATAATCCGGATATACAGCGATGCACAAGAACTCCAGCAGCTATTCACGCATGTTTCTGCCCCTGATCATATCAGCGGCCTTGACGATTCTGGCGGCCCTCCCGGGCTCGGTAGTGCGCGGCCAGGAATCGGTCAAGGGTTCAAAAACGGGAAAAACGATAGCCGAGAAAAAAAACGGAAAAATCGCCCCTCCGCAAAAGAAGAAAGAAGAACCTACCGCAGCGGAGAAAGAGGAGAAAATCGCCCAGTGGATAATGGATACACTTGATTTCGGGATCAACCGCGACAGGCGCGAGGCGATCAATAAAATTCTCACCTTAAAGAACACCGACCTTAAATCAAAACTCGGCGGAAAGCTTGTCGGCATTCTCAAGGACGAAACGGACCCCGACGTGGCGATAAAAGCGATAACCATACTCGGCGAGATGAAGGACGCCAGAGGCACCGAGGAGATGATACGTCGCCTCGACGACCAGTCCGAGGACGTCCGCACCTCCGCGGTGTACGGGCTGAAAAACCTGGACGCCAGATCGGCAAAAGACAATCTTATCGCCAAGCTGGAAAAAGAGGACCTGAGCAAGCACAACAATTTCATCGAATCCCTCATCAACACGCTGGGCGCCTTCAAAGCCGAGGAGATGATCCCGTTTACGGAAAAGGCGCTGGAGAGCGACAAGACCCATGAGGCAATCAGGGAATATCTGGTGCTTTTTCTCGGTAGGCTTGATTCGAAAAAATCGAAAGACATTCTTCTGAAGCTGTACAAGGACGAGGACGAGGAGTTAACGGTGCGCTCATATGCGGTCAATTCCATCGCAAAGCTGAAGATCGGGGAAGCTGCCGGGGATATAAAGCAGGTCCTCAGTGACATTGAATCGTATAATTTCGATAAAAGGAAAAAGTATTACTCCCTCTACATTTATTCCGTGGCCGCCCTCGCCTCAATGGGCGACAAAGACGCGGTGCCAAAACTCATGAGCACCCTGAGGAGCGATAACACATCGGTACGCCTCAAGGCGGTGCTCATGCTCAAGGACCTTAAAAACGAAAGAACAATTGACATTTTAAAATACAGAATGAAATATGATCCAAGCCGCAAGGTGAGAAAGGCGGCCAGAAGCGTGCTGAAGGAATACGGTATCGAAGTCGGGGACGAGGAAAAAACGCCGGAAGGGCAGGACGAACAGTCGGAGGACTGATTATTAATCGGGAAACATCAATGGGCAAAGAATACATATATCAGAGGCCGAAAATAACGACCAGGCTGAAGGAGCTGGTGACGCTGGCGGGTTTTACCGTCGCGGTGGCTGTTCTGTCAATCGCGGTAATGGACATCCTGGTCTACCCGGTCGCCGTGGCGGCGACGAGCTACCCGGCGGTGTTCACCGCCATGCTGAAATATTCGCTGATAATCCTTCCAGCGGGCGTCATCCTTTTGTTGGAGGTCCGCAGGGCAAGAATGCTGAGAAAGGAGGGGCTTTCCGGCAGGAAGATACTCGCGATCCTCACGCACCGCCCGCTGTATCATCTGGCTGTTTTTCTGATAATAGCTATCATCATCCTGTTTGTTCTGGGAATACTCTATTTTCTGCTCAATTATAACTATTACCTGCTCTACAGGTTATCAATTTAATCGCCCCCGGAACCCATGATTAGTTTTGACAGATACTTCCTTCATCTCCCGCGATTGAACAGGGAAAAAGATTTTAAAGATTTCTGGGACAAGTCGATCGCCGAGCTAAAAAAAATTCCCATCGAACCGGCGCTGCACAAAGACCAGAAAAAATCCAGCCAGCGGTTCACGGCCTACGATGTTCACTTCACCGGGTTTATTAAAACGAAGGTAAGCGGGTCGATCTTCATTCCCACGAGGGTCACAAAACCGAACGTGATCATATACGTCCATGACTACAACAGGCCCCCCTCCACCCCCTACGGGCAGCTGGACGATTCTGTGGCGTACTTTTTCCTGAACCTCCGGGGCCACGACATTCTCGACCAGATTCAGGGAGAGGACAGGCAGAGCCCCGGTTACGTGATCGAAAACATTCTTGACCGTGACACCTACTACGCCAAAGCGGTATATCTCGACGCACTGAGGTCTATCGACATGCTGAGGCTGGTGGGGGAAATCAACTGCAGTTCCGTCGGAATCATGGGTACGGGCTTCGGAGCCGCGGCCGCCCTGTTCACCGCGGTGTATTCCGACAGGGTGCGTGCACTGGTTCTCGATTCGCCCTCGTTCTGCCACCTCACCCTGAGCCAGAACATATCCACAAGCGACGCCACGGGGGAGATAAACGAATTCATCTCTTCGAGAAAGAGCAGGAAAAAGGAAATAAAGAGGAACCTGAGCTATTTCGACGCGATGAACTTTTCTGAAACGGTATCGTGCCCGGTCCTGGCGGTCACCGGATTAAAGGACACCATATCGCCTCCGGAATGCGTATTCGCGCTCTTCAACCATCTGCTCACGGAAAAGACCATGGAAATATACCCCGAAGAGGGCTACTGCGCCGGCGGGAACGGACAGTACTTAAAATCACTGCGATGGATTCAGAAAAACCTGGCTAACGCGAATTGACCGCCGGGACGAAGGGGACGAATGTCGCCACGCCCACTTCTTCTTCCGCAATCGTGCCGTCCCGGCGCCTGAAAAACCTGCTGATGCGATGCCCCTCGCCGGGCCCCAGAGGTATCACCAGAACGCCCTCCTCGCTCAGCTTGGAAAAAATTCCTTCCGGGAGCTCGCGCGCCCCCGCCGACACCACCACCGCGTCGAACACCCCCTGGAGAGACAGAAAATCGTCGGTATTGATGACCCTGACGTTTCCGTAGCCGAGGCGAATCAGCGTCTGACGCGCCCTCAGGCTCAACTCCTTGAGCCGCTCGATGCTTACCACCTGGGAAGCCAATTCGGCCAGAAGGGCCGTTTGATATCCTGAGCCGGTCCCCACTTCAAGCACCCTCTCGCTTCCCCGCAGGCCCAGCGCCTGGAGCATTCTCGCGATTATCGACGGCTTCGATGCGGTCTGCCCGTGTCCGATGGGTATGGAGTTGTCCCGGTACGCATTGAACCTGAAACCGTCGGAAAGGAACAGGTGCCTGGGCACCCTGGACATCGCTTCCAGAACCGCGCCGGTGGCTGCGCCCCCTTCTCTGAGGGACCTCACCATGGCCATGCGGGAGTGCTCCATGTCGCCGTTACGGTACAAAATACCCCCCCCACTCCTGGCCTTTTTCACCCCGATAGTCCGCTTCGATCTTCACCTCAGACCACAGCCCCCTGAACACCGGAAGCTTGTAGGTGGAATACGCCAGCACATACCGGTATTCCTCGGACCGCTTCACCGAATCGTATATGGTCCGGAGCGAATCGACCTGGCCCGGCCTGTAGACAGCTCCCCCGGTTTCGACCGCTATCTTTCTTATAAGGTGATGGGGCTCCTTGAACGAGACGACGTAGATCGGCACATAGTGGCTTCTGGCGTAATGGATGATGTCTTCCGGGCTGTAGGCGGAAAAGGAGTTTTCCGAAACCCCTCCGTCGGTGATGAAAAGGACCCCGCGCCGGTTCACCCTGGGGATCAGGTCGCTCACCGTCTTATACAGCGCCTTGGCGATGGACCTTCCGGCGCCGTAGTCTCTCCCGCCGAGGACCTTTATGGTTCTCCTCCTGCTCCAGTCGAAACGGCTCCCCTCCCACACGTCACTGTTGAAGTTTATCACCTTCACCGAATCGTTCTTCTTCATCTTTTTAAGAATGAAATCCGCGACCCAGGGTATCTCGGAATGGTTTTCCTCGTTTCCCCGGGACCGGTCCACGCAGATCGCAACGGAAACGGACGGCGCGAGTTTTTTCAAATAGTTCGCGTATATGCCGGTGATGGGCGCGCCGTCCTCCGTCACGGTAAAATTTTCCTCCGTAAGCCCGTACACCGGCCTTCCGTCACGGCCCCTCACGTGTATGTAATAGGCCACCACCGGAAAGCTTTTTGTGTCCACCGAGGTGATCTCCAGGTCCAGGTTCGAATACTGTTTCCGTTCCTGGGAAAAAATATGCACGGTTTCGCTGTTGTAGTCGAGGCAGTAGAGATACCCGTCCCGGTCGTACACCGATGATGAGAGTATGGAAAAACGCTTCCTCCCGTCCTCCCACCGGTCGAACCAGTTCTGCGCGGCAGTGGCGGTATCGTAAAACAGAAGCCCTTTTTTTTCATCCGACACAAGGAGGAGGCCGTCTTTCCCGCTGATGCCGCGGGGCCTCTCGAGCCCCGGTATCTCTATGTTTTTAATAAAATTACCGGAATCGTCGAAAACCGCGATCCTGCGGTTTCCCGTGTCGGTGACGTAGACCGACCCGCCGTGCCAGACAGCGTCCGTGGGCCCGCTCATCTCCCCCTCGTATTCCCCCTGTTTGCCGAACTGAAGAATAAAGGAGCCGCCGGAGTTGAATTTCTGCACCCGGTGGTTCGCCGAGTCCACCACATAGATATTTCCGCCGGGATCATAGCAGATGCCCTCCGGCCCGTGGAATTCGCCTTCGCCGCTGCCGGTTTTTCCGATTTTTTTCAGCACTGTCCCGTCGGGGCGAAAAATGTAAAACAGGTCGTTTTTAAAATCGGTCGCCGCGAGCCTGTTGCCAAGGCAATCGATGCCGTAAAGCTTCGAATCGAGGCTCCCCTTGGAGACCAGAACCCCGTTGCCGTTCACGTCGATTTTTATCAGCTTGCCGGAAGAGAAAGAGGTGACATAGAGGTTCTTCTCGCCGTCCAGAGTCAGGTCAAGCGGATGACGGAACCCGAACCGTTTAAATTCAAAGGACCGGTACGCCCGGTTATGCACCAGCGTGCCGGCGTCGAAGGCGCCGTCTGTCCGCGTGTCAAGGAACCTGATGCTGTCTATTTTTCCGGAAATCGCGGGATTTTCCGGACTGTAGTCGCTGAGGGTTTCCCACTCCTTCAGCGCGGAATCGACCAGCCCCGCCAGCTTGTATGACCGGGCAAGGTATTCCCTGGACGTATAATACTCCGGATACCGCGTCACCGCCTTTCTGAAATAGTCGGCCGCGGCGAGGTACTGCATATTGTTGAAAAAAACGTTCCCCTTTCTAAAAAGGGTTTTGGCAGCCTCAAACCGCACAAGGTCTGCTGAATCGGCAAATCCGTTGATCGATGCCAGAATCAGGAGTCCAGTAAAAAGTGTCGTTCTTCGCCGCATAGGTTGTGGTGACGCTCATGCCGGTGTGGTTTTTATTATTATCGTCCGTTCCGCACCCGGGCCGTGTAATTTTTCTTCATTATTAGACTACCCGTCCCGTCGCTGTCAACGACGATCCAGCGTTTTTTTCAAAAAGTGTCCGGTATGGGATTCCTTAACCCTGGCCACTTCCTCGGGGGTCCCCTGGGCGATCACCTTTCCCCCTTCGTCCCCCCCCTCGGGGCCGAGGTCTATAATCCAGTCGGCCGTCTTTATCACGTCGAGATTGTGCTCGATGACGATGATGGTATTTCCCCTGTCCACAAGGGATTTCAGCACCTCGATAAGCTGTTTTATGTCCGCGAAATGGAGTCCCGTGGTCGGTTCGTCCAGAATGTACACCGTCCTTCCGGTGGCCCTTTTCGACAGCTCCGACGAGAGCTTCACCCTCTGGGCCTCCCCCCCTGAAAGGGTCGTGGCCGGCTGGCCCAGTTTTATGTATCCGAGCCCCACGCTCTCCAGCGTCTCGAGCTTCGATTTCACCGCGGGAATACTGCCGAAAAAGCCGAGCGCGTCGCTCACGGACATCTCGAGAACCTCGAATATATTCTTCCCCTTGTACCGGACCTCCAGGGTTTCGTGGTTGTAGCGTTTTCCCTTGCACACGTCGCAGGTGATGTAGACGTCCGGGAGGAAATGCATCTCGATTTTGTTGACGCCGTCCCCCTGACAGGACTCGCACCTCCCCCCTGTCACATTGAATGAAAACCGGCCCGGGTTGTACCCGCGGACCTTTGATTCCGGCAGGTTTGAGAAAAGCTCCCTGATAGGGGTGAAAAGGCCCGTATAGGTCGCCGGGTTGGATCTTGGTGTCCGGCCTATCGGGGACTGGTCTATGTCGATCACCTTGTCGATCCTTTCGACCCCCTCCATCGAGGTAAACCTTCCCGGATGTTCTTTCGCCTTCATAAGGAGCGACGCCAGGGCCTTGTAGAGGATCTCGATCACCAGCGTCGACTTCCCAGAGCCGGACACTCCCGTCACCGCGCAGAGCACGCCCAGCGGGAATGCGACGTCAATGTTCTTGAGATTGTGCTCCGCCGCCCCTTTCAGGGTTATAAAGTCCCTGGGAGACCTCCTGGAAGCGGGAAGGTCTATGGCGCATCGCCCGGAAAGGTAGCATCCGGTGATCGATTTTTCGTGGGCCTCGATCTCTTCCGGAGTGCCGGTGGCCACGACGTATCCCCCTTTTTCACCGGCGCCGGGGCCCAGGTCCACCACAAAATCGGCCTCCCGGATTGTCTCCTCGTCGTGCTCAACCACGATTATCGTGTTTCCCAGGTCGCGCAGATGCTTCAGCGTGTTCAGAAGTTTCCGGTTGTCCCTCTGATGCAGGCCGATGCTCGGCTCGTCGAGGACATAGAGGACCCCGGTGAGGCTCGATCCTATCTGGGTGGCGAGCCTTATCCGCTGCGACTCCCCCCCCGACAGAGTGCCGGCGGTCCTGTCCAGCGAGAGATACCCGATGCCCACGTCGTTCAGGAACTTGAGCCTGGTCTGGATTTCCTTGATAATCTGGCGGGCGATCATCTCCTCCGTGCGGTCGAGCTCCAGATTCTGATAAAACGCCTGGGCTTCTTTTATCGAAAGCGCTGTCACATCGGCAATGGACCTGTCCGCGATCCTTACAGAGAGGCTCTGCTTCTGGAGCCTCTTCCCGCCGCACTCGGAGCAGACGCTGTTGCTCATGTAGCTTTCCATCCACTCCCGCATGTCCTCCGATTTGGTCTCCCGGTACCGACGCGCCAGATTGGGAATCACCCCTTCAAAGCTCCTTGAAAATTTATACTCCGCGTCACGGCGCTTTACGTCGAATTTCAGTTTCTCTCCGCCCGATCCGTAAAGGACCAGGTCCCGTACCTTTTTCGGGAGCTTTTCCCACGGAGTGTCCCCGCTGAAATTGAAATTTTTTTCCAGGGTCCTGATCTGTTCCATATACCAGTAGCTGGTGGTCTTCCCCCATACTTCCAGCACGCCTTCGTTGAGCGATTTTTTCGGGTCCGATACGATGAGCTCCGCATCGAACTGCATGATGAATCCGAGCCCTCCGCAGGCGGCGCAGGCCCCGAAGGGGCTGTTGAAGGAGAACATCCTGGGAGACAGTTCCGGGATGGACACGCCGCAGTCCGGGCAGGAAAGCTTTGTGGAAAAAAGCCGTTCCCCTTCGTCCGTCCATAGGGACACCCGCCCGCCGGCTATCTCGATGGAGGTCTCGATTGAATCGGCGAGCCTGGGGCGCACGCCGTCCTTAATCACAAGCCTGTCGACCACGATGTCGATGGTATGCTTCAGATTTTTGGCGAGCCTGATCTCATCGTCGATCTCAACGATCTCGCCGTCTATCCTGGCCCGCACGAATCCGCTTTTTTTGGCCTGGTTCAGAATATCCGCATGCTCCCCCTTCCTCCCCTGGACCATCGGCGCCATGACCATTACCCTGGTCCCCTTCCTGTAGGTGAGCACCGCCTCGACGATTTGGTCAAGTGACTGGGAGGTTATTTTATTCCCGCACTGATGGCAGTAGGGGACGCCGATGCGGGCGTAGAGCAGGCGGAAATAATCGTACACTTCAGTCACAGTGCCCACCGTGGACCGCGGATTCCTGTGCGTGGTTTTCTGTTCTATGGAGATGGCGGGGGAGAGGCCGTCGATGTAATCGACGTCCGGTTTTTCCATGAGGCCGAGAAACTGCCTCGCGTAAGAGGAAAGAGATTCGACGTAACGCCTCTGCCCCTCGGCGTATATCGTGTCGAACGCCAGTGAGGACTTGCCGGACCCGGATAGGCCCGTAATTACGATAAGGGTGTCCCTCGGCAGGGTCAGGGAAATGTTTTTAAGATTGTGTTCGCGCGCTCCCTTGATAACAATAGTGCGGTTGCTCATATCTGGGTGATGTTCACTGAACCGCACATGGGACAGATGACGTCAAAATCGCTCTCGTCTTCAATTTCATCCTTGGCTTTAATGATCTGGTCTTCCCAGCGGTAGTCGCAATCATCGCAGGCGAAGCTCATGACGATCTTTTTCTCGTCCTCCCACCCGGACTCGCCGTCAGAGTCGGATTCCATTCGGTCCCCCTCCTCGCCGAGCTCCTCTTCGTTGTAATGCTCCTCGTAATACTCGTCTTCGTACACTTCGTCGTCGTACTCTTTTTCGTAGTGTTTCTTTCCCATACTGCTACCTTTTTATTTCGTTATGATCGTTCTCATAACATTCAGGAAATCACCTGCGGCTCTCCGAAGAAAGTATTACATAACCTGAATGCGCTCAACCCCTCTTATGCTTCCCTGTTCGGGACCGGTTTTCTTCACCTTGGCTTTTCGCATACCCGTCCCGCGTCCACGATTTGATCACTATATATATAATATCACAATACCAATAAATTCAAAAAATATTTACCCTCTTTTTTGTCAAAAAAATTTTTCTTTTTATTTCGATGATTTTTAAAATATATCGGGAAGGCGGCGCTCCGTGATGGAGGTTTCGCGTGGTGCAAAGGATCATTTCTTCTCAATAATTAGGTCTTTTTCCGCCATGGGATAGTTATCCCCCGCCTTCCTTTCTCCTGCGGCTGACTGAACGCGCTCTACAAGCCGCTTTGACAGCGTGTCTGCGTCGGTCACCACCATGGACCAGATACCCCAGAACTCACTCATGGGGGAATATTCCCTGAATTCAAGCTCAAGTTCGCCTTTTACCGTATACTCAAAGGGAAGGCTCGCCAGATAAAGCCCTTTCATGAGGCTGATGCTGCCGTACTCAAGAGATGCAAGAAGATATTTATTCGATGATTTCGCGTCAGTAACGAATATTTTCAGGTTTGTGGGATTTTTTTCACCGTTATATCCCGAAAACCTGACAAAATCGATAAAAAGCGTGTATTTCCTCATTCTCTGCAGTCCTTTTATCGGAACCACCGTGCCAAAGCGGGAAATGAAACCCGCCGATTCCGACTTCGCCGGCCCCATCGGGTCCTGAAGCATCATGTCGCTTCGTTTTCCCCATTCGAAAATTTCATCTCTGCGGAAAATCCCCCCCCATTTCAGCTCCAGGGAAGGATCATCGGGCATGACAAGAATGACCTGCGGCTCCACGAGACGCGTATCCTCTCGAACGGCATCCCTCTCTTTTTCAGGCGGCACCGGGCCCGTCTCGTCTCTAATGTCGCTCTTTATCGTGTCTTGCTTCAACGCTTCTTCAGGTTGTATTATCGTGTCCGCTTCGGCGGCTTTTCCGTCCCCCTCTCCGGCCTTTTTCAATACCGGCATTGTTTCCTTTGACGCCGGTTCGGGGGCCTCTTTACCGGCATCCTCGTTTTTTTCCGAAGCGGCGCCCTCTTTTTTTTGCATCCCCGTGTGTTCTGCCGTCCCCTTAACCGGTGTCCTTGTCGCGCTGTCCCCGGCTTTTGTTTTCCCCGGCACCATGTCTTTGCCGCCGGGATTTCCGCCTTTATCGGCTGTATTCTCTTTTGCTTTTCCCGGTGCCTTATCCGAGGCGGCAAGTCCGGCTCTTTCCGGGGAGACAACGGACCGCTCACCCTTCGCCTTAACATCACGCGCTTCCTTCCCAATATTCTTTAGGGGAGCCCTTGTGCCGGATACGCTATCCTTTTGTTTCGGTGATTTCTGTGCGTCTTTCGGAGAGTCTTTTTTTTGTAGTCCGGGTCCGGAATCCCCGGATTTTTTTCCGGAAATCGCGGGTAAAGGATATTTTCCACTCTCCTGGGCATCAAGGGGGGTAATGTGAAGGGAAATCGCAAGAAAGGATGAGAAAACAGCGGCGGACAAAATCGCCGCCGCGGCATGGGAGCGGGTTAACCTATGTTTCATGATTCAGTATAACCAAGGCCGCCGGTCCCGATACGATCATCCTGGCAGAGCGGTCATGTAGTGTACTTTACCGGATCAGTCTCATTACCGCGTCAGGCTGAAGGTTTGAGATCGTTTCCACACGGTCGACACCCCCCTTCGTCAGCGCTGACTCGACGTTCCGGATAAGGGAACCCATCGCGTCCTCGCCCACCAGATTTGAGGCCACAATGTTGTCCAGTTCCACCTGGAGCCTTTTGAGTTTCTCGCCGTCAGCGGATATCATTCCGGTGTTCGCGGCGGTCCTTTCATTGAGGCCCTGTACATCCGCCGCGTTCCCGACGAACTGGCGCAGCACCGGCTGGCCCTCAAAGCGGACGCGCTCGAGTATCTGTTCGCGGCCGTTTCCGCCGTCTGTCAGGTCCCTGCGGAGCTGATCGAGACCGTCGCGGACGATCTGGTTTTTCGTCAACGACGACTGAATGTCCCTGAATTCGGATTCGATCGAATCGAGCCGGGAATTAATCCTTCCGCTGATGGTGAGTGAATCGGTCCTGGACTGGGATTTCCTCCCCCTGGAAGCCGGTTCTTCCTGCTGTTGCTGCTGGGTCCTGAGCCTGTCGGCGGACCCTAAAATTCCGTCAATAGTCACTTTCATTTTACACCCTCCTTTGTGTGAAGGTACCGGATGTGGAAGATCCATCTCCCTTTCGTTTCTCCGCCATCCGGGCCCCTGCATGCCTGCGGACCGGGGAAAGGGCTCCCGCGGACCGCATAAAGGGATGCCCCTTTACGCGCATACCGGTACTATACAGTGTAAAAAAAAACGGGAGACATGTCAAGACATAAATCAGGAGACCGTAAGTTCTTTCCGCTCGACCGCCCCCATCTTGAGGGAAACGATTTTTGACACGCCCGGCTCCTCCATGGTCACTCCGTAAAGCGTCTCGCTGATGCTCATGCTCTTCTTGTTGTGGGTGACGATAATAAACTGCGTCCCCCTGGAGAACTCCTTCAGCAGTTTAATGAAGCGGCCGATGTTCTCCTCGTCCAGCGGCGCGTCGATTTCGTCGAGAAAGCAGAAGGGGGACGGTTTTACCATGTAGGTGGCGAATAGAAGCGCGATAGCGGTCATCGCCCGCTCACCCCCCGAAAGCAGGTTGATATTTTTCAGCTTCTTCCCCGGAGGCCGCACCATTATGTCGATTCCGGACTCGAGCACGTTGTTGATGTCGGTCAGGTCGATCGAGGCGGTTCCGCCGTTGAAGAGCCGCTTGAAAATATCGGAAAAGTTCTTCTGAATCTGATTGAATGTGTCCAGAAACATCTCCACCGAGGTGCTGTTGATCTCCTCAATGACCGACAGAATATCGTCCCGGGCCTTCTCAATGTCTTTTTTCTGGCTTATATAGTATTCGAATCGCTTTTTCAGGTCTTCATACTCCTCGATGGCGAGGTTGTTGATGGGGCCCAGTTCCTGGATCTGCTTTTTCAGGCGCTGCATCTTTTCCTGAAGCTCTTCGCTCTGTTCGGGGCGGGTCTGTACCGCGGCCATGTCGCCTATCTTTTTCTCGTATTCGATCCAGAGGTACTCCTCAATGCTGTTCTTTTTGAAAATCAGCTCAACCTGGGACTTGTCCAGCGACGTAATCCGCTCCACGAGGCGGGCGACCTCCTCTTCCGCCTTGCGGCCGCTCTGCTTTCTCTCCTGTATCGAGCTGTCGATACGCGTGCGCCTGTCCGTGAGCTCTGCGATCCCCTTCACAAGCGCCTGGCTCTTGTCGTTGAATTCGATGAGCCTGCGGTCCCACTCCTCGATCTCCTTGCTGAGGTTTTCGATCATGGAATCAGACCTCTCCATGTCCTCGCCGTAGGTCTCGATCTGCTTTTCCACGTCCTTTATCTGCTCGGCGAGCCCCTTCAGGTGCTTTTCGATCCAGTCGACCTCGTTTTCGTTTTTCGACAGGTCCTTTTCTATGCGGGTGATCATGTCGTTCACCCCTTCCAGCTCGGACTGCTCTTTTCGGATCTGGTCCTCCAGGGCCGCAATCGCGTTTTTCTGGCCTTCGATCGCTTCTTCCTGGGCGCGTATCTGCGAGTCGAGCTTTTCCTTTTCCGCGTATACGCCGGTCTTGTCGAAGAGAATGGACCTGAATCCGTCCTCATAGCTTTCAAACAGGGCGATATCCCTCCTCAGGGCGGCGATATCGATCTCCGATACCCCTTTCATCGCCTCTTCGGTCAGATTGCTTTCAAGGCTCCGCCGTATCCCTGCGAGAAGGGAATCGATGCCGTCCAAAGAAGCCCCGATCCGGACCCTCACTTCCTGGCGCTGGTCTTCCTGCTGCTGAAGCTCCGCCTTCCTTTTTTCGATGGCGTCGATGATCTTCCTGATGACCCCCTCGAGAACGTTTCTCAGCTCCCTGAGGCGGCTCTCGTGCTCCTTGATGCTCTTTTTGGCTCCTTCAATCCCGTCACGGCACTGGTGAATAAAATCAATCTTCCCCTTTCGAGTCTTGAAGAGCCCCTCCAGCACATCGCGGTCCTTCCTGATCCTCTCCCTGATGTCGACGCCGGCCTGCCCGGTCTTCTCCTTTTCCTCTTTGAGCCTCTCTCGGTTGCGCTTCCGGTCGTCAATTTTTTTCTGGATGCTCTCCTTTCTGGACACCTGGTCCTTTATCATGAACCTGTTCTTTTCAGTCTTGGAGTCGATGTCCTCAACGCGGATTTTATAGGCGTGAAGCTTTTTTTCCAGGTCGAAAAGCTGGTGCTGCAGATCGTTCTTTCTCTTTTCGTCCTTCTCGTTTTCCGCGGAGGTGGCCGAAAGGTTCACCATCAGGGAGTCGCGCTCCCGGTGCAGTTTTTCGATGGACTCCTGTATCTTTTTCTGCCGCTCCTCGAGACCGCGGAACCGTATGAGATTGTTTTTAAGGTCGAGTTCCGAAAGGTCGTTCTTCAGGGTTATGTATTTCTTCGTCCTTTCGGCCTGCTGGGCCTTCATGTCCTTGCCCCTCTCGATCTCCTTGATGATGTCGTTTATCCTCTCAAGGTTTTCCCCGGTTTCCTTAAGCTTCTTCAGCGACTCCTTCTTCTGGAGCTTGTAGCGGGAAATACCGGCAGCCTCTTCGAAGATGTAACGCCGGTCCTCCGCCTTGGTCGAGAGAATCAGGTCCATCTTCCCCTGCTCCATCACCGAATAGGCCGACTTCCCGATACCGGTGTCCATGAAAAGCTTTTCGATGTCCTTGAGGCGAACGGGCGACTTGTTGATCAGGTATTCCGATTCGCCGTCCCTGAACATCCGCCTCCCCACGGTCACCGATTCGGAATCGAAATCGAGGATACGCTCGCAGTTGTCGATGGTAAGGGTCACCTCCGCTAGGGACATGTTCTTCCGCTGGTCCGTGCCGTTGAAGATGATGTCCTCCATGGTCTCGCCGCGGATGTTTTTGGCCTGCTTTTCACCGAGCACCCATTTGATGGCGTCCACCACGTTTGATTTTCCGCAGCCGTTTGGCCCCACGATCGAGGTAATCCCCTGTTCGAAGTCAATGTGGATCTTATCGGCGAATGACTTGAAGCCGAATAAACTCATGGATTTGAGGAACATATTCTGTATGCTGTCCGTTATTAAAGAAAGTTACCTGTATTTACGCGGATATGAACGTCCGGAGGCGCCCGATGTTCACGTACCCATGTAACAGGAACACATTATTTCAAAGCAAGAAAAAAACTTTGAAACGCCGGCAAAATATGGCGATATTTTAAAGGAATCGAAATCACAATTTACAATTATAATGAAGATAGAACGATCTAAACCGACACAAAAGGGTTTTCTGCCAATAAAAACTCCCCAAATGGCAGTTACACTGCTCATGGCGGGACTTTTCTCCTGCGCATCGGGCCAGCAGGAACGCGAATTCAGTCATTCCCTCGTACGCCAGATCGATCGCGACACGGCGGTCACGACAGATAAGAGAATCGACGGAGCCATGACTTATCTTTTCAATTTCCGCATCAAGGGCAACCCCGACTGCATCAAAGTGGGCATCCAGGCCGTCTACAACACTGACACGCTCCCAACGAAAAAGCTTCCCGCGAAGGTTTATTTCATCGTCGAAAAGACGACGGACATCAGCAGATTCAAACTGGAACAGAAGGAGCTTTTCACCCTGCTTGGGCAGAACTTCACCACGCAATGGGACCAGCAGCCGTCAATCATCATATGCGATTCCGACAACGATCCGTTACTGAGCCTTAATCCGGGCGACAGGTACAGGATCAGGTATTCAGCTCTTTCCGACAAGGCATTCTCGTTCACGGTAACCGTCAGATCAGACTCCGAGATAATGGAAGGACCGTAGCCCGGCGTTGTTATTTCGGACGGTACCGCGCGGGACGGAGTTTTTTCAGGCGGTCTCCCACCGCTTTTTCGCCTCCCTGCGAGCCGGGGAGATAAAACACCCGTTCTTTCAGTTCATCCGGAAGATAGTTTTCATCGACAAAGTGATCGGGAAAATCATGGGGATATTTATATCCCTTGCCGTACCCGAAACTCGCCATCATGCCGGTGGGGGCGTTCCGTATGTGATAGGGTATGGCGTATTCCCCCTCTTTCACCGCTTTCTGGGCGTTTCTGAGCGCCATATAGGACGCGTTACTTTTAGGAGACGATGCAAGAAAGGTGACGCAGTGGGCCAGCACTATCTCCGCTTCCGGCATGCCGATACGGGTCACCGCGGTCAGGGCGGAAACCGCCATGGGGAGGGCCTGGGGAACCGCGTTCCCGATGTCCTCGGACGCGAAAATGACCATTCTCCGGGCAATGAATTCCGGGTCCTCGCCGGACATGAGCATTCTGGCGAGGTAATAGACCGCCGCGTCCGGGTCAGAGCCCCTCATGGACTTGATGAAGGCGGAAATGGTATCGTAGTGGCGGTCCCCGGCCCTGTCGTAATAGAGAAAGGAGTTTTTCACCGCCTCGTCGACGCACCCGTCGTCGATCAGCCCCTGGCGGGACACCAGCGCCGCGGTCTCCAGTATGTTCAGCATGCGCCTGGCGTCACCGTTGGATATGGCGATCAGTTTTTCGCGCACTCCCTGGCTGAAGCGCACTCCCAGGCCCTTCATCACCTCGTCCGACGTCAGGGCCCCGTCAAGTATGCTCTCCAGTTCTGCCGGCGAGAAGCGCTCGAGCTTGATGACCCTGGTTCGGGATAGAAGCGGCGGTATTATGCTGAACGACGGATTTTCCGTAGTGGCCCCGATGAGCACGATGTGGCCGGCCTCGACCGACCCGAGCACCGAGTCCTGCTGGGCCTTGTTGAAACGGTGTATTTCATCGAGAAAGAGGAGCGTTCTCACCCCCCTGTCAAGGTTTTCCCTCCCCTTTTCGATCACTTTCCTGACATCGGCCACACCGGCGGAAATGGCGCTTAAAAAATGCGAATCCATGGAGCAGTGTTCCGCGATGAGCCTTGCCAGGGTGGTCTTTCCCGATCCCGGCTCCCCCCAGAAGATCATCGAGAAGACCGTGTTCTTTTCCAGCATGGTTTTCACGATTCTGCCATCGCCCAGCACGTGGTGCTGCCCGATAAACTCGGCGATGGTAGCCGGCCTGCAACGCTCGGCAAGAGGAATATTGTTCGGATCCGGTTTCATTTAACGGCCGCATCTGTTTCGGAAAAATAAAAAATCCGGCCGTGCCGGATTTTTACTGCGTAAAGATAAAATGAATGCTTATTCAGAAGCCTGGGCACTCTGTCCATCCCGCGAAAAGCTCTTGTTGGTTTTGCGGACCCTGTTCTGCTGGACCGCCATCCTTCTGATTTTTTTAAGCCGACGTCGCTCGGCCTCTTCGCGTTTCCGCTTTTTCTCTTCACTCGGTTTTTCGTAATATCTGCGCCTTTTCAACTCTTTGAAGATGCCTTCAAAGGCCATCTTTTTTTTCAGATTTTTAAAGGCCCTTTCAATATCTCCGTTCACATCGACTTCCAGTGGACTTGTCATACACTCACATCCTTAAAAATAATTGCGAAAGCAATACAAATATTATGGCAACATAATAACACCGTAGAATTTTGTCAAATTAAAAATTTTACGCACAAACCGGCCGGAATGCTAAAAAATGCTTGCGGGCGTGCCGTCACCTCCCATAACAGGGTTGATTGCGGCGTTCTCGGCGCATCGCCCATTTAATAAAGAAAAGGACCCTTCATAAAACCCTCACATGCTATTTAACTCGTATCTCTATATATACTTGTTCCTCCCGGTTTCGGTGGCGGTTTATTTCCTCCTGTACCGCCGTTCGTCAGCCGCGGCCAGATGGTGGCTCATTTCATGCAATCTGGTCTATTACGGCTGGTGGGACCCCCGGTATCTCCTGCTCTTCGGGCTTTCGCTCGCGGGGAATTACTGCGCGGGTCATCTGATTCTGGCAAAAATGAAAAATCCCCGGTTTGCCGGACCGAAAGCGGTCACCGCGGCCGGCATCCTGTTCAACGTCGCGCTACTGGGGCTTTTCAAGTACGCCGATTTTTTCATCTCCAATGTGAACATGCTGACGGGCGAAACGATCCCCCTCCCCGGTATCGCCCTACCCCTGGGGATAAGCTTTTACACCTTCATACAGATCGCATATCTGGTGGACATCTACAGGGGCGCCGCGGCGGTGAATGGGCCGGCTGAATACCTCTCCTTCGCCTCCTTTTATCCGCAGCTTTTCTCCGGCCCCATTGTGCGATACGGCGACATCTCAGCTCAGCGAGACAATCCCGGACTGGGGACCCCGAATTATGACAACATCGCCAGGGGTCTGTTCCTGTTCTCTCTCGGCCTGTTTAAAAAAATCATGATCGCCGACAACCTCGCGCCCTTCGCCAACGCAGGCTTCGACCTTTCGGCGCAGCTGACCCTTTTCGATTCCTGGTTTATCAGCATCGCCTACACGCTACAGCTCTATTTCGATTTCAGCGGATACACCGATATGGCGATCGGCTCAGGGCTGATGTTCAACATTACGCTCCCGGTCAATTTTAATTCCCCTTACAAATCGGTGAGCATTCAGGATTTCTGGAGAAGATGGCACATCACGCTCTCCTCGTTTTTACGGGATTACATCTATATTCCCCTCGGCGGAAACAGGAGGGGAAGCGTCATGACCTATGCGAACCTCATGATCACCTTTCTGGTGGCCGGCATCTGGCACGGCGCGGGATGGACCTTCCTGTTCTGGGGGTTCCTGCACGGAGCAGCTCTCATCGTGCACCGCTTGTGGGTGAAGACGGGGGTTCAAATGCCCCGTATGCTGGCGGTGTTCATTACCTTCAATTTCGTGAACGCCGGCTGGGTATTCTTCAGGGCGCGGACCTTCACCGAGGCGATAAACGTGCTCGCCGCCATGACCGGCCTGAGGGGGATCACGTTGCCCGCGCTGTTTGAAGGGCTGCTCGGAGGGTTTGCGGGACAGTTCATCCGATTTTCGCCGCAATGGATGCTCCGTGGCGACATTTTCACTGTTCTATTGACGGCATTTCTTCTCGCGGTCGCCTTTACGGCCAAAAACAGCGGCGAGCTTCTGGAACGCTTCACGCCCGACCGCAAACACATCCTGTGGGCGTCGGCGGCGCTGGCGGTTTCACTGATATTCATACAGCGGCACAGCGAATTCATATATTTCGGGTTTTGACGGAACAGATGACACACAGAAAATGGGTCTTTATCACCGGGGGCTGCTTCGCCGCCTCCTTCATGCTCCTGGCGGCGCTGAACTTCGCGATCGACCCGGTCCAGTATTTTCGGGAGGCCTCGTTTTACCGCCCCTATTTCCACGGCAACTACTGCAGGCACCTGAACCCCGGGATGGCACGACACCGCCGATACGACACGGTCATACTCGGATCGTCCTATATGGCAAACACCGATTCAGCCATGGTGGATGAAAAACTCCATCTTCGCTCGCTGAACCTCACGATGTTCGGCGCCACGCTGAAGGAGATCCGCCTCATCCTCGGCGTCGCCCTGAGGACCGGGCAGGTGAAGCGGGTGCTCTGGGGCATGGATGTCGACGCGATCCTGGAGGACCCGGAAAAAATACGGACCGACGATTTCCCCTTATATCTGTACGACGATAACGCCTGCAACGATTACCGGTACGTGACCGACTTCTATCTCCTGTACCGCCTTTTAAACAAAATCGTCCCGCTCAACATAAGCGGAGGCGCGTCAAAGGCGTCCGGGTTCGAGACAGCCTACAACTGGATGGATGTGAAAAGGCCCTTTTTCAACGGGGAGATGGTGTACCGCGGCTGGAAAAAGGCGCCGCTGATCACTGGCGCTGAAAAGAGAAATCAGATATGCATGGAACTTTTCGAAAATGGCAGGAGAAACATCGCGCGCAACCTTCTTCCGATCATGAAGGGCAATCCCTCGGTGTCGTTTACCGTAATATACATGCCCTATTCGGCGCTCTACTGGATAAACGCAGACAGAAGCGGAGCCCTGGAGGCCCATGTGATGATAAAAAAGGAACTTTTTGAAAAAACAAAAGGCCTGGGCAACGTCGCCATCTTCGATCCCCAGGACGATCCCGCCATCATTCTTGACCTGGACAATTACTGCGACACCGGGCATTTCTCGGAAAAGGTGAACCGCCGCCTCATCGATGCGGTCATTGCCGGAAAATACAGGGTGACCGGGGACAATGTGGACGCCGTATCCGCAGAATTTCTACGCACGGTCCGGCGGGCCGCGAGACACTTCCGGTAGGGTAAAGGCCGGCCTCATCGAGGTTTTTTCACCTCCCTCCGAATAATCATTGACCGGACGACTCGCCGGCGGTAATTTCAACAACGCATATCCGATCCCATCAAGAAATACGAGGTGGCCCATGGAGAAGAAGGTGAACACTCCCATGAATGACAATGGAAGGCCGCACAGGCATTGGTACGGGAGCATTCAAACTGCGGCGGGCGCGATAAGGGACATTTTTACCGGCGATAGAACACTGAACTCGGCGGTACAAAAGCTCGTGGTATCGGTAAAAATCCTCATCGCCACCTCGCGAAAATTCATCGACGACGAGTGTCTCACCAGGGCGTCGTCGCTCTCCTACACCGCGATCATGTCACTCGTGCCCACACTCACTGTTGTCCTCACGTTTTACACGGTTTTTTCCGGGGCCGAGGGAAAAAAAGAGGAGCTTTTCAGCGCGATATCCTTTTTTCTCAAGGAAAACAACATCAACATCACCATAGACCCCATCTTCGCCGCCCTCTCGAGCCTTATCGACAACGCGGGGAAAATTGGAGGCATCAGCGCCGTGGTCATGGTGTTTACCGCCACCGCTCTGTTGCGGTCCCTCGAAGCCTCGCTCAATTTCATCTGGAAGGTTAAGAAGCAAAGGCCGCTGTTCCTGAGGGTCATCTATTACTGGGCGATCCTCACCCTGGGCCCTGTCATGCTTATCGCCGGCACCGCGGTTGCGACGCAGTTGTCGGCCTTTTTCTCGGCACCCAACTTCAACGGGATCGCGTTCTCCTCAACAGGGACCGTCTGGATTACGGGAAACAACGGGGGAATATTCGAGCAGGAGAAAGGGAAGGAACCGGTCCAGTTAACAATGAACAGGATCGATCTCGACAACCAGCAGTCTTTCATATACGATGAGACCAGCGGCAGTTTTATTGAACAGGACCATCACCTCGACTCGATCCAGTTTAAAAAGACGGAATTCAACGGCGCCAGCTTTATCGGTGACAGGGGATGGATCGCCGGAGACCGGGGCGTCCTTCTCATGACTTCCGACCGGGGCAGGACATGGTCGCTTATGAAACTTGATTCATATAATCTCCGGGACATATGGATGATGGACGGCGACAGGGGTTTCATCGTCGGAGACAGGGGAGTGATGCTGAAAACCGAAGACGGGGGCAGGACCTGGCAGCGCCAGAAGCTGGAATGGGTCTCGGTGAACCTGAACTCAATCGAATTCAAGGGACAGAGGGGGCTGGCCACAGGCGACAGCGGAACGCTGGTGCAGACATACGACGGGGGCAAGACCTGGCTTATAGATAAGCTAAAGGCCGCGGAACGGGGCGGACGTTACGTAAACCTGTACGACTCGTTCATTGTCAACGATTACCTGGTGTATGTAGCGGGGAGCGAGGGGATACTGCTGAAAAGCTCCAACGGGGGGCTCACCTGGGTGTCTAAAAAATTCCAGGAATACAATTACCGGACCCTCTACTTTTTCAACTCCCGCGAAGGGGTCGCGGCGGGTGACCGCGGCACCGTCATAACGACGAAAAACGGCGGCGAATCGTGGACCCGCACGAGCCTTCCCACCTATCAGATCAAAAAGCTCCTGTACGACGGATCGACACTCACGGCGGTGGGCGACACCGGGCTGCTCATGAGCTCTCGCAACAGGGGAGCAAACTGGGAGGGCCGAGAAGGGAGGAGCGTCATATCACTGTTTATAAACTTCCTGGCACCCTTCGCATTCATCTGGATGCTCTTTCTCATATCCTACATCGCGCTCCCCAACACCAGGATACCGTTCCGGCACGCGGCAATCGGCGCGTCCTTCACCAGCGCGGTATGGGTTATATTTATTCTGCTTTTCATTTACTACACCAGGATTTTCGCCCGGGGAACACTCGCCATTTACGGGGCACTTGCCGCGATCCCTCTCTTTCTTCTCATCATTTATTCATCATCGGTGATCCTTCTCTACGGCGCTGAACTGGCGTACATTCTCATGCATCCGGAGCTTTACAGGACCTTCTCGTTACGGAAAGGCACCGGTAACGGGATACCGGCCCACTACGGCATCGCCATTCTTCAGCGAATTTATGAGAAATTCGAAAGAGGGTCCGGGCCGACCGGCTTCAAGGAGCTGCTTCAGGTTGCGTCTCACAACACTGAGGCGGTCGATCATTTTACCGGTTTGTTTATCGACGAGGGGCTGATTACGCGACTCCAGGACGGCCGATGGTCGCCGGCAAAAACGTCTCGGGGCGTCCTGATGGCCGATGTTATCGAGTCTCTGGACAGGACCGGCTTCCTCCCCCCCAGGGACGGTAAAAAGAGCGGTTTCAACAGGGGAATCAGGGAGCTTTTCGGAACACTGTCAAAAAAGAGAAAGGAGGCGCTGGATGGGGTGACCCTGGCCGACCTTATGGAACAGGACACGAACGCCGGTCACTCGACGTAGAAACCGAAAATAAAGGGGATGACGATCGCCTTTCCGGGGATGTCGTCCGGCACTTTTCCGAAACTTTTGGAAAGCCGTATCGAATCGACGCATGACTTGTCCAGATATTCGTTCCCCAGGGAGTCGAGAATCTGCACTTTCATGACATCGCCGTTCCTGTCCATGATGAAGTAAAGCTTCACCTCCTGGCTCGGGATCGCCATGATCCTGGTGACCCCTCCGGACCCGAAGATATAGGCGTTGGCGAAGGTCGGCGGAAACCAGTTCGAGGCGATCCTGTTCTTCATGGCCCTGAAGTATTCGAAGTTCTTGAATTTGGCGGTGTTGTAGGAAAACCTGCCGTCATTGGAATAATAAAGCGCGTTGGCCCTCGTGACGTCCCATTTATCCGGGATCCGCACCGACGATGAGGTGCCGTCGAAACCGTAATTGCCGTAGGGGTCTTCCGAGGCGAGTTTAACCGTCAAATCGGATTCGCTGGTGACGAGCAGTTTCTCGGTATCGCGCGTTGCCGCCTTCACGCCTCCTCCCTGGGACCCGCTCTTCCCCTGCTTGAGGACAAACTCCATGGAGTTGTTCAGCCACCGGTCACCCTTTTTTTCCGTGATGAATCCCCTGGCGCGGGAGTCCCTGTCGGACAGGAGCGTCTTCTCATCCACTGCTTTCCGGTCGTCCTGATTGATGTTAACTATGATGTCCCTGCCTCCGATCAGGTTGCGCTCACGGAGGATCCTGTCCGCGGTGGACAAATCTTCAAAGAGGGGTATCACGGCGGTCATGAAGAGGATAAGGTGCGCAAAGCACGCCATGAGGAGGGTAAATGAAAGTTTCAGCTCATAATTTCGTTCCAAGCCGGATCACTTCCCTGAAACAGGTTTCACATAGTGGTGGTACAGCTCCCGGAGCATCGACGCATATTCATCCCCGATGGCGACATCCCTTCGGGACATCATAAGCCCGGCGGTGGCGATAAAATCATCGAGCCACGTCCTCTCCTCGATGTTCCCGTGTATGTACCACGCGAAGGGGGGGATGTGATAAGGAGTCAGCGATCCGCTGTTGACGAGCATCGCTCCGGTGCCTACGCTGCAGCCGGTATTGATAAGCGTTCCAATGCTTGTTTTCACATGGTCTCCGATGAAACATCCCATTTTATTGCTCTTGGTGCTCTTTCTCACCTCCGGGATATACACCTTGACATCGCGGTAATTGTTTTTCAGGTCGCTGTTCGTGGTCATGGCCCCCATGTTGACCCACTCGCCGATGTAGGAGTGGCCGATAAACCCGTCATGGTATTTGTTTGTATTGCCGTGAAAAATGCTCTCCTCAACCTCTCCTCCGATTCTGCATTTCTCGCCTATTGAGCACCCCTCCCTGATCTTCGCGCCGAGTATCCGCGCGTTTTTTCCGATATAACAGGGGCCTTCAATTCGGGAGAAGGCGCATATTAACGCGCCGTCGTCTATCATAATCGGCCCTTTTCTCGCATCAAGCACCGAAAACGGTTCCATTTCGACGCCCTCTCCCAGATATATCTGATCGCGGTCGCCGAGAATTGTTACAGTATCCGGAACCTTCCGTTCCCCGGAGGCGCCGAAAAAAGAAAAATCCGCGGACAGCAATCGCCCGTTCAGTGAAACCAGGTCCCAGATATAACTGGCTTTGCCCAGATGTGCCGTCTCGTCATCTCCATGCGGCTCAAAGGCCCTGACACTGGAGTTTCGTATCATCGCGGGGACTGATTCCATGGAACGGTTCAGCTTTTTTGATGAAATACGGGCCGTAACCGGCTGATTCTGCAGGTACAGAACTGATTCCTTTTTGCATTCCAGGGAAGATGTCAGATGGTACGATGTCGCGTTTATAAATTGGATTTCCGAGAACTGATAAAATACCCCGTGGTTGTTCACCTCGCAATCGGGGTATCTGGAGCGGTACCACGGGACCAGATGCTCCCGCGTGAAAAAAAAGATATGGCTGTTTTTCCCGAAACGGGCCCTGATGAGATGCTCCCACCGCTCCCTGAAAGAGAACGCGCCGCAGCGGAGGTCCCAGAGCGGCCTTGTCAGTGACAGGGGATAAAAATTCGCATGCAGTTCATCCTCAAAAATGACAAAGGCCTTCATTTGATTGGCTTTTTACGGTCCCTCAGAGGCGGTGCGCTCCTTCAGAATCGTCCCCCTATTTGTTCGCTTCTTCTTCGAGCTGTTTCTTCCTGTCCTCTATCACCTTGTCGGCGATGCGGCCGGAAATGGGATCGTAGTGCGAGAATTTCATTTCAAAGGTCGCCTTTCCGCTTGTCATCGCACGGAGGTCTATGGTGTACCGGAGCATTTCCGCCAGCGGGACCGTCGCCTTCACCACTGATATCCCGTTTCCGGAATCGCCGGAATTTTCCATGCCCAGCACCCTTCCCCGCCTGCTGGTGATGTCGTTAAGGATGTCGCCCATATACTCTTTGTCGACGAATATGCTCACTTCCATGACAGGCTCGAGAAGCTGCGGACCCGCCGACTCGAGCCCCGCCTTCAGCGCCTGACGTCCCGCGATTTTAAAACTCATTTCCGACGAATCAACGTCGTGATAGGAACCGTCGTACAGCTCCACCCACACATCCACTACCGGGAATTTGGCGAGGACGCCTTCCGTCATCCCCTCGGCGAGCCCTTTCTGAACTCCCGGGATGTACTGCTTGGGGACCACCCCCCCCACGATGCTGTCCTTGAACTCAAAACCCTTCCCCCTGGGGAGCGGCTGCACCCTTATGTACACCTCGCCGAATTGTCCGTGTCCCCCGGTCTGTTTTTTATGACGGTAATGGGCCTCGGCCTTCTTCGTAATAGTTTCACGATAGGCGACACGGGGTTCCCTTGTCTCAACCTCGATTTTGTTTCTTTCCTTCAACGTGTTCAGGATGATGCCGAGCTGTATCTCACCCATGCCGGAAAGGACCGATTCCTTGGTTTCGGCGTTGAATCCAAATGCGATTGTGGGATTTTCGTCGGTCACTCTGGTGAAAAACTGTCCTATTTTATCGTCATCGGTTTTATTCATCGAATACACCGCATAGGAGAAGACGGGCTCGGGGAGCGTGATAAGGGGCAGCACCACGGGCCGTTTCGGGTCGCAGATGGAGTCGGTGGTGGCGGTCCTGGAGAGTTTCACAAGTATGCCGATGTCGCCGCATACAAGCTTCGGCATCTCCTCCTGCTTATTTCCCACAGTGGTATAAATTTTCGAGATTCTTTCCTTTTCCTTTTTATCGGCATTGAATATTTCCGAGTCAGGAAGAAGCTCGCCCGAAATCGCCTTTATATAGTTGGCCCTGCCGGCATACTGGTCTATATAGGTTTTCCAGACAACGCCTGAAAAGGGCGCTCCCGGATCGGCCTTTACGCTTATTTCCTTTGATTCGTCATGGGGGTCGCACCCCTTATACTCCCTGCCTATCATCGGGGCCGGGACGAAATCCTTTATTATCTTGAGAAGGTGTTTCACTCCCAGGGGCTTCATTGACGAGCCGCAGAGAACCGGGAATACTTTTGCGCGGGCGATCTGCGCTTTCAGACCCCTGCGGACCTCCTCTTCGGTAAGCTCCTCTCCTTCGAGGAACTTTTCCACCAGTTCGTCCTCCCCCTCCGCCGCCAGCTCCATGATGCTGTTCCTGTATTCCTCGGCCCTTCCTTTGAGGTCTCCGGGAATGTCGGCCTGAACAGTGTCCTTGGTGCCGTCTTTCGGGGTCCACAATTTCATGTTCACCACATCGACGATCGACTTTACTCCGGCGCCGTCAGCGTTGGGAAAACCGAGGATCGCGGTGTTGATCTTAAGCCCGGTCCTGATTTTTTCAATGACCTGGTCGAAATTGGCACGCTCCTTGTCGATCTTGTTTATGAAAAACATGCGGGGTATCTCGTTTTCCTGCAGATAACGCCAGACTTTTTCCGTCTCGATCTGTACGCCGTCCACTGAATCGACCACGACGATCACAAGCTCCGCCGCCTGGATGGCGGCCCTTGTCTCGCCGATAAAATCGGCGGTGCCGGGGGTGTCCAGTATATTTATCTTCACGTCATCGAATTCGACGAAACCGAGGCTGCTCCTGATTGAAATTTTCCGGTTCTTCTCCTCGTCATCATAGTCTGAAGTGAGCGTTCCGTTGTCAGGGCTGCCGATTTTGGCGACCTTGCCTCCGTAAAATAACATCGCGTCAAAAAGCGTGGATTTGCCGGTACTGCCGTGACCGACGATGGCGACGTTTCGAATCTGATCGGTTTTGTATTCCCTGAGCATTCCTCAACCTCCCAATACACCTTTTCATAGTGACTTACCGGAGAAAATGACCGGAGTTCCCTTTCAATCGGGGAAATGTGAAGGAAAGAATATAAATGGAGCGGATTTTGTAAAGAACTTTATTAAATCCGGCATTTACGGTCGGCAAGGACCATTGAGGCGGCCTCAGACACGCTAAAGCGTCCTACGCATGGACAGTGGGGCGATCGCCACCCCAAGCCGTAAATGGCACCCTCTCCGGTACATTTACCTGCCGGCGATATACTCCTCCAGGCGCGATAGTCCTTCTTTTATTTTGTCCAGGGAATTGGCATAAGAAAACCGCAAAAACCCCTCCCCTCCCGACCCGAAATCGACTCCCGGCGTGACACCCACTTTCACCTTTTCCAGAATATTGAAGGCCTCCCGGTACGAATCGTCGCAGAAGCTCCTGGCGTCTGCAAAAACATAAAAAGCACCCGTGGGCTCCACATGAATAATAAACCCCATTTTTTTCAGCCGGTCGATCATGTAGAGACGGCGTTCGTTGTAGGTTTTTCTCATTCTTTCTATATCAGGCCAGGCATGCCGCAAAGCCGCAACCGCCGCGAACTGCACGAAACTGTTTGCCGATATCATGAAATTCTGGTGCAGACGCTCCATGATCTGCGAAAATTCCCTGGGAAAAATCAGGTATCCCAGACGCCAGCCGGTCATGGCGAAGAGTTTCGAAAACCCGTTGATGACGAAGGCCTTTTCGGTGAATTCCAGAATCGACCGCGCTCTGCCTGCATAGACAAGTCCGTGGTATATCTCGTCGGAAAGCACGTACTGCCCGGAAAATTCAGCCACCGCCCTGAGGTTTTCATCGGTCATGACGATCCCGGTGGGATTCGATGGCGAGTTTATCATGATCCCTTTGGTTTTTTTCGAGAGGACTCTGCGTATCTCCTCCGGCCGGTACTGGAACCCTTCTTCCGGACTGGTTTTCACCTCCACGACATTGCCGCCGACGGCTTCGATAAAGTTAGGATAGCAGGCATAGTGGGGATTCGAAATGATAATCTCATCGCCGTTCTCGATGATGGCAAGCATCATCAGGAGCATCGCCGGCGACGTACCGGAGGTCACCAGAATCTGCTCCGGCACAATGGCGACATCATACTCTCTCTTGTAAAACGCGCATATCTCCTCCCGAAGCTCCAGCAATCCCATGGCATGGGTATAGTGTGTCTTCCCGGACCGGATCGCCTCCACCGCGGCGTCCTGAATCACCTTTGGGGTATCGAAATCGGGTTCTCCCACTTCCATGTGAATCACCTGATGCCCCTGCCGTTCGAGCTCTGATGCCTTGGCCATCACATCCATGACGATGAATGACTTTACATCCCTTGCGCGGTGTGAAATCATGTTTTTCTTCATTCGGTATATGTTCCTTTTTTGAATTATCAGCGTTGTTGAGAAGACAGTGTAAATTCTACCAATGCGCGCCTGGTAATGTCAACAAATAATGATGTCATTCCCGCACCATGGATGAAAACCGACAGGTAAAGGAGGCGAGAGAGTCCGGGTTTTTATCATGAAAAAAACGAAAAACTGTTGCGGCTGCCGGTACGTTTTACTATTATAACCTTATAACAATCAGGTTAAAATTTCTTCATAACTGGATATAGTGAGCGTCAGAGCATCCACCGTCAGATATGGTACGCGGGGTTTCTGCATACTAGGTCACCATTCAACCAGAGTCAAGAGGAGCGACCGATGAAAAAACAGCATATTTGGATTATTGCCGCACTCGTGTTTCTGTATATTTCCGCGTCATCGATCGCGGATTTCTACATGGACTACCAGTGGTTCATGATGTACGGCGGAGAGGTGATTTTCTGGCGGCTGATGATGACGAAATTTTATGTGCACACCGCGTTCGCGGTCATTTTCATCGCCCTCTTCTTCCTGAATTTTCTTTTAATAAGAATTCTTGGCGGCAAGGGGAGAATTTTCACCGCAAACATACTGGACAGGCTGAAACTCCCGATTTTCGGCACTCCCCGGCGGGCGCTCTTCATCCTTCTTGCGGCGGGAGTGGTGTTCATGGGATTTGTCATGGGCGGGGCGGCGTCGGCCTACTGGAAGGAGATACTACAGTTCGCGTATTCTGTCCCGTTCCAGGGCCACCCGGTCGATCCTCTTTTCAACATGGACATCGGGTTTTACGTCTTTTCCCTCCCCGTGTACAATTTTCTTTACGGATGGCTCTTCTCATCCATGTTAATAATTACCGCCTTTTCGGCGGTGTTTCACATCATGAACCGGGGGATTTTCGTCACAGACGGCAAGCTCGAATTTTCACTCTTCGCGCGTGCGCACATATCGACACTGCTGGCGACCATCGTGGTACTCTACGGAATCGGGTACCGGCTGTCGGCATACGAGCTCCTCTACTCCCAGATGGGAAAGTTTTTCGGCGCCGGGTACACCTCTGTCCACGCGACCATGATCTCCTACACGGTGGCGATGGTGCTGTCATTCATCGCGGCGGCGCTTTTTTTATTCAATATCTTCAAACGCAGTTTCAGGCTCCCCCTATTCGTGCTTGCGGCGCTTATACCCTCGTATTTCGTGCTGGGTGTGCTATTTCCGGCGTTCCAGCAGAAATTCATCGTGGAGCCAAATGAACTGGACAGGGAGCGGCCCTATATCGAGTACAATATCAAGTTCACCCGTCTTGCCTACAATCTTGACAAGATAAGGGATATTGATTTCGCTAATAAGGAAACGCTCACCTATAACGAACTCATGAAAAACAGCGCGGTGATCGAAAATATACGGCTCTGGGACTGGCGGCCGCTGAAGCAGACCTACCGCCAGCTTCAGGAGCTCAAGCCGTATTACTTTTTCAATGATGTCGACGTCGACCGCTACATCATAAACGGCAAAAAGTACGCGATGAACCTGTCGGCGCGGGAGCTGTCAATATCCGAGCTTCCGAAAAACAGCCAGTCCTGGCAGAACCGCCACATGATCTACACCCACGGCTACGGTCTGGTCATGAGCAGGGTAGATAAGATAACCCAGGAAGGGCAGCCTGAACTGCTGATTCAGGACATTCCGACAAAATCCCCGGAGTCGATGCCGGTGGTCCAGCCAAGGATTTATTACGGTGAACATAAAAACGAATACGTGATCACCAACACGACGATCCAGCCCGGCGAGTTTGATTATCCCTTCGGAGAAGACAACAAATACAGTATCTATGAGGGGAAAGGCGGGTTTGTCATGGATTCCCTGCTGAAAAGAGTAATGGCCGCGATCTACTTCAAGGACCGGAACATGCTTTTCTCCGGAAACATCGATTCAAAAAGCCGCATGCATTTCCGCCGGAATATAATGGAGATGGTCAGCACCTTCACCCCATTCCTTGATTTCGACGACGACCCGTATCTCGTGCTGTCGGAGGGGCGGCTCTACTGGTTTATCGACGCCTACACCACCACCGACCAGTATCCCTATTCGACTCCCATAAATGATGACGGGAGGAGATATAATTACATGAGGAATTCCGTAAAGGTGGTGATCGATGCCTATGACGGAAGCATGAACTACTACATTTCCGACAAGAACGACCCGCTGATAAAAACGTACAGCCGCATCTTCCCCGGCGTTTTCAAGGACCTCTCTACTCTGCGTCCGGATCTCGTTTCGCACCTGCGATATCCAGAAACGATGTTTAATATCCAGAGCCATATGCTCCTGAAATATCACATGACGGATCCGACAATTTTTTACAACAACGAGGACGCCTGGGATTTTCCAAAGCAGATTTATGAAAACAGGGAGGAGCCGATCCACAGCTACTACCTGGTGACAAGACTCCCGAACGAGGACAGGGACGAATTCATTCTGATCCTTCCATTCACCCCCTTCCGCCGAAACAATATGGTCTCCTTTCTGGTCGGAAAATGCGACGCGCCTCATATCGGCGAGCTCACGATGTACCGGCTCCCGAAAGACAAACTGAGCTACGGCCCCATGCAGGTTGAAGCGAGGATCGACCAGGACCCGGAGATATCCTCCCAGCTGACCCTGTGGAACCAGAAGGGTTCGAGCGTGATCAGAGGGAACATGCTGGCCATACCGATAGAAGAATCTATCCTGTATATCGAACCGCTGTATCTCAAGGCCCAAAGCAGCGAGATGCCGGAACTGATACGTGTCATCGTTGCGTTCAACGACAGGATTGTAATGGAAAAAAATCTCCATTCATGCCTTGACAGACTTTTCGGAAGAGGCGGAATGTCGATGCAGGCGGCGGTTGAAGGGATGACACCGGACATGCGGCTCCGTGATCTGGCGAGCAAGGCCTTCAATTCCTTCCTGCGGGCCGAAGGATCGTTGAAACAGGGAGATTGGGGCAAGTACGGCGACGAGATGAAACAGCTCAAGGAGATCCTCGGTCTGATGAAGGGGGCGGGAAAATGAAACGTGCAGCCCGTTATCGATCACGCGAATTCACGACGGGCTGTTTTCAACCTGCGAATACCGGTCAGATCATGACTCTGCGAGAAGGATGATTCTGTCATCTTTATCTAAGGTGATCATTTTCGATTTCACCGGGTTGAGTATCACGCCAAAAGA
The DNA here is from genome assembly GCA_041737965.1 of Spirochaetota bacterium. GTDB lineage: Bacteria > Spirochaetota > UBA4802 > UBA4802 > UBA5550 > JAFGJK01. The sequence goes on along the minus strand of JBGSQT010000008.1, from coordinate 66,696 downwards.
GTTCTCCTTGCTGAATGCAAGCGAAGAGATCGTGTACCCAATTGCCGTCTCACCCCGACGCGCAGCCGCCTCAAGGACGGTATAAAAATTCACTTCACTGCCGGGAACAATGTAATCTGACGCCGGTTTCTGATATATCTCCGAACCTTCAGGATCAAAGAGATCGTTGAACACTGCATTGAGCAGCTTGTTTTCGGATATCTGAGACATCAAAAGGCTGATGAGCTTGTCGCTTACTATGAAATCGTTCACTTTGGCCACCTGGGCCAGGTCCCTGTTTTTAATATCCATCATCTCGCTGATTACGTTGAGCGAACGACCCGACTTTTCGGATATGTCCCTGATATGCAACAGCGTCTTCATTGTCCTCGCGTCAGCCTGCTGTATATTGAGGTTGTCGGAATAACAGAGGATTATTATATGGTCGTAGTCGTGCATGGCGAGTTTATCCAGCACCGACCTGTCAGTGGTATCGGCGGCCATAAAACGAATCGTCTGATTGTTGTTGTATCCTGCGAGCTTTTTTACAATGACTTGCTTTTCCTGCGGCGCCACATCCGCCACCACCATGACCGATGACCCCGGCGCGACATAGTTATCCAGCTCCCTGATGATTATCGGCCCACGCCAGTTCCATCCCATGATCAGCAGCGACTCGGGTTTTTCCCGCATTGAGGAACTGGTTGATATAAGATCGTGCTGGATCCCATAATCCTTGAAATTGGAAAGCAGTATCGTATCGTCGTCTCTGGATATGGCGATAATATGATCGTTCCTGCCGAAAACAGTGTTCATGGGCGGGTTCAATACCGGCGCGCCTCCCGCGGGAACGATGCCGATTACTGAGGAGTCATCATAGAGAAACATCAGATCCCTGTAGGAACTCCCTTCAAGAGACGGTTCCTCTTTGGTATAAATCTCATCGCCTCCGAAATCGAGCAATTCGGTATACACCACTGAAAGCCCCGGCTGGCGGCTCGTCTGAGCGATAATTCTCGCGATCAGGTCCCCCACCAGCACGAGTTCGACCTCGTCTTTTCCCGCAATCGCGGCTATATCCATGTTCTTCGGGTCCCTGATTTCAGCGACTATGTGATATCGGCCCTGTTTCCTGTCCGGCTTGTTGGTGATGGCAAGCAGGGTTTTGATCACCTCCGCGTCAGGATCCTCTTCCTGCGATGAAAGAATGATTATGGATCTGGCGCTGTTTACGTTGACAATATCAAGATCACTCAGGTCTATGGGATTACCGGTCCTGCAGACGATCCTTGTCCTTTTCGTAACGCCGACACTGCTGCGAATCGCCTCTTCCATCTCCACCTTATCGACATTCCCCATGATCGCGATGCAGGATCGCTTCCGGTTTTCATTGGCCGTGACCAGTTCTGATATGATGGTGAACACATGTTCAGACCATCCCAGGATCACCGTATGGCCCTTCTCCGCTACCACGGATCTCCCCTTACGGAGCTCTTCTATCCTCCTTTCAAATCCCGAGTTTATTATACCGATAAGAGTGCTGACGATAAAAATCCCGCCGAACGTGAGCGCAAGCATAAAGTAACTGTAGGTCCCCTTGTCGCCTCCCATTGTGCCGGTATCAATCGCCCGCATCAGACTCATCCACACAACCTGGAAAAAGCTGCCTTCAGCTTCAGCCGGTGCAGCCCCGGCGATCCACACCAATAATGAGATAAACAGAATCAACACAAGTGAGATCAACCCGAGCCACGCGATCAGGGCCGGAGTTCCCTTTGATAGGGTATTGTCAAAGGCATAACGCAATTTTTGAGCAAGAGTGATCTTTTTCATTACTTCACCTCAGCCGCTGATGGGGGAGACCGTATTGCCTCATATAAATCAACATTGGATCATACTGGAGCTGAACACCATTGTCAAATAATTATTATCAGATTTGAGGAAAATCGCCCACAAAACCTGTTTCTCAATCGTTGATCTAATGGCGGCGTTGTATTCTGGCGATAAAAAGGATGGGGTAAATGATATCGACAACTTACAATCTTCACTGCGATGTTTTCAATAAGATCACGGATTTAGCCAATAGATTAAATATATCTCGAAGTAAGATGATAAGAAGGCTTCTGAATCAATTAATGTTGAATCAAAACCTGAGATTTAATGGTTTCAAATCGGTTAACTATCAGTCTGATGATGATGAGAATAATTGGCATTGTTTTCATATTCGCCTCCGGGAAGATGAGTATGAATTTTTCAATGATTTGAGGAAAATTTCAAAATGTTCTGTTTCATTGCTTATTGCAATTTCGCTTGATCAATTTTTCACTACTTTACATTCTGAAAATAATCTTTTTGTAGATAACTATACCCAATGTAGACACTATGTGATTATAAGGGATCAAGTTGATGGCATACTATGCTGGTATTTATACTGGGGATTCCCGGAAAAACATTTAAAAAGAAAAAAAATAGTATAAAAAAAGAAACAACACGGGCGCGTAAAACACGCGCCCGCTTATGAAAAATTATCGAAGCATTGAACTTCCAATAAGAAGTCCCGTAATCACGCCAACCAGCAGTGATAATACCACTCCTATTGCGATAAGAATGAGAAGTGTTACCACGAAATACATCGTCATCTTTTCCTGCGGAGGCTCCAGAATGTCTCTCATACCCCAATACAGAAGCACAAGTCCGTAAATGGCGCCCGCTGCGTACACAAGCCTGCCGATATATGGAATAATCAAGGCTACGGAACTCACGAGAGCGACAATATAGGAAAACACCATGACCTTCAATGCCAGCGTATCATCTTTCTTCGCTCCAAAATTGTCCGCCAGCGCCATAAGGATGAAGGATCCGCCATAAATAATACCGAACATAATTGCGCCTTGCAGCAGGGCTCCCACCACCGCATTGACAAGTATCCTGCCGAATCCAAGAAACTGAAGCACATACGGTGTGATGACCAGGCTGATTATTGTGCCAAGAAGTGTTGCCACAACATAAATGATCAGCAAAGGCACGAAAATTTTTACCAACAATGTTTGTTTATCATACTGTTGGGCTTTGATCTTCTGCCATTCTTCTCCCGGTTTCGTAAGAAAACCCTTTACGGTATTTATAATTAATCCGAAATCCATGCAAAAACCTCCATATAGGATTTGATTTATTTAAATAAGATCATTCTGACCGCTATTGTCAAGTTAAAAATTGTATTCGTCAGAATCATCGCACGGTTTGATCTTATTCACTATCCCTGTCGTATTGCAACAATGATGAACGAGTGTCGTCCCATACTCCTTTCATTCGCCCCTATCGTCATTCCACGCGCCGGGGCTCTGCCGTATCCGATAGAAATGGTGAACGCGATATACCCATGGCGGCGAGTTCTGATGAGTCAGCTTCTGTTCCATGAAGGACTCCATGAAATTAATGGTCAGTTCAGCGATGATGCCGATGGCCGCGAGCCTGCGGGAGAAGAGCACTCTCAGAACGATTGAATGCGATAGACGGAAAATGTTCCTATTCCATCGATCATCTTCATCATTCCTCTATAAAAAACGGCAGGTGTTGTATAGCGGAAAACAGAATAGTGTGTATGATTGTAAATTCACGAAAAATTATTCTTTTGTCGCGCCCTTTTTTCGACCGGATTTCTTTTTTACCGGTTCGGGTCTCTCTGTCGAGGCGGATATTTGTTTGAAATCCGGAATATTTGCGTCAATGACAGGGGGGTCATATTTCGGCCTGAACCTGCTTTCAAGGGATTCCCGAAAACGGTCGACATATCCGAATACCGCGGGAACGACAAATAGAGTAATAAGGGTGGAGATTACAAGGCCGCCCAGTATCGCAACTCCCATGGCGGTCCTGGTGGCCGCCGCTTCCCCCCATCCGAAGGCCACCGGAATTGTCCCCGCGATCATGGCGAAGGTGGTCATGAGAATCGGCCTGAGCCGAACAATCCCGGCCCTCAAAATCGCCTCGTTTCTTGACAAACCGGAACGTATCCCTTCCATGGTAAAGTCCACAAGCAGGATCGAATTCTTGGTGACCAGCCCCATGAGCATGATAATGCCGATCATCGAAAACATTCCGAACATCTCATCCGCCAGAAGCAGCGCAAAGACAGCGCCGGAAAGGGCCGGCGGTATGGCCATGAGGATTGTAAACGGCGTAACGAAGGACTCGTAGAGGCTCGACAGGACAAGATAAATAAACACGAACGAGAGCACAAATGCGATCATTATGTTGGATACCAGCTCGCCGAAGTTCTCCGTCTGGCCGATAAAAGAATAGCTCATTCCCCGCGGCAACGGAAGATCGCGCCCCATGATCTCCTTTACCCTGTCGATTGCGTCGCCGACTCCTCCTCCGGGCGCCAGATTGGCGTTGATCTGCACCACCCTCGCCCTGTCCTGACGCAGTATGTATGATGACCCCAGCTTCTCCTCGGTGGAGCTTATCGCCGACAGGGGGATCAGCTTCGATCCTCCTCCCATCGTGTTGGGGACTTTGATTATGTGATACAGTTTTTTCAGGTCCCTCTGGTCCGGTTTGAGCCGAAGCCGGACATCGTACTCCAGTCCGTTCTCATGAAGCTTGCCGACGACCTCACCGGCGATGAGATAACGAAGCTCCATACCGACGGCGCTCGATTCAACACCGAGTTTCTGCATCTCCTTGGGGTTCAGCCTTATTCTGAATTCCGGTCTCCCCGGCTGAAGGCTGGTATTTATCTCAATGAGGTCCGGGATGGATTTCATCTTTTCCACAAGTTTCGCCGCGTATTCCTCAAGCTGTGCCAGATCGGTCCCCGCCACGTTCATGGTGAAGGGATAATTTCCGCTCCCGGTGGTTGAATAATTGGTCACATTCGGTTTGGCGAACGTGAAATCCGCGAACATCTTCCTGATCGCCGCCTTGAGATCCATGGATGTCCGCTTTCTCCGCGACGCGGGGACCAGGTTCACGCCGATAACGGCTTTGTTGGCCTCCCCCTGGCCGCCGCCTATGACGGAGGACATCATATTGACTTCCGGAAGTTTCTTTATCCGCTCCTCGAGCCGGGCCGCAACGTCCCTGGTTCCCTCAAGGCTTGTCCCGGGGGGGAGCTCCAGGTTCACCATGAATTCTGGCTGGTCGGTTTCCGGAAAAAATGTCTTTTTCAGGAATCCCATGGCGCCTATGCTCAGGATGAACACAAAAGTTGTAATGCCGATTACGATCAGCGGCCGGCGCAGGCTGAACTGGATCACGATTCCGTAATACCGCTCCAGGGTGCTCTGAAACCGGTCAAAGGCGGCCACCAGCCTGTTCTTTTCGACATGGGCCTTGCCGGCAAAATAGGCGGAGAGCATCGGCGCCACGGTGAGCGCGTCGAAAAGGCTTATCACCATCGCGAACACCACGGTGAGCCCGAACTGCTTGAAAAACTGCCCCACGATCCCGCTCATAAAACCGATCGGGAAAAAGACCGCGATAATGGTGGCCGTCGTGGCGATAACGGCCAGCGCGACCTCCATCGTCCCCTTCTCCGCCGCCTCCACCGGATGGAGCCCGCTTTCCAGCTTTCTAAAAATATTTTCGCGCACCACGATGGCGTCGTCCACAAGAAGCCCCACAGTGAGTGACAGCGCCAGCAGCGTCATTATGTTCACGGTGAATCCCATCAAAAACATGAGTATGAATGCGCCGAGAAGGGAGTTCGGCAGCGCCAGGCCGGTGATGACGGTCGAGCGGACGTTCCCCAGGAAAAGATACACCACGAGCACCGCGAGGATGATACCGATTATTATCGTTTCGAACACGTCGTTTATATTAATGCGTATCCAGCGGGACCCGTCATACACCAGATCGACGTGCGGGTTTCCAGGCCTTTCGCGGATTTCAGAATTAATCCTGTCGAGCCTCGTGCGGACGTCATCGGCGACGGTCACGGTGTTCGCTCCAGACTGCTTGAACACGTCAAGCATCAGGGTTGGTTTCGATATGAACTTCTCCTTTTTTTCGGATTTCCGTGAAAAGAGGTTTTTGAAAAATGATCCGCTGCTGGACGTTTCCTTGACCACCGGCGCGTAAAGAAAACCGAGACTCGTGGCATCCTTCATGCCGTCCTTCACATCGGCCACAGAGCTCAGGAGCACGCCTGCGAAATCCCCGGAAAATGAAACCATCACGTCCCTTATCTGCTGGAGGTTCTCGAACTGGGCCACCGCCCTGTAAATCGTTTCCTTGGCTCCCTGTTCGTGTTTTCCCGAAGGTATATTCGTACCCGAGCTCTGGATTTTTTTTGCGATTGAGGACGCGGAAATCTGATAAAGCCTCAGCTTGTCGACGTCAAGCTCCACCTGTATCTCCCGCCTGGTCCCTCCGATAATCCGCACCGCACCCACATCCCGGACCATCTCCAGCCTGGCTTTAATGTCCTCCTTGGCCAGGTCATACAGCGCCGCGGCCGGAAGATCCGCCGAAATCGCGATCCTGGCGATTGGCACTTCCAGGGGATCGAAACGCTTGATGAGCGGCTCGTCAATCCCGTCCGGCAGTGTGGGACGCACCAGTGAGACCCTTTCGCGCACCTGCTGTTCCGCGTATTTGACGTCAGCCTCGATGGGAAACTCGGCGATCACCACCGACATCCCCTCGTAATTCCTTGAGCTGAGCCTCTTCAATCCGGCGATAGAGATCAACTCATCTTCAAGCGGTCTGGATATGAGGTTCTCGATTTCTTCGGGCGCGGCGCCGGGATAGGATGTGGTGATGGTGACGATGGGAAACGTGACGCTGGGGAACAGATCAACTCCGAGCTTTTTCAGCGATATGACGCCTGTAATAAGCATCAGTATCACAAGGCTGGAGATAAAGATTGGCCTTTTTATTGACAGTTTTGCTATGTTCATTGTCCGACCGCCGATCAGTCGGTGATCATTACTGAATGCAGTTCATTCTGTAAAGCATTATTATTTCAGATTAATTATTTTTTCTCGGGTCGTTGCCATCGGTGACTTCGGGGCTGTGCCGCCAGGATGGGCAGTTCCCGATGGCGCCCGCACCTCACAGGGTCCCCGTCGTGTCGTGTTCAGAGTATTCCTTTTCGATTTTCTTTACCTTGAACCGTATGAATGTGTGGAAAACAATAAAAAGAAGGAATAGAACGGCGGCGACCAGAATCACCAGTTGGCTGCCGGCTATCATTCGCTTCAGCCAGGGCCAGTTGCTGGCACCGTAATATCCGAGAAATATCCAGAGAGGGACGCTTATAATGGCGGCAAACCCGTCAATAATGATAAAAACCGGATACTTCACGAATCGGGTAATACCGGCGGACAAGAATATGGCCGACCTAAGGCCGGGCATGAAACGGCCGGCGAAGATCACTCCAAGCCCGTATCTGTCAAACCATTCGAGAATGACTTTGTAGCGCGCCGGCGTTATGATCCTTTTCACGAAATGCTTGTTTAAAAACCGCTCGCCGAAAATTCGGCCGATATAAAACATCGTAGTGTCGCCCAGAAGCACGCCTGCCATGCCGATGCCGGTCATTATAAAGGGGTTCGCATATCCCATTCCGGAAATGATCCCGCCGGCGATGAGAGAGATGTCTTCAGGAATGGGCACTCCCAGACCGCAGAAGATGAGCACTGAAAACACCGCAGCGTACCCGTATTGAAGGAAAAAATCGACCAGTGTCTGAAGCACGAAAAACCGCCATGCAATTCCGATTAACACGACCAAAAAGTAGCCCATTGGGTGCGGAGCGCCGGTATTTGTAAATACTTTTTTTCACCGGATTTTAACTCACTCGCTGTGTGAATTCAATCGTAATCCGCATCGGAGAGACACCGCATCCGGCCATCATGCTTGGTCGATGGAGTACTGTTTATAAAAAAAACCTTCGGGATACCATTGTCGAATCGCGCAGGAGAAAATCCGGCGCAGGTATCATACCGGATGGCCGTTCGCTGTACCCCATCCTCTGCATATCCGGCAGTTGTCCATAAATGTCCACGCAGCGTATCTCCGTCGGGGCCCCCGAATCCGTTGTAAAAGACACCAGGATTCCGTCTGCCGGAAGCCCCTGATACCGGATTACAATCCAATTTTCCAGATCCACCATCTTCATCATCATTCTGTGTCCGGGTTTTAATACCGACTCGTCGATCCTTCTGAGGTCCTGCCCGTCCACGGAAAGTGCGGCAATCTTCTTATTGTCATCTTTTATATACAGCACCATCGCCATGGTATTCCCGCCGGGAGTAAAGCGCGCATTCACTGTCCTCTGCCGGCCGGTGCGGTCCCGGCGGTCTTTCAGAATTCTGGCCGAGGGGGGATTGAGGGCGATCCACGGCGCCTTTCCGATAAGGAAGCCGTAGGGCCGCATCAGGCATTTTCCGGTTATGGGAAAGAAAGCCGGGAGGGGCCCCCTGGTTTCCCTGCCGCCGAAAAATTGCGATGTCCATCGGTCCGTTGTATGATCACAGCTTGCCCACATGGCGTCCGAGGCATCGGCATCATAGGCGTACACAAGACTGTTCTGCCGGGGCCGTTCATTGTCAATAGAGCCGGTGACGGCCCCCCCGGCGATCGAGAGCACCGCCACCGCTCCGGTCAGCGCAATGACAAAGGACGCGCCGTCCCGGATTACCTCACCCATCAGCGGAGAGAACAACAGCAGAAAAAGTGAAAAAACAACAGACGCGGCGATGACTCCGCTGCCCAACGTCAGACCGGTATACACTCCGTGAAGCATGTCCGTCACCATAAGTATCGCCGGCATTGACAGCACGAAAAAAAGCGGCGCCCGCCCTTTACGGTCTTCGGCGTCACCGGTGATAAATAACAGCTGTACCGCGGCAAAAAGGAGTGGCCACTGGAAAATGAAAGCGGCTCCGGGCATCATGGCCGTCGACGCGGCAAGAAGAAGCGACCAGACTGCAAGACCCGGAACGAAGAGATCGACCGGTCTGATTTTTTTCAGAAATGTCTTAAAGAGTACCGCATACACGAGCAGGGAAAAAAGGATCAGCGCCGCGACGTACCATTCCCTGTTATAGATATCCCCCATGATCATGCCCGCATAGCCCGGATGAAGAAAAAGGACCAGCTTCCATAAAAGGAACGCAGCGCCCGGTACCGCCGCAATGATCACCATGTTGCCGCCGAGACCGAGGAGTGCCGGTTTCATTTTCATTTTTCTCTTCATGATAAATCGGGCCGAAACCGCCAGCGTGAAGGACACTATAAGAATTGAAAAGATCAGCGACAGGAAACCGGAATAGGCCACCATAAAACCGCCGATGATGGTGAAATAGACCGCGTCCTCCCCGGTGAGCCCTTCAAGGGAATCGTTGCCGTAGAAACGCGCCAGCGCCAGCACATGGGAACCGTGATGCTGAAGACTCGCCGGATCGACGTTGTTCGCGTTGTCGAGCATGGTGTGGTATGCGGCGGCGTTGCCGATAAAGGCGAAATTCAGTCCCTGAAAACCCGCCTCCCTGAACACGGTAAAATCTGTATCATTGGGCAGGTACGAATAGATCGCGTTGGTCAGGGAATTCCCGGTCGGATGGGGATCCTCCCTGATGAAGTCCCCTATGATGCGTCCGTTCCCCCTGCCGGTTTCGAAAAGCGTCGAGGCGCCGCGGGTTCCCCGGGCCTCCAGGTTGATCACAAACCTCACCGCGCTCCGCCAGGGGTGGTCGCGGAGAAAAGCGGTCGCGCCGAGCAGTCCCGCCTCCTCTCCGTCGGTAAACAAAAAAATCAGGTCGTTTTTCATCCGCGGCCCCTGCTTTATTACCCGGACCGCTTCAAGCATCGCGGCCACCGCGGCGGCGTCATCGCTTGCGCCGGGCCCTGAGTCCACAGAGTCGTAGTGCGCCATTATCAGCACCGAACCCCGGCTGTCCGTACCCCGCAAACGTGCCGCCAGATTATGAACGGTACCGGCCGTGTGATAATTGGGAAACCAGGTCCTGGCAGCGATTGTGTCCTGCCGTGATATCTCGAGACCGGTCTCGCGGAGCCGGTTGAGCAGGTAGCCGCGGGCCCTTGTATGCGCGGCGCTCCCCGCGGGATGGATTTCCGCGGCGATCTTTGCGACGTCCATCAAGGCCCGGGCCGCCGAAAATCCTCCTGCCGGCTCTTCCGGCCCGGCGGGAGACGGAACCCCCTGAAACATAAGCCTGATGGCCACGACACAAAGAGAGGCTGCGGCAATGACTCCCGCGGTCCAGTACTTCTTTGAGCTGATACCAGGTCCTTTCATATAAAACCTCCGAGTTGCGTGAATTATACCCGGTTTTTTTCAAAAATTCATAAAAAGCAGAAAAGGCGAATCGATGATGAACGCGGCATTCCTGATAATGCAATCCATTTTTCCCGCATGGCGGCGGGGCATTAATTAAAAAAAGCCGAAGATCGCTCCGGCTTTTCGATTTCATGGGCTTCTAGGCCCCTCTGTATGAACCTTCTGTCATCCGGCCACTCTTTTCACTGTCCTGTTTTCGATCATTTCATTCAGTTCCCTGAGCAGGGCCCGTTCCTGATTGTCGATGACTCCGTCGGCGTTGGCAATCTGAAGAATTTCTTCATATTCCGTGTGGGTGATCACATGGTCCTCGATCGCCTTTTTAATCGCTTCCGCGAGCTCAAGTCCGCTTCTTGTCCGCATATGCTGTCTCCACTACAATAATGATTATCGACCCTAAAAAGCGAGCCGTAAATGTCAAGGCTATTTCTCACTGCACCGGCATTCTCAGATCAAACGGCGCAGGTCCCTTGACGCGCGGTTTTCACGGTTTTTCATCGGCCTTTTTCGGCGGGAACAGCACCGACAGCACCACCGAACACACCAGAATTCCCCCCACCACCGCAAGGGCCGCGGAGACCGGTATTTTATAGAATTCCGATACGATCATCTTCACCCCCACGAATATGAGTATCAGCGAAAGGCCGTAATTGAGATACACGAAAAGCTTCATCACCCCGGACAGCGCGAAATAGAGCGCCCGAAGCCCCAGAATTGCGAAGACGTTTGAAGTGAAAACTATGAACGGATGAAGGGTGATGGAAAGAATCGCCGGTATCGAGTCTATGGCGAAGATAATGTCCGTGGTCTCGATCACAATGAGCACGATGAAAAGCGGCGTCGCCATGATCTTTCCCGCGCGTTTCACAAAAAATTTGCCGCCCACGTTATCACTTGTCACCGGCAGGAACTTTTTTACCAGGATCAGCACCGGATTCCTGTCCGGATGTATTTCCTTCTCCTTCTGCAGGGCCATCTTGACGCCGATGACCACAAGAAAAAATCCGAAGACATAGATCGCCCAGTGGAGCTTTTCGATAATGGTGACCCCGGCGAAAATAAAGGCGGCCCTCATCACGATTGCGCCCAGAATCCCCCAGAAAAGTATCTTGTGCTGGTACTTCGATGCGATACCGAAGTAGGAAAACACCATTATGAAGACGAAAATATTGTCCACGCTGAGCGACTTTTCGATCAGATATCCTGTCAAAAACTCCAGCGCGTAACTCAGACCCATGAAATAGTAGATACCAGCGTTGAAAAGGAGCGATAGGACAATCCAGAACAGGGTCCACAAAAGGGATTCGCGGACTTTTATCTCATGGTCTCCCTTCTGTAAAACAAGAAGGTCCAGGACAAGCATTCCCAGTATAAAAACGATGAATCCGCCCCACAGAAGAAACTGATGCATATCGTCTCCCTTTACATGAACTTCCTGAGTTCATGCTTTTTTTCCGGCATTTAAAGCATTCGAAACCCCGACCCTTTACGGATGGGTGGCGGCCCTTTTCATCATGTTATGTGCCGATCGTGCAAGATATATACCCGGTTGTTTTTAACGCAATGATTTTTTCATGACGGGGCGCAACCGCATTCTACGCCATGCTGGCCTCCGGGCCTATCGGGACTTTATGTTCTTGACTTTCCTGAGACAATACGGAATCAATTAATCACTTCATTCATGCGTATTTCCTGAGAGGCAGGCATTGAAAAAAACAACATCCAGCGGTAATACCTCAGTGCTGATCCGCGAGGTGGACGGATACGACCGCGACGCCATCCGGCAGTGCGTAATTGACGGCATGAAAACATTGGGATACCGGCCGAAAGGAGCCGTTTTCGTGAAACCCAATGTCGTTTTCGCCTCCAGGGGCGACAGATTCGGCTCGTGCGCCTATACGGACCCGTCTGTCCTGGGAGCCGTCGTTTCGGCCCTGTCCGAGTCCGGTGCGAAGAGGATCGACGTGGGTGAAAAAACGGCCATCGGGTATCCCACGAGGCTGAACTACGGGTACGCGGGATACTACCGGGAGATGAAGAATACGGCCAGGACCTGCGCCGCAAGCACCGGCATTTTCTGCATCGAGGAGGAACGGCGCCGCGAGGTATTTCTCGGCGGTACGGTCCACGAGACCCTGAGGATTCCAGAAAAAATGGCCCGTGCCGACTCCCTGGTGTATCTTCCGAAACTGAAATGCCACTGCGTGAGCACCATGACAGGCGCAGTGAAACTCAACGTCGGGATATGCTCCGATGACGAAAGGTCGAGGCACCACGACTACCTTCTGGACGACAAAATCGTCGATCTCCTGTCCGCCGGGTACCCGGATTTCATCGTCATGGACGCCATCGACGTGGGCGTGGGGAACGAGGCGGTGCCGACACCCGGGCGGCTCGGCCTTCTCATCATGGGGCGGAACCCGGTCGCGGTTGATATCGTCGGCGCCAGGCTCCTGGGGGCGTCGCCGTCGGAGGTTCCCTATCTTCAGCGGGCCATCGAACGCGGATACGGTCCGTCAAGAATAAGCGAGATACAACTCACCGGCGACATCAGCGACGTAAAAGCCCTGGACCGCCGCGCGCGGAGGCTTCTTCCCAGGGACGGCGATTTCCACCGCTGGCAGGACATAGACACGGAGTTCCGCCGGCTGGAGACGCCGCTTAAATTCCGCTGGGGCACCACCGGCGACTCGGGGAAAAAATGCGCCTACGGGTGCGTCATGGGGCTGAAAATGTTTTTCGGATTCATAGAACAGTTCGGCGGCTCTGAATCATTCAGGAAGGCAAAACGTGGCGTTATCGTGGTGGGCAGGCACAAGAACCCCATCGACGCGGAAGGCGGCGATGTGTTCATGATAGGGAGCTGCGCGTCGGCGACGGTGACAGGCGCCGGCAGGACCTACCGGATTGACCGCTGCTACACCACCGCCGTGGACCTGTCGATGATTCTTCGCGGAAAGCTCGGCCTTCCGGCCCCGATCTATTCTCCGTCCCTGACGCTTCCTCTGGCGAAAAGCATGATCACCGCCTCCTTTATGAAAACGGTGAAACTGAGGTACCTGCAGGACCTCGGATATTTTTTCAGAAAAGGGTTTATGAAACGGCTCTGATCGTTCGCCGGTCCGCGTGTCCTCCATCACTCCGGCATTAATGCCCCTGCCGGTCTCCGCCTGTTTGCGGCAGGCCCTTTCTGCTGTATCCCCGGCGCCGTCGGTATTTTCCGGATGCTTCCGCATGGATACGGAAAATCTCTCCACGCCGGGAACACGTTGCGGGTTTCCAACATATTTCTGCCGTTCTGAGACATTATTTTCACGGTCTATTTTCCGTTATTGCAATCTGTTTATCGCGAAAAATGCTTGCGAAATATGAAATCTTCCCCGCAAATAATCGTATCTCATCCGCATTTTCCGTCTGCGAACACGCAGTCGCGATACTTTGATAGTTCACGACTATCCGTATGGAGTGTCTGAATGAAAAGAAAAATCGTCTCCCCTTCAATTGCTCCTCCCAATGATGCTCCTGTACCGGTCAACAAGGAACAGGAGGAAATACTGGATCTCTACCGTAAGCACGTGTCAGCGGGGAAGGTGGATCTGTACCGAAAATACGACCTTGTCCTGATCCCCGGGGACCGTTCCGGCAGCAGAATACGGGGTATTGACGGGAAATGGTTTTACAACTGCCATTGCAACGGCGGCGTGTTCAATCTGGGGCACAGAAACCGCAGGGTCATCGCCGCGCTGACCGGAGCATTGCGCCGGTACGACATCGGCAATCACCACCTGATAAGCGGACCCAGGGCCAGACTCGCCAGAATGATATCCGACACGATGCCCCGGGGGATCAATCAGGTGGTCTTCGGCGTAGGCGGCGGCGAGGCGGTGGAGCTGGCGATCAAAATCGCCAGGGGGTATACCGGCCGAAGCGAGATCATCTCTGCGAAAGGGGGATATCACGGCCACACCGGTTTCGCCCTGGCAACGGGAGACCGGAAATACCGGGACGCTTTCGGCCCCGCGCTTCCGGGATTCCGCCAGGTCCCTTTCAACAGCCTTCCGGCGATCGAAAAAGCGGTTTCGAAAAAAACAGCCGCCGTCATATTGGAAACGATCCCCGCGACCGCCGGGATCATCGTTGCCGGCAGGAATTACTTTACCGAAGTACAGAGGATCTGCAAACTTTCCGGCTCCCTTCTGATAATGGATGAGGTCCAGACCGGGTTCGGACGCACCGGAAAGCTCTGGGGTTTTCAGCACTTCAACGTGAATCCCGACATCGTGGTCATGGGAAAGGGGATGAGCGGCGGGATTTATCCCATCAGCGCGACGGTGTTCCGCGAGGCGCTGGCCTCGGTATTCAGCGGGGACCCCTTTGTTCATATTTCAACGTTCGGCGGGAGCGAGGCCGGCTGTTTCGCCGCGATGGAGACGCTTGAAATCTCCCGCAACCAGGAATTTCTCGACGGCGTCCTCAGGATGGGCGGGTTCTTCAAACGCGGCCTGCAGGAACTCGGCGACCGGTATCCGGAATTAAAGCTGGAGGTGCGCGGTCTCGGATTGATGATGGGATTGAAATTCCGGGACGAGCTGACCTCCCTTCTTCTGGTGAAGCTCTTTTTCGAAAACGGCGTGTATGCGGTCTATTCCGGCAACGATCCCTCGGTGATTCAATTCCTCCCGCCCCTGACAGTCACCGAAAAGGAGGGGACGCAGATCCTGCGCCGGATCGGGAAGGCCATGAAACGGATCGCCGGGGGCGGCGCATGAAAGCGACCGGAAAGGCTGACGACGGCGCCCTGCTCATCCTGCTGGCCGAAATCGGCGAGGCCTGCCGGTACAAGGCAAAGCGGCTGAAATTCATGACAGCCGCTACAATGATGCGGGAAGTCCGGGCTCTAAAAAAAAATTTTGACGGCCTGTGGAAGAAAACGGAGGGGGGCTACCTGTACGGTGAGCGCAGAATCTCGGACAGGGGCATTGAGGTGCTTACCGGCATATTCGGGTATCACGCCGAGATAACGTTTATTATCGAAGCGAACCGCTCGATACTCACCATGGACAAAAAGGCTTTTCTGGATTTCCTCGGAACCGCCGTTGCCAGCGAAACCGCGAAGCGCCATCTGTACGGCCTCTTTTACGCCGCCGGTTCCGTTTCCATGGAACAGCTCGCGCGGCTTGAAAACAGATACCTGGAGCGCTACATCCCCATCTTCAGGCTTTTCGACGAAACCGGGCTTCGGGACCTGAAAGTCACCGGGGAACAGCTCGAATCGATTCGTCATATTGTGGACAATTACGATCACATCACCGACATTCTCTCGGACGACATCAGGCTTCACCGCGCCTTTTCGCGCGATTTCTGGAGGCTCTACCGTGAACCGGTAGAGCTGTCGATTATCGGATACGGCGAGATATCGACGGTGATGCAGTTGTCTTCCAGGGGAAAGGGGACATCGCCGTGGATTTGGAAAAAGATGCCGCCCTTCCCTACCCTGGGCCACGTTCTCGAATACGCCAGGGCCTATGAGGAATACAGAAGAATACTTGTCGATGATGTCGGGCTGAAGATTCCAAATCAGAAGGTGTCATATTTCGATCACGGCGGCTACTACTCGCTCTACGCAGGCCAGGAAAAGCTGGACGCGTCCGGCCTCTGCAGCAGCCTGATACGCTCGTTTGGCAGCGACGACGCGATCATGCTTTTCAGACGCATCCTCAAGGAACTCGGGAGGGTGTACGACTTCAACCGGCGCGGAGGGCCGGTTCAGATCGGAATCGACGGACAGCTTTCCAACTGGGTGGCGGGGACTGAAGCCGAATCGATCAGCTACATAGACACGAGCTCTCCCCTGTTCAGGGTGAACGGCAGGGAACAGCTGGACACGGAACTTTTCATAAAAAACGCGCCGTCATTTCTGAGGGGGATAATCCGGGCGCTATTTTTAAAGGACGTGGTGGACCGGTATTACGACATGCGGTCGGTGATAATCGACGTCATCGCGAACCTGTACAAGGAGCAGCGGCCGGATCTCATCGACAGCTTTATCTCGTCAGCCAACGGGACCGCCGGAAAAGATATGACCGGCGATTCACCGATCTCCAGAAAGGAGATCGACTCATACTACTCCCAGGACGCCTTTATCTGGCGGTTTTTTCAGTTTTCCCGAAAGGTGGACAAATTTATCGTGGAAAACATTCTCAGGAAAAAATACAATTACCGGCTCCCGGGCAAGGTGGAGCGTTAAGTATCACTCCTCCACCTTGAAAAAAGACCGCTTGCTGATATCGTTGCTCCTGTTGAAATGGGCGTGCACCTCATAGTTTCCAGGCTCCAAATTCAGCCCCTCGAAGACCATCTGCCCGTTCTTGTTGCTGTTGGTCCAGTCATAGTGCTCATACTGGTTTCCAGGGTTCCCGGCTTTGGCCACGGCGATCCAGGCGTATTTGCTCTCGGGCATGTTTTTGTATCCGATGATGATGGGGTCAGCGGGTTTGTACGACCTTTTGGAGGTCCAGACCAGGGTGTCGGCGTTTTTATCGACCGCCGCCGTTTTTTCCCCGTTTTTTCCAGATCCAAGTTTATTCTCATCGGCGGATTTATCGGCGATGCCGCCCGCCTTTTCCTGCTCCTCATCTTTCACCTCGAGTTTTCCCTGCAGGACCGCCTCTTCGATTTTCTTCAACTCCTTTTCATTCTTGTCCTGAACGTCCTCGACTATTATCAGCTTTTTGTCCTGGTCGTATTCTTCTATCTCTTCCTTGTTAAGGGAGCGGGTGCTGCTCTTATCCTCGGTTACCACGGCAGCCTGGCCCTGCTCCACCATCTGTTCTTCCGCCACCGCCATTTTTTCATCCACACGCTGGACCTTGACAGCCCCTTCGTTGACCGCCACCACCGCGGCCCCCTCCCGGTAATTCACGCTGAATTCGGTTCCACGCACCGCCGCAACGGTGGTTTTCGTCTGAATTTCGTAACTTCTCCCTTTCCCTATCTTCTTGACCGCGGTAAAGACCCTCCCCTGTGCGAGGAAAACCCTATTGTTCCCCCCCTCCAGGATGCTTTCGAGCTTTATTCTGGACCTTTCGGACACCTTCATCACCGCTTCCTGGCCTATCTGGAAAGCGCAGAATGACTTCATTGCGGTCACGATCGTGTCCGACTTTTTCAAAATTTCACCATGCCTGAGTTTTCCCGGCCGCGCTCCTTCCCTGAGTAGCGTCACGTCGCCAACCACAATTGTGGTGATGGCCCTGGGCTCGGCCGCCTCTTTGCAAGAGACAAATACCGCGGAAGCGGCTGCAATCATAAAAACAACGAAGATGCTTCCACAACGAGTGAGTGTATCAGTTTTCATCGTACACGATCCTCCGTAACTGCGCCTGTACGCCGGCCTTCCATGATAAGGTCTGGATGCGATTTTTATAATAATGTGCAGAATCAGATAAAAAGTCAAGTAAAAGAACAAACATTGCCTCCCGGATCAATTACTGTTTGACACCGGACGGCGGTAGGTGCAATCTTCTCCTGTTCTGTTTTTACACCTTCGCAGTTCCGATCAAATCCCCGCGAAATTCTTGACAAGCGCGCAGGCCCCGCGTTTCATCAACCAATGACGCCATCAACGCTGAAACTGTCCTTCGACGATCCCGCCCTGGAAAAGGAATACTGCCGCGGGTACGACTACCGCAACCGCAACTTCATCAGGCTGGGCTGCATCCTCTCCATCGCCGTCTGGGTACTGATAAGCGCCTCGACGCTCATCATCCTCCCCCGGTTTTTCGACCAGGTTTTTTTTGTAAGTTTTGCCATGGTGATACCGCTGCTCGCAGCGGTCGGGGCGCTCACTTTTTTCCGGAAACTCACGCCTCTCTTTCCCTGGGCCGCGGGGTTTGCGAACGCGGCGACGGCATTCGCGTTCCTGTACCTCTCCTGCACGATATACTACAACCAGACGGTCCTATCGGGGGGGATGGTCCTCATGTCGCTCTACGCATTCTTCATCTTCCGCCTCCGCTTTCACTTCGCCGTCCTCTTCAGCACCATATACATGCTCGTCTATCAGGGGCTGCTGTTTGGCCTCGGTTTTTCCCCGGCGGACCTCTACATCACCTCCAGCATGATCTGGGCTGCCCAGGCGGCCTTCGTGGTGAGCGGCCACCTGATGGAACAGACATCCCGAAACCTGTTCATGAGCACCAAGGCGCTCTCCGACAGGAACAGGGAGATAGAGCGAGACCTGGTCATCGCCAGGATGATAATGGACAACCTTCTCCCGAAAGAGATCACCGGCCTTCCAGGCGTCAGGGCCGGGGCGCTGTACATACCCCTGGACAGCGTGGGGGGCGATTTTTACGGCATCAGGAACGACGACGGGGCGATAAAACTTTTCATTGCAGACGTGTCGGGCCACGGCCTGGCGAGCTCCTACCTGGCACTGTTCACCAAGCTGTCACTTGACAGGATCGATCCCGGCGCGACTCCGGACAGCGCCATGGCGGAGCTCAACGACATGGTGTGCGGCGCCACGGTACGGTCGAATTACGTGACGGCCTTCCTGGGCCGGCTCGATCCCGGCGCGGGGATGTTCACATTCGCCAGCGCGGGACATCCTCCCGCCCTGCTCTGCAGGCGCGTCACAGGAGAGATCATCGAACTCAAGGCCAGGGGGACGGCGATGGGCTGGTTTCCCTCTGCAGGCTACTTCGGGGGAAGCATTTCGCTCCGGCCGGGGGACAGGCTGCTGCTGTACACCGACGGCGTGACTGAATGCGCGGCCCGCGACGGGGAGCTCTTCGGAGAGGAGAGGCTCAAGCGGCATATGCTGGCATCGCGGGGCCTGGCGCCAGGGGATCTCACGAAGGGGCTCGTGGAAAAACTGCGGGACTTCAGCGGGAGATCCTCCTTCGACGACGACATCACCCTGCTGGTTGTGGACATGGAATGAAAATTATGGTGATAATGCGATCATCGGCGTATTCATTTTCTACAGACACGAAAAATCCTCGCCGGACGGTCCCCCTTTAATTCCATCCCCGCTTACAACACATCCAGCACTACAATCGTGATATCATCATCGAATTTTTTTTCTCCCTTGAACGCTTCCAGCTCTTCCATCAGTTTACGGGAGAAATCTTCGGCGGTTTTACCTGCGTGTTCCCTGATTGACTTTTGTAATCGGTCCTCGTCAAAAAGCACTTTCCCCGGACTTGAACACTCTGTAATGCCGTCCGTATAGAACACAACGCGGTCGCACGATTCCAACTGTATCGTTTTTTCTTCGATAAATATATCCTTAAAACAGCCAAGAATTGTTCCTTTCGCCTTAAGATCGATGAATTCATCATTTTTTTTCCTGTACAGAAACATCGGGACGTGTCCCGCACTCGAGTAACGCATGATTCTGGTATCGATGTCGATGATGGAGTATAAAGCGGTCACGAAATTACTCTTTACCGTGTGCCTGCGTATGACGGTATTGAGCAGATGAAGGACTTTTTCCGGCGTCGTTCGCGTGGTGATATTCTCATACGCGATTTTCGTCACTGTCGCCAGAAATGCGCCTGGAAGGCCGTGTCCGGAGACGTCTGCGATGAAAATATCGATAAAATTTTCCCGCCTCTCGATGTCGTAGAAGTCACCGCCGATCTTGTCCATCGGAATGTATTCGGCATGCATTTGAAAACCGGAGATCTCCGGTATCGATCCGGGCAGAAGCCGAAGCTGCAGCATACGCGCGACGTCCAGCTCGCTTTCGATGTCCTGGTTGCGCCGGCTGATGATCTGCTGGTATTCATAGTTTTTAAGAAGCGATGAGATTCGCGTTATAAGCTCAAGCGAGTTGAACGGTTTATGCAGGTAGTCGTCTGCGCCGAATTCAAGGCCGGCCACCTTGCTCATGAGTTCCGTATCGGCGGTGAGCATGATAACGGGCGTGGTTTTGAGTTCTTCATCGTTTTTAATGATCGATGTCATCTCAAAGCCGCTCATCACCGGCATCATGACGTCGGTGACGATAAGATTGGGGCGTTGTTCGCGGGCGCAGCGGATCCCCTCCTCTCCGTTTACCGCGAGAATCACGCGGTATTTTCCCTGCAACAGAATCTTCAGGAAATTTCTCATGTCCGTATTGTCGTCGACGACAAGTATCGTTTTTTCATCGCCTCGAATCGGAACATCATCCGTGTTTTCACAGTACGCGGAATCCGTATCATCATTTTTAAATTCCGTCATCTCTCTGATTCCGATGGCCCGGTAATCCTTGACAAAGGCATCGAGACTGGTATTTTCGGCGATTTCAACATCTGTCCTGTTCTCGATGTGTGTTTTCCCCTTTGGGAGGGTGATGGTGAAAACTGATCCGTGATTGTCGGGGCAGTCTGCGATATACCTGCTCTCAGCAGTTATGGCGCCGCCGTGCAGTTCAACGAGTTCCTTCGCGAGAGCGAGCCCGATACCGGTCCCCTGGTTCTTCCTTGTGGAAGCCGTATTGGCCTGGGCGAAACGTTCGAATATGGCGTCGATGCCGTTCTCAGGGATTCCTTCGCCTGTATCCGCCACGATTATTCTGCAGTAATCATCATCCTCTGAAACGGTGATCGAAATCACTCCTCCGTTTTCCGTAAACTTAAAGGCATTCGAGAGAAGATTCATTAAAACCTTGTCCAGCCTTTCAGGATCGAAATAGAGCATCATCGAATCGGCGCAGGAGTTGAAACGCATTTCTATCTTTCGAGTTTTCGCAACCGTCTCCATGCTTGTAATGTAACCGCGCGTAAAGGAGACGATATCGCCCTCCAGAACCTTCATCGTCATCTTTCCCGCCTCTATCTTTGAAAAATCGAGAAGATTGTTGACCAGAGTAAGCAGACGGAGAGTGTTCCGATGGAGGTTTTCAAAGAATTCCCTGTCTACTTCCCCGTCGTAGTCACCCTGTAGAATGGACTCGATAGGCCCGATCATGAGCGTGAGCGGTGTTCGGATCTCATGGGAAATATTTGAGAAAAAACGGGTCTTCGCCTCCTCAAGGTCACGCCGGGCATCCTCGGCTTTTTTTAGAGCGGTAATATCGCGGGTGATGCCGTAAAATTCAATTTGACCTTCGATGTTTTTCACCATTCGAACAGTCTGGCCGACCCATTTGAGTACATCGTTTTTCATCATGACCGGGAATTCATAATAGGTTGTTTCAATATTTTCTTTCATCTGTTTCTGATAAAATTTCAACTGCTGCTGCCGGTATTCCGGATGCACGATGGAGAGAAAGTGCATTCCAACCAGATCATTCTGGGAAATACCGAACAATCTGGTAACAGCAGGGTTGAAATATTTAAAATGCCCGTTCTCGTTGCAGATAAAAACAGCATCATTGATGTTCTCCATTAATTGCTGATAGCGTTCCTCACTTTTTCTCAGCGCCTCCTCCGCGGCCTTTCGTTCTGAGATATCCCTCATCACCCCGAAGAATTCTATCTCACCCTTATTGTTCTTGACCATGCGAGCTGTCTGACCAACCCAGATGATTCCGCCGTCCTTTGCAATAAAAAGGTATTCATGCTCGGTGACCTCAATATTCTCCTGTACCTGTTTTTTGTACAAATCAAGCGAAAGTTTCCGGAAATCCGGATGGACATAATGGAGATAATGCGCATCAAGCATTTCATCCACGGAATAGCCCGTCATCCGGATCATTGACGGGCTCATATATTTCAGGTGTCCGTCAAGTTTGCAGATAAAAACAGCATCATTGATATTCTCCATCACAATCCGGTAGCGCTCTTCGCTTTCGCGCAACGCATCCTCGGCTGCTTTTCTGTCAGTGATATCATGAGCGATACAGTCAAATTCAGCGATAAGCCCGGTCTCATCAATGATGGATTTCACGCTCTGCTCTATCCATAAAACCTTTCCTGACTTTGTAAGAACAGGAAGCTCGCGGTGCGATTCGTCGATTTTATCCTTCATCTGTTTACTGTAAAAGGCGAATTCACTCTCGCGGTTTTCGAACGGAATGAGATCAAGATAATGCAGATGGCAGACTTCTTCGTTGGTATACTCAAGTTTATTTTGAAAAGCCAGGTTGGAAAAAATAAAATTCCCGCGCCAGTCGGTCTTGTAGATTATCTCATGCGCGTTCTCGATTAAATGGCGGTATTTTTTCTCGCTTTCGAGCATGGAATTTACGGCCTTCTTCCTCTCTGTGGTGTCCCGAACCATCCCGCGGAAACCGACGCCTTTTCCCTGAGAATCAGTTTTCAGATCGATTGAAATTTCGATAAATCGGAGGTTTCCGTCCTTCTGATATATCGGGATTTCAATCAGCTCGGCCTTGACGGCCATTTTAAAAACCCTGTTGAATACGGTATATACAAAGCGGGCCGAATCCTCCGGCATGTAGTCCCGGTAGTTCAGTCCAATAAGTTCATCCATAGTGCGGCCGAATATGCGGCACATTGATTGATTGACAAAGGTAAAATTTCCAACCTTGTCCAGTTCATAATAACTCTCTTTAATATTTTCAACTATTACGCGGTACTTTTCCTCGCTCAGGGCCCGCTCCCCTGTTTCCCTCTCAAGCTGTATTTTTTCCCTGAGGTCAGTCGCTATGATAACTACACCAATCGGGTCTCCGAATTTATCCCGGAGCATGGATCCATGGATCTTGACGGGAATGTTTTCATCTTACGCTGTATTGAAAGCATCATCAATTTCAAGACGCGATTCAATATTTTCAGTGATGGAATGAAATTCACTGATAAGGGTTTTGTTTTTAATAATATTTAAGAAAGACGAATTCAGAATGTCCCTTTCTTCGAATCCCAGCAGATCGACAACCCGGTTGTTTATTTTTATAATATTCAAGTCCTGATCAAGAACAAAGAAAAGGTCCCGCATCCTTGATGAAATTTCATCTACAGTAAAAGCCAGATTGAGCGACATGAATTTATACCGGGAGATGGAATACCATATACCGTAACCCCATATCAATATGAATATGGGCGATAACGAGGGAACAATAAAAATATCCAACGCCGGCAAGAGGATATCGCTGGTAAACGCAAGGACCAAAGAAGCTGATGTCGTGATGATCATTACTTTTGCCTGCTTTTTTTCCCGTATGATCAGCGAACGTCTTCCCCAGACGAAAAGAAGAAACAGGCCGAAAAGCTCGGATCCCGTCTGGTGTAGTACAAATATCCAGAACCAGATTCCACCGACGTTTGGCTTCTCGGAAAAGCCATAACCGATTCGAATAAAATCCACCGCATACAATGAACCGGTAAATTCTCTTAAAATAAAAATTACTCCCGGTGCATAAATAGCAAACAACACCCATTTCATTTTCAGCCAGGATTCTTTCCCCGTCATAAGCAAAATCGAATGAACGGCAAAACCGCAGAACATACACCACCCGATGGAACTGATGTTGTACCAGATTTCAATTTCAGCTTTTGATGTCGCGGAATGCATGAACGCGAATGAAAATCCCCAGATTGAAAAGCAAACACATAGGAGGGAAAAAAGTCTGTTTATTTTTGATTCCAGTTCCAGTTTGCCGGCATTATGGCAGGAAATGGCTAAATATATATATATTGTTGCGGAAATCAGATTTATCAGTGATAAGGGATTCATGTTGTTATTAATAAAATTCTAACAATATTATTTTCATAAATTATGATACCGCAGACTAAATTCATTTAGGGTCGTTCCATCTACATCTCCCGAATAAATGCCGTTTGTCGTAAACTCTGCGAGAACCTCTCGATGAGGGAAGTGCCGGAGAAAACATGGATATCGGGACCCCGTCCGGCTACCGCGAGAAATATTTCTTTCAGAAAGGCGGCAACATGCCGCCCTGCCGGCCAGGGGATGCGGTAATCAATCCGGCCGTATCTCGTCTGTCCTGATAAAACATCTATTTAATGGCTCATCGTCAAGCTCTATTTTCATCATATCATCAATACAAATGTCGCCTGTTATGGCGGTCGAGTGTTCCATTATAAGGGATGATTTATGCTGAGTATGGCCGAAACCCTGTAAAGGGGAAGCAGTGTGCAGAATGGCAACACCCCGTAGACAGAAATGTTCGATGAGAAACTAATTATTCAGGTGTTCATATTACCCTAAATATGATTTCACAAGACATTTCAGCACAATATGTATACATTATTTCACTATTATCCATATTTTATCGCAATTATGCATACAATTCATTGATCCAGTTAGTCATATATAGTATTTTTTGTGTAATCTAACAAGGAGAAAATACCATGGCCGCAAAGAAAATGAAACTATGTCAGGACCTCGAATGCAAGGTGGTCGCGTATATCACCATGCAAAATCTCACCGATTACATGGATAGATTTGCCTGGATATCATAAGGCGGGGCAGAAGGCGGCAGAAGTCCATTATTCACGCATCTTTTTCATACAACACCTTGATCTGGTCTTTTGCCGCCGATAATGCCGTCAATTGTATTCTGTTTTGAATAGTGACCGCAGGTGATCAAATTCCACGAGTCCTCGTTTCCGAAGATTTCTTTTTTTATACGCACCCGCGGCATGCCTTTGGCGTGAAGATCCAGAACCCGGTCGCGGATATCCTCCATCCTGGCTATCTTCCTCGCCAGGGCGTTGTGTCCGTCATTCACCGCCCCCTTGAGACTGCAGAATATCGTGTCGATTTCGAGCTTTGCGAGCTCTTTCAGTGTCGAGAGTATCCTGAGATAATTCTCATCGCTGCGAAGATACACGAACCCGGTTCCGCAGAAGAGGTCGCCTGAGAAGAGCCACCGCCTTTCCGGTTCGTACAGACAGATATGGTCGTCGGTGTGGCCCGGCGTTTCCATGACCCTGAACCGGAACGCTCCCGCTTGAATTTCAGCGCCCACCGGCTCCCCCTCTGCGGGTTCGGGATAGGCCCACACGATGCGCTGATACGGGCGGAGACGGTTGAGTCCGGGGTCCGCCAGGTACGGAAGCGCTTTCTGGTGGGCATAAATCGGCGCTTCGAACATCTCGTGCACCGCCCTGTTGTTGCCGGTATGGTCCTCGTGATGATGGGTGTTGACTATCTTTCCGACACCCCTCCCCTGCAACGCCCTGAGAAAGGGCCGCCTGGCGCGGCCTGTCCCGGTGTCGATGAGCGTATCGCCCGCCAGAAAGGCGTATACCGGATACAGGAGAAATCCCATGGGTGACCGGCCCATGTAAAAAAGGGTCACCGCGCCTTCCTGACTCACCTTCAGCATGTAGCACCTCCACTACGGTTACGGTATAGACATACGGGAAAAACGTGCGGTGTCAAGTGTTGTTTGCTGTAAGGTAATACAAGGAATTCCCGTAAAGAATGATTTTACCTCAGATAGACGCCGAAAAATATTGCGGTTAATGCGAATACAGGGTAAAACTAATTGATTAATACGCACATAAAGAGTATATAGGGCATATCTCCACTATTTTGAAAAGTAAAAATATATGGGTACTTTTCGACACTACCTTCATAGACAGGAATTACAACTAAGGGGGTCCGATGAAAAAACTCACCGCCATCACTATTATCGCCTTCATCGCTTGCATTTGCTATTCCCAGGAACCGGAAATTCAGGAAATTAATGTTATAAAGGTTTCCAATGGAACTGAGTTACTTCAGGCCATTGCCCCAAATACGACCATTGAACTGACCGCTGCCGAGTACAGGCTCCCGTGCCCTGATCCTCAAGAGAATTCAGACAATTCCGGGGATGGTTCGGACAGCGAAGAGCCCGTGCATACCGATTATGTGAACTTTGATTTTTTCTCGGGATATACCATTCGCAGCTTAGACAACCTGACGATTATCGGAAAGGAAAAGTCGAAGGCGCATGTTTACATCAGGAAAAGCAAGGGGGCTGTGTTTGGATTCGATTCATGTACGAACATCCGTCTGCAGAACCTGAAGTTAGGCCATCAACCCCCAGCCGGGAAGATATTAAGGCTCTGCGGGGATATCACCGCACCTGTCATCGACCTCCGGTCCTATTCAAAAAATATCATCATCGATAAATGCGATCTTTACGGCACCGGTAACTGGGGTATCGTCGGATATTCGGCTGAAGATATCACCGTCATCGACACGAACATATATGATTGCAACATCGGTCTGGCCAGATTGATGGACAGTAAAGCGGTAAAGTTCATAACATGCAATTTTCACGATAATACCACCGGCCGTTACGCCAAGGACAACTGGTTCGGTTTTGGAAATTCAAGCGTAATTTTTGATAAATGCCGAATCACTAATAACAAGTTTACCCTCCGTCCGGAAGATTTGACCTCTAATGATTATTATATTCTTCATGGCGAAAAACAGTACCTGGTTTATATGGGGAAGGAATACGATACATTCGGCACCGGATCCGTGGAATTCAGGAACTGCGTATTCTCCGACAACGATTTCGAGCAGATCACCGACATGCCGGAATCGGTGGCCTTCATCAACTCAGATCCGACATCGAAAAAATCGGCTGCGCAGTCGGCACTCGGAGAGGGGCCGGTAATCGGCCAGGTGGGCGCGGTAAAGATGAAGTCAGGGGAGATTATCGTAAAAACGCCCGAGGCCGCCGGACTAATCAATATGGGTGACCGGCTCTATCTGCGCATCGGGGGGAAAGCGGTTCTGATGAAGGCCTCATTCCCCATGCAGACAATTTCAAAATGCGTACTGGAACAGGGGTACCGGGGATACATGGAAAAAATAACGAAGGGGATGCCGGTACACCGTTATGTGAAGGAAATTGAGAATGAAGCTGAACAGTAGACGGAAAACGTTTTTCTTCAACTTTATTTACCATAATAAACAAATGGCGCCCAGAAAAATGGCTTATTATATTTCGAGGAATGAATATATTCACGTTTCATTTCTGCTATAGCCCTATGATAACTTAATTCCTTATCAATTACCTTTTGATAGACACCAATCATGAATTCCATTGTTGAATTATCTGCAACCTGCCAAAGAGATACCGATAGACCATTTGCGCCAGCCAGTAGAAATGCCTGAGTTAATCCAACCACGCCTTCTCCACCGTAGATTTTTCCAAGTCCAGTCTCACATGCAGAAAGGTTAACAAAATCAGCATTAATATCAAGAGCGGCGATTTCTTGCATCCTCAAATAACCGTCTTCTCCATTTCTTTCATTGTTATACTGTGAGAGAACAATCGCAGAGAGTTCTGGTATCTCTGGTACGACAATACCATGTGTTGCAAAATGGATAGCCTTATAATTCTTCAATTTTCCAGTTTTTGACAAGATTTTTATAAAGGATTCATCAACATCCTGGCCTGTAATTAAATTCACATCAGGAATTAGCAATTTAATTGCCTTAACTTCTGTTAAAGTACCAGGTAAATTTTCCCATTTACCAAATCCCAATGAAAAATATGCATTCCTCATGCTATCTCCCCTGTTGCTGACAAGATTTGTTTCTTTAATAAGATCAGCTAATTGTTGTTCGGTTTCCACAATATTTTTTTTATAATTAATCTTGTCATAAGTAGCACCTCCAAAAGCAATCATCGGGCTCCTTAAATTCGAATATTTTCTTTTTCCAATTATATCCATCACAGTTAAAGACTGAGCATATTTTATATAATACTTTTCAATAAGATAACTACCGTCTGACATAATAAGCGTCTCAAATGGTATTATTGAAAAAATTCCACCAGGTAAGATTATTAGTTCTTTCTTTCCAACAAGCTGTTTTTCGAATTTTTTTAACAAGAGATTATACAGTTCCGAAGCAATATACTTATATGCATCAAATTCTTGCTTATCTAACCTTGGTTGTGATAGCAAATGATGATAATAATTTATTATCCCATTAAAATCCGAAGCGGTAATTTTTCTTTTATCATGTTGCTTTTCAATAACAGCTTGAATTTTTAGGCCCCGTTGTTTTATATTTTCCTGTGAAATTCTATTGGAATATTTTCCGGTAATTGATTTTATAAAAGATTTTTCATCAGTTTCCACGGCAACTATATCTTTATTGTCAATTAGTATCGTAGCTATGCCCAATTCTGTTCCAGCATTTGAAAAACTAATAACTACTGTATCAGATGAAATTTTTTTGTTATAATCTTTTATATCAAC
This sequence comes from Spirochaetota bacterium, assembly GCA_041737965.1. GTDB lineage: Bacteria > Spirochaetota > UBA4802 > UBA4802 > UBA5550 > JAFGJK01. Next base: position 38,271 of record JBGSQT010000008.1, on the reverse strand, counting down.
ATATTGGATCCTTTTTTCTTTCAATCTTTCTCCAAGCTGATCAATTAAATACTTTGAACTCGAAAGCTCTATTGTATTCATCGCACTAATAACATCATTGTTATGTATATAGCTTGAGACAAGCCATTGATATGAATATATCTGTTTGGAAATATATTCGCGTTTTATATCACCAGGGGCTGTAAGCCTTAATTCCTCAATTACATCTATAGATCGTTTTAAGTAATTTATTGATTTATCATATTTCTTTAAAGAGTGAAAGATACAACCGATATTGGTTAAATTTACAATCATCGCGTCCTTAGACCCTGATTTCTCATTAAAATCGAGCGCCTTCTTTATATAATCATAAGCTTTCTCATATTGACCCCATTCATAATAAATTGATCCAATGTTATTAAGACTTGTTGCGATATTTTCTTTTTGTCCTAATTCCTCATTAATTGTGAGAGCTTTTTTGAAATAGTCAACAGCACTGCCGTACTGTCTGAACATTCGATATACTGCTCCGATATCGGATAAATTACCGGCGATTGAGCCATGTCGTCCCAACTCTTCATTAATACTGAGAGAATTATTAAAAAAACCAATTGCTTTATTATATTGGCCTAATGCATAATATATCCTTCCAATGCCACTTGAGACTGAAGCGATTGTCGCTTTATCACCAAAATCGCTCACGAGGGTGAAAGCTTTATTTGAATATTCCAAACTCTTATCATAATGTCCCCATGAATAATAGACAAGACCTAAGTTAAAATAACAAGCGGCTACGCTCACCTTATCCCCACCTGACTTATTCACAAGGTCAAAAGACTTATTAAAATATTCAATTGATTTATCGTATTGTCCAAGAGATCTATAAGCCAAGCCGATATCATTTAAACATGCAGCAATATTCAATTTTTGTCCCAATGCTTTATTGATAATTAATGAATCATGGAAATATTCAATAGCTTTATTATATTGCCCCAATGAAGAATACACTCTCCCAATTTCGACCAACAGAGCGCTGTAATTTCCTTTATCATTGTTATTTCTAAATATGTCAGCAGATTTTTCATAATATTTAAGTGCATCATTATAATTACCAGCGTTATAAGCTTTTTTACCGATATTATAGTATTCCAGTACTGTCTGAGCATGCACTGTGGCAATAGAAAATGTAATGATTATTAGTACATTTTTTATCATATACCCTCAAAACCGAGTCTTTTTGGAAATAACAGTAAGCATTGATGGCGTGGTGGCTGCCATGTTTATATAAATTGTAAATTTAATTTAACGGGGCAGTTATGCTAACATAAATGCCCCGTTAAATAGTATTCAATTTGCGCAGGGATTACCGAACTTCCTCCAGTTATCACCGCATTCATTTTTAATCTTACTAATAGTCCACGGGTTTACTTTTTTTCTGTTTTTTTCATTGGGATCACTGGGAACTATTACAGTCTCATAAACTGTTCCATTTTTACACGAAAATGAAACAGAAAATAGAGTTATACCCATAATTTTATTTTCGTAACCGGCATTATTTCCCTTCCATATACTCTCGCATTTAATTTTTTGCTCTTCCTTCGCTAAATCTTTCGCCTGTTGATCTAACTTTGCTTTTCCTTCAGGTGTCTGATCATATCGATTTTTTTCCTCAAGCTGTTTATTTAGTTCTTCGAGCATGTCAACCTTCATTTGCATTTCGCTTTCTCGTTGTGAATTCGATTGACAATTAATAAATAGTGTTACGACTGCTGACAAAAGAAAAATTATTAAGATTCTCGACTTCATATATCCTCCGTTTTTTATAAAAAATAATAAGCTTTTTGAAGTTACAGAACTGAATTTATAACGCTCCTGATTTTATAAGCATCTCAATAATGACACTGTTTCCTTTCTTTCGAGCGAGCCATAAAGGGGACATTCCAATCTTAGTTTTAGCATTCACATTGGCTCCTTTCGTCACAAGCAACGAAACGGTATCAGATTTTTGATTACCTACAGCTAAAAACAATGAAGTGGTTCCATTTTCGGTATAAGCATTTACATTCGCACCGTAAGAAAGCAACAATGCCACAACCTCATTGTCACCATGCATTGAAGCGTACATTAGTGGCGTCAAACCCCCTACTTCACGATGATCAGGCATTGAGCCATTTTTTAATAATAATTGTACTATTTTTACTTTGGCGACAGAATTTATACTTTTGGAAAGTATCGCATTCCATAACGCCGTTTTTCCTTCCCAATCTTCGCAATCAATTGTGGCATTTTTTTTGATTAGAAGTTCTACCATACTAATCTTCCCATTTAATGACGCCGCCATTAACGCTGTCGTGTTTCCAAAATTTGATCTTATATTTACATCAGCACCCTTCGATAATAAATATTCAGCAATTACCGTATCGCCAGTATAAGCGGACAATATCAAAGCTGTTCCGCCAAATTTATCCATGCTTCTACCATTTACATCGGCACCATTTTCTAATGCGTATTTGACGCCGCTAAAATTTCCACTTTGAGTATGGCGTATTAGATCAACAGTTGAATTATTTATTGAGATTGAACCGCATGAAAAAGCAAACATGCTTAGAGATGTAATGATGATTTGTTTCATAATAATTCCATTGTTAGAATAAATGGTTCGTTTACAATTTTTTGACTTTAATACTTAATAAAACTATTCAAATATTAAAATCACATATATTTATTAGAGTCTTTCAGAAAAAAGTCAAGAAGTTTCAGAGCGAAATACAATTTTTTGCTCAATTTTAATGTTTTTATCAATAAGGGTTCGAGACATTCCACAAAATGAAGATTAAAGAAGGAATTGATATTAATTAAATTTAAAATTTAAAAAGGAAGGAACAGCTGCCCGTCAAATCCCTCACCCGGCTCTTCCGTGTCGAAATTGGACATTCCCGCGCCAAGAAGCCGTACTTTGCGTTCCGGAATCTCCGTTTTCTCCATAAGACGCCTCAGGTGCATCAGCACGATGAGCCGCTCGTCCGTGGGGCGGTCGATGGTGACGCTCCTGGTGATGCTCTGGAAATCTTCGTACTTCACCTTGAGGGTTATGGTGCGCCCCTTTTTCCCCAGCGAACGCATGTCCGACTCCAGGCGGAGCGTCAGCCGGTCCAGCAGGCCGCTGATCTCCTCAAGATCGTCGGTGTCGCGCTCCAGGGTCTCCTCGCAGCTGACGGACTTCCTTATCCACACCGGATTAACGAAACGCCCGTCGATCCCCCGGGCGATATCGTGGTAGAATAGCCCGGACTTGCCGAAGAGGCGCAGAAGCGTCGACCGGTCCGTTTCCCGCAGGTCGCGGCCGGTGCGAATCCCCAGCTCCAGCAGGCGCTTCTCCGTGACCTTCCCGATCCCGTAAAACTTGCCTATGGGAAGCGAGTCGATGAACTCTATGGCACGGTCCGGCGTCACCACGGTGAGGCCGTCCGGTTTTCTGAAGTCAGACGCCACCTTGGCAAGGAACATGTTGTAGGAGACGCCTGCCGACGCGGTGAGCCCGGTGACGCGGCGTATCTCGGATTTTATTTTTTTTGCCACTTCCGTGGCCAGGGTAATGCCGAACTTGTTTTCCGTGACGTCGAGGTAGGCCTCGTCCAGCGACATCGGCTCCACAACATCGGTGTACTCATGGAAGATTTCCGACACCTGGCGCGACGCCTCGGCGTAGGCGTCGAAGCGTGGGCGCAAAAACACGGCGTGCGGGCAGATCTTCACCGCGGTCTTTGAGGGCATGGCCGAGTGGACGCCGAATTTTCTGGCCTCGTATGAACAGGCCGATACCACTCCCCGGCGGCCCGGATCGCCCCCGACGATCACCGCCTTTCCCCTGAGCTTCGGGTTGTCCCGCTGTTCCACCGAGGCGAAAAATGCGTCCATGTCCACATGCAGTATCTTTCTGGGTTCCATAAGGGGCCGTCACCGCACCGCCATCACCATGTCGAAGAGGTCCTCCCGGCCGTATCGCGCCCCGGCGGACGCGCCGTGCCCGGCTATCTCCCCGGCGATGAGGTAAAGCGACACCACGTCGGCGCAGCAGTAGCGCACAAGCTTTCTGAGCGATCCGTCGTCGCCTCCCTGCCACCGGTAAAAAAGCTCGACCGCCTCGAACCCGTCCACCCCGGCGATCTCCGGCGGCCTGCGTATGCCGAAACGGGACTCGATCGCCTTGAGGCCGCCGCGGTGCCCGGCGTGGTACGCCACCCAGCGAAGGTCCACGTGCGGGACGCCGATGGAGGGGATACAGAAGGTCCTCTCTATGAAGGGGAGATCGAAGCAGCTCCCGTTAAAGGACACCAGGAGGTCCGCCTCCGCGGCCAGGTCCAGAAATCCGTCCAGGTTTCTGCCGTGCACGAAGGTGTGCAGGGACCCGCGATGGAAAGCGGTGATCACCGTGGCGTGGCTCTCGTACCAGGAGAGCCCGGTGGTCTCGATGTCGAAAAACGAGGCGCGGTGAAGGTGCTCCCTTAGGATGCGCCAGTGTTCCCGCGCCGGATAGCGCTCCACGAAATATGCGATGTCGCCCCGTTCCAGCGCCGCGACGCTCGCCTCGATCACCTCCCGGGCGTTCTCCCGGACCTTTCGCGACAGCGGCACCTTTTCGGCGCCGAGAAAATCGCCCCAGCATTCGATGCCGGCGCCGCGGAGCCTCTCCTCCCCCCTGGGGCCGATGCCGGGGCAGTGGGTGAAGACCCGGTCGATCATCAGTGGAGCTTCTCCCGTTTTTTCTGTAGCATGGCGGCGGCGCGGTCGAGCTTCGCCGCCATCCGCTCGCGCTCAACGTCCGGCTCCCGCTTTTCCACCGGGGAGACGAACTCCCGCTCCCGCAGGGTGACCGCCGGGAGCTCCACCTTCCCTTCCAGCAGGAACGCGAGAAGCGACTGCGTGCAGCGCACCGCCGCGTCTGATTCCACGAGCAGCCGCTCCAGCTGCTCGGTATCCACTCCCGGCGGAAGCGGCGGCACGCAGGACGGGCACCCGGTGCCGCACTCGCACTCGCCGATGATGCGCCGCGAAAGCTCCAGCACGTCGGTGAACTTCTCGTATATCTTTTCGGAATACCCGGCCCCCCCCTCGATGGCGTCGAAGACGAACAGCGCGCTGGTCCACGCGCCCGGCGACTCCTCCACCAGTGACACGTCGGTGTCGATGTCGCGCGCGTCGGCCATGCAGATGCAGGGGGCCGCGTGGCGGATCAGATACCGGAACCCGAAGAGCGCGGCGCCGGAAAAACGGGCGTCCGCCGCCTCGATCGCGGCCTTCCATTTTTTCGGAAGAAGCATTGAAAGGCCGGTGGTGTCGTATTCGAATGCGGGGAGGGTGATGGGGCCGTACCCGATGTTTTCGAAGGTGCGCTCGCGGATCTTTTTATACAGCTTCGGCTGTTTGTTGACGTTGATGTAGCCGAACTCCAGCGGCGCCCCCTGGATGTCCTTTGCCTCCTGGCGCTCGGTCATCACCACCCTCCCCTCCCACACCGCGTCGGTGTAGTAGTCCACATCCACCGGATCCACGCGGCACAGTTTTTTTTCGAGGTCAAGATCCATGGACATAAACTGGGTCCCCAGGTGGTGGTAGATGGCGTCCTTGTACAGGGTGCCCCGCGCGCCGATGGGGTCCAGCTCGCCGATCACCTCGGTGCCGCGGTAGATTTCCACATTGTAATCCGTCATGCCGCGCAGGTTCACGCCGCGGGAGGGATAGTCCTGGAGCGCGTAACGGTACCCCCCGCCGAAGGGGACCACGGTGCCGTTTTCCCGGAGCACTCTGAGCGATTCCTCGTACAGGGCGGTGTCGTACATCGGTTCCAGCGTACGCAGCGGGTACTCCTGGGCCGCGCAGGGGAGGTGCTGGAGCAGGATGTAGGGGTTGTCGGCCGAGAGCCACGCCTGCTCCACCGGCGCGCCGGTGATGAATTCCGGGTGGTGGACCAGGTACTGGTCGATGGGGGTCTCCCGGGCGATGTAGACCGCCAGGGAGGTGTTGCCGCGCCGCCCCACGCGCCCCGCCTGCTGCCAGAAGCTTGCCAGGGTCCCCGGGTGTCCGGAGATGATGCACAGCTCCAGGTCGCCGATATCGATCCCCAGCTCAAGGGCGTTGGTGGAAATGATGGCCTTGAGCCTGCCTTCGGCAAGGTCGCGTTCGATCGCGCGCCGTTCCGAGGGGAGCAGTCCGCCCCGGTACGGCTTCACCATCGGCTCCAGATCGGGCCTGCCGTCGTTGACCGCAAGATACAGCCGTTCCGCCTCCTGGCGCGACCGGCAGAAGCAGATGGTGCGGGTCCCGTGCTTCAGCGCCTCCCGCATCAGCGGCACCGAGATGGCCCCCGGGCCCTTGCGGTACAGGGAAAAGCCCTGGCTCCTCACCAGCGGCGGGTTCATGCAGTAGATTTCCCGGCGCGGCCTGGGCGACCCGTCTTTGTCGATGACGGTGAAGTCCCGGTGAAAGAGCGACCGTGCCAGCTCCGCCGGGTTTCCCACGGTGGCGGAGGAACAGATAAAGACCGGGTCGCTTCCGTGCATGGCGCAGACGCGGGAGAGGCGGCGGAACACGTTGGACACGTGGGACCCGAAAGATCCCCGGTAGCTGTGCACCTCGTCCACGATGACGTATTTGAGCCGCGAGAGGAAGGTCTTCCAGCGACGGTTGTGGTTGGGGAGGATCCCCCCGTGCAGCATGTCCGGATTGGTGATGATGAAGTCCGAGGATTTCTGTATCTTCTCCCGCTCCTCCCGGGGCGTGTCGCCGTCAAAGGTGCCGAGCCTGCCGGATTTTCCGGCCGCCTGTAAAAGGGGGCCGAAGCCGGACTCCTGGTCCCGCGACAGCGCCTTGGTCGGATAGAGGAGCAGGGTGGAGGAGGAGGGCTTTTCGGTTATATAGCGGTTCACCACCGGCAGGAAAAAAGAGAGTGTTTTCCCGCTGGCGGTACGGCTCACCAGCAGGGTGTGCTCCCCCCGGGTGATTGCGTCGAAAGCCTCCCGCTGGTGCGAATAGAGACGGTCGATGCCCCGCCCGTGAAGCGCCGATGCCAGCGCCGGGTCAAGCACCTCCGGAAGGCCTGTAGTCGCCCCCTCCTCAGGGTCCAGCACGATACGCGCCCGTATTTCGCCGTGATGCCGCGTTTCCAGAAATGCCTTTATCCTGTCCATGCCCGTCACTCCTTTCACTACCCGTACCGGCCCGTCGTTTCCGTCTTTGCCGCATCAGGACCGGGTACCGCATTATGTCTCTATTTACGCCCGATGGCGGCGTAACGCCACCGTTTTTTTCTCGCCAGAAATGAATTTTTAAAAAACAGATAAGGCCCTGTGACACCATCCAGTGTAACAGGGGCGCTTAAAAGTGTCAACAAATGTTTGGCATACGGGTGTTTTTTATTCTGAGGCAGTTTGAGCCCAAGAGCCGGGATGGCTTGAATGCGCGTACACGAGAAAACCCTCCGCCCCGGTACCTGCGGATCACGGCCGCGGCGAATCGGCCGGTCTGCGTATTTATAAGCGTTCCGGTGAAAACGACCGTCCTGTTGCAGATATGACCGCCCTCCCGTCATAGCGCGGAGGACGGAGTCACACGTGACCGGTCAACGAGCGTTACTGCAGAAGCGTGGCGGTGAGTTTGATCTCGGTCGCTGCCAGCGCCTGCGACACCGGGCACCCTGTCTTGGCGGCCTCGGCCGTTTCCCGGAAGGTTTTCTCATCAACACCGGGCACTCTGGCCTGGCATTCAAGCTCTATCAGGGTGATCTTGAATCCGGGACCGGCCTTTTCGATTTTCACCTTCGCGGTGGTGTGCACCCGATCAGGAGTAAAACCGGCTGCCGAGAGCCCTGCGGAAAAGGCCATCGAGAAGCACCCGGCGTGGGCCGCTCCTATCAGCTCTTCCGGATTGGTCCCCGTCCCGTTCTCGAACCTCGATAAAAACGAGTAACGACCCTCGTAGGACCCGCTCCCCAGTTTTATTGTTCCTTTCCCTTCTTTCAGGTTCCCTTCCCAGACTGCTTCAGCGGTACGTATCATACTGTATCACCTCTTTCATTATTATTTAAGATTTCAAATCTTACGACTGTTGCGGTTTTTTATCTGAAAGACCCGCACTCACAATATATAGCAAAACCTTTTATTTGACGCATTGATCCGCGCATATCAGCGTCAATCTGCGCTTCAATTATCAGATGTCCCGCCCGGGCGGCGACATGAATTCAGGCCCGACCGGATCGGTGACTGTCTCGTCGAGGATGCGGTCGATCTCCTTCAAGGCGTCATCATCGATAGACCATCCGATTACGTCCCCGATCGGCGCGAGCTGGTCCGGCCGCCGCGCCCCCCAGAGGGCGATCACGTTTTCGCGGTCAATCAGCCAGCGGACAGCCAGGGCCAGCACGCCCCTTCCGAACCGCCTGCGCGCCATGTCGTCGAGCTTCCGCACCGCCGCGAGATACTGCGCGAACCTCGGCTGTTTGAATTTCGGGTCGAATTTCCGTATATCATCTCCGGTGAAAACCCTCCCCTCATCCATCCCGCCGCTCAGGAGACCCCGGCACAGGGAGCCGTACGCCAGCACGGTCAGGTTTTTCCCCGACGCATAGGTGAGCAGCTCCGACTCGATCTGGCGCTCGAAGAGATTGTAGGGGGGCTGCACGGTACGAAGCGTCGAGGCGGTCATGAACCGGTCCATCTGGGCGGGCGCGTAATTGCTCACCCCTATTATGCGGACCTTCCCCTCATGACGGAACCCCTCCATCGCCGCGGCAGTCTCCTCGATGGGGGTCTTTTCGTCCGGCCAGTGCACCTGGTAGATGTCGATGAAATCGGTGCCGAGACGGCGGAGCGATTCCTCGAGCTCCCTTCGGAGCCGCTCGGGCGACGAATTGCGGAAAACCCTGCCGTCGCGCCATTCCATCCCGGCTTTGGTGGCGATGATGGTGTGGCGCCGCCGCCCCCCGGCAAGGGCCCTTCCCACAATCTCCTCGGCCCGGCCGAACCCGTATACAGGCGCCGTATCGATCAGGTTGATGCCGCCGTCGAGGGCGGCCCGTATCGTCCGGACGGATTCATCATCGTCGGCGCCGCCCCACATCCACCCGCCGATCGCCCAGGTGCCCAGGGCGATTTTCGACACCTTCAGGGGCAGTCCCTCGATATCGATGTACTCCATCTTTTCGGTATTCATAATCCGTATTTTTCCCGCGATCCATACGTTTCGGGGATCCCATAAACATTGAATAACTAAAAATACAGAAGGGACACCGCATCGAAAATAACCGCGGCGGGTGATTAACCCATCACAAATTCAGGTATGCCATGACGCGCCCCGACGCACGAAACCGCCGGCGGGAAAACGCCCCGGTTCCCCTAACGGATCCCGGTGAGGGCGGCGCCCTCGCCGGCGCTCGTGTTGCCGCTGTCCACCATCAGGACTTGCCGAAAAAGCTCCCCCGACCTCTTTATCCGCCCCATGCGGTACAGCGACCAGGCGAGCCCGAGCTTCATGTCCGTATCGCCCGGGTAGAGTTCCAGCACTTTTTCGTACATGCCCGCGGCCCTGCCGTACATCGCCCTGGAAAAAAGAATGTAGGCGAGCCTGCTGCCGGCAAGGTAATTGCGAGGGTCTTTGCTGATGATGGCTTCGGCCACCCGTTCGGCTTCCTCCCATTTTTCCGAGGCCATGAGCGGGAGCGTTCTCCCCAGAAGGGGTTCGATGGCGCCCGGTTTCAGGTTCGACGCCTTTCTGTAATAGTCCTGCGACGCGTTGTAGTCCTGCCTCCGGTAAAACAACCACCCGGCCCGCAGGAGCGCGTCGTAATTCCCCGTGTCCATAAGGACAATCTTGAGCGCGCTGTTCAGCGCCTCGCTGTATTCGCCTTTGGCTTCATACGCGCGGGAGCGGTTGAAAAGCTCCGCGATGTCCTCGGCACGAGCGCTTTCCCGGATCAGAATCTGAAGCAGCAAAAGCATCGTAATTGCGAGCCATCTTTTCATCGGTTTCTCCTTCATCTGATATTCAGCCGCACGCCCGCGCTCACGCCCAGGGTATAAAAACTCCGGTCTGCGCCGTACTGCTCGGCGCCACGGTCGGCCCTTATGGAAATGAAGGGGGACGCGGTGCCGCCCTGCATGAAAAGCGCGCGGAGTTCCGCTCCCCAGCGGTACGCCTCATCGCCGGTCCAGGTTACAAGGCCCCGCTGCTCCACAGTCTGCCACCGGTCCCCGTAATAGAACGACGCCGTGATATCGGCGTACCGGAAGGCCGCCTCCAGCTCCAGGCCGGCGGAAAACCGGGTCCCGGTCCGGACGCCGGTCTGCACCTGATCGCCCAGGCACTGCTGCGCCATGGGGAGTATGCTCAACCGGTAGTGACCGCCGAAAAACACGCCGAGTTCCGGCGTGTACTGGATAGTGGTGTATCCGTCGCGGAACCCCGCGTCTATCCCGCCCCCCAGCCTGAATCGGCCGATGCGATAATACCCGTAGAGCGATACGATGTTGGACATGCTGTCGCTGCCGTCCTGTTCGATCACGGCGCTCCAGTGCCCGAAAACCTGAAACCGGCCATCTGAATAGTAGGCCCCGAGACCGGGCGTTATCTGCCGGTAATTCTCCCAGGATGAGGAACCTGATGCCGGATTTCCCCCCGCGCCGGCGGCGGATTCACCTGAATACCACGAATAGGAACATTCCCCGAAAAAGCCGAAGCCTGAGAGATGATACGCCTCCATCCTCGCGGTGGCGGTGCCCACACTATTGATGTTTCGGGCGCCGGAGTAGCTCAGATAACTGATATAGGCCTGCGGATAGAAACTCCAGGGGGCCAGGTTCCTTCCGAGGCATCGCTGTAGCTCGAGGTTATCCGGAAAGTCGTCGCTTACTTTCCCGCATTCAAGGGCGGCCGCGTCGTGGTCTCCGGCGCGGTAGAGGGAGAGTCCCAGTTTCAGCCGCATCGAGGGGTCATCGCCCCCCTCTTCGAGGATTTTCGCGTACCCGGCGGCGGCGTTTCGGTAATTGCCGGCGCCGAAATTCGCGGCCGCCGCGCCTTTCATGATCCAGAGGTTCCCCGGATACCGGACGGTCAGCGTATCCGAAAGTGTCACCGCTTTCCGGTACTCCCCCTGCTCCACCAGAGTGAAAAGCGTGCCGGTCTGCGCCTCCTCGGACGCGGGGTTTTCCCTGAGCGCCTTTGCGTAGGCGTCAAGGGCGTCGCTGTACCGCTTCTCCTGTCTGGCGGTCCATCCTTCCTGAAGGTAGAGGCGGTGTTCCACTTCGCCTGGAAAGGCGCGCACTGCCGCAAGGAGAATGCCCGCGGCGGCGATATATCGAATCATCTTACAGTTCCATTTCATTGTCATACCCCGTTAAATTCATTTCCATAAGTATATCCCCCCCCCTTTCCGCCTTCAGGGACACCAGCCCCTGAGGATGCCGGAAGCGGGCCGTGACCGTTGCCGGCCTGCCCTTCCGCGGCGCCAATGGTCCCGAAAGCGTGAGCGCGGTCGTTACGATAAAAGTCCCGTCCGCCTCATGGGAGAGCCGGGACTCCGCCCTGAGACGGGCGGCCGGGTAAAAGGGGCCGGTGAAACCGAGAACGGCGCCTGCCGCGGATCCGAGCAGCAGTTCAGCCGGAAGGTCCTCTTCCCAGACCACGCCGTGACCGGAAAAGGGGAGCCTCGGCACGCCGAGAAAAAACCATGCCATCGCCGTGCCCCGTGGGCCCGTATATTCGATCTGCGTGAGGGCACCTCCGTCGGTGATAAACCTGGTGCGCCCCCTCCCCCCGGCAGAGGCCAGAAAGCGGTTTCCCGGGAAATCGATCTCCGTCCTCCAGCGTTCGGTCCTGCGCCCGGTTCTGTCCCGCACATCATAGTCCCATCGCCCCCCCAGGGGAAACGCCGCCGCCCTGGCAAGGATGTCGGAAACCTCCAGCGCGCTCACCCTGTCTCCCCGGACCGGGTTCCCCATGAGACGGTGCGCCGCCTCCCTGCCGTTCCAAACGCAGTAATGAAGAAGCCGCGCGTCGGCCGCGGGGGAACCCGGCTCGGGCCCGTACTGCGCCTGTAAATGGAGGTGCGGCCTGGGGCTCCTGCCGGAATTACCAACCCGGGCGATGAGGGCCCCCTTTCGCACCTCGTCACCCGGGTTCACGGTGATCGAATTTCTTGCCAGATGGGAGAGGGCGGTGTAAATCGACCCGTAGTGCCAGATCACCACGGTGTTCCCCCAGTTGTGTTCATGGCTGACATGCCCCGGCGGATTGTCGCCGATGTGCCCCACCGCGCGGACGACCCTGCCGTCAGCCGGGGCGAACACCGGCATGTTCCAGGCGAGGTAGTCGGCGGCGGAACCGCCGCCGTTCCGGAAGGGGCTGCCTCCGTCATCGAGCACTTCAAAGTCCCAGGCGCAGGCCCAGAGCCCCCGGTGCGTCGCCTCGCCGTTGTGTCCCTGGGTGACGGTCCACTGCCCCGCCACCGGCAGGCTGAAGGCGGGAAACTCTCCCGCGGCGAACGCTTGCCGCTCGTTTCGCCAGCGCTTCAGGTTCTCCTCCGGTGTCTCGCACGGCGCGGTCACCATTACGGGACGCCCCCGGCCGGTCCTGCTGTTCAGCGCGAACAGGAAAAGCTGGGTGGTAAACAGGAAAGGGAAGGCCAGCACCGGAACTCCCAGCGGCGCCAGAAGAATCGTCGCCCCGGCGGCGACCACCGCGCAGAGCGCCGACGCCGCCAGTCCGAGCGCCCACGACACCGGACCAGGCACCGTGAACACGCCCCCCACGGCGACGGCGGTGAGGGCGAAATTAAACCCGATCCAGCTTCCCGAAAGATCGGAGGCGCTCCCCCCGAGCCAGCGGTACGCAAGCGACCCGATGAAAAGCGCCGCCAGGGAAATCGCGAAGGCGTGGCGCGAGAAAATGAAAAGCCCCAGCGCCACAAGGAGGCCGGAGGGGACCCCGAGCTGAAAAAACGCGGCCCCCAGCGACCGGAGGGCGAACTCCAGCCAGGAGGGGAACACTCCCACCAGGACGCTCACTTCAAAGGAATCGGTGGCATAGATAAGGCCGTGAAATTTCTGCCCCGCGGCGATCGCGATCCACGCGGTGAGCACGAACGGAAAGCTCAGCACCGGCACCCGCAGATACCGTTCCGAAAGGGACCGCACCGCGGCGGCCACGAGCACCCCGAGAAAGAGGGATACCGCCAGCATCACCGCGAAAGCGGCGCCGAACCGGTACGTGAGGCCGAGTGCGAGCGCGGTCAGGAGGCCGTTGAAGGCGAAGTATCCCTCGCGTATATGCTCCTTCGAGAACCCCAGCGCCCCCGCCATGAGGTTGGAAGCGACAACACCGGCAAGCCCCACGGCGCCCTGCAGCGGCACCGCGAAGGTGGCGGCAAGGAAGAAAAGCCCCGCGGCCGGGTTCCGGGAAAAGTAGATCTGGGCGTATCCCTGGAGCACCTTTTCCACATAACAGATGATTTTCGATAACGGCGCGGACGCCGCGAAGGCCTCAGCGGTTTCCATGGGCCTCTCCCGCCGCGGCATATGCCGGCCCGTCATCGAAGGCCGTTTCCGGCCCCTTGAGGTCCTCCAGCGTCTCGGCCCTGCGGATCAATCGCACGCCCCCCCCCTCGCCTATCATCACCACCGGGGGGCGCATCCTTATGAACTGCATCCACTGCGTCACGTTGTAGGCGCCCGCCGGTGTGAAAACCAGAATGTCCCCGGGATCGAGTGAAGGAAGCCTCAGTGACGGGCGCAGCACGTCGATATTCATGCACAGGGGGCCGTAGATGGCGGTCTCCTCCATCATTCCGCTGTGCTCCTCGGCAGTGAACACGTTGTGTTTGTACCAGAACGAGGTGAAAAGCGCGTTCACCCCGGCGTCGACTATGACCGCCCTCGTGCCGCCGGCGAGCCGCTTGTTGGCCACCACCGAGCACACCAGAAAACCGGCGTCGTCCACAAGGGCCCGTCCGGTTTCCAGAAAAAGCGCCGGCAGCCTGTCCGGGGAAAACCCGGCGGCCAGGAGCGGCGCGGTGACCGCCTCGGCGTACTCATCAATGGGCGGGTTGGCCTCGTCGCCGGGAAGGTACTGCTCGTGGAGCGTGGCGCTGGACGGGAAACCGCCGCCTGCGTCGATGTATTTCACGGTGCAGCCGAGCTCCCTCCCGGCCCAGAGGGAAAACTCGACGAGCTTTTCGGTCTGGGTCCTGTAGGCCGCCGGGTCCAGGATGCAGGTGCCGATGTGGGCGTGAACGCCGGCAAGGACAAGCTTCCCGCCGGCGCGCATTCTCCGCGCCGCGTCCCTGGCCTCGCCGTTTTCGTAGTTGAAACCGAAACGGTCCCAGGCCGGATGGATGCCGGCGTCAAGATTGATCCGGATCGCCGCCTCGATCCTCTTACCTGAACCTGCGGCGATCTTTTCCATCGCCAGGAGCTCGTCGTAATTGTCGATGTGGATATGCGCCCCCTCCGCCACCGCCCGTTCCAGCGCCGGAACCGGCTTGTAGGGCCCGTTGTAAAGGATTTTCGCCCCCGGCACGCCGTTGCGCCGCGCCATGTCGTACTCGTACTCGCTCACCACCTCGGCCCAGCTCCCCTCGTCGTGAAAAATCCTGCAGACCGCGTCCAGGTAATTGGTCTTGTAGGACCAGGCGAATTTCACCCCGGGATACCGCATCGAAAAGGCGCGGTGCGCCTCCCGGTAATTTTTCCGTATCCTCTTCTCGCTGAACACGAAAAGAGGACTGCCGAACTCCCCTGCCAGCCCGGCGACGCTCACGCCGTCGATGCTCCCCATGCTTCTCGGCGCCCTGGACCTTCCGATTTTATTGGCCAGGCCCGCCTGGTGGCGGATGATGACCGGCCTTTCATATCGTTCCCTGTTCATTTGTCACCTCGTCGATTTTTTTCGTCCTGTGCACTTCCCCCGCGGTGGTCATGTGCATGTACTCTTCCATGGAATAGATGTGGTCGATGGAGTTCCTGAGAAACATTGTTCCCACTGAATATTCCCCGAAGACGCCGATCTCCTCCCCCAGGGCCAGACGGACCGCCGCCCACGGAAGGTTCTGCCCGGCGCCGACGGAAAGATAGCACCACGCCGGAAACCGCGGGTTGATCTCCAGAAGAAAGAGGGATCCGTCGCTGCGCCGCTTCATTATCTCGAGCTCGCAGGGCCCGCGCCATTTCAGCTTCGACATGACATCGCGGATGAAACGGTTCATCGCCCCGTCGCGGACCGTCACCCCGCCCCAGGCTTTCCCCTTTTCAGTGAGCTGGAGTTTTTTCATCGGCACCGCGCCGATGAGCCCTCCGGAACCGTCTCCCAGGGCCGTCACGTCGTACTCGTCGCCTTCGATGTATTCCTGAATGACCACCGGAAGGCCCCACTGCGCGCTGAGCCTGCGGAAATGGTACTCCGCCTCCATCGAGGAGCGGGCCAGGGCCGCGTCGTAGAACTGCCCCTTTACCATCAGCGGGTAGTCGAGCCCCTCCGGTTTCCGCAGAACCGCCGGATCGGTCACCGCCATGCCCCGGGGCACCGGAATGCCCAGCCTCTCCCCCATTACGCTGAATTTCGCCTTTGACCGGAGCTCCAGCCCTTCCCTGGTGGGAAGAAAGGTTGATATTCCCATGCGCTTCAGCTCTCCGGCGATGCCGATATATGCCGAAAGCTCGGAGTCCAGCGTGGGTATGATGACATCCAGCGGGGTCCTGTCATGTATCTCCTGAATCCTGGCACGCAGTGTCCCGGCGCCTTCCGAGGGGTACGACATGAGGTACACGTGATTGCACAGCCCCTTCATGAACACACCGGGGTCCAGCGGATCGTACGTGAGGCCGACGATCTCCCCCCGAAACCCCGGCTCCGCCCGGAGCGCCCTGATGACCGGCACGCCCGGTCCAGGGTTTTCACCGGCGTTCATGCCGGTCACGGCTATTCTCGCCGCATTTGATTTCATAAAGGCCCCCTTCACCGGTCGGCGCCGTCGGCGGGAATGAGGTCCATTTTCCTGAGCAGGGTTACGAACTGGTCCAGGTCGTGCATCGCCTCCTCGCCGGTCACGTCATACAGCCCGGCCAGGCCCTCCGCGATGGCAGCCGAATCGTCACCGTCCATGAGCCGGCGCAGTATGAACTTCCCGGTGTTGTTGAGCGTAAAGGCGGCCCCTGATTCTGTATCGAACAGGAACCCGCTCTCGCTCAGGGCAAGGCCCGAATAATCGCTTCTGTTCATTTTCCACTCCTTTCCGCGGCTTCTCATGCCGCATCGGTATCACGGGACTGGCCCTCTGGGCCCTGAATCGCGCCATAAAGGAGCACTCAGGCCCTTTGGGGCGATTCCGGGGCCGTACCCCCCTCATCGCCGTCCTCTATTACTTTTTTGAGTATACCGAAACGGCGCGGCTGATCGACCGCGCCGTCAAGGATGGACCGTTTTTCCTGAAAATAACCCATCGGAGGGATTAAAGTGAACGCGCCCGATGCACACGATTACCGCCGGGCGTGCCGTGAAAAAGACAGGATGAATGATGCAGCAGGCGGGATCCGAGAGACCGCCGGGAGACTATACCCCTTCCGGCTTTTCACCGGGTTTGAGGCGTCTCTGTACCGGTTCCGTCCCACCGCGGGTGTTGAACCTTAAACCGAAGGCGAATCCTATCCCCCATGTCTCGGAGGAACCCCTGAAGAGCTTCAGGGTATCGTAATAATTGTACACGGTATAGAGCTGTACGAAAAGATCCCCCCGGAGCTGCTCGATCGCCGACCCTCCCAGGGTCACGTCAACGCGGCCCCCCGGCCTGAAAAGAGCCGAACGACGCAGTGCGATCGTTTCCGGTGTCCTGGCCATATTAAAGGTAAGGGCGATCTGAACGAAGAGACTTGTGAAACGGAATTCCGGTTTCATTTCGATGAAAATATCGGTAAAATACCTGCCCCGGGCGAGGTATTCGGCGCCGAAGCCGAGAAAACCGAAAATTTTGTCCATCCCCAGCCTGACGCCGTGCTCCCGGCCCCAGTACTGGTAATAGTTGTACCTGCCCGTCACGGCTCCCGCGGTCTCGCCTATATCGATGCTGAGGACCGATTCGGCGGCGGTGACCTTTTTATCGCTCGGGGACCAGGTGAGCATCGAATTCAGGGAATCGAAAAAATAGAGGCCGAATACCGGATGGAAGGTGTTGCTGCTGCGCTCCGAGTATTCCCTGTATAACAGGTCGCCGCCGTATACATTCACGCCGCCGAATTGCGGAATGGCCTGCACCTGCCTGGTGTCGAAGACCGAATTGTTGAGCTCCTCATGGGAATAGATGCCGCTCACGTTGATCCTCGCAAATTTAAAGAGATGCACGTCGAATCCCGCGAGCACCTCCGTGAGGAGCCCGTATTTCACCAGCCCGAAATCGGTATTCCCCTTGTCGTCCCTGGCCGGAACGAGCCCCGAGGCGGTACTGTCCACCTGGAGTATCTTCCTTCCTGACCGGACGTCGTAAATATGGACTATCGCGTATGCGGAAAAGATATCGGGAACGCTGAATTTTCCGTCAAATGAGATGAGAGACACGTTGACACTGGAGAGCCCCTGGTTGGTGTCCACCCTGTAACCGGGAAAAACGAGCGCCTGCGGCTTGAAGTAGACAACCTTCTCCGGATCGCTCAGCTCCAGGTATTTGTCCAGCGTGTTGGTGAAACGCCTCCCCTGGTCCAGAAGCTCGTTACGGAAATAGGTACGTGCGCTGAGTGACATGGCGGCCATGAACAGCAGCGCCGCCGCGGCCGGAAGAGTGATCCATCGTTTCATATCGATACCCGCATATTAGAATTCCTGCAAGAAGGCGAAGTGTGTCGTCAGAATGCGTGTAAATAAAGCATAGGGAAAACAGGTGTCAATTATTATTCGATTTGATGGCTTGAACTATTTCACCCAGGGTAAATAATTGTTGATTTCTGGCGGCGCAATCAATACACTAACTCGACGGCCGACGGCTGACCGGCGGCCTCTGTTCCACACACCCGGAAAAACACATAATGGACGAGAATCACAGACCCAGCCCCGACGATCTCAGGTCAAATATCCTGAAATTTCCCAGGGGGAACGTGTACCTGCGGGGCCTCTCCACCGGCCCGCTCCTGATCGGATGCCCCCCGGAATCGCTCAAGGACATCATGGACCGCGTTGGGTCCGGACCGGAATCTGTCCCCCGGACGGTGGTGCTCCGCAACCAGCTCTTCGATACTGCAAACAAATGCATAAGCGAGGAGCTGGAGCAGTTCGTGTACTTCAACTTTTTCAAAACCGGAAGGAGGACCGCGGTCTTCTGCACCGCGGATCAGAAATCACGGGTGGAAAAGATACTGTCGGTGTCCACCTTCGGCAAACCAATATCCCGTGACACGATCGCCAGATACTACCCGGAAGATTTCAACAGGGAGGCAATCCCTGACTTAAAGAAGGAATTCGAGATCTTCGCCGCGGACCTGACAATGGAGAAGCTGATAGAGTTCCGGGTTTTTTCCGAACAGGAGGGGCTGGCTGAATTCGAACTGCCCGACCCTGTGACCGGAGAAACCGGCATGATCACGGTGCAGACCGACGGCCGGAACAGGTTCACCGTCACCGACCTTGTACGCCGCGTTTCGTACCGTGACATCTACGCGCCGGTGCGGGCCCCGAGGATCCCCTTCACCACGGTGACCCATCCGAGCTACGTACAGCTCAGGAACGCCATATCCTTTGTGTCGACGAGTTCCGGGTTCGACCCCATTCATACAGAGGACTCCCCCGGCCACGCCTACGGCACCACCGTGAGCTTCGTCATCTGGGACGACCTGGGTACCGGAACCGTGGTGGACCCCCCCATGGGGTTCCCCAACTGGATGCGGAAGATGGGGCTCCACTTTTTCCAGATCCAGGACCTGATCCTCACGCACACCCATTTCGATCACGATGCCGGCACGATAGAACGCATACTGGAGGAGCCGGTGAACGTCCACACCACGGAGACGATCATGCAGGCATTCCTTGAAAAATCGTCCGCCATGACCGGAATCTCCGAGGAGCAGGTGCTGAACAGCATCAACTTTTTCCCGGTCCGGCTGCACTCGCCGGTGAAGATCGGCGGGTTCACCTACTATTTTTCGCACTGCATCCATCCCATCGAAACCATTCGATTCACTTTTCAGGACCACGAGGGGAACACCTACTACTACTCGTCAGATATAATGTACAGCCGCGAACGGCTTATGGAGTGGGTGGGCAACGGGCACCTCACCGAAGAGCGGATGGAGGACATCATGACGATCCCCCTGGAGGCAGGCGTCTACATCCACGAGCTGGGGGGCCCGGGCATTCACACCCCGCCGGAAGCGCTGGCCGCCCTGCCGGAACAGGTGCGGAACAGGACCTGGGTGGTACACACCGACACCCCGCCGCTGATGCCGGACGGGAGCCCCATACCGGGGATCCGCCAGGCCAGGCCGGACATGATCATCCCCCTGAAGACGCCGGAGGAGCCGCCGGTGGACGAGTTCGCCGCCACCTACCACATGCTGTCGAAGCTGGAGCGGATACCGCTGTTCCATAATATGCCGGTCACTTCAATAAAGGACCTACGCGAGGTAATGAGGCTCATGAAACCGGTGCGCTACGAGCCGGGGAGCCAGATCATCCGTTACGGCGAGCGGCCGGAGAAGCTCTTCATACTGCTGGAAGGAGGCGTGGACATCGTGGTCCGCGACCCCTCTGCCGGGTCTTCCGGCGACAAGCGCATTCATCGGAACGATTTCGGGTTTCTCATAGGCGACGCAGTGGCGTCACGGTCCGAGGACAGGAGGGACGCGGACGTATACGCGGGGCTGCAGGGGATCACGGTTCTGGAGATCGACGAGGAGGGCATAAGGAAGCTCGACGAGAAAAACATCGCCCTGGGCGAGCTGATACGGAAAAACCGGGAGATGCGGAAGTACGGCGTGTACCTTGCGCTTGAGAAGATCCCGGTGGTCCGCGACCTCAGCTATTCCCAGAAACAGGCTTTTTCCCTGCTCTGCACCGAGTACCGGCTGACAAACGACGCCGACAGGACCCTTATCCGGCAGGGGGAATGGAACGAGTACGTCTACATCCTCGCCGAGGGGCAGGCGGAGATCACCGTGCAGGAGAGCGACGGACGCCGGGTTGCCAGAAAGAGAATCGCCACCTCGGAGAGCAATATTTTCGGGGAGATATCGATCCTCACGCAGGGGAAGACCATCGCCAGCGTGCGTATCACCGGCGACCTGGACAAAACCAGCGTGTACCGGATGCACCGAAACGACTTCAATAGATTTTTAAGAGACAACCCCAACTTCAACCTTAATTTCCGCAAGAACATGGAAGTGCGCATCATTGAAACATCCCAGGTGCGGAAAAACCTCATGGACGCGCTCAGGTCTATCTCAAAGGAATATATTTGAGCTTTCGGCCTGAATTCCTGCGCTCTCAGCCATAACATATCCCCCGCGGCGTCCCTTCGGTCTTAATCACTTCCCGCGGCACTGCCCCCTGACGTAGTCGATGGCCGATTTCGCCGCCACCGCCCCCTCGCCCACCGCCTTGCTGATCTGGAGAAAACCGCCGGTGCAGTCGCCCGCGGCGAAAACGCCTGGGACGTTGGTGCGCCCCTCCCTGTCGGCCTGGATGAAAATACCCTCGGTGAAGACGCCCAGAGTGAAGGCGAAATCGAGCGACGAGGCGTCCCCCATCGCGATGAATAGGCCGTCGGTGTCCTCTTCGGAACCGTCAGAGTATATGATTTTTTTCAGGCCGGGCTCCCCTGCCAGGCGGGAGATTTTTTTGTTCACGATTTCAACTTCCGCGGCGGCGAGCCGGGACATGAAGTCCTCGGTTATGGAGGCCTCCTTCCCCAGTGTGCATACCTTCACCCGGGGCGTGTACTCCTTCAGCTCCAGTGCCTGGTTGGCGGCGAAAATTCCCTCGCCCGCCACCATTACCTTCCTGTTTTTGAAAAAAAATCCGTCACAGCTGACGCAGTAGGATATCCCCTTCCCCTCGTAGGCCTCGAGGTTCTCTATGCCAGGTTTTTTCCTGGATACACCGGTTGCCAGGATGACGCCGCAGGCGCGGTATTCGTCGTTTTCGGTTTTCAGCCGGTACAGGCCGCCGTCCTCCATGTGTATGCCCAGCACCCTGTCGCAGACCATTTCCACACCGAACCGCGACGCCTGGGCAATCCCCCGCTCCATGAGCTCCCTGCCGGTCAGCGTCTCCGGAAAACCGAAGTAGTTGTCGATATCGTAATCGCCCGCTATCTTGGGATCGCACCCCAGCACAATTGTTTTGATGCCGGCCCGTGCGGTGTAGATGGCTGCCGACAACCCGGCAGGGCCCTGTCCCACGATCACTACCTCGTAATCCTTCATGATTACCTCCGGAAACGCGATAAAGATGATGATAGTCCGATAAATATATATGAAAGAAGGAATGATGACAAGATTTTTTTTCCGCCTCTCCAAAGGCGGGCAAGGCGGCCGCATTAGGCGGGGATTGCCGACGGCGCCGCGCTGCCGTTGCGCACGTCAGTCCGGAGTTATGACCACGTTTCCCTTTTTGTGCCCCCGCTGGACATACTCGTGCGCCTCGGAAATTTTTTCCAGGGGATAGCGCCTGTCGATGACGGCCGTGATTTTCCCTTGTTCGATGAGTTCCTTGAGAAAAAGCAGATCTTCTGTCACTTCATGCGTCAGCGATTTAACGGAAAGATACGACCCGTTTTTTTTAAGCGATTTTCTGCACCGGGAACGTGTAATCTTGCCAACCGCATCAAAAATGACGTCATAGATGATTCCGCCATCGGTGAAATCCTTTTCCGTATAATCGATGACCGTTCCGGCTCCCAGGGATTTCACGAGCTCCATGTTTGCGGTACCGCACACGCCCGTTACGTCGGCCCCGTAATGCCGTGCAAGCTGAAGGGCATAGGTGCCGACCGACCCGGAGGCGCCGTAGATGAGGACCCTTTGTCCGCCGGCGATTTTCGTCCTGTTTAGAAGCTGCACCGCGGTCATTCCCCCGATCGGAACCGCCGCCGCCTCTTCAAAGGACATCGCGGCCGGCTTTATCGCCACAACTCCGGTTTTCCACTCTTCGGGGACGCATACGTATTCGGCATTGGAACCGTCGGACAGCCCTGTGGTGGTCCCGAACACATGGTCGCCCCTGCGGAACCGCGTCACCTTTCCGCCCGCCGCTTCGATCACCCCCGAAAACTCGTGTCCCGTAATTCGCTTGGGTTTGAAACCCAGGAGAATTCCCATGACAGCCAGGACCGCACGGGGAATCCTTCGCAGGTGTATATCACCCCGCGTAACAGTGGATGCATGGATCTTCACCAGGATTTCGTTGTCTTTCGGAACCGGTGTGTCAACCTCCATGAGCCGGAGAACACGGGGCGGCCCGGACTTTGTCTGTACGATCGCCTTCATGTGGCACCTCCCGCAGCGGAAAAATAATAGAATCGGTCTGCACCGGTCAATGCGCCACCGATCCGGGATCTATCAGACCGGCGTATCGTACAGCCTTACATCCGGATTCTTTTCCAGAAAATATTCCATTGTCCAGGCATTGGGAAAGAACAGGATCGGGCGGCCCCGGTCGTCCGTGCCGTGACTGCAGTCGAAGGGAAGATAAAAATCCGGGTGGTCATTTTCCTTCGCATCGTCAAGCCAGCGCAGGGCGGTCCACTGCTTCATTTCAAGATTTGTGTCCACGCCGTATTCATCCTTCAGCCTGTACTGCAGAACGTCAAACTGAAGGGGGCCTATCGCCCCCAGAAGCGGGAGATTACTGGACCCGTTTTTAGGGAAGAACGACTGGACAATATCCTCGGCGAGCAGATGATCGAGTCCTTTCCTGAAGGATTTGTAGTTGGATATGGAACTGTTCTGTATATAGGCAAAACATTCGGGCGCGAAACGGGGTATTTCATTATAACAGAGCGAAATGTCGGAGCTGATGGTATCGCCGATGCGGAAATCTGAGTTCGTGATGAATCCGATAATATCCCCCGGATACGCCTCATCCGCGGTTTCCCTTTCCCGGCCGAACAGGCTGTGGGAATTGGAGATCCTCACCTCTTTTCCGCTACGTGTGTTATACGCCGTCATGTCCCTGAAAAACCTTCCGGAACAGACCCGCGCGAAGACCATTCTGTCTCTGTGCTGCGGATTCATGTTTGTCTGAATTTTAAACACAAAAGCCGAGAACGCCGGGCCTTCGAGGGGGACAAAAGACCCTCCGGCCTTCCTCTGCAGAGGTTCTACCGAGTTGTCGATAAACCAGTCGAGGAAAAGCTCCACGCCGAAATTGTTGCTCGCACTGCCGAAAAAGACCGGTGTCGCCGCCCCGGTGAGCACGTCTTCCCTGTCAAGGCCGCTGTGGGCCATATCGAGAAGCTCGATCTCTTCAATGATCTCTCCGTAGGCTTTTTCACTGAGTGCGTTCTTCACCACCGGATCGGTAATGCCGAGTACGGAGACCGGCGCCCTGTAGGAACCGCCCGGGACTTTTTCATACAGATGAACGGACCTGTTGTGCCTGTGGTAAACACCCTTGAAAAACGGGCCGCTCTCCAGGGGCCAGCATACCGGATACGCGTGCATGGCCAGGACCTTCTCGATCTGATCCAGCAGCGCGAGCGGCGGCAATGCGGGCCTGTCGAGCTTGTTGATGAATGTAAAGATCGGAATGCACCGCTTGCGGCATATTTCAAAAAGCTTCAGTGTCTGGCTTTCTATTCCCTTGCCCGCGTCTATGACCATGATGACGGAATCCACCGCCATCAGCACCCTGTACGTGTCCTCTGAAAAATCCTTGTGCCCCGGCGTATCGAGAAGGTTCAGCCGGAAACCACGATAGTTGAATTGAAGGACGGTCGATGAAATCGAAATGCCCCTCTTCTTTTCCAGCTCCATCCAGTCTGACGACGTGTCCTTCTGCTTTTTTTTCGCCGTAACCGACCCCGCGAGGTCGATCGCGCCGCCGTAAAGCAGCAATTTTTCCGTAAGAGTGGTTTTCCCCGCGTCCGGGTGCGATATTATGGCTAACGTCCGCCTTGATTTAATTTCAGCCTGTAGTGTATCCATGGTGTGACTAAAAACAAAAATGGGCCCGGTATGTCAATAGTATTATTGACACGCATTCCCTTCTCCGCGATCGGAAAGCGAATTATCGCGACATGTGACCTGCGGAGACGCCATGCGCGGCCGCCGAATCGGCCACTGTCACAATTTTCCTCATCACCACGGATTTTTATTGCATATTTGGGACCAGTTGCGTAAATAGATCACAGGCGCCTGTAGCTCAGCTGGACAGAGCAATGGCCTCCGGAGCCATGTGTCGCACGTTCGAATCGTGTCAGGCGCACATAAAAGGGATTCCTTTCCCACTCTCTTCTATATAATAAAGTGCGGCACCCCCGTCTCACCGGGAATATGGTGATGGTTCGGGTACCGCAGACACCTCGTCACTATCATACAGGATGCGAAATCTCCTCAAAACCATAGTACCTTGCCGGCTTCTCCCCTGCATTGTGCCGTTCCGTGAATGGACCGGCTGTTCTCCCGCATAAAATCTTGAAATTCACCCGGTTTTTTAGTATTTTAAAATAAGCTTAAGCGCCCCTGTAAGACATTCTGATTAGGAAAAGTCTGCAAGGAGCACTGCAATAGATACTTTACAGACAAAAAATTGGAGGAGGATGGCATGCAGAAAACAAATAAACGAACCTATAAAATCCCCGCGGGGAGAAAGAACGCCGCTCCGGCGCCTGCGCGCACAGGCGGCACCTCCGGAATAACCGTGTCATACAATCCCGCGACCGGGGAAACACTGGGGCGCACGCCCAATACCGACCTCAACGCGATGCCGGGAATCATGGCCCGGGCAAGAGAGGCGCAGAAACTGTGGGCAGACACAAGCTTCTGGGAAAGAAAAAAACGGGTCCTTGCGATACGGGACTACATCGTAAGCCATGCCGACGAGATCGCCGAGGTGGTGAGCGCTGATTCCGGCAAGACCAGAATCGACGCGCTGGCCACGGAGGTGATCCCCTGCGCGATTTCCGCGGACTGGTACGCGAAGCACGCCGGCAGGGTACTGGCGCGTAAAAGGATTCCCTCCTCAAGCGTCATCTTCATGAACAAGAGAAACGAGCTGCGGCGCTATCCCATCGGGGTCGTGGGCATCATCAGCCCCTGGAACTATCCGCTTTCAATCCCGTTCGGCGAGGTGATCATGGGGCTCATGGCAGGGAACGCGGTGCTCCTGAAAGTGTCCGCGGCAACACTCATGGTGGGACTGGAGATAGAAAAGATTCTGCAGTCCGGCGGACTCCCGGAAGGGCTCTTCCGGCTGATCGCCGGACCCGGCGGCAGGGTGCTTGATTCGATGCTTGAAAACGGCGCGGACAAGATATTCTTCACCGGCTCCACGGCCACCGGGAAGGAAGTGATGGAAAAGGCGGCGCGGTACCTCACTCCGGTGTCGCTGGAGCTGGGAGGCAAGGACGCGATGATAGTGCTGGCCGACGCGGACCTCGAGCGGGCCGCAAACGGCGCCGCCTGGGCCGGGTTCCAGAACGCCGGGCAGTCCTGCGGCGCCGTGGAGCGCGTTTATGTTCACGAATCGGTGTACGACCGGTTTATGAAACTCATGGGGGAAAAGACCGGGGCGATACGCTTCCGGGGCGGCAATGATTTCGCCGACGACATGGGATCCATGACCACAAAAGAACAGTGGGAAAAGGTAGACGAGCATGTCCAGGACGCCCTGAAAAAGGGGGCCAGGATCGCGGCGCAATCCGTGCTGGGGGAAAAGACCCGGGGATCATACTTTCCGCCGATACTTCTCGCCGACGTAAACCACTCGATGAAAATCATGACCGAGGAGACATTCGGGCCCGTTCTGCCGGTGATGAGATTCACGACCGTGGACGAGGCGGTGGCGCTGGCAAACGACTCGGACATGGGGCTTACGGCTTCGGTGTGGACCCGGAGCAACAGACTCGGGAGGCAGGTGGCGGACCGCCTGCAGGCGGGTGTCGTGACCATCAACGACCACCTCTACACTCACGGCCAGCCGGAGACCCCCTGGAGCGGCTGGAAACGGTCCGGCATAGGCTACACCCACTCCGAGCTGGGGCTCATGGAAATGAGCAGGGTCAAGCTCGTCAACTGGGACCTGCTCCCGTCGCGGCGGAACATCTGGTGGTTTCCCTATGATATAACGACGTACGAACGCCTCAGGGACACCCTCAGGATGATCTTCCCCCGGAATCCCCTGCATCTCCTGGGAGGATTGCGGGTGCTGTCGTTTATGATGCGGAAGATGTTTACGCCCTGGAGGGAAAAAGGGGGCGCCGGCGGCAGGCATTAATCATTTGACAAAAACCGGGGCGTCCGCCGGATATACTCAGACTGAATCAATTCGGCAAAGAATATCCAAATGAACGCCCCGGACAGACTCCCCCTCGTACAGACAATAAAGGAAAAATGCAGGGTGTGCTATACCTGCGTCAGAGAGTGCCCTGCCAAGGCCATCAGGATCACCGGTGGGCAGGCGGAGGTGATCCAGGACCGGTGCATCGGGTGCGGCAACTGCTACCGGGTCTGCACGCAGCAGGCAAAACAAATGCGGAACTGCGCCGAATCGGTGGACGCCCTCCTGAAGGGATCCGTGCACACCGCGGCGTGTCTTGCGCCCAGTTTCCCTGCTGAATTTTACGATATGGACTACCGGGTTCTTGTGGGTATTCTCCGGGAGATGGGATTCAGCTACGTCATAGAGGTGGCATTCGGCGCGGACCTCGTGTCCCGGAAATACCGGGATCTCATGAACGATACACCCGAAGCCCAGCATATCGCCACCACCTGCCCCGCCATAGTTTCATATATCGAGAAATATCACCCGGCACTGGTGCGCAACCTCGCACCGGTCCCCTCCCCGATGATCGCGGCATCACGGGCGGTTCACCGTATGTACGGCGATGACGTGTCCGTGGTGTTCATCGGGCCGTGCATGGCGAAAAAGGACGAGGCGCTTAGGGCCGATGTCAGGGGCGAGATAGCCGAGGTGCTCACTTTCATCGAACTGCGGTCGATGATCGAGGCGAAAAACATAAAGCCTGAGGACGCGGTCCCTTCCGAGTTCGACGCCCCGCGCCCCGGGAAAGGGACCCTCTACCCCATCGGCAGGGGAATGCTCCAGTCCGCCGGAATACAGGAAGACCTCATGACGAACACGGTCTTCGCCACCGACGGCACCAAGCAGTTCGTGCACACGCTGAAGGAATACGAGATGATACCCCACAACATCAGGCTCCTGGAACTCCTCAGCTGCAACGGGTGCATCATGGGCCCCGGCATGACCACGAAACTCACCCACTTCAGCCGCCGCTCCTACGTCAGCCAGTACGCCAACCACCGGTACGGCATTCTGGACGAGGAGAGCTGGGAATCCCGGGTGCGGGACTTCGACGGCATCGACATGTCCGTCTCTTTCAGTGAAAACGACCTGCGCCACCCGGCGCCGACAAAAGACGAGCTGCAGACCATCCTCCAGAAAAAAGGGAAATTCAATCCGGAGGACGAGCTCAACTGCGGCGCCTGCGGGTACGACACCTGCATCGAGCACGCCATCGCCATCCACCTGGGACTCGCGGAAAGCGAGATGTGCCTCCCCTACACCATCGACACGCTGAAAAAAACGGCCATGGAGCTGAAGGAGTCGTACGAGGAGCTTGTGGACGCGAAAAACGCGCTCATCCAGTCCGAGAAACTCGCGTCACTGGGACGGCTCGCCTCCGGCATCGCACACGAAATCAACAATCCGCTCACCGGCGTGCTCACCTATTCAAGCCTCCTCCTGGAGGAACTGAAACAGACCCCGCACGCTGAGGACCTGGAGACCATCATCCGCGAGACAATCCGGTGCAGAAGCATCGTCAGGGGGCTCCTCGATTTCTCCCGTGAATCGAAGCATGAAAAGGAGCTGGCCAACCTGAACGACATCGTGCTCAACACGATGGCCATCTTCGAAAAGCATGTCAGCTATCAGAAGGTCCGCATCGTCATGGACCTCGACCCGCGGGTCCCCGCAGGCATGCTTGACATAAACCAGATGAAGTCGGTGGTCAACAACCTCGTTGAGAACGCCGCCCATGCCATGCCGGACGGCGGCTCCCTGGAGATTTCAACGCGCCACGACGTTGATACAAACACGGTGATTCTGCGCGTATCGGATACGGGCGTCGGGATAAGCCAGGAGAACCTCGGAAAAATTTTCGATCCTTTCTTTACCACCAAAAAGGAGGGAAAAGGCACCGGCCTCGGGCTTGCCGTGACCTTCGGTATCGTGAAGCGGCACCACGGGGTCATTGACGTGCAGAGCGCTCCCGGCGCCGGCACGACCTTCACCATCACCCTTCCGGTGGAACTCGATCCGGATTGACCGGTCTCCCGCCGGTTTTTTCCCAATATTTCGGAAAAAATAAAAGAGCCGTAAAGGCGAACAGCGCCCGGGCCCGCGCTCTGTTGATCAGATGTTTTCCAGGAGAGCCAGCAATTCCTCCGGATCCTGCACATGCCTGAGGCAGGTGAAATTTTTACACAGATACGCCGTAGCAATGCCGTTGACTGCGGCTCTTTCAGCCGAATGGAACCCGCCTCCCCCGGCGGAGCCCTGGTTTCCGGTATGGGCCAGCACAACGGAGAGTTCGGGAAGGAACCGGCTGTTCACCGCACGCAGCAGTTGTTCTGTGTCCTCCGCGCCGGGATCGCCCGCGATCGTCAGTTCCGCGGAAAAACCGTCGTACAGGGACGCACAGAGACCGTACAGGTGCGCGACGGAGTTCGTGTTCACGCTCTCCGACATGCCTTTCAGCAGGGACCGCCCCCGCTCCTCAAGATCGCGCCTCCCGGCGATCCGTCCGAGCCTGAGCAGATTCATGGCGGCGACGGCGTTGCCCGAAGGGACCACGCCGTCGTGGATTTCCCTGCGGCGCACCACGGAATCGTGCTCCTTCGTGGTGGAATACAGGAGGCCGGTTTCCCCGAACAAGGCGAGCATCGTTTCGGTGAGGCTGACCGCCATATCCAGATATTCCCTCTTGAAGACGGCCTCATAGAGCTCGATGAACCCCCAGGCGGCGAAAGCGTAATCGTCCAGAAAACCCTTAACCGCGAGTTCTCCCGCGGCGTAGCGATGATACAGCGATTCTCCCATCATAAGGCGCTCCGTCATGAACCGCGAGGCCGTCTCCGCCGCCTCGACAAACCTCGACTCGCCGAGGGCCCTTCCCGCCGAGGCAAGGGACGCGATCATGAGCCCGTTCCAGTCAGCCAGGATTTTTTCGTCACGTAAAGGGGGCTCTCTTTTTTCCCGGGCTCGGTGCAGCCTGTCCAGGCATGAACGGAGCCGCGCCGGGTCCTCATCTTCAATCCCGGGCCCCGCAGTCTCAGCGCGCTGAAAGAGGACATTGCTCCCTCCTCCGCCGCCCGGTTCGGTGAAATTCCCGCCCGGCTCGATCGCGAACCTGGCCCTGAAAAAGTCGAAATCGCCCCCCAGCAGTTCGGAAAGCTCGCGGTACTCCCAGGTGTAAAAGGCCCCTTCAACTCCCCCGCTGTCGGCGTCCAGGGCCGAGAAGAAGCCCCCTTCCGGCGAGGCCAGGTCGCGTATCGTGAAGTCCAGTATCTCTTCGGCGGTCTGCCTGAATTTGCCGACGCCGTAGGCGCGGTACGCCATGGCATACACCGATCCCAGAAGCGCCTGGTCGTAGAGCATCTTCTCGAAATGAGGGACCTCCCACCGTGAATCCACGGAATAGCGGTGAAATCCGTGACCGGCGTGGTCGTACACGCCGCCGCGGCGCATCTTTGACAGGGTCCGTATCACCATTTCGGCCGCGTCACCATCGAGGTATCTTCTACAATACCAGAGAAGATACATGAGATACAGCGGGTTCGGAAATTTCGGCCTGTCGCCGAAACCGCCGTTGGACGGATCATACATCGATGAAATGGCCTCGAAGGCGTCCTGATACGCAGTGCCGTTTATCTCCCCCTCGCCGCTCCTGGCGCCGATCGCCGAGAGCGCTTTCATGATGGACTGTGAAGACTCGAGTATCTGCGTCCTTCTGTTCCTCCAGGCCCCCTCGATGAGTGGTACCAGGTCCGTCATTCCGGTGATCCCATGGCTGGAATATTTCGGAATATAGGTCATCGCGAAAAACGGTTCTCGCTGGGGTGTGAGGAACAGGCTCAGCGGCCAGCCCCCGGACCCGGTGATCATCTGGCAGGCGGTCATATACAGCCCGTCAAGGTCCGGCCGTTCCTCCCGGTCGACCTTTATCGACACGAATGCCCTGTTCATGAGGCGTGCCACTTCCCGGTCGGAAAAAGATTCCTGCTCCATTACGTGGCACCAGTGGCATGAGGAATACCCGATTGAAAGAAATACCGGCCTGTCCTCTTCCCTGGCCCGCAGAAATGCCTCCTCTCCCCAGGGATACCAGTCCACCGGATTATGCGCGTGCTGCCGCAGGTAAGGGCTCTTTTCATTGACCAGCCTGTTGGTCCCTTTGCCGTAATCCATTACACCCCCTGTATACACGGTGTTTTTCTAATATATCCCATTGGCCGGCAAGGAGCGAATTTTTTATGACCCGATTTTCCGAAGATGCCGCGGGAAGGCACGGAATTGGACGTTCATCCAATCCTTCTTCACCGCTTTAATTCTATGATTGATATGCCTTTATGATTGTCATGATAACAAATATTCATAAAAAAAACGTTGTGTGAAACGCTAAAATTTTCTTTACATAAATATCGGTGCATATACCTTTGTAAATACGTTACTCGATATACCTAAACAGATACATGTACCCGACACGAAAACGGGCGGATTTTTCCGGGAATTCGTTATCGGAAGCGTTTTTTACACGCACTGGTTCCGTTGTTTCTTTTTAATTTTTCCCGTTCGACGGTATATTCAATGGAAACGGTCGGCAGGCCATGAGCGTACTATTCTGGTTTGATACATCGGTATACGGATTCGCGGCTGTCCTCGCCGCGGGACTCAGCATGCTGTCGCTCTCCGTGGGAAGGGGCGCCGCCGTCAACAGGATTTTCGCCGTATTCACCTTCCTGGTCGCGCTCTCGTCTGTAACAGCGGTTCTCGTGCGGATATCCCTCATGTTCGGGGCCGGATATCCTTCTTTCTGGCTCCATGTGTCGGCCTTCGCCTTCTGTCTCATGGGCCCGGTCCTGCTGATTTTTTCCGCCATGTATTGCGGCTGGCGGTCCAGGGTCATACACGCCGCATCCCTTGCCGGTGTCGCCGTTATTAGCGCCCTGTCATACTATCTGTTCAGCAACGCCCTCCTTTCCGGTCCGCGGCTTGGCGGATACGGCCAGTTTATATACGACATCTCCCCCATGGGCCTATCCATGTCGGCGATCCCTCTGGGATACTATGCGTGGTCGTTTTATATTTTCTGGAAGATGAGAAAAAAGACCGGAGAAAACTTTCTTTTTACGGCAGTATCCGTCCTTATGGCTGGATTCATACTGGGAGGATTGATAAGGCTCGATTTTCCCGTCATGCCGGCGGCCATAACGGTGTGCGTGCTCTGCCTGGGTCACGCCCTTGTGCGTAGGCAGATTCTGAACCCCCTGAAGGAATACAACGTAGAGCTTGAGGCTGAAGTGTCCCGGCGGACCGAAGAACTCTCGTCGATCACCGAGGAACTGCGTATTGCCCTGAAGGAGAAGGAGCTCCTCATCAGGGAGATCCATCACCGCATCAAAAACAATATTCAGATAATCCTGGGCCTTTTCGGCATCTACTGCACAGAGATCACGGATCACAGGATGCTCAGGATATTCCGGGAAGTGGAACAGCGGATTAAGACGATACTTCTGGTGCACGAAATGCTCTACAAGTCAGACTGCGCGCTGAACATCAGCTTTTCAGAGTACCTCCGCTGCATGATCGGGTATCTTTCCGAGGCCTACGACCTGCGTCATCGGAATATCCGGTTAAACGAGGACATCGAGCCGATAGAGCTCGGAATGACGCAGAGCATCAATATCGGGCTGATATTCACCGAATTGTTCTCCAACGCCATGAAATACGCCTTTCCGGATGACGTCAGCGCTGACAAAGTAATCACAGTCACGGTTAAAGATGCGGGCGGATCGGTACGCCTCGAAATATCCGACAACGGCATAGGCCTCCCCGGAAACGTCGACATGGCCACCACAGGAAGTTTCGGCCTTTCAATGGTCTACCTGCTGGCAACACAACAGATGAAAGGGTCGATCAGCGTCGAGTCCGGAAGCGGCACGAGGTTTGTCATCTCCATCCCCATCGAAAAACCGTGACCCCCTTGCGGGTCATTCGCTCGAGCAGGACAGCCGTTCCGCGGCCCCTTTCCGATTATTTTACCGCATCCCACCGGGACAGCGCCAGTTCCACTTCACGCAATACATTCCCGTCGCTCCGTCCCCGCATCTTCTCAAGCCGCTCCCTCGCGGCGACGCCGCCGATCCGCCCCAGGGCCCAGGCGGCCATGGACCGCACCCTGTCGTCCTCGTTTTCATCGAATGCGGAGGCCAGATGGGGAACATATTCCGCGTCCAGGCTGTTCCCCATTGCCCTGGCCGCGTTCATCTTCCACCGCCAGATGTCAGCCGGCGACATGTAGAACATGTGGGGCCACACCTTTGTTTCGAAGTATTCCCTGTCCATGTGCAGAAGGCCGGTGAGTGAAAAATTGCCTCCCCTGGCCTCGACCCTTTCGTTGACCGGGAACCGCTGGGCGGCCCAGGCGTCGTTTCGCGGGCACACGTTCTGGCACCGGTCGCAGCCGTACACGCAGGTCCCCATCGGCTCGCGGAATTCCATGGGCGTGAGCCCTTCACCGTAATAGGTGAGGTAAGAGATGCATTTCCCCGGGTTGATGGTGCCGTCCCCCTTGAGCGCCCTTGTGGGGCAGGCGGCGACGCAGGCGTTTCTGCACCAATCAGGGCATCCGTTCCCCATCGTCGGCCGGTCCGGCGCGAACTCACTGTTCACCAGATACGCCACCGGCAAGACCCAGGAACTCTTCCTGGCCGCGTTGGAGGCGTAGAAAAGGCAGTTTTTCCCGAAGGTGCCGAGGCCCGCCCTTGCCGCTGCGAGACGATGGGGCACGTTAAACGGGACTTTTGATTCGACGCCGTTGTCCCGGAGGAAACGCCGGAAAGCCTTCAGGCGCAGGGCCAATCCGTCCTTGGTGACCCTGTCGTCGTCCAGATAGCAGCGGCCGAAATGCCTCTCCAGGTCAGCGGGATAGCGGTGCCTGAAATAGACCTCCAGGAGCACGATGATGGATTTCGCTTCCGGATACACCTTTACCGGATCGGTGCCCTGTTCAAGGTCGAGCCCGACCTTTTTCGTCCAGGCATATTCCTCACTCTTCGATTGCAGCAAAGCCAGCTGGGTATTGAAAGGCTCAGCGGTGGTAAAACCGGCATCGGCAAACCCGAGGGTCAGAGCCTGTTCCTTTATCGCCTCTTTTGTCAGCATTTTTTCTTCCTTATAATGTATTAAATGTTTGTACGCGGATAATCATCGTAATCCCTCAACGTTTATAAGCCAGAAAAAGCCCATGGGCGCATATCAGATCAATACACAAGGTGAATCATTTCGCCAGAAGCGCCAGCAGTGTGTCGCCGATCTCCCTGAAATCCTCGTCTTTCTTCGAGAGTTTTGCCATCATAACCGCCCCCTCAAGGGCGGCGATAATGAGCCTGGAGGCCGAATCCGGGTCCACGGAGTCCCTGATCTCTCCCGCTTCGGCCGCCTCGACGACCATTGTCCGTATCAGCGCCGCCCATTGATCGAACACGCCGCTCACGAGACCGGCCATGACCGGGTCCTCGTCCCCCATCTCCAGCGCCATGTTACCGAACACGCATCCCCCCACAAATCCATACCCGCGGTGAAACCGCCGTACCGCGTCGACGAGGCTTGCGATCCTCTGAAAGGGCCGGTCGCCTCGAATGCTTTTCAGCAAATACTGGCCGTACTCCTTTTTCGCCGCAAGTATCAGCGCGCGAATGAGATCGTCCTTGCAGGGAAAATGAAAGTAGAGGTTCCCCTTTTTCACACCGGTGGCCTCAATAATGTCGTTCATGCTTGTATTGTGATAGCCCTTGACGGTGATGAGGCGCGCCGCCTCCCGCAGTATCCGCTGTTTTGTCTGTTCCCCTTTGGAGGATGTCTGACTATCCATATTTTGTACCAACCGTTTGGTACATTTTCCACCTGCGATACATTCTGTCAATACAAAACCCCCGGAATCACGCATAAAATTATCAGATTCAGGTCCGGCATATTGGATGGATAGGGGACATAACGCACCTGTAGTGCAAGAAGATGAGCCCTGTTGGAGAGTTTGGAGTGATGTAGGTAAAATGGTGTTGACAAGAGGTTTTATACTGCAGTATTATGCAGAACGCAACGGAGAATTGACATTACGCAAGGAGGCTTTCTATGGCATCGCTGAAACGATTACCGCTGCTAATGGTGCTGGTCATACTATTTTCCCTTCCCGGTATCGCACAGTTCAATTACGGCGATTTTTCGAAACAACAGATTTTTTTTGACGATTACAACATGATCGCAAACGACTGGTCAGTGGGGAGCTTTAACAACGGCTGCCGCTTCTCGGCCATAAGCAACGGCCAGTTCACCATTCGCTCTTTCTGCGGCGGGGAAAACCCCCTGTTCTGGACCAACCTGATATTCATCGACCAGGCGAGGGATTTCGAAATCGAAACATCCATCCAGTACGTGACCGGCGAGGACAACAACGCGCTGGCGCTGGTATGGGGCATGGACAGCAATAATTTCTTCCGCTTCCGATTCGGGATTTCCGGTGACGGCCATTATATCATCGACAAGTTTGCCGGCAGCTGGTACAACTCGAGAAACTGGACGCCGTCACCCCAGGTGGTGCGCAACCAGTTCTCAAAGCTGACAGTAAGAAAAATCGGGTTTAACTACTACTACTACATTAACCAGAACCTGGTTCATACCGCACCCTACGAGCCCTTTTTCGGACAGCAGATAGGGTTTCAGGGAAACCAGAATACTGAAATGCGCGTAGACTACCTGAAGGTTTCATATCTGACAAGGTGACACAGGCGTTCTCTTGGTGACATTCCCGGGCGCCTTTGCCGGTGCCCGCGGAACAGGTCACTTTCGCCGCGCCCCGGGTCAGTCCCCGCAGTTTTCCTGCCGTACCAGCGGTACTTTTCTCCACGAGCTGAACAGAAGCCGGTTCAACCGGCCGATGTCTTTTATCGCTTTCGGTATATTCACCCGGTATCCGTCACTTTCGGAGATCCTGAGCGCCCCCGTTGCCAGCTCCTCAATTCCGGAATCTATCAGGCGATAATCATCCTCAAAAAGGCCCGGATCGGTGGCGCACACCGCGGCCACCGCGTCCCAGTTGTAGAACCCGTCTATGTGAAAGACCTTTTCCATCAGGTCCCTCCAGGGAGTTATGCGCTCCAGCAGGTACCGGAACAGCGGATTGGCGGACTCGCGCCGCATCGTGTCGAACTGCACCCGGCCGAAGGGGGCCTGGAGACAGAGATGACCGGTGATCACCGTCAGATCCGCCCCGGAGGAGAGGACCATCCGCGAGGCCTCCGGGTCGCAGGAAAAATTAAGCTCGTTGCACCGGACTCCGTGAATAATCAGCGGTTCCGTGATCCCTCCCATCAGCACGATCCTTTTCAGGTTCAAGAAAAATTCGCGGTCCTCCTGCCACGCGCCGTACAGGTTCGTGAGGGAGCCGGTGGCAAGCATCACCGCGTCGCCCCGGAATTCCGCCGCCTTTTCGGCAAGAAAACGCGACGCGCCGCCGGTCCGCTTCTCCGCGGTACCTCCCCTGAACAGGGGCACGTCTTCCCTGCCGAGATCGCGGAGCAGTTCCCCGGTGGTGTTAAACGTGTTCTCAACGGTATCGTTTCCGTAGGTGGCGGTGATTCCCAGAAGGTCGACATCTGGGCGGCCCAGAAGATAGATAAGGGCCAGGGCGTCGTCCACGTCCCTGTTCGGGATACCCATTGTGTTGTCGCAATCGTAGAGTATCTTCATGCTTCCGGCCGTCACCATTCCAGCGACCCGGTGATAAACCAGTCGATGTCCTCAAGATACCGCGTGATTTTCCCGAAAGTCTCGGCGCTCTTCAGCGGCCGTTCGGTGGCCGTATACTCGTAATAGGCCATGAAGCACCACGACAGTCCCCGCAGGATCACGGTCCGTTCCAGAAGGCGGGTTTTCCACTGGAGTTCGTCAAGTGACGGCCCTCCCCCCAGTTGCCGGCTGTACCGCTGGAGGAAGCTCCGTTTTTCGTCGTTCCCGTAACGGTACCCGCTCTTCCAGAGGGTGGTGGTGGGGGCGAGAAAATGCCCCAGGTCCTGATAGCGGAGCGACACCACCGCCTTTTCCCAGTCCACAAGGGACGTCCTCTCCTCGCCGATAATGAAATTGTGGGAGTTCACCTCGGTGTTCACGATGCAGAGTTTCTCGCCGTAAAAAAGTTCGTCCTCCGCCATGCCCAGCGCCTCTATCTCCTGGTAGTAGTCATAAAGCCTGGCGCGCCGGTCCTTCATCGGATGGTCCGGAAACCGCTGGAGAAGCGCCAGGCTCTCGGCGGCGATTGACAGTATGGGATTTATCTGCGTTACCAGATCAACCGGCGGCGGTATGACGTGGATTGCGGCGAAAATATCAGCCGCCGCCGCCCAGTCCGCGCAGTAATCCAGGGGCCTCCCGGGAAGATACTGCA
Source organism: Spirochaetota bacterium (assembly GCA_041737965.1). Classification (GTDB taxonomy): domain Bacteria; phylum Spirochaetota; class UBA4802; order UBA4802; family UBA5550; genus JAFGJK01. The sequence goes on along the minus strand of JBGSQT010000008.1, from coordinate 1,367 downwards.
TCAGCATGGCGCCGCCGGACAGGCCCCGGGGCGCCGGATCGACGAAATAGGGCACCGGCGTCACTCCGGAGCCCCGCACCGCTTGAAGGACGGAGAACTCATAGCCGATCTGGTTTTCAAGTCCCAGCTGGCTGCCGTGATTGAGTCTGAACACATACCGCACCCCTTCAGAGCCGGTTACGAGGAAATTTTCGTTGTATTCCCCCGCGGCCAGAAACTCCACCGCCGCCTCCCCCTGAATCCAGCCGGATCCGCGCAGATACGCCGCCACTTCGTCAAGGATGTCGCGGTGTTCCGTGCCGTTATCGCCCGCCATTGTCCCCTTTGAGGAAATCCTCGCGGATCCTCTCCGCCCTTTTTCTGTTCACTCCCATGTCGGAGTACCCGAGCCTGGAGGCCGATTTCAGATGGATCACCCCCGCCTTCCCGTCGATAAAGAACTCGACATCATCGACGAATCGAAACAGCAGAGACGTGTACTCGGCGCGCATATATCCGTCTTTGCGGGTGATCACCTTCGCCCTGGGATGGCGCTCAACGGTCTTCACCAGCCTTTCCATCGCCTCCTCCTCCCCGCCCCTGAAGGGGATGGGATCGATGCCGTGGACGTCTCCCTTCTCAAACGAAGAAACGCAGTTCGGGCTCTCAGGGCACGGAGTGAAACGGCCATTGACCATCCCCATATGGGTCGGCACCCTGCCGTGGCAGTCTGAAATCGCGACGAGCAGTATAAGCGGGAATATGTGCCGGATCATGGGATGCCTCCTGTATTCTGAACAGCTTCGGGAATCATTCTTAATTATATCACGAAGCGCCGGCCGAGTCCAGTATATAATTACGGTCATTGACAAATCTGACGGTTTCAAGATCGTCCCGGCGGCCGTTTTTTTTCATGAAGCGGCGCAGGCCATCCAGATCATCGATGTCCCTCGTAGGCCGGACCGCGGCGATACTGATGCAGGAAAGCCTCGCCGCCTCCCGTGTCCTCTTCATGACCGCGCCGGTGCTCCAGGGAATGTCCTGAAAAACCGTTCCCATGAGGCCGCTCTTTCTGAAGCCAATGAGATAGTACCCCCCGTCCCGGCTTGGGCCCAGGACCATGTCCCTGCGGTCCAGAAGGCGGAGCGCCCGAGACACCGATCGGGCGTCGAGGTTCGGGACGTCGCTCCCCACAAGCACCGCCGAACTGAAACCGAGGTCAAAGCAGTCGGCAAAGGCGGCATGCATCCGTTCCCCCAGTCCGTTCCCGCGCTGGGGAAATGAAGGGAGCCGGCCGAAAAATTCCGCCGCATCGCTGCCGCCCCCCCCGCCGTCATGGGCTATCACCACCGGCACCCCGGCGGCGCTGCAGGCGCGGAACACGTCGC
>JBGSQT010000006.1:0-4913 GCA_041737965.1 Spirochaetota bacterium | reverse complement strand
ATATATTGCTGTATTCTATAACCGGCGAAGAAGTCATTCTTCTCTTGATTTTCTGAGTCCGGAGGAATATGAATTACAAATGAGTTTGGCTCAAAATATTGCTTAACTCAGTGTCCGCAAAATCGGGGCAAGTCCACTTTTTTGAAGTTCAGATACACCCTGTTTATCCTGAAAGTGCTGTTTTTATTGGAGCTGATGCCGTCATTGTCCGGCTGGACCGGTACGGTATTAAAGGTACTCCCCGGCTGAAGTCCCGTGAAATAGGCGTATTCCGTATAAATCACGCCGGAAATCTTTATTGAGGTGTCGATCCCCTTTTTTTCCGGCTCCGGGTTGACCTGGGCAAAGAGTGAGGAAACCATGGCCGCTGCGATGAAAAACGAAAAAAGGGAAACTTTTAATAATTTCATTGGGATCTCCAATTTTCAGGATACGATGGCTGAATCTGTGTTTCATTGTATACATAGGCGGGATGAAATGTCAAATAATATTGCCGTGAATCTATCGATGCATATATGATGCGGTTATCGTAATCATGAGGTCATTATGAATATACAACAGATGTTCACGAGGCCGGATGCGCTCCAGCGCACAAAAGAAAATGCATGAATCAACTTCATTGCGCTCTGAGTTGAATGCTCACAGGCTCTTTACGATTTCGCGAGCACTCTTTCCGCGTGCTTACCCGTAATCCACTTCGCAGGGTTCCCTCTTTTATCCGTGACCGTGACCGGCGCAAAATACCTTTCGTAATCCGCCTCGCCGATATCCGCGGGATACGTTCCGTATTGGGGATCGAGGATGTCCTCTCCGCCGATGAAGTTCCTGAGCCGGCTTTCCCCCGCGGAAGCGGCCTGGTGGAAGGGCCGGAAATTGTTGCGGTACAGGGTGTACCAGACCCCGGGGTGCTTGATCCGGTACCTGGCGATAAAGCGCACGCTTTTTCGCGCGAGGTCGCGCCTGTTCACGATCTCGCCCACGTCGCAGAAGAGCTTGCGGCTGAAGTCCGTGATGGCCCCGTGATCCTCAAGGGAGTTGTTGTAGGCCAGGGTCGTGCCGTCGAGGTCGCGCAGCCTGAGGTTCGGGAGAAGCTCGCGCCTACGGGCGCTTTCTTTAAATATGCGCGTACCGAGCAGAGGGCTGACATAGCTGAAGAAGTTCGGAAAGATGAGGACATCCGATTCCATAAGAAACCGGATCTGGTCCTTCATGCTTTCGATCGTGGAGATGCGTGGATCGAAAAGGTATCCGTACATCAACAAAATGCCAAGCCTGTGAACATGATCGATGTCGTCGAAAAGGTGGTACGGTTTTGAGAGATTCTGCTTCTTGCTGTTACGCGTGAGGAAGTTTCGGTCAAGCGATTCGATCCCGCTGAAAAGCATACGGCAGCGGGAAGCCCGCATGATGCCGAGAAGTACGCGGTTTGAAAGCACGTCGCGCGTGACCATTGCGGACCATCCCTTCAGCCGTTTTTTCTTTCGCAGGTAGGCGCAGATACGTCTGGTGTGCTCGGCGTCGTGGGCGAAATGGTTGTCGATAAAAAACATGGTGGAAAACCAGCGCCTGACGCTCATGATCGGGGCCGTGGCAAATGCGTTCTCGATGCTGTCGATCACAGATTCCACCGAATGGGTGGAATGATGCGCCTTTTCCTGATTGAGGGAGCAGAACCCGCACCCGTAGTTGCAGCCCCGAGACGTCTCCACCAGATGGGACAGGACGCTGATTCTGTTTTTACCAAGCAGGGAGTAATCGATGCGGTATTCAGGTATTACACCGGGGGACGAGAAATAATGAGTCTTTACCCCTCCCCCTTCGTAGTCCCTTAAAATTTCGGGCACGCAGTCCACGGTTCCCACGCAGGTCGCGTCGAAGAACCGGGCCGCGAATTCCGGGAACAGGGTGCAGACGCTTCCGCCCGCGCACACGACGGCGCCCGCTTTCCGGAAGAAAAAGGAGAGCTGGCGGAGGCGGTCGAAATCCTTCTGGATTCCCGAAAGAAACACGAGGTCGTAGTCCCCGGCCCGGCTTACATCGAAAGGTCCGTGGGCCATCTCGTGATAGAGCGTGATGTCGTATTTCGAGGGGTCGATCCGGGCCGCGATGTGGAGGCCCGCGGAAGGCTGAAGGAAGTCGCGGTCCGGCCGGCAGCCGCGGTCCCAGCGCAGGTGGGCGCAGAGGACGAGAATTCTCGCTTTGGGTACCTTTGACATGATTTTACCGGATTGAACTATTGTCGTCATGAGCAGACTGCGAATCCCCTGGATAATTTATTAATCTGCGCAAAATAACGTCCTCTTTTATGGCGTATAAATGCAATAAAAAATTCCAATCCTCGTTGAAAATCGTGGTTGATATAAATAATATTTTCTGAGATGACTACTTTATGAATGTATACGCGCATCACGATGATATATATATCCGCTCACTGGATACTCTTTATTGTGATTTTTCGATTCTGGAAAACCCCTTATGAAGGACATAATCCCGAGCGCCGGGAAGGGGAAATCATCTTTGACATGCGCAATAAAATCCACAGCATTACACCGGAGACTGTGGCCACATTGTTTTTTTTGATAGTAGACGTATATTGTCAAAAGCAGAGCAGCATACATGAAAGAAAATGATTTGAATTATGCGGACGTATTGTTGTGCAAAGGCAGGGGGTTTATGTCCGATTTTATCGCCGCTATTGACGGCGGAAAATATAGTCATGCGATATTTTACATCGGAAACGGACAGGTCGCTCACTCCGTGGGCTGCCAGTCCCGGGACACGGACTTGCACGACCGCCTGAAAAATGAGATATGAGAATTCATAAAAGCGGAGATCTTGAAATTTCCAAAGGTGACCACGCTTGAATACTTGACAGGGTGTCCGCAGAAGAGCTGAGGATATTCATGGACGACATCGCCACCTATATCGAAGAGAAGCTCCCCCTGGAGAAAGACCGGATGGGGTGTTCGGAATTCGTAGACCGCTGTTTCCTCGAAGCCGGGGAGAACAGTGATTACGCTCTGGACATTGAAAATAAAAATTTCCCTGCAGGAATGAATCGCGAAAGACCGCTTTTCCGGTTCAGCCGTAATCCTCGTTTTAATACCGTTGAATGCGATCCTCTGGAAGCTTCGATATTCGGAGCGGTTGATTTATTATCCAGAAAACGGAACGTCGGACGCAGTACCGGTATTTATTTAAGTCATCCAAGCGCGGTCAGTCCCCATGATCTGGAAATTTCTCCCAATCTAAAACTGATGGCCGGTTGGATATAAATACGGGGGGCAGAGAAAAGATCCGGTGAATAATATAAAGAAAACATCCCTGCTTCTTTCTGTTATCTGCATCGCCTTGTTTGCGGTACAGTCACCCGCGTATTCGCGGAAGGACGTTTATGCAAACGATGAAAGGCCTGAAGCGGCTGGCGGGGTCATCGACCTTCGTTCCTGGGACTTTCAGAAGAATGGATCGGTCCCCCTGAAGGGAGACTGGAAATTCCGCTGGAACGAAGACAATCCCGCGTTCTCAAAAGAATCTATCGACGATGCAAGCTGGGAGCTGTTCAGAGTGCCGGGGTCCTGGAACAAGACCACTGGAACCAAGGACGGCCTTGGATGGATCCGCCTGAAAGTTCTACTTGATCCCGGAACAGAAAGCAAACAGACCGAGAAACTCGGATTGTATATCACCTTTTTTTATTCCGCCTATGAGCTTTACGTGGACGGCCGCAGGGTTGCGAACAACGGTATTCCCGGAAAAAATTTCCGGTCTGAGTCGCCCGAAATGAGAAAGACCGTCGTCTCTCTGGACATTCCCTCCGGAAAAAAAGAAATCGTGATTTCCGCGAGGATATCCAATTTCAATTATGTTTTCGGGGGTCCCTTCAATGCCCCGGTCCTCGGTTTCTCCCGGGATCTGAGGCTCAGAGAGAGGAAGGACGACACCTTTAACGCGATCCTTTTCGGGATCCTTTTGATGATGATCGGTTACCATCTTTTTCTCTGGCTTCTGCGCAAGGCTGACAAGGGGAGCCTCTTCTTTGCCCTTTTTTGCATCGCTCCGATACTCCGGGTCATTTACGACAGTAAAGTGCTGGCCACCACGTTTCCCGACCTCCAGATGTTCGAACTTCAATGGAAATGCGCCTTCGTTCCCATCACCCTTCTATGGATATTTATCCCGACCTTTTTTTCAAAGCTCTTTCCGGATGAATATCATATTGTCCCGCTGCGTGTTTTCCAGGTCCTCGGCGTGATCGCCTCCCTCTTCATCACCCTGACGCCGGTACGCGTGTTCTCCAAACTGATCTTCGCCTATGAGATCACGCTTATTGTCCTGTTCGTCTGGGTCTTATACGCCACCGTGATGGCGGTGAAGAATTCCCGGTCGCAGGCGGTCTTGATTTTCGCGGGAATCGTGGTTTCCATCGTAACGGTTATCAATGACCTGCTCTACTCGGTTGACATCGTCAAAACGGGATTCTACTCTCATCTCGGGTTCATGGGACTTATCCTCTGTCAGTTCGCGACCCTCTCCATCCGGTTCAACAACGCCTACCGGACCGCCGACTACCTTTCCCATAATCTGATGGAGGAAGTCGAGAGCAAGACGAGGGATCTTCAGCAGCGCACAAGGGAGGCCGAGGAGGCGAAGAGGGAGATAGAATCGGTAAACGAGAGGCTGAGGGAAACCGACAAGTACAAAACCCAGTTCTTCCAGAATGTTACGCACGAATTCAGAACGCCTTTAACGCTTATCATCGGGCACATCGAACTGGCCCTGCCCCGAAAAAGGGGACACGAAGTTAAGCGTATAATACGATACTATGCTTAACGAGGTTACCAATGAGTGAAAGAAGGAGATTTGACAGGCAGTTTAAGGTTGATGCGGTACACATGTTGGAAAGCAGCGGC
>JBGSQT010000005.1:0-297099 GCA_041737965.1 Spirochaetota bacterium | reverse complement strand
CCGCATTCCCCTCACACTGTCATCGCGAGCAAAGCGACGCGATCCTTTCCTTTACCTGAAGGATTGCTTCGTCGCTGTTGCTCTTCGCAATGACGGTCACACAACACTGTCATCGCGAGCCGAAGGCGACGCGATCCTTCCGCATTCCCCTCACACTGTCATCGCGAGCAAAGCGACGCGATCCTTTCCTTTACCTGAAGGATTGCTTCGTCGCTGTTGCTCCTCGCAATGACGGTGAATGATCGCCTCTGCGGCTTCATCAAGTGCGGCGGGGTGAAATAAGATATATTTCACTGCTTAAATTCTCACTTTCACCCCCCCCCGAAGGCCGGAATTCGAATCCGCCGTTTCGATGGCAATCTTCATTTCATGACCACATCATCCGGGACGGGCGGGATTTCCGGAACCACCTGAATTACATTATGAAACAGCCGGAACGGCACGGGACGCGGGGGAAAACATGGGGGCGGGTGGATCGGCAATGAATGATCAGTTACAATCCAAATTTTTTTTCAACATCCTCAAGATTATGAAGCTTCTTGGTGGATTTCAACGCCTTCTCCGCGTCCCTGTAATCTTCATAATCCTCCGCCATCCGCTTCAATCTCAGATATTCTTTATAATCAAGGATAACGGCTTTCGGCTTGTTGTTTTCTTTTATTATCTGGGTTTTAATCATCGTATGCTCCCTGTCTATGTTTTATACTGGCGATGATAATCATGGGTTTTTTCACTTGAAACAGTATCCGGTAATCACCGACACGAAGACGCATGAGATACCGTAATCTGCCTTTCAATTGTTTAATATCATGATTGCCATTCGGATTTTCTGCGTATTCTTTTAGTTTATTCCTAATTTTAATGGCATTTGCTTTATCGCTTTTCGCGATTTTTTCAAATTGCTTCACCGCAGTATCGGTTAATTGAATTTGCATGATTTATATAATTATATCATTGTTACTGCGTGTCAATCGAAAATATGAAGCGCCCCCGCGTATGAATTCAACATCGCCCACGGCATCGAACCGTTATGCCTTGATTCAAGCGGCAATCATCATTTCATGACCACATCATCCGGGACGGGCGGGATTTCCGGAACCTTATGCATTATATCATGATGCAACCGGCACGGGACGCGGGGGAAAACATGGGGCGTGTGGATTCCCCTGTGAAGGCAGGTGATTAATTCACTCAACGCCAAGGTCTTTGATTATTTTTCGAGCCAAAAGATCATCAATTTCTCTATGTCGCGGGATGGTGGAGGTCTTTCTATTTGAAGGATTGAAATATACGGTATGGCGGCTCCCTTCTCTCAATAAACGGCATCCCTTCTTTTCAATAAATCGTATTAATTCCCTCCGCTTCACTACAGGGAGACCCGGATCTTTTCTCGGATGACATCCTTTCCGCGGAATTCCCTCTCCGAAAGCTCCCGGTTTGAAAGGATTATAAGCTCAACGGCTTCTTTTAAATTTTCTTTTGCCTCGTCGATTGTCTTTCCCTGGGCATTTGCCCCGGGGATTTCTTCGATATATGCAATATACCATTTATCAGTTTTTTCGATTACGGCGGTATAAGTGTTTTCCGTCAGAGTTCCTTCCATTGCAGCTCGCTTATGATAATTCTTTAAATCCTGTTTCATGTTAATAGTAACGATCTTGACGTCATTTGTAAACAAATAATTTCTCTTTAATGATCGATATAGGATATTCCATGATCATATCATCCGGGACGGGCGGGATTTCCGGAACCTTATGCATTATATCATGATGCAGCCGGAACGGCACGGGGCGCCGGGGAAATCATGGGTGTGGGTGGATCCCCCCGGATGAAGGCGGGGATGCCCCCCTGAAGGCGAGGATTCGAATCCCCGCCTTCACAGGGGGACATGGGTGCGACATTTCCACCAATACAGCCAAAAGGTCATTCCGTCCTCACAAGGCGGAACCCTGCTATATATCAACAAACTCCAAAGTTATAAAAAGAATACTTTCCGGAAAATCAATTTCCTCAATAGGTAACTGTCGGCAAACTGGGCGTATCCAATCCAGCTCATCAATGATTGTCTGATTTTCCTCAAATCGATACGCTTCGATATAAACAGTGTTCTGTAGTTCTTCATCCTTCTGACAAACCGGGATATATTGCTTCTCTTCAATCGAATTCTGTCATCAAAAACCCGGTAACCAAGAAATGTAATACCGCGATGCGCACTCACCGCATGAGCTTTTTGTTCATGAATTTTCAACCGATACAGATCCCAAAAATGATATAATCTCTTTATTGCAATCTTGCAGATACTTTTTATCATCATGAAACAGCACAAAATCATCAACATACCGCAGGTAGGCGCGTATTTTCAGATTCTCGACGATAAAGTGATCGAGCGGCGTCAAATATATATTGGCAAAATACTGCGAGGTGAGATTCCCAATGGGGATTCCTTTTCTGCGCGTATGGGGCTCGAATAAACCATCGCCCGGGAAATACCATGCCGGGCCATCCTGCGTGTTTGAGCTATTGATAATACATTCAATCAAATCGAGGGTCTTTTTGCATTTTATCTTTTTTCTTATTACCGATTTCAGCATGTCATGGTCAATCGACGCGAAATATTTCACGATATCGCATTTAAGAAAAAACCTGTATTTTCTCAGATACTCAACACACAAAGAGACAGCCTGATGGGTGCCTTTGCCTTTCCTGTTCGCAAATGAATTGTCGATAAAGGTCTTCTCAAAAACAGGTATGATAACGTTACAGACTGCGTGGTGCACCACCCTGTCCCTGTATGGAGCGGCGCTGATCTTCCTTTTTTTCGAATCGTACACGTAAAATTCCCTGTATGCGCCCGGCAGGTAGGTCCCTTCAATGAGCTCTTTTCTTATTTCGGAAATAGTGTCAATGAGAGATATATTGAATTTAATGATATTGTCCCTGCCTCGTTTCCCTTTTGAAGCATTGTACGCGGCGGCGACAAGGTTTTCATACGAGACTATTTTTTCAAACAAGTTTCCGTCACGATTCATTGTTTCATATCACTGTCATCGCGAGCCAAAGCGACGCGATCCTTCATATCCTCCTCATACTGTCATCGCGAGACAAAGCGACGCGATCCTTTTGTTTACCTGAAGGATTGCTTCGCCCCTGCGTGGCTCGCAATGACGGTGACGGAGCATACAATAAAAAAATCCCCTGCCTCCCTTTTTCGCGAATTCGCTACCAAAGCATGACAGGGGCGCTTTCTATTTATCCCTTGCGGGAAAGGCGCACCCGGAATGTATCGCCTTAAGCGGACGCGAATCCTTGAACGCGCATCATCGGCAGGCGATATTAACGTGAAAACCGGAAACCACCACCCGGAAACCGTTGTTGTTGTTCCTGTTGTCCGGGTTGTTGTTGTTCCGGTACGCGGAACGGATGTTGTCGTCGTTGTTGTTCCACGAGCCGCCGCGCAGCACGCGGGCGCTTCCCCGGATGAGCCTGCCGTAACCGGAAAATCTACTTTTTATTTTTATCAGAAGACTTGATCAATCCTCCGATCATGGCCCCTATCTCGTCGCACCGCTCGACCGCGTAGGCGAAGCTGCCGTGCCCTAAAAGTTTTGTATCGTAACAGATTTTAACCATCATTTTTATTTCGTCAAATTTCGCGGAAAGAGCGAACACGGACTTTTCACCTTTTTTTGAGTATTGAAACTGATACACGAGAACCATATAATCAAGCAGCAGGTTTTCAATTCTCTGTCCTATGGAAAACCGTTTTGACTTCGGAAAACCGTCGGTCTTATTGAACATCCACACTAAAAAGTCGTATGACTTTTGATAGAGTAACAGCTCGCTCATAAAAAAAAATTTAATACCTTCTTTTTTCTTTTATCAAAAGAAAAAAGAAGCAAAAAAGAAAAATTCCAGTGGCCCAGTGGGACAGGTGTCCAGTGATCCACATTATAGTACGATACACAATATATCATGTGCCCTATTAGTGCTAATTTCCACCGGAAACCACCACCCGGAAACCGCTGAGGTAGATGAGCCCGTCGTCCGGGTCGTAGCCGTCCCGGAACGCGGAACGGATGTAGGCGCCGCTGACGCCCCACGAGCCGCCGCGCAGCACGCGGTACGATCCGCTACTCGGTCCCATGGGATTAAACTGGTCCATGGAGGAGTAGTCGCCATACCAATCCTCGCACCACTCATACACGTTTCCGGACATGTCGTAAAGGCCCCAGGCGTTGGGGAGCTTCCCTCCCACCGGCTGGGTTTTACTGCCCGCGTTGCCGCCGTACCAGCAGTAGGCGCCGTCCACTGAATCGCCCCAGTAGTACTTTGTTGTTGTGCCGGCCCGGCAGGCGTATTCCCACTCGGCCTCGGTGGGGAGGCGGACCGTGCCGCCGTACTTCGCGCTGAAACTCTGGCAGAAACTCTTCGCGTCGTTCCAGCTCACCTGTTCCACCGGCAGGTTCCCGCCCTTCCAATTGCTCGGGTTTTTTCCCATAATGGCCTGGTACTGGTCCTGCGTCACCTCGTACTTGGAGATCCAGAAAGAGCTCACCGTGACTTTGTGCGGGGTAAAGCCGTCGCCTCCCATGATAAAGCTCCCGCCAGGGATGAAGACAAAATCGATGCCGCCGGTGATCTTCGATTTACCGCCTAATTTTTTGAACATTTCCTGCGCTTCTATCGCGGCAAGCTTCCTCTGCTGTTCCTCGATGCGCGCCTTTTCCGCGTTTATCGCGCCGAAGAGCTTCGGCTCGTCACCCTGGGTGAGCGCGTCCATGCCCAGCACCTCGGCCATTGAGTTATAGGCGTTCACCGCGTCAACCGTGGCGAAAATGTGCATGGGGCCGTTCATAAGCCGGTAGGCGTCCTTCATCATGCTTTTTGCGTCGGATTTCTTCTTCTCTACGTTGTACACCTCGGCCCGGTCCACGAAGGACTTCACCTTGCTGGTGATGAAGTTCTTCCCCGTGGTGAAGCACACCTCCAGCTTGTCGCCGGAGCCTTTGACGTATTCCCCGCGCTTGGTGCCATCCAGTATCTTCTCCGACCAGGCAAGGGCCTTATCATAACAGCCCTTGGCCTCGTCGAACTTGAAATCCTTGTAGAGCGTATCCCCCTTCTTGTGCCACAAGGCCATGGCTGCTATGGTGACCGAGTCCTTGCGGCCCGCCACCGCCTTCCTGATGCCGTCCATCCCCTCGCCCCAGGACTTCTGCGGGACTTCCTTAAAATCTCCCTCGATGTCGCCGTACCGTTCCAGCATGTCTTTCAAAAAGGGCTCATCGGCGCTCTCCTTCCCCTGGAGCCGCGCGTCGGCCTTCTCGATGTCCTTCTTGAACTGGGCAGCCCAGGTGGCGTCCAGCCGGTCCCGGAGCCCTTTCCCGATCGATCCCACCGCTGCGGCGTATTCCTGGGGCACGCTCACTTCCAGGTCCTCCAGTATGTCGTTGAACTTGCTCCTGGCCCCTTTATAGTCGCCGGACTTGAGGAGCGGGTCCGCCTTGTCCACCCGGGTCTTGTAGTTCATGGCGTAGGTCGCCTCGACGCGCTTCTTCACCTCGCCGGAAAATTCATCCAGCTTCTGCCTGCTTTCCTTTCGTATGTCGTTCTTGATGCTGTCGAACACGGAATTGTACTTCGCCACGGCGTCACCGTACCGGCCCGCCTGGAATTCTTTATCCCCGTCTTTCACGTAGTTTTTCAATATGGTAAGAATGTTCTGTATGCTTTCGTCCGGCGTGGTGAACTTGAGCACCGCGATCCCCAGGCCCTCGATCCCCTTGACCCCCTTGATCTCCGCGATCTTCTCTGTCTCTATGGCGTTCAGGGATATCTTCCCCTCGGGCGCCAATGAGGCCTTCTTGACCAGGTAGCCCTTGTTCATCAGCTTACGGCCCATCTCACCGGCGTAGTGGTCCAGCTCGCTTTCATTGCAGGTCACGCTCGCGATCGACTTGGTCCCCAGCTCCAGGGTCTCCTTGTTCCGCTCCAAATTGGTGAGCGACAGTTTCAGTTTCCCCCCCTCCAAGCTCACGCTCCCGTAGATGATCTCGTCCGCGTTGATCCCCTCCGCGATCTGGGTGACGCAGATCGTGTCGCTGCATCCAGACGACATGATCGCCTCGGCCTGCTTGTACATCACCTTCACCGCGTCGTCGTCCAGTATCTGATAGGCGTCGCCCCACCCCTCGAAAATGGCCAGCTTCACCCCGTCCCGCACCCGGGCGGCCATCGGCGCCGGCGCCCCTTCGGCCTTTACCGACGATATGTAGAGCTTCTTTTTCCCTTTCGTACCCTGGGCCTGCGTGGCCTCTTCATGGAAAATCAATGCCGACATGACGCATGACGCGAGTATGATGATGCCAAGAAATCCTTTTTTCATGGAGACCTCCTTTTACACCGGTACGGGCACACGCGGGCGGGGTCACATGACCCCGCCCGCGTGTGCCTTTTTATACACATATATTCATGATTTTGCAAGAATAAAATTCCGGCGATTTCCGCCTCGGGGCACACTGAAAGAATCCACGCGGCGACCTCGGGATTGCCCAAATTCACGTAATAGGCCTGCGCCCCGTAGCAGGAGTACATTCGGAAGGATGCAATCCCGATGAGATAATAGCGGCCGTCCAGCTCGGCCCAGATGCCGCTCCCGCTGTCTCCGGCGGCGAGGGAGCCCTCCAGCGGCAGGGGCTCGGGAGACGCGTTTCCGGCGATTGTTTTTTTCGTCGGATAGAAGAGCGTGTCTCTCAAAGTGTCGGCGTTGCCCTCGGGACTGTCGAAATCGGCGGCGTCAAGCCATGTTTCATGGAAACCGGGGCATCCCCCCCTCACAGATAACGTTCCAGCACCTTCAGCAGATCGCCTATAATGATGGGCTTCGCGATGAACTCGTTGCACCCCGCCTGGATGCTCGCCTCCCGGTCCGAGTCGAAGGCGTTGCCCGACTGCGCCACGATGGGGAGATCGCTCCGGTACGCCCGTATCCTGCGGGCCGCGTCGTAGCCGCTCATGCCGGGCAGCTGGATGTCCATCAAAACCAGGTTGATGTCCGTCCGCGCCGCGCACAGGTCAACCGCGTCGCGCCCGTTTCCGGCCCTCATGACGGTGATGCCGTGCTTGGTGAGGATGCGCTCCAGAAGGCGGAAACTGTCGTCGTTGTCTTCGACGATCAGGACCGTGCGCCCCTTCCATGAGCCGTTTTTTTCCTTCTTCTTCGCGGGTTCCGGCGCCGTGACCGTGTCGCCGGAAACGCTGCGGCATGGGATATCGAAAACGAACCTGCTGCCCTTTCCCGGTTCGGATTGCGCCTCGATCCGCCCGCCCATAAGCTCGACGAGTTTTTTCGATATGGAGAGGCCGAGGCCGGCGCCTCCGTAACGCCGCGACATGGTCCCGTCGACCTGCATGAACTGGTCGAATATGCGCGGCAGGTTCTCCGGGTCGATGCCGACACCGTTATCTGAAATGAAAAAACGAACCCGCCCCTCGTCCACGCGCTCGTAGCCGAAGCGTATCGTCCCCTTTTCGGTGTACTTCACCGCGTTCCCGATCAGGTTCATGAGCACCTGCCTCAGCCTGTTCTCGTCCGAGACTACCGTGCCCGCCTCCCCCGCCGGGGGTCGGTCGCGGACGAGAGACGCCGTATGGCCGGTTTTCTGCATCTGCATGGCGAAAATATCGTAAAGCTCGCCCATCATCGCGTCCAGATTGAAGGTCTTCTCCCTGATCTTCAACTCGCCGGCCTCGATGCGTGAGACATCGATCAGATCGTCGATGAGGTTCAGAAGCTGGCCGCCGCTGCGGCGTATGATGTCGACATGGTGTTTCCTGTCCCTGTCGGTAAGCTCTTCATCCAGCAGAAGCTCGGAAAATCCGAGGATGCTGTTCATGGGTGTGCGGATTTCATGGGATATGTTGGCGAGAAAATACGATTTCAGCCTGCTCGATTCCTCCGCCTTTTTTTTCTCCTCCTCGTAGTTCTTCATCACGATGATAATGAGGACCATCATCATGACAAGCGACGCCGCCAGATTTATGATGATGTCGATAAACTGCATCTCCCTGTTCTCATAGTGCACCACCAGGTCCGGCCGCCAGTACTCCAGCATGATCAGCGCGAGAATCTCCATGATGAATATGCCGGCGAAGAGCAGCCTCATCCTCCCCCGCGCAATGACCAGGATCACGGCCAGCATCACGAAGCAGATATAGATTGTTGAGCCGAAAAGGCCCGAGTTAAGAAACCAGGAGAATGGGAGGGCGCCGATGAAGAAGAGGGCGAGCGCCCATAGAGGGATGGAATACATCTTCCTGACGCGGGAAAGATACAATAGAAACAAAAAGAGCGCGCACGCGCACCCAATGATAAGATTCAGGACCGGATTGAGCCCCAATACGAGGTTGTTGACCATGATGGCAATCACAAGAAGCGACGAAACGACAAAGGCCCCGTTAAGAATACGGTGCTCGATGGGAAATTCTGAGGGATCACCAATTATTCGCTTTATCATGGGACGTTTTCTCTGTGCCCGCACGCATGTCGTACGCACGAGTAACTATACATCCCATACTGAATAAATAGCAAACAATTTTCTTGCCATATCAATTTAGAATGGAAAGATACCTGGATTTTCAGAATGCAGAGTACGGCGGCTGGCGGCGCAATCCCGCGGAATTCATCTCCTCCATGAGTTATCATTAATTGCAGGGTGGTCATTCACGAAAAAATGCCTTGAATTCTTCAAGACCGCCTGCATAATATCTGCTTATTGGAAATATGAACCATAGTGTCACAAAATTAAATCTTGATTTCACGAACTGTTACCTGATACGGGGAAACAGCGGTTATCTGCTTATTGACGCGGGAAGAAAAAACAGGGGGGGCGATTTTAACCGCAAACTTTTCCGCGCCTCAATAGATCCGCCCGACATCTCATTAATTATAATAACCCACGCTCATTTTGACCATGTCGGATCACTCGCTGAAATTAAAAAATTAACCGGCGCTGAAACAGCCGCGTCATCCCTGGAGGCTGAACTCATACAACACGGCAAAGTGGTACTCCCTGCCGGTACAAATCCGGTGACCGGCCTTCTGGCTTCAGCGGGCAGCAGATATTTTACCGGAATGTTTGCTTTTGAGAAATCAGAAGTCGATATAATAATAAACGAGGATATCAGCCTCTCGCAATGGGGAATTGACGGCAGAATAGTTCAAACGCCCGGTCATACTGCCGGTTCGATTTCCGTTATATTGAATGACGGTCGGGCCTTTGTCGGCGACTGTATGGCGAATTTTCCATTTGCCGGGAATATTTTTCCGCCGTTTGCTGATGATGTAGGAGCTCTTCTGGGTTCATGGAAAAAGCTCATTGACTCGGGCGCGGATGAATTTTTCCCGGGCCACGGCGGCGTGATAACCCGGAAAAGGCTGGAAGCGGCATTAGAATCAAAAAGCACATCAGGCTGAGGGCGATAACGGCGAGGATCATCATCCGTTCCATCCCGGGCGCAACGGGACAGAAATAACGGCATCGGCATAAGACACGGAGATCAATCATGGAATTCAAACGAAATCACAGGCTTCATCTCTTTTTGATCCTGATCGCCGCGCTTTTCTTCGTCGCTTTCGCAAATGGGAACGCAGTCCCCGCCGCGGCGTGGCTTGGACCGGTTTTCTTAATACGGTATATCCGCGACGCGGACTCAAAGCTTGAGTGGGCCGCGGCGCTCGCGGGCATCTGTATCGCCCAGGCAATTTCGCTCTACGGGCCGCTCTCCAACGCGAACATACCGCCGGCCGCGAGGGCGGGGCTGGGCTGCCTCTACGGCCTTGTGCTGTATCTCCCGCCATTTATCATTGACCGATGGCTGCATGGCCGATTGAACGGTCTTGCCGGCACGCTTGCCTTCCCGGCCGCCTTCGTGGCCGTCGAGTACCTGAACTCGCTCGTGAGTCCGTTTTCCACCTTCGGGCTCATCGCCTACACCCAGTACGGCAGCCTCCCGCTCATGCAGATCGTGTCGATCACCGGTATCTGGGGGCTGGCGTTCATCGTCACCTGGGGGGCGTCCGTAATCAATCTCGCCTGGGAGTGCCGCGAGTCCCGCGAAAACGCAGCGCCTTCCCTCGCGTTATACGCCATTGTGCTTGTCTCCGTCCTTGTCTACGGCGGCCTCCGCGTGAGGAATGCGTTCGGAGGCGGCACCGTGCGGATCGCCGTCTCCTCACTTTCGTATGACCTCCGGCCGGTTTTCGCCGGCGCCCTCCGCCACGGAACCGCGCCTGATGCCGCGGCGAACATGCGGGCATTCGACTCTTTCCTGGACGGCGTTCCGCGGAGCGGCGTGCGGATCGCCGTATGGCAGGAATACGCGCTGATCGTCAGGGAACGGGACGCGCCGGCGGTCCTCGCTCACGCCGCCGGGAGGGTGAAGGCCAGGGGCATCTACTGCACGCTGCCAATGGGTATCGCGACGGCGAGGGAGGGGAGGTTCAGGCTGATGAACATGGCGTACCTTATCGGCCCAGGCGGTGAAATCATCTCTGAATACGTCAAAACTTTTACGGCTCCCTGGGAAACCAGCACGAACAGCAGGCGGGAGATCGCCCTCGCCGATACCGGCATCGCGCGCCTGGCGATGACCATTTGCTTTGACATGGATTTCCCGTTCCTGGTCCGGCAGGCCGGCAGGGCGGGCGCCGATATCATGCTGGTTCCTTCATTCGACTGGAGGGGCCTGGTCCCATTCCATTCCCGGATGGCGGTGTTCCGGGCGATTGAAAACGGGTTCTCCCTGGTCCGGTCAGCGGGCTCGGACGGAGCATCGATCGCGACAGACCCATATGGAAGGGTTCTTGGTTACCTCGACAACGCCTCAAGCGCCGACAGGCTGATGGTGGTCGATGTTCCCGTGCGTGGAGTAAGGACCGTCTATTCGATTATCGGCGACCTGTATGCCTGGCTGTGCGTCGCGGCGGTGTTGTTTCTCGTCGCCGCGGCATTGCGGCGGAAAAGAAGTACTCCATGATAATGATTGCGACCTGAAGAAATCCGACTGCATAGGGAATCCCAATATTTATGGAGACGGCGCTGAAAGCAATAACGCCGGAAAATATTCAAAAAGATAAGATTTTTCATTGTTGACATAATCGTTTTAATCATGCTATAGTTTGGCGCTGATTGGAGGCGCTCATCAGAGTAAAATCTCGGCACCACGCGCATGCCGTCGAGGTTCCCGCCCTTGTAAATGAACCGTTCCGCGGTCCGCCGATCGCAGGACACATGTATACTACTGTTGGAGGTCCGTCATGTCACAATTCAAGGCCGAAGCTCTTCCTCTATGGAAAAAAGTAATGTACGCCCTGGGACAGTTCGGCTGGTCCCTCGGATCGTTCAGCGTGGGAAACCTGCTGGTCTATTTTTATCTCCCCCCGGAAAGCGGCTCCCGCGCCATATTCCCGTCCTTCATTCACCAGGGATACATCCTGGGGTTCCTCACGGTGATCGGCCTGATTTTCGCCTTCGGGAGGATTTGGGACGCTTTCACCGATCCCTGGATTGCGGGCCTCACTGACCGGAGCACGTCCCCCTTCGGACGCAGGCGAAAGTTCCTCGCCATCGGCGCCCTCCCCTTCGCCTTCCTCGGAGTACTGGCATTCGTACCCCCGGTGGCCGGGGAAAGCGTGCTCAACACGGTATGGCTTTTTGTCGTGGTCACGCTCTTCTACTGGTTCATGACAATGTACGTGACGCCCTTTTTTGCCTGGATGAGTGAACTGGGCCACAACCCGAAGGAGCGCCTCTTCCTGAGCACGCTCATCTCCATCACCTGGGCCCTTGGCTTCGCCACCGGTTCACAGGCGCCGGCATTGCAGTCCCATTTCGAGGCCACCATGGCGGCGGTGCCGGCCTTCCAGCTCACCGTGGCCATTTTTGCCGGCATCGCCGCGGTGCTCATGTACCTGCCGGTGATATTCATAGACGAGCGTCGCTACTGCGAGCCCAACATTTCCACGGAGGGAACTTTCCAGGCGGTGATGTCTGCCTTCCGCAACAGGAACTTTCTCTTCTTCACCCTGTCCGACCTCACCTACTGGTCGGCTCTCACCTTCATCACGACCGGCCTGGTCTACTACGTGACGATACTGCTGGGACTGGATAAATCAGTCTATTCTCAGCTTATGCTGGTGCTCTTCGCGCTCAGTTTCCTTTTCTACGTGCCGGTGAACCTCATCGCCCAGAAGCTTGGCAAGAAAAAGCTCCTCATCATCGCATTCGTCCTTTACGCCGCGGTCTTCGTGATCGTCTTCCCACTGGGGCGATGGCCGATGGAGCCGATAGTCCAGGCTTATCTTCTGATGGTCCTGGCCTCAATGCCGCTGGCGATTTTCGGCATCCTTCCCAACGCAATCATCGCCGACATCGCCGAGGCCGACGGCATCCGGACCGGGAATTTCAAGGCCGGCATATTCTTCGGGGCGCGCACCTTCATGTCCAAAGTGGGGCAGATGCTCGGGGCTCTCATCTTCCCGTCGATGCTCCTTCTGGGAAAAAGCCCCGGCAATGACATCGGCGTACGGCTCACCGGCGTGGTCGCCTTTGGTTTCTGCGCAGCCGGTTTTTTTCTCTTTCTGAAGTACAACGAGAAGGAAGTGCTGAAAATCCTGGCGACAAAAGAAAACCTGACGGCCAAGGAGCTCGAGGAGATCGGCGGATAACACTGATGCAGGCGGGGATTCAATTCCCCGCCTTTACCATTATACATTGTCACAATAGAACAAGAAAAGGGGCACCGGAAGACACCCACTATCAATTCCACCGGTTTCCGTATGCCCGGTGACGCCTGAACGGTGTATGATATTGGTCGTCGAACCGTTCATCCTCTCGAGTGACGCGCTTGCAAGTAACATGACGTTCTCATTTATGGATGATTTCAATGCCGGCGTCCTTTCGGGATTGAAAGCTTGTTCCTGGCGTTTTTCCTCATTCAACTTCATTATTTCATCGAACATATCACGGCAGGCGCTTCGACAAAATAAATTTTGAAAATTGTCATGGATACTACATCACCACATGACGGATGTAAAGCACATATGACACATGAATCATCCTGAGAGAATAGCTGAATAATTGATATAAAAATCTATTAAATTTCAAAGCGGGGAACAGGGTGATTTTCAGCGAAGCGATGAATGAAAAAACACCGATTCAATCCATAATGTCATCAGCTTTCCGAGATACGCGGGTGTACCCATATAAAATAAGCATGTATGGTTCTCCTCAGATTACCCTGTTTGTTAATAACTCCCGATTCTTATTCAACGGAAGGAGAAGCGGCAGACGGATGTTTCTGGTTGAAGTATAAAACAGTTCCCCATACTATGCCCACGATGGGAATAATTACAGCAATTGCCCACCATTTTTCAGTGAGCAGGGTCCACGCGAAATAAAATAAGCCGAATAAAATACCGACTATAACCGTGTATGTTATCCACCAAATCCATATAGGCTTTCCCGACAGAAACCCGGCTGCCTGCTTTGCAAGTTGTTCTCTGGTTTTATCGATCTGTCTCATTGCAGAAGACCTCCTCTTGATTTAACTCAATCACAATAATCAACTTAAAATGCAGTTGTTTCAAAAACTACTTCAACGATTTCTTTCTGAACAGTTTGTTAATAAAATTTTTCGCCCTTTTAAAAACAGTAATTTCTTTCAATTGGTTTTTAAATATTTCAATATCATCTTTTTTTCCGACAAGAACAAGAATATCATTATTGCGAAGAATGGTGTTCCCATCGGCCAAAATTATTTCTTTTTCCCTGACAAGCGGCCCGATTAAAATATTTACCGGGATATTGCTGTTTTTAAGCAAGACTCCGTCAAGAAGGGAGTGTTTTCCAACGATAAATTTACGAATGATAAAATCGCCGGCATTAAGAATTTCACCGAATTGCTCCAATGTTATGGTATGCTCATCATTATTAAGTGCAGTATATAATTGCATAATTACCTTCCTGAAATTATTTCTTATTTTTAATGTATCGTTAATTTAGTGATAATTCAAATTTCTCTATTGTTTTAGGCAATTATTTTTATAAGGGCAAAACACAAATCCCTTTTCGCCCATGAACGGTAAATGCGTACATGCATTTTACCGGCTTTCTGCAGCAGATGGACCGAGTTCCTAACGCTTGACAGGCAATTCGTTTAAGCAGGGAAATTTCAATTTAGTGAACATCAGAGGGAAGAGCTGCACCCCGGTCGATTCTGAAGGGAGTATGGAAATTCAATTCATCCTTAATGGAAACCTGATGCGTTATCCGGAACAGATAAAGTCCCGAAGCGGCATATCTTCACCTGTGACGGCCGCGCAATGATGCCCTGCTGCGATGAACGATCCGCGTACATCAAGGAGATTCGGCCGCAGGGCTGCAACATCCGCGGCCTGCGGGACACATTCCAAAATATCATATTTCCATTCGTGTTAGAATGTATTCAAGATATCTTGATTTCATCTGCTTTGAAGCCATTATCTGTTTCACTGGCGGCAGCTTAAGAATTACCCCCAGAATAAGCGCCATGACTCTGTGACTGTACAAGGCCTGAGTGTCGGCAATAAGATTCTGAAGCATGCCTTTCTCAATCGCCATCAGCACTGTTCGATGAGCTGAATTCATCGGAGTTATTACTCGTTCCTTTCTTTTGTTCATGTGCAGTAATTCTTCTTTGCAAACCCGCACACAGACCCCGCAGCCGAGACAAATATCCTCATTGATCTGGGCCTTTTTTTTCCTTTTGCTGCGGGGATTCCCGGCTGAAACCAGCGAGAGCGATTCGACAGGACAGACTTCGACACATTTTCCGCAACCGGTACACCCTTCCTCATTGATGGAAGCAATATAATTCGATGTCTGCACTGTTCTGGTAAAGGCAAATCTCTTGGCTGCGAGCATGGCCTCGCAGCAGCACCCGCAGCAATTGCAGATAAAATTCACCTGATTTCGTACATTATCACCGAACTGAACCAGATTATATTCATCAGCCGCCTGCAGCAGGTCCAATGCTTCAGATTTATCAATCTCGCGGGCGATTCCATGTTTGATAAGGGATTGAGCGGAATTATTGAAGGTAAAGCATATCTCCATGGGGGCATCGCAATTCTTGCCAAGATGCTGCATTTTATGGCGGCAATAGCATACTCCCAGCCCGATTTGCGGCGAAGTCCTAATTATTTCAGAAGATTTTTCATAGTCCAGCACTTCAATAAAATCGCCCCGAGGGATTGTTTCTTCATTAACAAACACACGGCCCAGATTTGTCTCACTTCCGGTAAAAAGTTCGCGGGTAAAATCTTCTTCTGTATTCAGATACTGATGAAAAAGCTCACCAAGAGCCTTCTGGTCATAATCATTTCGAATTCGCATCATAGAAAATTCAAAGAACCCGGCCATCGTGGGCGGCAGAATAAATACCTGTTCCCCTTTAAACTCATTGTCGAGAAGCATGCCCTTTGATGCGAGCGTTTCCAGAATGATTTTGGATTCAGAAACGCCCTTTTTCCAGATTTTTGCCGCCTTTTCTGCGCTAAAAGGCCTTATAGGCAAAAGCGAGACCAGCTCAGCCTCTTTTTCAGAAAATAATATTTTCAATATTTTATAAAGCGATTCCGAGACGGGAGCACCCTGAGGAACCTGATTTAAACGGGAAACAAGACTGTCATAAAATGAGCGGTTTGTTGTATGGGCCATTTTTTTACCCGTGTGTATTCATATAATTATGCGAATTCAATTTTGACCTGTCTCATTGAGGCAATCCGCAAAATTCATCTGCAAGAATAGCGTGCAACAAGGTCTTTACAGAACACCATTGATTTTTTTATCCGAAGTAATTCATACCGGTAGATGCATCCGCGCTGTTTTATCATCAGCCACCGAACATACGGGCGGATATTCATTTCCTGGCATATTTCAACACTGCGAATCCGGTGATTCCGGAAACAAGCGAGCCGGTGATAACCCCGATTTTAGCAAGGCTCAGTAGTTCATCGGAGGTAAACGCAAGATTTGCGATAAACAGGGACATCGTGAAACCAATACCTCCAAGTATCGACGCACCGTAAATTTTAAGCCAGCTTACCCCTTCCGGCTTCTCGGCCAGCCCCGATTTTATCGCCAGATATGAAAAGGAGAAAATACCAATTTGTTTGCCGAAAAACAATCCGGCAATTATCCCGATACTTACAGGGCTTGCTATCTCGGTATGGAATCCGCTTTCGATTGCCACGCCGGCATTTGCGAGAGCGAAAATTGGCATAATGAAGAATGAGACCCAGGGGTGAAGTATATGCTCAAACTTCTGCAGGGGTGCCTGAATTTTTTCGCAGCTATTCTCAATCTGACTGATGATCGACAATCTCTCACCGTTGTTTAGTACGTTCTTGGCGTGGCTGCCCGTTTCATCAAATTCATTTAACAGAGATCTGGCCGCGCCGGAAAAAGACTCTGTATCTATTTTGGAGGAAGCGGGAATGGTAAACGCGAGTATAACCCCGGCCACGGTCGCATGGACTCCCGATTTAAGAAAAGCGAGCCATAAGATAATCCCGGCAAGAGAGTAAAGCAGAAGGCTCCGCACGCCTGCTCTGTTCATTGATAATAATACAAGAATTATCACACCGGCGACCATCAGGCTGTTCAGCGAGATTTCCGCAGTGTAGAAAAGGGCAATGACCAGCACCGCGCCGATGTCGTCAACTATGGCAAGCGCGAGAATGAATATTTTTAACGAAAGCGGGACCCTCCTGCCGAGAATTGCAAGAATGCCCACGACAAAGGCGATATCGGTAGCCATCGGTATACCCCACCCGGATGAACCTTCAGATCCCGAGTTGATGCTGAAATATATCGCTGCGGGAAGAATCATGCCGCCCAGTGCGGCGGCAATCGGAAGGGCGGCCTTTTTCGCGGAGGAGAGCTCGCCCGAAATCAATTCACGTTTGATCTCAAGACCGACGACAAAGAAAAAAACAACCATCAGCCCGTCATTTATCCAGTGATGAACGGTGTAGCTCAGGGTGAATTCCCCGGCGGTGACGGAAATATATGTGTGCCAGAAATGACTGTAATGGTCAGCAAGAAACGAGTTGGTCAGGATCATCGCCGCCAATGTGCAAAAGATCAGCAGAATGCCTCCGGCCGCCTCCTGGTGCAGAAACTGCTGCAGCTGGTATGTGAGCTTTTCAAAAATAGTTTTGGTGTTCTCTCTCATTCTTGACTATCCCCTGATGTCATTATTTTTTGAATTCCATAAAACGATTCCCGGAAAAAGGTTAATACCGAATCAGAAGCCGGTCAAGTTTTAAATGCGTAGAGATGCCGCATCAAATGGCAATTCCGGTGCAAAATCCTGTACACACGCATCCACGCGTGTCGGATATTTCTATCTGTAAATCTTTATACGGATCCATGGTATCGAATGAATTTTTCGGGATTGTGCGGCATATAGCAACTCTGCCGCTTTTGGACAATTTAATGCTTGCCTGAAAAACTGGCTCTGTAATAGTATTGGAAATGCGGGAGCCCTCTATTATTCCAATAACTGGAGAAAACGATGACAAAAGCTGTTTTCCGCGCATCCAAATGCGTATCATTCCTTTTTCCAATATTTGGATTTTCCCTTAATAACTGTCATGCTGGCAGATGCCGTTTTTTCGTGCCGCGCATTATCATGCTCGTGGCTCTTGTCATGGTTCCCCTGGTTCCTCTGTCATCCCAACCTCTTGCCGTCAACTCGACGACAAAAGAGCATAATCTCTGCCGCAGCAGCCGGTTTCTTGAAGACCCAGAGGGGACATTGACGCTGGACAAAGCGATCAGCAGCGGCAACTGGCAGAAGATCGTCACTGAATCCGTAAATTTCGGCTTCACCCAATCGGTGTACTGGCTTAAAATCGAGATCAATAACACCGGTCCGGCTCCATTCGATTCGTATATCGAGATAAATTATCCCATGCTGGACCGCGTCGATTGTTATATACCCGATGCAAACGGCGGATATAGTCAGAAAAAATCAGGGGACGGACTTCCTTTTGATGAGCGCGAAGTCAAGGACCGGAATATCATGTTCAAGGCTGCCCTCAGGGAAGGAATGAACACGTTATATCTTCGGGTACAGTCAACGAGCTCCATCAACTTTTCACTTAATCTCCTTTCATTCGAAGGCTATCTTGAAAAAATGAGAAACGACCTTCCGATGTTTTGGATTTATTACGGCATCATGCTGGTCATGGTGATATACAACCTGCTGATATGGTTTATCACGAGAAACAGAAATTATCTTTATTACGTTCTCTTTGTTACATGCTGGGGTCTCTTCCAGTTCACACTCAACGGGTTTTCGTTTCAATACCTGTGGCCCGGCCAGGTCTGGTGGGGCAATAAATGTCTTCCGCTGTTCATTTCACTTGTGATAGTTTCATGCGGAACCATCGTCCGTACCTTCATGCGGACGAAAAAGATGCATCCTGTAGCCGACAAGGTGGCGATAGGGATGATGATTGTTCCCGGATCGCTCTGGGCGATTGCTTCCCTTGCCGCTCCCTACAATATCGGCATCAAGGGGGCTACGTTTTTAGCACTGCTGGGATCATCGACCATGATCATCCTGGCGATAATCCTCACGACAAGGGGATCGCGTGACGCGCGATTCTTTCTTTTAAGCTGGCTCACCATGCTCTTCGGGATCGTTTTCTACACGCTGAAGACATTCGGCGTGATTCCTTCAAGTTTCATCGCGAATTGGAGCATACAGATCGGCTCCTCAGCGACGGTGATACTCCTGTCAGGCGCTCTCGCGCAGAACATCAATGTCATGAGAAGAGAGGTGCTCGACCTCAATACGAATCTTAAAAAGAACGAAACAATCGCCAAGGAGCGCTCGGTCTATCTCGAAAAAGTGGTGACCACCGTGAGGGACATATCGAACACGCTTCTAAAGGTCAGCAATGATCTCTACAGCATAGGCGAAAATTTCTCACAATTATCCAGCGAGCAGTCGGAGACAAGCGCTCAAATGTCGTCGAGTTTTCAAGAAATCAAAAATTCCTATGAGGGACTCTACCGTTCGATCCTGAACCAGCGAGACGAAGGCGAAAAAACACGTGAATTCTCGCGCAATCTTCAAAAATCGCAGGAGTCCATCACCAGAGACATCATTGCCGCGGCGGAAGGGATTCTCATGATTTCAAAATCGAACAATGAATCCGAGCTGGCGCTGAAAAAGATGATAGAGAAAATGAGGGTCATCAACGAGGGCGGCACTTCGATTGAAGAGTTCATGGATATCATCAATGACATAACCGACCGCATCAATCTCCTCTCGCTCAACGCCGCCATCGAAGCGGCGCGGGCCGGGGAGCACGGACGTGGCTTCGCGGTGGTTGCCGATGAAATCGGCAAGCTGGCATCCGCGACGGCGGATAATGCGAAGCTCATATCGGGCCAGGTCTCATCCATTATTGCCGACATCACCGACGGCACCGATCTGATGAGCAATACCAAAAATCAGCTTGAGCTCACCTTCGGAATGATCAATGAAATATCTTTGAGGACGGAGGAGGTGAAAGGTCTCATCAAGAGCCAGGACAGCGGCATCAACCAGATCGTTTCGCAGGCCAAACTCATGGAAGACCTTGCGAAAAACATCGAGGAGGCCTCCGGCCGCCAGAGTAAATCGCTGAGCACGACTTTGATCGCCATAGAACGTTTTGCCGAAATAGCCCAGGAGGTATCGATCGCGGAAAAGAGGATTCTTCATTTCACCGATCTGATAAAAGAAAATTCCGTAATGATGAATGATCTCATCAAAGAGGTCTGACTGCGATATGAAGTGAAAACAAGATTTTTCAGCGGCGGGTGAATTATACATCTGCCGGCTTAAAAACGCGATCGCCGCATCAATACAGCGCAGTACTTTCGTCATGATAATTCAACGGCAGCTAATTCGCCAAAAAAACCGGGGACGGGTACGGCATCCCGATGATAATCAGACATTAAACTGAATTCCAACTTCAATGGTCTGTTCAGTGGGGATATCAAAGTACATAGCAGCATCGAGCGCGTTTTTTGACATCAGAATGAACAACACCGCCTGCCATCTGAAAATTTTTCCCTTTTCCGCGGCAATGAGATGCTCCCTTCCCATGAAAAAACTGGCATTTTCAGTTTTAAAATCAATCCCCTTTTCTTTCGCAAGGACAAGGATATTCCGGATGACCGGTGTTTCCATAAATCCATAATGTGCGACAACATTGTAGAAGCCGCTCCCCAGTTTTTCAACTTCAACCTTTTCGGCATTCGGCACCCGGGGCACCTCTTCAGTCTGCACATGGAGCAGAATTATATCGGAGTGAAGAACTTTATTATGTTTAAGGTTATGCGTAAGGGTAATAGGAACAATAGTTGGATTTCCAGTGAGATAAATTGCCTGCCCGTTGATTCTCTGAGGGGGATTTTCATCTATTCCCCGTTTGAAATCGGCAAATGAGCTGGTATTTTTTTTCAGTTCATCCCCAAGAAGTTTTCGCCCCCTCCCCCATGTGATCATGCAAATGAAAAAAACTCCGCCTATGAAAAGTGGGAACCATGCTCCGTGAAAAATTTTTGTTATATTCGCCATAAAAAAAGAAATATCGACAATCAGAAACAGACCAGTCAACATCCCGGCTATAAATCTGCTCCAGCCCCATTTATGTCTCGCCACGAGATAGAACATGCATGAAGTGATCACCATGGTGGTGGTTACCGCCACTCCGTATGCGGCTGCCAGTTTGCTTGAAGAACGGAATCCGGCAACGAGAGCGATTGTACAGACCATAAGCATCCAGTTGATCGGGGCAATATATATCTGACCTTTGTGAGAGACAGAGGTATGCTTTACCCTCATTCTGGGAAGAAACCCGAGTTGAATGGCCTGCTGTGTCAGCGAAAAAGCCCCTGTAATTACCGCCTGTGACGCGATGATTGTCGCTAAAGTCGCGATACCGACCATAGGTATCATCAAAAATACCGGGACCATTCCGTAAAATGGATGACCTGACATCTCCGGATTATTAAGGAGAAGAGCCCCCTGCCCAAAATAGTTCAGAAGCAGAGAAGGGAGGACCAGTACCATCCATGTAACACGTATTGGGATTCTACCGAAATGACCCATGTCCGCATAAAGGGCCTCCGCACCCGTAACAACCAGGAATACCGCCCCTAAAACGATAAAACCATGGAATTTATTGGCCAATAAAAAATTGATCCCATACAATGGTGATACCGCGGAGAGAATTTCAGGATTCCTGACTATCTGGACAGTACCGAGTGTCCCGAGAACAATAAACCAGATTAAAATGACCGGTCCGAAAAGATGTCCGATCCTCTCCGTACCCCGATGCTGCATTACGAAAAGACCCGTTAGAATAGCGATGGTTATAGGTACAACATATGGCATGAATACCGGAGTTATTATCCCGAATCCCTCCACGGCGCTCAGTACAGAGATGGCGGGAGTGATCATGCCGTCG
This sequence comes from Spirochaetota bacterium, assembly GCA_041737965.1. GTDB lineage: Bacteria > Spirochaetota > UBA4802 > UBA4802 > UBA5550 > JAFGJK01. The sequence continues at coordinate 275,522 of JBGSQT010000005.1, read as the reverse complement.
CCGTAAAGAAGACAGGCCGCGAACAGCCCTATGAAAACTATCGTGGTCATTCTGCCGTTATTCTTTTTGGATTTCAACAGGGCAGTAAGCGCAATTACGCCCCCTTCACCATGGTTGTCGGCCCTGAACACAAAGGTGAGATACTTGATAGTCACAATAATCATCAGCGCCCAGAACATCAAAGAGAGAACCCCAAAAAGATTGGCCGGAGTTGCGGATATTCCGTATTCACCGTGGAAACATTCCCTTATTGCATAGAGGGGACTCGTGCCTATATCCCCGAAAACAACGCCAAGAGCGGCAAGAGACATCATGGGAAGAGTATTCGAGCTGTTTTTATTATTTCCTTTTGCCTGAAGTGTAGAGCGTACAATGGCCTTTTTTTTATTTTCCATATATTCCAATCTTACATAATACTTAAACAAATTGCAGAGTGCGTGATTAATGTCTGATGTAAAATAAACCGGGTTACCGTGAAAGTCAATATTTCTTTTTGTAATACTTCTGAATCAGAATATAAATAATACAGATAATGTTAACAAAGTTTCCCTGAAAGAGAACGACATCAAAACAGGACAAGGCCGCTGTAATAAATAATAAAAAAGTATTGACATCCGCCGGTTTATATGATAGCGTGAACCGTTTTGCGCTCTATTTTTATAAAAGGTGAACATGATTCCAGCCATACCCCTGTTTCAGAGAATCGGAACCTTTATTGCCGCCCTTGCGGTGCTTGCCGCCATCTCTTCCTGCTCAAAGGGAGTAGATGATGAAATCGAAATTACCCGGGAAAACAAATATATCACGGCTGATGACATTCAGGCCGGCATAATAAAAACATCCCGGAGCATGTCTGCCTCGGTGTTTTCCCATTCCATGCACAAAAGCGCCGGCGTTTCCTGCGAGACCTGCCATCATAAATCGAACAACGATGAACGCATAAAGCGGTGCGTCTACTGCCACAAGGGGATCCAGGGAACGCGGACTTTCCACCGGCTGTGCGTCGGCTGCCATACCGCGAAAAAAGACGGCCCCGCTGAATGCGCCGGCTGCCACCGCGTGAAAAAGGAATCTGAGATGAGAAAGTCCCTCTCGGCACGGTTCAACATGTCCGGCGTGTACGGAGATTCGTTCCACCCGTCACACAATAACGCCGGCATCGCCTGCGCGACCTGCCATCACAAGGATTCCGACGGGAACTACAGGAAATGCTCCGTGTGCCACAAGGGCGACAGCCGCATGAGGGTGCTCCATTATTTCTGCAGGGACTGCCATAAACAATCGGACCGTGGTCCAAAGAAATGCGAAGGATGCCACAAGTCCTTCACCGGGCTCAAAGTCGCCGACCACATCACGCTCCCCGACACGGGGCACAGAAAAGCGCCCATCCGTTTCAGCCACAAGGCGCACATAGAAGACTACAACACGGAGTGCACCGACTGCCATCACAAAGGTTCGGAATACAAGTGCTCCGCGTGCCATCTCCTCCGGGACCAGGGAAATATAGTCAACTTAAAGGAGGCTTTCCACCAGCAGTGCCAGGATTGCCACAGGAAAACGTCGGGACCGAGGGCCTGCAGGGGATGCCACCGATGAAACAAGGTGCCGACATTTCAATACGGGAGTTACGCGGGTGACCGATGCTTAAAAGAAGAGCGAAGGCGTTTTTAACATACCTGAAAAGGGACTCCAGCATAAAGGCGAGGATACTGTTTTCCCTCGGTACGCTCTGCATCATAATCTGCGTCATGTTCTTCGCGGTGAACTATCTGTTCACAAGAAAGGAAATCCTCGACCTAATCATCAAAAGCTACAGTGAAATCGCCATCAAGCAGTTCGAGTACATCGAGTACGTCACGCAGCGCAATCTCGAACAGGTCGAAGCCATGTCGGCAAGCGCAGACGTTGCCGGCGCCGCGGAAGGCGACGGCGATGGGGCGGATGGCTTTATCCGCAACGAAATGGCGAGAAGCGGCGAGTTCGACGGCATGTGCATCATGTCCCGCGAGGGCACAACCGTTTACTCCACGGGCGACTCGGCGGAGAAAGCCCTGAGCCCGGGCCTGAGGGCCTCCGTTGCCGGGAGCAGTGATCTGTACATTGGTCCGGCCCGGATTTCGGAAAGGGATGGTAAAAAGAAATTCCTCCAGCCGGTCAGCTGTCCCATCCGTGCAGGGGGCGCCGGCCCGGTCCTGGGACATCTCGTCGCCTTCATCAACCTGGACATCCTCGACGATTCTCTCACGGCGCTCAACGTGGGGAAGGCGGGACGCGTCTACCTTCTGGATTCAACGGGACGCGTTCTCTGCTCCTCCGGAAATTTCGAGTTCGACACGCACAACTATCCCTTCGGCGATTATTACCTGATGAATTCCCCGAAAATCGAACGCGGCGGGTTCCACCTTCTCAACCCGGATACCGGCGGCCTGTCCGAAGGTGTAAAAAAATGCCTCGATACGACCCACGCGGGATTCGGTCTTTATAAAAGCCACTTCGGCAACAACGTGATCGGGATATGGAAGTGGTACAGTTATTTTGAATGGGTCTTCCTCATCGAGATCGACCAGTCCGAGGCCTTCGCGCCCATCGCCAAGACCTTCGTGTTCTTTATCATAATCGCCCTCGTCTTCGTGGGGGTAACCCTCGTCATCGCGATGAACCTTTCACGGAGCATCCACGGGGCCATCTCACGGTTCATCGACGCGTTCATCAAGGGAGCATCCGGCTGGATCGGATCGAGATACCCCCTGCCCGACGTTTCCGGGAAACGCATTGCCGAAGTGATCGAGGGCGGCGAGCGCGATTACGATCCCTCAAGAGGGCTCTGCTTTTTCGAGATAGGGTCCATAGGCGCGACCATAGGAAACAGCATCACATGCACGCTTCTCCGGCACGGACGTGTCGCCGCCTGCGAGCGCTGCAGGATATACCGCACGGTCATGTCCAATGAAATGAACTCCCTGGGCGCCTGGTACAACATGTTCATGGGGCGCATCCAGAAAGTGATCGTCGACTCAAAAAACATGATAACCATTCTCACCGCGGCCTCGGTGGAGCTGTCAAAGGCGACCCAGGACTCGTCTGATCACGCCACCGGACAGGCCTCCGCGGCCGAACAGATCGTCGGCACCATCGAGGAGCTCTCCGCCGGATTCGACAGCGTCTGGAACGGGACCAGCGAGCAGCACATGAGCCTCAAGGTTATGATAATGAGGGTCAGGGAGTTTTCCGACCTCGTGCGGAAGATGGAATCCGAGGTGAGAAGGATCCAGGGCAACACGATGGACTTCACCGAACAGGCGCAGGAGGGCGAAAACAACCTCAAGCTGATGAAGGACAGCATGACCATGATCAGCAGAAGCTCCGGCGAGATGATAAAAATCATCAATATCATCGACGGGATATCGGAACAGATCAACCTGCTCAGCCTGAACGCAGCCATCGAGGCGGCACGCGCGGGCACCGCGGGAAGAGGTTTCGCCGTTGTGGCAGGCGAAATATCCAAGCTCGCGGAACAGACCGCCGCGAGCGTCAAGGAAATCGACTCGCTTATCAGCGTCACCGACAGCGAAATCAAGAAGGGGGACTCTATAGCCACCACGACCGTCAACACGCTGAGCACCATCATCGACGGTTTCGACGTGATCAACAACATGATGATCAACATCTACACGCACATGGAAAAGGAGGTGGTGACGATCTCGGCGGTAAACGAGGAGATGGAGGCGGTAAGCGAAAAATCAAGCGAGATAAAACTCGCCTCGGAAGAGCAGAAGATGGCCGCAGAGGAGATAGTGAAGGCCATCAGCATGATCAACGAGATCACCCAGGAGAACGTCGCCACTGCGGAAGAGATCGCGGCGAACGCCGAACATATTTCGGAACAGACTCTGCTCCTCGGCAAGAATATAGAGTTTTTCAGGGACGAGGAGAAATCCTGAAAAACATTATCACCAGAATTGTATGCGTATAGGATGATTATTTCTTGCGGATATATATTTTATATTGTGCCTTATTTTTCCCGCGTGCTTTATCAATAATCAAGTTTCGCTTGATTTCCGCTTGACAAATATCTGCCATATTTTATATTGTGTACAATATAATTGTTTACAATATATTATTGAGGTACAGATGAAAGAATCAAACTGTGAAAACTGCGCACTTCGTAAAAAGTATGACTCAAACCCCGCGTCCCTCGCTGGCAGATTCTGGAAGTGGCATATAAAATTCTGCCCGGGATGGAAATCCTACCTGTCACTGCAATCGCCCGAAGAGAGAGAAAAGCTTTTTAACACATACGGAAGAAGGAAAATATAGGGAGGCATACAATGTCCGAATTATATACAATTACAGTGAAAACCGCCGCCTTGCTTAACAGGGAATTGTCTGAATACAGAGGAAAAGTTCTTCTCATTGTAAATACTGCAAGCAGATGCAGATTCACACCTCAGTATGATGAGCTTGAGGAATTGTACAAAAAATACAAATCAGAAGGATTCGAAATACTGGCTTTCCCGTGCAATCAGTTTATGCGCCAGGAGCCGGGGACCAACAAGGAAATTCAGCAATTCTGCACAGTGAATTTTAATATCACTTTTCCCATATTCGATAAAATAGACGTAAAGGGTGCATCAATCCATCCACTATATGATTTTCTCACATCCGCAAAACGCGGATTCCTGGGCACAAAAAACATTAAGTGGAATTTCACAAAGTTTCTGGTAAACAGAGACGGTACCGTTGTGAAAAGATATGCCCCCCCTACAACGCCGTCGAAAATCGAGCCGGATATAATCAGGCTTATTAAAGGAAAGTGAAATGAATGATGCCTTTCTGCGCCTTGATAATCAGCTATGCTTTCTTTTTTACTCGTTATCCAGAGCGATAACCAGGATGTATGCCCCTCTTCTTGCTGAATTGGGCCTTACATACCCGCAATATCTCGTGCTCCTTGTCCTGTGGGAAACCGATAACGTCGAGGTTAACCATATAACCGAGCTGCTCGCCATGGACACCGGGACCGTAAGCCCCATGCTCAAACGACTCGAAAACGCAGGTTTTGTAAAAAGGGAGCGGAGCGCAGACGATGAGCGTAAAGTAATTGTATCACTCACCGGAAAAGGTTCTGCGCTTAAATCGGGCGCAGCGAAAGTCCCGGCCGAACTTTTCTGCAAAACAGGGTTTACCATGGATGAATACGGGGACATGAAGAAGAGGCTGACGCATCTTATCAAAAAAATGCGGGAAAATGAGAAGTGCGCTGATTGATAAGCTTTCAACCTCGGGAATTAAATCCCGAGAGAAGCTCGGCTACCTGATGCCTGATCTCGCCGCCCCGCCATATCCTGATCGGCTCTTTCTGCAGAACGGCATCAATCGTGTCGCCTCCGGCCAGGTCCCTCAGCGACTCCATGGAGAGGACGAGATCCGGATCGATATCGAGCTCTGACGCGTAACCGTTCCTCCATTTCTTAAGAGCATCAAAAATATCCCTGGAGTACCCGCCGCGCCCGGCTGAGCGAGGCCACTGGAGGGACGGGGCGATTTTCCCCTTTCGTACCGCATCCATGATGTATCCCGCGTATTTTTTCTTGCAGATTGGGTGCATTCCCCGTCGGGCGGAAAGCTCCTCCACCGACCGCGGCGGGCGCCTGGCGAGCTCGATGAGGTATTCGTCGGCGATTATCATGAAGTGCGGCAGGTCGAGCTCCCGGGCTATCGTGTCCCGGAGTTGCGCCAGTTCGCTTAAAATCGCCAGATCCCTGCCGCTGCACAGATCGCGCGCCTTTTTCACTCTCGCGAAAAGCGGACGCTCGTCCGCCATATATCTCTTTTCTTCGCACAACGCGAACTCGGCCATGGCCCACTCCATGCGGCCGAGTTTTTCCAGCTCTCCGGCCAGCTGATGGCGCAGGCGTAAAAGCTCCGTAACATCATCGGCGGCGTACTCGATCATGTTTTTCGGAAGGGGGCGGAGGGTCCAGTCCGCGCGCTGAAATTTTTTTGATCTCTCTATTCCGAAATACCTGTTGAGCAGGGGGGCCAGTCCGAATTCCCTGTGGCCGCACAGGCGGGCGGCGATAAGGGTGTCAAACATGTGCCGCGGATGCCAGCCAAAATGGCGGTCCAGGGAGCGCAGGTCAAAGTCCGTATCATGCATGACAATTTCTATCGCCGGATTTTCGAGCAGAAGCCCGACCGGGTCGAGGTTGACAGGCGCAAGTGCGTCGACTATGTAGGTTTCACCGCCGGCGAAAAGCTGCATCAGGCATACGCGGCTCACGTAATGATGAAGGTTATTGCTGCACTCGATGTCCAGGGCGATGATGTCTGCGCTTTCCAGCGCCCGGCCCATGGCCTCTACACCCTTCTGGCTGTCTACGAATATACTGTCCAATACATTCTCCCTCTGCACGCGGATTGTCACGCCACCGGCACGTGTTTCATCACGTCCGGTGTATTACACTTCATAGAACAGGGCGGCTGGCAATTAAAAAATGACGCTCAAACGCACGATTCTTTTTAATTCCCGGATCCGGCCGACGAATCATAGAATGAGCGCCTTAACATCGCCCGAGCACCGGCTTTCCCGTCTTTTTATTCTACTATTAATAATCACGGCTGGCGATATTACTCAATAGTGGCTGATATATTTTTGAATAATCCTTAAGAACCGCTTATTTTTCAATTAATCATTGAAGTTTCAGGAATTTTTTCATGTGCGTATTAACCATTAGGATGACAGGAGACTTTTAGATGAAGAATGGCTCCGAAATAAATGAAGTGCTTTACCTGCGGCGGCTGATAAAGGAAGCGGATGAATGCAAATACACGATCGCCAGAACATTATATGAAATGAGCGCGCTTTCCTACGAAAAAGGGTCCCGCAAGGGCGATTATGAAATACGCGATAACGTTGGTCTTGTAGTAGATGAAATCAACCAGTATTACGAGCAGATAAAACTTTTCGATAACGGAAAAAATGGGGACATGCGGGCGTTCGAGGATATACTCGTGTTTTTCCAAAACAGTTTCATTGACACCTGTATCGTTACAGACAAATTTTCCATGCTCAAAGAGGTGATTCTCAAACAGGAACAGGCAGACAAAGAACACAATTCAAAACTTGACGATTCATCGCTTGAAAGGAAAAACAACGTTTTTGTTTCAGAGCTTGCGAAACAGATCAACGGCAATGAAATCAAATTTTCATCGATCGTGGCGCCGAAACTCAAGATTTTCCTCAATAATGTAAACCAGATACTATATTTCGAGAAAATCAAGCCGGTCTTCGAGGATATGGATAGAATCGCCGAATCAGAGGTACTGGACAAAAAGACGGCACTATTCAAAAAGAACACCATCACCTTCATCTGGCTCAACCGGAAGATAAACAACGTAAATTTCAGCAGAAGCGGACTTGAGAAATTCATCACTGACCTGTTGGAACAGATGGGGTTTATCAATCCCGCCCAATTAAAAACCGCCATGGGCGGCCGCAGGTTCGACGAGGTTCTGGCCGGCATATTCGACGACCTGGCGATACTGGAATCCATGAATGATGCCGGGGGCGCGGAAGGGGAAACCGAAACCGTTTCACCAACGGACACGGCGCGCAGGGAAACAACAGAAACCATGGTGAACCTGAAAACGTTCCTTGACGACCTCTGTTTCGTTAACATGAACAGACCGTCAATGTATTTAAAAGAATACCAGCATTTCCGCAGCCTCGCGGGAAAGGGCATGGAAAAGTATCTTTTTCATACCATAGGATCGCATGAGATCACTCTCAAGATGGTCTCGGACTATCATACCAATTCGCTTATCATGGTTTTTTCATGGATCAGGCGGGAAATCAGGAAAGACAAATCGATGATCGAGCATCTGCGCCCGTTTATTGACACGATTCCGGACTGCTATAAATTTGCCAAACTCTACAGCACCGCGATGTACATAGCTTCTCACGAGACCAATCAGGACACATCCTTTTTCATATCAAAAACAAGGCAGTACATACAGCCCGGGCTCTCCGCCGCGCTTATACAGATCATCAGAGACAACTGCGACCAGCTGGACCGCGCGTTCAGGGATTCCGCCGCATATACCGCGCTGAGTTCCTACTCAGGCAAGGATGTAATGATAAAAAAACTGACGATTCTTCAGGAGTTTTTCAATAGCGCCAAGGAGAAGATACTCGCGTGGAAGGAATAACCGGCGGAATCGACAAGAATCATCGGAAGCACCGGGCATTTTAGAATAAAAGTTCTACTGATGGTGCCACTTTATCACTGAAAAGGAAACACCGGAGCCCTCGAGGGCCTGAATTATCCCGTGTGACAGTTTATCCGTGGAATCCCTGTGCCTGAGCCTGAGATTGAGCCTGAGATGCATTGTGTTGTTCGTGTAGTTCTTCTCCTTGTCAAAATACAATATGCGGACCTCGCGGCTTTCCAGAATACCGACGATTCGGGAAATATCCGCCTCGTTGTCGGTGACGAGATCCAGCGTCCTGTACGAATCCTTGGAGTATATTCTCTCCACCCGGTTGAACAGCACAAGCGAGGCCAGCCCTATGACCGTGGCGACAACGGCCAGATCGTAATTCCCCGCGCCGGCGCTCATGCCTATTCCCGCGGAAAGCCACAGCCCCGCCGCGGTGGTGAGGCCCCTGATGGTGAAGCCTGACTTTATTATCGCCCCCGCCCCGAGAAACCCGATCCCGGTGACGATCTGTGCGGCTATCCTGGTCGGATCGGGACGAATGGAAACCACGGACATGGCATTTACGTGGGTCAGGGCGATGTATTCGGACAGTATCATGAATACCGCAGCGCCCAGGCTCACCAGCAGGTTCGTTCTCAGGCCCGCGGCCCGGCCGTGCAAATCCCTCTCGAAACCGATAATGGCGCCCAGGATGCTTGCAGCAAGGAGCCGTACGATGAAATTGTGTACAAGGAATTCGGGAAACAGTGTACCGGTATACATACAGCGCATATACTGCGGATTCCCGTAAAGGGCAAGCAATTTACCGCGCAAAAAAACGGTCAGGTTAGAATTTTTATCCGGGGAATTTCACGGCTCTTCAGGTTGAAACCGGCGCAGGCGGGACATTTTAAAAATTTCCGATAATAAACCGCGGGAATTCCGATAATCACAGAAGAAGACGTTGATAGTCCGGCGACAAGATTCATATCCTTCACCGTGGACCGCAGGATACTGTTGTTTCAGGCGCTGACAACTCAAGGCTGTTATACCACATAGATACGGCGAGAACTCAAAATGAAAAAAAGGATCGTCTGTTACGAACCGGATCAGAAGATTATCTCCAGGGGGGATGTCGAGCGGAGGATGTATATCATCCTCGAAGGCAAAGTCGAAATATCCATAAATGACGGAATAAAAAAAGTCGTTCTCTCGACGCTGGGGAAAAGGGACTTTTTCGGCGAGATGTCACTGTTCATCGACGCGCCGCGTACCGCCGACGTCTGCACCAGCTGTGAGACCCACCTGACCTACATCGATTCGGTGGCGGAGCTTGACGAATTCCTGAAAAAAAACCATTCGTTTTCCAACAGGATGGTAATGGTGCTGTCCGAAAGGATCGCCACCACAAATCACCTCCTGCTCAAGGAGCTGGGAGACAAGAAAAGCTCGACTCTCGTGGGATTTGCGTGGTAAACGCAGGTACGCTGATACGACGGCGCGCTACCCGCCGACAGCCCTCTTTTCCCACATAGTTCCCATTAAATCAGTTTGCCCGCTATTTCGATCGCGTGGCTGATCATGATTTAAAAATTTGGGCCATTCCTGGGAAACCGAATTCCCTGCGGTTTAAAAAATACCTCCGGTAATCGCATTAATTACTTTGACATCAGAAAAGCCGCCTGTACCTTTGCTTTCTCAGTAAGACATTCTATGAAATGGCACTATTACGGAACAATATCAAAATAAATGAGAAAACCCCTTAACAGAAAAGTATTCGTCGTCGGATACGGCGCCGCCACACCGCTGGGAAAGACCTTCCCCCTCACCTGGGAAAGGGCGGAACGGGGCGACACCGGGTTTGTCAGGGTGACGCGATGCAGGGTCAATTCGGCCAGCAACGTGGTCGGGGAGATCCCGGACTGGAACCCGCTGGAGCTTGATTTCGTGGACGAAAAGGAAGCGTACAACTGGAACGCGCAATTCGTGATTCTTTCCATGGCCGTCATCAAGGAGGCGCTGGAGCACGCGGGAGTGGTGATGGACGGCGAGACCGGTCCCAGGACCGCCTGCCTCATGGGATCGGCGCTGAACGGCTCTGACGCCTACCGGATCGGAATGGACAACTACCTTAACAGGGGCCCCCTCAAGGTGAGCCCCTATCTCCTGCCGAACCTCTGCGCCAATCTTCCCTCGGGCAAGGCGGGAATGCTTCTGGGGTTCACCGGCCCGATCTTCTCCCCGCAGGGGGCATGCGCGTCGGGAAACCACGCCATCGGCATCGGCGCCCGCATGATCCGCGACGGCGACATCGATTTCGCCATCGCCGGCGGAGCGGACGCCTGCATCATACCGGAGATAATACACGGGTTCGAGAACATGAACGCCACGGTGAAAATAAAGGAGGGCGACCGCGCTTTCGGCGATCCCGGAAAGGCCTCGCGGCCCTTCAGCGCCGACAGAAAGGGGTTCGTACTCTCGGAGGGAGGCGGAGCGGTGATACTGGCCTCGGACGACGCGGTCGCGCGGTACGGCCTCAGGGCAAGGGCCGAGGTGCTCGGCATCGGATGGACCTCGGACGCGCACCATTTCACCAGGCCTCACAAACCGACTATCATCATCGCCATCCGCCAGGCCCTTGAGGACGCCGGCGTCGCGCCCGGCGACATCCAGTACGTCAACACCCACGGCACCTCCACGCCCACCGGGGATAAAATGGAAGTGCAGTGCCTGAGGGAAGTGTTCGGCGCCTCACTCGGGAAAATCCCTCTTTCATCAAACAAATCGCAGATCGGCCATACCCTGGGCGGCGCGGCGGCCATCGAGGCGGCGCTGGCCATTGAGGGGATGCAGAGGGGGGTGATCCTCCCCACGGCAAACCACATCCCCGACCCGGAATTATCCGACATCGACGTGGTCCCGAACTCTGCGAGGAAGCTGGATCACGACCTCGTTCTCTCCAACGCCTTCGGCTTCGGCGGCACGAACTGCTGTGTCGTCTTCAGGAGGGCATGACGTGAGACCAAAAGCGTTTATACCGGAACCGATCGCCGGCGACGGGCGCTACGTGCGGGACAGAAACACCGGCCTGGCATGGCACCGCTGTTCCCACCGGACACTCTATGCCGACACCGACAGGTCGGAGGTGGTGTACCATGCAAATTATCTGAGGTACTTCGAGCTGGGCCGCGCGTCGCTCATGCGGGACGCGGCATATCCCTACAGGGAAATAGAGGAGAGCGGATTCGTGTACCCGATAATCGACCTTGGCATCCGGTTCTTCCGCTCCCTCTACTACGACGACTCCATGTGGGTCCACACCAGGCCCGCGGAGCTCGAACGGGTGAAGCTGAAATTCGACTATCTCATCACCAACGCCGATACCGGGGAGATTGTCTGCACCGGCCACACCAGGCATTGCGCCCTGAACCTTGCCGGCATACCGGTCGCCGTTGACGAAAAAACGGTGCATTTATGGAAGACCTTTCCGTCGTAACGCAACGGAAGCGGCTGCCCCTTGCGGTCCCGGAAGGGGCTTATCTGAGGGACCACCGGTTTCTGGGGAAAGCGGTGCTCCCCGCGGTGGAGTCAATGGAACTGCTCGCGGCTGCCGCGTCGTTTCTGTACCCGGAAATTTCATGCCGCGACATGTCCTCGATACAGCTCAAAAAATTTTTCGCCCTCGACGAGACCTCCGCGGAATGCGCTGCCGATATCAGCAGAGACGGAAACGGGACCGTGCGCGCCTCCCTTGTCTCGCAGAAAAAAACCGGCTCCCGCGGGATTACCAGATCGATCGAGCACGTATCGCTCGAATTTTCCGTAACCGGCGAACCGCTCCGGGAACCGCCGGCCGATCTTGCAGCAGGCGTCTCAGGTATCTGCAGATCCTTCGACAAAAAAAGCCTCTACGAAACAATGGTCCCCTTCGGAAGCGCATATCAAAACGTGGAAACCGCAATGATCGGCGAATGCGGCGCGTCGGCGCGCGTCTCCGGCGGGCCGGCCACAGGCGGACACAGGATACTCGGGTCACCCTTCACCGTTGATGCCGCGTTCCATGCCGCCTGCGCATGGGGGCAGTGCGCCCTGAATTTCACCGGCTTTCCGGTTTCACTGGGACGCAGGACCGTGCTCAGGCCCACCGAAGCGATGGAAAACTACCACGCCAGAATATTCCCGACCGCGTCCGAAAGGGATTCCTTCCGGTGCGATATCTGGATTTACGGACACGACGGCACCCCGTACGAATGCGTCACCGGCCTCACCATGAAGGACGTCGCCGGCCTCAGCCCGCCGGAAGGGATTTCGGTCGCGGGAATCAACGGCATTTTTCAAAGTTTCAGAAGCGCAAGCGCCGGATTTGAAATACTGGAGCTCGACACGGTTCCCGATTTCGCCGACAGGGCTTTCAGCGAAACCGAGACGGCCAGGTACCGCGCCATGGGACCCAGACGGAAATTGAGCTACCGCGGCTCGCGCATCGCCTGCAAGCGTCTGTCCAGAAAACTTTCAGGCGGAGACGAACAGATCGACCCGAAACTCATACACACCGTGTCGGAGGGGGGCGAGGCGCCTGCCGTCCCCGCATGGGGAGGCTCCGCCGCCGGCTACTGTTCTGTTTCCCACGATTCCAGGTTCGTCGTCGCGGCGGCGGCTGCGGAAAGGATCGGGATAGACGTGGAAAGGTCCGCGGAAAGAGTGCGCACGACAAAACGCTTTTACGCGTCGGAAGCGGAGCAGAGGCTTGCGGAAAAATTTTCGCAGGGAGAAATCCAGGGGCTCCTTCGGGTCTGGACGATCAAGGAATCGGCCGCCAAGGCGTTGGGCGTCACTTTGGCGGAGGCGTGGAAATCGGCCGCCGTCGTCTCCATCGGGGCCGTCGAGAGCGCGGTCACCATACGAGGAATCAACCACATCGCCCTGCACGCCGAGGTGGAGGACCACCTTTTTACGATGATGATCGTGTGCGGTTCCGGCGTCCGGAACGCCCGGGAGAACTGATCCATGGCTGCGGATATCGCCGTCATCGCCGCGGTCTATCTTGCGGGATCAGTCAATTTCTCGATCATTCTTTTTAAAATGCTCGGAAAAGAGGACCCCCGACTTATGTACAGCGGCAACGCGGGCGCCACCAACGTGTACCGGCAGGCCGGCTTTTTCTGGGCCGCCGCGGTCCTCGCACTGGACGTCGGGAGGGCGGTGCTGGCGGCCGGGATCGCGGACCTGTATCTTCCCCCCGCGATGGTACCGTGGGCGTGCCTTTCCCTGGTGCTGGGCAACAGGTTCCCGGCCTTTCACCGGTTTCGCGGCGGCAAGGGGGTGGCGAATTATCTCGGCTTTACGTGTTATCTGTCACCGGTCGCCGGGGCGGCATCCTGCGCGGCCTGGTTCCTGGTCTATGGAATAGCCCGGGTTCCCTTTATCGCGTCCTTTTTCATGATCGCCGCGCTCGCGGCGGGCACCGTGGCGAGGTATATCGAAATCCCGGCAGCGGTTGCGGGCGCCGTCGTCACCGCCCTTTTCGTCTGCATAAATCACAGGGGGAATATCGCGGCGTACCTCGCGGGGAAAAAAACGGAAGGCAAATGACGGCGGGAGCTCCGCGTCAGCTTCGTTGAAACGCCGCAACGCGACGCCGCTCAAATTGCGGCCAGCTTCTCCCCCACGACGATTGACACGCCCGATACCGTCCGCTTCACAAGACCGGAAAGCACGCTCCCCGGACCGCATTCGACGAACATTCTTCCTCCCAGATCAAAGGCCCTTTTCACCGAATCGATCCACAGCACCGGGCTGGTAAGCTGAAGGACAAGCTTCTGGCGAATCCTTTCCGGGTCTTCCTCCTCCATTCCGGTCACATTGTCGATGAACGTGACTTCAGGCCCGGCAAAGCTGAATCCTTCAAGGTACTCCCGGAACTCGCACGCCACCGGTTCCATGAGGGAGGAGTGAAACGGGGCGGACACGTTGAGCCGGACCGCGCGGCCGATCTTTTCATCCCCGATGATGGCCATGGCGAGCTCAAGCGGATCATTTTCACCGGACAGCACCATCTGGGTCGGCGCGTTGAAGTTGGTTATCTCAAGAACCCCTTTGTGCCCGCACCGGGAGACCACCGATTCCAGGACCTCAGAGGGCACCCCGATGACCGCAGCCATTCCGCCGGGTGTTTTGGCCGAAGCCGTCTCCATGAGTTCGCCTCTTCTTCTAACGATCCTCAGGGCGTCGTCGTAATGCAAAACGCCGGCCGCCACCAGGGCCGAATACTCTCCCAGCGAATGCCCGAGGACGATTCCCGGCGCGTACCCTCGGGACTTCGCCTCATCGCGGTACGCCGCCCCCATGGCAAGAAGGGCCGGCTGGGCGTTGGACGTCCTGGTGAGCTCGGCCTCAGGCCCGCTGTCGATGATGCGGGTGAGCGGGACCCCCAGAACGCTGTCCGCGGCGTCGAAATATTTCCCCCGCGGACCGGACAGATCGCCCAGTGGCGTCCGCATTCCCACATACTGGGACCCCTGACCGGGAAACATGAAAACAGTCCGTTCCTCCACACTCCCCTCCCCTTTCACTTTTTCAGCAGCTCTTCGATTGCGGCCCTGTCGTATTTTCCCGTGGACAGGAGCGGTATTCTCTCCACCACCTTTATCCTTCTCGGCACCGCATAGGGTTCCAGCCTGGCGACGGCTTCGCGCCGCACGGCGGCCTCGTCCGCGGTCCCCTCAACCAGCGCGTGGATCTCGTGCTCTCTGCCGGATCTCCCCGGTGCGGTCATCAGATATGCGTCGGAGACGCCGGCGATCTTCCTGATTTTCCCCTGGACATCGCCAAGATCCACTCTTTTCCCCGCGATTTTCACCACGCCGTCACCGCGTCCCAGAAGAATGATGGTCCCGTCCTCTCCGGCGTCCGCCCGGTCCCCGGTGATAAAGTAACCTTCCCGGTCAAGCGAAAGCCCGGGCGAGAGAAAATTTGATTTTACCGCAAGCCTGTCGCCCGCGATTTTCCACTGCACCGCGTCAAACGGCCTCAGCGCCGCGTCGCCCTGAGCCCTGCATCTCCACGCGATTCCGCCCGTTTCGGTGGACCCGTACACTTCCTGTATCCCCGTTCCGGTCATGGCGAAAAAAGCGTCCGCGTCCTCCGGGTCCAGCGCCCCGGCAGAGGAGAAGGCTCTCTTCAGTCGGTGCCCGGATGCTTTGTGCCCTTTTAAAACCCGGTAATGCATCGGCACGCTCACCAGCACGGTGGGCCCTTCGGTTTCGAGGGCGTTGCATATTTCCTGCGGATAGACGAAGGTCCTGTCGAGCACCGATGCGCCCGCGACAAACGGGACCAGGACTGAAAAGAGAAGCCCGTAGATGTGATACGGCGGCACGGTGGACAGGAAGACGTCGTCTCCGGACACCCCGAACTGCCACGTCTGGAAAATGGCTTCGGCGAAAAGATTCCCCGGAGTTTTCCTCCACAGTTTCGGCGCGCCGGTCGATCCTCCGGTGTACAGGTAAAGGAAATCCCTGCCCGGATCGACAGTGCCTGCGCACGCGCCGGAAGATGACCGCCTGTCGCCGCGTATTACAGTCAGGCCGCCAAAATCGCCGGATGGCCTGTCGTCGATGATCCTGGCGAACCCGGTCGCCCTCCTCGACTCTTCGATTACCTGGGATGAAAAGGAATAGGGGAGGACCAGCGGCACGCCGGACCGCATCGAAGCGATAAGGGCCGCCATCAGCAGGCCCCTGTTTTCGGTCTTAATGCACACCGGTTTTCCGTCATCGGTTCCGGTGAAAATTTCCTGGAGCCCGGCGGCGGTCCCGTAGACGTCCTCGTATGTCCAAAGGGATTTTACGAACTCGCCCGGTTTGGGAGATCCGAGAAAATCATAGTCGTATAAGGCGGTATCGAAGGTCCTTCTGTTCATCAGGCGCAATCCTCGTTACTGGGGATTGCACCATTGTAAAACAGGGCACCGGGAATCAAGAATATTTTCAATAAAATCCCCTCCCGGAAGCCGTGTCCGTTTCAGTTAAACAAACCGGCAACGCGGTTAAAAGTGCAATCCCAGCGAAAGTTCGGCACCCCATTCATGAATATAATGAACCCTGTTGGCGTCAAGATAGGCGCCGAGGGAATGGTCCATTTTTATCCTCATCATCGAGTAGGTGGCATTGATCCCCAACGTTATCGGGACCCACCGGTTAAGCGAAAAATGCGGACCGAAGCCGGTCCTGATGGTGTAACCGCTGAACCGCGTATAATAACTGTATTTATCGTAGGTTATTCCCGCGTCCCTCAACGCCGGCACTGCGGTCATCCTGCCGGTGATCACCTGGCCGTACAGCGCGTACATGTTGATCATGAAATTGAAATTGTTCGATCTCGGGCTGAAGATGAAGTTGAACACCGGGCCGACGCCCCAGACATTATAGGTCATGAGCCTGCCGAAAAACAGGTCGCTGTCATAGTACCTGTATCCGTAATCATGCTCGTCAAAAATGCTCGAGTAGGTAACGGTGTACACATATCGCCCCCTTATGCCGATCTTGATCCCGGTGAAATCGAACGCCTTTGACTGTTCGAATTCTATCGCCGGAAGCATCAGGTCAAGATCGACACCGTAATTTAAAAAGGCGTTGTCAATCGCGTAGTCCCTGAACCCGAATGTATTCACGAAATGCGGAATATTGCTCCTGAATACGTTTTTTTCCCTCTCGACAATATCGCTCACCGGCACTCCGAACCCGAAGATGCCCGCGATCCTCACAAAGGAACGATGGAACCCGGGCACCCTTTTCACCGGCTCGGATTCCGCTTCAACGGCGTTTTCGTGGCTGAAAGTCACCTGCCTGCCGTCTCCAAAATCGATTGTATCGATCTGTTCCCTCGGTATCCCGGTTTTCTCGACGGAACCCCTTCGGACGAACATGACCTGGGACTGATCGACCTCGAATATGCTCCCTTCCAGCAGTTTTCCGTCATTCATGTGGATTATATCAAAACTGACACGCTCTTCCCTGCCGTCATCGTACACAACCTTATACACTCTGTCTCGAGAGATCACGTCATAGGTCCGTTCGCCTTCGGGGTCATACTCCACACCGGTTTTTGTGACCTGAATGATCCTTCCCTGAATCACCGTGGAGTCCCTCAGCACGATGCTGTCAGCAAAAAGCATGTTGGCAAACAATACCGCCAGACCGGCAACCCATTTTTTCATCGAAATGACCTCCGAAACAATTTCAACGGCCTCTGTTCTTTACAGATATAAGAAAACATTCGCGGTGAATTGTCAATAGAAATTGGGTGAACACCGTGCAGGGGCAATAATTCACTTGAAATTATTCAGGGTATACAGTAACCCTTGCCTTACTCGGTAACGATCCATGAACCATCTATATCTTAATATCGCCATTTCCGGGACCACGGCGCTCCTCTTTCTGGTCCTCGCCGCGTATCACGGTTTGATCAGGAAGATTAAACCCGTCAATCTGCTTTTTGCGGCCCTTTGCCTCGATCTGGCGGTTTTTTTCTCGCTTCTTCTGACGATATACGTGCCGGGCGCTCCCGTACAACCTCTTGCGGCCATGAGGATAATGGCCGCCCTGGCGCTGGCCGCATCCGTGCTGCTGTTCACTTTCGCTTCCGCCTATCCCTATCTCACGAAAAAAGCGGCCGCTTTCATACTGGCAGCGGCACTGCCGGGTGTGTCCGCGGCCGCCGCGGCGGCATTCGGCGGCTTCGTGATCGACCCTATGTCCACGGCCGACCGGATCATTCCCGGTCCCTACGCCGCTGCCTGCGGCATCATGGCGGCGTCTTATTCGGCGGGCTTTCCGATCGTCCTCATGGCGAAGTCACTTCTCTCTCGGGACAGGACTTTGGGCAGGGAGATGGCGCTGTTTGCAGGCGGTTTCATTGCCGTCGGTATCGCCGCCGGTCTTGCCGTCCGTTTCCCGCTGCCTGCCGGCTTCATGCATTTAACGCCGGGGATTCTCGCGGCATTGCCGGCATTACTGTGTGCGGGCATCATCCATTACGCTGCGTCAAATACCGGATCAATGGATTTCGCCAGGTTTTTTTCGAGACTGATCATGTGGTTCGCCCTCCTGCTTGTTTTATTCGTACCGGTATTGCTGCTTGTCAGTTATCCCGATCTTCAACTGCCCGGCGTCACCCTGCCGGCTCCGGCGCTGGCCTTTATCATTTTCCTCTACCAGTTCCTGATATTCAAGTACCTGAAACCGAGGATGGAAACGCTTTTCCAGCGAAGGCGGACGCGGTTCACCGAAAAAATCAACCGGTCCTTTCTCTCCCTTTCGGAATTCGAAGCGTCTGTCGACTCGTTTTCATGGAATGATTTTTTCAGGGCCGCGGTGCAGAGGCTCGTTGACACGATGAAAATAGACAACGCGGAATTATTGACGGTTGACCGTAAAACCCGGCGATTCCAACGGGTGTTTCTTTCGGAAAACTCCGGCGACATGCCGATGGTCACAATGGATTCCGAATTCACCGAATGCCTTTACGCGGCAAAGTCCGCGATCATTTCAACCCAGCTCTTTACTGACCAGGAATTGATAAAATACCGGGACGCGGTCCTTGAGGTTTTCACGCAGAGCGGATACAGGATGGCTGTCCCGATGTTCGATTTCGAACAGCGGTTGATCGGGCTACTTCTCATCGGAAAAATGAAAAAAATCAGGAGTTACTCGTTTTTCCATCTGTCCTCCTTCGATCTGTACAGAATACAATTCCAGCAGCAGATTCTCAACGCCATAACCCTTGAGGAAGCCAAGGACAAACAGGCGGTGGAGCACGACAGGCTCGTGATGAAGGCGATAAAAAAAATGATAATCCCGGAGCGGCTGATTCAGATTGAGGGGATCAGGGTCAGCTCGATGTACATCAGCAACTCCGATCTCGGGTGCGATTATTTCGATTCCATCGTGCTCGATGACAACAATCTGGCCCTGTTCCTTGCGAATTCATCGTACACCGGAATAGATTCCGCGATATCGTCTTTACAGCTCTACAGTTCCCTGCACACGCCGACCAAGCACTACGACTCTCCGGAAAAAATTCTCGGAATAATAAACTGGATAGTCACGACTTCCGGAATATCGTCGTCGCCCATCCCCTGTTTCGCCCTCATATACTCCAAAACCGGCGAAATCAGGTACTCCTCGGCGTCAGCGAACCCGCTGGTGATGTACAATCCGGCCAGCGGAGTAATAAGCATCTACGAGACAAAAGGAACGCCTCTCGGCGTCAGCAGGGACTCACAGTACGAATCCGGCGTCATCAGTATCGTCCCGGGGAGCGTCGGTTTCATCTGCTCGTCCGGACTTTTCACCTCAATCAACCAGAAAGGAGAAACCTATTCCATAGAATCGGTGAAAGGCATACTCGCCGGTTCAGGCGGCGCCGCACCCGACGCGATAGTCAGGAAAGTGTACGAGGATTATTCAAAATTTATCGGAAATAAAAAACAGATGAACGACATCACATTCATCGTATTCAAGGTCTGAAAGTTGTACGGGTCCGCCGACAAACTTGCGGCTACGCTGAAAGCCTGCGGAAGGATTCTTATAATCATCCAGGGATCGCCGGACCCCGACGCCATGGCGTCATCTTTCGTGTTCCATAAAATCTGCGAACATCTGGGCGTGAAGTCGACAATAGTGGCGAACAAAAACCTGTCCCTCCCGGTAAACCGGGAGTTCGTCAAACTCCTTGAGATGCCGATCAAATTCGTGAAAAAAATTCAAGGCGCCGAATTGTACGATTCCTACGCGATCCTTGACCACCAGCATACCGAAGTGGAGGGCATTTCAATTCCCTGTTCGGTCCATATCGACCACCACGAGCCGCTACAGGACCAGGTTCCCGCGACATACAGCCTGATCGACCAGAAAGCGGGCTCGACCTGCACCATGATAGCCCTCCTTCTTCAGGAGCTGCGGCTTGAAATAGGCCATGAGGAGATGTCAAAAATCGCCACTGCCCTGTTATACGGGATCCATACCGATACCGACAAATACGCCTTTGCCGGGGATCTTGACTTTCGCGCGATGAACTATATATCCAAATACTCCGACAGCTCGATCATCAGAAAGCTGACCGAATACCCCATCTCCATAGAGACCGTCGGCATGATCGGCATGGCGAATTCCGATAAAGTCGTGTACAAGGACTGGATCATCGCGGGTGTGGGATATATCGACGCCGCCCACAGGGACAGCATCACACTGACGGCGGATTTCTTGCTGAAACAGAACGACTCGTTCACGATAATTGTTTTCGCGGCAGTGGAGGACAGTTCAAAACATACCCTGACGATCGACGCGTCCCTTCGTTCCGCGGATGAGGACCTCAATCTCGATATTATCATAAAGGAGATCACCTCAAACGGCGGCGCGAGAAAGTTCAAGGGCGCCTATCAGATTAACCTTGACTATTTTTTCCACTGTCCCGAACGGGACACGTTATGGGAAGTGATCAGAAGCACCACCATAGACATTCTGAAAAGAAGGCGGGACCACGTGTACATCAGCGAATTAAAAGGGATTTATCACCGGGTGAAGCAGACCTTCAAAGACATTCTTTCCTGATGGGCCTTGCCACATCAGAAAATCAGCGAGAAATTCAGGCCCAATTCATAGGAAAATATCTCCCTGTTAACGCCCCCTGTATACCTGTTCCTGAATTGTTCCAGTGCCAGCCGCGAGAATATTCCGCCCTGGATGTTTCTGTGAAGATCCAGCGTAAGCTTCACTCGAAACAGATGCAGGTCGTAGGGTTCCGGCGACAGGGACACAAGATAATTGTAGCGGTTCAGCTGAAGGGTGTATTCGAACGTGAAAATCGGAAATGCGACAAGCTCGTAAAATCCGCTGAATAGGCCGTAAAGCCACACTACATCCGTCTCAAAGAGCGTGGTAAAGGTGTAGCTGTTGTCCTCCTCCCTGAAAAAAAGCAGGCTCGGAATATTCGAAGCATATATTGCGTCGCTCGCGGACCTGTTCAGGGGATTGAGCGAGATGAATGCCCTGGCTTTCTTTTCGCGAAAACCTATTCCGAACCTCAGTGAAAATACCGTGCGGTCCCTCCTGAAATTCAATTCGAAACCGGGCGTGTGGGTGAGTTCCTCGATGTTCGAGGTTATGAGCATATTGTCGCTGAATTCGTACCCGATTACGAGTGTCGAGGAATGATAGGGGAGCCCGGCCCTGTTGGGCCTGAAAAATGAAAAGCTGAAGGCCTTCATTAAATCGAAGGCGAGATTGACATTGACGCTTGTGGTGACCGCCTGCGACGGAAGACCGAGAACGTTCTGGCGTTCGGCGATCTGGTTCATCACCGTGCCGAAATCAAGGGTGAAGATGCTGAAATCCATGGTGCTGTTGAGGGAAAAATTGTCAATGATCCTCAGATAATTGTTGTAATCGCTCACCACTGCGCCGTTGTTGAACACGATCTGCCTGTTTAGATTCCTGTACACATAATCCCTTCCGTTGGCGTAATTATTCCTGCCCAGAAAAAAGTAAAAAGGATAATACCTGAAAAGATTGAGACCGGCGTCCGAGAGCCTGCCCAGTGACCTTGCGATGCCGTATTTTTCCCTGAAAGGGTCAACGGATTCCCCCTCGTAGGGGACGGATGTTTCGTTCAGATAGGCGATCCTTCCGTATCCGATGTTGACCGCCCTGATGAACTTGAGCCCCTCGATCCTTGAAAAGGCAATCGGTACGGTTATATTCGAGGAAACATAACTTCTGGCGTTGCGTCTCCGGGAAAACGATGCGTCAACCAGTTCATCCGCGGTCATGTCCTTGAACGCGTTCTCATAATACTGTATCTCCATTTTATATTCAGGGGCCATAAATTTCGTTCTCTGAACCCCCGCGGCAAATCCGATCTTTTTGTTCCGTTCCACATACTTGAGGTCCCTGTTATAGACAAAGGGGAAATGGTAATCGCCGTTCATGTCGGTAATTATCTGAGTGTCATTCATCTGCCGTTTTCCCGCCAGTGCGACTATCTCCTCGGTGCCGACATTCATCGAGGGCTTCAAATAGAAGAATGAATTGGCATAGTGCACATCCAGAACGGCCTCGCTCCTCTGCCTTTTTTCCCTTTCGTACAGCGCGGTATAACTGGAGAGATCCTCGATGCTCAGCTCAGCGGATTTTCTGTCTATCTCATAGTCCTTGAACAGCAGATTCATCACCACCCTGGCTATAAGCTGTCCCCCCATAATATTCTCGATTTTTTCAACGATATTGATCACCGGCGCGTGGGTGTTTTTCTCCGTATTGCGGTTCACTTTGCTGGATGAAACCATCTCGTTTCTGCTGTTTCTGTAATCGTCGAATTTGTACGTCAACCGTATGCTGGGCATTCCGTCAATGTCGGACTCGTAGTCTGACAGGAAATATACCGCGTTGGTCCGGGTTTCGCCCCTCAGATACTCCGCCACCAGCTCGTTCTGCCCGTCAGTCTCCGTGTCCTGCCTGATATAATCGACCGTCGCAAGCCAGTTGGGAAGAATCCTCATGGAAGTGAAAACTTCATGGTATTTTTCCGCGAGCTCATCCGACTTTCTTCCAATGGTGGTGAATTGGGACCCGTGTCCCTTGTACACGTATTTCAGTCGCATGTCCGAAAATACCGGCGTGCCTGAAAGCGTGGTGAAGAGCGGCGTGTTGATCTTGATTTCGCTTTCGACCCAGTGCGCGTCCCCCTCGACTCTTTCCGGCTCCGACATGTATATGTCGTTGACCCATATCCTTCCGCTGTTTCCCGGCGCCTGAACAAACAGTTTTATAAAGCTTATGCGTTTGAAATCCGGGGTCCCGGTAATGCCGGTGGGATTGAATTCACCGCCGGACCCCGGCGTGAGCCTCAGTCTCGTTTCCCGCCATATCCTGCTGAAATCCATCGGGATTCTGTACTCGATATAATCGTTTTCCGACGACCCTATGACCACGCCGACCTTGTCCCCGGCCGTAAAATTCCTGAAATTCATCCACAGGTTCATGGTCTTGTAGTACCTGAGATCCATCGGCTGCTGAAATTTCCGCGTCACCGACACGGTATCGCCCCCGCTGATCGAGTAGGTGAGCTGAAGGGCCGATTCCTTCTCGGTAAGAAGCTCGCTGTTCTCCTTTTTGCCGTAAAGCGTCCGGTAGAGATCTCTGTTCTGCATGACAAATGACTCGTTCCGGTATTCTTCGTCGCTCAGCGTGTCCAGAACGGCGATCTTCAGCCTGTCCGGCCCCGCCGGGAGACCGTCCATCCTGATGTTACCCCATTTCGTGGACACGAACCGTATTCCGTCTATGTAAATCCTTCCGCTCACCGCCGCCCCCTTGGTCACATAAAGCCTGGCGGTCTGGACCCGGCTCAGGATGTCGATCTGCGATTGGGTGAGCGCCGACTGGTCTATGTATATTCTCTCCGTCCTCCAGGAGGAGTTCGCGGCAGTTACCGCAAGCGGCGTGACGGTGACAACCGACTCGGCGGTGTCGAGCAGCCCGTTTCCGTTCAGGTCCTCGGTGTTCAGCACGCCGTCCCCGATGGTGAGCTGATTCAGCATCGCCCCTGAACCGACGCGCGTCTGATACGTCGGATCGTGGAAATCATATCCCACATCCTCGGTGTAACCCCTGCTCTTGTCGGAATCGAGCACACCGTTTCTGTTGACGTCCTCGGTTTCCAATATCCCGTCCGCGTCTGAATCCTCGTTGATGCTCCCCAGATCGATTCCGAGCGCGACGTCCGAAGACCCGATGTACTGGTACGTTATCTCGACATACTGGATGCCGGACAAATCCACCGGCCCGGCCGCGATCTTTCTTGCGGCAACCGACACGTACTCGCCGGTCCCGTCGAAATCGAGGACCATGGACAGCGGCACCTGAATCGAAGACGGAAGGTGTCCGTAGGCGACATTAAAGGGCCCCGGCTTCACCGAATAGGGGATTTTTACGGCCGGATAGGTGATTCCCTGAAGGGAATCGGGACTGGACAGCTCCCGGTAAAAATAGTAATTGAGCCTCCCCCTGACGCTGAGGGGCGGCACCGACGGCGGTTTTGACGCCATGATCCAGTCCCTCTCCTGCATCGAGAGGTAGAGCGTGTCGCTGGCCTCCTCCATGTTGTCCACAAGAAGCTTTCCGAAGGTGTTGACGGTTTTATAGCTCCTGGCGTATTCTCCGTACGCGGTTATATCCACCGGCACGGTATCGATCTTCTCAGTCCTGAACACGTTGATGAGGTCGGCTATTCTTTTTCCCGTGAGATTGAGCGAGGTGTCGCCCTCAAGCACCAGCGTCTGGGTCGGTGCGCTGCCGGCCTTTGGGATGATCTCGCTGCTGGAGCTTCTCGTGTAGATCAGGCTGCCCCCCAGTTTAAGGGCGTCGCTTATCGAGTAATCGGTCCGTATGCCGCCGATAAAGGCGTTGCTCTGACCCGCCAGCGGAAGGTACTCATAGCGGACCTCGATTACGGTTTCAGGGCCTATCAGCGGATTGTTGGGGTTGTTGAACGTCAGGAACCCGGCAGTATAATCGACGGCGTACAGGTTTTGCGACAGGAGCCGTTCGTTTATCTTCACCCTCACGCTGTCGGGTATGATGTTCACGTGCCCCAGCTGGAAACTCCTGGCCTCGCGGTAGTAATCGATTTTGACGCGGTATCGCGAGTATTCAAACACCTTGTCGGACTGGACTTCGGTGTAAATCCTTGAGGTTGTCCCCGCGGAATCGGTCAACTCCCTGAAGGGCTCCCTGTAGATGAATTTGATGATCCCCTCTGAATAATCGACCGAATAATTCCCCATGCTCTTTATCTCGGCAGCGGTGAGCAGCCTGTTCTCGTCCTGGAACTGGAGGACGAAATTGTTGCTAAGCAGATTCCTGTCCCCGATGAAATAGTAGGACCTGACTTCGTACACGTCCTTGTTGACCTTCCCGTCTTTGTTTCTGTCGTCTCCGGCCTGCTCGGTGATGAAATAGCCGTATTTGAGAAACACGAATATCTTCCCCGCGAAAATACCTCCGGGATGCAGCGGGTCTCCCGGCGGGAGCGCATAAGGGTCGGTCGACGTGCCTGAAAGGAGCGTGTATACGGCAAAGATTCTGGAATTGGCCGGGACCTCCCGGAGAAACCGAACGGTTCCGGTGGAGAAATTGATCGAATAATCCACTCCCGCCTGCATCCTGGTATAGAAGCCTCCGTCCAGCGGGAGCTGGACCGCGTTTATGTTGTTCAGCGGGTCCTGGTCGTCTATCCATATCTCGAACCCCCCGGGGCTCAGGTTCACGAGCTGGAGAGCGTAATTCGCGGGATAGGGCGGCGCAAGCACGTTGTTGTATCGAATAAAGGGTTCGATCTGATAGTATGACCTTTTAATATACTGATATTCCGAAAGCCTCATGCTCCCCGGGGACGAATTGCCCCTGAAATATTCCACCTCGGACTCCCCCTTCATGACGCTGCCGAAGGCCTTTATTTGAAGCCCCCCTTTTTTCAGCGTCATGTCCACGCCCATGCCTTTGACGGTGGAATTGTCGTAGGTGGCGTATTTCGACTGATTGAATTTTATGTTGATCTCGCCGGCGTTTACCTCCTGAATCACCTCCTCTGACCCGAGGGCCCTGTATTTCATGATATAGGTATTGTCCTTTTTTCTGCTGTCATGGTCGATGTAGATTGTCATCCTCTTTCCGATGCGCCCCTCCATATGGAGCTGCATCTCCTGCTTCGGTTCAAAGCCGGACTTGATCACCCTCGACACCGGTTCATCTCCCGCGAACTGCCGGTATTTTTCGCTGGTGTAGGCCGATTTCCCGTAGGCAAGCTCCAGATTCATCGAGCCGTATGAGTGGACTTTCATATCTTCGCTGCTGTAGATGACAAGGGCCGTCTCGCCCTGCTCATTGATGCGGTATTCCGGCGTGATCGCATACCTGGTCCAGTCCCCAGGTCTGTAGGTGAATGGATGGAGCCCGTCGTCAGGGGGGAGGATTTCGGCGTCACCGGGCGGTTCTTCAAGAAGGACCACTTCGTCGGCTACCGTCGATTCATTGGCGTCAATATAATCGAGGAGCCTGTCCCGAAATCCGCCCTGACGGGAGTGGACGACAGCAAAAAGGGACACCATCCCGGCGCAGAGGGATATCGCCATGTACAGAGGCAATCGCTTCAGCATATCAAATTAAAGGAAAGGATAAACGGCGTTTTTTTTACCAGACCCTGCTCATATAGGAATACGGATTTATATGCTGGTTCCCGAGCCTGATTTCATAGTGGCAGTGGTTCCCGGTGGCATGGCCGGTATTGCCGACAAGGGCGATAACATCGCCCCTGCGCACCTGGGCGCCGTTTGATACGAGAATCGCCGAACAGTGGCCGTAGACCGATTCGAAACCGTATTTATGCTTTATCCGGACGGCGTTGCCCAGCCCCCCGCTCCACCCGGCTGAAACGACGATGCCGGGCGCGGTGGCGATTATTTTCGTCCCCGATGACGAGGCGATATCGATACCGGTGTGGAA
Organism: Spirochaetota bacterium; assembly: GCA_041737965.1. Taxonomy (GTDB): domain Bacteria; phylum Spirochaetota; class UBA4802; order UBA4802; family UBA5550; genus JAFGJK01. The sequence goes on along the minus strand of JBGSQT010000005.1, from coordinate 248,760 downwards.
GTCCCTGCCGAAACCGAAGGGGTCCCTTCTCCAGCCGTAAAGCGAAGTGATATGCCCCGGATTCGGCACCATGGAGGGGGTGTTGATCACCACATCGCTTCTCTCTTTAATGAAATTTTTCACCGTTCGGAGGACGGTCGTAGTCTTTTCCATGGAATTCTGAAGTCCCCGGAGAGTATAGATTTCCGAAGGCATTTTCTTCACCAGCCCTTCATTTTTCCCTCCGGAATCCCCCTCTCCGTAAAGTATATCTTCGGAAATATCGGTCCCGGATGTAATCTCATAGAGGTCCTGGATGCCGGGCTTTATCTCCTCCATCAGCTCTTCTATGCTGTTGGTGTAACGCTCGAATTGAAGCAGGTGGGCGCGGATATCGTTGTAGGTGGTCAGAAGCCTCTGCTCTTCCCTCTTCACTGCGGCGTTTCTGATGACCGCATACGACGAGGTGATCATTATAATCATAAATAGAAGAAAAAAGAATGAAATGGTGAATTTTGAGATCTGAAAGTTGAATATCTTCTTCTCATTATGGGGGATGAACATGACCGTCATCCGCTCATGTCCTTTTTCCACAAAACGCGCCCAGAATTTCCTGAAACGGGAGCGGAAAATGTGGTAATTTTCGAAAAAGGCAAGCCTGAACTTGCTCTGGTACTGTTTTATTGCGAATTTCAGCGCGCTACCTCAATAAATTAACGATGTACCCCATCGAAATGATGAAATCAACACATTTTTCCGCATTTCCGACGCTTTTCGGGCCTGTTCTCATTGTACGGCATCCCGCACGATCAGGTGCCGGTGAAGTTCGGTTTCCTCTTCTGTGTAAATGCGGTGAACGCCTCAAAAAGATCATTGGACGGGATTATGTTCGCGCTCATTGAGGCGACATACTGCAGTCCCTCGTCAACCGTTTTACCGACTCCGTGATTCAGTACAATTTTTGACGCCTGGACCGCCAGTGGTGAATTCCCCGCGATATCCATTGCCATCACTTCGGCAGCTTTCAGGAGCGCGTCCCTGTTTTCGAATATTTCATTCACCAGCAGGATTTCCTTCGCCCTCTGGGCGCCGAAATTTTTCGCGGTGTAGGCGAGCTCTCTTGTAACGCCCTGCCCCACTATATGGGGGAGCCTTTGGAGCACTCCGACATCGGCCACGAAACCCACCGCCGCCTCCTTCAGGGAGAACACCGAATCAGCGGTGCAGAGCCTGATGTCGCACGCGGCGATCATGTCGAGACCCGCGCCGATGCAGTAGCCGTTCACCGCGGCAATCACCGGTTTCCTGCATTTTTCAATGCAGGACATGGTGTCCTGCAGCGCGTATATTTTGGGCAGAAGCTTCATTTTTATCCCGCCCTTCTGTTCCTTGTCCATCAATTCAGGTATCTCGGGGAGCATGGAGACAAGATCGATGCCGGTGGTGAAATTTTCGCTTGATGACGCGATGACCACGCACCTTATCTCGGGATCGGCGTCGAGATCGGAAAAAATCGGGATCGACTCGCGCCAGGCTGGCGGATTCATTGCGTTTTTCTTTTCAGGCCGGTTCAGGTACACCCAGGCGACCGGCGGCTTCTTTTCTACGAGATAGTATTCGTATTTCATATCACGCTCCTTACCGGGGATTGTAACTACAATGAGGAGATGCCGGAATTCGCGCAATTACAATTTTTAATTATCCACAAAGTTATCCACACAATCCACAATGCGGCTGGCGTTGTTAATTAATTTCCGAAATTAATTTCCAGCATACTGCCGGTTATGCCGTTGAAATCAGAATTCCGTTATGTGTTATGAGACATAAATTCTAAGTCCTGAAAAAATCAGGCCTTAGAAACCTTATTATTTCACAATTAACTTAAACTCCTTCGGCGATACCGCTTATCACCCCATAAAACAAAATTTTATTTTTGTTAACTTTTCTGGGGCGGACAAAATATTTATGATATTTTCACTTTACAATAATAATCTACATTTATTTATTTCTGTATTCATATATTTTAATATTCATTATGCGTGATTCTGATTTACAGCCGCAGATTGCCCTTTCATGCAGTTCACCAAAAAAAAATGCCGGCCTTTCCCGGCCGGCATCGCTCGTTTACCTCAATGATCAATCGCGCCGTTTCTTCACAAACAGCGCACAGCAGTATCAGCGAAGGCCCTGCACCTCCCTCAGCCAGGAGCCGCGGCGCTGCCGCCAGGACTGGGTTTGATCTGAAGTATTCATGGAATCTTCAGCCTGTGCAAGCGATTCCTTGAGAACCGAAATCGTCGAGGCGGAGCCGGTCCTGTTCAGCCATTGAGGACGCCGCTGCGGCCAATCGCTCTTCTGCGCCGCGTAATCAATGTGCGACTCGAAATCCAGAAGGAGTTGACGCAGTCTCGAAACGTCGTTCCCCGCGCTCACTACCTCGCTTTTCCAGCCGTTTCTGCCCCTGTTCCAGTCATCGGACTTCGCTGACCCGGCAACGCCTTCCTCGAACTCAATGAGGAGATTTCCGAAAGAGCCGCCCGGGACGGGACGCTCTTCCCTGTAGGAATCGCCGCCGCCCCCGCCGGAGAGGTTTTTGACGTTTTGCACCCATCCCGGCCTCTCCCTGGCCCAGAGGGAAATGAATGTCCCTTCCTTTATAGACCCTTCCACTTCCATAAGCGGGTCCGCGAGTTTGCTCACCGATCCGGCGGATTTGACGCGCCCTACCCATGCATCGCGCCGCTGTTTCCACTCGCTTTTTTGCGCGTTCCAGAGAATATGCTTTTCAAACAGGAGCAGCTCCGTCTTCATTTTTTCAAGGTTCCCCTCGGCCTGTGCGACCCGCCCTATCCATCCGGGCCTCATTCCGGTCCACTGCTTTGTCTGGGCGCTGTAGGGGATGTTGGATTCCATTGTCACCAGAAGACTGCCGAACATCTTCCCGGACGGACGGGAATCATCGTCCCTGTAAATCTCCTCTTCTTTGTACGGGACGGGGTTTGGGTCCCTGTTTTCGCCGATTGCGCCGTCCATGGCGTACTGCGGCTGCTGCTGCCCCCCCATAATCGAGCGGGTCGCTTTTGTCATGACGGCTTTCCAGGTCGGATTCGGCAAGGCAAGCTCGCTTTTTATACTGCTGATAAACTGCACGGTAAACTGGCTTCCGGACGTTCCGCTGTAGGAATACTGGCCAGGAACGCTGCTGGAGGCAAGTATGCCGCCCTTGTGCTCAAGAAAAAGTTTTCGATACGACGCGGCGTTCTCCCCCCCCGCTGACACCGAAAGATAGGTGTCGACCGACCCTTCAGGCAATACGCTGTTGCACGCGTCGGCCATAACCAGCAAAAACCTCGGGTTTTTCTTCTTCAACACATCATATGCCCATTTCAGATCCAGACCGGCAGATCCTCCTCGGTCGCCGTCAAGGGCCATGGCGGGCCATTTTTCCTTGAACGACCGCATCCTGTAGCCGTGGCCCGTATAGAAAAAGACCACCGTATCATTGCTCCCCGGCGTAAGGTTTTTAACGGTGTCCATCACCTGGGACCTGGGGATCTTATCGTCGAAAATCTTCATTTTCAGCGGAGCGCCGGTAATCCTCGACGCGTCCTGCAGAAGCCCTCTGATGAGATCCAAGTCAAGTTTGTCCCCGTACCCGATATTGGGGTCAGTTGTATTGCCCACCAGAATCGCATGTATCGTCTGCGACACCGCGATCTGCGTCCCCGCACACAGCGAGCCAATCAATACGGAGACAGTCAGCAGTGCTCTGAAGCTAACACCTGGTTTCATAAATCCTCCTCATTATTGTCAGAAGACACTGTCGGTCAGAAATTTGATCATATTCACCGCGTTGTCAAAATCCTCCATTTTTTCAACGCCGTTGCACTGAAACACGACTTCCTTGCAGCTGTAGCTGATGATGATGACGGCCTCCGTCCCTCCCCTTACCACCCTGAATGCGTATTCGGGCAGAAAGAGGCATTTCTTCACCACGTCGAAACGATAGGTGTCCTCGTTAAAGAAAACGGACTGGAGTATGTCGATTTGTTTCGGGTTCAGGTCTTTCCCCCTGGCGAGGACCGGATACCCTCCGACGGCTGCCCCGGCGTCACCGCGGCCGGACTTGTGAAAACCGATCCTGAAGCATTCTACCCTGTCCGGCATGGACAGTATATCGAGAAGGTCCCTTCCGAGAAATGACTTTACGCTTTGCCGCACTCTGTTCAAAGGATACATTCTCTCAATGCTGGTATCATGATCTCCGTCAGGGCCGCACGCGACTTTGTCGCCGCAGGCCAGGCCCAGAAAAATGCAGAGTAAAAATAATAGGGTCGGTACCCTTGTCATCGCGCGCCCCCGGGCCGGAAATGTAACGGACCGGTGTATAGAATATGCATTAAAATGGAAAAAGTCAATAGATATTTACAATCACCATTCCGGTCTGAAGGGAGCGGATATTTCATCTGATATCTCGCGTGGATGGCCCGGCGGGCACGCCGTTACCGCGCCGTACCGCCGTGCTTTTTCCGGGGTTCAGGAAATGGATTCCTCCTGACCACCGGCGAGATGCAAGTGCATGCGATGATGTGATCAGGCAAATTAATTCCCACTTCCTGCCGCGAATCATCGGGGCATAAATTCTATTGACATGCCCTTTTATTTATTGTAGTATTGTGGGTATACTACAATACCAGCGAGGACGCCATGGAGACACTAAAACGATGCAAGGTCTGCGGTCTTGTCATTGCCGAAGCAAAAATCAGGGATATCTGTCCCGCATGCGGCGTCCCGAAAACGGCCTTTGAAGACTATACCGAAAAGGTTTCAGCGAAACGGAAACGTTTCCTGGATATCCATCTTCATCCCATAATGGTCCATTTCCCCCAGGCGATCGTGGTGTTCCTGCCTGCCCTGCTGATAGGAAACGAGATCATACCGTGGCCGTTCAATTACAGCTTCCTCTCCACGGCAAAGCTGTTGTCGCTGATACTTCCGCTTTCGGCCGCGGCGGCCGCGGCGACCGGTATCCTCGACGGTAAATTGAGGTTTAAAAAGCTCTCGACCCCGTATCTACGGAAAAAAATGTTGTTCGGCGGCATGATGATACTCATCTCCCTCGGCATGGCGGCGATCACCCTTGTAAACGGAATAACTGGGCAGGGGCTGTACCTCTTTATCGCCCTGAACATCGCATGCCTTGTATGCCAGTATTTTCTCGGCAAAATAGGCGTACAGCTCATGTTCTCCGTGATGCCGGGCTGACGGACTGCCCGGGGCTCTGACCCCGGTAATTGCGGGAAAAGGCAGGGCGCGCCCGATCCTTCTGAAAAGGCGTTGTATCCGAAAATTACGCTTGAACATAATCGACCGCCTTCGTTTCGATATACGTATCATCACAATCATGCATATCACACGGTATTTTGAATGGAAAAAGAGCTATTATCTCTGGATCACATGGATCTGCTCCAACGGCGCCTCAGGTCAATCACCACCTGTATTTCGGAATACAGTTTTCCAAACCTCTATCTGTTCAGGAAAAACCATGAGTACCGGGTGCTGGCCGGGGATGACATTTTTATCCTGGGCAAAACCTATGACGGTCTCTCATTCGCGATGCCCACGAGGGACCTGCGGGGGTCAGAGCCCCGGGCGCTGGCTGACATCATAAAGGACCACGGCGCACTGTATCCCATTCCGGAGGAGTGGCTCGACTCGTTTCCGTCCGACCTATTCCTTGCCGACTACCATGACAACGATTCCGATTATATCCACTATATCGAAAAACTCATATCGTATAAGGGTAAAAAACTTCACGGCAAGAAAAATCTTCTGAATCAGTTCCTCAACCGCTACGAGCACTGCGCCCTGCCGCTCACCGACGACCTGCTCGGCGACGCGCTGAAGGTGCTGGAGGATTGGCAGGCATCGGTCAATGACGCGCCGGAACACACCGATTATTACCAGTGCAGGGAAGCCATCGAACTGTACGGAACGCTCTCGCTGTGCGGCGGCATCTACTACGTCGACGGCGCGCCTGCCGGGTTCATCATCGGCGAGGAGCTGAATGACAAGGTTTTCGCGCTCCATTTCGCCAAGGGAAACCGCGCCGTCAAGGGGCTCTATCAATTCATGTACAGCAACTTCGCCGGCATCATGCCCTCAAAATACTGCTGTTTTAACTTTGAACAGGACCTGGGAAAGGAATCCCTGAGGCAGGCAAAATCCACGTATGAACCGGAACACCTTGTAAAAAAATACAGAATAATCCTGAAATAGGCGGTTTTTTTCTGTTTTTCGCTAAAATAGTATTACTTTAATAAAAGTAGCACCGGATAAATATTTTTTCCGCGTTCGTGAAAAAAACTTGAATAAATATCACCTGAAGGTATGGGTGAACCCAGTACGGTTTAGACCATGCACGAACAAATCAATATACACAATCTGACCCTTGCAGTTGTTTTCTCGGCACTGGGAATGGTCCTGCCGCCCCTGTTCCATCTTTTGGGGCTCGGCTCCATGTTTATGCCCATGTACATACCCCTGGCCATCGGCTCGTTTATGCTGACAGCGCGCAATGCGCTGATGATAGGAATGCTGACCCCGCTCCTTTCGGCATTGATTACCGGCATGCCGCCGTTTTATCCGCCGGTCGCTTTTTTGATGATGGCGCAGCTGGGGGTTTTCTGCACGGCCATATCTCTGCTCAGGCACCGCCTTCGCGTTCCGGTGCTTCCGGCACTTCTGGCCGCCATCGCGCTCGACAGGGCGGTAATGGTGACCGCCTATTATTTTGTCGCCCCTCTCTTTTCCGTCAGCTTCGGCGTCCTGTCCGCGTACGATCTTCTTAAATCGACTCCGGGCATTCTCATCATGATCGTGCTGGTTCCTGTGGCGGTGCCCAGGGCCGTCGCCCTCATACAGAGAAGATCGCTCAGATTGTACGAGCATACGCACGGCCCCGGAGGGCCGCTTCCATGAATCACGACACCGCGGAAAAAATTCGGTATTTCGACGGCCTCGCGCCCCGGTGGGACGAAACGGTGGGCAACGACCAGGCCAGGCGGGATCGAATCGATGAAGTCTTCACGATGATCGATATCGGCAGCGGCGCGAGCGTACTGGATATCGGATGCGGCAACGGCGTGCTCTTCAGGACGATACTCGGGCGGATCGGGCCCGGCGGGTCCCTTGTGGCGCTGGACCCGTCGCCGATGATGATAGCCAGGGCCAAAGAACTTCACCCGGACATCAAAAACATAGAATACGTCACCGGATTAGTAGAGGACGCCGGCTTTCCCGACGGTTCCTTCGACACGATCCTCTGTTTCGCGGTGCTCCCCCATCTCGCGAGCATCCCAAAGGGGCTCGAGGCGATGCGAAGGGCGCTGAAACCGGCTGGGCTCCTGTACATTTTCCATCTTGATGACACGGCCACCCTGAACAGGTTCCACAGCGGCATGAATGCGCCGGTGAAGCACGACATGCTTCCAGAGGAGGACGAGCTGAAAAAAGTGCTGGCCGAAAGCGGCTTCTCGGTTGACACCTACATCGACAGGCCCGGGCTCAATTTCGTCAGATGCGCGCCATGCTGATCCCCCTGAAAATAACCGTGATTCTGCTGCTGCTCCTGCTTTCCACCGGCGCGTTCGTGAGAAATCCCGCAGGGATACTCCTGGCGATACCGGCTCTGACCCCGCTTGTTTTCCTGACCCGTCGCCGCATGAAAATTTATTTTAAAAAAAGCGCCATTATCATCGGGTTCGCGTCGGCCTACGTCGTATTCGCGACGCTCACCCGGGCCCTTCAGGGGGACCTTTCAATGGCAACGATACTCCTGACCGGCCTGAAAATAATTCTGGTCTATTGGGTCGTTCTGTTTGCCGGCCCATGGCTGGGGAAAAACGGAATCAAAGGAGTCGTTTCCATGATGCCGTCCCTTCGCCTCAGGCTGTTTCTTATCCTTTTCATACGGACCGTCGGCTCCCTGGTGAAATCGCACACATCGATCGTCAACCAGCTCCGGTCCCGGATGCGTCCCTCATACAACTCCAGGCTCCTGATCGCCCGTTACTACGTGCAGAACCTCATCGAAAAGGAACTCTACTCCTACCAGTTCCATCAGGCCGCCATACTTACCCGGATCACCGCCGACCCGGAAATATATGTCGCCCCTGAAAGGGTCAGGCCGGCGCACCTCGTCACGGCGGCGTCAGCGGCGGCGTTATACGCGATCTCGATCATCGTGCCGTAGCGAGAGGAAAGAATGACCGCGTTGCGCATACAGAACCTCACCTACAGGTATCCCGACGGAAAAGTGGCGCTGAAAAGCATCAATCTTGAAGTCCCGAAAAACTCCAAAACCATGCTCATAGGGAAAAACGGGAGCGGCAAGACGACCCTGCTCCTGCATATCAACGGACTGCTTGACGGCGAGGGAGACATCGAAATTCTGGGACTCCGGCGGAGCGGAAAAACGATACGTGAAATTCGGAAAAAAGTGGGGATACTCTTCGGCCAGACGGAATACCATTTCATCATGACGGACCTCCTGAGCGACGTGATGCTCAGCCTCCAGGAAGGGGGCCATGACACGGAGATGAGGAAAGAGCTGGCGATGAGCTGGCTGGCCCGTTTCGGCCTGTCGCGGTATGCCGATTCGAGCCCCCTGGACCTTTCGACAGGCGAGATGAAGAGGGCGGCCCTTGCGGGCGTGCTGGCGAGGGACCCTGACATCATTATTCTGGACGAGCCGCTCAACGGCCTGGACAGTGAAAACAGCCGCGGCCTCATCGGCCTGCTTCGCGGCATACCCGCAACGATGATAATCGCCACCCACAGCCTTTTTCTCGTGGAGAATCTGGCAACCCACATTGCCGTGATGGAAGACGGCGTCATCACCGGATTTTATTCAAAACAATCGGGATTAAAAAGAAAAAACGTCCGGGATATCCTTTTCTGACCGGGGGCCCGAAAATGGCCCCCGCCCCGGCGGATCAGAACATTGCGGTCACACCGCCGAGCATATGGAAGCCCGGCATCGGATAGCCCCAGAAAGCCTGATACCTCCTGTCCGTGATATTATAAAAGTTCGCGAATACTTTAACATGTTCAAGAATGGTGTAGGCTGCACGAAGGTTGAACACGGTATAATCAGAAAGCTTCTGCGCGGCCGCGGTGTCGTTGTATACGCCCCGCACTCCTTCACCCTCGAGGGCCAGAAGCGCGTCATATCCCTCGAAAACGACACCGGCGGTGACGCGATGGCGCGGCACGAAGACAAGGCGCTTGCCGCGGTAATCATTGTCTATATAGGAATACCCGGCCCTGACATTCACGAATTCGTGCACGTTTAGTTTTAGCGATGATTCCACGCCGTCATAGACCACGCGCTGATAATTGTTTATCCAGTAATTGTTGGGATACGCACCGTAGGGGACAAACATGTTTTCGCTGAACACCCTGTAGCCGGTTACCGCCAGGGTCACCCGGTTGAAAAACGACTGTTCGATTCCGTATTCCACGGTCAGGTCGGTTTCCGGGCTCAGGTAAGGATTCGGGTACCGCACCGGATAGGGTCCGAAAAGATAGAGCTGCCGGAGATCAGGAAGCTTGAACCCGCGGGCGATGCCTGCATGGATCTTCATATCAGAGATATCTGGATCGGCAAAGGCCGCGAGAGGATAGAAGACAACACCGGCCTGCCACGACACGATCCCCCCCGACTTCGAATCATCGGTGTATCTGACTCCGCCTGAGATCAGGACATAGTCGAGAATTTTCTGGTCCGCCATGGCGAAGACCGACGCGTTGGTGATGAACTTGTTCTTGACGTAATAGTTGCCCGCATCCCTCAGAAACGGGATTGTCGTGTTGTCCGGAAATTTCGCGGACCCGCCCCATCGCTTCGCCTCGATCCCGGCGGTGATCTTGCTTCCTGGAAAAAGCCTTGCGGTCTCGGTCGCCTTCGCGCCGTACATGACGTCATCCTGGTGATACGAGTCCATGTTCTGCGCGGTTTTCTCGGCGTCATGAACGCCCAGGTTCACATAGAGATGCACCATCCCCTCAAATTTATCATATCGGTTCATCAGGTTTACCGAGTACCCGTGCCTCAGTATATTGAAGGTTTCCAGGTCCTTTAATGAATTGTTCAGCGCCGTCGGATTGGTGAACTTGTAGTACCGGTATTCCATTCCGGGGTCTGAAATCTTCTGTTTCATGACATACCCGTTGAATCCCGCGTACCAGAAATCCCCCAGGGCCAGACCGAACCGAAACGTACCGTTGTGATTGTAATAATCAGACGTCAGACGGAATCCGTCCAGCGTCCTCTGGCTTCTGTGGCCGTCGGACCGCTGAAAATTGTAGGACACGCCGTAATCGAGAATTCCCGTTTTCCCCTGATGCACCACATAGTCGTCGGTTGAATTGAATGACCCGTAGGAGCCTGACATTTCGGTTGAAAAGCCCTCCGTCTCCTGCCGCCTGGTTATCACGTTCACTATCCCGCCCATCGCGCCTGAGCCGTACAGAACCGGCTGCGGACCGTGAAGGACCTCGATCCTGTCGATGTTTTTCATGGCGAAAATGTCCGCCACCGGGTGCCCCATGATGCTCGTGGTGGTGTCCAGCCCGTTGATCAGCATCGGCATTCCCGTGGTGGGGCCCCACCCGGACACTCCCATGCCGCGCACGGACATTTTCGCCGATCCGCTTGACGCAACGCCGAATCCCATGACCCTGTTGTTACCGGAGTAGAAACTCGGAACATGTTCGTTTATCACGTCCACAAGGTTGGTGGCCGTGGAATTCTTCACCTGCTTTTCCGATATCACCGATACCGTCCCCGGCTGTTCCCTGTTGTCTTTAACTATGATTTCCTTTGATGGAAATTGTACCCGGCTCTTTACTTCCTGCGCCCCTGTCGCGTCTTCCCCGAACACGTTAAGAGAAAACATGATACAGAGGACCGATGTAATGGTTGCTATTTTTTTCATTGGACACACCTTAATGTTCTTTATATATGTAACACGATATTTTTATTAGTGATATTTGTCAAATATATATTTCAGCAATTTATACATATAGTGAAGATATTTTATAACCATTGGCCTCAACATCGTCAGCGATATGCAAGGATTTCCAGGTCCTCACCCGATGTACAAGAACGCTCATTTTTATATTGCCAATATTCAAGGGCTCTGACACCATACACCCACAACACTTCCAGGAGTATTCTGTAATGAAAATCGCCATCGGCTCCGATCACGGGGGGTTTCAATTAAAAATGCATCTGATCGATCATTTTTCCGCGCACCAATTCGATGATGTGGGAACGCACTCGGCCGATTCCTGCGATTATCCCGATTATGCGCGCTTGGTGGGCGAGAAGGTGGCCGGAGGCATGACTGAACTGGGCATAATCATCTGCGGCAGCGGCATCGGCGTAAGCATCGCGGCGAACAAGGTCAAGGGAATCCGCGCCGCGCTCTGCTGCAACGAATACATGGCGGAGATGTCCCGCCGGCACAACGACGCCAACGTGCTGGCGCTGGGGGAGCGGGTTCTCGGGAGCGATCTGGCCGTCGCCATTGTGCGGAGGTGGCTGGAGACGCCTTTCGACGGCGGCCGGCATCAGCGAAGAATTGATAAGATAAACGCAATGGATTGTGCCGATAATATATGAGGGCGGCGTAAAAAACCGGGCCCATGATGCCGCCGCAGGGGCGCAATGACACACCGGCACCAACGATTTCAGTTTTCTGGTATACGCCGGTTTTTCGATTTATCACTATGAATACATCAATACCGGGATTGTAATGCGACTCAGACTGATTATAAAAACCGTCCTGCTTTTCAGCGGCGTGACGCTCCTCATATTTCCGGTCAGGGAAATGGTCGGGAACAGGGTGTTCCCCATCGTCCCGACCAGAAACCTGGAAAACGCATCGGTGACGCGTCTCCAGAACGGGAAAAAGGCCTATACCATAACCGATCTTTCCTACGGGAAACGGGCCGGAAGAAGCGTAAACGACCTGGTACTCTCCTTTAACGGGCCCTCCTCCGCGCTCGTACGCGACGACACGAAACATTATATCATAACCGCGGCAGACTATTCCTATGTCAAAGGGAACGGCTCGCTGGGCAGGGGATGCGCCCATTTTTTCAACCGCAACAACAGGGTGGAAGTGGAGTCGGCCCGCGACCTGTGGCTCGGTTCATGCGGCGATCTCGGCTCGTTTACCATAGAATTCAGGTGCATGCCCTATGTAATGAAGGATAACGCGTCCATTTTTTCCCGTGTGGGCCTTTTTTCAGGCGAGAAGCGGGGCCTTGAAATAGTGCTGAAAAACAGGCGGATCTCAGCGCGGTTCTACAATATGTTCATCGATCCGAGCGGCAAACGGTACGACATTCATCTCAACAGGGGAATCATTCTTACAGAAGGGAAATGGTACCATTTCAGCGTCAGCTACGACAGGATTTCCGGAAAACTTTCCAGGACATGCAACGGCAGGGAGGAGGAAGCGGTTTACGCCACGAAAAGCGGGGACCCCTATAACGGAGTCTACGTTCCCTCTTTCGGCTCGGCGGACGAAGAGGGGGAATACAGCTGCCTTGACTCGCCTTCAGGCGTTTTCGGCAGGGACTTTAACGGCCTGATCGATGAATTCAGGATATCCTACGCCCCATTCGAGGAACTGAAAGACAAGTCAGCCATGGCGTACCATAATTACTCACCCCACGGCATCAATCAACGAACCCCCTACAATGTGGAGGGGATCGTCACAAGCCCGGTGTACGACTTTGATGGCACAGGAACAAAGGTCTCCCTTTTCAAATGGGGAGAGGAGCTGAAAAAGGATTGCTTTGTCTGGATGGAGTTCAGGACCGCGGACAGAAAATTCAACACCAATGACGACGGCCCGAAGTGGTACAGGATCAAAAACAGCCAGCGCGGAATTTATCTGATGAAGGACGAGAGCGGCGAATACCTCAGGGGGAAATTCTACCAGTGGAGAGCCCATCTCGTGGCGTCACCGACGGGCACCCTGGCCCCCTATCTCTACGATATTGAAATTGCGTTCAGGCGCGATTTGCCCCCGGCCCCGCCGCTGTTTGTCGAAGTGACCGACATCGGCGATTCTTCGGTCAGCATAAAGTGGAAAAAGAACGTTGAGGACGACATTTACGGATACCGAATTTACTACGGAACTGGGCCGAAACGATACGACGGCATCATCAGCCGAATAAAGGGTGAACGCATAACGAATTCCATGGCCAGGGACAACTACATAACCGCCACCATAACCAACGAACTTCTTGAGGAGAATTACAAACTGGACGCAAAACAGCTCCTTGTGTATCCGAAACTGGAGAACACAGTGCTTTACTTTTTCGCTGTGAGCGCCTATGATTCGTACAAACCGGACACGCCCTACAATCACGAGTCGGAACTGTCAAAACAGGTCCAGGCCAGGCCTTACGGAGGGTCCCAGATCCGGCAGAACCCCTGAACCGGTCCCGCACGGCGTTAAATGTTGCACAAATAATCCATTTTAATTTGCCTGCCTGTTTCATCAATACTTACTTTAATAATGAAAAATAGAATAAAAGCCATTGACGAATCGGTGACCAAAAAGAAAAGTGTAAACGGCAACCGGTGGCTTAAATGATGACAATTAATAAAAAATTACCCATACCCCAGGATACCCTGAAGGACCTTCTTCAGATCGCGTCGAAAATCAGGGGGGAGGGATACGAATGTTATCTCGTCGGAGGATCGGTCCGCGATCTGATCCTCAATTCAGAGGCATTCGATTATGATTTCGCCACCGACGCCCGTCCCGAAACCGTAATGAAGCTTTTCAGAAAAGTGGTTCCCACCGGGATCAAACACGGCACGGTATCTGTCATTCTCAACAAAAAGTCCTACGAGATCACCACCTACAGATCAGACGGGAAATATCTTGACGGCAGGCACCCGGAAAACATCACCTTTTCCGAAACGCTCGAACAGGACGTCCAGAGACGGGATTTCACGATCAACGGGCTGGCCTATGATCTAATGGATGAAAGAATAGTCGATTACGTGGAAGGGTATGAGGACATAGGGAAAAAAACCATCCGCACGATAGGCGATCCGGTGGACAGATTCACCGAGGACGGGCTGCGGTCGCTCAGGGCCTGCAGATTCGGCGCAAAGCTCAACTTCAAGATAGAGCAGGCGACTTTCGACGCGATATCCCGAACGATCAACGTGACCGCGAAGGTGTCCTCCGAGAGAATACGCGACGAGCTCATGAAATTAATGGAAACGGAAAAGCCCTCTGTCGGCCTTGAACTTATGAGAAAATCAGGCCTGTTGAACCTGGTTCTTCCCGAGCTCGACGCGTCCTTCAGCATGACGCAAAACCGATTCCACAAGTACGATATCTACTATCACAGCATCTACTCCTGCGACGCGGCGCCGCGGAACAAGCCTCTCATACGTCTTGCCTCGCTTCTCCATGATATCGGAAAGGTCCCCTCGAGAAAACCGGGGCCGAACGGGGATTATACATTCTACAATCACGAGGTTATCGGCGCAAAGATCGCCAGGAAAATAATGAAGCGGCTCAAATTCTCCAACGAACAGATCGAGAAGGCCAACAACCTCATCATCAACCACATGTTCCATTATACCGACGAGTGGACGGACGGAGCGGTGCGCCGCTTCATCAAAAAAGTCGGACTCGATAACATCGACGAGCTCATACAGCTAAGGCTCGCAGACAGAAAAGGGAACGGCGCCAGATGCGGACTTCCCGCCCCGATCGAAACGCTGATGGTGAAAATCAGGGAAGTCATCGAAGCGGACAACGCCTTCACCGTGCGGGATCTCGACATCAACGGGACAGTTTTAATGGAAATTTTCACGCTTAAACCGGGCCCCGTCATCGGCGTTGTCCTCAACGAACTGCTCGAACTGGTCCTGGACAACCCGGAATTAAACAAACAGGACATCCTGATCGAAAAAGCCGGCGAAATACTCGAGCGCACCACGGTCAAAAACTGACCGGCCGATCCGATTATTTCTTGACTTCATTGAATAAACACTTTACAAGTGATTATTCAATGAAGATGCGCAACAGTGCTCCCATAAAATAACTGGTTCTTGATTGACATACTCCAAAAATGAAAAAGCTAAATAAACCCAAGCTTTCCGAAAAAATACGCAACCACGAACCGATTAAACTCAACTTTAAGTATATCGATGAAGAGATCCTGATCATCACAAACAGCATTATCGCGAAAATGCTGTCCGAAACCGACCAGATTTATCTGCTCAACTCGGCCATCACCGTAATGAGGGAAATTCTGGTCAACGCGCTGAAGGCCAACGCAAAAAGGGTCTATTTCAGAAAACACAACCTGGATATAAACAATAAATCCGATTACGAAAAGGGAATGCACGAATTCAAGACCAATGTAATCGGGGATTTCGACCAGATCGAGGCGGACCTTACAAACAGCGACTATTTCGTTGAAACGCTTTTTCACGACCAGAACGTCAGGCTGGTAATCCAGGTTTCCAACAATTCGCCGATACTTCCCGAAGAGATGGAGCGGATTAAGTTCAGAATTCAAAAGGCGCTGGTGCTCAATGACTTCACCGACGCGTACGAGGAAATACAGGACAGCACCGAAGGGGCGGGCCTCGGAATAGTGCTCACCATTCTCCTGCTGAAAAACATGGGAGTGAACGCAAAGAATTTTCAGATTGCCACAAGGAACGGCATTACGCTGACCTCCATCTCCATCCCGAGAGAGCTGAAGTCGGCGGAAGTGGTGACGAAAATCAAGGAGCGAATCCTGGGCGAAATCGAAGGAATACCCACTTTCCCGGAAAACATCGCCATACTGCAAAGACTGTGCAACGACCCTGACGCGTCGATCGAAGAAATCGCCCGCCGGATATCGTCCGACCCGGCCCTTACGACGGACATCATAAAACTTTCCAATTCCGCCGGTTTCGTGCCGGGGAAACGAATCGAGACCGTTCCGTCGGCCATCATGACAATCGGGCTGAAAAACGTGAACGCCATTCTCCTCGCCTCAAGCGCCAGGCGGATAATGAACGAGAGGTACAACACCTACGAACAGATATGGAACCACTGCAATAAAACAGCCTATTACGCCCGAAACATCGCGATGAAATACAAACTCAGTTCCGACATCGAGAACGCCTATATAGCCGGCCTGCTCCACGATCTCGGAAAAATCATACTTCTGGCCACCGACCTGCCGCTTACCGAAAAGATAGCGCAGATTTTGCAGGACAGAAAGGGGCCCGCTTCCTCGACGGTAATCGAAGAGATCGCCATCGGCATCAGCCACTCCTCCATCGGCGGCATGGTGGCCGAAAAATGGAGCTTCCCGGACTATCTGGCGGCCGCCATCAGGTTCCATCACGCGCCGCAGAACGCTGAAGCGAAATTCAAGAACCTCGTGTATACCGTGTATCTGGCCAACATGATCTGCGGAATCGAAAGCAGGAAATACTCCTATCCCTATATCGACGATCTGGTCCTGGAATTTTTTCATCTCGAGGATTCCGAGGATTTCAACAAATACAGGGAACAGTTGAAACAGCAGTACGAGAACCTGAATACCGCAGACTGACCGCGTCTGCCCGGTCACTGCGACCGCACGTCTCCTTTCCCCCCGGTATTCACCACTTCCTCCACCTTCGCGTCGATAAACCAGACCGGGGGGAAGAAAAGCCCCTCATTCATGTAGTACTGTTTTCTTTTAATGATATCTCCGACCGAAGTCTTGATCATGTCGGGAATAAAATCCGAAGTCACCCCGAACGCCTCGGGAATGAGCGAGATGCCGTAAATCTCGCCCGGTTCCTTCCTGACCGCGACCCCCAGATGGAAGGGGAAGGGCTGGCCTTTTTTTTCGAGGAAAAATTTCATTTCACGGGGGTCCCGGACCGATGTCCAGAAGGTCATTCCGCCGTCGGAGATCAAGACCTTGCCGAGAGGGACCGGGTCCCCCCTTCCGGTGCGAAGCGACCGGCCCGCGGCTTTCTCCATTGCCCTGTCGATGTTGTTCATCAATTTTCCGGCGTTGAGGACCGGCGTGAGGGTCACCCTGGAAAAAAGGTCCGGAATTCCGTGGGGATCGGCGGGTGCCCCCCTCTGCTCGAGATGTATCTCTTCAAAACCCTCCCTCACCTTCCGGTATCTTCCCCCCCCTTTCCGCTCCGTGACCCCGTCCTTCCATACGCCGTCATAGACCTCGGACCTGAAAAGCCTCCCTCCTTCCATGTAAAGCTCCACCGGAACGCCGTCCTTGTCGAATACCTGCTGGTGATAAACCGCGTTGATGCTCATCCCGCCCGCCGCGTCGGCTATGCTCTGAAGGAGACTGTCGTTCCCGCCGCCCGACCTTCCGAGCGACAGCGAATGTATTATCACGCCCATTTTTCCGGCCCTGATCCCCTCCTGTTCCGCGGTCCTGGACCCCTTGAGGTCCGACGCGGCGATCATAAAAATCATCTTTTTCGCGGACTGGCGCCAGGGGATGTTCTTCACCGCGTACGTCATGGACCGGTCGAAAGCGCTGCCGCTTGACGGGCCGGTGGGCGTCATGTTGCGGAGGTTCTTCTTCACGCCGAGAAGCGAATTGTGCGAGGCAAAACTCATCTGTGACGTAATCTTTTCCGAATAGGGGATGAAATAGATCTTGGAATCGATGCCGAGCGTGTCCACGGCGAGCGACGAGAGCCCGTATATTCCCCGCTTCACCGCGCTCCAGTCGGCGCTCATGGCGTAGGACATGTCCACGACAAAGGCGATATCGAGGGAGGAGCCCCCGCCGGTGCGCTTCCTGTCGCCGTACTGCACGAAGGCCTCCCTGATCTCCGCGTTGGCGAGCTTGAAAAGCGAAGAGCCCGACACCTTTATCCTGGCGATGATCTTTCTCTCCCCGACACCGAAAATAACGCTCTCCGACCGGTATGTCCCTTTTGTTCTGGAAAGGGTCCCCAGAAGGATGTAATCGATCCGCCCCCTCCTGCCCAGGCGCACCAGGTCATCCGAGGTTATCGTATCGGACGCGTCAATTCCGAGCCCATTGAGGTCCCCCTCCACCAGTCCGGGCGGGGTGATGACCAGGTCGCGTTTCGAAATATGGGCCGCAAGGGAAAGAAGTTTGGCGTACTCGACCCCCTTCTCGTCGGGGAGGCTGTCCGAGGGGTTTGCCACGCGATAGGGGAGCACGGCCGTTTCGGCATGGAGCACGGCCGGGGCGATGAGCACAAGAATCATCGCTGCGACGCGGGAATATGTTTTTATCAATCTGCTCAATTCGGTGATCGTATCGTCAAGCCGTGTTTTATTCAATAAAATACATCATCGCGCCTGCATGGCAACAACAATTCCTTTTCCGATTATTCTTGACATATCCTTTTTATGGTGATACAAATCGTAAAAACGTCAGGAGGGTGTGGTGGAAAATATAAAATCATATCTCATGTCGGCCGGCGGGTTCATAGCCCTTGCCGGAATCATTTCAATAGCGCTTTATTTTATAGGCTACAATCTCAGGATTCTCATGTGGATAAATACGTGGGGCCAGACGGTGGCGTGGATCATCCGCATCGGCCTTGTGGTGCTCGGCGGCGCGCTCTATCTGATGGGCAAGCTTTCGACTAAGGAAATCTGATCATCCTTTCTCCGGCGGGGGGTTCCCGGACGCGCGCGGCCTTACAAGGGACTCCCCGTCGTAAAGAAATTTTTTCATTACAAACTCCCCGCCGAGCCCTGAAGCGACATAACACCCACCGCCGATCCTCGCCCCCTCGGCTATCCGGCAGTCTTTCCCGATCAGCGTGACGCTTGAAAAAAGCGAGCGGGGGAATTCCTTGTTCTTTATATGCTCCTCCGAGGAGCCAATTCTGCAGGCACTGCCGATGGTGTCGTGATCATGCTCCGGTCCCCTCAGGGTGCGTTCGTCTATGACGGCATGCTGTATCCTCGATCCCTCGCCTATCCTGACGTAGGGGAGAACAATGGAATCGATCACGGTGCTGTGCCTCCCGATATGGACGCCCGGAAAGATTATTGAATTCTCCACGGTGCCGTGAATGCTGCAGAAGTCCGATATAAAGGACCGCGTCACCTTCGACTCCCTCCCCAGCACCGCGTATCCTTCGGCGAAAATTTTGCTCTGGATGATCTTTTCGTCGTACAGGAGGCCGAAAATTTCCCGGTCCTGGATAATGCTGCGGTTCAGGCTGAAATATTCAGTAACGCTCCGAATGGGCCAGTAATGGCCGTGGGCGCTGGACTTGTCGATACCGCGGTTTATCAGCTGATTGATGATCATCTCGAAAATATTCGGCGATTCGCGGCGTTCTTTCATCGCCTTGTTGATGACCTTCAGGAGCGTCTTCTGGTCGGCCACCAGCGCCTTGTAAGCCATCGTGTGCTTCCCCTCAACCGGGAGCCGGAACAGCATGGCCTTCGCTTTTTTTTCCTTGAACCGCCCGAGCACGGCGCGGAAATCGAGGATGGAGGGATTGTCTCCATTATAAAGAATATAGTAATGTGTGTTGCTGTCCAGTATGAGATTATAAAAGACGCCGATATCCGAATATTTCCTGGACACGACCTTTACCGGAGGGAATTTGGCGTCGCTGAAAGGGCCGTAGAGCGACACGTAGCCGGCGAGATCGTCATCGACGCTGTTATACAGTATCGTCCTTCTCGCGCCGGAAGAGAAGGAGTTCCTCAGCGTGAAATCCACGACCCGAAACCTTCCCCCGAAGGGGAGCATGTACTGCGACCTGGATTCGGTGAGCGATAAAAGCGACGCGCTCCCGCTTCCGGGATATGATATAATCGTGCAGTCGTTCATGGTCCAATGGCAATAATACGGCTGAGGGACATAACCGATCCACCAAAAAAATATGTCTTGCGTAAAAAAATCAATTAAAAAAAATCATTATTCATGCCGGATAAAGACACTAAACGGGCCCTCATTCTTCCGGAAGGGAAGGAGTTCGGCTTTCAGAAAGACGCGCTGCTGCTGGACATACTCACGGACGCCGGATTCCACGTTTCCTCCCCATGCGGAGGAAAGGGGGTGTGCGGCAAATGCCTTGTGGGGGCTTCCGGCGGGCTTTCGGAACGGACGCCGGCAGAAAAAAAATTCACCGCCGGCGCCGATATGCGGCTGGCCTGCCAGGCGGCGGGACTGGACGACATCACCCTCACGGTGCCGTCTCCGAAACCGGAAGAGTACCGGCGGGGATTTACCCCGGACCCCGGCTCCCGGTACGGCCTCGCCGTGGACATCGGCACCACAACGATAAAGGCGTCCCTCATCGACCTCAACGGCGGGACGTCCTTTCCGGTTTCCACCTCGCTCAATCCGCAGCGGCGTTTCGGCCACGACGTGATCACCCGGATATCCTCATCAGCCGATCCGCAGATCCACACGAAACTCGTGGACCTGCTGAGGGGGGAGATAGCCGGGATAGTGGAGCGCGCCCGCGACCTGACAGGGGACCGTCTTGCGTCGCTGGCCTTTTCGGGAAACACCGTGATGACCTGCTATCTCATGGGGCTGGACGTCTCCTCAATGGGAACGTACCCCTACACCGCGCCGAGGACCGATTTTTCCCGCGCCGGCGCGGAAGACCTCGGGATCCGGCTTCCCGGGTCGATCGGACGGATAACCGTGAATCCCTCGGCCTCGTCTTTTCTCGGCGGAGACCTCGTCGGCGGGCTCGCGCTTCTCGATTCCATGGGAATCCGCGAAAATTTATTTTTCATTGACCTCGGCACCAACGGCGAGATGTTCATCCGAACCGGCGGGAGCGGAATTTCCGCCGCGTCCTGCGCCATGGGCCCGGCGCTGGAGGGGATGAACATATCCGCGGGAATGAGCGCGGCGGAAGGGGCGATTACGCACGTCGCATTGACGGACGGCGGGGAGATCCAGCTCGAGGTCATGGGCGGAGCCCCGCCGCTCGGAATCAGCGGTACCGCCGTCATCGACCTCATCGCCCTGCTGCTCCGGAGAGGCGTGGTCGACCCCACCGGGCTCCTGGTACGGCAGGAGGCCGAACAAGCGGCACTGTCAATAGGAGGCCTCGGCTGGGACGGAGGGGGGAAACGCCTGCTCCTCGGGAAAACGGTCCCTTTCACGCAGAAGGACATCCGCAGCGTGCAGCTTTCAAAGGCGGCCAGTTTTTCGGCCGCGTCCGCGCTTCTGGAGATCTCGGGAACGCGCAGGGAATCGGTGGCCGTCGTCGCGATTTCCGGAGCCTTCGGAGAGCACCTGGACATCGCGAATTTCAGGGCCCTTGGTTTCATACCGGATTTCCCGAACGCCGAATACCTGTTCCTCGGGAACACCAGCCTTAAATCGGCAGAGAAGGCCTGCGCCGACGACGCATTCGCCGGCGCAATGTCATCCCTCCGCGACTCCGTAAAGACCATCGAACTGAACTCCCTTGAAGGATTCAACGACCGTTTCATCGATTCCATCAATTTCCCTTCTCCATGACGGGCGTGACGCAAAAATTCTCGCCTTCCGTGTCCGCCGCCCGTAAGCGCAGTTGTGATTGACAAAATACTCCTGAGACGCGACACTGAACCAGCCTTGAGTATCCCCCGGAGGGGCCGGTCATCCCATGATAGAAGTAAGAAATCTGAAAAAACATTTTAAGACGAGAAAAAGCGGCCTCTTTGACAGGGCGGGAACGGTCAACGCCCTGGACGGAATCAGCTTTTCGATACCCCGGGGACAGACCCTCGGCCTCGTCGGTGAAAGCGGCAGCGGAAAGACGACTGCCGCAAGGGCGATGCTGAGGCTGATCGAGCCGGACGAAGGGGAGATAATCATCGACGGCACCAGGGTCCACGAACTGGGAGGAAAGGAACTCCGCAGGTTCAGAAAACGGATGCAGCTTGTCTTCCAGGACCCTTACGGATCGCTGAATCCCCGGATGACCGTGGAGAAAATGATTTCTGAACCGCTGCGCGTCCATACGCCCATGAAGAAGCCCGAAATCAGACGCAGGCTCCACGAGCTTCTCGATCTCGTCGGGCTTACGAAAGACCAGATGGACAGATACCCCCATGAGTTCAGCGGCGGCCAGCGGCAGCGGATCGGCATCGCCAGGGCCCTGGCGCTCAATCCAGATTTCATCGTCCTCGACGAGCCGGTGTCCGCCCTGGACGTGTCCATTCAGGGACAGATACTCAATCTCTTGACCGATCTTCAGAAGAATCTCGGACTCACCTACCTCATCGTTGCCCACGATCTCGCGGTGGTGGAGCACATCAGCACAAGAATAATCGTAATGTACCTCGGGAGGATCGTGGAAGAGAACTCGAAAAAGGGGCTGTACAGGCATCCGCTCCACCCCTTCACGCAGTGCCTCCTGAAATCGATTCCTGACACCAAGCCGGTGAAGCACGCCTTTTCGGTCCTGGGAGGCGAGATTCCATCCCCGGAAAACCCGCCCGCAGGATGCCACTTCCACCCGAGATGCCCCTTTGTGATGCCGGAGTGCAGACGGGAATATCCGTCGATGCGGGGCGTAAAAGGGGGACGCGTGGCCTGTTTTCTCTACTGACGGACCGCCCATGAGATTGCTGATTCCACACACGGCGATTATTCTGCTTTTCATCATCTCATTCGGAACGGCGCCGCTCTATCCTGACGACGAGTTCTCCAGCCTCTATTTCAACCTGTACCTTCAGGAAAAGGACATCAAGGAAGAAAAGGCGCTGGAAAAAATATACCTGAAAAACAACGCTCTCTATTGCACCGGAGAGAGTAAAGCCGCCTCGGAAAACAACAGGGCCGCCGATCTCATGCAGGAGGGTAACTTTCCTGAGGCGGCTGAGGTCCTGGAAGGCGCGCTCCGCCAGGCTCCGCTTTTCGTGCCCTTCAGATACAACCTCGGGATATGCGAAATCCACCTCAACCGGCTCAAGATGGCCATGCAGCATTTAAGGAGGGTTGAGGCAATGGTCCCCGAATTCTACAGGGTATACCTGCAGACAGGATACATTTACAAGAGGTGGAACAGGATAAACGATGCGATCGACGAATACAGGAAGGCGGTGCGCTTCAATCCGAAGGAACTGAACGCGTTTGTCAGCATCGGCGACATCTATTTTGAGAGGAATCAGATGGAGGCGGCGGGCAAGTATTACGACGCCGCGCTGAATATCGATCAATTTTTTCCCAATGGACTGCTGGGAAACGCGAAAATCCATTTCAAAAAAGAGGAGTTTATCAAAACCATCGTGCTGTTAAAATCGATCGACATCACCAAGGACTACGACAAGTCTCTTCATTTTTATTACGCCGAATCATCATTCAGGCTCAGGGACTATAAAACGGCGGCGTCCCAGTACGAAATGCTTCTCAAATACAGGAACGACCGCTTTTTTCTCTCCTATTCGGCGGGACTGATAGAGCACAAGATGGAGATGGCGCGCCGGTTCGTAGACCGCTGAAGCCTCACAGCTTCAGCTGGACCTGGGCGTAGTAAAACTCGTCTAATTTTTTCTTTTTCGGCAGCACAAAGGTGCTGTACTGGCGCCGGTACCCCCCCTTCAGCATGACGCCGCCTTCCCGGTCCGCGTGTGCGGTCACGTTCAGCACCGCTTCAGCGTCAATGTTAAACCGGTACTTCCTGAAATTATCGAGAAGAGGGACATAGAACACCGTACCGTTCAGGGAAAGCCGCTCCATAATCCTTATCTTGAGCCGGTAGCGGAAGGACGCCCGGAAGCGCCTGTATGTCGGGTCCGGGGTATATCGCTCGTATTCGAACACCGGCGCCGCGCTGACGTCGGTCGTCCAGTATCTGTTCCGGAAGAAAACGAACTTTAATCCTGCGCCCGAAGTGCTCCGCAGCCGGAGCCCTGTAATTATA
Source organism: Spirochaetota bacterium (assembly GCA_041737965.1). GTDB lineage: Bacteria > Spirochaetota > UBA4802 > UBA4802 > UBA5550 > JAFGJK01. Next base: position 224,822 of record JBGSQT010000005.1, on the reverse strand, counting down.
TTGTAGTCAAGCTGTGAGAACAGAAATATTTCCAGCATCGATATCAGATAATGGTCGAACTTGATGATGCCTGTCCCGTTCTCCTCGAATCTGTCGCCGTTTTTTTCACTGTAAAACTGGAGCCATGAAATTATGAATTCAGACACCCCGTTATTGAACTCGACAAGGGCCGAGCCGTTGACCCTCATCATGTCGGTATTCCCCAGTTTTTTTTCGTACCAGGCCCCCAGCGTAAAAAACCACCTCTTCTCCTCCGGCGTCTTTTCCTTTAACTTTTCAAGCGACAGCACCGTCGAGAGGAACCCCTGCCCCTCAGGCACAGCCACTCCGGGCGGCCGCTCCCCGGCCGATTCCTCGGCCGCCGCGGAAACCAGCCAGCACAATATCAAGAGAATGAGGGCAAAAACTTTCTTCTGTTTCATCTTCATGCTATTCGATTATGATCCTGGATATCTCGACTTTATAAAGATTGTACACATTGCCGATCATTTTATGCACGTTTTTGATCATCTCCCGGTCGGTCGACCTTTTCTGCACGTACCGGTCGATTTCATCGAGGAGCTCCTGAAGCCTCATGCCGATCGTGTCAAGCTCCCTGGCGATGGCGACCGATGAGGTCGACCTGCTTTGCATTTTGAGTTTTTTTATCTCCGCCTCGATCTTCTGCTGTAGCTCCTGTTTTTTTTCCTCCTCCCGGGCAAGATTGCGGAGAACGGATTCGGACACGTCGAGAAAATTCACGGGAGCCAGAAGCTCGTAATGGTTTTCAGCGTTTCCGAAATCCGGCAGGACGATCCCGGGAATTATTCGCATGGTAAAATTCTGTTTCACGCGCTCCATTGTCGCTGCGTTGAGCACGATCCTGTCGATGAACGGGTGCCCTTCCGCGCCGATAAAGTCGCGTTCCGGATATTCCAGCAGTTCGTCGTTTATGGATCGCACGTTCCCGTTGATCACCTGCTGGAACAGGTGGATCTTTCTGTGCTCCGTCCTGTTCATGTTGTATTCCGAAATTTCTGAAAGTATTTTCGACGCGCATTCAACCGCCGCAAGGGGGGTACCAAACATTGCGATCATCTTCAAAGAAGACATGAACACGACAGCGCCCCCCCTTTCGACCACCGGAGCGATCACCCTCTCGCGGATCCAGAGCACAATCGTAATTATATCGGCGATTGAGCCCGCGCTCCAGCCCTCGTATGGAATGATATCGGCATGGATGATCGTGGACACGGAATCACCGTGCCCTCGTATGGAAATTTCGCGCGTGTCAATCTGCTGGGAGACGCCCTCGATATCGGGCCTTTCGTATTTCTGGAACATATTGACGATGAACGCGTCGATTTCCTTTAAATCCTCGGCCGGTAGTTTCCCCAGCACATTTACGATATCGTCGATTATTCCGTACTCGGCGGTGAGCAGCGAAATGAGGAAAAAGGCGAATTCCAGCGATTTAAGCGTCTCCAGGAGCGCCAGCATGTCCCGTTGAATGTCCTTGTTCTTGATTATCATCATGTCGCGGATGGACCTGCCGGCGTCCTTGGACCCCACAAGGGCGAGGAGAATGCAGGAGTAGATGCGCACCCTGATTCCGGGGTCCCTGAGATAATCCTGAAGGTCCTTGATCAGCTGACGCCTGTTTATCTGAGCGCCTCCGACGGCGATGTCCCCGATTGCCCTCACTATCTCGTCTTTTGGCTCGTTCCTGTCCTTGTTGAAGAAAAGCCGGTGAAGGAATTCGATGTCCGATTCAAAACCGCATTTTCCAAGGCAGAGTACGGCAAGGCCCCTTGACGTTTTGTTTTCGTTCTGTTCGATAATCGCCTTCAGGAGCTGACTGGCTGTTCCGTTGCCCTTTATGTCCCTGTTCATCAGAATGCTGAGAATTTCCCTGATAAAATCGGAATCCTCATCCTTGCGCGCCTGGAGTATCTCCATAATAATGTTGAGAGAGCGCTGTTCGGTAAAAAGTGAAAGAAGCCCCGCCGCCCTTCTCTTCTCATCGTCGGTGCCGGTTGAAAGCATCACTTCGATCTCTCCGAGCATGTAGGAGTAATTCAGGACCGAAAGGGCGTGCGAAGCGGCCGAGATGATCTTCTCGTCGTTGTATTTTTTAAGATAATTGTAAATGTTCACCAGGGCGGACGCGGCGTCCGATATCTTCAACCTCTCTATTATCCTGCAGAGCCGGACTATCCTGTCCCTGAGATAGCGCTTTTCATAATTTAGATCATCGATCCTGGCCGCGGAATTCTCCCTCGATTTTTTGTCCCTGTCGTAAAGCATGTCCAGAAATGCGGGTATCACTTCAGCGTCACCGGAATCAACGTAGGTCAGCCAGACCGAAATATCGCCCAGGATGTGGTTGATCATGGTCGGGTCGTCGTTCTGAAGGTACAAGACGACCTTCTTTTTCAGGTCGGGCGAAAGCCGCTCCATCATGAACACCCGTATTTTCTGGAAGCTTTCCGGAAAGCTCTTTTCAATGACATCGGTTATCATGAACTCTTTCCGGTAGGTTTCGAAATAGGTCTCCAGGGTGACGATAATATATCCGTACATTTTATCCTGAAGAAGATGGAACTGCCTGGTGTTCTTCTCCTTGGAGAAGTACTTTTCAAAAATCCCGACAATCAGGTCGCTGTCCCTCTCCAGCTCGTTGGAAATCGAAATAAGGTTTCTGAAGAGCTTGTCAGGGTCCCTGATCCTGTCGATGTTCCTGAACAGGCAGTACAGGACCATGGTCACCAGGTCCTGCTTTTTCGACGTGAGCGCCTTCATCACGTAGATCAGGTACTCCCTGTGGCCGCAGGCGATCATGGCGGATATGTACGACACCCTGGTCACGCCCGAATATTCTTCGTATTTAGAGGACATTTTACCCAGAAGGACCCGGATATCCAGAATGATCCTGTCCTCGGAGTCGGGGGAATAGGTATAAAGCCGTTCATCCTCCGCGTCCCTTTCAACGGCGCTGTCAACGGTCGCGCAGAGGAGGGTGTAGAGGGCCCGGTATACCGTACCGCACATCGAATCGTCCTCTTTCTTTAAAAGCTCCTCAAATTTCCCTATGGACTTGAAGGCCGAAAGCGACTGCACCGCCATTTCCTTTATCGCCCGGTCGACTTCATCGGAATCGATTATGGAAATCAGGTATTCCAGCACATTCCCGGCGGCAGGCCCGAATTTATACAGGGACGCGAAGGCCACCTTCAGCAGGGGCAGGGATTCCGGGTCCCCCTTGGCGCTTTCGATGAAATCCATGACCGCGGGAATCCCCTCGGGGGTTCCGGATTCGTACTGTGATTTCAGGATTCTCCATTTTTCAAAGAACGTGACGTTTTTGGACAGAAAGGGGAGCATCACCGAAACCGCTTCCGGCCTGCCGAACGAAGACAGCGAAGCCATGGCGCTGCGTCTCAATACATTGGCCTTGCCCAATTCGTTTGCCAGCGTATTCATCCCCGCTTCAGACCGAAAAAGCGTCAGGAGCCTGTAATAGGCAATCCTATCATACGGTTCGAGCTTGACGTTTTTACTGATTTCAAGCTTGATCGACTGCAAAAAATTCTTTTCATCCATTGGCGAATCTCCCCCGGATCATCCTCCCGATATGCGCGCCACGCCGGTTTTCAAAACAACACAGGTTGATGAATATTTCAATAAAAAAAGAGAGCCGAAGGGCCGTGCGCCGCTTTATTTCGCCCCGGGACCCTGTAAGCCGGAGAAGAAATATTGTTGACACATGCCGATCGTGAAAGGAGGATCAATGGCATTCAGAGAAAAAAACAGGAGGCATCCCGCCTAATGAAAAAAATCATCCCCTTTTTCCTGATATGCACTGTTTCCGCATGCGCATCCCTGAACCTGCAGCTCCGCCCGCACGCGGAAGTCGAACGTCTCGCGATCGAGTCGCTGAGCCTGAGAGATGTGACATTGCGCATGGACGTCGGCATCGCCAATCCCTATCCGATAGGCCTTACATTGAAGGACGTGAAGCTGCTTTTCCTGGTGGAAGGCCAGCAGATGTTCAGGTCAGACACGAAAAAAGGCCTCAAGGTCAGCGCTACGGCAAAGGAAACCACCTCCTTCAGGATCAACCTGAAATACGCCGATATTATGAAAATCGTAAAGGATTACACCGCGAAAGAGTACCTCGACTGCGTCGCTGACATAACCGTGGTGATCCCCCTTCCAAAACTTCCCGGGATCACAAATGAGGATCTCAGCTTCAGGTACACCCATGCGATAAAAATACCGGCAATCAAGCCGACTGTGCGGATCTCGAACTTCAAAGTGCACATGCCCTCCATGGACCAGATCAATCAGGCGCTGGCAAAGGCGAAGAAACAGGCGGACTCGGGCCAGGTGTTTGCGATGTTTACCGATCTTCTTTCGGGAAAACGCCCCGGCGGCATCATCGGGCCCGACGACCTCGACCTGAAGCTTAAAGTCGATTTCGACATCGAGCTGAAAAACCAGACCAGGGCAAAAATTTCATTCAGCGACGTGGCGTACGATTTCTCCGTCAACAATTCCCCCCTGGTGACCGGAACCACGGGCGACGTGATCAACGATCAGGCGGGAACCGTCATAAAGGTCTCCAACACATTCAGCTCCAGGGCCATCGGATCGTCGGTATTAAGCGCTTTCAGAAATAAAACAGGCTCTTTTTCCCTGAAGGGAAAAGCATCCGTCTCCCTCCCTTCTTCTGTATCCAGGGACCCGCTGTCCCTCAATTTTGATGAAACAGGAACATTTAATCTGCAATGAAATCAATACCAGTAATCATCGCCGGGGGGGCCGGGACCAGGCTCTGGCCCCTGAGCAGGGACGAAAAACCGAAACAGTTCCACAATCTTTCAGGCAAGGGCACCCTCCTCTTCGAAACCGCGTCCCGGCTTAACAATCTCGGCCCGGAAATGTTCGTTGTGGTCACCTCCATCCGCTATGAGGAGCTTTCAATAAAAGAATCCAGGGCCTTCGGCAAACCCGCCGTGGTGCTCTCCGAACCGAGACCGAGAAACACCGCCGCCGCGATCCTCTACGCCGCCCTGTATCTGCAAAAGGCCGCCGACGACGCGGTGATGATCGTCCTCCCCGCGGATCATCATATCGGAGATGAAAAGGAGTTCCGGAGAATACTCGGTATCGGCGTCAAAGAGGCCGAAAAGGGGCGTCTGGTAACCATCGGCATCAGGCCAAGCTACCCGGAGACCGGATACGGCTATATCCAGGCCACGGAAAACGGCGCCGCGGTGCTGGACATAGAGAAATTCGTGGAAAAACCCGATATCGACACGGCCAGGGAATATCTCAAGTCGGGGAATTATTTCTGGAACAGCGGCATTTTCCTCTGGAAAACGTCGGCAATACTGGATTCCTTTTCAAAACTCATGCCCCGCCACGTCAGTGCCTTTGAAGAGCTTGTCAGGCTCGGGCCGGAGGAATTCAGCAAAAGCTCTGGTGATCCGTGGGCGCTGAAAGAGCGGATTTTCAATGAACTCGAACCTGTATCCATCGACAAGGGGATCATGGAAAAGGCGGACAACAGCGCGGTGATCCCGGCCGATTTCGGCTGGGCGGACCTCGGAAGCTGGAAGGCCATCGACGACATACTCGCGCCGGACGGCGACGGAAACCGGACCCCGGACCCGGGGAAGGCCTATTTTCTCAACTCGGGAGATTGTTCCGTTTTCACCGAAGGAAAACGGGTCACGATTGTGGGACTGCGCAACGTCGTGGTGGTGGAAGCGGGCGGCGAAATCCTCGTGATAGACAAGGACTCGTCGCAGGACGTAAAAAAAGTGGCGGAGCGTTTTAAGAATTCCTGATCCGCCGCGGCAACGACCCGCCGCCTCTTGAAAGCGGAATAAGAAGAGATCACCGACATGAGGACTCCAAGGGAATACTCAACACTGCTGAACAGGGGGATTGTTACCCCGGAGATGATCGCCTCGGTGCTGTATTCCTTTAACAAGCGGGTGAAAAACATCAAGGAAAAGGACCCCGCCGGGTATAAAAAGACGAAAGAGGCATGGAAGCGTTCCGGGTCCGAACCAAGCGGCCCCGCGGTCACGGACGCGGGGACCGCAAAAATCGTCGATTACTACGCCAAAAAGGACTTCCTGCTGATCACCCTGTGCACGCCGACAGTCAGACATATAATCGGCGGCAAGGAATACTACTGTTACCGGGTCCACAATTCGGAGTTCCATTTCCCCGGCTACGCCTATGCCAGATACGGACTCTCCCCCCCCGAGGGGCTTGAGACCAAGGAAGTCACTGATTTCAAAATCCTCGGCGAGGAGACTGAACGACTCCTCTCTCTCAATTTCTGCAACAAAGTTTTCGACCTCGTCAAAAGCGGCGAATACGTGCTTGCAGACGCAGGCGCCTGCAATGGCAAAAAGTGAAACGCGCCGGCACGGACCCGATAATTTGTCGTTTGACAGATTACGGTCTATATTGTAATAGTTATACATACTCGCAAATGTCGCGTATACGGCCCCAAAAAAAGGGCGGACGACTGATTTTCAGGAGGATACCCATGTTAAAAAAAGCTATCCTGGCTGCCGCGGTAATTTCGTTAATGCTCCCCTCCGCAGGGGATGCCGCTCAGGTCGGTTTTTTTCTCGGCGACGTCACGCTGGTCAGACAGGGGAAGAACTCCAAGGTAAGCATGGGCCAGTCCCTTCTGAACGGCGACATTCTGAAAACCGGCAGGGGCGGTCTCATCGATATAACCTACGGCGACGGCAGCAAAATCCAGATTAAGGAAAACAGCGTTGCCCAGGTCGGCAGCAAGGGCCTTACCGGATCGGACAACGTTTCGCTCGTGTCTGGCAATCTCAGCGCCTCATTCGCCAAAATGCTCAAGGGTACCCGAAAAACCTACAGCCCCACGGTGGTGGCCGCGGTGCGGGGAACCGATTACACAATGGAGGTGAGCAAAGGGGGCGACACCCGAATAGAGCTCACGGACGGAAAAATAAACATGTCCAATCCCTTCGGACAGTCGGACCTTGAGAAAGGAAAGACAGCCGAATCCGATTTTTCCGGCGCCCCGAAAGAAAATGAGACTCCGTCCGGCGGGTGGCTTGCATCGAAAGACAGGGAATTTGACGAAAATCCCTCCGGTGAAAGCGAAAAGATGGCCGGATACATCAGCCGTCTCGACCAGGGGACGAAAGAAACCGGTTCATTCATCGAAAACAAGGGTAAAAACATCGCGCTCGAAACCAACAGGGACAAGCTCGTAAAAGCCGGGGTCGAGCTCGAGAACGTGGCCGGAAAATCGGAAGATGAGCTCATGCTCAACGAATCGGCGTTCCATACCGCCGACATGCTCGCATCCCACTATAAGTCGGCAAGTTCCGAGCTGTACAGCAATTTTCAGAAGGTGAAAGAAGAGTCCAACAAGGTAAGGGAACAGCAGATAATGAACATGAGGGCCATCGCCGAGATCAAGGAGGCCTACAAAAAGGCCTATGACAGGATTATGGGCACCTACCACGAAGATTTCGAAAAAATCATGGATGATTCCAAATTCAAGAAAGTGCTTCCGAACATGGAGGACTTTCAGGAATAATCACGGGCCGGGAAAAAGACCCCGGCCCTGATGGGTCCCAACGGTTACATCGACCGCGCCTCAGATCGAAATGCCGTTTCTTTCCAGCAATTCGCGTATCGCCACGACTTTGCCGGTGTGGGCCGATTCTTCCGCCGCCGCCCCGACAACCACGGCCCAGAACCCTTCCTCAACCGTGGCGGTATTCGAGCGCGCGCCTTCGATGCTGTCCACAAAACGCACATGTTCGTAATAGGTGGCCCCGTTGTGGCCGCTCTCCTCGATGTATTTGGGATATATCGGTGTCGTAATTTTCGACGGCATCCGCTCACCCCGCATGATTTCCATACGGCATTTCGGCCTTCCGGCGGACATGAAATCCTCGGTTTCGCTGGCACAGAGCCTGCCTTCGTCGCCGCAGATAACGATCTCCTCGTAAAAAAGCGGGCTGAACATACACAGGTTGAAACTCCCCCTGACGCCGTTTTCATACGTGACCGTCACCAGGGCGTTGTCCAGTATGTCCGATTTTTCCCCCTTGTACTGAAAATCCTTGAAGTTCACCGCCATGCTTCCCGACGCGTACACCTCTTTGGGCCTGGATCGGGCGAAAAGGTTCAGAAGATCGAAATAGTGGCAGCATTTCTCCACAAGAGTCCCGCCGGAATATTTCGAGAACTTGTTCCACTGGCCCACCTTGTCGAGGAACGGGATGCGGTGCTCCATGATGCTGATGAGTTTGATGTCCCCCACGGCGCTCCGCTCGAGCGCTTCATGGATCGACTCGACGTAAATGGCCTTGTATCTGTACTGAAGGCCTACCTGAAACACCTTCTTGTGCTTCTTCCCGGCGTTCATCATCGCGAAAGCGTCCTTCACCGTGGTGGCCATCGGCTTTTCCATGAGGACATGCTTGCCCGACGCGAGCGCGGTTTCGAGAAGCTGTATATGCGTAAAATTCGGCGTGCAGATTAAAAGCGCGTCCGCTTCCGGATCGTTGCATGCCTCCTGAAGTGAGGAGTATTCCTTCAGGGGGTTGCCGGGAAAATGGATGGCGAACATCTGTTTCGCCTTTTCCACGCTCAGGGGGTTGGTGTCATAAATCCCGTGTATCATCCCCCGTCCCTCAAGGGCTGTCAGCCGCATGTGCTCCATCCCCATTATGCCGGTACCGATCACGTTAAACCTGTATTTCGGCTTCGGAAGGGCGAGCAGAAATTTATCATCCTCCGGAATATACTGGAATTGCGGCCCCCTGGAAAAAAAGTTGCTCTTGAACTCTTTGCCTGTCTTCGACATTATCAACTCCTTCTTTGTTAAGATAGAAATGAACCGGTCAACAGCATGCCCATTGCATCGATATGGCGTAGATTATACAGGCCGGGGGGAAAAGGTCAAGTCATTTTTATCGTTATCGATTTATTTAGGCCCCGGACCCGGTCCGATTCCCATAAAGAGAGGGGCTGTTCTAAAAGAACAGCCCTCCCGGTTACGCCTTGATTATCTTCCTGTCCAGAGAGATGTCTTCCTCCCCTTCATGCTCCACCAGATCCCTCGAATCGGGATTGTTCCTGAACCGGAGCACGTTCAGCATGAAAATCTCCAGCTTGTTGATTATGTTCGGGGGAAGCACCGCGCCGTCTATCTCCACCGACATCACCGGGAAATTCCGTTCCCTGGCCCAGGGGGTGTAAAGCCCCTCGATGACCCGCCCGATAAGGCAGGCAAATGGGGATATGTTCACGATGCCGGAATAATCCTTCATCATGGCCGTGGCGGCCACGCCGCTGGACACGGTGATTTCAGAGTAAAGCTCTCCGTTGACGAAATGCTCCTCTGCGTTGTCGATGATTGCAGGCATGTCATGGGGCGTCTCGGGAATCAGGTGCGTCTCCTTCAGCGCGTCCTTGACACTGTGCTCGACCCAGTGCTTCCAACGCTGCTCGATCTTCCATCCGATGAGCTCGCGCATCGGTTTTGAGAACGGCCGCCGGTACCAGGGCACCAGCCTGAGGCGCTTCTCGATGTCGTGCTTTCGCGTATGGTCGCAGTAGTAAATCCACTCGGTGATGCCGGAAACCTTGGCGATGATCCCCTTTTTGCTGAAGCGGCGGATCAGTTCGTCCACTGCGAAATCGTCCCTTCGCACATAGATCTCCCCGACTACGAGCACTTTGGGCGCGTCCTCCATTTTCCGCTTCAGCGGAATCCTGGAAAGCTCCCGGGATATCCTCTTAAGCGTGGGAACCATCTTTGACAGGTCATCCTGCGCCACGTCGATGAGTTCCTGCCACAGCTCGTCGTATTTCGCGATCGCGGTGGAGGGATCGACCGCGCAGGTGCGGAGCGACGTTTCGATATCCTTCATGAAATCCGCCGCCACGAGTCCCCACCACGCGTTTTTGGAAAACTTCTTGCCCAGCTCGTTGTAGGAGTTTTCCGAGTCCAGGGTGATGACCGTGACGTTCTCCATCCTCAGGTCCCTGAAAAGATTTTCGTAAAACACGTAATACTGTCCGGTCCTGCACGGTCCGATGGTTGTGGGGACGAAAAGAAGATACGTTTCGTCCTTGCGGTACTTGTCGGAGGTAAGATACGAAAGCGCGCTGCCCAGCACAAGCTGCGACGGCAGGCACTCCTTTCCAGACATGTGGTTTCTCGCCATCTGGAGCGTGAAGGTGTCCGGAAGGGGCATCGCGTCGGCGTTGACGCCGATGGACCGGAGCGACGCCGCCAAAAGCTCCGTTGAAAGCCTCCCCATGTTGGAGAGGAGCAGTTTCACCGAGGGGTTGTTGAAAAAATCGATTTTCCGGCCGCTGTTAAGGTCCATGAGATGTATCGGATCGCGGCCATTGTTTATGAACCTGAGGCCGTTGTCGTAGCGTTCCTCCCGGATGTCCGATATTTTAAGGCGGTATCCCTCGATGATGTCGAGGAAGGCCTCGACCCTCGTGTCGATACCCGCGTCCGCGGAATGGGAATCCAGCTCCAGGACCAGGAACGGCTTTGTCCCCATGATCCACTTGATATAATGAAGCATGAATGAGTCCGGCGCGCAGGAGAAATTCGTTATGAACGTGATGAAGATGTTGTCCTCCTTACGGAGCATCACTCCCGCTTTCATGTCCTGCTGGCCGTAATACCAGTACATGTTGGAGAATATTTCCGAATCCTCGAAAGGAAGCATGTCGAAAGGGAGGACCGAGTATCCCCGGCTCGTAAACTTCAGCGGAATGCCCATGTTGGCGTCCCTGGTGAAGGCGTTGTAGGGCCTTCCGAGCACGGCGATTACAGGATGGTCCAGAGATCTCGCCTTCTCCAGCGCCTCGATTCCCATCTTTCGGTACAGGTCGAAAAACTCCCTCTGCTTTTCAACGCCGCGGTTAAAGGCCTTCCTCACCTCTCGCTCGCCAATTCCCAGCTTCCTCCCCATTTCGACAAATCCTTCCAAAGCCTTATCGTTGCCGAATTTGAAGCTCACGATCGGCGTCAGCAGCCTGTCTTCGGCAATCTCCGGAAATGCCTTGTGAATATAGTAGGGGAGCGCCTGGGTGATGGGGCAGAAGGATGCGTGCACGTCGTCTTCATAGCTCTCCAAATCCCGGAAATGCGGGATGAATATATAGTCCAGGTTTTTGTTGACAATGTCCTGTACCGCGCCGTGGGCGATCTCCGCGGGGAAGCAGTAGGAGCCTTCGGTCCGGGCGATACCCTCGTGGCAGATTTCCTCGGACAGGACAGCTTCGATCCCCAGCTCGTGGAAAAACCAGGAGTAGAGGGGCCAGAGCGTGTACACGGAGAATGACCTCGGGATCCCCACGGTGAATCCGCGTTTTTTCCCGAAACTCCCCCTGTCCGGCGCGCAGCGGTTGAAGAGCAGGTCATTTCTCGCCTCGATGTAGTTGAACACCTTGGATTCATCGATCTCTTTCTTCTTTCTCATATTGGCGTACTTGTTGCATCGCCCGCCGAACATATACCGGTGATCGTTCACCTTGAGGACCTTGACGGGGCAGTAATTATCGCAGGCGCGGCAGGTGAATTCCCGCTCGTACAGTATCTCGGTATTCAGAATGGCGTCTATGTCATACGCCGATTTTACGATAAAACCGTCGCCGCATTTCTGTTTTGCCAGTATCCCCACGCCGAAGCATCCCAGAAGCTCCGGGTCCGGAGGCACCGTCACCGGCTTGTTCAGCAGAAGCGCGAAGGCCAGAGGCACCGCCCTGTTCAGCGCCACGCCCCCCTGGAGCACGATGTTCCGGCCGATTGTCCTGTTCCCCACGACGCGGTTAAGGTAATTCGACACGATGGAGGTGATGATCCCTGCGGTGATGTCCTCACGGGTCGCGCCGAGCTGGATCGCCTTCCTGATGTCGGAATTGATAAAGGCCGAGCAGTGCTCGCCGAACTTGAGGGGGCGCTCCGCCTTAAGGGCGATGTCGCCGATGTCCGTAACTTTGGTGATATTGAGATCGCCCGAAGCGGACTCCTCGAGAAAAGACCCTGTCCCGGCGGAACAGGCCTCGTTCATCGCGTAATCGATGGGCACCTTGTTCTTCAGCAGCACGTACTTTGCGTCCTGCCCGCCTATTTCGAAAATCGTGTCTATGTCGTTTTTGAAATATGTCGTCCCCACCGCGTGGGCGATAATTTCGTTGTACACGGCCGGCGTCTCCAGGAACACGCCGAGAATCTCCCGGGAGGAGCCGGTGGTCGAGGCGAGTGTGATGTTGACAGGCGAATCGCCTATCTGCGCTCTTACCTGTTTTTTCACTTCCACCAGGCATTCCTTGAGCGCCATGACCGGATCGCCGTGGGTGCGCCCGTAATGCGACGCCACGATCTCCTCTGTCTCAAAATCGATGAGCGCGACCTTTGTGGTGGTGGAGCCGCCGTCGACGCCCAGAATGTATTCGCCGCCGGCCTTTACCCTGCCGCGCCTCGAGGGGATGTAATCGACCATTCCCTCGGCCGATTTCAGGGCCTTGAACCTGCTGAAGGCCATTTCATGGTCCTTGTGCAGATTGTCCAGCGACGGAAGGCGGCTCCCCGAGGTCCTGGCGAGGAGTGCGGCGCCATAGGCCTCGAAATACGCGGCGTTTTCCGGCACGATGAATTCGATGCCGGGCATTTTCTGTTTCAGGAACCGTATGATGTACTTGTTTCTGGTGACGCCGCCGGTGAGGAGGACCTTCCCCTCTTTAATACGCGCACGGTTCAGGAAATCCGACACCTTGGTGGCCATGACATCGCTCAGCGACAGCACTATGTCTGCCTTGGTGGCCTCGCCTTTGTTGAGTTTATGCGTGCAGTCGCTCTTCATGAACACCGAGCACCGTGATGAAAGCGCGTGGACTTTCGCCCCCTCGGGCAGCCCTTCCACCTCCGCCAGCTTCATGTCCATGCGCCCCAGTTGCTGTTTGAAAAACTCTCCGGTGCCGGATGCGCATTTATTTCCGGAAAAGCTGGTGATGATCCTCCCTTCGGAATCAATGGTGTAGACTACAAAGTTTTCCCCCCCCAGCGACACCACCGCGTCCACCTTCACGTCCATCTTTTTCAGCGCTTCCTCCACGCAGATCGATTCAAGTACGCTGTTGACGTTTATTAGGTACCTTCCCTCGGTGCCGGTGGCTATGGCCGACACATTGTCCGACAGGTTTACTTCCCTCAGAATTGCCTTAAGGGTTTCCAGGAAATTTCCTTCATGGGCGACCACCCTGTGCCAGACTATGCCGTTGTCGTCGTTGAGTGCCAGTTTAACGCTTGATGAGCCTATATTAATTCCAAGGCAGTGCATTGTTCTCCTCCGAAAATCCGTTTCGTCCTGATTTGTTAAATGAAGTGGACATATAAAACCCATAAATCTTTTTTGTCCATTAAGATTTTTTTAAATAATAAACAATTCTCAATAAATATACATATTTATCCCTGATAATAAATGACCGGTACCTTCACCAAATCAGGCCATTTTTCATGGCATGATCTTCTGCAAATGCACCCGGAGAGAGATAAAAAACGAAAAACATTTGACATAGTACCCTCCCATTTAACACTTTATATGCGAATTAAACCATTCTATCATTGAAAAACAGAATAGGTGACCGGTAATTATGTGAATAAATCAATATTGATAGTTGAAGACGAAAAGACGGCAGCGTCCTACCTGGAAAAATTCATTACCGACCTGGGGTATTCCTCTTTGGGAATCGTCGTGTCCGGTGAGGAGGCGATTTCCCGCTCGCTACAGGCGAAACCGGACCTGATACTGATGGATATCATCCTGGAAGGCCCGATCGACGGGATCTACGCGGCCAGGCAGATAAACCAATCCAACGACATTCCCATAATCTTCATAACATCCTCCAATGACATGAAGACCGTCGACCGGGTTAAGGTTTCCAACCCCTTCGGATATATCGTAAAACCGATCGATAAAAACGAGCTGAAATCAATCATCGACATGGCGTTTCTCAGGCACAACATGGAAAAGATGCTCAGAAACAACGAGCACAAACTGTCGACCATTCTGAACAGCATCGCCGACGGAGTGATCGTCACCGACGATCAGGGATACATCACCTACATGAACCCGGTGGCGGAAGATATGACCGAATACGCCGCAGGCGCAAAACCGGAAAAGAAACTCAAAGACATCATACGCATTGAAAACACCGCGATACAGTCGCTCAGGGACAACACGGCAATCCCCCTGCCCCACGACCTCAACTACAATTACCTGATAACGCAGAGCGGAAAAAAAATTCCGGTGGATTACAGTATGGCGCCGCAGAAGGACCGCGGCGGCTCCTTTGCCGGCTCCGTCATGGTCATCAGGGACATCACCGACAGGGTCAAGTCGGAAGAGATGGTCATGGAGAGCATCTCGCTTCTCCGGAAGACCATGGGGGGGATGATACAGGCGATCGCATCGACCATCGAGACGCGGGACCCCTACACTGCCGGGCACCAGCGCCGGGTATCGGACCTGGCGCGTGAAATCGCGAAGGCAATGGGCCTCCCGACATCGAGCATCGAAGGGGTGCGGATGGCGGGCGTCATACACGATCTGGGAAAAATATCCGTTCCAGCGGAAATATTGAGCAAACCGGGCCGTCTAACGGAGATCGAATTCAGCCTGATAAAAATACACCCGCAGATCGGCTTCGAGATCATCAAACCGATAGATTTCCCGTGGCCTGTGGCCGACATCATATACCAGCACCACGAGCGCATCGACGGGTCGGGCTATCCGCGTGGTCTTTCCGGCGGCGACCTCATGATCGAGGCGATGATACTTACGGTGGCCGACGTTGTCGAGGCCATGGCGTCGCACCGGCCCTACAGGGCGTCGCTGGGGATCGAAAAGGCCCTCGCGGAGATCGCCGCGAACAAGGGGACCCTCTACGACAGGGATGTCGTCGATACATGCATCAAGTTATTCAGGGATAACGGGTACGTCATGGCCCAGGTCTGACGGGCACGTTTTCCCCAGGGAAAGCTGAAACGGTACCGCTACCGTATCCGGAGATAAAAAAGGGGCCCTCCTGTGAAGGGCCCCTCCGTTTTTCCGTCTCCTTTAAGGGTCGTTCGTCACCCTTTCAGGATTTTCTTCGCCTTTTCGTCATCGTCCTCGGTGATGAAGGTGATTCCGGTAATCTGCTCAGTCTCCCTGTTGGCCGACCATATTTCGTTTCTGGTTATCTCCTTGAGCGAGAACTTCCTCGCGCCGGCCATGAGCTGCTGCAGGCCCGCGGCCAGCTTGTCCGCCAGTGTCCACGCGGCTATGGCGCCGTAGGGGATGTTTTTCATCTCCGCGGCCCCGACTTTCTTCTGGAGGTCAAAGTAGCCGGCGAAGATATCCTCGGCCTTCTTGCCGTTTTCAAGAACGCCCTTGGGGAGAGATTCCCAGTTTCCGTTCAGTTTTTCCCTGCGTTCGGGATGCATGACGCCCTCGACGTTGGATCCCAGGTAACCCGGAATCATCAGCGATCGGCCCATGCACACCAGTTTGGCAAAGGGCGCGCCCAGCGCAAGCGCCTTGAAGATGTGGTCTTCCCTGGCGAGACCGCCGGCGAATGAAAGGTCCACCACGTCCTCCCCCTTGTCCTTCAGGATTTTGGCGTATTCGTACGCCTTGGAATGAAGGTAAACTGACGGCACTCCCCAGGACTCCATCATGTTCCAGGGGCTCATGCCGGTGCCGCCGCCGGACCCGTCGATGGTGAGAAGATCCAGCTTCGCCACGGTGGCCAGCTTTATCGCCAGAGCCAGCGGCTCCATGCCGTACGATCCGGTTTTCAGCGTGATCCTCTTGTATCCAAGCTCCCTCAGGTATTTCACTTCTTTCAGAAAATCCTCGCTCACTTTATCGTGGCTCGTGAGGTTGGTGTAGCCGAGACGGCTGTGGCGCGCGAAAGACTTTATTGCGCCGCTTTTAAACGCCTCTTCGACTTCCGGTTTCATCGGGTCCGGATCGACCACATACCCCCGCTTCTTGAGAAACCGGGCGTACTCGATGTCGGAGACCTGTATCTCCCCGCCGATGTCCTTTGCGCCCTGGCCCCATTTCAGTTCCATCACCACCTTGTCGCCGTATTTATTGGCGATGTACTCGGCGACTCCGTTTCTGGTGTCCTCAACGTTCATCTGCACGATAATTGCGCCGTACCCGTCGTAATATTTAAGGTAGGTGTCGATCCTTCGGTCAAGTTCCGGCGCCTTCACCACTTTTCCGTTCTCTATGACCGCCTGTTTGTCAATCCCGGCCACGTTTTCGCCCACAACGATCGGATACCCCACGAGGGCGGCGCCGACCGCGAAGGATTCCCAGTATTTCGCCGCGATAAAGGTGGACCCCAGCGCTCCGGTCATGACCGGTACCCGGAATTTTGTCTTTACCGCCTTTCCGAACTCTCCTTCAAGGGACACGTTCGGAAACACGCAGTCGTCCGGATCCGTGGACAGCCCCTTGGAGAGCCCGTGGGACCCGTACAATCCCCCCTTGATCCTCAGGGAATTATACGCGACGCCGACGTGGACGGTGTTCGCGCTCCCGGCCGTTATGGAACCGAAGTCCCGGGGATAGAGGAGTTTTCTTCCTTTCATGGAAGAGACCCAGGTCTCGCATTTTCCCTGGCAATCGGCGCGGCAGAGCGTGCACAGCCCCGATTCACATGGGTTTCCCCTGTTGGTGGTTCCAAGAGCGTCGTTGCTTTTCGGCCAATCCATCATGATATCACTCTCCTTTTTTTAACTTTTTTTTATTTCGTGTTTAAACAACTGAAGGGTTAAGCACGGCTAACCATAGGACAGCATTACTGAATATTATCAACCAAATGTTTAGCAATGGTAATAATACAGGGAAATTTTACATGTTTGTAACAAAAGCGGACTTAAAAAATTTTGGGCGGAATCATTTTTTTCAAAAGAGAATATAATAAAGTTCGCATCCGGCCTCGCCTGCCTGCCAGCGCCGGGCGAATACCCGTTTCAGGTGCAGTGACTGGTCCGTTTCCAGGGCGATCTCGTCATCTCCGGCGGTCACCCTAATCGCCCCCGAAAGGACAGTGACGAACTCATCCCCCTTATGGAGGAGGAGCGATCCCTCCGCTGACGCGCCGGGCCCGAATGACACCCGATAGGGCTGAAACCGCTCCTCCCGGGAAGCCACAAGCCTGGATATGGTCAGGTTCCGGTGAGCGGTGGGTACCGGCGAGGGCGATGCGTGCAGCGAATAGCTGTCCGAGGTTCCGCCGCGGTCGATGCCGAGAAAATAATCCACGGGGCGGTGGAAAATAGCGGACAGGTGCGCCAGGGTGGCCAGAGAGGGGACGGTGATGTCGTTTTCTATCTGGGACACGGCGCCGGGGGTGATCTCAAGGCGAGAGGCAAGCTCCGACTGGGTGATAGCGGACAGCTTTCTCTGCTCCCGCACCCGCTCGCCGATTCCGGCGATCCCCTCAGCCTTCCGCTCCTGGAACTGAATAAGCCCGTCACGCACGATAAAAAAATGCGGCCCCGGGTCGGCCGATGTCGGCCTCCCCTCGAGTTTTTTCACCGTAAGCCTGAAGGTGTCGCCGCGGGAGGCGCTCAGTGAAAAGACCACCTGGGTTGTATGGACCAGCCCTGCGATGAATTCCCGGGAATGGGCGTCCTTTTCGATGATCCAGTAGGCGAGCGTGTTGAGGTCGTAGAGCTTCGGGCAGGTGAAGATGAAAAAATCGAGCACCGCCCGTTCGTCTTTCCAGAGCTCGTTCATGCCGGTGAGGCTGTCGAATATGTAAAACGACCCGTCCCTGTTCTTTGATTCTATCCCGTTAAGGACCGCCATGAAGGACTCCGGGTCCCGGGGATTATCCACCAGCACCGCCTCGATGCCGTCGTGTTCACCGGAATAGAACTCAAGGAACACCGGATCGGCATTTCCCTTTCCCCTGGTGAAGGCGTCCACCAGTATTACGCGAAATTTCGGGAAAAGAAATGAGTAGCGCTTGACTGCGGTGACAGGGGATGAGTTGAAGCTTACGATGATGACGGCGTTCCGGAAATCGTCCCTCCCCTCGAAAAACCCGCGGACGAACTGGAGCGCGGGTATCCCGTTTGAGACCTCCCAGACCACGTTGTCTCCCAGACGCAGCCCCCCCGTTGCCCTGTCGAGATAGCGGATGCCGGTACTTATCATCATCACCACTCCCCGCAGGCGAGATACCGGTCGATGGCCAGGGCGCCGCGTCTCCCGGCCCCCATGGCCTCTATCACAGTCGCCGCGCCTGACACGATATCACCGCCGGCAAAAACACCGCGTCTGCTGGTCTTCTGCGTCGACTCGTCGGCAGTAATGGTGCCGCCCTTGCCGGTAACGAGGCCGGCGGTGGTCCTCTGAATTATCGGGTTCGGCGCGTTTCCCACAGCAATGATGCCAACGTCGATATCCACGACATGCTCTGACCCCTCCACCGGTATGGGCCGCCGCCTTCCGGAATCGTCCGGCGCCCCAAGCTTCATATTCTGGCATTCCACGCCTTTCACCCTGCCGCGCTCGTTTCCCAGGAATCGGATCGGGTTGCAGAGCAGCATGAAAATCACCCCCTCCTCTTCAGCATGGACAATTTCCTCTTCCCGCGCCGGCATTTCATCCCGCGAGCGCCGGTAAATCAGATACACTTTGCCGGCGCCGAGCCTTCGGGCGGTACGGGCCGAATCCATCGCAACATTCCCGCCTCCAAAGACGGCGATCCTGTCGGCCCTGATGAGGGGCGTGTCGTATTCCGGGAAACGGTACGCCTTCATCAGATTGGACCTGGTGAGGTATTCGTTGGCCGAGTAAATACCCTGAAGGTTCTCGCCCGGGACGTTCAGGAACATAGGAAGGCCCGCGCCTGTGCCGATAAAAAGCGCGTCGTATCCCTGGTCTAAAATGTCGTCTACAGTCTCGGATATCCCGATCACCCGGTTCAGCACGATCTCCACCCCCATGCGCCGCAGGCAGTCGATCTCGTAGTGAACGATATCCTTGGGGAGCCTGAATTCGGGAATGCCGTACACCAGAACGCCACCGGGGCTGTGGAGCGCCTCGAAAATAGTGACACGGTGGCCCATTCTGGCCAGCTCGCCCGCGGCGGTGAGTCCGGAAGGACCGGAACCGATAATTGCCACTCGTTTTCCGCTGGATCCGGAAATCTCCGCATCGTAAGAGCAGTTGCCGCAGCGTTCATTATCCGCGACAAAACGCTCCAGGTTTCCGATGGCCACTGGTTCGAATTTTTTTCCGAGAACGCACACTTCCTCGCACTGGGTCTCCTGGGGGCACACCCTGCCGCACACGGCAGGAAGGGAATTCGTCTTTTTTATCGTCTCGATTGCGCCAAGTAAATCATCTTCGCGGATTTTCAGGATAAATCCGGGAATATCAACGCCCACGGGGCACCCCTTGACGCAGGGAGGGTTTTTGCACTGGAGGCACCGTGACGCTTCAATCCGCGCAGCGTCTTCGTCGTATCCAAGGGGAACCTCGTCGAAATTGGAGCTTCGCACGTCCGGGGCCTGCTGTTTCATTTTCTGGCGGGGTGTTTTATCTGCCATGACCCGCCTCCCGTAGCCTGCACGCATGAAGATGCCCGTCGAAGGATTCCTTTTCCTCATCGCGATACGACCCGAGCCGCTGTGTGAGTTCGTCAAAATCGACCTGGTGGCCGTCGAACTCCGGTCCGTCCACGCAGGTGAACTTTTTCTCGCCGTTCACCGAAACCCTGCAACCGCCGCACATCCCGGTTCCGTCCACCATGATTGAATTCAGGCTTACCAAAGTTTTTATCCGCAATTCCCTCGTCAAGCCGCTGACCGCTTTCATCATCGGCACAGGGCCGATCGCCACGACGATGTCCACTTTCCCGGCTGAAGTAAGCCCGGTCAGCGCGTCGGTGACGAATCCCTTCACCCCCCTGCTTCCATCGTCGGTGCAGACGATTACTTCATGCGCCAAAGACTTCAGTTCATCTTCCAGAATGAGAAGATCGGCGTTTCTGGCGCCGATTATCACCACAACCCTATTCCCCGCATCAATGAGGGCCGACGCGATCGGATAGAGCGGCGCGATGCCGATCCCACCCCCGATACAGACCGCGGTTCCGTAGTTTTTTATTTCAGTCGGGTGGCCCAGGGGGCCGACGATGTCAAGTATCGCATCACCCTCCACAAGCCGGGAAAGCTTATGGGTGCTTGTGCCCACTATCTGATAGAAAAGTGTGATGGTTCCAACCAAGGGGTCAGAGCCTGCAATGGTAAGAGGTACGCGCTCCCCTTTTTCGTCAATCCTGAGAATGATAAACTGGCCCGCTTTCCGGTGTTTGGCCACATAGGGGGCCTTTACGATCATTTTACCTAGAGCGGGGGAGAGCAACCGGTTGCTGATAATAGTATGCATCTCATGCTCCTGTGCCGGATGTAGCCGTGGAGACGGAATCCTCGACGCCAAAGAATCCGGCCTTAAGGACGATTTAGTCATACTCTATTTTTACTCAGGATTATTGCAAATAAAAAAACAGTCTCGATTTGGCACTGGTATCCGATGTAATTTTTACAGGAATATGCACCCCGTATCAAGATGTTTTGTGAATAATAACATGTATTCCCTCCCTGGCTGGTTTTATTATCGCTGTATAGTGATCGGGCAGCAATATGTCTGAAGAGCGCCTAATCCCAGAAGAAAAAAGGGTCAGAGCCCAACAGATTTTTTGAAAGGATCAGGGTCAGGACATAAAACAAGATCAAAAAATAGCAATGTCACATGACAAATATATTGGAAATACAATGTAATTCTGTGGTTGAAAAATCCTGCCCACACAATTTGAGGCTTGAAAGGTGATCATTTCTTTTCATATATGCATAAAGAGGCGTTTACATGCAACAGAGATGTATTGCACAGATCAAGATGGGCACCTACGATGAGTGAAAAAAATTATACTGTTGCTCAACCTGTAGAAGAAAGCCGATGAAGGCAGAACATACTGCTCGTTCCAAGGAAATAAATGAATTTTTATTGCTCTTATTCTATTGTTGTTAAAAATATACCGCAACTCTTTTAAGATATGCTTCTTCATAAAGCAAAAATCTTTTCACACAATCTTCAAAAGAATCTCCAAGCTTGCTGAAGAAATGATGCAGAGTTATTTTAATAGGGATTATATGATTCTTTTCTAAATAGCAGTTAATAAACCCGATATCATTCATACGAGGATTTTGCGACAGACCTTTTCTTACAGGATTATAGCCAATATACCATAACAACCATAATAGATACTCCTGCGGTTTCTCCGAGTCCTCGATAACGGTGGAGCCGAAACGTTCATTCCAAAATGCTCCCGTCCCCCCTGTGGCCCGGTTGTATTTTTCTGCAATCCTCGCCTTAATGTACTGCATAATGCGGGAAATTGTTTGTTTATCCAGCATAGTTTTGATAATTAGATGTATATGATTGGCAACAATCTCTGCAGCGATGAGTTCAAAATCGTACCTTGCCTGACACTCCCTGATTGATTCCATGAAGTATTTCTTTCCATATTTGCCAAGGAGAAGATTTCTTTTCCCGTGACATCTGCTATATATGTGATGAGTAAACCCCTGAGCTACTTTCCGTAAAGGTCTTGGCATTTGTTCCTCACATAAGTCGGTATCTAATATAAGAACGTTTGTAAGAGGGAAAAATGAAAAAAAAAATGGGGTCAGAGCCCCATAATATATCCAAATTTTACAATGCCTTTACTCAGTTAATACATTAAAACTTAACAAAACGGTATAAGTGCAAATAGAGTGCCAAATATTCCTATTAAATATTTTTTCATTGTAATGCCTTTCTATTTCAAGATAAAATGACAGTACAATGCAGATTCTTCGCGGACAATATCATAAACTCGACGGCATCTCCACTGTGGCGATTTTGGCGGATGCCGGATGCAGGGAGGGGTGGCAAAACAATTTCCCCCCTTTACTGAAGCATGTATGGGACAGGCACATGCCGGACCTGTTTCTCGTAGCCGGTGACTTGTCGTCTCACAGCAGGCCGGGGGAATATGAGGCGATTTTAAAAGAGATGTAGCCGTATCCTTCCATGCTGGCCGCGGTACCGGGAGACCATGACAGGCCCTTGAGGAATTTCGAACGCTATTTCGGTTCCAGACGCAAGATACTGGACGCCGGCCCCTGGCGTTTTATCGGAATCAACACCGCACAAAGGAGGTTTACGACGCGCGAAGCGGCGTTCCTCAGTTCGAGTCTCGGGGAAAAAACCGTTATCCTCTCCCACATGCCTCCGGAAGCCGATGGATGGTCCTTTCATTCACTGTGGCCCAGGTCCTCGCGGCGCTTCCTGGATATCCTCTCATCGAACATTTGTCGGATCCACGCATGTTTTTTCGGCCATATACACGGCTTTTCAGTGCGGTCCTTTATGGGGGTCCCCATGGTCGCAGCTGGAGGAGTCGCGGAATCATTTGTCGTCTGCGGAAACCGTTACAACGGCGAGGGATTGTACGGTATGATTATCTTCGACGCGTCATCTGGGACTGTGTCCCTCTGCTGGATGGAACAGCACAAGGCTACACGTTGAAGCGGAAGTTGGCGATGTCTCCGTCCTCGAACACGTAGTCTTTTCCCATGACATAGTACTTCCCCGAGGCCTTCAGCTCCTGCTCACCGGCATACTGCATCAGCTCCGGGTACTTCATCACCTCGGCCCGGATGAACCCGCGCTCGATGTCGGAGTGTATGGCGCCGGCGGCCCGGGGCGCGGTTGACCCGCGGCGAATGAGCCACTGCTTCACCTCGTCCTTTCCCACGGTAAAGAACGAAATAAGCCCCAGCGTCTTCATGCACAGAAATGAAAGTCGGTTTATTGCCGGTTCGTCGATCCCTGACGCCTCCATGAATTCCCTCCGCTCATCTTCAGAATCAAGCGAGTCGATCTCCTCTTCAAGCCTGGCCGATATTCCCATCACCTCCACATCCAGTCCCGAATATTTTTCCGTGAAAACGCCGCCGGTACCGCTCTCGTCGCCATTAATCACAAGTACCTCTTTTTTGAAGGTGATAAATGGGTAGCCTGCGATGATCTTCTCCTCCTCTTCTCCCAGTGCCATCAGTCTCAGCGGAAGGTCCCTTTCCAGGTGGTCTTGAAGCTTCAGCAGAAGAGGTTTCTCCCCTTTTACTGTCTCCCCCTTCCCTTTCCGTTCCGCCTCTCCGATGCGCTCCAGCCTTTTTTCGATGAAAATAAGATCGTGCATAAGCAGTTCTGAATGTATTTCGTCGATATCCCTCGCCGGATTGACCGAGCCGTTTACATGATACACAGAATCATCGCGGAAGGCCCTGGCAACCAGGCAGATGGCATCCAGTCCGGCGATGCTCCTGAATGTCTCGCTCTCCCGGGCGGTACGCCGGTCGAAATCGGGGAGTAGTTCCAGAGAAATAAGCGCAGGCGACGATTTTTTCGGTCCGTAACGGGCCACAAGGGAATCGAAACGACTGTCGCGAATGCAGGCGACGCCCGGAAGCGGCTTCAGTTCTCCCGGTTTCGACGCGGGTACGTCACCTTTTGTGAGCAGCCGGAACAAAGTCTTCTTGCCGCTGTTGGGAAATCCTATAATTCCTAATTTCATGTTCTTTTCCTGTGCCTGGTTTTCTTTTCCTGTCGCTTAGTCAGAAAAAGCATTGATTGTCCGGCGTCAATTACATTCCGGCTTTAAATCGATTTTCAGCCTCTGTGAAGACGGAGAGCGGATGCGTGTGTGGCAATAATCCAGGATCAATCCTTCGGGGATTCCAGTATTTTCAGAATGTCGTTGATTTGAAGCGGTTTTACGCAGTATCCTGCATGATTTACGTCCCCCACCCGGTCCTTGAGATTGTCGCTGTCAAAGCCTGAAGTGAAAATCACCCGGGGATTGTAATGAGCAAGAATCCCCCGCGCCGTTTCAATCCCGTCTATCTCCCCCGGGAGATTGATGTCCATCAATATCACCGAGGGCCTTTCCTCAATTGCAATGCCTATCGCCCTGGGGCCGTTGGACACGCTGGGCAGCACGCGGTACCCGCGGCCCTTTAACTCCATTTCAAGGTGCATCGCGGTGATCGCCTCATCCTCAACGATCATGATTGTGATCTGCTTATCCGCCATTATATCCTCTGCTTATACAGCAACGGATTGAATTCAATACAGCAGTTGATTCCAGCACACTCCTCATACCGAATCGTACCCTGAAGCTGGCGCTCCACGATGTTGTTTATTATGGATTCCCCGAATTCCCCGGAAACAGGTGTTTGGACAGCGTCCGCCAACTCCTCCGCTTCACCGCGGTAGGTAAAACTAAGCTTTCCGTTGTCGAGAAACCGTACACGGATGGTCACCTCTCCGCCGTTATTGCCGGCTCTGACCCTCTTCATATACAGTGACGACAGTTCGTTGCAAATGAGGCCCAGTGGAAGTGCGGTGTCGATCAGCACCTCCACCGGCTGGATTTCAAGCACCGGAAATTTCATCTCATCACCGGCGGCGATCTGGCGGGAAAGCTCCCGAAGATACTCGCCAAGATTGATCCGGGAAAGGTTCCCCGATTGATACAGCATCTGATGGACCAGGGCGATTGAATCAATACGTCGCCGCACGTCATTAAATAATTCTCGCGCATCAGGATCGAGAACATACGATGACTGAAGGGCGATCATGGACGAAACCAGCTGCATGTTGTTCTTTGTCCTGTGAAATAATTCCCTCAGGAGGCTTTCCTTGTCATGTACCGAGGCTTTCAGCCGCTCTTCCGTCTCGATAAAATTGGTGATGTCACGGGATATCTCGGAAAAACCCTTTACCGCTCCGGATTCGCGAATGGGATGAAACAGATACTCGAAATACCGTTTCCCCACGGAGGGTATCTCGTGCTCGATCACCTCTCTGAATGTTTCCCCGGACAGCACCCTGCGATGGAGGCCGTTCCAGTACTCCACCGCGTCCGGGTCGGGAAGAAGCGTGTGCGGTTTGATGCCCGGTTTCATGTCAAGGCCCAGCGCCAGCTTTATGATTCCCGAATAGGCCTTGTTGAAGATTACGGGATATCCCTGCTCGTCGCTTATAAGGATATAGTCGCTCGAGTTTTCCATAAGGGAATTCAGGTTCCTGACGGACACGCTGAGTTCGTTCTCGGTACGAATCCGACGTGCAAGGTCACGCCTCGATCGCTCCATCATTTTCATATTTATGGAATAAAGTTTATAGGATATCACGGTGATCAAAAAGAGGGCCGCGGTATTATCAAAAAGATAATCGTAGAATGAGGTATCGGGAATATCATGGAAGCTCCTTGAATAGAACGCGAAAAAGTAAAAAATCACGCAATTCACCGCTCCGTATATGAGTATCAGATGCTTGTTCCTGACCACCACAAGAGGCGACATCGACAGGATTGCGAGGATCAGGGACACGGTGTTGAGCCGCGAAACCGCATAGGAACGGTCCAGGAACATCATGGCCCAAATGGCCAGAAAGGAGACTATGACTATCTGGTGGCCGGCAAGGGTGAAGCGCCCCCTGAAGAGCGCGAGCAGCGCCATGACCGTCGAAGCCAGGATCACCAGCAGTGGGTACACTATCCCCATATTCACTGAATAGCCGTACAACGGGTTCCGCTGGTGATTGAACACGACAAAAACGATGGCGGCAAGGTCGAGGGCGATTACGGCGATAAAGAAATAAAACAGAAAACGCACCTTGAGCTGCGCGGAGAAATCATCCTTGTCATAACGGCTTAACAGGCGTTCAGCGATATTCACGTGATCTCCCGTTGTTTTCCTGTTATGCGGGCTGAAGTCCGTTCTCTGTGCCCGGCAAAAGGTCCCTTGTTCTTATATCAAGCCACGCGGCAGGACCATTTTGTGGCATAAAAGCGAGATAATGTCAAGAATTAATATTCATTTTTGAATATTAAAAATCTCTTGTGCAGCCCCCGGGAACCGATTCCCCGCCGGTAATCAAGCTTCCCGGAGAGCATATCAGAAGCATGAATACACCCGTGTAGAGTATTTTATAAAAACACCGGCACCGTTATATTCTCCATGAAAACCCGATCCGCAGGGAAATCATGTTGCTGGTCCTCAATTTTGTGAATCCGCTTTCGAAAAACTCCATGATCATGAGGTATGATGGGGTCACATTGACGAGCACCGATTCGGTCATAGGTATTCCAAGGGTGATTTCGGCCCGGACCGCCGGATGCAGCTCGTATCTCATCTCATAATCCGAGGTGTTTCCCAGATAGCTTGCTCCCGTGGGATTGAAGCTCAGCACGTCGAAGCTCGCTCCAATGGAAAATGCGGGCTCCAGAAGAATCTTCCAGGGAAGCGTGAACGGAAACCCGAGCCTGAACATGAGAGGGACTGTCAGAAAATACTCGGTGCTCTTATCCGTTCCCACCACAAGGGAAATCTCCCTGCCTGAAAAATAGAGAACCCCGAGGTCAGCGCCGATCGAAAGGCAATTCGTACGCCGTATGATTGAAATGAGCCCGCCGTAACCCAATCCCACGCGGTCTCCCATGTCGAGAATCGGGAGGGCGGCCATGCCTTCCGCGGACAGGAAATAGTCCGGCGCGGACACCCGCGCGGCTTCGTCGCCGCTGAACGTGAAAAGCCGCCAGTAATCGCCCCCCCGGTCCACGGTATCTGCCCGCGCGCCCGAAACGGCAAGCAACAGAAACATCAGCCCGATGATCGATACAACGATGAAGGGATTACGCGGCAATCCCGGTGATTGAGTATCCGCGTCCCTCGAAGGGCCGCCTGCATAAACATCGCATTGCCTGTGGTCGCTCATGATGGTAACTCTGGTCCCCTGTGTTTGGAAAGAATCAACAGTGCTCTTTGCTTTCATTAACTAAAAAGATCTAATTGTCAAATCATTTATCTCCGGAAGGGTTTCGGTGCAGGAAAGCGAGAATTATTTTTTCAGGATCACTTAAAAAAATACCGGTAAAACGGCGGATTGACTGGAATACACGCCGAATCGGGCTGTTTCGGAAAAAGATCAGAAGCGCAGATATATAAAGGGCCTCACCCCGGCGGTGGCCGCGTTTAGCAGAAAAACCGTTACCGCGGCGGCCGCGACTCCCATCACCGGGGCGGGCAGACGGCGCCACAATCGCGCGCATTGGCGCTTCCACCGCACCGGCGTGAAATGAAAAATGTAAAAGGCCGAAATCACCGCCACCGCGGAGAACCCCAGGTTCGGCGTGAAAAGGGTGAATGACCCGAGGGCATTCAATATGCCGGCGAAGTTCTCCCACGATTCGGCGCGGAAAATGATCCACCCGAACAGCACCGCCAGAAAAGTGAAGCCAATCCTGAAAAATTTCTCGGCCTTCCCCCCCCGCGAGTCTCGGTGAAGGCCGGTCATGCGCTCCAATGCAAGAAACACCCCGTGATAGAGCCCCCAGACCGCGAAGTTAAGCCCTGAGCCGTGCCAGATCCCGCATAACAGCATCGTGACGAGAAGATTGAAGTAAACCCTTTTCCTGTTTCCGCCGAGGCCGATATACACGTACTCGCGGAACCAGGTCCCCAGGGTGATATGCCATCGCCGCCAGAAATCGGTCACCGACTCCGACATGTAGGGGCGGTTGAAATTGTCCGGAATCCTGAACCCCAGCAGGGACGCGCACCCTATGGCGATGTCTGAATAGCCGGAAAAATCCGCGTATATCTGCGCGCCGTAGGCGAAGACCGCGGCCAGCGTTTCCAGTGAGGAAAACATTGACGGGTTGCCGTATACCCTGTCCACGACATTGGCCCCGAGCCAGTCGGCTCCCGCCTTTTTCATCAGGCCGGCAAGAATAAGGAATATGGCGCCTGACACGAAATCTGACGCGAGACGCGGGTAGTGTGAATTCAAAAGCCTGAACCGCCTGAGCATTCCTATGCGGCGCGGTAAAAAATCCCGTGCTCTGGATATGGGGCCCGCGAGTATCTGCGGGAAAAAGGTGACGAACCCCGCGTAGTCCAGGAAACGCCGTTCCGGGACCATGTTCCCGCGCCAGATGTCGATGCTGTAGGACAGCGACTTGAAGGTATAAAAGGATATGCCGGCGGGCATGATGGCGTGTATCAGGGGAATCTCCCCGCTCAAGGCCGTCCCGGACAGGAGATGCGACAGGGCCCCGGAAATGGACGCAGAATACTTGAAAAAGGCCAAGACGCCGAGATTATAACCCAGCGACGCCAGAAGATACACTGTGCCGCGCCCGCCCCTTTTTCTCGAACGGTATATCATCCTCCCCGCGGAATAATCGACGACCACCGTCCCCAGCATCAGAAGAAGCGGCCAGGTTTCCCATGACAGGTAGAAGTAGACCGACGCGGCCAGGACAAGGGATGTCCGGAGATGGTTTTTCCCCATGGCCAGAAAAAGTGCGAAGGCGACAAGCACGAAAAAATAGGCAAACGCCCGGGAATTAAATTCCATGGACCGCTGATCCGACGAGGTGAGGTCCACGCCCGGATCGGGACCGGTTTCCGCTCCCGTATGGCCGGTGAATTTCAGGTATTCGCGGTAAAGGGCTCCGTACACCCTGCCGCCGACCTCTGCGCCGCCCCGGCGGGTGAGGTGCATGTAATCGTCTATGGCGAGCCCGCGAGCGACCATGTCTTTCATCTGCCCTTCACCGCCCAGAAACGCGTAGGTGTCGAAAAAAGCCATGCCCAGCCCGCCGGCCGCGTCCTTCTGCGCGGCGATCACGGTCATGGTCTCCTTCATCTGCTCAAGCCCGGCGTTCCCGCTGATCAGCCGTTCAGGCGGCCCAATGATGAGAAAATCCGTGTCAGGGAGCGTCCTTTTCATCATGGCAAGATAGCCGGTCATCTGCTCCCGAAGGTCCTTTTCGGTAAAGGCCGGCACCGCGTTCAGGGACGCGGCCTCGTTGATGCCATATTGAAAAATCACCAGATCAGGCGAAAACTCCTTCATCCCGCGGACCATTTCCGTTTCCGGCACCGCTGACAGCCAGGACAGGTGGGTGCCCATCCTGACAAAGGTGCTGTAGGCCACTCCCTTGCCGGTCTCCAGGTTTATTCCGTCGACATAGGGAAGCGCGGCGCTACCGGCGAAATTTATGTCCAGCTTTCGCGCATCGATAAGGTGAAATTCGATTTTCTCCGCCCCGCCCGGATACAGGGACACTGTCCTGGATTCTTCGCGGCCGTCGATTTTAAGGTTGACCTTCACCGCCTGCAATCCCGCCGGTCCAGTATCGGGAAGGCGGACATGGATGCCCACTGTTGCCCACGGCGGCCCTTCCGATGGGGCCTCGAGCCGTACTGTCGATCCGGGATACAGGGCGCGGCAGCTTTCGCCGGTAAACCCCAGGGCCCGGTCGATTTCCGGCCTTATTCTGAATCCGTAGGCTCCGTAAAAACGATGGGAGATCCTGTTGACGGTGAACTCGCCGGGCGCAGTCCGGTTGACGTGCGCCTCCAGGATAGTATAGGGGAGGTGGGCCGCCGGCACCAGCCCCCTGCCGCCGTCTCCGAAATCCTTCTGGAACCTCTGCCGAAGGGTCGATGAAAAATTATCGGCCCAGATAAGCGAATCGCCGAAATGCATGATTCTGAGCGTTTTCCTTCTTCCGGATTTCAGCTCACCCAGTTTCGTGAAAAACCTCGAAAGATACCTGGAATCCTCACCGCAATAAAGATAACGCCGTTGCTGACCGCGTGACGGGCCCATCTTTACACTGCCGGCCTCTCCTGAGAAGGGAACGAGGTCCTTGAGCCGGGGAATTCTGACCGGGAGCGTCCCTGCCGGCGCGATCTCACCGGCAGACGCCAGCAATGCCATTGCCGCCGCGTACGAAAGAAGAAAATATGCCAGCTTTTTTATACCATGCATTCACGCCGTCCCGGATACGCCCCTGTTGCCGTCGAAACAAAAATGAAAAGGGACCCCGGCTGGTTGTCAACGAATATTGCATTTTTCCGATTACAACAGGCCTTCAATTTCCCACGGAGCGGGACCCGTACCGCGGGAAATTCATCTAACAGCTGATATTTTTTATTCCGATAATTATCGCGTTTGATAAAAAAATACTCTTGCATTTCAGCTCGGGAGGTGATCTTTTTCAATAAATCAACGGCAATCACTATTTCAATGAATGATTTTTATCAAAACCTGATATGGTCGCTTCCCGATATCGTGTACCAGATCGACGCGGAGGGAAGATTCGTCTATCTCAACGATTCCATCCAAAAAATCGGGTATACTCCTGAAGAGCTGATCGGGCGTCATTTCGGGTCCATCATCGCTCCCAGAGACCAGAATACGGTAAACATCCTGGCATATCTCACAAATCCTCAGGAGCCCCTCGGCCAGACCGTTATGAATTTTTTCAATGAACGGAGGACCGGAAAAAGGATGACCCGCCGGCTTCAGGTCCTGCTTAAATGCAAACAGGAAAGCGGCGCCACCATCGTCGAATTCCGGGACTGCGAGGTGTATGCCACCGGCATGTATGAGACCAGATCCCGGGGCGGAAAGTTCATCGGCACGGTGGGGATCATCCGCGAAACATCTGATTATACCCTGTCTGAAAAAACACTGGAAAGAATAGAGCGTTATTACCGGCTTCTGGTGGAGAACTCTTCGGAACTCATCACCATCACCGCCCACGACGGATCGATCCTTTATGTCAGCAAATCCTCGGAGAAAAACCTGGGATTCGAGCCTTTCGATCTCATCGGAGACAACATAGTGGACATGATCCACCGGGACGACGCCTATCCCCTAAAAAGGGCCTTTCTTGAGGAGAGCGATATTGGCGAGAGCATAGGCAACCTGGAGCTCCGCATCCTCACGAGGGAGAAACGGTGGAAATATTTCAACACTTCGGTCACGCCGATCCGCGAGGAAGGACAGAAAAACGTGATGTGCTACGTCCTCCACTGCACCGACATCACAAAGCGCAAGGAAATTGAAGACGCGCTTCTAAAACGCGAACGGATGTACAAGCTTCTTCTTCACACTTCACCGGACGCGGTCGCGCTTTTCGACAACGAAGGCGACATTATAATGATCAATGAAAAGGGGGCCTCGATAATGGGGACCACCCAGCTCGATCTGATAGGAACCGGGTACGCGGACCTGATCCTTGAGGAGGAGACCAAAATGATCAACGGAATAATCGAGGTCGTAATCAATAAAGGCATCACCACCGAATTCCAATTCACCCTGAAAAGAACGGACGGAAACACTCTGCCTGTGGAGGCGGGCATCTCATCGATTAAAAACAGAAAAGGGGAAGTGGAGGGGTATCTTACCGTGTTCCGCGACATAACCAAAAGGACTAAGGCCGAAAACGAGCGCAGGCGTCTTGAAGAGGAGCTTCTGTCGGTCATTATCGGCCGCCTTTCGGACAGGGAAATAGAACTGCTTCACATCATCCACCGCGGACACCGCTGGCCGGAGCAGAAACGGGAAATAGGGAAAATCATGGACGCGTTACCCGGAACTCTTGACCAGTTCATAACCAGAATAAAGAAGAAAAAGGGAATGAACGACATCGGGAAGATAACCAGAATATCGGCGCAGCACTTTAAATGGGATGGGGAAAACCTCTGACCCCTCAGATTTCCACCTGCGCAATGTCATAAATTTTTTTATTTACATTTTACGCACGCTATGCAGAATCGATGCATCGACGAACCCGGAATGGCGCCGCACGGGCGCCCTTCCCACCGGAGGACCTCCATGCGGCTCACAAATGAAGCGAAAGTAGGCCTTATGATCACCGTCAGTTTTACCGTGTTCATCGTCATGGTGGCGCTGTTTGCCAAAATCAGCCTGTCCCGAAGCGGATACAACCTGTACATCTATTACGGTTTTCTTAACGATCTCCGCGAAGGGGCGCCGGTGAAAATCGCCGGGGGAATCAAAATTGGCCAGGTCGAGGCTATCAGGCAGTCCAATGAAAAAACCGAGGTCGCCGTATGGATCGACAAAAAGTACACCCTGCTGAAAACGACAAAGTTCGCTATTTTCACCTCGGGCATTATAGGGGAAAAATACATCAACGTCTTCATCCCTCCCTCGATGACCATGGACGAGTACCTGAAGGACGGCGACCGGGTCCAGGGAATCGATCCCGCGAGTTTTGACCAGATGATGATGGCGTTCCAGGGCTTCATGCAGGACGAGAGCGGGGGCGAGGTGCTGGCTGAAATTTTCCAGAACACCAAGACCTTCGTGACCAACCTCAACAAGATTTCAGAGGAAAACCGCACCGACGTGAGAGTGTCGATTCTTTCGGCCAAGGCGATGATCATCAACCTGACCCAGCAGACAAAAATGCTCATGGACCAGCTTAACAGGCTTTCCAAAAACGTGGCGGACCTCACCGAACAGAACAAGGAAGAGGTGAACATCACCATGCGCAATCTCTCCGAAATCACCAAAAGCCTGAACACCATCGTGTTCAGGCTGGAAAAGGGACGGGGCTCTCTCGGAAAACTGATGCAGGACGAGGAGGTGTACAACAACATCAAGGACGCCTCAATATCGGCGAAAGACCTGTTCAGATCGCTCAAGCAGGACCCCTCCAAGCTCCTATTCAGCCCGAAACAGTGACCATGGCGGGAAAAAAAAAGACCTTTAATTGCTCATCATGCGGCACCGGTTTTCCGAAATGGCTCGGTAAATGCCCGGTATGCGACCAGTGGAACACCATCGAGGAGACCGTCCCGCAGGCCGCCGTACGCAGGAAAGGGGACGGTGCGCTCCTCAGGCTCTCCACGCTCCCTGAAGAGGGCGTACACAGGATAGTCACAGGAATCGGCGAGTTCGACCTCGTATGCGGCGGAGGGATCGTCCCGGGATCGGTGGTCCTCATAGGCGGTGAGCCGGGGATCGGCAAATCCACGCTGGCCCTTCAGATCGGAAATTCCTTCAACACAATGTACGTGTCGGGAGAGGAATCCCCGCAGCAGCTCCGCCACCGCGCAGGCCGCCTTTCGGTCGATCCCTCGAAGATCAGCATCTGCACCTCCACAGAAGTCGAGGAGATCATAGAAATCATCGCGTCCCGTCCGCCCCAGTGCGTGGTGATAGATTCGATCCAGACGGTCCACTCCTCGGAATCGCCCGGTATCGCCGGCTCCGTGGGGCAGATACGGGACGTCACGATGAAGCTTGTGGACGCGGCGAAACGCACGGGCGTTCCGGTCATCCTTATCGGCCACATCACCAAGGAGGGAAGCATCGCCGGCCCGAAGCTGCTGGAACACCTCGTGGACACGGTGCTCTACTTCGAGGGCAACTTCAACAGGGAATACAGAATGCTCCGTGCCATCAAGAACCGCTTCGGGTCGGTCAATGAAATCGGTCTTTTCTCGATGACCGGCTGCGGGCTCGTTGGGATCGCCGATAAAAACCGGATATTTCTGAGCCCGTCCATCTCCTCCGCCCCGGGAAACGCCGTCTCGGCCGCGCTCGAAGGGTCCCGAACGATCCTCTTCGAGGTACAGGCGCTGGTCATCTACTCCGGCTCCCCCAATCCGCGGAGGATGGCCGACGGTTTCGACCTCAACAGGCTGATCCTCATGACCGCGGTGCTCGAAAAGCACGCCGGCCTGAAGCTGGGGACCTATGATGTCTTCGTGAACGTCTCCGGCGGCTTTCAGATAGACGAGCCGGCGGCGGATCTCGCGGTGGCGCTTGCCATCGCCTCCAGTCTTCGCGACAAGGCGGTACCGGACGGCGTGGGGCTTATCGGCGAAATATCGCTTTCAGGGGAACTGAGGCCAGTCACCCAGTGCGCAAGGCGCGTGAAGGAATTCATGCTGGCCGGTTTCGGCACGATCCTGCTGTCATCCAGCGATCTTAAAGAGGCCAGGGACTCAGGCTTCGAAAAAGGCGCTGTGGGAATCGGCACGGTGGCGGATGCTATAAATTTTCTCTTGTAAAAAATACCGAGCCTTTTTAAATGATGCTTTCCGCGTGTCAAGGGCGCGCACGGTGGCGCCGCGCAGACCTTTTCACGGGGGCTGTTTCCGAAAACCACCATCAGGAGAAGACAATGAAACGACTGGCTCTCATTACCGCGATAATCACGCTGCTGGCGTCGACTGCGTTTACGCAGGAACAGCCCGCGCCGACCGTGAAACCCCTTGGAATCACGGCAAAACTCGACTACGCGAGCACTTACCTCTGGAGGGGCGGGTACTTCTTCGGCGGCGACGGAGCGTTGTTTCCTTCGCTTTCATACAATATCCTGAACAGCGGCGCGGTCGTTTCTCTTGTCGGCGAGTTCTCTGAAAGCTACTTTTTCGAGGGGCAGCCTCGCAACAGAAACGCGGTGGCCTTCGCAAACCATGGGCTCGACTGGGGCATCGATTACTCCTACACCTTCGACGAGACGTTCACACTGGGAACCGGTTTCTGGTTTTACTGGTATTTCAACTCCGCCACCTCCACCGGCACGGACAGGACCAACCTCAACTTTCTGTCAGCCAAAGCCTTCGTGAAGGTGGACATGCTCCCGCTGCAGCCGACAGTCACCTTGTACTACGATTATTACACCGCGATACGACGGGGCGGAGACTTTTACGTGACCCTTTCCATGGGTCATACCTTCGAGCTTACCTCAGAAGTGGGTCTCGGCGTGTCCTTAAGCACCGGCTACTACCATCAAAACACCGCCAAAAGCACGACCTTTAACGGACCATCGCTGAGCGACATCGTGTTCAAGCCGGTAAAAACCGGATTCAGCGACATCACGACCCTGGTCACGCTGAACTACCAGAAGGGGCATGTGGGTCTTTCCGGCGGATTCGGCTACGTCATCGTCCCGGCGAAATCCTGGTACAAGGATTCGGACGTGCACCGGTTCTACGCGACATTCGGGGTGTCTTTCGTCTACTGATTACAGCCATTGTTCATAATTGCGAAAAGGACCGTTACGGAAGTGGCGGTCCTTTTCGTTAACGCAATATCCCGTTGGCGATCCATTTCATCCGCACCGCGTCATGGCTGCGCATGGGGCCGGACATCATCTTCGCGTCCGGCGCGTTTATCCTGCTGGCCTTTCTCCTGCGGGGGACCTGGCTGTCGTTTATCAAAAAGAACCGGGGAGGATGAAGGGGCCGCTGGCCCCGCAATAAGAATTCCCTCTCCTGTACGCGCGTTGTGCCGGGAACGGCTGTACGGATTAATGCTGACCAGCAGGATGCGGTTTCATGATAATCGCATCCGGCTTGTTATTTCAAGAATGCCGGATGCGGACGCATAGTGGCGAAATATATCAGCCCTTATACTGAACCGCCAGAACTGTTATGTCGTCAATAATTTCGCAATCCCCGGAATATAAAAGAAGCTTTGCATAAATCGAATCGCATAATTCCTCCGGATTTGACGATTCATCCGCCCTGTCGCTGATCCATTCGCGGAAAAATGATTCGTCCCCGCCCAGCATAGTGCCGTCTTTCCCGGTAATTTCAGAAATACCGTCTGTATACAAGAGAACCGTGTCGCCTTCATCCAATGTAACGATACTGTTTTCACTGTTAAATTCCAGAATATCGGTTACAAGCCTTCCTTTCAGCACGATTGCTCTCACTGAATTGTTTTTATCGATGATGACGGGATGGGGATGGCCGGCTCCCGCTATCTTCATCACCCCCCTGTCAAGATCAAGCGAATACATGATTGCGGTAAAAAAATTACCCCCCATTTTTCCTTTAAGAGATTTACCGATTTCACATATTGTCATGGCCGGGTCTTGATGGCATGATTTCCAGAAAAAATCAAGAGAATGACTTATCATCGATGCGGTAATCGCTGCGGAAACTCCGTGGCCTGAAACATCGCAGATGAAAGCGTCAAGGATGTTCTTTTCACGGAAATACCTTACTGTCACAAAATCTCCCCCAACGGCCATCATGGGAATGTATTTATATGCGATTGCCGCACTGTCAACAGAAGGCAGGCTTTCCGGAAGCAGCGATTGCTGTATAACCCTGGCCATTTCAATTTCTCTGTCAAGGGCCGCTTTTTCTTTCTGCAACAGCACGAGTTTGGCGTTTTCAATCGATATTGCGGCCTGAGCCGACAGAAAACGAATAATGGTGAGCCTTGACGCGGTAAAAGCACCCCGTATGAGGTTGTTTTCAAGATACATTATGCCGTTTGTCTTTCCCTGAATGTTGATGGGAACGCAGAGAACCGATTTTAATTTGTTTTTTAAAACATATTCGTCGCGGGAAAACCTCCTGTCTCCGTACGCATCGTCCAGGACGAGAGTTTCTCCGGTTATCTTTGTGAAATTAACAATTGAGTATGGAATTGAATCATATTTTTCAAAAGGGATGTTTTGCATAACTACTGTCACTTCACCGACAGCAGCTTCGGCCTGAACATAAAGCAGGCCGTCATTATCATCGGTTAGCATCAAACACCCTTTTTGCCCTCCGGCATTTTCGAAAGAAAGCTCCATTAATTTTTTCAATAACGAAGGCAGATCGATTTCGCTTGAGAGCGCCTGTGACGCTTTGATAATGGTGTTTGTATCAATATTTTTCAGCCCGAGTGTGTCAATTTTGTAATGCATGCCGTGAACGGCGAAATACTCTTCAAGAAAGGGGTTTTCTTTTTCCAGGAATTTTATCTTTGTCAGAGCGCCCCAAATGCCATAAAGGCGGTGTGCTTCCACAAGGTAGGAATCGGCTATGAATTCATCCCCGGTTTCTGAAAAAAGACGGGACGCAAGCTCATACGCGAGCGCCTCCTCCTGAATAAACCCGTTTGCCTTTGCCTCCCCCGCCGCCTGAGTATAAAAATCAATGGCATCACGCGTCGCCCCCCTGACTCTGCATATTTCAGCTTCAACCAGTTTGTATTTATGGAGATAATTTTCCGGGGCGTGCCCGGCCCATTTCTTCATTTTCCTCTGGTTCCGTTTTACCCTTCTCATTATTCTGATTCTGTCCCGAATCCCGTAATCTCCGAAAACCGCCAGAAGGGAAAGCGAATCATATAAATGAAATACCGCAAACCCGAATGTGCCGACGGCGCTTTCAAGATACAGACGGGCGGTATCGGCATTTTTTATCGCATTCCTGAAATCTTTGAAAATGAAACACAGCATGGTTTTTTGAATGTAAATATACGCAAGTGAATTCAAGTCATTTGATCTGACCAAATGTGGTATTGATTCATCTTCGTTAAAAGATTCCCCTTTCAGGTGACTGGGATTGTCATTGTACCGGGCAAGGTTAAGTATCACCTGCCGGATCATCCTGTTGCTTTTCTCGATTGTGTCCTGCTTCAGCCGCGCGATGGTCTCTATTGATGCTTCGGTTTCCCTGTCGAGCTCATCAAGCGGCAAGCCGGTAAAGAAAGCGACCATGCAATAATTATTTATCGCATGAGCGGCATATTCGAGGTCGCCGGTTTCAAGCGCGATTTTAAATGTTTCACGAAATGGAGCGAGTGTTTCCTTTGCGTGGGTTTTCCAGTGTTTGATAAAAAGATTGAACACAAACCAGGTCCTCGCCTTGAACTCAACAGTAAAAGGAAGATCTGCCAGAGCCATGGCATACGCTCCGATTCTATAGCCATAATCGATCGCCCCGACAACACCGCATAAAATAATCCCGTATCCTGCGTATGTGAAAGAACTCACCGGAGCAATCCCGTGCTTCATTGAAATTCGCGTGCTTTCAAATACCAGAAACGGCATCAATTGGGGTTTTGAATAATACACAGGATAACCTGCGATGCCCAATATCCTCATAACGGAAGAAAAACCGGGGTCCGTAATCATTTTCATTTCTGGATTCCGATCAGGTCGCCGTAAAACGGTGGAAATCAATATCTTGATTAATCCGAAAGCGGTTCGCAGTTTTCCTGGCGATTCGGGCAGCGCGACACCGAGTTTCCTCAGCGCCGACAGCGATATCCCGATCGCTTCCAGCATCCTGTTCTGCGATATCGCCGCATGAATCCTTACTTCACAAGCGAAAATTTCGTCATGAATCGTTTTCGCGTTATTCGACATTTCAGAAAGCAGAGCGTCCATCTGACCATACTCTTTATTCAAATAAGCGGCCTCTCCCGCCCTGCTGTAAAGGGACACCGTCAGCTGATAATGCAGATCCCATCTGTCGTTTTCAAGCAAGTCGATACCCTGCAGGAAATACGCATACGCGGATTGATATGCCGATGATTTTTTAGCCTTTTCCCCCGCCTTATAATTCAGCTCTACCGCAAGAAGGCGTTCTTCCGGGGATTGCAATTTTGACTTCCCCAAATTGAGCTGATTGATAATATAAAAAATGTTATCGTTTAATTTTGTCTCATCCGTATGCTGAAGTATATGCATTCCCGTCCGGTAATGCATTTCTTCTTTCTGGTCTTCGCTGAGAAGCGAATAGCAAGCCTCCTGGATCCTGTCATGGAGAAAATGGCACATATCATTATAAAAATATACGAGTCCGGCATCAATAGCCGGGGTCAGGCACGCAAGCACATCTGTAATCGATTGATCCGATACGATCGACAGGGTCTCAAGATCAAACCTGTTTCCGATACATGAACATATCGTAAGCATCCCTTTCGTTGTATCCGGCAAAACACCGATTTTATCGGTCATAAGATCTATCACATTCTCGGTCACGTTCATCGAATCAATGCCGTTATAATCCCATACCCATCCTCCGCAAGTTCCTTTTTCAATATCGAATGAGGGTTTCAGGTTTTCACTTTCATAAAGGGCTTTCATGAACTGATTAATAAAAAATGGGTTTCCGTTCGTCTTTTTATACACAATGGATGACAGCTCAACGGCTTCATTTTTTTCAATCTTAAGCAGAAAAGAGACATATTCATTTACGACGTCCTCTCCGAGAGGAGTCAGGCGGATACTGTTCACCGAAGTGGAGGTCTTTGAGATTTCATCTAATGCATGCGTAAAAAAAACATTTTCGCCGATCTCATTTCCGCGGTAAGCCCCGATAAGCATAAAATGACGGATTTCATTGTCGGTAATGATCCTGGCGATCAAATCAAGACTTGCCCTGTCGGCCCACTGGAGATCGTCTAAAAAAAGAACGAGCGGATGATCGTGAGAGGCGAGGGATTTCAAAAATTGCTTGAACACATGGTTGAATCTGTTCTGAGCCTCTTCCGGAGCCAGAGTCAAGGACACAGGCGACATACCGATAATAAACGAGATATCGGGAATTACGTCAGCTATTATCGAAGCGTTTCCGCCCAATCCGTCGAGTATGCTTTTTTTCCAGTAATTGATTCTTTCGCCGCCTTCCGCAAGCATCTGCCTGATCATCAGCTGGAATGACTGGATTATCGCACTGTAAGGAACATCCCTCCTGTATTGGTCGAATTTACCGTAAATAAAATACCCGTTCGCCGACACTATCGGCCTGTGAACCTCGTGAACGAGAGTCGACTTGCCTGTTCCCGGTTCACCGGATACCAGAATCAACTCTCTGGACCCTTCCTTTACTTTTTCAAACAGCCGATTGAGCGTGTTGATTTCATTCTGCCTTCCGAATAGTTTTTGAGGAATATTAAATTTCAATGATACGTCGTTCCGGCCCAGAGGGAATACCGGTATTTCTTTTCCGGAATGCAGGTACTCGTGGCATTTTATTAAATCATGCATGACCCCGAATGAATTCTGATACCGATTCTCCGGCATCTTTTCCAGCAGTTTCATGATTATATCCGATACCGATTCGGTAATCGTGCCGTTTATCCGAAAAGGCGATACCGGTTTTTTGGCGATATGAGAATGGATTATTTCCATCGGATCCTCAGACATAAAAGGGAGCGTTCCTGTCGCCATTTCATAAAAGGTGACTCCCAGTGAGTACAGGTCTGTTCTGTAATCAACCACCCTGTTCATCCTGCCCGTCTGCTCGGGCGACATGTACGGCAGGGTCCCTTCGATAATTTCAGGATTGTATAATTGATCCTTTTTATGATTGAGAAGCGACGCGATGCCGAAATCAGTTATCTTTAATATAAAGGTTTGTGGATTGATGAGAATGTTATGAGGCTTGATGTCTTTGTGAATAATTTTATGCTTATGAATATTCCCGAGTATTTTTGAAAGCGCTATTGCCCCTTCAAGGAACGAGGACAACTCCATTTTCCCTTTTTCAATAACACGCTTCAGGGGAATACCTCCGAAATCCTCCAGAACAAGCGCGTATTCGTTGGGCAATTCGATAAACTCGTAACTATCAACGACACCGTCAATTTTAAGGTTTTTTATCAGAGAGTATTCGTTTTTAAAACGAGCGATTTCGGAAAGAGACGGACGGGCCGCTTTTATATATTTTATTACAACCGGTTTTCCTTTCTCTCCCCCGGTCCCCCTGTAGATAATTGAATGATCAGTTTCGGCAATGACATCATTCAATACATATCCTTGGAGTTGTTTCATGCCGGATATCTCAATGGTGTGCTTTCTGGGAATTGAGGACGTTTTATATCAATCATTGAATGGAGTGCCCTTTCGATTACATTATAAATCAGGCAATATCTCTGGAAATGCATATACTCAATTATACTGTAGCATTCGACTTTTCGTGAATACACTATAGAGAGGATGCGTGTCAACCAACCCGCTCTGTTTTATTAATTCTGCTTGTTCCGATGAAAAGCAAGCACTATTCACCGGGAACTGAAGTAAATTCAGAAGGGTTTGCAGTCTGAATGGATACAATGCTATAGATATTCAATCTCCCGTCTCAGCAGATCTTGATGCCGCTCAGGCATCATCACCTTTGCCCTGTGTTCCCGGTACTCAGCCTCGCTGTAGCAGAAGAGCGGCCCCTCCAGCGCCGCCAGATGTCCGGCGTGGAACGAAAGACCGCGGAGCAGAAGAGCGCGGCGCCGGCTGTCCCCGCCGCATCCCCTGGCCCGCGCGGCGCATTCAAGTATCATGGAGAACGTCAGAGGGTCCAGTATGGCGATCGTGTAGAGGTACCAGTCATCCACGAGCCGTATGAGCTCTTTTTTTTCACGATCCGGCAGGAGCGAATGCGCGGGGCACAGATAATCTCCGCAGATTTTCTTCCCGAACAGCGACCTGTACCGC
This sequence comes from Spirochaetota bacterium, assembly GCA_041737965.1. Taxonomy (GTDB): domain Bacteria; phylum Spirochaetota; class UBA4802; order UBA4802; family UBA5550; genus JAFGJK01. The sequence continues at coordinate 183,599 of JBGSQT010000005.1, read as the reverse complement.
CGGTCGGTCCCTCCATGGTCCCGGTGAAGCAGACATCCGGGCCTTGCGAGGTCCAGAAAACCCTGAAACGGGCAGATGTAGGAGGTGACGTCCCTCGCGCTCGCGTGAAATGGCCCGGTATCGTCGCCGTACATGTCCGGGAGCGTTTCGACGCGGGACGCGCCGCCGTCCAGGAACGCGGAAAGCGCGTGCTTTGCGACGTCCCGCAGGTTAAAGAGGCCGCAGCAGAGACTGCATCCCCTGCGGCCGCCGGGCTGGCACAGGATGACGCCGCCGGTGCCGGGCATCGGCCCTACCGAGCCGCCTTTTTGGTGAAATTCAACAAACCGCCCTCGACAAGGATCGCCCTCTGCCTGGGCGACGCCAGCACGGTGAACATGACCGGCTTTCCTCCGATATTCACCGCCACCGTGTCGCCGCCCTTCAGCGCGTCCCTCAGCCCTTCGATCGCGAAGGCGTCTCCCGCGCTGATGGAATCGTAATCCTTTGGGTCGGCGAAAACCAGCGGCAGGATGCCGAAATTCACCAGATTGCCGGAATGTATGCGCTCGAAGGATTTGGCCATCACCGCGCGTACGCCGAGATACATGGGGCAGATGGCCGCGTGCTCCCTGCTGGAACCCTGGCCGTAGCTCTCGCCCCCCACGACAGCGGTGAAGACGCCGCGCATCCTGTTCTCCAGGGCCCGCTTCGAAAACGCGGGGTCCACGCCCTCGAACACGTACTCGGCGTATTTCGGGATGTTGGAGCGGTACTTCAGCCGCGATCCGGCGGGCATGATGTGGTCGGTGGTGATCTTGTCGCCCACCTTCAGGCCCACCACGCCGCTGATCACGTCATCGAGCGGATCTGTGTAGGGCGGATCGCCGATGTTGGGGCCGCGGAAAATGTCTCCCGCAGCCCCGTTCGGGGGCACGATCATGGTGTCGTCGATATGAAACCGTTCGGGAAGCTCGATCGCGGGATATTCGCCTTCGGGAAAATCGAGCGGATTCACCAGCTTCCCCGCCAGGGCAGAGAGGGCCGCGGTCTCGGGGCTTATCAGCAGCACCTGCGCGGATTCGGTTCCCGACCTCCCCAAAAAATTCCGGTTGTTGGTGCGAAGCGACACGCCCCCGGTCGACGGCGCCTGGCCCGCGCCTATGCAGAAACCGCAGGAGGACTCCATGATTCTCGCGCCCGCTGATATAATCTCCGCAAGCGCGCCGTTGCGCGAAATCATTTCCAGCACCTGCTTCGATCCGGGCGCCACCACGAGGCTCACGTCACGGTGCACCTTCTTCCCCTTTAATATGGCGGCGACCGTCATCATGTCGCGGTAGGACGAATTGGTGCAGCTTCCGATTGCCACCTGGTCCACCGGCATTCCGGCGGCCTCGGACACCTTCTTAACGTTGTCCGGCGAGTGCGGAAGCGCCGCCATCGGTTCGATTTCGCCGAGGTCAAGCTCTATGACGCGATGGTATTCCGCGTCCGCGTCCGGCAGTATCTCCCGCCAGACTTCCTCCCTCCCCTGACGCCGGAGAAAATCGAGCGTCGCGACGTCGCTGGGAAAGACCGAGGTTGTCACCCCGAGTTCCGCCCCCATGTTGGTGATGGTGGCGCGCTCGGGTACGGTCAGCATGGCGACGCCCGGCCCGGTGTACTCCGCCACTGTCCCCACGTTCCCCTTCGTGGTGAGAATCTCCAGCACCTTCAGGATTACATCCTTGGCCGAGACCCAGGGCCTGAGTTTTCCGGAAAGCCGTATGTTCACCACCTTCGGCACGGCCAGGTAAAAAGGGCCCCCTCCCATGGCCACGGCCACGTCGAGCCCGCCGGCCCCAATGGCGATCATGCCGAGGCCGCCGCCTGTTGGCGTATGGCTGTCCGATCCGAGAAGGGTGGCGCCCGGCCTGCCGAAGCGCTCCAGATGCACCTGGTGGCAGATCCCGTTGCCGGCCTTTGAGAAGTATATGCCGTATTTCGCGTTCATGGTCTGGAGATAGCGGTGATCGTCGGCGTTCTCGAAACCCATCTGAAGGGTGTTGTGGTCCACGTAGGAGATGGAAAGCTCTGTCTTCACGCGGGGTATCCCCATGGCCTCGAACTGGAGGTACGCCATGGTGCCGGTGGCGTCCTGAGTCAGTGTCTGGTCGATCCTTACGCCGATCTCGTGTCCCGGCGACATTTCGCCGTCCACAAGGTGTTCGTGAAGTATTTTATACGTGACGGAAAGTCCCATGGCGATCCTCCGGTTGCGGTATTGGGGATACCATCACACCGGTGACGCCGGTCATTTCAAGAACTTTTTACCTGTGACCGAACCCCATCCTGTCGGTTCAGGTTTCAATGCCGTGTTCACGGAAAATTTCCCTGCACCGGATGACAGTCTCGTTTTTCATCCATTTCAGACCCCCCCGGCCGATCACCGCCGCTTCGGACTCACCGATTCTTTCCGATTTTTCTTTCCAGAGCGGGTTATACGGGAGCACGGCTGCCCGGGTGATTTCATGGCGTCTGTAAAAGTCGGCGATTGCCCTGAGGTTTTTCTCCCGGTCGGTGATGTCCGGAACGAGTGGCGTCCGGGGAAGAAGCGTGAATCCTCCGGTTGCCTCAAGCTCCCGGAGCGCGATAAAATTTTCGAGGATGAGTTCGTTGGAAACCCCGCAGTACCGCCGATGATCAGCCGGGTCGATAATTTTTATGTCAAAATAGATCATGTCGGCAAAAGGAATAATTTTTTTTCTGAAATCATCAAGCTTGAAATATCCGCAGGTCTCGATTAACGTACGGACACCGTTGTTTTTCATCGAACCGAGGAGCCCCGAAAGAAAACCCATAAAAAGTGCGGGTTCCCCGCCTGAAACGGTGACTCCGCCGCCGGATGTTTCGAAAAAAGGCCTGTCCTTGATGACTTCGGCCGTAATTTCATCGATCGTCATTTCCCTGCCAACCAGCGAGAGGGCCCCGGAAGGGCACCCTCCCACGCATACGCCGCAGCGGGTACAGCGTTCACGGTCAATAAAGTACGGATTTTCCCGGGACAAGGCCCTCTCCGGACACAGGTCCATGCATGTATCGCAGGCGACGCACTCCTTCCGGTCGAACGCGATTTCACGCCCCGTCTTCTTGCTTTCCGGGTTATGACACCAGGCGCAATCAAGGGGGCACCCCTTGAAAAATACGACGGTCCGGATGCCAGGCCCGTCATCGAGCGAGTTCCCCTTTATATCGAGAATCATCGGCGTCCGTTCCATCGATTCCGCCCCGGCCTCTATATCCCGTATTCTGCCCGTTCGATAAGCTCGAGCTGTGCGTCGCGATCGAGCTGTACGAAATAGGCGCAGTACCCGGATATCCGCACAAGAAGATGACGATAATGCTCGGGGTTCGCCATGGCATCGCGCATCATGTCAGTGGGCATCACATTGAGCTGCATCTGCATCCCCCCCAGTGTGAAGAATGCCCTGGAGTATGAGAAAATTTGGTTCACCGCCTCCTCGTGGCTGTCTTTCGCTGAGGGAACCACTTTCACGTTGAACGCGATGTTATCGTCAAGACATTTCGGATCCAGTTTTGCCACGTCCCTGATATTGTCCAGGAGACTTCTCGAGGCGTTGGGCTCCGGAGTGAGTCCCGGGGTAAAGGACCTGCCGGCGAGACGCCCCGAGGGGAGGGCGCCGGTGAGACGCCCGTAGGCTGCGTGTCCCGACATGGACCAGAAACCGGTGTGGTGCGACCCGCCGCGGTAGTTTGTCCGCGCGGTGTAGCGGTCGTGGGTGAACCGGATTATCCGGTTGGCCATGTCAACGGCCTCGTCGCTCCCGGAGCCGAAGAAGGGGACCTTTGTGGTAACCAGAGCATGAAGTGCCGCGTCCATGGAGAAATTGCCATCGATCGCTTTTTTCAAGTCCCAAAGGGACAGTTTCCGTTCATCGAACACCAGTTTTTTAATGACCATAAGGGAGTCGGTCACGTCTGCGAGGCCGATACAGGTTGCCCCGGTGGAGTTATACTGCGCGCCGCCGTTGACCACGGTGCGCCCCTTTTCCATGCATCCCCTGGTGAAGACTGACATCAGGTTCGAAGGACGGTACTTCTGGTACATCAGGCCCAGAAGGTTGTTGTAATCGACCGAATTGTCGATGAGGAACCCGTACTGTTCTTCGAAGGCTTTCATAAATTCATCGAAGGTCGCGAATCGTTCGTCCCCCATGGATCCGGTCTCCGGACCGAGCTCCCATCCCATGAGGGGGTGATATCCGTTGTTCAGCGCCATCTCAAGCGCCGCCACGATGCTTATGTTGATTGCAGACGTCGCCCCGCAGTGCCTGCCGACCATGGTGGGTTCGACGCAACCGGTGGCGCTCCAGTCCCGGATGTCTTCGATGGCGTATCCGTGCTGTGAGAGCGATTCGATCATGGCGATGTCGTTGTGCAGGGAAGGCGTGGCGCCGGTGATGTAGTTGACATCGTTGCAGCGTCTGAGGTATTCGTCGCTGTTTTTTTCGGCGTGGAAGCGCGCATTCACATTGGGATCATTCAGGCCCAGAAGTTCCGTCACCTTGAGTATGATGTAGGTCATGTCGTTTACCGCGTCCTCGCCTTCAGGAGTGACGCCGCCGATGGTGATTGTCTGCCCGGGAGGGCTTCCGCCGAAAATATGATTGGCGATGTCGGGATTCAATGTCAGGTGATCCGTGGCTTTCAGGAAAAGACAGCCGATGAGCTCGATGACCTTTCTGATATAACTTTCCCTTTCCTCGTCGGTCGAAAGAGCGGCGATTTCCTTCTCGAAGATCGGCTGATAGAGTTGATCGAGCCTTCCAAAGCCGAGGCCGTCGTTTGAGTTTTCCATCTGCAAGACAACCTTTGTGAGCCAGCTCACCTGGACCGCTTCACGTATGGTTTCAGGCGGGTTTTCCGGGACTCGCTCGAGAACGCCTGCCATTTCAAGAAGCTCCGCCTTCCGTACCGGATCTTTTTCCCGTCCGGCGTCATCCAGGGCACGGCGCGACAGGTTCCGGGCATAGGCGTTCATCCCCTCCAGGCTCATAATCATGGCCCTGAGCGTGTGTTTCTTCTTCTCGTCCGCGCCTGAGTCCCGGGCGAGCTCGTTTTCAATCTCCCTGACAATGCCCCGCGTCCCCAGATCGAAAATCCTTCCGTAATCGGGCACCGTTTCCGACATCCCGATGGTTTTCCAGATGAAATATGCCGCCATATGCTCGTCGATTTTCATGCACAGAGGTTCATGATATTCCTCTCGCACCCATTCCCGAAAATTACGTTTCGCCCAGTAGGGAAACACGTCATGATGAAGGATTTCGATGCTCTCATCGTCGATCTCGTAGGGGAGGATTTCGCGGGTACGGCAGGAGAACAGCTCGCCCCAGATGGTAAGCCCGGACGCGTCTGGATAACAAACCGGAGTTATGCGCGAAGTCCCGTGGGTCCCGGCGATAAGGTCCTCGGGCCAGATCACCGGTTTCCGGTTCTCCATAAGATATTTAAAGGCGCCCGCCTGCCGGAGTTCCGGGACCCATTCTTTCCCTTCCCTGTCATACTCAAAGCCGTGTTCCCGGTGCCAGTCGGTGAGGAGCTTCGGACGCTCGTGGCAAATCTTCGGGGTGGTGCGGAAGGCGATATCGTGAAGCTTCTCCAGGCGCGGAAAATCCTCGAGTCCGTATTCAGGAAGATACGGATCCGCTAGGTGCTTCACGCCCGGATCGACCCGCTTCCCTGAAATCCTCGTGTTCCGCCGCCGCGAACGTTCGGTGCGATGACATGCTTCCGAAACCGGGGCCTGCTTTTTTCTTTCCGTTTCGTTTAATTTTATCTTTTTCGCGACATACCTTTCCTGGCTTTTTCCCATGAGGAGGTTCAGGAAAAAATTGAAAAGATTCATATACGCCAGGTTTCCCTCGGTGTTCATCCTGCTTTCGACCAGCATGATCATCATCTCGTCCGGCGTGACGGTGAGCATTTTAAGGATCATCCGCGGTGTCCGGAAAACCAGGGCGGTGTCCGTTTTCCTGCGGATTCCCCATAAGGCTCTGACCCGCCCCTCGTGGAAATAAATGGACTGCTTCACGCTGTTGTCCCGTGAACGGATGCCCACGGTGAAATTGATCCACCCGTCAGTGCCTTTCAGCCACTTGCGGAGTTTCGGACGAAGATTGAAATTGGCCGCCATGAGCCTGAGGAGCGCGTTCACGATCAGGTTGATGAAAAACTGTCCCGGTGCTTTTTCCTCCGGATTGCGGCGATAACTGTGAAATACCACCGCGTCTGTTTCTCTCTTTTTTGTTGTGTCAGTCAATGATACGTTCATGCCCCGGTCCTCCTGATTTTCATCTTTCCCTTCGATATACTTTTCTTTGTCCTGTTGAATGGCCGCTTTTACTGCCGTTTATTCGTTTTGAATACAGTTGCTCTGATGTCTGGATGAAAATGCACAACGTCTGTTCACTTTTTTAAATCTCAACATCGTGTAGGTGATGCGACCAAAGGAACGGTTGTTTTAATAACGTTAATTTAACACTATTAAATTTAAAGTCAAGAAGAAAAGTAAAAAATATAGTTATTCACAAAGGAAATCGGCATTTAAAAAAACATTCACCGCCATAACCGCTAAAAATCTTCTTTACACGTCACAAAACCCCACCTCACCATTATCACCGACAACAAGACGCCGGAGGTGCATGCCCATGATCCTAAGAATTGACCACGTCGCCATCGCGGTGAAAGACCGGGAAAAGGCGGAAAAATTTTTCACCGGGCTTTTCGGCGCAATCCCGGGCGCGTCCGCCGAGGACGGAAACATGAAGTACCGGTGGCAGCTCTACTCACTCGGTGACCTGAGCAGGATGGAAATCCTGAATCCAACCGACCGTGGGAGCTTTCTGGACGGTTTCCTGGCGAACAGAGACGGCGGCGTGCACCACATCACCATGCAGACCGCTGACATAAAAAAAGCGGCAGCCGCGCTGGAAGAAAGGGGTATCCCCTTCTTCGGTTACCGAGAATACGGGGACGCGTGGAAGGAACTCTTCATACATCCCAGGGACGCCTTCGGGGTGCTCATCCAGATCGCGGAATTCAGGCCCGACGACTGGCTCCCGGAATCGGTGCGGATGCCGGGTGCCGGGAAATTCCGCGTAGAGCCGGACAATGGCGGGTGCCGAATACATTTTCCCCATCCAGGCGGCGGGACTGCCGCTCTCAGGCTCTCGGCGGAAGAGGCCTCCGACCTGGCGCAATCGATTCTGAAATTGGTTTGACAAATACGGCGCTTTAGACTAATTTTTATGTGTAATTTCCAGGGAGGGAATTGCCATGAAGATAACAACGGATTTGTCTCAGGCGCTCCTGGGCCGCGCCGGAGCGCCGCATACGCGCGCGTCAATCACGCCCCCGCCCCACCTGAGGGCCCAGGAGGCTGAACTATCAAGGATCGACCGTTCCATCTCAGACCGGCTGAACATGGAACGCTCCCTTAACGAGGCGCTCAGCATCACACAGCTTTCCCAGAGCCTTTTGCAGAAAGCGATGACCGTGTCATCGAAGCTCCGCAGTGTCGCCGCTCAGACAATTATCAACGGCAGGACCGACAGCGACGCGCTCCAGTCGGCGCTATCCGACATACAGAGCACCATGCAGCAATACGGCGAACACATCGCAGCCCCCCCCATGAGACAGTTTTTGGACGGTGCACGGGAGAAGGCCCCCGAAATCGGCGGGGACATCGAAAGAGTGATCGCCGCGACTACGGCGGCTGTCGCAGGAACCGTTCCCCCGCAGGGAGAGATCGAGGCGATGCGCGAGAGCCTTGCCAGAGGCATCGAGGAAACGGGCCGGTCTGCCGTGCGCATTCAGGAGAATATCCGGGAAGCGATCAGCGCAATGCCGGTACCGGAACGATTCGCCGCGGACAGGGTGGTCCCGTCCACGACCCGGCAGATCGAAGAAAATCCGTCGGCGGCATTGAATGTGCAGGGAAATATAAGCCGCGACAGCGCCTTCAGGCTCATCGGCGCCTGAAGGCGTTTAGGTTTTTTTTACGCCACTTTCAACAATTTATCTTGACTTTAAATTAATTTTCATAGTATTGTTCCCTCCATAAGAGGGCGAGCTCTTTCTTGCACATACCGACTAATGGGATTTATCAGTAACTGATTGCGGGTGCGATGATGTAACCACATCAGAATTTTTTTTATTAATCGGTTCAAAAAATTAATTACTGGCGTGAAACATTAATAATCAATACAAAAGATAGCCGGCCATAGAGAAAAGAACCGGGCGGCAATCACCGATACACAATGGCGAATAAAAGAAATACACCGCACTCCCCCTTCATCGTACGCAGGATAATGAATCCGGCCGTGCATGGAACAGATCAGCAGACCCTGAGGGAATTAAAGGCCCCCGTCACCCTGGCGAACTCCTATCTCCTCTCGTCTTCCCAGAACAGGATGTCAGCGATATGCGATTCGCGGTGCTTTGCGGTCAGGCTCGCGGAATTCATTCTCGAAGGGATAGGCGGCGGGATTTTCCCGGTAAACGGAGAGGGGCGGTTCAACGACTGCTTCTACAATTTCATCATGAACGCGGCCGAATCTGCCGGGCTGATCGGCGAAATCGGCGACAGGGAACTCCTTCTTATTTACATCAAACAGACTGTCGCCATTCTCCGGAAATCGCGGGTTATCCGCGCCGAGGACGGCATCGCAAGGACAGAGGACCCGCATCCGGAGGGGAGCCTTCTTTTCACGCGCCTATTCAATACATTCTGGAACGATCTCGAATGGGAAGAAATCTTCACTTCCAATACCGATCTCGCCTCGGACATGAAGAACAACCGGTGCATTCTCGCAGACCTGACCTTGAGGCACAGCGGGCCGGTGGAGATTGAAACCGTTGCGGGAGACTTCTTCGACCTCACGGGGTTCAGCAGGCGCGGCGATCTTTTTTCCATCTCATTTCTCGATTTCTACTTTTTCACCTGGCTCAGGCATTTCGGCATCATAGAGTACTCATCACCCAGCGATGACGCTCCGGTCACCATTTCCGTGACGACACGGGGCAGAATACTCCTGAAAGCCGCGATATAGCGCCATGAAATCCTGCATCATACACAGCACACTTTCAGGTCTCGCAACGGCGATAGTTGCCACTTCCGCCATGCTGGCCTCCGGGTGCGCCTCCTATCATGTAAACCGCGAGTTCTTCGAAAGCTCCAAACTCGAGAAGCTTAAAAAAAGCGGCATCATCGTACGAATTCCCAGGAACAACGTGATGAAGATGGAGGACTACTCACGGGACCTGCAGTTCTGGTTGAAAAGCTGCAAAATGCAAAACAACCTGAAGCTGTTCACCAAATCAGAAGGGCCGATATTCTACGCCGCCAACGATCTGGAGAGGTTCTACCAGATGTCCTCTGACGAGGATTTTCTCCTGTACAAGTCGCTCGGGGTGATCAAACAGATAGTCCACGAAAACGAGGCCGGCTTGAAGGGCATGATGTCGCGGGAAGGCCTCGACAGCCTGATCATTTATGAAATTGACGGCGATTTCTCCACAGAAATGCAGTATATCGATTTCAATTCACTTGTTACAATCGTCGATGCGGACCTGGAGGTCCTCTTCCTGGACCACCAGGCCACCACGGCCAATATAGATGAATTTGATCCCGGGCGGGCTAAATCCATTCTCCTGGATGAGGTATCAAAGCGGCTCATCCAAACCCTGGAAGACCTCGATTATCTTGAACTCGATTGATGTGGAGACGGCGGGAGTCGAACCCGCGTCCTGCAAAACAAGCCTACAGTTTCTACATGCATATCCGGTGTTTTAAGGTCGGCCCAAGGTCCGGCGCCGGAACCGTGCCGATGGGCCCGTTTCCCTGTTGTTTCGCCCTTGACCGGGGAACACGGCGTCAGGGCTATCCCCTGAGTATGACGCCCGTGGAAATCCCAGAGGAGCGGATGACCGGGGCGTGGCGGCTAATTAGGCTGCCAGTGCTAAATTGTTGTTTGCGACTACTTTTTTTCTGCCATTTTTAACGAGATGACAGCACGCTCGACATGCCGCTGTAAACCCATAGTTGCAGTCGAAACCAGATCGTCCCCTCCTCTGAGAGCAATATATCCAAAAAGGCGGTTTTCGTCAAGAACTATGCGCATATGTACCATGCCCGGTCACGTCGGAAATCAGTATGCCGATCCTTTTATCGTCGATTATATGAAAACCGTAATAATCGCCGCCGATGCTCTCCATGGGAATGTATTTCACCGCGATGTCCAGATTCGACAGCACCGGCACCCCCTGGGGAATGGCCGTCTGATTGTTGAGGATTTCGCCGACCAGGCGGGAACTCCCGCGGCCGAAGGTATTCCAGTCAGGGCCCATTTGACTCCGGATCAAATTTAATTCATGCCGGAATCGCCGAATCGCTTTCCGGCATCATCTGACGTGGTCCTTGAGCCTGACCTCGGTCCAGTCCTGATACAGTGGGAGCTTCAGCCAGAGCGTTTTTTCGCGCGGAAGGGCGATAACCTGATACGCGGTGTAGGGGGCCGGGTTTTTTCCGATCTTCCCCGCTTTAAGCGACACGGCTCCCCCGAGTTCAATCGGCCTGTCCATAATCTCTTTCATCCTGCCGAGGTCGATTTCACCGCGGGATTTGTCAGCCAGCGCCTCAAGGTTCTTCCTTCTGGTGACGGTCATGTAGAACCTGTCGCTCGGGGCCGGCCCCTTCCAGGGCCCGACGAAATGGTTTGTCGACACCAGCAGGCCGGGCCTGACCGGGGGCGCTATTTTCACCCCTGCCGGCGACCATTCGTACGAGCGCGCGCCGTCGCCGTCGGCGGCGTTGATGATGTACGCGGCGTCGCTGTTGATGGTGTTCATCGCCCCCTCAATCCCCGCCATATCCGAAAAATCGAGCAGAATGCCGAAGAGGTTCACCGGGGAGGATATCCTATCCCTCCTGACAAGGCCGCCCGCCGAGAGGCCTCCGTTGTTCAGCTCCAGGAACAGCCCGGACGAGTTCATCTCGGTTGTGGCGTTAAGGGTCCCGCAGAAGGTAACAACCGCGGTGGAGAGGCCGGCCCCCTCCGGGTTGTACACCGTCACGTTAAGGTATTTTTTAAAAACAGCCACGTCGCTGCCGAAATCGTAATTGCGCCCGAACAGCACCTCCCCGCTCTTCGTGTATGGGCCCCAGGCCGCGACCGCCGAGCAGCCCCAGGACGCGTCCTTTGACGCGAACTCCGGGTTAAACATATAGTGTTCGAATGCGTTTATCACGCAATGGGCCGTGATGTCAAGGCCGGACGTTTCAGCCATGCCGCAGAGTATCTCTTTAAAACGGTGCGGATACCGGTTATACAGGTTTACCCCGTATGCCTCCAGAGAGCCGACGGGAATGCCCCGCCCTTTCGCGAGAAGCGAGACGATGTCCCCGTAAAAATCCCTCAGTGCGCCCGACGAGAGGGCGCCGTACTGCCTTCCCATCTCCCGGTAATTTCCCTTGAGGCTGAGGACCTCGACCCGCCCGTATCGCGCGAGAGTCCCCTCCCGGTACGACCGCGACTTCTCCTGCGCCATGAGCGCGCCGCCGGTCCCCGGCGCAAAGGACACCATAATGAAAACGGCGGCCAAAGCGGCAGGGACAAGACGGTCCTTTACACTGATCAGAATATTCATCCGCAAACCCTTCGATCAGAGAAGCGCGTCCTTGATATTGTCTATGCCCACCCTGTCGACGAACTGCGCCATGCGCTCCCTGGTCTTGCCGTTGTTTTTATAAAACTCCAGTATTTTTTTTATAAGGTTCATCACTTCATTTTTCGAAAGGTCCTGGGCGACTATGTCCCCGATTCGGGGCCTGCGCGCCGAGCTTCCTCCGACGATAAGGGTCCACCCCGATTTTTTCGCGAAGAGGCCGATGTCCCTTACGAAGCTTTCACCGCAGCAGAAAGGGCACCCCGACACCCCGATTTTTATTTTCGCGGGCATATCCAAATGGGAGAAAAACGATTCTATCTCCGTCCCGAGACCGAGCGAATCCTGCACGCCGAACCTGCACACCGCGGTGCCGGGACAGGCCTGCACATAGTGAAGGCAGAGCTCAATGGCTTCTCCCGCAGCGATGCCGAGATCATTCCAGACCGAATCGATCTGCTCTTCCTTTATCCCCACCAGCGCGAATCTCTGCCCCGAGGTTATCTTTATCACCGGAATATCGTATTTCCGAGACACCGCGGCGATTTTTTCCAGCTGTTCCGCCGTCACAAGGCCGACCGGGGTCCTCGGAACGATGGCGTAGGTTTCACCGTCTCTCTGAAGAATGGCGCCTTTTTTATCACCTGACATCTAATCCACCTTTTCAATATATTGTGTTTCATGCGGCCATTGAAATGGGAATATCGAGCCATTCCGCATCCAATGACAAGTTAACCGATACAATAGAGTTATGCATCATCATCCTTTCTGTCAACGGATATTCTAAAAAATTCCATCAATCGTTCTCCATCTCTTTCAATAAGGAATAAGGCTCGGAACTGTGGAAGAATTTCGGAGTTTAATCGGCGGAATCGCTTCAAAATCATGAATGGGTTAGGGGTTTAATTCTCTCGATTCACGCCTCATCTCCCCTGGGACGCGCTTCCCCCCTTGAGTTCGCTGAAATTAATTTCGATCAGCTTTTCCATGTCGTCGATCCGTTTGAGCAGCAGACCGATCTCCAGTTCCGCTTTTGTGTTGACCATGTGATCGATCTCGGCAGAGAGCCTGTCCTTGGCGGACTGGCGGTTCTGGCTCATCATGATAAAGGGCGCCGCGTAGGCGGCCTGGAACGAGAGCATCAGATTGAGAAGAATAAATGGATAGGGGTCCCAGCGCTGTATCCAGGCGGTCACGTTAAGCGTGATCCATATCGTGAGCATCACCGACTGCACCATGATGAAGGGCCAGCTGCCGATAAGGTCCGCCACAAAATCGGCGAATTTCTGGCCAACAGTAAGCCGCTCCTGGTCCACCTCGTTGACGTTCCGGCTGACGGACTTGCGCAGTATGTCGTCCAGGTTGTGAAGCCGTCCCCCCAGTTCGATGAGCACGTCGATCGCGGCGGACGGAAATTTCCGAAGAAAGGCGAAAAATTCTTCGCGCTTCAGCGTCATGACGGCGACATCGTCGACGGCCCTTACACGGGCAGACCTCGGGTCACCGGTAAGCATGGAGAGCTCCCCGAAAAACCCGCCCGGCCCCAGCTCCTGAAGAAGCAACTCCTTTCCGCCGGCGTCGTACATGAATATCTGCACATGGCCCCCGGTAATGATGTAAAAGAGATCTCCGATGTCCCCCTCGGAAATGATGGTCTGGCCGGCATGAAACCTCATGCTCCCCATGATCGAGCGTATACCCCCGACCTCCTCTTCGTCCATTTCGCTGAAAAGAGGAATCTGCAGCAGTTCGATTTCTGGCATTGTACCCCCCGCCCGGGATGGGGCGCATCCGCGGCAGACCGCGCAGCCCGCATCGTTGTTTTATACTATTATCGGCCGGTGAAATGCGTTTGATTAACACGCTCCCGGAACAGGAGCGTATTCAATGCGGGTCATTGTCATTAATGGGTGGGCTATGTCGATTCCCCGGGAGATTCTGTTTTTTCCCGGCCGCTGTCGCTTCGGCGCTGTCCTCGTCATCCTGCCGCGGCGGCCTCAGCGGCGGTCAATCTTTGTCCTTGTCGTCACCCTGCGCCTTGTCCAGGTGCTTGAATGCGTCGATATGGGAAGAGAGTTCGTTCGCGCTCAGGTCCATAATTCTCGAGTAGCTTTTCACCATGTCGGCATTCTCCATGGTCGACTGGGTTATCTGGTTTATGTTGTTGATCGCCTTTGTCAGCTCCTCGATGACGTTTTTCTGCTCAAGCGAAAAGTTGTAGATGTTCCCTGATATGTCCCCGAGATTCTGCATCTTGTCCTGCATGACCGCGTTCATTGTCGACAGATTTTCCGTGAAATCGATCGTGCCGGTGAGGACGTCCCTAGTTTCCATGATCGCCGACATGATGCTCTCGAATACGCTCGCGGCCCTGCTGATGTGGACCAGCTCGTCGGTCATTCTCTTTGTATGGACCGAAAGGGTGCTCTGAATTCCCTTGACGAGTTCTGTCGTCTGGTCCGCCAGCTTGTTCACCTCGTCGGCCACCACCGAAAAGCCCCTCCCCGCCTCTCCGGCCCGGGCCGCCTCGATGGCCGCGTTGAGGGCCAGGAGATTGATCTTGTCGGCCACTTCGTTGATCGAATTGATGGTCTCTTCAATGTCCCTGAAGTACACCGCCATCTCTTCGATGGCGTGCACCGATTTTCTCATGGTTTTTTCACCGTCCTGCACGCGATCCACCGCGTCGTTGATGCTTTCGGTGAGCGTCCTTATCCGGCCGGAAAGCTGCTCGCTGTTCGTGTTGATTTCGGAAATATCGCCCTTGACGAAATCGAGGCTGTCGAACTGCGTCTTGACGTTTTCAAGGTTGGACTCGAAGGACGACGTCATCTCCTCGTAGGCCGAAACCGTTTCCTCCACGATCGCGGTGAGCTCCCTGGCTATGTCGGACAGACGCGACGATGAATCATGCAGGTCGCCGCTCACGGTTTTCACCTCCACGGAGCTCATGCTGACGGTATCGACCATGTTTTTGATGGATGCCACCATGTTGTTGAAGGAGCGGGTAACGAAACCGATTTCGTCCTCTATCCGTACCGGTATGGAGGTATTCAGGTCGCCGTTGTTGACCTGCCGCACCCCCTTCGCCAGAATTTTCAGAGGATTGATGAGCACGCCGGCATAGAAGAACTGGAACCCGAAGCGGACGACCACAAGAAGAACGAGCACCATGATGGCTATTTTAACGACCGACGAATGGAGGTAGTTTCTGTAATCGAGGTAGTCGTACCCCGCTTCAAAGACCGTATCATTGCCGATATCCGCGACCATATAACTTATGTAATGATCGTTCCCGCCCGTACCGGCCCGATACACTCTCGTGCCCGCCGCGTTCATGGGAGATAAAAATTCGAGGACCTCCTTTTTTAAGGCGCCGCCTTCACTCTGGCTCCTTCCCAGATGTTCCCGTATCGCCTCGGTGAAACCCGTCATTTTCGGGTCGCTTTTCTCCAGAAACTTCATCAGACCGGCGCGAAAGCCCTCGTCCTGGATCTGGCGGATTTTATTGTAGGTGTAAAACACATTTCTGGTGATCGCTTTTATGTGCGCCAGCATCGCGGCTGAATGCCCGCCGCCGTCCTCCCCGAGCGTCTCCGCGTATGCCGTGAGGTTCCTTCTGTATCCCTCAAAATAGACGTGCCTCCCCTGAAAAAGCGCGGCCAGTTTTCCCCTGAATCCCGCGTCCCCCATGGCCCTGATTCTCTCGACCATATAGGTGTTTAAAAATTCGGTCTTCAAAGGGTCTGTCTCAAGAAGGGAGCCCCCCTCTTTCCACTCAAACGAATCGCTTCCCGCGCGGTATGCCAGCAGATACTTGTCTCTTTCGCCGAAACCGAGCCCCCTTACCACAAGCTCGGCGGATTTCCGGTATGTGTCGTCAAAGGATTCATCTCTTTCCTTCAGGGTATAGTAACTTGAAAACTGCATCAGCATCAGGAAGGTCACCACGCTGATCCCTATGAGCTTTCCCATGAAACTCATCCGGTCCCTGGTGTTGTTTAAATAGATTATCGCCATAAGAAAAAAACCGCCCAGATTGCAGAGCACCCACATATTCTGGAAGGCGCCCCGGTCCAACAGGCCGTCCCTGCTCATTGTGTTGGCGACGGCCGGAAGCAGCGTTGCCATGACATACGCCACGCCGATCAAGAGCATCACCATCCTGTCCCTCCCCTTTAAAATCGCCGCTCTCCACAGGGCGATTAAAAGATTCGACAGAAGGAAGAGGATGATCAGATAGGAAATATATTTGCTGATCCTGTCGGCGTCGAAGTCATAGTAGTGGGCCTGGAACAAATACACGATGGGGGCCCGCGCAGTTTTCACGTAGAACATGACCGTGGCCGCAATGACAATAAGGTACAGCGTGCGGAGTAAAAATTTCATGGCTCCGGGACGGCTGTTGTCCTTGGGATAGTTGAGGACAAACGCAATAAAATGCGTGATGCTCAGCAGCACGAGGGGCACTGTCATCCACCGGTGAAAGGCCGCAAGCGGATGGTACACGCTCGCGGAGATGAAGTACGCGAAATTGAACACCCCCATGATGGCGTAGGACAATCCGATATGGAGAGTGGCTCTGGATTTTTTACGTATTGACAGGAAATAAATCGTCGTGGTGATGAAAAACGCCACCCCGAGGAGGGTACCGATGGAAAAAGAATTCAGCAATATGATATGCATGCAGGGACCCCCGTACAAATTGTATAATATCCGGAAAATGGTTTTTACGTAAAAAGATAACCTATAACCGTATACAATACAGCTTTATTTTCGGCATTTTAGGGCTCTGACCCTTTCAATTATATACTAAAGATACTTCTGTCTATAAAAAAATATCAAAAAACAGTTATTCTTGACTTAAAAAAACCCCGGAAAAAACGATAATTAATATCAGGCCCTCTTCCGCTATCATTATGCGAAAATCCTTTCACAAGGGCCGGAGGGCGGAGCATGAAAACGAGATATCTCCAATGGATCGACACGCTGGGCCTTCAGCCTCACCCCGAGGGGGGCCATTACCGGGAGATGTACAGATCATCCGACGTTCTTCCGCGGCCGGGGCTCCCTTCCAGGTTCCGAAACGACAGAAACGCATGCACCTCGATTTATTATCTCCTCGGCCACCCGGAGACGTCCCGTTTCCACCGCATACTGTCCGATGAGATATGGCATCACTATGAAGGCTCCGCCGTCCTGATACACATGATCGGCCCTGACGGCGGTTATTCCCTTGTCACGCTCGGCACAGATCCGGGAGCGGGCGAAACCCCCCAGGCGGTGGTGCCCTACGGCCGCTGGTTTGCCGCCGAAATCCGTGAAAGGGACGGGTACGCCCTCATGGGCTGCACCGTGTCGCCCGGTTTCGATTTCGAGGACTTCGAACTGGCGGACAGAAACCGGCTTACGGCGCAATGCCCCGGCCTGCACGACCTGATATCCCGCCTCTGTTGAAACGCACCGTGCACCCCCGCTTCAGACCGAACGGAACCTCAGCGTCACCGCGGTACCGCCTTCCCGGCTGAAACTGACACGGCCTTTCAACTGGTCCCTCACGAGAATATGCACGAGATTCATTCCCAGGGTCCGGGCCTTCTCCGGATTAAACCCCACCGGCAGGCCCACGCCGTCGTCCATTACCGAAATTTCAACATCTTCCTTCCCCATAGGGATGAGCCGCACAGTCACCTTACCGGACCTGCCTTTCGGAAAAGCGTATTTCATCGCGTTGGTGAGCAATTCGCTCACCGCCAGCCCCAGCGGGATCGCCTTATCAAGAGAAAGAAAAAGCGGCTCGATGGCGATTTCAAGGGCGACTTTCATCGGCTCATTGCAATGGCTCTTGTACACTTCTTCCGACATTGATCTCAAATACTCGCTGAAATCAATCATGGCGAGATTGTTGGACTGGTAGAGTTTCTCATGAATGAGCGCCATTGCCCTGATGCGGTTCTGTGCGTTCTCCAGATTCCGGACCGCGTCTTCATTCATCTCCTTGTCCATCTGAAGGCTGAGGAGGCTCACTATGATCTGAAAATTATTCTTCACCCTGTGGTGTATCTCCTTCAGAAGCACATCCTTTTCCCGCAGCGAGCTCTTGAGCAGATTTTCGGTATTTTTCCTCTCGGTAACATCGTGCAACAGGCTTATAAAGGCAAAGATGTCACCCCTCGAATCCCTGACCGCCGACATGCTGATTTCCACGGACCTGGGCCCGTCAGTTGCCGATACCGTCAGATATTCGTTGCCCAGGGCGGGTCCAGACTCGACCGCACGGGCCAGGTCCGCTTCGAGCCTCGGCCTGTCGCCTTGGGCGACAAGGGACACGATCGAACGGATACGTGACCGGAAAGACTCCTCGGTATCGAAGCCGAAAAACCAGACGGCCCTCCTGTTGGCGGCGATGATATCACCCTCAGGGCCGTGCATGATGATCGGATCCGGAGACGCCTCCACGAGTCCCCGATAGCGCTCCTCGCTTTCGCGCAGCGACTCTTCGGCGAGTTTCCGATCGGTTATGTCGGTGAGCATGTTCAGCATTGCGGGTTTTCCCTCCCAAGTGATGGAGGTCGTGTGGGTCTCGGCCCACTTCTCAGAACCTGTTTTGTCAATGACCCTGAACGTGTAGATCGGGTCGATCAGCTCACCCCGGAGCCTACTTCGGTAATTGGCGATCACCGCGTCCCTGTCATCAGGACTGATAAACTTCGAGAACTCCATCCCCAGCGCCTCTTCAGTCGTGTAACCCATTATTTCGTTAAATCTGGGATTCGCGTACATTATACGCATATCCCGGATCACCAGTATCACCTCGTGTGCGTTTTCCATGATCGCCGAGTACCTCTGCAGCAGATCGTTCAGCTTCAGTTCATTCTCCTTCTCGGCGGATCGGTCCACGATGACGGCGTAAATGGAGGGCCTGCCGTCGAATACTATTCTTTTGGAAAATATCTCATACCATCCCATGATACCGTCTTTTTTTATTGCCCGATACACATAACGGCTCGACTCGATCTCGTTGCTGATTTTTTTCCGCATGTTTTCTATCATCAGCGGCCGGTCATCATGATGGACCCGCTCCAGAAACTTCATGAGACCGAGCGCAGAAAGCTCATCGGCGCTGAACCCGCTGATTTCGCAGAATGCGCTGTTAAAATACACCATCTTATTGTCGCGGATGACCAGAATGGCCATTAACGACTGGTCAGAAAGAATCCTGAACCTCTGCTCGCTCGCCTCGATTTCATCCTTCGCAACTGCAAACCTTTCGTTCGCTATCGTCAGCTCTTCATTGGTTTCCTCGAGGTTTTCCAGAGTGGCCGCCAGCTCTTCATTGGCCGCGGCGAGTTCCTCGTTTTTTTTTCCCGCACGCTCCTCCGCCGCATACCGTTCGCGGATCTCACCGAGCGCCTGAATGTAGAGTTCCCGGTTTCTTTCCGCGAGCTCGCTGTTTTCCCCGGCCTGCAGGACCGATTTGTTCAGGGCGCCGACGTATCTCATCAGTAAAAGTCTTAGGAGAAGAAAAAAACCGATGATCAACACGGTATTGATCAGGATACTGTTCAGAAATGCGGTTTCAGAGGAACGGGACCGAACCAGTGTCCCGGAATAATGCGCCAGACCAAGTGACAGATAAGTGGCGAGTATTACGCCCACGGTGAGCCACTGAAACCTTCGCCGGTACATCATGCCGACCAGAAGCATCACCAGGCAGTAGAGCAGCGACGCCGGAGAGTCGATGCCGCCGGTAAAATTGCCGTATACCGCGGAAAGGAAGATTATGGACGGCGTGATCAGCCCGCTGAGACGCCATCTCCCGTGTGCCATGAAGAGCCAGCAGAAAATGTAAAGTACGCACATCATCCCGAGGATGGCGGAAGTGCCTGCCGGAATCATCCCATACGCGCTCATGGCCAGAGTCAATAAAAACAGGGCCATTGTGAGGGCCCCTGTGATCAGGGAAACCATCCTGGTCATGAATTCCCTTTGCCGTTTAAGAGGGTCTTCCTCCCTCAACTCGAGCAGCTTCCGCCCCAGTAGGCGCATCGGGCCGATCGTTTTCATGAATAACAGAGCGCCTCTATTCATCTGATCCGCCATTCCCGCGTGACAGGACCCTGCGTATCTCATTTTCAAACGACTCCATCATATAGGGTTTTTGGATGAAACCGGAAAAACCCCTTTCGGTGAAAAGCTGGGCCACATCCTGCTGGGTGTAGCCACTCGATATGATGACCGGTACGCTGTCGTTGATTTTCCGGATTTCCCTGAAGGTTTCGGCCCCGTCCATGAGGGGCATGGTCAGGTCCAGTATGATGCAGACAATCTCGTCGAGCCTTTCACGAAAAAGTTCCAGCGCCTTTTGCCCGTTTTCGACCTCCAAAACCGAAAACCCGATTTTTTCCAGCATCCGCCTGCCGAGCAGGCGAACCGACTCCTCATCGTCCACCAGCAGGATCGTTCCCGAAATAGGAGCGGAGTCTCCCCGTGGCGGACCTGCATGCCGGGCCTCCATTTTTCCGTCATCCGATGCGGCCAGCGATGGGAGAATTATTTTAAAACACGTGCCGCGGCCCGGCTCGCTGTACACCCGAAAGCCCCCCTGGTGCCCCCGCACGATCCCCATCACCGCGGCCAGGCCGAGGCCCCTGCCGGTGAACTTTGTGGTAAAAAAAGGCTCAAATATCCGGGAAAGCGTCTCCGACTCCATTCCGCTCCCGGTGTCGCTCACCGACAGGTACGCGTAGACGCCTTCCTGTAAATTCTCACCCAGCGTGAATTCCGAAAGGTACTCTTTTTCGCAGTGCATGGACCCGGTGGCGATTGATATGGTCCCGATCGAATCGCCTAACGACTCCGAGGCGTTGGTGATAAGGTTCATGACGATCTGGCGGATCTGGGTGGCGTCTCCCCTGATCGGGGGGAGGTCTTTCTGAAGGTCGAGATTGAGGACCGCCTTTTTTGAAATTGATGTTTTCAGAAGATGTACCATCTCGTCGATAAGCTCGTTGAGATCGAGGTTTTCAAGGATAAACATGGCCTTGCCGGAATACGCGAGCATCTGCCGGCACAGGTCTGCCGCCCTGTTGGACGCCTTTACTATCTCCTCGATTCCGTCCCGTACCGTCGAGCCTTTCGGAAGCTCCAGAAGCGCGAGATCCGCGTGCCCCATCACCGCGGTGAGAATATTGTTGAAATCGTGCGCGATCCCTCCGGCCAGGACCCCGAGGCTTTCCAGTTTCTGCGTCTGAAGTATCTGCATTTCGAGCTTCCTTCTGGCCTCCTCCGCTTCCCTCCGTTCCGTGGTATCGATGAGATGCACGATATAATTCATTTCCCCCGACGCCGTCCGGATGCTCGATACCCGGATTTCCAGATTCCTCTTCGCGCCGTCCTTTCGTATTATGGACGCGTCATATACTGAAGGGACATCCTCCCCCCGCTTTCTCCTCTCATACCTGTCCGCGACTTCCGCCTTGAACTCATCGTCGACGAAATTGAGGAAGTTCGACCCCAGCTGTTCGAACTGGTCGTATCCGCTGATCTCTAAAATCTTAGAATTTGCGAAAATAATCCTGTAGGCGGCGTCAATTATCAGAATTCCCTCATGTGTATTCTCGACAATTGACCGGTATTTTTCCTCGCTTACCCTGAGCTCGGTCTCGCGCTTTCCCAGGGTCTCCGCCATTCTGTCGAAAGAACCGGCAAGCAAGCCCAGCTCACCCGCGCTGTAATCAATGCCGCTCCTCGCCTCAAGACTGCCGCCGGCGACCTTTTCCGTGGTTTCGATAAGCCTGTTGATCATCCTTCCGATGAACACATCCCCCAGAAAGGCGGCAAGGCCCATGGCCAGGACCGCCGCAACTCCCAGAAACAGGATATTCAGTACGAGAGACCGGTTGGCCGCGTCCACCGCCCTTCTGACCGGAAGGCCTACGGCGCAGTATATTCCCTCGCATGCCTGCACCTGCATGTACGCGTAAAGACGCGCCTCACCGTCCGGCCCCATCACCTCCATGTGGCCCTTTTTCCCTTCCGTGACGGCGCGTATGAACCGTCTGTTGTAAAAGGGCGTCCCCTTGGCGTTGAATTTGTAATGATTGGAATACAGCACCAGTCCCAGGCGGTCAAGGAGCACCATGTCGGCGTCCTTTTGCGCCGGAATTCCCGAGAGCAGGTCCTCAGCGTGGGAAAGGTCGTAGGCGGCGAATACTATCCCGGAGATCGATCCGGAACGGCCCGTTACTGGATACCCGAAATTTATGGTAGGCAATCCGGTGATCCTTCCAACCTGGAATTCGCCGCTGGAAAAATCCTTCCGTTTCATGGCATTTTTAAAATAGCTCCTGTCGGACAGGTTGACGGGCCCTTTCAGCGCAAGGCCGCTGGCAAACGTGACTCCGCCGGTGTCTGTGGCCCCCAGGTTCGCGATATGGTCAAATTTTTTCATCAAAGACGATAAATACCATGAGGCGCCCGGATCGGCATTTTTGATCTGATCGCTCGTTGCGATGGACACGAGGAGGTATCGGATACCCTCAAGAGTCTGGGAAAACCTGTTCGATATGGTCAAGGCGAGCAGCATCGTGTCCTCGCGGCTTTTTTCCTGAACGATGCCGCTTATTTCAAGGCCCGAGCGTATAATGAGCGCCATGGCCGGGACAATGGCGAGCAGGACGATGATTTGGATGGACGCACGCAGACCCGAGAAAAATTTAAACCGTTTGATCATATCATCCTCTTGATACGGCCCGCGGAAGGCCTCATGCCCCCTCCTGTTTCCTCGTAGAGCCGGTACGCGAAAGAGCGGGCCGTTACGGACGTTGATAAAGTACTCTATTCCCATACAGGTCAATGTCAAACAGAAAATGGCCGACAGGACGGCACACCAAACAGGCAAATTAATGCTTGCATTCCTGGGCCCAAGGCGTATTTCTAAAAATCGGCCCTTATGCACATGGTCATTTGACGATTCCAACTATCGATTCAGAGCCGGGGTGGACTATGACGACAATAAAGATTCCGTACCGATTGTTATGCGCATTGTTTCTTGGATGCGCCCTACTGCTGCCGCTTGCGGCCGAAACGGAACGGCCCGCGGAATGGGCTCTCCCAGTGGCGAAAAAAGGCCTCCCGAACCTATTCAAGGTCTCCGACGATCTGTACCGCGGCGCCCAGCCCACCGCCGAGGGGATGAAGGAGCTGAAAAAAATGGGGATCAAAACAATCATCAACCTCCGGTCATTTCATTCCGACAGGGATAAAATTGGCGACAATGCGTTCAATTATGTCCATATATACATGAAGGCCTGGCACCCGGAAGACGAGGAAACGGTTCGCTTCCTGAAAGAAGTGACCAATCGGAGCAACCTGCCCGCGTTTCTGCACTGCATGCACGGCGCGGACAGGACCGGCGCCATGGTGGCGGTGTACCGGATGGCGGTAATGGGCTGGTCCAGGGAAAAAGCCATCCGGGAGCTTAAGGAGGGGGGGTTCGGATACCATCGGATGTGGGAAAGATACCTGATTCCGTACCTCGAAAAAATTGACATCGATGCGATGAAGAAAAAAGCCGGCCTGTAACAGGACCGGCGATTAACGAGCCCGAGACCGGGCGGTGCAGGGGGAACGAATGAAAACCGTGGGAATCGTGGGGACCGGGACCATGGGCACCGATATCGCGCAACTGTCCGCGGAAGCGGGCTTTCGCGTCATCATGTACGACAATGACGAGACAAGGACGAAGTCGGCGTTTCTGAAAATCCAGGATAAATTAAACAGCTACGCGAAGAAAGGGACCCTTACCATGGACAGGGTGAGCGAGATCACCCAGCGGATCAAGATATTCGGCTCCATCAACTCGCTGGAATCGGCGGATATAGTTATCGAATGCGTGTACGAGGACCTGCAGGCGAAGCTGGACGTTTTTTCAGCCCTGGACAGGGTGTGCAACCCCGCGGCACTGCTGTCATCAAACACCTCATCGATCTCGATAACCAGGATCGCATCCGTCACGAAGAGGCCGGAATCGGTCATCGGGCTCCATTTCATAATGCCCGCCAGGGTGATGCGGCTCGTGGAAATAATTCCCGGTTTTCTCACCACCCGGGAAACGGTGGAGATGGCCAAGAGCTTCCTTAAAAAGCTTAAAAAAGAATTTGTCGAATCAAAGGACTACCCCGGTTTTTCACTGAACAGAATGGTCTATTCCATGATCAACGAAGCGGTGTTTCTCATCTACGAAAACATGGGCACGCCCGAATCAGTCGACAAGACACTCAAGCTGGGCCTTAACCTCCCCATGGGCCCCCTGGAGCTGGCAGACCTCATCGGACTCGACATCGTGCTCGCCGTGGGGGAGGAGATGTTCCGGGGCTACATGGACTCGAAATACAGGCCCTGTCCGCTCCTGGGAAAATACGTCGCCGCCGGGTACCTCGGGAAAAAAAGCGGAAGAGGGTTTTACTTCTATTGAAATCCCCATGGTGGACATGCCGACTGATGACGCGCCCCCTGGTCGTGCTCCTCGCCGTGACAGTTTCGTGCGCCATTACGGGATGCGGGTCGCCTCCCCGGCCCTTTGTGTACGGGGAAATGTCTGACGGCTCCCAAAAGATGACCAGGGTGTCCCTGGAAGGCTGGGAGCTGTTGTTTCCGGGCCCCTGGAAAGTGGCAGAAAACGGGACAACCGGCAGGGCGAGCGTCATCGTGCTCTCAAGGGAGGAACCGGGCGAGCGCTCCGGGGCCGTTACGCCCAGGTGCCTGGTCACTCTTGAGGAAGTGCAACCGGATACTGCGGCCAAATCGTATGCAGATGACAAGTTCGCGAAAATTACCGGCCGGTTGATCCGGAGCGGTTACCGGATCGAGAAAGTGCGCGACGACGCCCTGAATGTGCTTACCGGCCCCGATACCGACGGTTTCACCGAAGGTTTTGCCTACGAGCTCATCGCCCCTGCCGGCGGAAGAGGGGAACGCGTCCTTGCGATGACTCTTTTCATGAAAAAAACCTCCGCGATCCTGTCGATATCCTTTGAAATGAAACCGGCGAAATTCAACCGTTTGAAAAAGGAAATAGTGTCAATAATCCGGGTCAGGAGATAAAGAATTGTTTCTTTTCATGGAATCCGGTATTATGAATAACGGCTGTGCCGCGGTTTCACCGCGCCCGGACAAGAGAACAGGAATTGCAACCGCATGAATAAAATGCATGAAACCGGTCCCGCCTCTTTCGAGCTGGGGCCCATCAGGCCGCCCAGCGAGGCGCAGAGCATTCTGCTCCGCCTCACCCGGAACTGCCCCTGGAACAAGTGCGCCTTCTGCCCGGTGTACAAGGGGCAGAAGTATTCGCCCAGGCCGGTGGAGGAGGTCAAACAGGACATCGATTCCATGGCCGCGATCAGGGATCTTCTCGCGGAAAAGGCGCGCGAAATGGGGCTTGACGATAAAGATCCGCACAGCGCCATGCATGCGGTAAAACGGATCGACGCCGCGCCCGTGGACCAGGCTTTCGTGCGCCAGGTGGCGTACTGGATGTATTTCGGCATGAAGAGCATGTTCCTCCAGGACGCCGATTCCCTGGCGCTGAAAACCGACAGGATTGTGGCGGTCCTGGAACACGCCCGTTACAGATTTCCTTCAATCGAAAGAATCACCACCTACGCCAGGGCAAAAACCGTGAGCGGAAAAACACCCGAAGAGCTGGGGGCGATCCGCTCCGCCGGCCTGAACAGGATCCATATCGGCATGGAATCCGGATCCGACACAGTCCTGGACCTTGTGTGCAAGGGAGTGACGGCGAAGGAGCAGATCGAGGCGGGAAAAAAGGCGGTGGCAGCCGGTTTCGAGCTGTCGGAATACTACATGCCCGGCCTTGGGGGAACCGAATACTGGCGCGAAAACGCGGTGGAATCGGCGAAGGTGGTGAACGCGGTCAACCCGACGTTCATCAGGATACGGAGCGTCATTCCGGTTCCCGGCACGCCGCTCTATGATATGTACATTGAAAAAAAATGGACCTCCCCATCCGAAGAAGACAAGGTGCGGGAGCTCAGGCTCTTTATAGAGTCGCTTGACGGCGTGACCGGCGTTCTCATGAGCGACCATATCATGAACCTTCTTGAGGACGTCGAGGGGCTCCTCCCCCGGGACAGGGACGTCATGCTTGCAAAAATCGATTCCTTTCTCGCCATGAGCCGGGACGATATGGAATCATTCATCCTCGGAAGGAGAATGGGAAAATTCCGCGGAACGTCCGATTTCCGGAAAGACGGCGAGCTGGAGCGGATGAAAGCCGAGCTGAAGAAGACCCATTCATCACTGGATGAGGCGATCCTGGAAATACTCTGGAACTATATTTAAACGAACCGCCACCTGAAGGCATACGCTTCCGGGATGGGACCACAACGGCCTGAAGGCCTTTTTCCCGGGCTATGTTCGCGCGATCAATGGAATTTGCATGGAAATTCTAGGGAATAAGAGCAGTGAGGAACATATTACGATAGAAACAGCGCTCCCCTATTACGGCGTGCTTTTTCTTTTTTCCCACATCTGGCTGCTGTATTATATTCCCCCCTTCATCGGGCCCCTGGGTATACTGTCATTTCTGATGCAGCAGGTCTTTCTCTTTTCCTCTGCTGTCGTCATTGACGCGAAATGCGGCAGGATCGTGAGATATCTCACCGCCGGCACCGCATTATGGTACACGATTCAGATACTCATCTGCGCCCTCATCCTTTCGGTCATGGGAATCAACGTTTCAGAGTCAGTCGACATCTTGATGAGAGGCGACCTCAGTTCCGACTTTTTTTTCATGCTTCATGAAGCGGGTTTTTCAATTAAAGCGTCTCTGGGCATTATGATTCTTCTGTGCGATATCTTCATTATCGGCATTGTGGTCCGCCGCTACCTCAAGACTGTCCGTATTTCCGCCTTCACCGTACACAGGGTGCTCCCCTCCGTCGCCCTGATGTGCCTTTCGGTATTCATCCTTGAACAGGCGCTGACGTGGCAGAGTCCCGGTCTCTTTTCCCGGAGAGTGATCCCGTCATACATCGAGCTGTTCCGGCAGAACAATCACTCTCTCACCCTTCAGTTTCCGCCTCCAGTACCTGAGCTCGTCATGCAACAACGCCTTGACGCCATAGGCCCCCCTGTTCGAAAAAAAAATGTCGTGGTCTTTGTTCTGGAAAGCTTCCGTCATGACATAGTGGATCCGGTCATCACCCCGAACCTGAAGACTCTCGAGGCGCAATCGCTCATGTTCGACAGCGCCTACTGCGATGCCATCTACACGTCGCTGTCGTGGAACGTGCTTTTCATGGACCTTCCCGCCTATACCATCAGCAGAGACATAGAGGACGCCTCAACAGGCGGGTCGGTTATTCTGCGGATCATGAAAAAAGCCGGCTACACGACACACTTCGCCGGTTCGGCGTATTTCGGCTGGAACGGCTATTACGGAAGGTTTTCCGGAAACGGGACACTGCTGGACTCCTATTACAGCGCCTACGACAATCTTCCCGGCGCTGACAGAAATGATCTCGACCGGGCAACGGCCGCCAGCGCTGTTTCGCTTATCCGTTCCTTCCGAAAAGGCGACCGCCCCTATCTGCTCTACGTCCAGCTGGACAGCAGTCACTTCACCTACTTTTTCGACAGGGACGCCGAGCTGTTCAAGCCGTACCCCCGGTCGGTCGGGATCGTGGACGTGAGAAAAGAACATTATATCAACCATCTGTTCAACCGCTACAAAAACTCGGCGCGCAACGTCGACAACAGGATCGGGGAAATAATCGGGGCGATAAAGGAAAGCGGGGACTACGACAACACGGTGATCGCCGTGGTATCGGACCACGGTGAAGGTTTCGCGCCGGGGATGATAGGCCACCACGTGTTTCATGACGAGATCAAAAAACTGCTGATGATGATCCGCCTTCCCGGCATTGCGCCCGCGAGATCCAAGAGGCGGGTGTCCCACAGGGACATGTTCCCCACCATTTTCGATTACCTCGGAATACGGGGACTGCGGCGCGACCTGCTTCTGGGGCGGTCCGCACTTCGGGACACAGAAAGGGACCGAGCGGTTCTGATAATGCACGGCAGCGAGTCCCTGGCTGAATTGAACATGGAGGGGATAAGCATACTTTTCCGGACAGCCACACGTCCGGAATCCATCACGTTCACCCCCTGCGGGATCACCGATTATCACGGTACGCACGTCGAATTCGGCATCAACAACAGCAACTGGAAAGAAACGCTGAAAAGAATCATCGAACAGCGGGATAACGCGAAAACTTGGCGATAAAGCTTGACAAATCAGCCCTGAATTTTTCTTTTGAAAGAAATGACCGTCAATATTCGATTATGACGTCGCGTGCCGCCCAGAATAAAATCCGGAGACAGTACGATGAAATATACTTTTACATCTGATGCCGAACAGGCGATCTTCCACGTGGAAGGGTCCCTTTCCATCGAGAACCTGGCCTCAATCGAATTGCCGCTGAAGAAGGAGATCGATGATGGGAAGCATGTAGTGATAGACCTTTCCGGCGTGACGTTCATCGACAGCTCGTCGATCCGTTTCATCACACATTATTTCAACATGGCCGCGGCAAAAAACCGCCAGTTTCTGCTGGTGGGGATAAACAGCGAGATCGCCGAAATGTTCAGCATCACCGAAATCGACCGGAAAATCACCATTCTCAAAACTCTGGAAGAAGCGTCCAGCCGTCTCGGCCGGCGATAAAATCCCAGCCGGAGCGCGTTTCATGATTGTGATCTCCCTACTTGGAAATCCAGGAAAAAAATACCGCAGGAACAGACATAACATCGGTTTTATCATCGCCTCCCACCTTTCCGGGGCATGGGACATCCCGATGACAAAAAGCGTTTTTTCATCCCACTGCGGCACAGGCAGGCTCGGCACCGCGGACGTGCTGTTGATGATGCCCCAGACCTATATGAACAACAGCGGCACCGCGGTACAACAGGCGCTCTCATACCATCGCGTCGGGCCCGAGTCACTGATAGTGGTGCACGATGAAATCGAGCTCCCCTTCGGCGTGATAAGGCATAAAACCGGCGGAGGCCACAAGGGTCACAACGGCCTGCGTTCAATCATGGAACAGCTGGGCACACCGGACTTCCGCAGGGTCCGCGTCGGCGTGGGCAGGCCGGAAAACCCGGATCAGTGCGTGGCGGATTACGTGCTTTCCGATTTCAGCGCAGATGAAATGGCCGGCATCGATACTCTCCTCCCGGACATCGAAAACCTTCTCAAAGACATGGTCGGCGCCTGACAGCGTACCGTCCCGGCAGTTGTATAATTCACGTATTTTACTTGTAAAATAAATCAGAGAATGTAAATATTTATCCATGAATATGCGAATTTGCAGCCCTGCAGGGAATGATTGGAGGAACCGAATCAGTTGAAAAAGGGATTTCTGCTTTTTTTATTGGGAACCGCCGTGTTCGCGGCCCTTTTCAGGTTCACCCCGCTCGGTTTTCTTCTTTCGTCGCTTGCGGGGATCGCGGTTATGATGGCCGCCCACTACACGGTAAAGGCCGTCCGTACAGCCGCGTCTTCCGGCGGAAACACGGGAGAACGACAGGCCGCGGCTAACGCGGAAACCGTCGCGGCAGAGGGAATGAAAAAGATGCGGGCCATCAGCGGCAGTGCGAGGCTCATACGCAGCAATGCGGTGGCAGGGCAAATCAGGGAAATATGCAGAACCGGCGCCCGGATATTCGAGTACCTGGGGAAACACCCGGAAGATATGGGGAAAGCGCGTCAGTTTGTAAACTATTACGTGGACGCCACGAAAAACATAGTGGACCAGTATGTCGAGCTCTCCGGCAAAAAGGACATGACGCAGGAAATCGAAACGGCCCTCGGCAAAGTCGAGGGAATGCTGTCGTCAATCGGGGACACCTACCGGCGCCAGCTCGCGCACCTGTACGAAGACGATCTTCTTGACCTGAACGCGGAGATCACACTTTTAAAAAAGACCATGGAGCTTGAAAAATAAAAGTATCATGACGCACATTACAGGAGGAAGGCTATGGAGGCCCGGCAGATTCAACCTTTGGGGAAAAAAGAACTCTCATTAAACGACCTGACCGAAGAGCAGAAAAAGGAAGTCCAGACGATAGCAGGCCAGATCGATATTGATGATTCTCAGAGCGTCATCCAGTTCGGCGTAGGCGTCCAGAACGGCGTGTCCAGTTTCGCCGACAATATTCTGGGAAACATCAGGTCGAAGGATTCCGGTTATGTCGGGGATGTCCTGACCGAGCTTATGGTGCATGTAAAAAGCCTGAACGTGGAAAAACTTTCCGCGTCTGAAGGCTTCATGTCGAAAATTCCCATCATCGGAAGTTTCGTGGAGGGAATGAAAAAATTCGTCGCCAGCTACGACAAGGTCAGCGTTCAGATAGAAAAAATCATCGACGAGCTCACCAAAGCCCGCATGCAGCTCCTGAAGGACATTACGATGTTCGACGGCCTGTACGAAAAAAACATCGATTATCTCAGGGACATCGATCTCTACATACTCGCGGGGAAAATGCGGCTCCAGGAAATCCAGGAAAAGATACTTCCGGAGATGAAGGCGAAGGCCGAGTCGTCCGGTGACGCGGTCGAATCCCAGAAGGTCCAGGATGTCGCCCAGATGGCCAACAGGCTGGAGAAGAAAATCTACGACCTCCAGCTTTCCAGGATGATCGCGATACAGACGAATCCGCAGATCAGGCTCATCCAGAACAACGACCAGCTTCTGGTTGAGAAAATACAGAGCTCAATTCTGAACACGATCCCGCTCTGGAAAAACCAGGTGATCATCGCGATCGGTATTTTCCGCCAGAGGAAATCGCTGGAGATGCAGAAAGAGGTGACCAAGACCACCAATGAACTGCTGAAAAAGAACTCCGAAATGCTGAAGCAGGGCTCCCTGGAAGTGGCCAGGGAATCCGAAAGGGGGATCGTCGAGATAGAGACTCTGAAAAAAGTCCACGAAGACCTGGTGTCCACCATAGAGGAAACGCTGAAAATCCAGCAGGAAGGGAGGACCAAGCGGCGCGAGGCGGAAACGGAGCTGTCAAAACTCGAAGGCGACCTGAAGGATAAGCTCCGTGTAATTCAGCAGACGGAACCGGGGATGAAACTGTGACGGAGGGTGAAAATATGAAGATAATCGTGCCGCTGGCACCCGGGTTTGAGGAGATCGAAGCGGTGACCATCATTGACATACTGCGCAGGGGAGGCCTCGAGGTGACCACAGCGCATCTGGGGGGCAACCCTGTGACCGGCTCCCACTCCATCGCCGTTACCGCGGACCGGGGAATCGACACGGTGAATGCGTCGGATTACGGCGCCGTGGTCCTTCCGGGCGGCATGCCCGGCAGCGCAAACCTTCGGGACAGCGGAAAGGTGATCGATATTATCCGGGCCATCCACGGAGCGGGCGGTTATGCCGCGGCGATCTGCGCCGCTCCCATCGTGCTCGCCGCCGCAGGAATCCTGGAGGGGAAAACCGCCACCTGTTATCCCGGCTACGAAAAGGACATTGCCGGCGTGAACTGGACAGGCGAGCCTGTTGTTTCAGACGGCAGGATAATCACCGGCAGGGGCGCGGGATGCGCCGTTCCGTTTGCGCTGAAGCTTGTCGAGCTGTTTAAAAACGCGGAAACCTCGGAGGAGCTTAAAAAATCCCTCCAGGTTTACTGGATGTAACCATCAGAATGAACACGCACAGAAAAAAGGCATTTAAAAAGGGAACGTACGTCTACATAGAGGACGACGAGGACGCCGAGGAGATTTTCATCGTCCGGAGCGGCGAAATCGCCCTGGAAACGATAAATAAAAACGTGATCCGCTTCCGCCAGACAGCGGGCCCGGGGGAGGTATTCGGCTTTATTTCGTCGTTGTGCGGGCGTCCCAGGATGGAGTCCGCGTTTGCCCGGACAGACTGCGAGATCCACATTTTCAAGAAGGAGAATTTCCTGGCCCTGCTGAGCAAAAATTCCGACATCGCCATGAAGGTGATCAATAATTTCGCCGACGAGCTCCGCGCATACGATGAAATGATCTTTTCTATGAAGGCGAGAAGGGAGAGCGTCCCTGACGACATAAGGCTTTTCAGACTCGGCATCTTTTTCCTGCGCCAGGGCGAAAGGGATTACGCCTATTATGTTCTGTCAAGGTTCGTTAATCTGTACCCGGCTTCGACGTCGGCCGCTGAAGCCCGGGACGAACTGCTGACCATCGAAACGTCCGGGATCAGAAAAGTCCTGGAGCCGGTAATTCAGGGTGTTCATCTGGTCTATACCGACAGACAGATCGTGTTCGCCGAAAACGAACCGGGAAACTCGCTGTATCTGATAAGGGAAGGGAAGGTAAAAATCTTCAAAAACATCGGCGATTCCCAGATCATGCTTTCCATCCTCTCAAAAGGTGACATTTTCGGCGAGCTGTCCATCGTATCGAATAAAACACGGAACGCCACCGCGGTCTGTGACGGGCAGACGGTGCTTATCGGAATCACCAGGGACAATCTCTCGACAATGCTTCAAAAATCCCCCACGCTTCTTAATAAAATCTACGCCTCCATCAGCGAACGTCTCTGGTTTACCTATATACGCATAGAGTCCCGTCTCTACGAAAAACCGATCACCAGGATATACGCCTTTCTTGAAAACAAGCTCATGGAGGAAAAGATCGCGTTGAAAAGTCCCACCTCCTACACGTTCAATTTCGGCATTGACGAGCTCCTGAAAATGACCGACATCACCCAGGAAAACCTGGGCGAGTCGATTAACGACCTGCTGGATGACCAGAACCTGGGTTTTAATTTCGGCGAAATCCGGATCCTCAGGGCATCCGACGTTGCGGCGAAGGCCAAATACTACAAATCAAGGGACCGTTTCGTCGCGGGCCCTGGTGAACCCGGAACTGCCGACTCTCCCCGTGCGGCCCAGCGGAAAAAACCGGCTGAGAATTCACCGGCCGCGCATGAATCGACCGGCAATGAATTCGACAGGGAGCAGAACAGGCTCTTCAGCGAACTGTCGGACGAAATAGACCCGAAATGATACGCCCGGTGTGCGTATCAAATTTGTATTGACGGATACGGTCGCCGCTGAAATATACTCTCACAGACCTGTATTACAGCCCCGGAGGGTTCCGATGAAATATACCATGGTAAAACAGTTTTCCAACGCCGCCATAGATAACGCATTCAATTTTGTGTTTAAATTCATCGATTTTTTCAAGGTCCTCTATGAGGCTTTGTGGGCCTTTCTCGAAATCTGGATCGCTTTTTTCCTGATATTTTCCAATATTTTCATGTATTTCTATTATCTTCTCCTCTTCCTGATAGACCGCGGCTCCGAGCAGGGAATGCCGGTGATACGACTGAGAAAAATCTCCGGCCTTCCGTCCTCGGCGCCTGGAATCAAGATTTCAACCGCAGCCAATCCGGTCCCTGTCATGTACGGGGGTGCGAAAGCGGCCGCCTCTTCGGCCGGAACGGTCCTCTCTTCGGCCACGGCCACTGCGGCAAAAGCGCTCCCCTCGATGAAAGGGTCCCCCTCCGGCACAGGCGCCAAAGTCCAGATTTTTAAAACCGTCATGGAAGCCCTGGCTGATTTCTTCACGGCCCTTTCACACATCATCGTCATGCCGTTTAAGTGGGTAATCGGACTTTTCGACAGGGTCAAGGAATCGAGGGAAAAGGAAAAAGTGGAGGAAAAGCCGAGGAGCCTGATCGACGAGTACCTCAGGGAGTACGAGAAGAGGAAGAAATAGGAATCTTCAGCTGAAAATCTGCACGACGAGTCTTCTTTCCCGCGGCCTGGTGTCGCAATCCACAAGGACCACCTGCTGCCAGGTGCCGAGCGTCATGTTTCCGCCCACAATCGGCACGGTCAGCGACGGTCCCAGCATGGCCGCCTGTATATGCGACGAGCCGTTGTCGTCGTGCCACGTTTCATGGTGGCTGTATTTTTCCCCGTAAGGAACTATCCTTTCCAGAAATATGTCGATGTCCTTCTTCAGGCCGGGTTCGTACTCAATGGTGGTGATCGCGGCGGTTGAGCCGGGAACAAAGACAGTCACGATTCCCTCACGCACGCCGCGCCGCTCGATCACCCGGGACAGCCCGCCGGTGATGTCCACCACGTCACGGCCCCCCCTGGTCGATACGTCAAGATAATCGGTCGTGATCGCCATTGTCCCGCCTCTCCTAATGCTTGAAGGCCCTCTGGCCTGTGAACACCATGGCGACCTTCGGGTCCGCTTCGTTGCAGGCCAAAATCGATTCGTGGTCACGCATGGACCCGCCCGGCTGGACTATCGCCGTCACTCCTTCCTTAATGATGACATCTACTCCGTCCCTGAAGGGAAAAAACGCGTCCGAAACCGCCGAGGCGCCCCTGAGCCCCCCCCTGGCATCACGTGTCTCCTCATCGATGGCGCGCAGTTCCTTTTCGTTCCGCTCTCCCTTCCCGACCGCCAGCTCCAGATCCTTGTACGAGATCCCGTGCCGGTCGAAGCAGAGGAGGTCCGCATATTTGGTGTATGCCTTGTACACCGCGATCTCGGCCACGCCCACCCTGTCCTGCTCTCCGGTTCCGATGCCCACGGTCACCCCGTCCTTTACATAGAGCACCGAGTTCGAGGTGACCCCCTGCTCGACCGACCACCCGAAAAGCAGGTCGCGATACTCCTTCTCGGTCGGGAGCCTGTCAATCGCGTAGCGGGTACCTTTGTAGTCCGCCTCGGCCGGCTTCAGGTCCGCTGCGGTCCTGACGGCGTTCACCTGCGACTGCTGCACGATGACACCGCCGTCGATAAGGGACTTGAAATCAAGGAAAGGAAGATCGCGGTATTTTTCGAGCATGTCGATCCTTCCGATTTTCACTATTCTGAGATTTTTGCTTTTCCTCAGAATTTCCACCGCGTCGCCGGAATAGTCGGGCGCCACCACCACTTCGAGATACTGTTTCGCGATGAGTTCCGCGGTGTCCCTGTCCACGGTCCTGTTCATGGCCGCGCACCCTCCGAAAGCCGCGATCCTGTCGGCGCGGAACGATTTGTCAAATGCCTCCGCGATCGCAGACGCGGTGGCCACGCCGGAGGGGTTATTATGCTTCACCACCACCGCCGCGGGCCCCTCCATGAGGTACTTCAGAATGTTCAGCGCGCTGTCTATGTCGGTCAGATTGATTTTTCCCGGATGTTTTCCGAACTGGACCATGGATTCCTCGTCGATCCCGCTTACCAGGGAATTGCCGGCGCCGATGAAGGAGCACCGCCCCAGGGCCAGGTTGCCGTTGACGAGCTCATACATGGCCGCCTCCTGTCCGGGGTTTTCACCGTATCGAAGTCCCTTTTCCACCAGGGATCCCTCGTCCTCTATCTTCCAGGTCCGTTTCCGGTAGGTGAGTTTCTGGTCACCGAAAGTGACCGTCATCTCCTCCGGGAAATGGTCGTCCATAATCGTCTTGTAGGCGCTTTTCAAATCTTTCATCTCTTCCACCACTGTGCAGTTTATTATGTCCTGTGTATGAGGTTAACGGGGTTTTGCAAGTTTTTTTTACACTGAGACGGTCAATGATATACCCGCCCTTCCCGTTTTTCCTTTGACTAATCCTGTCCTCTGAGTATCATAGAATAAAACCGGTCAAGGAGCAAATGATGATCCGATCCCGTCGCGCGCTCATAGTTACGGACATTCAGAACGACTTTTGTCCCGGCGGGGCCCTGCCAGTGCGGGATGGCGACCTTATAGTGCCGTTGGTAAACGGCATCATGGAACGCTTCGACAGGGTCGTGGGGACCCAGGACTGGCACCCGCAAAATCATGTTTCCTTCGCCTCAAACCACAGGGGGAAAAAACCCTACGAGTCCGTGTCGGCCGGCGGCGCGGTCCAGATGCTCTGGCCCGATCACTGCGTTCAGGGTACCGCTGGCGCCGATTTCCACCCCGGGCTCGAGACCCGGCGGTTCCACCTCATCGTCAGAAAGGGGACCGATCCAGCCATAGACTCCTATTCCACCTTCATGGAAAACGACAAAAAAACGGCCACCGGCCTTGAGGGATACCTGAAGTCGCTCGGCGTCACTGACGTGTATCTGTGCGGCCTTGCCACCGATTTTTGCGTCTTCTACAGCGCCATGGACTCGGCCTCATTCGGATTCACCACCTGGTGCATCGCCGACGCGTGCAGGGGAATCGACGTTCCGCAGGGCAGCGTCGACGCCGCGCTCGAGGAGATGAAAAGCCGCGGTATAGGCATAATCACAAGCGACAGGCTGTGACATGGCGTACGCCGGACCGCTGTCGCTCCTCACCGACCTGTACGAGCTGACCATGATGCAGGGGTACTACTCGAGGGACCCCGGGGCTCTCGCCGTGTTTGAGCTCTTTTACCGCCGAAACCCCTTTGACGGAGGATATGCCGTATTCTGCGGAGCGGAGTCCCTTGTCCGGGAGCTGGAAGAATTCAGGTTCAGTGACCAAGACCTGGCATACCTGTCAACCCTGGGCATGTTCCGGGAGGATTTTCTGAGGTACCTTTCCGGATTCTCCTTTCAGGGCGGAATCTTTGCCGTGCCCGAGGGGACCGTGATCTTCCCCAACGAACCGGTCCTGAGAATCCGGGGGACCCTCATGGAGGCGCAGCTCGTGGAGAGCCTGGCGCTGAATATGATCAATTACCAGACCCTCATCGCCACCAAAACATCGCGCATCGTCCGGGCGGCCGCCGGAAAACCGGTCCTGGAATTCGGGCTCCGCAGGGCCCACGGTCCCGACGGCGCGATCTCGGCGTCCAGGGCCTCGTACATTGGAGGCGCCTCGTCAACGTCGAACACCCTGGCCGGCCGCCTTTTCGGGATTCCGGTGAGCGGGACAATGGCGCACAGCTGGGTCATGAGTTTCCCCAGCGAGATCGAGTCGTTCCGCGAATACGCCCGGCTCTACCCGGAACGGTGCGTGCTCCTGGTTGACACCTTTAACACGCTCAAATCCGGTGTCCCCAACGCGATCCGGGTGTTCGCCGAAATGGGGCCGGCGCGGCCGGGAGACCTGAGGGGCATCAGGATCGACAGCGGCGATTTCGGGCCGCTGAGCAGGAACGCCAGGGCGATGCTCGATTCGGCGGGTCTGGCGGACATAAAAATTTTCGTGTCAGGCGACATGGACGAGAACACCATAGACCAGCTGACGTCGCAAGGCGCTCCGGTCGACGCCTGGGGGGTGGGAACGCGGCTCGTGACCGCCTGGGACGACCCGGCCCTGACCGGGGTCTACAAAATAGCGGCACGGTCATCATCGGGCGGATCGATGGAGCCGTGCATCAAAATTTCCGACCAGGACGAAAAGACCACAAGCCCCGGGGCCAAGAACATCACGCGCTTCTTCGGCCGCGGCGGCTTGATGATATGCGACCTGGTCCATCTGGAAGACGAATCCTCCGAAATCGCGGCCATGACAGACATCAGATCAGACATCCCGGCGATCTCGACGGTCGACGGCGCGGAACCGGCGGTCATATCGGGATACGACCGCGCTGAATTGCTCCTGGGTGAAATAATGCGCGGAGGCGCCTCGACGGTCCCGTTCATGCCGCTGGACGAAATCCGGATGCGCAGAGAACGGGGCATGAACTCGCTTGGCGGGGCATATCGGCGTTTGCGGGACCCGAAGCGCTACATGGTCCGCCAATCCGAAAGGCTGTGGCAGATGAAACAGGACCTGCTCAGCCGCATTCGGCAGGAGTATGCCCCGGACACGTTCCGGTCTTCCGGCTGATCTCCCTGCCGTTCCCCTTTTCAATGCCCGGTAAATATCATCACCCACCGTATCCCCGCCGCCGTAATGCCGATGGAAATACGGCTTTTTTATGTAAAAACCCTTGCGCCCCCGGCATGCCTGTTTTCAAATGTCTGTCTTATTGAGTAAGATTAGGGATAGTTCATGAAAAATAGAAGAAACAGGACCGGCGTGATGCTTTCGCTGGGTATTATCGCCGCGCATGCGGCTTTGATATATTTTTTTTCGACCCTGCAATTCGGGTACGGTACGGAACGCGGACATGAACAGGACGCGGCCCGCACGCACGTTCTTGACGGGTTCACCGTCACCGCCTACTGCCCGGGATCCTGCTGCAACGGTCCGTGGACTGGGCAGACATCGACCGGCATCAACCTTGAGGTGTATCAGTTCCTTGGAATTGAAGTGGCCGCGGTCGATCCCGCGGTGATACCCCTCGGCTCGCTGTTGACCTTTGAAGGCACCACATACCTTGCCGCGGACACAGGCGGGCTCATCAAAGGGAGGCGGATCGATATCTGCATGCATGACCACGAATCGACGACGCAATTCGGCGTGAAAAATGACCGCCGGGTGACCGTCAGGTGCCCGGAAACCGCGGATGGTATATGCAGGATCGAAGAGACAGATCCAGGCCGCGATCGGGGCGCCGGCATCCACTCTCGGTTCCAGTAATGCCGCCGACGGCGGCTTTTCCGGTCAGAAAAAGAAAACCCGTGCGTCCACCACTGACAGCCCTTCGCCCGCCGGATGGACGATCACCGGATTGAGGTCCATCTCGCTTATTGAAGATACTTTCGTGATCAGCCAGGAAACCCTGCATATCATCTCCACGAGCGCCCTGACGTCGAGGGCCGGTTTCCCCCTCACACCCGCAAGCAGGGGATGCATCTTCAGCTGACCCAGCATGTCACGGGCCTCCGATTCCGTCACCGGCGCAAGCCTGATGGCCCTGTCCCTGAGCACCTCGATAAATATCCCGCCGAAACCGGCGATCACAATGGGGCCGAATACCGGGTCCTGCCGCGCGCCGATAAAAAACTCCTCGCCCCGCCGCGCCATTTCCTGCACCAGGAACCCGTCCACCGAAGGCGGCGCGGGCAGTTTCTGCGCCGCGCCCCTGATCTCCCCGATCGCCGCCGCGATCCCCTCGTTCGAGCCGATCCCGAGTTTCACGCCCCCCACGTCGGACTTGTGGGACGCGTTCCGCGAAAGGATTTTCACCGCCACAGGAAATTTCAGGCCGAGCGAGCCGGGGATTTCCTCCCCGCCGATCACGGCATGGCGCACCGGCTGTATCCCCGCCGCTTCGCACACCTCCAGCGCCTCGGAAGTAAGGGGGATACGCTTTTCATCCTTGCAGCGCTGTTTGATGGCGTCGATGACGTCTGTTTTTATCGGATACTCCGCCGGCTTTCCCCTGCCGTCGCGCAGTTGTTTCCTCCGGTAGTAGTAGTGGAGGCCCCAGAGGGCGGTGGCCGCCTGGAGCGGATTGTTAAAGGTCGGGAAGGGGTGGTTTTTCTGTATGTCCAGAATCTCGTCGGCGTCGGATATCAGCGTCACTGCCACAGGCTTTCCGGTTCGCTTCACCATCCCGTGAACCGCGTCGAGGAAGGTCCTGGACATTTTCGATTCGTAGCTGGACTGGTACAGGTGGTTGAAGATGACACCGTCGATGTTTTCGAGCTCCAGCGTCGCCTCCAGGATCTTGATGAATATGGTGTAATCGAAAATCTCCCCGAGGTCCAGCGGATTCTGGTGGGCGATGATCCGGGTGTTGTAGAGCGCGCGTATCTTTTCCAGGAAGGATTCCGGAAACTCTACCAGCTCGAAACCGTATTTCACGCAGGCGTCCACCGTGATGACCGCGTGCCCGCCGGAGCGGGAAAGCACCGCGACCCTCTTCCCCTTCATCATCGGGAGCTGGAGCGCCTTTGCGGAGATGATGAGCTCGTCCTCGCTCTTCACGCGGACAACCGCAGCCTGGTGGAACATGGAACCCACCACTTCATCGTCCGCCGAGAGCGCCGCCGTATGGGACTGCGCGATCCTCGAGCTCATCGGCGAGCGGTTTGATTTCTGCACCACCACCGGCTTGTCGGACTTCATCGCGGCCTCAAAAAAGGCGCGGCCCCTGTTGATCCCCTCGAGGTACATGAACACCGAGGTGGTGGTTTTGTCCTGGACCAGGTACTCCAAAAAATCAACCTCGTCCAGGTCAAGCTTGTTCCCCACCGCGATGAATTTGTTGAAGAACACGTGGTTTTCGTTGGCGATGCGCATGTAGGTGTCCCCCACGCCGCCGCTCTGGGATACTATGGAGAGCGATCCGGCGGGAATCCCCCCCTCCACCAGGGCGAAGGGCATCACGAGATGGTGTTCCACGCAGATGGTGCCGATGCAGTTGGGGCCGATGATCCTCATGCCGTATTTTCTTGAGATGTCCAGCACTTCCCTTTCCAGGGACTTGTTGTCCTGTGAGTACTCGGTGAACCCGCCGGATTCTATGACGATGTTCCGAATCCCCTTTTCACCGCACTGCACCATGAGGTCCGGTATGGTGGGCGCGGGGGTGATGATTATGGCGACATCCGGGGTCTCCGGCACATCGGCGATGGAGGCGAAGACCGGCACACCCTGGACCTCGCCTGGCTCGCTTCCCACGGCATAAAGCTTCCCCTTAAAACCGATGTTCACGTTGTTCATGACGATTATTTTGCCGAGATTGATCCTTTTCACCGAAACACCGACGACCAAAAGGCTCCGGGGATAGAAAAAGACGTCCAGCCTGTGGGTGCT
This sequence comes from Spirochaetota bacterium, assembly GCA_041737965.1. Classification (GTDB taxonomy): domain Bacteria; phylum Spirochaetota; class UBA4802; order UBA4802; family UBA5550; genus JAFGJK01. The sequence continues at coordinate 143,253 of JBGSQT010000005.1, read as the reverse complement.
CTTTTCATTTTTCGCGGTTGCCATGGTTCTGCTCCATTAAAGTTAGATGAAAAAAATTTTTTTATGGAAACTTTTTTATCCAAAAATATACAATGTTTATTATTGTAAACACCGTACCATAAATAGTACAGTTTCCATCGCCCCCCGCCCTGTCAATTCTCTTTTCACTGGGAAATGCACCTTGCGGCTCCTTTTCCGGGTTATGATCGCGTACTCGGCAGTCAATACAATCCCGGCATACATTCAGTTATGATCTTGACAATTTCAGTGTACTCCGGTTTCAATTATTCTCTACTTCCGGGGAGGACCAGATGAAGGTGTTGCTGTTTTCAATGCCCGATGTCACGCCCATCGTTATCCACGAACAGGCCATTCACATGCCGAACCTGGGTATCGCGTGCGTGGCCGGCAACGTGGATGACGATCATGACGTGTATGTCGTAGACCTTGTACGGAAGCGGAACAGGGTGAAAAAATACGTCACCGCCGCGCTGAAAAAAATACGGCCCGCCGTTGTGGGACTTTCAGCGATGACCTGGCAGTTCGACACCTGCATTAAAATCGCACGCCTGGTACGTGAAGTCGCGCCTGAAGCGAAAATCGTCGTGGGGGGCTACCACGCAACGCTCATGTACGAGGCTATCGCAAATTCGCCCGAAGCGGAGGACATCGACTTCATGGTGCGGGGCGAGGGGGAAGAGCCGTTCCGAAGGCTCGTGAACGCCCTGGACGGAAGGGACTCTGTCGCGGAAATCCCGTCTCTTTCCCATAAGGTCAACGGCGTCTTCGTCCACAACGGGCGGGGCCCGAACCTCGATCTGGCGGCGCTCAAACCTCCGGTGCGGGACAAACGGCGGCTCACCTGGGGATACCACGTCATGGTGTCCAAGGTGGAGGTTATGGAAACGTCCCGGGGATGCACCAGATCATGCAATTTCTGCAGCATCAACCACATGTACGGCCGCTCATTCAGGACCTATCCGATCGAGCGGATTCTCGAAGACATCGACAGGATTTATTATAAAAACAAATCGCGGTGGATCTTCATCGTGGACGACAACATGGTGCTCAATCCGTAAAGGGTGATCGAGATATGCGACGCCATCATCGCCAGGAAATACCGGGGGCTTAACCTGGTGGTGCAGGCGGACTGCGTATCCATGGCAAGAAACGAGGAGATGGTCGAAAAAATGGCCATGGCCGGTTTCAAATCGGTGTTCCTGGGGATCGAGAACGGCTCGGAAAAAAATCTGGCCGCCATGAACAAGGGAAATATTGTTGAAGACGCCAAGAAGGCCATCGAAAACTGCCACCGGCACGGCATGATGGTTATCGCAGGGCTCATATTCGGGCTTCCGGAGGATTCGGAACAGGAGATCATCGAAAACTACGAATTCTACAAGTTTCTCGAAGCGGACGCCTCGTATCTTCAGATGCTCACCCCCTATCCGAGAACCGGAATACGCCAGGAGCTGATCGAAAAAGGGCTGGTGGCCAACAGGGACGACTTTAAATGGTACAGCGGCCTCTGGGCAAATGTCCGCACAAAACACCTGACCGCAGAGGAGCTTCAGTACCTCTTCTGGCTTCACCGCCAGAAGGTGCTGGGATGGTGGGAACCTTCAAAATTCGCCAGGGAAAAGGGAGGGGTGTGGGTGTCCTTCTGGAAATACTTTTTCAAACCACTGATGAAGTTTTTTTACGAGCGGCGCACCGGAAGGCTCGGGTGGGAAGGCCGGTACAGAAAAGAGATCGAAAGGCTCAGGGGGATGAACGCCTTCCCGGACCTGCAGAAGTACTCGCGGTAACGGCGCCATCCGGGCCGACATGCCGCCTCAGACACGGAGTTCGGCGGGCTCCCTGATTTCGATTGAATTCATCCTCAGAAACTCGTTAAAACCGGTGACCCTCCGGCCCAGAAAGCTCATTTCCACAGCCCCGGCCGGACAATTGTTCACGCACCCCATGCAGGCGATGCACCTGGAACCTGACACCGTCCCCCGTTCGACATCAATGGCGCCTGCGGGACACACGCTGCTGCAGAGCCCGCAGCGGAGGCACCGGTCACGGTTGATCCCATGCGACGTTATCATGAGCCTGGTGCTCCACACCTGTGGCAGGTGGCGGAAAAAAATCCCCGAATCAAAATTCCCCCTCGCCGGAACGGCCCTGCCGTCACGGACGCTGTTCACCACCGATGCGGCGAAATTTCTGGCATTTTCATAGGTGCCTTCGTTCGGAAGGTGACGGTACCTCAGCGTCCTCTCCCCGTTCCCCATGGACCAGGTGGGGGCGAATGTCGACATGTTGCCGAAGGTCGCCGTCCCCGCGGGGATACCCCCCTTTTCCGACAGGAGATCCAGGACCGCACACGCGGTGTTGTGCTGATTATTTCCGGACCCGCCGAAAGTGGCGTAGGACGCCGCCGCCGCTCCCCGGATATCCGGGATCGAGAGGAGCCATTCCCTCAGGTTGTCCGGAATATACATGTAGAACACCGGCGTCCCCAGCGCTATCAGATCGTACGATCCGATAAGGGTGCGGTCGAACGCGCGGTAATCGGTCGCGTCAACCTCCAGGCCGAGCAGGCGCCATCGGTGTGCGATTATCGCCCCTATCCTGGCGGTATGTCCCGTCTGGCTGTACCAGAGCACCAGCCCCCGCCGCGGGGTTCTGGTCCTGAATTCCCCGGCCGGTCCGCCTTGCGCGGATATGACCGTTTCGGGAAGCAGCGCCGCCGCGCACAATACGGCGCCGCGGTGTATTACGGATTTTCTCGTACATAACGCGTCTTCCCCATTTTCATATCCGATATGCTGCATTATACAGTCCCGTCCTTCAATGGAAAATGTATTCCCCGCCCATGGGCATGAAGAATACAGACCCGGACATGACGCAATTTTACCACTAATTTTCAGGATATCGGAAAAAAAAACCGCCGGTTTCCATCCCAGTGAACCTGCCTGTCCGGGATACATCACGGTGTATCCTTCATTACCTGAAATGGAACTGATCCCGCTTCCTGTCTGGTTTTTTGATTAAATTAATTTATTGCTTTTTATCCGTATTTCATATATAAAAAAGAAATCAAAAGACACGGAGGGATGCATGATTCGCAGGTATTCTGTTTCATTGGCATGCGCAATTCTTCTCGTCACTGGCTCGTCAATTGCCGCACACAGCAGTGATTCAGGAAACGGCCTTTTCGGTATGGGGTTGTACTACGTCTATGCCGTGGCGACGCAGGACATGGCGGGAACTGTCGAAGACGGCAGGGGCGGAGCCGTACAGTTCAATATCATGACAGGCGACCGGGATAATCTCCTTACAAGGGTGGGATTCACTGTTGCCTTTGATTTTTCACTTCTTATGTTCAGACCGAAAACCTCATACAACAGCAGGTACAACCTGTATGATGTTAGTCTATCCAGCACCTTCGATTTTTCGATATTCAGTGCCGGCTTCGGGTTCATGACCGATTTTATCGACGTAAAGCTGCATGAATTAAACTACTCCCATGTTTTCAACACCATTGGTTTTTTCCTTCAGGGAGGCGTTAACATTCCCCTGTTCACCAGGCATATCAGCTTCAACGCTTTTGTCCGTTACGGCTGGGTGCTCGGCCAGCGCGACAGGCTCACCGACGGCTCTAACAGGGAGGTTTATTTTTCGATGAACATGCTCAGATTTTACGGCGGGGCGACCCTGCGGTTATAACCAATAACTCCTGTTGTGCGGATGCGTTTTTCACCCATTTAATTAGTGCTTGCCACAACCGTACGGGTAAAGGGATTATCGTCCACCAGACGGGGTGCGACCTGCCGGTATGCGCGCTGCGTCCTGTCTGTTCCGTCAACACCGTTTCGCGCGCAAACGGCACCGGCTTTTTTTCCGCGGCCTCGGAACGCGGACAGCCCTGAATAAAATCATACAACCATGGGGAAATGGGATGATAGACACTGAATTGAATGAGCGCCAGCTGGGCCAGTATATACCGCTGCATTACCACTATCAGATGCTTCAGGACGAATCACGGATGCTGGGTTTCCGGGACGCGATCCGGCGGACGGTACCGGACGGAGGACGAGTGCTGGAGCTCGGAGGGGGTACCGGAGCGCTCTCCTTTTACGCCGCACGGAACGCCTCAAAAGTCTGGTGCGTCGAACGCCAGCCGGCACTCGCCCGCAAGGCGGGGGAACTGCTTGCCCGTAACGCCCCGGATGCAGATATCCAAGTGGTGCATGCCGACGCGTTCAGCTATCTCCCCCCCGAACCGGTCGACGTCGTCATCTGCGAGATGCTTCATTCCGCGCTTTTGCGCGAAAAGCAGGTCGCGATGCTTGCCTCGTTCAGGGAACGGTACTCCGCCCGGTTCGGACCGCCCCTGCCGCGTTTTATTCCTGAAGCCACAATCCTCGGGTTCGATCTCCTGTGCCATGATTACGATTTTTTCGGTTACAGCGCGCCGGTTCCGGTATTCCAGGGGCCGGGGAATTCTGAAAGGGTTTCTCTTCTCAGCGCGCCGGCGCTCTATGCCATCGTGCAGTACAGCGAACCTTTACAAAACATGTACGGCTTCGACGGCGACGCGGTTATCGCAACAGACGGTATTCTCAACGCGGTCCGTTTCATCACCACAAACGCGCTGGCGGTGCTTGAGGAGGAGAACAGATCCATCAACTGGATGAACCAGAACCTTATCCTGCCGCTCCCTGCCCCGGTTCCGGTGCGGGAAGGAGACCTCGCGCGGGTCAGGTTCTCATACAATGCGGGCGGTGAAATCGACGAGCTTCAGTCCTCACTTGCGGTGAGCGTCCCGGGAAGGCGGCAGGACGGCTGATCCGGCCGGGGACTGAGTTTCCATTTCCCGGTCGTTCAATTTTAAAAAGTTTTCCCTATCCGTTCTTTCTCCCGGTATGTACACCGCAGGTACCAGGGACGCTTCACCTTCACCGGGTGCATGGACAGCCAGAGCCCGTCGGGAAGATACTGCACCGTTTTACAGTATGAACAGCGGGCGTTGCGGGGCGTTTCGGCCGTCACATCCAGAGGCGCGCCGCACTTGATGCAGGAAATCGAGACCGGCCTCATGCGGACGTCATCCCGGTTTTCCCCCTTTTCTTCTCCGTCAATATCTGTACAGAAAATCCGGTCCGCGTATTTCGTGAGTTCAAACCATTTCGGCGGGGAAATGGACGTATGATTTCTTCCGCAATTCGTGCACTTGACCGCCCCGTCATCGCCCGCGGCATCGTCCGTGTCGAGCTCCGAGCCGCAATCCAGGCACAAAGGATGGCGAATCGACTTTTCCAGCGTCAGGCCGTTATAACGGGGGAAAACACTCTCCCCAAGTTCCGCGGCGGCGACCGACTTCCACAATCCGGCAGCGAGCGGAATCGCAGACAGGCAGGAATTGCACTTCGCCTTCTGCCACGGACCGTTTATGAACACAGGCTGGCTGCATTGGGGACAGCGTATTTCCATCTTGAGGGAATAGTAGAGCGGCCCGATATCGTCAAGGCGCTTCACTGCGGCTTTGCGCAGGATTTCGTCCGGATCGTGCTGCGATATTTCGGCAACGATAGCCCTGTTGTCAACGCGCCGGAGTGCCGCAGCCCTGGCAGCAAATGGCGCACCGGAGCGGAGAATTTTTTCAACAAGTAGGGGATCGGCGATCCTGTAAACCGCATCGTCAGCAAGGGGGCCGCTCTTTTCGTCGACAGCGATTCCGTACAGGAACCGGTCATCCGGATTTTTCAGCATGCCTATGGCCGCCTCTGCAGTAGCGACGACGCCGGCACCGATGATAATATTCTCAAGCGCGCCGTCGTCAAGAAAACCGGCGAGTATCCTGAAGATCCCCGCGTCCCTCTCAGCAGCCGCAAGCTTCGCAACCCGCGCCCTGTCCGGGTTCTTCAGCTTCAGGGCCGCAGCGGTCCTGGCTGCCTGGAATTCCGACCCCTCGACAATGTCCAGCAGCAGCCGGTCGTCGTCCACCCTGCCGATCATCGCTTCGGCGATTTTCGGTTCCGCTTCGACCGCCCCCGCACGGGCAAGGAACTCCCGGTCGTCAATTTTCGACACAGCCAGAGCCCTCAATTCAGCATTGTATTTCCGGTCCGTGAATTCCCTCACAAGGGCGATGTCGGTGATGAGGGACAGGGCGTCCCTTCTCACCCTCAGTGTCGGATCCGTCCGCACAACTTCCGCCAGGTCTCTTTGATCGTCGAGCTTCCCCAGCGCCTTGAGGCGTATCAGCTGGTTGCTGTGCTTCACCAGGGGCCGGAAAAGGTCTGCAGCCGACATCGGGAATGTGACGGCGCCGCGGCGCATGAATACATACAATGCAATGGCTGTCCATATTCCGGCCCATATCTTAAAGGGGGCCGGGTCTCCCTTCACCATGTCCGCGGCAAGGGCGATATAGGCAGGCATATCCTTAAGGCCGGTGATTACAATCTCATAGTACCCCGAGGGGCTCTGACCCAGAGCGATGAATCCGACTGCCTTCTGCCCGATCGCGGCGATTATCCCCAGGGAGAACTGTCCCACGGTAAAATACCCCATGATGAACTGAGCCAGGCCGATAATCCCCAACCCGAATTGGGTGATGCTGATAAATCCGACACCGAACTGGGCGATGCAGATCACCCCGGCGCCGGACCACCCGATTGCGATGAAACCGCGGGCGAAAAATCCCACAGAGATGAGGGGCATCCCAAATATTTTAATTTTTGACTGCCACATCGACCATAGATTCCTTGAAAGGGATGAAGGATTGAAGCAGATACAATCTATTATCACCAAAACGCCGTTTTCAAGCGATTTTTATATATATCTGCCCGGCAGGGGGTCAGAGCCTCTGAATTTACTGCATATTTCTGCCGGAGGAGGGGTCAGAGCCTCGGGAAACGGCGGGGTCAGAGCCCCGAATTTGCACCCGGAGGCTGACTATGGAAGAACAGCAGTTACAGACCCATGCTTTTTGACACGATCAGCTTCATGATTTCAGAAGTGCCGGCGTAAATTGTCTGCACCCGGGAGTCGACGTAGAAACGAGCGATGGGATACTCGCTGCAGTACCCGTATCCCCCGAAAAGCTGAAGAAGGCGGTCGGCCGCGCGTTTTCCCATTTCGCAGACCCAGTATTTGGCCATGCAGGTTTCCTTGACAACGTCCTTACCGTCCATGTGGTTTCTGATCAGGTCGTCGACAAAGCTCCTCCCCACGGCGATCTCCGAAGCCACCTCGGCAAGGACAAACTGGGTGTTCTGCATCTTCGAAAGGGGCTTGCCGAAGACTTTCCGGTCACGTACATACTCGACGGTGATCTCGAGGCACTTCTCCGCAGCGGCCTGGGACCCCAGCGCGCATATCAGCCGCTCCTGCTGAAGCTTCATCATGAGATAGATGAATCCCATCCCCTCCTGGCCCAGGAGGTTCTCGGCCGGTATCCCGCAATCGTCGAAAAAAAGCTCCACCGTGTCCTGGGCCCTGAGTCCGATTTTCTTTATCGGTTCCCCCCGGGTAAGCCCCGGCGCGCCGCGCTCCACTATAAAAAGGCTCACCGCCTGGTGGGGAGGAGTCTCCGGGCCGCCGGTCTTTGCCGCCACCACGATGATATCTGCCAGCAGGCCGTTGGAGATAAAGGTCTTCTGCCCGTTGAGAACCCAGCCGTCCCCCACTCTGACCGCCCGGGTCTTCATCGCCGCGAGATCCGAGCCGGCGTCCGGTTCGGTCATTGCCACCGCAAGTATCGCATCCCCCGAGGCGCAGGAGGGGAGCCATCGCAGTTTCTGCTCTTCGGTACCGAAGGAATTAATATAGGGCGCCACGATGTCGTTGTGCAGGGGCACAAAGAGGCCGCTGGCGCCGTACCTCGCCAGCTCCTCCGTGATGATGACGGAATAGAGAAAATCGGCGCCTGACCCGCCGTACTCCTCGGCCGCCCAGGGGATGAGGTACCCCTTTTCACCGAAACTTTTCCATATTTCCCGGGGGACGATCCCGGCATCCTCCCACTTCTGGTAGTCGTCGCCGATGGATTTGGCGACAAACCCCCTGAATGCGTCACGGAAGATACGGTGCTCCTCAAGAAAATCCAGCGAACGCTCCATCGTCCCTCCTAATCCCTGTAAAAAAAAGTGCCCTTTGTGGCCATCTGTACCAGCAGCGGTGCCGGGTCGAACCGCATACCGTGTTTTTCGGCATGACTTTTCAACATGTCCGCGAGTTTCGCCGGTCCGACGGCGTCGGCGTAGCGGAACGGCCCGCCCCTGAATGGCGGAAACCCCAGCCCGAGTATCGCCCCCATATCGCCGGTCAGCGGCGAAGGGATTATCCCCTCCTGAAGGCAGAGGATGGCCTCGTTCACCATCATCAAACTCACCCTGTTCTGGATCTCCGTGGCGTCGATTTTCCTCCCTGTCGCGCCTCCCAGCATCCGGTACACCTCGGTGTTCTCCTGCCGCTTTCCCTTCTTTTTCGGAAGGTCGTACCGGTACATTCCCCGGCCGCTCTTTCTGCCCAGAAACCCCATCTCTATCATCCTGAAAAGGCCGGCGGGGCCGGTGATCCCCCGGGGCGCGAAAATGCCGGCCATGGTTTCGGCAACATGCGCGCCCACGTCGATCCCCACCTCGTCCAGCAGCGTGATGGGCCCCACCGGGTACCCGAACCGCCGCATGGCACCGTCGATCTCGTGCATTCGGGCGCCTTCCGCAAGGAGAAGGCCTCCCTCGAACAGCAGGGGCGCCAGGATCCTGGTGGTATAAAAACCCGGACCGTCCTTCACGATGATACAGCTCTTTCCCTGCCTGATCCCCAGTTCCAGGGCGGTCGCAACCACGTGTTCGGCGGTCTTTTCAGTCTTTATTATTTCCAGCAATGGCATGCGCGGCACAGGAGAAAAGTAGTGCATGCCTATCACGTTCTGCGGCCGCCTGCATCCGGAGGCGATCAATTTTATCGGAAGTGCGGAGGTATTGGAGGCAAATATTGTCTCCTTGCCGCACGCCGCCTCCACGTCGGCAAGTATTCTCCGTTTCAGCTGAAGATCCTCAAACACCGCCTCGATCACCACATCCGTGTTCCTGAAGTCACGGTAATCATCGCAGGGGACAACCTTCCCGTAACGCTTCTCCCCCTCGAATTTTTTAATGGACCCGGACCTCACCTGTCTGGAAATTCCCTTCCAGATCTCCTTCATGCCCCGGCCGACCGGGTCGAGCGTCACGTCCTTCAGCAGTACGGTCTCGCATACCGGCACCGACACCGACGCGATGCCGCTCCCCATGAGCCCCGCCCCGAGGACCGCAAGCTTTTTCACCTGTCGGGCCTTTTTCCCCAGCGGGTTCTTCTTCATTCCGGTCATGCCGAAAAAAAGGTTCATGAGCGCCCTGGTTTCCGGCAGCGCGGCAAGCCGCACGAAACGATGCGCGTCCTTTTCCAGTCCCCTGGTGATCCCCATCCTGTACCCGTATTCCATCGAATCAATGATCTCCAGCGGCGCCGGGTAGAGCCCTTTGGTCTGGCGCATCACCATTTTCCGCGCCCTGGCGAACACGATCCCCCGGCCCAGCGGGTTCGATTCGAGAAAAAAATCGCCCAATGACTTCCTGTTTTTCCTTTTTTGCTTTTTTTCCGCCAGAATCCGCGCCCTGGCCACCGCCACCTCCTTCAGCCCGTGGGGCATCACCACCTCATCGACGAGCCCGAGCAGCCGCGCTTTATTCACACGGATATTTTTTCCGGCCAGCACCATGGGCATCGCCGCCTTCAGTCCGATGAGTCTTGGGAGCCGGTGCGTTCCGCCCGCCGCGGGGAGCAGGCCGATCATCACTTCCGGGAGCCCGAACACCGTGGCCGCCGAGTCGGTGGCGATGCGCCAATCGGCGACCAGCGCCAGTTCAAGCCCGCCGCCAAGGCAGTTTCCGTGAACCGCGCACACTTTGGGAACCCTGAAAGAAGCGAGTCTGTTCAGTATATCGTGGGCAGTCCGTATATATTCCCCGCGCTCGAGGTCGGACTTCATCATCCGGAGTTCATCGATGTCCGCGCCCACCACAAAATTGTCCTCCTTGCCGCTGACGATGGCGATGCCGCGGACATCTTCCTTCTCAATGGAATTCATCATTTCAGAGATCTCCCGCAAGAGCCCGCCGGAAACCTTGTTCACTTTTGAATCCGGGCAGTCAATGGTGATCGCCACGATGTTGTCCGGGTATCTTTCAACTTCCAGATATTTCACAATTCTCCTCCTTTAACGGCGCGCGTTTTCCAGCATCATCGCGTTCCCGACGGCACCGGCCGCGCAGCCGGCGATCAGTCCGTAACGCTTCCCCTCGTCCTCCATCCGCCGGCAGCATGCGCCGATAAGCCTGCCGCCGGTGGCCCCGAAGGGGTGGCCTATGGAAAGGGACCCGCCCTGGGCGTTCACCCTGTCGATATTGATTTTTCCCATCCTGCCGGAGAGACCCAGAACGCTCTTTGAAAGACTGTCCGACTCCAGACAGTGAATGACCCCGAGTATCTGTGCGGCAAAAGCCTCGTGAATTTCAAAGACCCCGATATCGGAAAGCTTCAGATTCATCTCCGAGAGTAACCGGGGTATGGCTATTGCCGGACCCAATAAAAGCTCGTCCCACAGGTCCTGCCCCGTATAGACGAAGGACTTAAGATACGCCAGCGGCTTGAGCCCCAGGTGCTTCGCCTTTTCGTCGCTCATGAGAAGCACCGCAGACGCGCCGTCTGTCAAAAACGATGAGTTTGCCGCGGTGACGGTACCGTAAATTTTATCGGCCGCCCCCTTCAGCCCGCTGACTTTTTCCAAAGTGGCGTCCTCGCGCGGGCCGTTGTCGTCGATTATGGGCCTTGCCGAGCCAGGCGCCACGACCGGAACAATCTCACGGCGAAGAACTCCCGCCTTCGTCGCCGCTACGGCCCTCTGGTGCGACATCACCGCGAATCTGTCCTGGTCCTCCCTGGTGATTCCCAGTTTTCGCGCGAGACGTTCCGCCGTCTCGACCATGGTCATGCCGGTGGAATACTCACCCAGGGCCGGAAGGTCCGGGACCACGAAGTCCTTCAGTCTCATCTTCTTCAGCAGTCCGAGTTTCCCCGCCAGGGATTTCGGCCTGCGGTACATCACCATGTCGGTGATCAAACGCCGGTATGCCCTGGATATCTTTATGTCCGGATCGGAAAATGACTCCACGCCGCCGGCTATCACCGCGTCGGCGTTGCCGGTCATAATCATTGCCGCGCCGTTGGTAACCGCCATGTTGGCCGAGATGCAGGCTACCGTGCAGGTATGGGCCGGAATTCTTTCTGGAAGCCCGGCTCCCAGACCGATCTCCCTGGCCACATTGGTGGTGGCGATGTCGGTGGCGACGCACCCCATTATCAGGTGGTCGATTACCGACGAGTCAACGCCGGATTTCGCCATGAGCCCCTTGACAGCGTGGCGTCCCACCTGCCATGCCATGAGATCATAATATCCGGTCCCGGACCTCAAAAAAGGCGTCCGGCAGTAATCGATTATTGCGACCTTCCTCTGTGCCGGTTTCATGTTCCCTCCAGTATAAAAAATAACTTTATTCAGCCGGAAAAAAAGAGGATGCAAATGACAAACTAAAAACCAATAATTTCCTTTCGTGCTCCAAAACTATAATTTAATTGACTTATTATATGTTTGTATTACAATAAGTCAAACAGATTTCCAATAATTCTTTGACAAATTTCATTCCATACCGAGAGTGAACATTGACATGAGACAAAGCGGGGCCGAAAATGCGTAAAGACCAGTCACAGATGAATTCCCTGAATAAAATTGAAAAATCGCCCGACATCCCCAGCCTCGTGGTCCAGCAGATCACCGAGCACATCAACTCCGGGTCCCTGAAACCGGGGGACCGGCTCCCCTCGGAAAACGAGATGACCAGAATGTTCGGCATCAGCCGGATATCCCTCAGGGAGGCGATGAAGCTCCTGGAGGCGAAAGGATACATCGTCTCACGGGGAAGAAAGGGGAAGTTCGTCCAGTCCTCCGAACAGCTCCCGCTGGAATCTAAGATCGGCGATCTCATCGCCGTGAACCACAACAAGATATGGGAGCTCCTGGCCGTGAGGCGCATCATCGATTCCGAGGCCGCCTTCATGGCGGCGCATAACGCCACGAAGTCGCAGATTCAGGAACTGGCCGCCTTCGAAACCGACGCCGCGTCGATCGGTGTGGAAAATCTCGTGTCCACAAAAGAAGGCGGGCGCCTCTACACCAGGTTTTACCACAATCTGGCGGACAGCACCAACAACACGATCTACGCGCACCTCATGAAATCAATCACCTGGATCCTGCGGGGGGCCCTCCCCTACAGCAGGCAGAAACTGACCGCGGTGCCCGGTGTAGCCGAGATATTTTTCAGGCACCATAATAACATAATCGACGCGATACGGTCCCGTGACGCGGAAAAGGCCAAAATGAGGGTCATCGAGCATATCGACTGGCTGGAAAAAACGCTGAAAAAAATTCTCTCCTGAAACGCTCATGACCGGCATTTTCGAGACATTGAAGCCGCATCGGCGGCCTGCAGGTGATACGATGAAGACAAAAGGAAACGGTATCGATATACGCCTTCTTCGGGACCTCCCCGAATACGCCCCCATTCTGGCATTCTGGTCTTACCGGGAATGGTACATGGAGCGAGACATCACTTTCGATGTCGTCCTTAAGGCATACAAGGCAAGGGCCTCCGGAACCTCCGTCCCCCTTTCATTTTGCGCGGTTACCAGGGCGCTCCCGGTAGGAATGGTCTCCCTGAAAAGGGACGATCTTTGGAACAGAAAGGACCTCAACCCCTGGCTCGCCTCTCTCTACGTGGTCCCGGAATTCAGGAACCGCGGTATCGCAGGCTCGCTGATGCAGGCGGTGATCACCGAAGCGGCAGGGCTCGGTCTCGATACTCTTTATCTCTTCCTGGGACGACCCGAAATCAATAAACTTCGGGATTACTATGTGAAACGCGGATGGGTTTTTTTCGATCATGGCACAGACAATGACGGCGGGGCGACTGAAATCTACTCCTATTCCCTGTCCGGAAAAGGAAGATAACCATGGCGATCCTGCCCCCCACTGATGAAACCATCCGCCGCGCCGCAGCGCTTCTGAAAGCGGGCGGGATCGTCTCTTTCCCCACGGAAACGGTCTACGGCCTGGGCGCCGCGGCATTCAACGCCGGTGCGGTGGCCAGAATTTTCGAGGCCAAAAAGCGCCCATTTTTTGACCCCCTTATCCTCCACATCGCCGAAATCACGCAGCTCGACGACGTGGCGGCCGGCATTCCTGAGGCCGCGCGGAGGATAGCCCGGCGGTTCTGGCCCGGTCCCCTTACTCTGGTACTTCGGAAAAAACCGGTGGTGCCGGACATCGTCACCGCCGGACTCGGAACCGTGGCCGTGCGCATGCCGCGTCACGAAGTGGCGCGCCGTCTTATCGAAACGTGCGGATGCCCGATCGCGGCGCCCAGCGCCAACAGGTTCGGCTCCATGAGCCCCACGGAGGCGGCCCATGTTGAGTACCAGCTCGGCAACTCAGTCGACATGATAATCGACGGCGGGCGATGCGAGGTGGGGATCGAGTCGACCATACTCAAAGTTGAGGAAAAATCGGTGACGCTTCTCCGGCCGGGGGGAATTCCGCTGGAGGAGCTGGAATCCGAAGCGGGGCATATCGGGATCGGACAATCCACCGGCGCAGTCGAGGCGCCCGGCCAGCTTCCGTATCATTACTCACCCGCCACACCGGTGCGAATCGTCGAAATGATCGGCGAACGTGACGCAGATGATTCCGGCGCCGCGCTGCTCTATTTCAGGGACCGTAGGGGCGTCATTTCAGGGGCAAACGCCAGGGTCCTCTCAGCTACGGGCGATCTCAGAGAGGCGGCGGCGAATTTTTTTTCCATGCTCCACGAGCTTGACAGGCTTGGGAAAAGTGTTATAATCGCAGAGACGGTTCCTGAACGCGACCTGGGTCTTGCAATAATGGACAGGCTCGTCAAGGCATCTAAAAAAACGGAAGGAGGACCATGATATGACCGACACGATAAAAAAAGTCCACGGCGGGTCCTTTTTCACCGGCTTTGCCTCATTTTTCCGCGCTTTTGGTTTTATACTGAAGACCCGGGGTATGGGAAGATATTTCATCATCCCGTTCCTGCTGAACATAATCGTGCTGGTCACGGTTTTCCTGATTTCATACGATTTTTTCAGCACCTGGTTTTCCGGGCTCTTCACCGGAGATGCGTGGTACATGACTGTCCTGAGGGCCCTCCTGAAGCCGGTACTGTTCATCCTGATCTCGATCATTACGATTCTTGTCTATTCCATCACCGGGTGCATCGTTACCGCCCCTTTTAATGATTTCCTTTCGAAAAAGGTCGAGATGGAAATCACCGGCGAGCGTTTCGACGACAAGTTCAGAATATCCGTCTTCATCGGTGACGTGTTGCGGATATTTTTCAGTATCTCCCTGCTCGTGCTGATCATTTTACTTCTGAATATTGTGCTTTTTCTTCTGAACCTAATACCGGCCTTCGGACAGGCCGCCTACGCGGTGCTGAGTTTTCTGACCGCGTCATTTTTTATCGGATACCAGTTTTTCGACTTCCCCCTTGAGCGGAGACGTATCGGTTTCAGCAGAAAGCTCTGGATCACATGGCGGCATAAATGGATGGTCATGGGGCTGGGCGCCGCGTTTTTTCTGGTGTCCTACATCCCGATAATCGGCTTTCTGGGCCTCAACTGTGCCACAATAGGAGGCACGATGCTATTTATTGAGCACATGAAGGATGAAAGTCTCGATCCCGGCTCACCCGGCCGTGACTGACAGCGCAACGATGATGACTGCTCCCTTATTTATTGTGTTCGAAGGAATCGACGGCTCCGGAAAATCGACCCAGGCGCGCCTGCTCGCAGATCACCTTAGGTCGCAGGGTTTGAGGACCGCGCTCTTTTCAGAGCCGAGCAGCGGCGAATGGGGCACGCGGATACGCGCAATGATCGGGTCAGAAACCCCGCCCCCGCCGGAGGAGCAGCACCGTCTCTTTCTGGCCGACAGGGAGGATGATGTGAGTCGAAACATCGCTCCCGCGCTCTCATCAGGCGTGTCGGTAATTCTGGACAGGTATTATTATTCAAACGCCGCCTATCAGGGGGCTGCCGGACTCGATCCTTCGGCGGTCATCAGGGACAACAGAAACAGGGAATTCCCCGAGCCCGACAGGGTCTACCTTATCGACATCGCGCCGGATCTTGCGTTCAGGCGCATCGCCTCCAGAAACGGAGAGGATAAAAGGGACTGTTTCGAGCGCGTCCCTTTTCTTGAAAAAGTCAGAGCAGCCTATTTTGCCGTCGCGGGTGAAAATTTCTGCATCATAGACGGCTCGCAAAGCGAAGAGGCGGTCTACAGCGACATCCTGGTCGATTTCAAAAAATCTTTCAGGGTGTGATCAAATTTCAGGCCCGTCATTCCCCACGCGGGCCGGTGCTCCGCTGAGGCCGGAACAACAGGGCTCTTAAAAACTTCTCACCAAAATCAAATTCACGACAATCTTTCTGACATGCCTGATCCTTATATTTTAATTGACAGAATCCCGTAAATATGGAATTTTTTATCCCAAACCCAGGGTATTTCATTGTAAAAACGGTACAGCATACACAAAAGGTGCAGAATGAAAATTCTTCTCGTCAATCATAACAAGTCACTCCTGAACGCAGTCAACCAGTCCTTTCACGGGCTTTCATACACGATCAGACTGGCTGAAGGGATAAACACCGTCGTTGACGACATTCAGAAACACAATGCCGAGGCCGTCATCATCAACTGGGCAAAAGCCGATTTCGACGTCGTCAGCATCTGCAAACGGATAAAAAGAATAAAACACACCAAATACCTCTACATCATCATCATCACCGACAGGGAAAAACAGAGCCACCTCTTCGACGCAATCGACGCCGGAGCCAATGATGTGGTGTTCAGGCCATTCGGCAAGGACGAACTCCTGCTCAGGATGCAGATCGCAAAAAACACCATCAAACTCGAAGATCAGGTAAAGAAATTCCGTAGAGAGATGATAAAGTTCGCCAAGGAGGACCCGCACACCAACCTGCTGAACAGGAGATCCCTTCTGGACGAATCCTTAAAGGAGATGATGCGGGCTTCGAGAGAAAAAAAATTCGTATCGGCGATAATGGTGACCATTACGAACTTCAAGGAACAATCAGATATTTTCGGTTCCGACGCCGGCGACCAGATCCTTACCGAAACAAGCAGGCGCCTCCAGAAGTCCTGCCGCCCCTATGACAAGCTCGGTCGAGTGGGGATCTCCGACTTTCTGCTTATCCTGCCGGATACCGGAATCGATAACGCGCGCAAGGTGGGGGAACGGATGCTCTCTTCCATTTCGGGAAAACCGGTGACGATGAATTCGAAAAAAATTTCCGTCACCGCAGCCATGGGAATTTCCGAGCTGAATCCGGTTGATGTGTCATCAAGCAGTCATGCCGACAGCAATCTGATGAACGACCTCATTCTGGATTCCCTAATTCGACGCGCGGAGCTTGCGCTCCAGAAAGCGAAAGAACGGGGAAAGAACGTCATCGAAACCTATATTTTTTCGTAAAGCCGATTCCGGCGGAACAATGCTGTTATAAAAAAAAGCGGGGCATATACCCCGCTTTTTTGCTGTCACTTGCTTTTTTTTCTGGCCGCCGTTTTCGTTTTCTTTGGTTTCACCGCCGCTTTCGGCGCCGCTTTCTTCTTCGTATCTGCCTTTTTAACACCCGGCTTTTTTGCGGCCTTCTTCTTTACCGCCTTGTTGACCGGGCCCTTGGATTTTCCCTTCCTGGAACCGGCAGATCTGGCGTCTGGTTTTGCCGCGGCTTTCCTTCCGCCAAGGGTCTTAAGTATCCATTGTTTCACCGTATCAAGGACTTTTTCCCTCTCATTCTTCACTTCATTCATGGTCTCATGGTAAAGGCCGTCGAACACGCGCAATGTCTTGTCGCGGGATCCGGCGCTGTTGAAAGTCATGGCGCTCCCTTTGTAGTCGACGATCGAGTCGTCCTTCCCGTGAAACACCAGAAGCGGCATTTTAAGTTCCTTTGCCCTTGAGAGGCATTCCTGCCCGGTGGAGACGAATTCCGTATACCATCTCGCAGACACTTTGTCGTGAACCATTGGATCGTTGATGTAGGCCTCAACGACATCGCGATCGTGGCTGAGCTGGTTCGCGTCAAGGCCCGTTGACATCGAAAGGGAAGGAATGTATTTCGAAAAGAATTTCCCCATGGCGATTTTCCATGCCGGCACTTCCACCGCCGGGATGAGACCCGGTGACGAGAGAATGAGCGCTTTCATGTCTTCCGGATACGTCAGCGCGTATTTAAATGCGATCGCGCCTCCCATGCTGTGGCCCATAAGTATTAAAGGAACATTTCCGTGCTCCTCCCTGATAAAATCAATAAACAGTTTCAGGTCATAGACGTATTCCATAAACGAATTGACGTGTCCTCTTTTCCCCCCGGATTTTCCGTGGCCTCTATGGTCGTTCGCGTACACCGATATATTCGTCCCTTCAAGCGCTTTCAGTATATTTCCGTATCTTCCAGAATGTTCGCCAACGCCGTGCGCCGCCACCAGAATGCCTCTTGGAGACGGTACGGTCCAACTCTGGAAAAAAATCTCAATACCGCCTTTTCCTATATAGGTCCCGGTACTATGTGCATAAGATTTCATTAATAACTCCTTGATCAATATTTTGTGGGTCACAAGGTATTAGGATGCGTTGTATATGTCTATAAAAAAAATATCACCGGCATTTCAGAGCGCAGGCTCCGCAAATGTCAACGCCGTCGCGCACCGTAACGCTCTTCCCCATGTGGGTTCTCGGAAAAAAACTACAGCGGCCGCGGGTTCCCCCGGCTGTTTTGCCGGGATAAAAACAACTTCGCGCCTCGGAATAGTAATCGGCCATGGCACGTTCGCCGACGACGGCGAAACCGTTTGATATCGCCAGCATCAATCTGTCCCCGCCGGGGTCTGTCGGCCCCATTGATCGTGCGGCGAGAAGCATCAGAAGGCCTTCCCTCGCAGTAGAGCGACGTGCGACGAGCCTGGTTCCGTTTTCCGTAAGGGTGCGGTAATCTCCTTTTTTTACCCTCACCGAAATATCGGCGCCGAGTACCATGCTGTTCTGCCTGCGAAGGTTCCTGAAACTGAACCTCACACGGTGGGTGCCCGGATAGAGCTCCTTCCCGTAATCGACCGCAAACGTACCCCTGCATATTTTTTTGTGCCGCACAGGGAGCCCGTCCAGGGTCACGGAAAGGGACGATTCGTCTATCTCCTCGTTTTCGTTGCCGCTTTTCAGCACCAGCGCAACCAGCGGGCTCCTCGACGCAATACAATTTTTCTGGAGGCATCCCTTGTCGAGCGCGCATGACACCGCGATTTCCCCGGTTGGGATTCCCCAATGCAGATACTTCGATACCGCCAGAAAATACGCTCCCGCCTCGTCTTCGAGATAATGAAGGTCCTTGAGTTTCCGGGCGTGGGCCTCATCGGAAAAAAATCCCCCCTCGCCGATTACGCCGGGGCACAGGTCCCTGGTCCTCCTGAGTATCCTTGTCCCCGTTTCTCCGAAAATGGCGAAATCAGAATAGACCGCCCCTTTCACGCCGGTTACTTTTTCCAGCTCACCGGAAAGTATCGCGGCGAGATCATGTCCGGCGGGATTGACCTCCGCGGTGCCCCAGTAAAGCACCGAAGAATAGTTCACTCCGTCGGCCCTGCGCATTGAACCGTTATGGTGAACGCTCAAGAGCAGGTGCGGGCCGAACTCCGCCGCCATCCTCGCCCTTTCATCCAGCGGGACGTCCTCGTCATCCCGCCGGCTCATCCCCACTATCGCGCCGGCGCCCTCCAGCATCTCCTGCAGAATGAGCGACACCCTGAGGTTCGCCTCCTCCTCGGTGACGCCGTGAGGCCCTCTCCTGAATGGATCATCGCCTCCCTTCCCTCCATGACCGGGATCAATGAAAATTTTTTTCCCCTTGAGCCACGGGTGCTCGCCTGGTTTGATTGTTCCCACATACGGAGACCTCCCCTCGCCGCACCCCGGAGCCGAAAGCGCCAGGAACAGTGCCGCCACGGGGGCGATTACATCACGAAACCTTAATCGGCCCATTGGCCCTCCCCTCCACGAACTGCCGAACATAGGGGTCCTCCGTTCCGGCGAACTCCCGGGGAGTCCCGCTGAATATTATTTTTCCGTCGAGGAGCATGAATACCCTGTCGCCGATCCTTTCAGCCAGCTTCATGTCATGGGTCACCACGATGGAGGTGACTCCGAAGGTGTCCCTGGTCTTGACGATCAGCCTGTCCACCGCACCCGCGGTAATCGGGTCGACACCGGTGGTCGGCTCGTCGTAAATCATTATCGAGGGCCGCATCGCAAGGGACCTGGCAAGGCCCACGCGTTTCTGCATGCCCCCTGAAAGCTCAGATGGCATCTTCTCCTCCACTGCGGCGAGCCCCACCTGGGCGAGCATTTCCGGGACCAGAACCCGGATATCCTCCTCCTTCATCCTCTTTCTCCTGAGTCCGAAGGCCACGTTGTCGAACACGTTCATGGAATCAAAAAGGGCGGCGCCCTGAAAAAGTATTCCGTACATCGACTCTATTTCAAGCCGTACTTTCTCATCCGCCTCGGTGTAGTTGACGCCGCCGACAAAAATCGCCCCCCCGTCGGGCCGGAGAATTCCCACCAGGTGCTTCATTATGACCGATTTTCCGGAGCCGCTTTTTCCGACTATGCAGACGATGGCCCCCTCGTCCACAGAAATATCCACGCCGTCAAGGACCTTTTTGGTGCCGAAGGACTTGTGGAGCGACGAGATTCGAATTTTTTCTTTCATAACAGGGTCGCGTCGGAAAACCGTTGTGATGTGGAGTTATCGCACGTATAATTCATGATTACCCTCATACCGGATACGGAGCTTACTGGGTGGCTGGCTTGTTTGATTTTTCAAGCATTGCGATATACTCTAAATACCGTTTAAACTGCTCGGGCCTTTCGGTGAGGCCTATTATTTTCACTCCAATATTCATTTTTTTATCGCTTATCTGTTTTTTTGAGCAAATCAATCCTTTCATGGTTATAGGGGCTTGGTGCCGTATTATAATTTCAAAATTGAATTGATCCCTATGAAGCATCATGGTGATCAACTCAGGATGCGATATCTCGACACTCAAACCGCTTTTTGATACGTCGAGCACCCGTATTCTTTCCTTGAAACTCACCACCGACATGTCTAAAAATGTGTTCAGTATTTCAAATGACAAGGTTTTTATTTCCATCAGCTTTGTCATGTCTAAAGGAGTTTTGGATCGTACCTCAATATATCCGATTGGAATCCAGTACTCATTGGACACATTGGCGAATAGCGGACAAATAATAAAACTGATTATATTTTTATCGATTAAAGATTTTTTTTCTATCTCATACTTATACCCATAAAAATTTTTTAAAGAAATAATGTCTTCATTGGCATCATCCTTATTCTGGGATGCGTCATTTCTCAGATCCTCAACATACACACTTTTCCCGGTTTTTTTTACTTCTTGATATAAAATAGAATTCGTCTTAAACGGCTGGATTATGACTTCATCGCCAAGAAAACTTTTTTCCTTTTGATATCGCGCCATAATGATTTCAAAAGATATCGGGACATGGTCTCTGTCTATCTTGATGTCTGTTCTTGAAATGGATATTTTTCGAATATAAAATTCAGCGGCATCCTGGATTAAATATCGCGGTTCGGATCGTCTTTGGGATGATATTCTCAGATACGTGGCGTTGCACAGAAAAAATGATTCCTGAATCAGTTCTTTCACTTCAATTTCAAGTTCAATCGTGCTTTCATCAACAAACCCTGTTATGAGAAATCTCCCCCCTGGGGGGAAAAAATTTTCGAAATAAATACCTATTCCTTCGATATCGGCTTTCATTATTTTGCATTGTTTGGTGCCGACCTGCGGCAATTGTATGGACATGGGTTTTAACAGCAATTTTTCATTGATATGCTGAATTATTGTTTTATTTTCGATAACTTTATTTTCTGTCATACTAATCTCTGGTCATCGGCCAATCTGATCCATGCATAATGCGCCGGTATTAGTCCGAAATCAAGTTCTTTTTTCGCAACTATTCGCCAACATCGGTCAAACAGGGAATCGTGTACTGCATAATCGCGGTGTCAAATGCTCATCGCAACTTCTGAATATTGTGTGGAATAGAGGGGGATGTCTCATCTCCAAGGTGCATACTGGAATCTAACGTTATGCAGGAACATTGCACCCGGGTAAATTAAAAAAATCCCGGCCTTGATGGCCGGGATTTCAAAACACTCTTTATAATAGTCTACTCAGTCAATTATTCAACTCTCTGTCCAGAAGTATTCTTGATAATGATGTTGGATGACGGACTTATAAAGTCAAGGTTGAAGTTGTAGGTAATTTCATCTGACAGATTACCCGCATTGTCTTCCGCTTTGACGATTATTTTGTAGGTATTGTTTCTTTCAAAACGGATGGGGCCCCTGTATTTGATGAAATTTTCATCATTGACTTTTACATAAATGGCCGACACACCCGATCCGTCCAGCGGTCCGATTCTGGGATCAACCGCCTTGAATCCTATCTGATAATTTCCGTTGACGAAATAGGAATTCGGCCCGCCCGCGGGATCAGGTACAATCAAAGTGGCGTCTTTGCTGATCTGCAGGTCCTTGTCGTTTACCATACCCTCTGCGGTAATATTGATCCAGGTTGTTTTGTCTATATCCACAATGGGGGGCGTATTATCAACGATGATGTTGTATTTCTGAATATGCGCCATGTTGCCTACATTGTCAACTGCGGTAAAATAGAACTCATGCAAACCTTCAACTCCGTCAGCAACTTTAAAGAAATTTGTTTCAGAGCTTATTCCCGTTCCTCTTGCAGTCATTTTGTCAATCGAGACGCCCGCGTATGTCTGATTAACGCCCGACCCTGATTCATCGTCTCGCGCTGCTATGTAGAATTTTGTTTTATTTGACGTATAGAGGTAATCCCCCGGTTTGTACAGTTCCCTGTCAGTTGCGACAGAAACAGCCGGCGGAGTATTGTCAACATATACCTGGTACAGTACCGCTTTTTCAACGTTTCTGCTGTTGTCTATACCTTTGAATCGAATTATTCTGTTTCCTTCCTTTTCCAATTTGAAAGCTGTCGTATATTTCTGATATGGGTCGTCATCTATCGCATATTCAATATGATGAAGTCCTGTCCCGCCTATGTCCTTTGAATTTAACTCGAAAAGACAATCACTGTTTACCCATCGAATCTGCCTGTCGGTAAAAGTTTTCGCAGTTCGTGTATAAAAAGGGCTTAAAACCTCAGTAGACTGAACAGTTGTCTTCACAACCTCTGTTTTTGTCTTCGCCGGTTCAACATCTCTAATGGCTTTTTGTTTTTGCTGGGCAAAAATAGACATAGAAGACATTATTATTATTCCCAGAGTTATAAAAACTATCCTTTTCATCAATTTTTTCTCCTAATACTGTATCTTTTTTTATAATATTAATAAATTTGATAAAAATTGCTGTTTATGTCAAGACAATTTACCGCGGGGGTAAAAAATCTTCAATTTTTTAATGAGATATATCCGGCTGGCATTTCCCTTTAAATCTATATGCTTGTCGGGGTCAATATGCGCCGAGAGCTTTCCCAACAACTCAATTATGGGTTGACTGTCACGAAAATCGCGGTGAAAATGAGATCTAACATCTATTTACGGAACGGTACGAGATTGATGCTTACACGACCCGTCAGCCGTCACTCGATCGAATTGCGCCAATGATAATTCTCAGGGAAACCCAGCTGGGCGCTCCGGCGCCGTGCCCCTACTTCAATGACCGCGACGCGAGGTTTGAATACTTTTTCGCATTCGATCTGTCCGGCCATGAGCTTGACGGGCTCCTGTCAAAGGGATGGAGAAAATTCAGCACCTATTATTTTCTACCGAGGTGCGGCGGCTGCAGACGGTGCGTTCCGGTGCGCGTCCTGGCCGGGTCGTTTAAACCAGTAAAAAGCCAGCGCCGGGTCATGCGGCTCGCCGAATCGGTGGAAACGAGAATTTCGCCGTTGATATTCAACGAGGAGATATACGACGTGTACCGCGAGCATTCCCTGTCCCGTTTCGGCCGCGTTACGGACAGGGACGAGTTCATACACACGTTTTACGTCCAGTCATGCCCCTCTCTGCAGTCTGAGTATTATCTGGACGGAAAACTCTTCGCGGCCGGTTTCCTCGACCATTCCCATGACGCGCTCAGCAGCGTTTACTTTGTGTTCCGCCCCGAATACGGGCGCCTAAGTCCCGGCGTTCTGAGCGTGATCAGGGAGACGGAATTCGCGGCGTCTCTGCGTCTGAAGTATTATTATCTCGGCTATTACATCGCGCTCAACCGGAGCATGTCCTACAAGTACAGGTTCCGCCCGCTGGAGTGGTACCGGTGGGACGAAAACAGGTGGTTATCGGATGATGCCAGTCCCCTTGACGCCGAACAGTAGTGTCCGAAAATCACGGCCCCGACTCGATTTGAGCGTGGCCGGAAAACCGCCGAATTGATCGCCCCCGGTTCAGGGGCTCTCTCATTAAGCGCGTAGATGCAGGGTCATCCTGCCCTGACCGGCTCCACGTTCGCGAGCACACGCTCGTAAGGTTTCAGCATCATGGTCTTCATGTTGTCCCTGACGCGCTTGCGTAAAAAGGGAAGCTTCGACAGCAGAATAAGCGCGCTGATCAGCACCGCCATGCCCCTCTTCTTGTGCGGGAAATCGTACATGCCGTGCTTTTTATAGTACCGGTGATCGCCCTGGAACACAAACCGGAGACCGCCCGCGATATCGTCGCGAAAAATCTTCTTGCCGCCGTCGCCGAGAAAAGTGTGCGGCCGCACGACCATCTCCCGAGCCCCCCGCTCCATGTCCTCGGCAAGCGAACAGATCATGGCGTCGATCTTCTCGGAATCGCGGGTCTCGTCGCTCAGTATTGACACGAGGTGTGCCCCCATTGTTTCCGCGTACCCCTGCAGTATCTCCCTGGCGTTGGCGTTCTGGGACAGGGGGCCGCTTACCAGAAAGGCCACCTGCTTTCCCTTCAGCACCGGCATGTGTGTGTTCACGAAATTTCTCTCCAGATACCTCTGCCAGGTGTGGGTGAAATAACGGTCCTTCATCCCAAGGGCGAAGACGATGATATCCGCGGTGAGTATCCGCTCTTTCAGTACCGGTATGAACTCGTCCTTCCCGTCGTAGGCGCACCGGTTGTCGAAGCCGCATTTCAGGCATCCCAGGCAGTGCCCCATTTTCAGGGACCCCACATCGACGAGCTCGCAACGGCTGAACTGCGACGCCATGCGCCGCGCGAGGGTTTCGACATTGGGGCGGTCATGGTCGTACACCGCCACCACCGCGGCCTTCCCTCCGACTGTACCGGTTGCGGTTTCCATCGCCCCCGGCACATATTTGAAATCATGGTCCCGCAGAGGGCTGAAGGCCCGTTCCGCCGGGAGGTTCCGCTGGGCATGGGAAATGAAGCGGGTGAAAAAATATATCAGCGCCTTCCTCTTATCGCCGCTGTTGAGGTCGTGCATTTTGGCCGGGAAAAAATCCACATACCGCATCTCCATGTCATCGCAGATCCCCCTGATGTAGTTGTGCGCCGTGTGGTCGAAAAAATGTATGGAGGTGCTGAGCGCGGCCGCGTATTTGTCACGAAACACTTCCATTCTGCCGCGCTCGAATATCAGCTCGATAAACCGCTTGTACTGCGACTGCACCAGGAGATAATACAGCGGAAAGGCCCAGAGGACCGCGTCCGCCTGCGCAATGACATCCATGACCCCGTCGAAGTATTTTTCATCCTTTTCCATTTTACCGCAGTAGTGCGACGCGTGCACGTAGCGGAAATTGTGCTCCGGAAACGAAAGTTCCAGAAACTTGATGAACTGCATGGTGACGCTGACATCCTTTTTCGGACTCCCGTTAAGTATTGCGATGTTCATGCTTGAACCTCCTTCGTAACAATTCTTCATTAATGATACCGTCCCTTAAGAGGACCTCGAACACGATAAGCCTCTTGCCCATGTCCATGAGGAGGGGCAGATATTCCTCCACGGTGAAGCCCCCGGGCCTCATGAGTCCCGCGCTGCAGAGACCGTGGGAATAGACGGCCATGTCATGAAACAGCTTCACCAGCACTTCATTTTCCATGCCCGAAAGCTCCGGGTCCAGTTTCATCTTTTCGTAAATAGTATTGTAGGGGGGCCGGGTGTAATCGAAGTGAAATTTCCTTTTTCCGGACAGGAACAACAGCCGGTACAGCTGCGGCTCCCGTATCGCAAAATCCAGGAAACCCAGGCCTATGGAAAGAAAATTCCGTCCTTCATACTCGTAATCAATCATATGCCGGGCAGCGATCTCCTGAGCGGCCTCAATCACGGCCTCTTCGAGGCGTTCGATGGTGCCGAATTCCCGGTACAGCGGCTGAGTTGAGCCTCCCATGGAAAGGGCGACAGCTCTTGCGGTAAAGTGCTCTGACCCCTGCTCCCGTATTAGATCGAGGGCGGCTTTTATTATTTCGTCTCTGGTAAAACTTATTTTTGGTGGCATTGATAACACCCGTTACATAATCTATGTTATTTTAAATAACAAATGTTATCTATAAGGTCAAGCAAAATTCTTAAAAAATTTGATTTTTTTGCGAACATGTTTTTTCAGGCAGTACCGCGCGAAATGTTGAGTTATTCCTGCGAAAGCGGGAATCCGTCTATGAAAACGTCGGATTCCCGCACATCACGAGCTTCGGCCGGTATAATCAGAGGAAAGTCTTATTATTTTATTACGCCGCCAGATATCTCATCTCGTTTTTGAAAATGGCGAGCAGCTTCTCCCGTGTCGGAAAATCCCCGCTCATCAGGTACATGAATGCCGGATACGAAAGGAGATTGATCCAGTAGATGGAATGGCGGTCCAGCACGCTGTTCATGACGCCCAGATAACAGACAATGAGCCCGAAAAATACCGGAGCCTCCATCAGGGCGATGGCGAGAATCTTCGCGGACCTGACAATCCCGATATACAATTCCGCTGTACCCGATCCGCCCTCCGCCCCCTTCCCGGCGATTGACTCAATCCTTTCCTGAGACAAGAATCTTTTGTAAACATATTGTGAAGCGAGGTAACCAACCGCAAACAAGACCGCGTGAACCAGTGTCATCACCTTTATGAATTCGAGGTCCCCATCGGCAATCGCGCCCGCTTCTGCCCTGGAAAAAAACATGTACAGGACGATGACCAGAAAAAAAGACACTCCCGACATGATGCTTAAATGAATGATCTGGAAGGTCCTGACAGTCTGGGGGGTCAGAGCCTCCTCAATCTCCTGAATTGACACTTTTTTCATGATTTCCTCCGTATTTAATAAGATGTTCCATGACCCGGAACACGCAAGACCGTTAGATAACCGAGCCGGCGCTAAGGAATGACATAATCGATCTTCGTATCAACCGTGACGCTCCCCTTTGCCTTCAGGTCAAAACTGTGCTGTATATTCGAGCTCATATAATCGCCCCGCCGGTGTTTTTTATCGTTGTCTCTGTCGCTGTAGGAGTAGAGAAAGTATTTCCCCGGATGTATGTTTTTAAAGGTATAGGTCCTGGTGTTCGCCGGAAGGAACACATACCGCGATATGTATTTTAAATTTTCGCTCTTATACCTGATTCCGTCAAAAAGGCTCCGGGTTGTTAAAAGAAGAAAGAGCTCGTCCGAGGAGGAAGTTTTCAATTTTGGATCGATATCGATATTCACGGTCACGGTCCCCACATAGGGCTGGGATTTCGAGCTGTAGGGGTCGTTCTCAAATGTGAAGAAAATGCTTTCAGACATTCCCTTGAACACATCGGAGAAATCCTTTACCGCTGCAGGTTTCGGGAAACCGAGCCGGGATATCGATTCCGCCGCCGCGGCGCGGTCGCCCAGCTTCGCCCTCCACCGGGAATGGAGCTGAAGCGGCCTGACCCTGTTGAATTTATTGGTGTACACCTCCATCAGCAGCCCGTCATCGTCAAAGGTAAATTCGGTATAGGCCCGGTCCCTGCCGGACTGAAAATCCGAAAATTTATAGAACCCGTCCTCTTCCCTCACCTCGTCGACAACCTCATAGGTCACGCACCCCTTGTTCTGGAAAACCCCCTCTGTCCGCATGGCCACCTTCAGCGCGCCGCCGTGCTTCACGATAAAAAAACTGATATAGTTCACCGTGTCCGCATCAAGCGTCGAGTACTGGGACACCTGCCCCGCGGACACCGGCCTAAAATCCACGTACCAGCTGTCGAAACTGCCGGCCGGGGTGGTGGAGGACACCGGACCGCTCCAGAGACCCGGGAGGCGCTTCAGAATGCCGTATCCGATCACCTCTTTTCCTGATTGAACGGTTTCCCCCCTCCCCTCATTTTCAGCGACTCCCCGGGATTCGAGGAAGCAGCAGGCTGCCAGCAGCATTAACATCGGAATCATTCTCCTGGACACAATAATCACCTCCTCTATAATCTGTCCGGGACACTGTGGATGATATCCGCGATCAGCCATTAATCAAGAAAAAAAGAGTTGAAGGGACTGTGGATTTTTTTAACTTTACGTTTCCAGACCTCTATGGTACATTGTTAGGGCGGATAAAGTCGGATGAAAGACATGTTCTGGTTGTTTTTATCGATCGTCCTCGGGGCCTTTGGACAGTTGTTTTTGAAAATCGCCTCGATGCAGGAAAACCGTGCGGGAGCGCTGTTCGGCTTCTATATGTCCCTGGCGGTCAACTATCACGCCTGGGCGGGAGCCTTATGTTACGGGTTCAGCTTCCTCATCTGGTTCCGCGTGCTCACGCGGTTCGATTTGAGTTTTGCCAGGCCCTTTGTGAGCGTCGGATATGTGGTCACCGCGATTCTCTCGGTCCTCTTTCTGCAGGAGAAGGTCACTCCCCTGCGATGGGCGGGAATCGCCTTTGTCACGCTCGGATCGATCCTTCTGGGACTTTCGAAAGACCTATAAATTTCAGGAGAAAAACAGAGATGAAAAAAAAATCGATAGTGGCTGTATATAAAACCACACCGGAAACGGTGGTGAAAGACTACGGGAATCTGCTGAAAAAGGCGGGAATTGACAAGGCCATGGACAAAAAGGCGGTCACGATTCTCAAGGACAACATATCGTGGCACCTCCCCATGCCCGGCGCCAACTCCACCCCGTGGCAGCTCGAAGGGACGATTCTGGCCTTGAAGAAATCAGGGTTCAAGGACATTGTGGCGGTTGAGAACAAGACCGTGGTCACCAAGGCGGAATTCGGGGAGAAGATGAACAAGTTCGACGTGGTGTTCCGTGAGCACTCCATCCCGGTGAAATTCAATTTCAGTGAAAACGACATGAAATGGGTCCTGTACAGGCCCAAGGCAAAGATGCGTGTGCTTGACAGGATTTATCCCGAGGGGATTCGGATCCCCGATTATTTCATGGGAAAAAACATCGTCCATCTCCCCACCATGAAATGCCACATTTACACCCAGACCACCGGGGCCATGAAAAACGCCTTCGGCGGCCTGCTCAACACGAGGCGGCACTACACCCATTCCTGGATCCATGAGACCCTGGTGGACCTTCTGAAAATACAGAAGGAGATCCACACCGGCATTTTCGCGGTCATGGACGGCACAACCGCCGGCGACGGCCCCGGGCCCAGGACGCTCAGGCCGGTTCAGGCGGATTACATCCTGGCAAGCGCGGACCAGGTTGCCATAGACGCGGTGGCGGCGAAGATGATGGGTTTCGACCCGATGAAGCTCGATTACATCAGGCTGGCCGACGAGGAGGGCCTCGGCAACGGCAGGCCGGAAAACATTAATGTTGTCGGCGAGGATGTAAGGAAGGTGAACTTCAACTTCACTGTCGGCGACAACCTGGCGAGCATGGGGGGCGATCTTTTCTGGTTTGGACCGCTGAAGTCATTGCAGAAAATGATGTTCCATACGCCCCTGGTCAACGTGTTCATCCTCGCCTCAGGCGTGTACCACGACAAGCTCTGGTGGAACATGAAGGGGAAAAAGGTCTTCGAGAACTGGAAGAAAACAAGCCCCTGGGGCCGTCTCTTCGACAGGTACTGAAACACGACCTGCCCGATGGATATAGCATTCTTTGATTTTGACGGGACCATTACGAAACAGGACAGCTTTTTCGGATTTCTCCTGTTTTCGGCCGGCCCGTTCCGTTTCGCCCTGAAGTCAGCGGCGCTCATCCCGGTGATTTTCCGGTTTCTGATGAAAAAAATGCCGAACCAGGAGGCGAAGGAACGGGTGATCGCCGCGTTCTTCGGAGGGACGGACGCCGGGGACTTCAACGAACTCTCCCGCCGGTACGCGGAATCCAGAATCCCCCGCATGATCCGGGAGGAAGCGGCCCTGGCCCTGGAGTGGCACCGGTCCAGAAATGACAGCATCGTGGTGGTATCGGCGTCCCCTGAAAACTGGATCGCTCCGTGGTGCGAAAAAATGGGTTTCGGCCTGATCGCCACCCGCCTGGAGGTGAAAGAGGGGCGTATTACCGGTAAATTCGCATCAAAGAACTGCAGGGGAAGCGAAAAAGTATCGCGCATAAAGAAACAATTCGATCTCTCTTCCTTTGAAAAAGTGTACGCCTACGGCAACAGCGGAGGAGACAGGGAGATGCTTGAAATGGCGGACATAGGCATATACCGATGGAGAAAAACGCTATGATCGGAAGTTACCTTGGGTTGTTGAGGCCGCACCAGTATCTGAAAAACCTGTTCATATTCCTGCCGCTGTTTTTCGGCCTCAAAATGTACGACACCCATCTTATGATATACACCGCGGCGGCGTTCCTCGCCTTCTGCGGCACCGCCAGCGCGGTGTACATTTTCAACGATATCAGGGACATTGAAGACGACCGCAGGCACCCGGTAAAAAAATCGCGCCCACTTGCTTCAGGTGCAGTGCCCGTTGGAAAGGCCGTCGCCATCATGATTCTTCTGCTTGCCGCGTCGATCTCGCTTTCCCTGTTTATCGGCGCGCCGATCGCCCTTCTCCTTCTGGGATATGTGGCGATTAACGCCGTCTATACGCTCTGGCTTAAGCACCACGCGATTCTGGACATCACGGTAATCGCCGTCGGATTCATACTGCGGCTCTTCGTGGGTTCCGAGTCGTCCGGCGTCGCGCTCTCGATGTGGATCATACTGATGACGTTTCTGCTCGCGTTTTTCCTGGGGCTGGCGAAACGACGCGACGAGCTCCTGGTGTTCTACGAACAGGGGGAAAAGACGAGAAAGGCCATTGACGGCTACAACAAGGAGTTCATCGACAGCGCCATGATCATCATGGCTTCGGTGACCATCGTCGCCTACATCATGTACACCATTTCGTCGGATGTAATGCGGCGGGTCCACAGCGACAAGCTCTACATCACCGTGCTCTGGGTCGTCCTGGGAATCATGCGGTATCTGCAGATAACCCTGGTTGACAAAAAAAGCGGATCCCCCACGCTTGTTCTCATTAAAGACAGGCTCATCCAGCTCATTCTGGCCTGCTGGATCATCTCGTTCTGGATTATAATCTACCTGTGATAGCCCTGACAGTAAAATACATTCTCTTTGCCACGGCGGCCACTGCCGTCAATATCGGCACCCAGTACGCAAGTTTAAGGGTATATGACGGTCCCCTGGGACTCTATCTCGCCATGGCCATGGGCACCGGCACCGGTCTTCTGGTAAAATACATCCTGGACAAAAACTTCATTTTTTACCACAGGACGGAAACCACGGGAGAGGATTTCCGCAAATTCATCCTCTACTCGTTCATGGGGGTGATCACCACGCTGATTTTCTGGGGCACCGAACTGCTCTTCCACCACCTCTTCCCCTTTGAAAGCGCGAAATTCATCGGGGCCCTGGTGGGCCTCTCAATCGGATACCTTATCAAATACAATCTCGACAAGAAATTCGTTTTTGTGTAATTGCCCTGGAACACCGCCCACCGGACATCACCAGTACGCTAAATGCTCCGGCTCCAGCGGCCCGTCGCCCCGAATCGTGCGTATCCGTACGGCGCGCCACCGTTCCGGGCCGCTGAAATTCTTCAGCGGATAGATGAACACATAAAGGCTCCGGTCAGGCAGGGGTGATTCCACCGTCATCCCGTCGACCGGACGCCCCAGATCGTCAAGGAACTCAAGGGCGTATTCGCTTCCTCCCTTAAGGCTGAACTCGAGGTATTGTTGTGACGGCAGAGGCGCCTGCACCGGCCAGACTGCGCCGATCTTAACGGGATAGCCGCCTTTTGCGGCCTCATCGTCGCCGTCACAGCGGATCCCGTGCCCCAGCATAAAGGACACAGGGGAGGCTCTGACCCCCGTCCGCGCCTCCTGGGGGAGGTCGACGCTCCATCCATAGGGCCATATCCGCGGCTGGCACGAGCCTATCGCGTTAAAGCGGGCGATCTCAACCCGCCAATCGGGGCCTCGATAAAAATAGTTGTAGGGTTTGAAAAAATCCACCGCCCCCCAGAATAGAAATATCGCCACCAGCGCAGTTGAAAGATAAAAGGGGACGCCCCCCCCACGTGTGCTCTGCGTGAAGAGCGCAGCAGTCAGGGAAATCCCCAGGAGAGCGACCGGTCCGTAAAAGTAACGGCCGCCGATGTACACGTTCATGTAGTACCATGGATCACTGTTGGCGATGGCTCCGTACAGTGAAAGGATCGCCAGCAGGCCCGACGCGGAAATCAGCGCAACGAGGAAAGCGGACCGGCGCGTGATGAAAATATACGCCAGCAGGGCAAGTACGGCGCACACAGAGATGCAGAATACCGCGACTGCTCCCGGGGACGGCGGGCCAAGCAGCTGCGCCGCGCTTCGGGAGGCAAAGGGCCCGAGAAAGGGGACGATGAAAAGGCGGTACGCCAGCGTCATCGCAAAGGCGGGAAGATAGTGCCCTCCCCTTGGCGGCCCGCCCGCGGTCAGGAAAAGAAGGAACTGGATTCCCGCGCCGGCGCAATAGACAGCAGCCAGACACACGGCCCTTCTGCTTCGATTATACAGCGCCTTCACCGCAAAAAGCGGCGTCAGGAAAATCGACACCGGGCCGGTTAACGCCGCGATTGTGGAAAAAACAAGGCCCATCAAAAAAAACCGCCTGCTCCTGAGAGGCGACGCCAGGACCAGGGCCGCCCCGACCGCGAGAACGAACTGGCTGTTTATCGTGTTCATCCAGACCTCATGGGACGGGAATGCCAACAGAAGCGCCAGCGAGGCGATTATTTTGGTCTTTGCCTGGGCCAGTTCCTCGGCGTCATGAAGGATTACCAGTAAAAAAAGATACATAAATAGCGCGAAGGCGCCGGCGGTGGCCACAGCCGGCGCCAGAGTAAGCGGGACAAGAGTGGCGATTTCAGAAACGATGTTGTTGAAAAGAGACAGATACCCCATTTTCGGAATGAACAGGCCGGGAAAGGCCGGTGTTGTGAGCGCGTCCCTGAAGTAGACGGCCCCTTCCTCTGCCCAGAACCGCGGCCTGATGAAAAGGCCCGGTGACCTGAGAAATGATGCAATAGTGACCGTAAAAATGATGACGGCCGGATATCGGCGTTCAAGAAAGGCCTCGATTCTTTTTCGGAATGAAATGGGTGTCATCGCATCTGTTCCTGTTTTTCCACGAACAGTGTCAGCAAATTTGGTTTTCGTCAACCCGTTTCCGGCCAGGAGTTGCCCGGCGGCGGAAAAATCTGATCAGATGGCGAACAGGTCGTTACACCGGAAAAATTGGGTTGACAGCATCGGTCAATTCAAATCTAAAACTATGAGGATTACAAAAATCTACAGAGAAACGGGATTTCATGGCATTCGATTCGCTCACTTTTCTGGTATTCTTTATCTGCATAGTATCCGTTAATTTCCTTCTTCCGCATCGTTTCAGGATACTTCTTCTTCTCGTTTGCAGTTATGCGTTTTACATGACATGGGAGATCAAATACGGTCTTTTGCTGTTCATATCCACCCTGGTCACCTATTTCGGGGCCATCCTGATCTCATCGGCCCCCACGGTTTTCAGGAAACGGGCATGGCTGGCGATCAATATACTGATAAACATTGGTATCCTCGGTTTCTATAAATACGCTAATTTTCTCGGACACACGGTGAACGCGATCACCGAATATTTCAGCATCGGATTGCATGTCCCGGACTTCAGGATTCTCCTCCCCCTGGGAATTTCGTTCTACACCTTCAAGGCAGTGGGATACACCATCGACGTGTACAGGGGCGCCGTGGCGCCGGAAAAGAATTTCCCGGTGTACGCCCTTTTTGTCTCCTTCTTTCCCCAGCTCGTGGCAGGCCCCATAGACCGGTCCACGAACCTGATGCATCAGCTTACCGCGCCCGGGGATTTCGATTACAGAAAATCCATGTACGGGGTCGGGCTCATGACCTGGGGGTTTTTTAAAAAGCTCGTGATCGCGGACAGGATATCGATTCTCGTGGACACCGTGTATAACAATCCCCACTCATATACCGGGCTCCCGCTGATTTTCGCCACCCTGCTCTATGCCTTCCAGCTCTACTGCGATTTTTCAGGCTATTCCGACATCGCCATAGGAGCGGGAAAAGTGCTGGGGTTCGACTTCATGAAGAATTTCGAGCGCCCCTATCACGCGAAAACAATACGCGATTACTGGCACCGCTGGCACATCTCGCTTTCGACATGGTTCAGGGACTACCTGTACATTCCCCTGGGGGGGAGCAGGGTATCGACCTTCAAGAAATATTTTAATCTTTTCGTCACCTTTGTGGTGAGCGGGCTCTGGCACGGGGCGGACTGGAAATTCGTCATCTGGGGCGGACTCCACGGAATACTTCTCATTGTCTCCTACGTCTTTCACGACATGAAACTGAAAATCGTCAATGCCCTCGGTTTCCACAGGGTCCCGGTTGTAAGAACCGCCTTCCAGCTGATCCTGGTCTTCCTCATGGTTGACTTTCTGTACATTTTCTTCAGGGCAAATACTTTCGACGATTCCATCTATGTCATCACTCACCTTTTTTCCGGTCTGGGAGACCAGAGACCGGCCGACCTTCTCCTGCTCGGCCTTGACCTTTACGAACTGACGATTCTCCTCGCGGCAATACTGATAATGGAAACGGTCGAGGTTCTTCAGGAATCGGGAAGCTTCAGCGACAGGATGTTCAGGCTGCCGACCGCGGTGCGATGGGCGTCCCTGTATATGCTCATTATGATCGTCCTGGTTTTCAAGGCCCAGGGGACAGGCCAGTTCATCTATTTCCAATTCTGACAGGCATTGCCATGATTGCAAAATTCATAAGACACATACTGATTCTGACTGCCGCTGTTCTTTGCGGCGTCATGCTCCTCAACTACTGGCTCGACTACTATTCGGTATTCCGCGCCGACATCGCCAGGATAAACCGCAACCCGTACCTTTTCGGGTACGCCAATATCAATTATCTTTCCATGAAAACACTCATCGACAACAGGGACAAGTACGATTCGATGCTGATGGGCGCCTCCAGGGCGGGAAAGATCGATCCGTCTTCGATAAGGAGCGGGAAGTACTTCAATTTCTGGTATCCCTACGCGGTCCCTTCCAGACAGCTAAAGGAGGTGCGCCGTCTACTTGAGGAAAAGGTCTCGCTAAAGAACATCGTTGTCGGTTTCGACAACTCATCCTATCTCATCAATCCGGATTCCTTTAACAGCATATCGCGGTCAAAACTGCAATTCCGTTATTATCCCCTGACAACGCTCGATACGATCCGTTTCTACCTGATTTATCTCGTCATGCCGCCGAATTCCAGAACCCTGCAGGATGTGTTCGGCCTCCATCCCCGCGTCCTGGGACCCGAATTAAAGGATAACGGGGCCCTGTATGAAAGGGGCCAGGAGAACAAAATCGCCGCGGATCCAGGCGCGCACGTCTCATCCGACAGGTTCACCAGACCATGGCCGGTGGTCAATACCTTCCGGTTACAGGAAACGCTCGATGACATGAAGGCGCTTAAATCGCTCTGCGACAAAAAAGGCATCAGGCTTGTCCTCTTCCTGAACCCGGTTCACGTGACAACGTATCTGTATGACTCGGAAAAGGACTTCGGCAATTATCTGGAATTCAAGAGAAAGCTCGCCGATATCGCTCCATTCTACGATTTCACCGGCATAAATTCCATAACCACCAACAACATGTATTATTACGAGACCTCGCATTACCGCACACTGGTGGGGGATATGATCCTGTCAAAGATAGTCAACGGAAGGCCCGATCTCTGCCCCCCCGATTTCGGGGTGCTGGTCACTCGGGAAAACGTCGAAAGCCACCTGCGTACTCAGAGAGAAGACTTCCTGAAGCACAAACCGGCGGTTGCTGCCGTCCCCTCGAGCGGCTCGGGTTTATAAATCTCCGGATTTTAGAATAAATCAACTCTCCGAAAGAATCCGCGCTTTTCAATGAGAGACGCCGGAAACCGGCAATTTCTGTTCCTTTTTTTGTACGATTCATAGTATATTATTTACAAGGAAGAAAGCAGTGTCATTTCTACCGTGTTTTTTGCCGGAAAATTTGCTTGTCTCACATCGCCATATCTGATACTTGACACGGTGGTGGCCATTTATGCCGAACAGTACCGGAAACGACAGCATATTCGAAAGCGATCTCAGGTTCGACACCGAAAAGAAACTCGACGAGCCGAAACTGTATCGCGTTATCCTTCACAACGACAATTACACAACCATGGATTTCGTTATTGAGGTGCTGATGAAGGTGTTTCATATGCCCGCCGCGCAGGCGACCAGAATAATGCTGGACGTGCACAAAAAGGGAAAAGGCGTGTGCGGTGTCTTCACCTTCGACATCGCACGGACGAAAGTGGGCCAGGTGCATGAAATGGCCCGCTCGAATGATTTTCCGTTAAAATCATCCTATGAAGAAGCATGAGGATTCGAAACGATGGAAATAAATGAAGTTCTTAACAACATATTGATGTCGGCATACACCGAGGCGAACAAGCGCCGGCACGAGTATTTGACGCCGGAGCATATTCTCTATTCCTCCCTCTTTTACCCGGAAGGCGTGGAGATTATCAGGGGAAGCGGCGGAGATCCGGACCGCCTGAAGGAAAAAATCGAGGCGTATTTTCAAAAATACATCCAGGTCATTCCGGACAATGACCCGGTCCAGTCTCTCGGATTCAAAAACGTTATGGAGCGGGCCATCTGGCACACCACATCCGCGCAAAAAGACGAGCTGGAAATCTCGGACGTGATCGTGTCGATCTTCGACGAGGAGGAGACATTCGCCGCCTTTTTTCTCAAGGAGGAGGGGGTCACCAGATACAGCCTGCTCAACTACATATCCCACGGGATAACCCAATACGCCGAGGGGGGGGGCGCCGCGTCCGAGGAGCCGGCGGAAATCGAGCAGGAACCGGGAGAAAAAAAGGAGCCGGCAAACAAGGTGCTGGAATCCTTCACCGTCGAGCTTACCGAGAAGGCGAGAAAAGGGGAGCTTGACCCGCTCATAGGCCGGGAGGACATACTTGAGCGCACCGTGCAGGTGCTCTGCAGGAGAATAAAAAACAACCCGATCCACGTGGGGGACGCGGGCGTGGGGAAGACCGCCATCACCGAGGGGCTCGCGCAGAGGATCGCCGGCGGCGACGTTCCCACGGTGCTTAAGGATGCCAAAATATACTCGCTCGACATGGGGTCCATGCTCGCGGGAACGAGATTCAGGGGCGATTTCGAAGAGCGGATGAAGAAAGTGATCAGCGAGCTTCAAAAAAAAGACAACGTGATCCTCTTTATCGACGAAATCCACACCGTCGTCGGCGCCGGAGCGGTGTCGGGAGGGTCCATGGACGCCTCCAACATGCTGAAACCGGTGCTCTCATCCGGGACCATCAAATGCATCGGGTCCACCACGCACGACGAATATAAAAAGTATTTCGACAAGGACAGGGCCCTGTCCCGCCGTTTCCAGAAAATCGAAATAAGCGAGCCCAGCATCGAGGACACCCGCCTGATACTGATCGGCCTCAAGGAGCGTTACGAAACGTTCCATAACATTCTCTACACGGACGAGGCCCTCAGGGCGGCCGCGGAGCTGTCCGCCAAATTCATAAACGACCGTCACCTTCCGGACAAGGCCATCGACGTTATCGACGAGGCCGGCGCAAACGCCAGGATGAACCGGTCCGACGACGTCGAGCCGGTGGTGATCACCGAAAGGGAGATCGAGCGGATCGTTTCCAAAATGGCGAAGATTCCGGAGAAAAGCGTTTCCTCGACGGAGATGGGCCGCCTGAAGGACATAATGTCCGACCTGAAACAGCAGATTTTCGGCCAGGACCAGGCGATCGCGACGGTTGCTGAGGCGATAAAACGGAACCGTGCCGGATTCGGCCAGCCGGACAGGCCTGTGGCGTCCTTTCTTTTCGTCGGCCCCACCGGTGTCGGCAAGACGGAGCTGGCGCGCCAGCTGGCCGCCCTGATGGGTGTGCCCCTCCACCGCTTCGACATGAGCGAGTACCAGGAAAAGCACACGGTGGCGCGTCTCATCGGCGCGCCGCCCGGATATGTCGGATACGAGGAAGGGGGGCTTCTCACCGACGCAATCAGGAAGACGCCCTACGCGGTGCTTCTGCTCGACGAGATTGAAAAGGCGCACTCGGATATTTTCAACACGCTCCTGCAGGTGCTCGACTACGCGACCCTTACGGACAACAACGGGAAAAAAGCCGATTTCAGGAACGTCATCATCATCATGACCTCCAACGCCGGGGCCAGGGAGATAGGGCGCCAGCAGATGGGGTTCGAGGAGAGAAAGATCAAGGACGACGCGATCAAGTCCGCGGTGGACAGGGTCTTCTCGCCGGAATTCAGGAACCGGCTCGATTCCATAGTGAGCTTCAACAACCTGTCGGAAGAGAACGTGCTGGAGATAGTGAAGAAAAACGTCCGCGAATTCCAGGACCAGCTCACACAGAAAAACGTCACCCTCACGGTCACCGATGGGTGCTTGCGCTGGCTTGCCAAAAAAGGCTACTCCAGCGATTTCGGCGCCAGGGAGATTGCCCGCGTAATCCAGGACAAAGTGAAGAAATTCTTTGTCGATGAGGTGCTCTTCGGCGGGCTTGCCGGCGGCGGTGAAGCGACGGCGGACATCGCGGAGGACGACGTAAAAATCACGGTCAAGAATGACCGCCGCCATTAGGCAGATAGGGGATGTGTATGTTGGACATGGCCCGGAATATGCTGTCCCGGGCCTTTCCGTTGTCCCGGTAGACGTCCTGCAGCAGTTTTCTGATATCTTCCCGCCTGTTCTTTTCGCTGAAGGGGCAGTTTTTCTTCTGTCCGGGAAAATTCCTCAGCGCCGCGTATCTGGCCACCTCGTCATTCGTCAGGAGTATCAATGGCCGGATGATATCGAATTCCCCGCCGAAAACAGGGAGCTTTGCCGGCATGGAGCTGATGGATCCCTGATAAAAAAGGTTCAGGAAAAGGGTCTCGATCGCGTCGTCCTTGTGGTGCCCCAGGGCGAGGCGGTTGCATCGGTGCTCCCCGGCGAACCTGAAAAGAGCTTTTCTTCTGTGCCAGGAACAGAGAAAGCACAGTGACTTTCCCTCCTCCTCAGTGAAGCTCACATCCATCCGGTACAGCGGCACCTCCAGCGACGCGCAGCGGGCGGTGAAAAAATCATCGTCCATTTCGTAGGGAATATTCGCCACCCTGACGTGCACCGCCATCACCTCGTAATTCACCGGGATGAACCGCCTTCTTTCGGCAAGCGTCTCAAGCAGCACGAATGAATCCTTGCCTCCGGATACCGGGACAGCCACCCTGTCACCGTGCCGTATCAGGTCATAGACATTAATCGCCCTGCCGACGGTTTTTCTCACCCTATCAAAATATTTCCTTTCGTTGTCCCCGCCCATTCTGTCCCGCCTTGAGAGCGTCCGGTGCCGGGCACCTGACACAAAATGTTGAAAATTTTTTAATTTATTATTGATACGTCAATTCAATTCCTGTAGAATGATCCTGTAAAACAATTTATTGGTGGGATATATGGCCAAGGTGCTGATCGTAGATGATTCTAAATTCATGAGAAAAGTGATACGTGAGGCGCTGGAGAGCGGCGGTCACACGATAATCGGGGAAGCAGATAACGGCGCTGACGGCATCGTGGAGTATAAATCCACAAAACCGGATTTCGTCACCATGGACATTACCATGGGGGGAAAGGACGGCCTGAAGGCGGTGCGGGAAATCCTGGAGATCGACGTCAACGCCAAAATCATCATCGTATCCGCGCTCAACGAGAATACGATCCGGATGAACGACCCGGGAATCAAGGTGGCCGCCTTCATCACAAAGCCCTTTGACAAAGAGTTGTTGCTGAACACAATTAGCGGCATTCTCTGACCCTGCCGCACGCAATACCCATGGGCGATTATATACGTCTATACGACTTCAACGCACCGAGCGACGCCGCCTTCTTTCTCGCCGAAGGCAGGGTTATGTTCTACGCGTCCAATACCGACAAATACCTGATCACCGGAAAAAACCTCATCATCGGCGCCACCGAGATCATAATGAACGGAATGCTGAATAATCCGACACCGCGTATCGAGGCCGCGGTCACCGACAGGACGAGCCAGGTAAAAAGGATGTCGGCCGATAAATTCCTTGAGGGGATGAACACCTTCTCCTTTTCCCTCAACGTGTCGATCGTCCTGGCCCGGCATGTGAAGATGACGAACAATATCATCAAAAAAAACATGAAGGATCTCCCTGACGGGGAGCTGAAGACGAGGGAGTATTCCATTGAGTTCTTCACCATCATGGAGCGCATAAAACAGGAATATGAAAAGAGAAAACTCCCGTGGCTGAAAGCCGTGGTCCAGGAATTCGAATCGACTCTGACCTACAAAAGGGGGGAGGCGTTCTTTAAATCCGCCGAACCGGTCCTGATAAACGCCTCCACGTCGCTCTCGGAAAAGGACATCGAATTCCCCCGGGACGCCATCATCTGCGAGGAAAACACGTCGGGCGACGAGATGTACGTGCTGCGGAGCGGTTCGATCGACGTCATAATCGGCGGGAAAAAAGTCGCGGTCATTGAGGGGCCCGGCACGGCTATCGGCGAAATGGCGCTTCTGCTGGGGGAAAAACGGACCGCAACGCTCAAGGCGAAAAGCGGAGTGGTGATTACCCGGATCAGAAAAGAAGACCTGAAGGATGTCGTGCTGAAGCAGAAGGATTTTCTCATCACCATCGCCCAGTCCCTGGCGAAACGGCAGTATTACAACATTGTAAAAATTGGAAGCATCAACAAGTCAATCGTCGATCAGATGGTGGACAGAGAGGCGGGGATGGAAAAAAAAGCGTCACCCTCTCACAAAACCCTTCAGGAGCTTCGCAGGCTTAAAATGTCGGTCGAGGAGACCTATAAAAGTAAAAACGCCGATTTTCTAAAGGACCTGGTGAATTCCTTCTGACCTACCTGCTGATTGTCTTAAGCCAGTTCAGCTCCGCCTTTAGGTGGTGCTCGAGATAGCTGAACACCTTCAAATATGACTTGTCCTCGGGCACCTTTTTTTCATCCTCGATTTTGCCCTTGATTGAATCGAGTTTTCCCTTTATTAACGCGACCCGCTCCTCGATAAATTGTTCCTTCTGTTCGGCAGTAAGGTTTTTCAGGAACATGAGAACTATGTCGATATCAAAGTGTATCAGGACCTTGTCGAAGTACTGCTTCAGCAGTTTTTTGTAATGCTTTTTACCGGCCGGAAGTATTTCGTACACGTAACGCTCCGGGTTGCCGCTGTCCTTTTCCGTACCCACTCTTTTGACCCATCCGTTGTCGACCGCCTTTTTTATCGCGTAATAGATTGAGCCGAATTTAATATCAACATAGTCTTCCAGTCGTTCGACTATTTTTTTCTTTATTTCATAGCCGTAGAGATTTCCGTCCATGAGAAGACCCAGTATCGTAATCTCGATTTTCATATCTCCCCCGAAAAAATGAAATTATATATATTTGAGATAATAATTCATAGTCGCGATAAAATCAATATTAATATAAAATTTTATTAAAACATATTGTGTTTTATACATATTTATTATAATATGTAATTCAAAATAAAAAAATAAGTATTTGAGCTCCATAACAGAACCGCCGGACGGGGAACGCACATTTTTTTGATTCAACCCGGATTAATACCCACATTAATGATAGAAGACGGGCAATAATAACATCAGTGCAAAAAATTTATTGAATTATACGGGGCCCGGATGCAACGTCCCATAAACAAATCCGCAAAGAGATGGAAATGCTGGAAACAATAAAACGAAGGCTCGAGCGGGGAATAGCGCTCACCTTAATCGGACTCGGGGACTCCCTGACCGAAGGGTGGATGGCCTCCAGGGGGTATCTCGATTTTTTAAAGGAAATGATAAGGGACAAATACCCGAAAAGCAACGTAACCATAGTAAACAGGGGGATACCGGGGGATACCGCCGGCGGCGGACTGCACCGCCTTTCGTACGACGTGCTTGACCTGAACCCCGACCTGGTGTTCGTTCAGTTCGCCCTGAACGACGCCCTGCTGGGGTATTCCGAGGACCAATTCAGGAAATCGATCGTCGAGATCATCGACCGCATCGAGAACGACAGCTCATCAGAGGTCCTCATACTCACCTCCGTGGCCATACAGAGCCCCATTATGAACGAGATCGCTGAAAAATTCTACGGCATACTGATCGATATCGCGGAAAAAAAGAACGTCGCCATAGCGAAAGTCCATGAATACTGGAAGAAAAAAATCGAGCAGGGGGCTTCCTTCCGAAAACTCACCCAGGCCGACGGCGTCCACCCCACCGTTGAGGGCTACAGGCTGATGG
The DNA here is from genome assembly GCA_041737965.1 of Spirochaetota bacterium. GTDB lineage: Bacteria > Spirochaetota > UBA4802 > UBA4802 > UBA5550 > JAFGJK01. The sequence continues at coordinate 101,125 of JBGSQT010000005.1, read as the reverse complement.
CCGAAGCGGTGATGGAACTTCTTTAAATCACCGCACCCCCGAAGGCCAGGATCAGGGGCATAATCAGGGCGAGGAAAATCGCGGTATTCAGCAGAAAGAGCACCGAGGCCATCTCATTGTCGAGATCGAACACAACAGCCGTTATCACCGAATAGACCGCCGCCGGCATGAATGATTCCAGAATGATCACGCCCCTCACCGCGTGGCCGATGCCGAAAAGCGAAGTCGCGGCAATGGCGGTCAACGGCACCAGAAAAAACTTGATCGCCGACAGAAACACAAGCGAGGGGACCTCCTTTCTGACGGTTTTCACGCTTACCGTTATCCCCAGGGTGAAATAATACACCGCCACGGAGATCAGTATCAGCAGGTCAAAGGGGAGCGGGACCTCTGGACGCCGGAATCCGAAAAATTTCAGCGCCAGCGCCAGGAGAATGCCTGCAAGGGGCATGTTCCTTCCGTCGAATATGAAGTCCCGGACACGGGGACGCGTCCCTGCCGCAGCATCCGACGCGTTCCTGGCATAGGGGAAAATAACGATAAACACGAAAGGAAGAAAGTAGACAAGAAACAGGAAGGACATCGCCAGCCCCTCCTCACCCATAAGCAGATAGCAGAAAAACCCTCCCATTGTCATCCCGTGGTTCGCCAGGGCGGCGCTTATGTGAAAAGTGACCCTACGTTTCCCCTTCAGCCCGAGAAGAGGGGCACACGCGACGCCGAAAAAAAGCCCCGCTGCGGTGACCAGCAGACCTCCTATCGGAAGAACAGCCTGCGCAGCCTCCAGGGAGAGCCCCCAGAGAGACCAGAGCGCGATCACCGGCTCCAGTGCCACGAGATTCGCCCTCACGATTTTTTTTGCGGTGACAAGGGGGGCCCTGAGCCTGTTCTTTAGAAACACACCCGCCAGAAATGGGACAATTATGCTGATCTGAAAAAACAATAATTTCATCGCGGTTTCACGCTTTCTTTGACGGTCATTACGGGGGATACAATAGCATTTAGAGTGCAGGTAGAGCAATTAAAATCGGATTATCCGGGGGGATCGGCGTAGAAATTCCAAAAATTTATTGAAATCCCCCTCATTTCAATGTTGAATTACACCATCGGACACACACATGGCCATCTACGCGCTGAAACATGAAATTGCCTTCCCCCCGGTGGCCCTGACCGACAGGAGCGGCATTCTCGCGGTCGGGGGGGATCTTTCCCCGGAAAGGCTCCTGGAGGCATACAGGAACGGTATTTTCCCATGGTATTCCGAGGGTGACCCGATACTATGGTGGTCTCCTGACCCGCGCTTCGTACTGTTCCCGCACGAGATTCATGTCACGAAAAGCATGCGTCAGGTGCTCAATCGTGGCTATTTCGACATCACTTTCGACAGGTCTTTCAGGGAGGTGATTCTGGCCTGCCGGGAGCCGCGCCGTGACAACGCCGGCACCTGGATCACCGATGAAATGACCGAGGCGTATACGGAGCTCCACAGGCTCGGGTACGCCCATTCTGTCGAGGCCTGGCAGGGGGGCTCGCTTGCCGGCGGGCTCTACGGCGTTTCCCTGGGAGGATGTTTTTTCGGTGAATCCATGTTTTCCCGGTCAAGTAACTCGTCCAAAGCCGCGCTGATCACGCTCACCATGGCGTTGAAGGAGATCGGCTTTCTCCTGGTGGACTGCCAGGTGTACACGGAACACCTGAAAAGCCTTGGAGCGCGCCACATTCCGAGAGACGAATTCATCGGCATAGTCAGGAAGGGACTCCGTTCCGAAACAATGCGCGGTGACTGGGGGAGCATCCTCGCCGGCAGCGCCCTGAGGGACTAAAAGGAAATGGAATCGATGACGCTCTGAAGCTTGCTCCTGAATCTCCCGTACAGGTCCTTTCTGGATACGCCTGAAATGATGAGGGCCGCGCCGTTTTTCGTAAACGTAAAAGTCTCCCTCACCGAACTGTCCCTGTCCCTGGAAAGTACCCAGTAAAATTCCTTACCCCCGGTCCGCCCCCATCTCTCTTTCACCCTGGCGCTTCCGCGGTCGCGGAGCCATTTCCCGGAGATGTCCGGTTCGTTTCCCTCGCCCGCGGGCATCCTGGTTATGATTATCCTGGTCAGGTTGTCCATGCTGTTAAATGAACGCACTCCTTCCCGATCGTCCCCGCTCCTGGCGTCTGTCCACCCGTGGGGGATCTGCATGGACACGGTGCCGCCGCCGAAATCCACTCTGACCACCTCAAAGGCATTCTCTCCGTTATGCGCCGGCGTTTTCTCCCAGATGGAACGGCTCAGGATTCTTTTCAAATTCATCGCCGCCCTGCGGTCCATTGATTCGTAATTTCCCTCATTCATGGCCCACCGGGAAAACCTTACCTCGCTCATCGCGCCGATCCTTTTCATCAGCGGTCCAGTATCGTCGGAACCGGGGCGGTCCTGTATCCCGACGCCCCTTCGCCTGTAAAAATCCAGAAGTGACGACAGCCTGCTTACGGCCGTCCTGGTCTCCTCCCTGGCAATGCGCTTTCCCTCTATCTCCCCTTTCAACCGTGCCGGATTATAGCTTTCCAGCGACGCCAGCACCGACATTGACTTGATTACACGGTCGAGCTCCGGAGTGGCGTCTCCCGCGGCCGCCTGCTTCTCCAGGGCCGCGTACTTAATCGCGAATTCCGCGAAAAGGTCGTCCGGGTAACTGTACCCGCCGAATAGCTGCGCGTATTCCTCCGCGCTCCGGCGTATGGCGTCGGTTTCATTCTGCGCGATTCGGTCCCTGAGCGTGTCCGAGGCGCCGCGGACCTCGACGGAACGCCGCGACCTGTTTTTCGAAAATTCGACGCAGAGTGATTGAACCTGTTTTCTCGAAGACGCGAGCATTTTCTGAAAATCAGCCCTTTGCGGCGTCAGTTCACCCAGGTCGCGGGCGGAGAGGGACGATTTTTCCGAGTCCCGCAGGCTCAGCGAGTTCTTCAGGTAATCGAATATATTTCCGATCCGCGCCGCCGATGAGGAAAAGAGGACGTTGATTTCCCTGTTCTCCGCCCCTGACGCGTCCAGGCCGTCCCTGAAAAGGTCCACGACAAAATCGGCGACCCTCTTTTCAAGCTCGAACTGCGCCCTGCACGTATCCGCGGTGGTTTCCGAACGTACCGTCATGGACCGGGAAAGCCATGTGATAAAATCCACTGTCTCCTTTCTGTAACTGCGTGCGCGGCCGAGGTTTCTCCTATACAGCTTTTCGGCCTTTTCAAATTCCCCCAGGTTCACAATTTCAGGGGGGCGATCGGGGCTGTCTTCCCTCATCTTTTTCGCCCTGTCGGCTTCGTGCCTGAAGAGCCGTCCGGCGCTCGCCATGCGCGCCCCGATGATACCGGCCGACTGTTTACGCAGGAGCCTGAAAAAATCGTCCCCCTCCCTGCCGCGAAGCGACATCACTGCCTTTTTGCGAAGAGAATCGAGCTCGTCAAGAATTTCCCTCCCCCCGGTATATCCGGGTATGATCAGCAGTGCCTGCCCTTCCCCGGCGCGGAACGCCTTTCCAGTCCCGGCGGTCCCTAAAAATTCATGCGTGGGCCGGGTGCGGGAAAACAGATCTTTCTCAAAAACCAGCGGGTTTTTATGGTAAAATCGAACCTTTTCCAGGTCGATCCCAGCCGCGCCTCCCATTGAGGAAATGATAAACGCGTAATTGTCGAATTCAGCCTCTATTCTGGCAAAAGCCTTTTTCCATGTCCATGACAGTTCCAGGGCCCCGTCTTCATGGCCCAGACGCGGACCCACTCCCGCTTTCAGCGCCGTGTTTGCGTGGGAGTTGATGCATTCGGCAAGCCGGGCCGGGGTGAAAAGACAGTTTTCATCCTGCATTGTGCCATACACCATCCCGGCAACCTGTTCCATGATTTTTCCGGTAATTTCATCCCTGCTGAGGATCATCTTTCCGACATAAAACTCCGTTGATATGTTCTTCCATTCCGCCGCGTCAATATTTTCCCTTAAAATGCTTCCGGCAATCGAGGACCCATCCACGGAGAAACGGGCGCGTATGGCCGCCTTGAGACGGGAATCGGCCGCCGCTTTCGCCGCGTCCACGTTGTTCCAGTCGCCTGACTCTGCGGTGAGCGCATGAAGGTACTGCACCGCCACCAGTGCCGGAACCCTTTGGCCCACCTCTTTTACGATTTCATCCCTTGTGTATTTTTTCGGCTCGCAGCTCAGGGATCCGTCCCCTATAAGGCCCTTTTCAAAGACCGTGAGCACATCCCGGGCCCTCCCGAGGTCCCTGTCAACCAGGCCTATCAAACCGTGGTCGCCGTTGCGCTTTCCAAGAAGTTCCGACTTCTTTTCCTGAAGCTGATGCACCCTCGACTTCCACCACTGCTGCCGTCCCTGTATAAAGGCGTCGGTCCTGGCGGTGACCAGAAAAAGTAACACAATCGACAAGAAGAACACGCGCCGTTTCATCATGGCTCCTCACACGGATACAGAAATTCTTATTATCCTATCGTACATTTTTACCCCCTGCCTGAGCTTCTTTTCACGGCCCGGGAGAGACTTTTTTCACCGCGCCCTGCCGATCATCCGAAGTATTGAAAATTGGACAATCATCCAATTTTTTCTTGACAGAGAAGCATCAGGTTAGCTAATAGTTAATATTAACTATTAGTAAATAATATATATTGTTAAATGTTTACATCAATGAACCTCGGGACAATACTGAAACGCCATCGAAAAGAGAAAAAGTTTACCCTGAAATATGTCGCTGAAAAAGTCGGCATTTCGGAAGGGTTTTTAAGCCAGATCGAAAACAACGTGAATTCCCCTTCAGTCGACACGCTGATGGGAATTTGCGGCGCCATTGGAGTGAATGCCGGGGACGTGCTCAATCAGGTGGAAAACCAGGAAAGGCTTGTCACGATCCGCAAAAAGGAATGGAGCGATGTCGACATCCCCGAATCGGGGTTCGTGACCCGGCGGTTTTTCTCTCCGGAAAACAGGATCGGCATCGATACGGCGATCCTTGTTCTGGACCCCGGAAAGTCGATCCCGGTGCGGAAAAACATCAAAAACAGCCAGGAAGTGATCTGTGTGCTCAAGGGGAGGGTGGAGCTTCTCCACGAACAGAAGACCCTGGTGCTCCATGAAGGGGACACGGCCCACTACTGGACGGCCCCGGAAAGCCAGATGATCGCCAACCGGGACAGGACCAGGTCCGTGGTACTCTGGGTGGGGACCCTCTAAGCCCCGCCTTTTAATAGAATAAAAAAAAAAGGGGATATAGAGATTATGATCAAATTCAGCAAAGAACAATTAAAGATTCCAAAACTGATGAGGCCGGTCTACCTCGTCACTGCGGGGCAGTCGAAATTTGACAGGGCTTTCCCGGACAAAAGAACCGAGGAGCTCTGCATCGATGCGCTCACTCAGGCGGCGGAACTCATAAAGATGACGCCTGCGGAGCTTAAGAGCTACATTCACACCTGCTACTACGGGCATTTCGCCGATCATTTCGGAGACCAGCTCCTGGGCGAAGCGGTAATACATGACCGCCTTGGCCTGGACCCGCTCGGGAATGTGGGCATTAAAACCGGCGGTGCTACCGGCGGCTCCACCCTCTGGGAAGGGGTGAAGGCGGTCGCTTCAGGTTATTCGGACTGTGTGCTTGCCATGGGCTGGGAGCGTATGGACGAGGTACCCACAGACGAGGGAAATTTTTACATCTCCTGCGCAGCAGACAAGGATTGGGAGTCCCCGCTGGGTCACATCTATACCGGGTATTATGCGGTCATGGCGCAGAAATACTGGAAAGTTTTTGGCAAAGAGGAGGACTCTTTCAGAAAAACTCTGGCGGAGATTGCAGTTAAACATCACAACTACGCCCGCATGAATCCCTACGCCCAGGCGCCGATGAAGATCACCGTTGATGACGTTCTGAAGTCCCCGGTGGTCGCGTATCCTCTCAGAGCGCTCGACTGCTGCGTCATGAGCGCAGGCGCGGCTTGCGCCATTCTGTGCGATGAAGAAACAGCGGTGAAAATCACCAAAAATTCCCCCCATAAGCCGCTCAGGATTTGGGTAACCGCCGGATCGCACACGCTTCGACCGGCAGACAGGCGGGACATGGCGATCCCACTGCTCCCTAATGAATCCACGGACCAGTACAAAAACCTTGGGAAGGAGTTTCCGGGAGGCGAACGATATCCGGGTTTCACCGGATTCCTTGCCGCTCGCATGGCCGCTTATTACGCATACAATATGACAGGTGTCAACGACCCCACCGAGGACTTCGATCTCATCGAACTGCATGACGCCTTTACCATCAGCGATGTCCAGTCTTACGAGGACGTCGGCCTGAGGCCTTACGGGTACGGCAGGGACTACGTGGAGTCGGGCGACTGTTATCACACTAATCCGAAAACCGGGAAACCAGGAAAGCTCCCCTCAAATCTTTCGGGCGGCCTTATCGGATGCATGCACGCAGTGGGCGCGACGGGCATAATGCAGACATTCGAGATCGCACTGCACATCTGGAACAGATGGGCGGAGATTCACGGCGACAACGGACTATGGAAAAAGTTCAACCGCCAGAAACCGTCCGATTGGACAGACCTGCAGGTCAAGGGGGCAAAGAGGGCCATGGCCATAAGCCATGCCGGAGTGGGGTCCCATGTCACCGCGACGGTGCTTATGGACCCGGACAATCTGCTGAAAAAAGACGCGTAAAGGAGACAGACAATGAGCATGATAGGACAGGTACATGTAAAAAACGGACAATACAGGATACGCGGGGATTTCCACCATCTTGAGCCCGGTCAGCCCATAAGGCTCGCGGACAATGACTGGAAACTGATAGGCATCACCAACCCCAGAACCCTCACGCACATGCATTCCTACGGCGGGGAGGCCCCTTTCTTCGAGGCGCTGAGCCAGGGGAAGCTTCTTGCTACCAGATGCGACAACGGGAAGTGCGAGACAAAAGGATCGGTGTACATCCCCTTCAGGATTCACTGCCCCGACTGCCTCGCAAAAAACTCGGTGTTTGATCTGACCGACATCGCAAAAAAGAAAGCCAGTGTTCACACCTTCATGGTGTGCGAGCGTACGGGCGCCTTCAGTCTTCTTGACAAGCCGATAAAATTCATCAATATCGAATTTGAAAGTGCGGTAACCATCCTGATGAGCTATCTGGCGGTGGGTGATCCGGAGATAGGGTTGAAGGTGGTGCCGATTTTCAGGAAAATGGACCCCACGTACACGATCCTTGATCTCGCGTGGGTCCCGGATGGTACAAAGGAAGACCGGCTCCCCCAGGGTTTCTCTTTCTAAATACTCCCGGCCGGCAGGATGGCCCCGCTGGGGTCATCCTGATATTGGTCATTGAAACAAAAAAAAAGACTTTTGGGAGGATGAGATATGGACTTCTGGTTGAATGACGAGCAAAAAATGCTCCGGTACAACCTTCGAGAGTTCGCGGAAAAAGAGATCGCGCCTGTGGCGCAGGAGCTGGATGAGAAAGAGGAGTTTTCATACGAACTGACGAAAAAGATGGCCGATCTGGGCCTTTTCGGCATCTACGTACCGGAAGAATACGGCGGGGCCGGCATGGATTACCTCTCCTACATCGTGGCGGTTGAGGAGATCTGCCGCATCGACGGCTCCCAGGGGGCCACGGTGGCCGCGGGCAACTCACTCGGCATCGGACCCATCTATTACTACGGCAGTAAAAAACAGAAGGAGCAATGGCTGCCCCGGCTCTGCACGGGGGAGATTCTGGGGTCCTTCGGGCTGACTGAGGCGGAAGCCGGTTCCGACGCAGGGGCGAGCAAAACCGGCGCGGTGCTTGAAAAAGGCGAATGGGTCATCAACGGCAGCAAGATCTTCATCACCAATTCCACGAACAAAATGGCCGGCGTGTGCACGGTACAGGCGGTGACGGGCAAGACCCCGGACGGGAAAAAGGAGATATCCTGCATCCTGGTGCCCAACGGCACCCCGGGCTTCACCGCGAAAAAAATGACAAAGAAAATGATGTGGCGCGCCTCCGACACCGGTGAGCTGTATTTCGACGACTGCCGGGTCCCTGAGGAGAACATACTGGGTAAACGTGGCGAGGGCTTCCACCAGATGCTTCAGACCCTGGACAACGGCAGGCTTGCCATCGCGGCCATGGGTCTCGGCGGCGCCCAGGGGGCCTATGAACTGGCGCTGAAATACTCAAAGGAGCGCAAACAGTTCGGGAGGCCCATCTCCACGTTCCAGGTGAACTCATTCAAACTCGCGGACATGGCCACGGAAATCGAGGCGGCCAGAAACCTGCTCTACAAGGCGTGCAGGATGAAGGACGCAGGGATGCCCTTCGGGAAGGAGGCGGCCATGGCAAAGCTCTACTGCTCGGAGGTGATGGGGCGCGTGGTGGACGAAGCGGTCCAGCTCCACGGAGGGTACGGCCTCATGAAGGAGTACAATGTGGAGAGGTTCTACCGCGATTACAAGCTGCTGACAATCGGAGAGGGCACCTCCGAGGTCCAGCGTATCGTGATCTCGAGAAATATAGGCTGTTTTGACGTCGATTAAATGACGCCGGAACGGAATTTCCGGAGCCTCATCAGTCCGGGAATTCCGGTTCCTTTTTGGCAAGAAAGGCGGCAATGCCGTGATAGCACTCTCCCGAGGCTATAAGCGTTACCGCCTCTTCGCTTTCCAGGTCAAGAGCCCGGTCCATGGGCAGGTCCCCCGACTGACGGATTACACGGAGCGCGCTTCTCACCGCGCGGGGGCCGTTTGCGGCTATCTTCTCCGCCAGGGTCAGAGCCTCTTCCAGGCATTTACCGGGCGCGCTCACCCTGTTGGCAAAGCCGGACCGCAGGCATTCCGATGCGGAATACTTTCCCGCCGACAGCACCATTTCCGTCGCGGCGGCGCGGCCCACAATGCGCGACAGGGCGGCGGTGCCGCCCCAGTCCGGCATAAGGCCCAGGCGCACTTCGGAAAAGCAGACTTCCGCCTCCGGGTCCATGATTCTCATGTCGCACCGCGACGCCAGCTCCGCCCCGCCGCCGTAGGCGATGCCGTTGACCGCGGCGATGACCGGGACCGGCAGGGACACGAGACCGTCCACGGCGCCCCTGATTCTTCGAATCAGTTGCCGTACCGGTTCCACCTCCTTTTTCATCACCGCCTCGGCGAGACGCGACACCTGGGGATTGTCCGGGTTCACGTTGAAACCTGCTGAAAAAGCGCTTTCCCCTGCGCCGGTAATCACGACAACCCGGGGCATGCGCGCCCTGAGATCAGCGGCCGCCTTTTCCAGACTGTCCCACATGGCTTCGTTAAAGGCATTGCGGCGTTCCGGATTGTGTATGGTCAGGACCGCCACTCTCCCGATATCCTTACGGTGCACTCCAGGGTCTTCCATTTCGTTTATCTCGTCAAAAAATCACTTGTGGTCTCAATTGGAATTATTGCGATCCATACAAAAACGCAAGCATTTTATGGGTGGTGTGAATTCTTCGCGCACCTCCACCGAGTATATTCATTGACATCCCGTCCGATCCGTGTTCTCTGTACAACAGAAACATGCGAAATACCGGAGGAGCATCCTATATGGCTGATACAGACAGGGACTGGGAGCATTTCGGGCAGGAGGACGCCTATTACGCGGTCCTCACCGAAGAAAAATACAAAAAGGGCAAAATCGGGGAGACAAAAAAGGATTTTTTTAAAACCGGGGACGACTACGTGTCATTCCTCTTCGATGTCATAGCCTCCCGGTTCAACCCGAAATTCAGGCCGAAACGGTCGCTCGATTTCGGAAGCGGCGTCGGACGCCTTACCATCCCCATCGCCGCGCGGTCAAAGGAGACGGTAGGGCTCGATATTTCTCAGGCAATGATCGAGGAAGCGCGGAGAAACGCGAAAGAGGCAGGGAAAAAAAATATCGCCTTCGAACGCTCCGACGACACCCTGTCGGCGGCGCCGGGGAATTTCGATTTCATAAACTCCTTCATCGTGTTCCAGCACATGCCGGTCCACAGGGGGGAGGCGGTGTTCAGGCGGATGATACGCAAGCTGAACAGAGGGGGGATCGCGGCGCTCCAGTTCACCTATTCCAGCAATAAATCCGCGGTGTTCCGTTTCTTCAACTGGATCCGCATCCGCGTCCCCCTGGCGCAGAACATGATCAACCTGCTGAAAGGGAGGCCCTTCAATCAGCCGGCGATGCAGATGAACGAGTACGACCTTAACGAACTGTACCGGATACTTCAGGAGGAAGAGATCGGGTCGGTGCACGCCACCTTCACCGATAATTACGGCTATCGCGGAGTGGTCCTCTTTTTTCAGAAATGATCGCCGCGGTGCACCCGTTCCATGAGCGCCAGGATGCCCGACGCGGTGTGTTTCCAGGTGAAACGGGCGCAGTTTGCGTCCCCTTTTTTGACAAGGCGTCTGCGCAGTTTCCCGTCCCCGGCCACGGCGAGCATCGCTCCGGCCAGCTCGTCAACGCTGTAAGGGTCCACATACATCGCCCCCTCCCCCGCCACTTCAGGACAGCTTGAGACATTGGAGGTGATGACCGGACACCCGCACCGCTGGGCTTCGAGAATCGGCAGGCCGAAACCCTCGTACAGGGAAGGATACAGATAGCAGTCGGCGAGATTGTAAAAGGCCACCAGCTCCTCGTCGTCGATATACCCGAGCCTGTGCACCCTTTCCTGAAACCCGCTCTCCGCAATGAGGGCCGTCACCTCCGAATCAAGCCAGGAATCCCCGCCGGTGATGAAAATATCGTGCGGGATGCTGTCCTTCACCTTTCCGAAGGCCCTGAGAACGCCGATGATGTTCTTCCTCGGACTCAGGGACCCCGAATAGAAAAAGAACTTTTTATCAATGCCGTGCCGTTTTTTCACCTTTTCCAGAAACGCCCGGTTTCGGATTTTCCTGAATTTCGGTTCGACCCCCTCCTTAATGACCGCGATCCTCTCCTCCGGTATGCCGAGAAGCTCCCTCATCCTGGAGGCGGTGAAGTCCGACACGGTAAGGTTGACCGCGGCGAATTTCGCCGCCACCGGTATCATCACCGTGTGATGGAGGTTGTCGAAAAATTTGAATTCGCGGAACCCGATCTTCTCGAAATAGATGATGTCGTGGTACACCGGAATCTTTTTGCCTCGAATGAGAGGCGAGAACGTGTTTTTCGGAAAAAGGAAAATGTCGAAACTGCGGAAATACGAATACACCGGGAGTATGATATAGTCGAAAAGGATCTTCGACCTGATGCCGAACTTTTTGATTGAAAAATTTTCAGGAAGCGGAAAATCCAGATCAACATTGTCATACACGATGAGCGTGTAGAAATTCCTCCTGTCGATCCTCGAAAGCTCCCTGATGACGTTCATTGTGTAGCGCGCCGGACCGCCCCGGCGTTCGTTCAGGACCCTGCAGTTGACGGCGATCCGTATCGGTCTGTTGTCATTCATAGCGTGTTCCAGAAATAGTGTTGTACTCATTTGATACTACGGCTCTATATATTGTCAAGCGACTTGGAATTAAAAAATTTATCTTCATGCGTCGCGATACCGGATACTCATCCGCGGAAAAATTCCGTATTGGAAGTCAATAAGCCAATTCAGGAAAAACCCGCTGGAGAAAACGGTCCGGGCATACAATCAGGCACGAGACGCCCTCGCCTGGAATCTTGACGGCAATACCGATTACAAAATACACGGATTTATCAACCTGAATAACAACTTCATCGGCGATGACACGTATTCTTCAGGGGATCACGACGGTCTGGCGGTGCTGATTGTTGCCGCTGAGGGAAAAAAATAATGAGTTCAGAAACCCCTGATCTGCCGCAACCGATCCTCCCGGTCTACTTACCGCCGGTACCGGCTTCCTCATAGTCCTCGACACTTTCCCTTAAATCATACAGAAGCCATCTTTTTTTCCTGATGTCGGGCTGTTCATCCGCGAGCAATTTGAAAAACCGGATAATGCCGACCGGCTCGTTGCCGTTCCCGTGCAGCAGTATTATGCTGCCGTTTTTCGGCCATTGATTTTTCCCGAGCCACGCGTCGCTCCCCAGGGGAATCAACCCGAATTCGATTATTTTCCTGAAGATTTCCCTGTCCGATACAAGACCGGGGAACCGGAAAAATGGCGACGGCACGACGCCTTCCTGTATCATTTTTATTTCCGTTCGAAGCACTTCGCCGTTTAAATCAGTGCCTTTTTCCAGCAGAAAATTCTGCCTCAACGGAATACCTCTGCGCGTCTTGTGGTTATAGGAATGATTGACCCAGGTTATGGCTATGTATTTTTTGGCGGCCAGCCCGATCAGCCATTTCATGTCATTTTCATGCGAGTTTATCCAGACGCCGGTTACCGACAGGGCGACCGGTACCGGTTTTTCCTCCTTGCCGAATTCATCTATCAGTTTTGCAAACAGGACCCGGTCAAGGGGCCTTTTGGAAGGGCATAAATCGACCGTAAGGGCGGCCCCCCTTTCGATAGAGGAGAAATGCGTGATACCCGCGTCCTGGATCCGATCGGCGTTTTTATACGACTCGTTGATTGCCTTGATGTACGGAGTATCTTGGAACCGTTTCAGTATGTTTTCCCATGAATCCGGAGTGACGGTTGCCGCATCTCCACGCGCGATTGAGGTGGCGAGATTGCCGGGATCGACCATCAAATATTTTACAGTACCGCTGTCGGTGAATTTTCTCAATACGATTGATGCCCGGCGTGCCGGTTCCGGCACGGCAATGGCGAGATACTTTTGATAGTTATCTATGCCCTGCCCCTGTAATTCATGAAACTGAAAGAGCAACGCGCATATAACGGAGAGTGTCAAAAATAATTTCATTGAAAATAATGATGCACCCCATTCATCGGGAGGGCAATCACTTTTGGTGGCTGCCGATTTTTTTTCATGACAGCCGAAAGGCCGGTCTTATTGAAAAATGAAAAAAGCTCCCCGAACAGACAGGGAAAGCAGAATCGCGATAACGAAGGTCATGAGGCTGATAAGAAGAGCGGAACGCCAGTTAAAGACCTTCGCGATGGTGGCCACCGTTGCCAGGCAGGGTATGTAAAAGCTCGCGAAGACGGTGAACGTATACACCTGCACCGGCGTCATCACCCGCAAAAGGTCGGCGGCGTTGGAGGCGCCCATCGCGGCCAGCAGTAGCAGGAGCGCGAGCTCCTTTCTCAGTATGCCGAAAAGCAGCACCACGCCGGCCGCGGCCGGCAACCCCAGAAGACCGGAGGTAAAGGGGGCCAGAATCCGGTTGATGACTCCCCCTATCCCGTAATGGGTTATCAGCTCAAGCACGATGCTACCGGCCACCAGAAAGGGTATCGCCATGTACACGAACTCCTTCATCCTGAGCCAGGTCTTTCCGGCAAGCGCCTTCAGTCCGGGAATATGGTACTTCGGCACCTCCATGAGTAGTCCCGGGCTCACCGCAGGCATCGCCCCGGACAAAATCTTCCCGACCACCCCCATCACGAGAACGCTGGTGACGTAGATCACCGCCACCGCCTTCATTGAAAAGAGCGCCCCCACCAGTCCCAGTATTATCACCATGCGGGCAGAACACGGCACCAGTGTTGCCAGCGTCGCGGTGATAAACCTGTCCCTCGGCGACTTGAGTATGCGGGTCGCGAAAATCGCCGGCACGTTGCACCCGTATCCCAGGATCAGCGGCACCACGGAGAGGCCGTGCAGGCCGATGCGGTGCATGAGGTTGTCGGTGAGAAAGGCGATGCGCGAAAGGTACCCGGTGTCTTCGAGAAATGCCAGAAAGAGAAAAAAAGGCACCAGAAATGATAAGGCGATGGACACGCCACCGCCGAGACCTTCGAAGAGGCCCTTAGCCACCGGCTCGAAAAAGGAGCCCGCCCCCATGAAGTCAACGGTCCTATGAAACATCCAGCTGAAGGCGGCCATTATCGGCGGGTCCACCACGCCGGCAAAGGCTGATATCGCCCAGAAGGCCCCGTACAGCATTCCGGCCATGAATATAAATCCCATCACCGGGTGCATGAGCACGCCGTCGATCCTGCCGCGCACGTCCGCCGTGTGCGTCTGCCTGACCCTGGCGGTCCTTTCAAATATGGTGAAGGCCATATTGTGCCGGTAGGACGACACCAGATATTCAGATCCTCCAGTGTGCCGCTTCCCCAGGTCCTCCAGCAGCGCCTCCAACTGTTTCCATTCATTTTTTCCCATCAGGCGACGGACCGCAGCCTCGACGATGGGGTCCCGCTCCATCATTCGCAGCGAGACGAATCGCCGGTCCCACCGTTCCGGCACCCCCCTGTCTTTCAAAAGCCTTTCGAGTTTCCGGACAGGGGCCTCGATCTCCCCCGGCCCCAGAATGACTTCCGGGACGATTCCTTCGTTTCCCGCGCGGTAGGCCTCTTTGAATATTTCCGCCACGCCGATTCCCTTATGCCCCGCCGACTTCACCACCGGCACGCCGAGTATGCCGGCCAGCGCCGTTTCAGAAATCTCTATCCCCTTTTTCTCCGCCTCATCGATCATATTGAGGACCACGACCATGGGGCGGCGGAGTTCCATGAGCTGCAGCGTCAGTTCGAGGCTCCGTGAAAGGACCGAGGCGTCGATGACGTTCACCAGCACCGAGTCCGCCGGGAGGTCATAGATGTACCGCACCGCCTCCATCTCCGCCTCGTCCGTGGCCTGGAGGGAATAGGTGCCGGGGATGTCTATCACCTCGATTTTTTCGTCTTCACAGCAGACATCGCCCCTGGTATAGGAAACCGTGACGCCGGGAAAATTCGATGAAATTGATTTATATCCTACGACGGAGTTGAATATGGTGCTTTTGCCGCTGTTGGGCTGGCCAACCAGAATGAATTCCAATAATTACGCCTCTTCCACTACGATCTTCTTTGCGAGGCCGCGGCCTATGGCGATCTCAGTGCTCCTGATCTCGATGACGATCGGGCCGCCCATCTGCGATTTGCGCACCACCGAGACGATATTGCCAGGATGGAGCCCGAGGCTGTGCAGGTTCCTTTCCGCGCCTTTCCCCGCGTCGATGGCGACGATTTTCACTTTTTCAGCAGTACCGCAATCGGCAAGCCGTTTCAGCGCATTTTTTGTCTGGGTAAACATATGATTTTACAAAATAATTTCAGCTCAAAATTAGCTATTAGAAATATTATTAAACATACCTAATATAACGGCCGCGTGTCAACATTTTTTATATCTTCGCAAGAAAATTTTTTTGACGTTTTTTTGCATGTCCCGGCCGCTCCGTGCAGAGTGGGCGGCGGCATGCGGTCAGCCTTCAGCGCGGCACGGCTCACAAGGCAGATTTTCACCGGTCAGCATGACTCGTTCAGTTTCATCACCGCCAGAAACGCCTCGTGCACCGCGTCGATGATCTGCGCCGGCCTCACGCTGTCGCCGATCACCGAGTAGGGAATGCCGAGCGAATCCGCCGCGTCGGAAAGCTTTCTCACCGGGCGCGATCCCACCGCGTTGATCACCGAGTCGAATTCCATCCGTTCGGCTCCTTTTCCTCGGTCAAATGAAATTGTCGCCCCGTCTATGGACTGCACTTTTGCCCCCGGTATGGTGGTGATTCCGTACCGGTCGACGTTTCCAAGAAGTATCCATCTGGTGGAACGCCCCACGCCGCCGCCGACTTTCGGAAGCATTTCAAACACGGTGACCTCCTTGTTCCCCTTCACCGTCAGCTCTCTCAGCCTTTCAACCCTTTCCGCCTCGTACATGAAAAGGAAATGGAGCGCTTCCGGCGAGAGGGTCCCTTTGGCCGCCACGAACATCGCGGTCTCGAGCCCCACCGCTCCGCCGCCGATCACCGCGACCCTCCTGCCGAGTTTCGGATCGTCCTTGAGCACGTCCCAGGCGGAAAGCACACCCGCCCCGTCGATTCCCGGTATTGGCGGCTTCATCGGCTCCGCCCCCTCTGCCAGTATCAGGTAATCCGGGTTCCTCTCCATGATAAAATCCAGGTCCACTTCCTTTTCCAGCATCACGCCGATATCGTACTTTTCCAGCATGGTGTCGTAGTAGCGGACCAGTTCCCATATTTCCTGCTTGTTCGGCGGCGTCCCTGCGATCCAGAGCTGACCGCCGATGTCCTCTTTCTTCTCGTACAGCTCAACTTCGTGCCCCGATTCCGCCGCGCGCACCGCGGCTTCGAGCCCTCCGGGTCCGGCGCCCACCACCATCACCCGCTTCGGCTTCCGCGCCTGCACGATGATCCGCTCACCCTCGTATCCGGCCCTTGCGTTGGCCAGGCATATCACCGGCTGGGCGCTGAAGAGCCTGTCCGTGCACCCCTGCGAGCAGGCAATGCAGGGCCGGATCTCGTCGACCCTCCCCTCCCGCGCCTTTACCGGCCATTCCGGATCGGCGATGAGCACGCGGCCCAGGTTCACCATGTCCGCGATGTCGTCCCGGATCATCTCCTCGGCGGTCCACGGGTCGGCGATGCGGTTGGACGCCATCACCGGCACGGTGACCTCGCGCTTTACGTTCATGGCCAGGTACGCCAGGGCGCCGCGGGGGAGTTCCATCGGAAGCTGGGGTATGTGCGACTCGTGCCATCCGCCGGTCACGTTGATGAGGTTTATCCCCGCCTTTTCGTATACCCGGGCGAAAGCCGGGGTTTCGGAATCGGTATTGCTCCCCTGCACGAAATCGTTTCCCGCCATGCGTATCGATAAAGGGTAATCCGGCCCCAGGGCCTGACGCATCATCTCGATTATCTCCCTTGCGAAACGCACCCTGTTCTCAAAGCTCCCCCCGTACTCGTCGGTGCGCAGGTTCTTGAGGGGCGATAAAAACTGGGTGATGAGGTACCCGGCGGACCCGATTATTTCGACCCCGTCGAATCCCGCCTCCCGGGCCCTCACCGCGGCGTCGACGAAACCCCGCTGGGTCTCCCGGATGTCCTCGGGCGTCATCTCCCGGGGGACCAGCTTCGAATATTTCGAGTATACGGCCGAAGGCGCCACCGGGTCCGGGCCTCCCATGTGTTTTGAATACGAATAGGCCCCTGCGTGGTAAAGCTGTATCCACGAAAGCGCCCCGCCGTCTTTGATCGCCCTCGTCACTTTTTTAAAATCCCCGATCGCCTCGTCCGTGCCTATCTGAAGGGCCACGGGGCCGCTCCCGACGATGTCGAATCCCACCGGCCCCACGGTGACGATGCCGGCGCCGCCCATGGCTCGTTCCCGGTAAAAGCTGACGTACCGGTCATTCAGCTTTCCGTCCATGGAATAGAGAAGCCCCAGGGACGGGTAGGCGATGCGGTTTTTCACCTCGGTCTTGTTGATGACTATGGGACTGAAAAGGTATTCAAACATGATAATCCTCCTGTCGGGACATGGAGGCGGACCCGCGGCGCCCTTGAGCGCGCAGGCCGGCCTATTTCAGCATGGCTCCGGTGTGCTTCTGGACTTCCCTCGCCTCTTTGACGATCCTCTCGATAAGCTCTTTCACCGGCGGCATGTCGTTCACAAGGCCCTGGACCTGGCCGATGAGATGCACGCCCTTTTTCAGGTCTCCCGCTTCCGTGGCAAGCTGGATCTGGCCGAACGCGGTGGCCATGTGCGCGAGCTGCATCATCATCTTCGGCTTTGCCGCCATGCCAAGTGCCAGCTTGAACCAGTTCAGCTTCATGAGCCTGGCGATGGTCCACGATGCCAGGAACGCCCGCGGAAGACTCATGCCGCGCCTGACCGCTTTTCTCGCCGTCCTGGTGTCCATGACGCGGCAGTAGAGGCCGTCAAACCTGTTGGAATAAATGGTGTCCTCGATCCCCATTTTCAGCGTGGCTTCCTTGGTGGTCTGATGGACCGGGCTCTCTTTCGTGACCGAAAGGCGCGTGCCCATGGCAACGCCGTCCGCCCCGATCGAGAGCGCCGCCGCCAGGCCCCGTCCGTCTGCGAAACCGCCCGTAGCGATCACCGGTATCTTCACCATCCCCGCGATGGTAGGCACGAGCACAAGCGAGGTCACCTTGCCTCCGTGGGCGGCCGCTTCGTGGCCTGTCACCTGCAGCGCGTCGGCGCCGTCGCGTTCGGCAGCAAGCGCGTGCTTGATCGTCACCACAGTGGCTATCACCTTCCCGCCGTACTCATGGGCCCTCTTTACGATCCAGTCCCCTTTCCCGAGGGAATAATTTATCACCGGGACCTTTTCCTCCAGAAGCACCTGGGCGTTCTCTTTCGCCCCCGGCATGAGCAGAGTGGCGCCGGCGCCGAATGGCTTTTTGGTAAGCTCCCTGATCCTGCGTATCGCCTTCCTTGTCTGGTCCGGATTGAGCGGGCCGGTGGCGAGGATTCCGAGCCCCCCCGCGTTCGATACCGCGGCGACCAGTTCGGGGGTGCTGATCCAGCTCATTCCCGGAAGAATGATGGGATACTTGATTCCTAAAAGTTTCGTGATTCTCGTATTCATGACATGCTCCTTAGTGCGTTATAAAATTTGTCTGATGTTGCAATCAGGGTTTATACCATTTTTCCGGTCTTTGCGATACATGCCTTGGCATCGCGCGCCATGGTCTCCATAAGCTCCCTGCATGAAATGATATCATTCACCAGGCCTACGGACTGGCCCATCATCATCGGGGCGATGTCCACGTTGCCGGTTTCCCAGGCCTCCTTCACCCGTTTTCCGGAAATAAGCGGTATGAGCTCCTCGAAGCCGCAGCTCTTCGCCTCCAGGGCGAGCACGTCATCCACCAGCTTGTTTTTGATGGCGCGTCCCTGGAGCCCCAGGGTCTTGCATATCAGCGCGGTCTCGTTTTCTTGCCTCTTCACAATTTCCATCTTGATGTTTTCATGCACATCGCATTCCTTGGTTGCCACGAACCTGGTGGCCATCATGACGCCCTGCGCACCCAGAAGAAGCGCCGCCGCCATGCTGCGCCCGTCGGCGATACCTCCGACCGTCACCACCGGGATCTTCACCGAATCCGCGATCCTCGGCGTCAGCACCATGGTGGTGACATCGTCGTTGAGCGGGTGCCCCCCCTCCTCGATGCCTGCGGCGTAGATGCCGTCGTATCCCACCTTTTCGGCGTGGACCGCGTGCCGGACCGAGCCCACCTTGTGGAACATTTTTACGCCGGCCTTTTTCAGTTTCTCGATGAAATCCATTCCCGCGGCCTTGTCCAGAGGCGACCCGGAAATTTCAAGCCCCGCGACCTTCTCCTCGGCGCAGACCTTCAGGTACATTTTATGGTGCTCCGCCGTGATGTGCACCGAAGGAAGAATGGTGACGTTTACCATGAAGGGCTTGTCAGTGAGTTTTCTCGTCTCCCTGATCGCCTCGCGGAACTCGTCCTCTGTGTTGTAATTGCCCGCCGTGAGATTCCCCAATCCGCCGGCGTTTGATATGGCGGCGCAGAGAGCCGGTTTGCAGATCCACATCATCGCCCCGCATATTATCGGGTATTCGACGCCGAACATTTCCGTGATAGCCGTTTTCATAGAATTCCTCCAAATTGTTTTTTACGATGTTAATTTTTTGTTTCCCGACTGGATTCCGCGTCCGATTATATCGGCCATGAATTTCCTGAAGTCCTTGTCGCTGATGCCGTAATAGTCGAAAAGGCCCATCTTCTTATAATGCAGCATCCCCTCGGCAACCGAAGCGAGGAAAAGCGACAGCATCGTCGGGTCCATGTCCCTGAACTCGCCGTTCTCAACCCCCTGGGCGATCGTGTCCTGGGTTATCCTTGTGAGATCGCTCATTCTTTCGGAAATCCCGGATTTACCGTCGTCCCCCTCCTGGTCGTACGAGGCCTTGTACTCCATAAGCACATTGTAATAGTCGCTGTGTTTGTAAAAAAACCTGATGTAGGAATCGAAGGTGGATATCAGTTTCTGCCCCGCCTGCTTCCTTTTTTCCACACCGTCCCTGAAGTCGTTGTACAGAATGTCAATCGCCTCGGCGCAGATGGTCCTGTAGATGTCCATCTTGTTCTTAAAATGAAAATACACCGCTCCGGTGGTCAGTTTCGCCTCCCGCGCGATCGAGCGGATGGATATGCCGTTGTAGCCGTATTTGAGAAAAAGACGGCGCGCGGTGGAGAGGATTTTTTCCTTGTTGTTTTTTCTCATACCGATCAAGCTCCGCCGGTCTGCTCCGGACAGGACAAACATAACGGTGTTATGTTTTTAGTCAATAAAAAAATCAGGCCGTAATGCATCCGCGCATGATTGCCCCGGGCCGGTTCCGGTTGTTTTTTTTGGATTGAAGCGGATTGGAGGGAATTACAACACGGCTGCTGCCCGGGCGCTCAGACGCCGCGAATTCCGCACATATCGGCGAATTCCCTCACCGTTACCGCCAGGTCGGCAAGGTGCCGCGCCGGGTAGGGTTTCAGAGTCCGGTAAGAATCGTCCAGAAGCGGCATGGCGGAGATGAACTGCTGAAGATAATACCGTTTCACGCGCCCGAGACGGGACCCGATTTCCCTGAAATCCCCGGCCTCGGCATACCCGGGAACACATGTCGTTCGAAGCTCGTAACCGATTCCGCTCATTCTGATGATTTCAAGCGTCTCCGCAATGGCTGAAAAATCAACGTCCCTGCCGGTAACGGCCGGGTATTTATCCGGCGATGTCTTGATGTCAAGTGCGGCGTAATCCAGAAGTCCTTCCGAAAGACACCGCTCCACGGCCCCCGGATTGAGGCCGTTGGTGTCCAGCTTTATCTCCAGGGGGATTTTTTTTATTTCCGCGAGAAAATCAGGCAGATCGCCGTTCATTGTAGGCTCACCGCCCGAGAGGGTGACACCGTCGATGAGTCCCTTTCGTCCGGCTAAAAAAGAGAGCGCTTCTTCATTCGATATGCGCGGCAGGTGGGGGCTGTCTCGTACAAGATCGGGATTGTGGCAGAAGCCGCAATTAAGATTGCAACCACCGCTGAAAAGCACGGTGGAAATCTTTCCCGGAAAGTCTATCAGCGAGGTTTTATAGATTCCCCTGATATTCATACGCGGGAGCGTGCTCCAGCCTGTATGTCAGTCTTTCGCTGAATTCCTCCTGTTTTCCCCTGTTCCACTGGTTGACGGGACGAAAATATCCCACTACCCTTGAATAAACCTCGACCGGCACTTTTAATTCCCTGTTGCTCATGATTACTCCTCATCTTATGATTGTATATTTCCGGTCCCCTCTTTCATCTATCGGCGTTTTGCGCGTCGACTTCAACGCCGAAATCCTTCAGTTCGTCCTCGGTATGATCGTGCGGGCAGAAGCTGTGCGCCCCCGGAATATACCCGTGAACGGGACAGATGCTGAAAGTCGGCGTGATGGTGAAATAGGGAAGTGAATAATTTTCCGCGATCCTCCTTACGAGCGTCTTGACCGTCTCTATGCTGTCAACCTTCTCGCCGATGAAAAGATGGACAACAGTGCCGCCGGTAAACCTGGTCTGCAGGTCGTCCTGGTGGTCCAGCACGTCGTAAAGGTCGTCGGTGTGGCTCACCGGCAGGTGCACCGAATTCGTATAATACGGTTCGTTGGTCCCGGAAGTCTTGATGTCGGCGAAATTTTTCCTGTCGTGCCTGGCGAACCGGTAGCTTACCCCTTCGGCCGGGGTCGCTTCGAGGTTGTAAAAATTTCCCGTCTCCTCCTGGTACTTCAGTATCCGGTCGCGCATGAAATCGAGCACCGAAATGGCGAACTCTTTTCCCTCCACCGACGAGATGTCGGTATTCAGCATGTTCAGGCACGCCTCGTTCATTCCCACGAGCCCGATGGTGGAAAAATGGTTCACCCAGTATTTCCGGTTTTTTTCGAATATTCCGGATAGATAGTATTTCGTATAGGGATAGAGGTTGCTTTCGGTGAAGGACTCCAGGGTCTTTCTCTTGATTTCCAGGGAATTCTTCGCCATCTCCATCAGCTCGCCGAGCTTTTCAAAAAAATCGTCCTCGCCGGCCGAGGTGTAGGCGATCCGGGGAAGATTTATGGTGACCACGCCGATGCTCCCGGTAAGCGGGTTTGCGCCGAAAAGACCGCCGCCGCGCTTCCTGAGTTCCCGGTTGTCAAGCCTGAGCCTGCAGCACATGGAGCGCGCGTCCTCCGGGTCCATGTCGGAATTGACGAAGTTCGCGAAATAGGGGATGCCGTAAAGCGCCGTCATGTGCCACACCGCGTCCAGATCGGCCGTGTGCCAGTCGAAATCCTTCGTGATATTGTACGTGGGGATCGGGAACGTGAATATCCTGTTTTTCGCGTCGCCTTCGCACATGCACTCGGCGAATGCCCTGTTGAAAAGGTTCATTTCATGCTGGAAATCGCCGTAGGTCTCCTCCAGAAGCTCGCCGCCGATTATCACATGCTCCGCCGCGATGTTGGAGGGGACGGTGAGGTCAAGCGTGATGTTGGTGAACGGAGTCTGAAAGCCCACCCTCGTGGGTATGTTCATGTTGAATATGAACTCCTGGAGCGACTGTTTCACCTCTTCGTAAGAGAGGCGGTCATGCCTTATGAACGGGGCGAGGTAGGTATCGAAATTCGCGAAGGCCTGGGCTCCCGCCGATTCGCCCTGGAGGGTGTAGAAAAAGTTCACCACCTGGCCGAGGGCGCTCCTGAAATGCCGCGCAGGGCTGCTCTCCACCTTCCCCGGCACGCCCCTGAATCCCCTGATGAGCAGATCCCTGAGGTCCCAGCCGACGCAGTACGCCGAGAGAAGCCCCAGGTCATGGATGTGATAATCGCAGTTGATGTGGGCGTTCCTTATTTCCGGGGGATAAATTCGCTCAAGCCAGTATTTGGCGGTTATGGCGGTGGCGATGTGGTTGTTCAGGCCCTGAAGCGAATAGCTCATATTGCTGTTTTCGTTCACCCTCCAGTCGGACTTTTCCAGATAATTTTCTATCAGTTCGAGTCCTTCGTTGAGGAGGCTTTTCCCTTCACGGATTTTTCTGTGCTGTTCCCGGTAAAGGATGTAGGATTTGGCGACCTTGGCATGTCCCCGCTCGATGAGCATCTTCTCAACGAGGTCCTGGACGTTCTCGACGGTGGGGATCCTGCCGTCCTTGTAGATTATGTTCAGTATTCCAATGACCGACTCGGACACCGCCTCCGCCGCGTCCCTGTCGCTCCCCCCGACCGCCTGGACAGCCCTGAAAATCGCGTCGGTGATTTTGTCCGGATGGAAATCGACGATTCTGCCGTCTCTCTTTCTGATGAATTTGATTTCAGAAACAGTGGTGATACTCATGGAGAAGCCCCGGTTGATTAATTATTCGGTAATATGCGTTTTCCTGGGAACTGGTCCCGGAAAACGGCCGTGATAACACTATATGTATAACTGCGAGCGAATGCTTTTAATGAGACATAATCTTGATGATGTGATTATTTATAGTTAACAATTGCATTTGTGAAAGTCAATAAGAATTATTATGTCTCAATAATTTTTTTTTATTTTTTCCCCATCCCTGACCGATAATCAAGTGAATTGATAGATATCATTCAATACAGGAGCAATAAAATGAATAATAAATTTAAATATACATTTCTTATAATTATTTTTATGTTTTTATTTTCAATCGGCGGCAAGGGCGAATACAGGACGGACATGATATCAAAAATCATCATAACGCCCCAGGACATTCCCGCCGGATTCGCCTACGGAAAAATCCCCTCAAGCTTCACAAAAGTATTCAAGGACAACCCGGGCCGTCTGGAAAACGCCTCAATCCAGAAAATAGCGAAACATCTTTATCCGGGGGGCGACTTCAGGACAATAGAGTCCATTCACGCGTCCATAATCGCCAGCGAGCGGACCCCTTACGGCGACGATATAGTCTGTTATTTCATCCTGTATAAAAACGAGAAATCCGCCGGGAAAGAGATGAAAAAGCTGAACGAATTCGCCCAGTACAACAGCGACCGTGTTATTGTTATTACCAAAGAAAACCTGGCCGTCTATCTGCTGGTCGATAAAATCGACAATTTCCACTACATCCGCCAGATGGCAGATACCATCGAGCAGAGGATGGATGAGACGGAATCACAGGGCAAATGCGCGGTGATCCAGAAGCAGTAACAGACTTGACGATCAGATTTTTTTTATATATTTTATGAATAAAAATATATAGACCGCTTCACAGCTTTCCTTTATACAATTATCGTCATCCATAATCTTGGAAAGATTTGCGTGTTGTGAACACAATACTCGGATCTTTCCGGGCATTCCCTCGCCGGCAGACGGAATACGGTGAGTGCCGGTCAGGGAGACAGGACCGCCCTGACAAGCCCGGCACGCCTCCCCTGTTCCGGCAACTTGATCGGGAGGCGGGGTTTTACACGTATCATATACAAGGAGATTGACGATGAGAATGGACAAACTGACATTAAAAGCCCAGGATATACTGCAGACCGCGCAGGAGATCGCGGCAGAAAAATACCATTATGAGATACAGCCCGAGCACCTGCTCAAGGCGCTGTACGATCAGGAAGGGGGGATATTCACCGCCATCGGGCAAAAGATCGGCGCGCGCCTGGTGGACATGAAAAGCGAGATTGAAACGGCGCTGGAAAGCCTTCCGCGCCAGATGGGGACCGGGCCCGGCGGGGGATCGTACTCCTCCCAGGCCAGGGACCTGCTGAACGAGGCGTGGAACGAGGCGGTGAAGCTCAAGGACGACTACATGAGCACCGAACACCTGATCCTTGCGCTCAGCGCCAAGGGGAGCGATACGACCCGCCGCATCATGAACGGCAACGGATTTACAAGGGACAACATCCTGAAGGTGCTGAAGGACATCCGAGGCACCAAAAGGGCGGACGCGGAAAACGCCGAGGAGCGCTACAACGCCCTGGACCGCTTCAGCAAGGACCTCACGAAGCTGGCGCGCATGAACAAGCTGGACCCTGTCATCGGCAGGGACGAGGAGATACGGCGCGTGATGCAGGTGCTCACCAGGCGCACGAAGAACAATCCGGTGCTCATCGGCGAACCGGGCGTCGGCAAAACCGCCATCGTCGAGGGGCTTGCCCAGCGCATCATCGCCGGAGACGTGCCGGAAAACCTGAAAAACAAGCGGCTCGTGGGGCTCGACATGGGGGCGCTCATTGCCGGCGCCAAGTACCGCGGCGAGTTCGAGGAGCGGCTCAAGGCGGTGATACAGGAGATAGAGGAATCGGCCGGGGAGATAATCCTGTTCATCGACGAGCTGCACACGCTCGTGGGGGCGGGCGCGGCCGAAGGGGCGGTGGACGCCTCCAACATGCTGAAGCCGGCGCTGGCCCGCGGCGACATGCGCACCATCGGCGCCACCACGCTGAACGAATACCAGAAATACATCGAGAAGGACAAGGCGCTGGAGCGCCGCTTCCAGCCGGTCTTCACCAAGGAGCCGACGGTGGAGGACACCATCGCCATCCTCCGGGGCCTCAAGGAAAAGTACGAGGTGCACCACGGCGTGCGCATATCCGACTCGGCCTGCGTGGCAGCGGCGGTGCTTTCGGAACGCTACATCACGGACAGGTTTCTGCCCGACAAGGCCATCGACCTGATCGACGAGTCGGCGTCGCTTATCAAGATGGAAATCGACTCAATGCCGATCGAGATCGACGAGATCGAGAGGCGGATAAGGCAGCTTACCATCGAGAAGGAGGCGCTGAAAAAGGAGAAGGACAGGGCTTCGAAAGAACGGCTCGAAAAAATCGACGAGGACCTGGCAAACCTGAACGAGAAGAAGAACCGGCTGGTGGCCCAGTGGAAAAACGAAAAGAACATCATCACCGACATACGCCGGATCAAGGAGCAGATCGAGAGCCTGAAGCTCGAGGAGCAGAGGGCGGAGCGCGAGGGAAACCTGAACCGGGTCGCCGAGATCCGTTACGGCCAGATCGTGGAGCTTGAGAAAAAACTGGGAGAACTGAACGGAAAGCTGAAGGAGACGCAGAGCGCCACGAGCCTGCTGAAAGAGGAGGTGACCGAGCAGGAGATCGCCGCGGTGGTGTCGCGGTGGACCGGAATCCCGGTGTCGAGGATGCTGGAAGGGGAAAAGGAAAAGCTCCTCAAAATGGAGACCATCATGGAAAAACGGGTGGTCGGACAAAACGAGGCGATCGAGGCCATCTCCAACGCCGTGCGGCGCTCGCGTTCCGGAATTCAGGACCCGAACCGTCCCATAGGGACCTTCATCTTTCTGGGACCCACGGGGGTGGGAAAGACGGAAACCGCAAAGACGGTGGCTGAATTCATGTTCAGCGACGAGCACGCCATCATCCGCATCGACATGTCCGAGTACATGGAGAAGCACGCGGTGGCGAGGCTCATCGGGGCTCCCCCCGGATATGTCGGGTACGAGGAGGGGGGCCAGCTCACCGAAGCGGTGCGGCGGCGACCCTACGCGGTGATCCTCTTCGACGAGATCGAAAAGGCGCACCCTGAGGTCTTCAACATTTTTCTCCAGATACTTGACGAGGGGCGCCTCACCGATTCCAAGGGGCGCGCGGTGGATTTCAAGAACACCCTCATCATCATGACCTCCAACCTCGGGACCTCCTACATCGCCGACGCGTCCATTCCGATGGACGAGCGGAGAAAGGGGATCGAGCAGGAGCTGAAGATGAACTTCAAGCCTGAATTCCTGAACCGCGTGGACGAGGTGATCATCTTCAATCCGCTTTCAAAAGAGCACATCATGGAGATCATAAAGCTCCAGATAACGGAACTGGCGAAGAGGCTCCGGGAGCGGGGGATATCGGTGGAGCTCACCAAAAAGGCGCTGGCCTATCTGGTGCAGGAAGGTTTCGACCCGCAGTTCGGCGCGCGGCCGCTGAAGCGGGCGATACAGAGGCATATCCTGAATCCGCTCTCCTCGGCCATTTTAGGCGGCAAGGTAAAGGAGGACCAGGTGATAAAGATCGACACCGACGGGAAGAAGATTATTTTTTCGTAAATTTATTCAGAATCTTGCATAATAATTCAACGAAAAGAAATATTTGGTGTATATTTAAGTAGAATCTAAATTATTTTCAGGAGAATTATCATGTTTAAAACAATACATTTTCTGGACAAAATTTTTCATTTCAAAACCGCAAAAGCTCATTGCGACATCCCCTGCGGCATCTACGATCCCATTACAGCTCAGATCGCGGCTCTCACCGTTGCGAGGATGGTCGATCTTGTAGAGGAACATCACTCTCAAAGCGGAGCTCAGGACAAAGAGTTCTACAACAGACTGGTAAGGCTTGTAACCGCAAAAGAGGAACATGCTGAAAAAGTGAAACATGAAATACGGGTGATATTCGGCGATTTTATCAAAGCCGAGCACCTGGAGAAATATCCCGAACTGCCATTGCTGTTTCACAAAATAATGCAGCTCGGCTCTGCAGACAAGCAGAAGTCAGACAAAGCCACAGCCGCTGAACTGCTCGATAAAGTGAACAGATTCGCCGAGATTTTCTGGGAAATTAAGGGTAAAAAAACAAAAAAAGCGAAAGCCCCGTATGCCCCGAATCTTGAATTGGTATATCCTGAGCTTTAATGCTCAAAATACTTAGAATTGAAGGGGAGAGCATGTCCCCTGATTATAATAATGGAGACTATGTTATAGTGAGCAGGTTTCCATTATTATTCAACATGGTAAAAATCAATTCTGTTCTTGTCTTTAAATCATCAAAGTTTGGAGTCTTAATAAAAAATGTTTCAGCCATAGATCAAGCAGGGAACAGATTTTATTTCAAAGGTACAAATCAGATGAGTGTATCGACTGAACTGATCGGCGCAATAGAAAGGAAGGATATTATCGGAAGTGTTTTATTTCACTTTAAAAAAGATACGGTGTAATAAAAATAACATTGTATAAATTCATGCCCTCACTTACCGTAATCGCCCATGATATTCGGCATTGAAAAAAATCCCGAGTCCGTCCATTCCTCTGACCGCTCCCGCTCCTTTTCGTTCCCGGCATCTGTTTCGAAGACGCCGGACTTCCGGTTGTTGCCGGTGTGGAGTTTCTGTACTTAACAGCCATAGTGCCTATCATCCTCGTCGAGGCGTTTGTTTATCACAGGAGGCTTGGGATTCGTTTTTCGAAAACCCTGCCGCCGACCGTAAAGGGGCACAATCGGCCTTATCTATACCGCCGCAAGGTTTTTTCAACAGAAAAAAGTCCCGCTGTCCTTTCAAATATAAAAGACCCCGCAGAGGGGTCTTTGAGCTGAGATCATGTTGCGTACTTCTCAGTTAGTCCATTCAGCATATAAAAAAGCAATCATTCCGGATATGGCTCGAGCCATTCATATCGATCCGGTATAGACTGCACTGCATGCTGCAGCCTTGTGACCGGTTCATAAACCTTAAGACGATAATGTACTTCACGCAGATAGATCTCAATAGGATCTGTACAGTCACGAACAACTTCCAGTATCCCTTCATCAATGAAATAAAGCCGATTATTCTGTGGATCGAAAACATAATATGAGCCGAGATTTATATCAACGGGCGCACAGAGCTCTTTCGAATAGGCGAGCGGAAATCTTTTATTCCATGCATCCTGACCGATTGTTCCAACAGTTCCGGAATAACCGTCGTGCAGTATCAGCTGTCCGGTATCACCAGCCTCACCCATCTGCATTCCTCCGCACACTGTAAAGAAACTGCGCAGCGGCTCTGGTGTCATGGTATTTACAGTCTGCGGGTTGAGCAGCAGAAGTGTTTCAGGTTCGTCATCTTCTCCAACTTCCAGTTTACAGGAGATACCTTCATCGCTAACACTCAGCAAGCTGTAACGTAAGAGCGGTTCAAGCAGTAATCTGGATGCAGCAGAAAGAACCGGGGAGAATTTTTCAAGAATATCAGTGTCGTTCATTAAAATCTCCAAGAGTAACAATTTTATTAAACCTAAATGATCTGAAAACAGAATTTAATCAACAGTAAATTTTATTGTTATTGGAAAGTCCGCCGACACAAGAGAAAAAGGATATTAGATGTCCCATGAAAAACCTCGAGCTTAAAGGATGCAGGCCTGCCGGTATAGCGATACGATGCCGCGACAAAGCCGGCGGTAAAGGTACACAATCGGCTCTATCTATGCAGCTGCAAGGTTCATTCAGCAGAAAAAAGCCCCTCATGGCAGCGCCGCACCCGTATTCCTTTATACAGGCTCCAACCGTTCGAGTCCCGGATAATATGCTGGTTTTTCTTTATTTTCCGCCATGCAACTCAGCGTACGCGCAGCGCCCGGCTTTGCCCCTTTTGGGCTTCGCCGCATTGCCTCTAAATATTTCAGTAAATTGTTGTTTACAAAAAACTTTATTCCGGTCACATATTTTCAGTTTACATGGCAGCGTCGCGTACGCCGGTGACACAATGCGATTTGTTGCTTATTTCTTCGGAACGACGATGAAAAAAATATCTTCTTGAAAGTATCCGGATTATTTACTATTTCCTGATATATTTTTCCAGAGTTCACAAGGGATTTTCATATCAACCTTCAATTAAAGGAGCGTCAGAATGAGTGAAATTTATCAAAAATTACAGCACTATTTTGATTCAATGGCCAGCGGTTACCCGAAAACAAAGGACGGTATTGAAATAAAAATTCTGCAGATGATGTACTCGGAAGATGAAGCAGCCATGTATCTGAATATGACATCGAGAAAAGAAACCGCAAGAGAAGTGGCAGACCGGCTAACCGGAGATGAGAATGGAATTTCTGACAGACTGGAGGCTATGGCCAGAAAAGGGCTCGTATGGCGGGAAAGAAAAGAAGGGAAAGCATATTTTTCCACATCACCATTTGTTGTGGGGATTCTCGAATACAATGTAAAGAGACTTGCTGAAGACCGTGACTTCGCACGCAACATTGCCGTTTACGGAATGCAGGGTTTAATGAAATCTTTAGCCGCTGCCGGGGAACAGCATATGCGGACTATTCCTATCAACCGTCAGCTGGTCAGTAAATGGCCTATCGCGACTTATGACGATGCTGTAAATATTATTAACAGCCATCAGAAATTAGCCGTGGGACTCTGCAGCTGCAGAACCATTTTCAACTCGATAGGAATGAAAAAATGCAACAATCCTGTCGAAGCATGTATTGGCTTCGATAAAATGGCTGAATATTATATTGAAAACAATTCCGCAAGGGAGATTTCAAAAGACGAAGCTATCAGCATCATCACAAAAAGTGACGAATATGGCATGGTCCTGCAGCCCTTTAATGGCAAAGATGCGGGCGCATTATGCAGCTGCTGCGGAGACTGCTGTACAATATTATTGTCCCTCAAAATGCGGCCCAATCCGGCTAAAGATGTACGAACCTCGTATTTCGCAGAAATAAATTCAGATGTTTGCTCAGGATGTGAATTGTGTATTGACCGGTGCCAGATCAACGCTATCCGGATGAATGAAGATAATATTGCTGTTGTCGACCTTGGCCGGTGTATAGGCTGCGGCCTCTGCGTTACGACATGCCCGGCAGACGCGGCATATCTGGTGAAAAAGCCGGAGTCAGAATTGATCGAACCTCCTGAAAACCTCGAAGAGGTTCATGATATTATGGCCGCGAAAAGAGGGTATGTAAGGGCGGGCAGCATATAACTCACAAAAAATTTTAATTTAAAAATAAACTGGAGAACTTTATGAAAAAGGCGCCATTCCTTTGTTTATTGATCCTCGCCTCACTGAGTGTTCAGAAAGCGTATGCGGTCGGCATCGGGATTTACGGCACCGGCGGCGTGTCGGCCATGACCTACACCTACTCCGGAAGCAGTCCAGACGTAAACTCCACGGATTACCATTACGGCGGCGGTCTGATAATCGACACCACGGCAGCCAGGGACACGCTTCTGGGGTACCGCTTTACCGCAGGCTACGAAAGGTACGAATTCAGCGCATCGGGATCGACGCGGCTTGAGCCGATACACCGGTTCAGCATGACCCATACGCTGGGTTTCGGCTTCTACAGAACCGAGAACATAAGGCTGTGGCTGGGACCGCAGATCGGGATCCATTATCTCAGGGGCCGATACAACGCATCGGAATACCCGGGGCTCCCCTTTCTCACCACGCGGGTAGAGCTCGATTACATCGGCATGGACGCGATGCTCGCTCTTGGCATAAACGTGAATGTCGTGACCGCAACCACCCTCTTTATGGAACTGGGGATCGGGTACACGGGGAATTTCAACATCAACGCAGACGAGACCGGGCACGCGCCGGGCATGCAGGCGAAAATCGGCGTCATGTTCCGCATTGATGATTCTTACATCCCGGAACAGCGCACGGAAGGCCCGAATCAGGGGGAACGGAACAGGTAAAGACTGTAAAAATTGGCCGGTTGCAAAACCGTTAGTCATTCAGCGCGGATATAACCGGGCCTGGGAAATGGCGGATTGATGAGCACCGCTTCCGCGAATTCGCTGAATCAATCGTGAAATTACCCGATGGTACCAGGCAAGTCCCGGCGCGGTTTCATCTCTGGTATCCCCTGTCAGGCGGCAGGTTCGGTTTTCTCGCCGTTGACACCGCCAGAAAATCACACCGCTCGTTCAGGGGATTTCCCGCGTGCCCCTTTACCCACACAAAGGCGATGTCCAGCGGCTCGGCAAGATCGAGAAGCTCGCTCCAGAGATCATGATTCAGGGCCGGCTGTTTGTCGGGTTTCATCCAGTTGTTCTTTCTCCACTTTTTTGCCCACCCCTTGTTCACGCCGTTGACCACATAGCTTGAATCGGTGAAAAGGGTCACCGGCACATCACGGTATTCCAGGTCCCTGAGCGCCGCGATCGCCGCCATAAGCTCCATCCTGTTGTTTGTGGTGAGCCTGAATCCCCCGGAAAGCTCCTTCCTGGTTTCGCCGTAGATCTGCACCACCCCGTACCCGCCGGGGCCCGGATTGTTGATGCACCCGCCGTCGGTATAGATGCTGACCCTTCCCGGTTCCGGGTTGTCGGCGCCGGCCGTCCCCCGGCTGCTCTTTTTCGCTGATGACACGGGACCGCGGTACTCTCCCGGATTTTTCATCCATTCCTCGGCGTCCCTTCTGGTCGGAAAACCCTTGTAGCGGGCCCCTTCAAAACCATCGACCTGGGCCTTTGCCTCGTGCCATTCCGTATAAATGCCAGGTGTGCGTCCCCTTGCAACAGCGTAATATTTCTTTGGTGCCATGCATTCATGTCCTGATCGGTCTTCGATGATCGGCCCCGTGTATACGGATTCAACCCGGTAACACGGTTACAATACGATATAATTCACAAGCATGTTCAATTATTCAACGCAGAAAAACAAGATTTTTTCTTGATGGCTGCGCCGGATCGGCAATCCCGGACTGTTTTTTTGGGGCCCGCCATGATTTTTGTGGGTTGAAGGGAAAACAGTCTTTACATTTACTGTACAATTTGCAATATTCATTTTCATAAAACGGGCGTGCTACAGAGAATATTCAGGTTTTTACCCTGAAAAATCTCTTTGAAAAGATGATGCGTGAATCACGTCAGTTGCGGTTCGCCTGCCGGTGCGGCATGAAACCCGGCCTGCGGGACGCCGGAGTGATCGGATGCAATTCCGCGGGGAAACCGGGGAGCTGGCAGGACGCCCTCATTGCGGGAAACAGGATAAAATTTGAATGTACACGGCAGGAGACTGACAATGACAAAGAAATGGCCTCACATTCCGGCTGCTTTATCCATTCTATTCATCGCGGGAGCGGTCCTCAACGGCCAGGGATCCGGCCCTTCACAGCCGAAGGGGGCCGCCGTATCGGTGGTGAGGACGCTTCACGATTGCAATAATTTCAAAGAAACGAAAATCCATCCGAACCGATACATTCTCACGTCAATGAAGAAATACCAGTCCTCGCCTTTCATTTACGACATATACGAGGATAGATTCATCACCCTGCCGGGGATCGAGTCGTTATCCGGCATACCGTCCGCGCCGGAACTGCCGACAGGCAGGGAAAGGGCCTATAAAAAAAGCGAACTTGTCATCAAAAACCAGTATTTCCAGTGGCGCCACTCCTATCTGGTCCATTACAGCCCGGAAAAGGGGAAGGCCGGGTTCGTCCTCTGGAAAGAATCGATTAATAAGACGATTCCGGGCGCGCCCTCCTGCCCCGAGTGCAGGGTCCCGACAAGGCTGGTGGAGAAATACCACCGGTATCTGTGCGACACCTGCAGAAAATACGTTAACGAATCAGTGTACACCGCGGAAGCGTCAACCCAGTATTACGCGGTTATGGACCTTTCTGATAACCGCATAACGGCGATGCACGAGCTTCCGCGCGACAGGTTTTTCAGCGACGACCAGGACGGAATAGAGTCAATCGGCGTCGACCCTTCCGGCACCTCTTTTTACTACAGCAACAGGATCTTCTTTTATAAAAGCAGTAAAACCTCCGGACACATCGTACTGTACCGTCTCGACATCCCTTCGGGAAAAGCGGACATGGTGGCCGATATAAAGGTCCCGGTGAGGTTCACGGAGAGCGCCTCTTCGGTGTACTCGGTGAAGTGCCTCCCTTCCGCCGATTTCTCGCGCATCGCCTTCTGGGAGCACGACGAGGCGGTCGACGGGGCCGCGACAAAGGGATCGCTTTCCGATCCCGGCGCAATGGTCTGGATAGTAGACACCGCCTCGGGCCAACACTTCTCCGCCGGCGCGCCGCTGACCGCCTACGGCCAGCTTTTTGACCGCGAAAACGGCGTTTTTCTGCTGGGGAGCAACCAGACCGGCTACATCCACCGGTACAGCATGGAGAAAAAAAGCGAGGACATGAAAGTACAGGCTGAAAAAACCATGTACAAGATGGTGCTCTCATCGGGATCGAAACACCTGTATGTGTTCAACAAGCGCGCCGTGGAAGTGCGGTCATGGCCGTCGTTGAAACTGGCGTCCCGAATTCCGCTTTCGAAAATATTCCCCGGCGTGACGATACTCCTGGCGTCGGAACAGGTGTA
The DNA here is from genome assembly GCA_041737965.1 of Spirochaetota bacterium. GTDB lineage: Bacteria > Spirochaetota > UBA4802 > UBA4802 > UBA5550 > JAFGJK01. Next base: position 67,188 of record JBGSQT010000005.1, on the reverse strand, counting down.
TTCCTCCGACGACGGAAGGTACGCAGCCATGGGCATTTTAAAGAAGGCGCCAAACGGGCCATGGTGGTCTTCAGTCATTGACGACGGATTCAATCTTATGGCACTTGGCGATTGATGGGGAGTTCAATCAAACCATTTTTTTCGTTTGAAATACACCAGAAAGCCGACCGCGCACAGGACCATCATCCCCAGTGTGGCGAAATATCCGTATTCCGAACTCAATTCCGGCATGTTCCGGAAATTCATTCCGTAGATGCCGGCAATGAGACTGAGGGGGATGAATATCGTGGTGATCATGGTGAGAAACTTCATCACCTTGTTCATCCTGTTGTTGATCCCTGACAGATAGATGTCGATCATGCTGGTGATCGTCTCACGAAGAAGTTCCAGCGAGTCGATCACCTCGATCACGTGGTCGTAAATGTCCCGCACGTACCGCTGGGTTTCATGTCCGATGTAGGAGCTCTCCCCCCGGGTCAGCGCCGCCAGCACCTCCCTGAGCGGCCAAAGCGACTTCCGCAGAAACATGACTTCGCGCTTCAGAAAATGTATTTCGTTCTGATCCACGCGGTCGAAACCTGACAGGAGCTCGCTTTCGAGGAATTCGGCCCGCTCCCCCAGCCTGTCCAGGGCCACGAAATAGTTGTCCACGATGGAATCCACCAGAGAGCAGACAAGGTAATCGACCCCTGTTTTTCTGATCCTCCCCTCGTTGTTCATTATCCTGTTCACGATGTGGAGAAAATCGTCCCCTTCGGTTTCCTGAAATGAGAGGACCATGCCGTCCATTATGATGAGGCTCACCTGCTCCGGCGTCACCTCGAAGCTCTCGTCTTCAATATGAACCAGCTTGAGGGCCAGAAACGCGTAACCGTCCCACTCGTCGTATTTCGACCGCTGGTTGGTGTTCAGGATATCCTCCATTACCAGGGGGTGTATTTTAAAGAGGTTGCCGATCTGTTCGATCAGGTCGACCCTGTCGAGGCCCACCACGTCGATCCACTGGACCCATTTCGCCTCGGACTTCAGGAGATCGCTGTTTATTTCCTCTATGTCCCGGATGTTATAGTAATCGCTGTCGTATTCGATATGGAGGATGCGGGACTCCGCGCCCTTTTTTTCGCCCACATGGACAAGCGTGCCCGGAGGGAGCCCTTTTTTCTTCGATGAACGAGTGATGAATTTCCACATATAAGAACCGCCCCCGCGCCGGTTAAACCCGTATGCCGCATGAGAGTGCGCGGCATTGCCGAAATCTTTTCAGAGTGCGTGGCGTATATGATAACCCCTGAAACAGGAACTGTCAATACTTATACGGCATCCTATTATTAAATGCTCCTTGACAGGGATGAACCGCATTTTACAATTTGCTGATGTCATGCCATCCGGTGTGATAAAATAAAAAACAGATAAAGATTCAGGAGAACAACATGTCCAGTGAAGAGATTGTTATCGTTTCCGCGTGCCGTACGCCCATCGGGAGCTTCGGCAAAACGCTTACAAACGTTCGCGCCTATGAGCTGGCCGCGCTGGTGATGAATGAAGCGCTGAAGCGGGCGGGCGTGGAGGGGAAGGACCTGAGCGACGTCATTTTCGGCGACTGCATCCAGACATCGGAAGAGGCCAACACCGCCAGGACCGCCGCGCTCAAGGCCGGCATCCCGGTGGAAGTCCCCGCCGCCACCATCCAGCGCCAGTGCGCGTCGGGAATGCAGGCGGCCATTTTCGCGAGCCAGCAGATAATCGCCGGGGACTCGGAGATGGTGCTGGCCGGGGGATGCGAGTCAATGAGCAACGCCCCCTATGTGCTGAAGGCCGCCAGATGGGGCGCCAGACTCCAGCACGGAGAAATGACCGACGCCATGTGGGAACTGCTCCATTCCGGCAGCGGCCTTCTCGGCGAGGCCTATATCATGGGACAGACCGCCGAGAACCTTGCGAAAAAGTACAATGTCAGCAGGGAAGACCAGGACCGGCTGGCCTTTGAAAGCCACTCGAAAGCGATTGCCGCGATTGACTCGGGCAGATTCAGGGATGAAATCATTCCTGTCCCCATACCGCAGCGCAAAGGGGAACCGAAGATGTTCGACACCGACGAGCACCCAAGGCGCGACGTAAGCATGGAAAACCTGGCGTCATTGAAGCCGGCGTTCGACAGGAAAAACGGGACGGTCACCGCGGGGAATTCCTCGGGCCTGAACGACGGTGCCGCGGCGCTGCTGATCACCACCGCGAAAAAAGCCAAGGAACTGGGGATAAAACCGCTGGCAAGGATCGCCGGAAACGCCGTGGCAGGGTGCGAACCCCACCTCATGGGATACGGGCCGGTGCCGGCGGTGACGAAACTTTTAAAGAAGACCGGCAAGAAACTCGACGACATCGACCTTGTCGAGGCAAACGAGGCCTTCGCGGCCCAGTACATCGCCTGCGAACGCGGCCTGGGGCTTGACAGGTCGAAGGTGAACGTGAACGGTTCCGGCATAGCCCTGGGCCACCCGGTGGGATGCACCGGCGCACGGCTCATCGTTTCCCTCATTCATGAGATGAAGAAGAGGAACTCGAAGCAGGGGATCGCCACGCTCTGCGTTGGCGGAGGCATGGGCGTCGCGGTGCTTATCGAAAACATGTGAATTCCGGGGCATACCGGCGCGGATGTCCCGTGCCGGTATGCCTCCTCCCTTCATCAAAAAAACAGCACCGCCTGCACTATTTATCCGATCCCGGAAAAAAATAATTGTATTACACTAAAAAACCATGGTATATTGATAGAGCATTTTAAAAGTGAAGCACCCCAAATTTCAGAGGGAGGACCATTGAAAATGAAAAAATTCGTTACTTCCGCCGCGGCTGCGGTGTTCATCATGTCCGCGGGGGTCCAGTACGCCGGAGCCTACATTATAGTGGCTCCCGGGAAAATACCCGGAGGAGTGACTGCCCCCCAATATGACGCTGCAATCACTACGGCAAACATCCAGCTTTCAAAATTTCAGAGCCTTACCGATCTTGCTGCCGGGTTTTCCAAGGCCAGCGCCTATTCGGCCCACGCGGTGACCCAGCGGGGCTACATAGGGTATGACCGATTCGCCATCACCATCGGGGCCATGGTGGGGATGCAGGTCCCCAGCACCAATCTCGATTATTACAAACACATCGCGGATGAACTCCAGCGAAACGGCGATATCAGCGCGGGCATCGGGGTTAATGCGCCGGCAGTCCAGTTCGGATGGCGATCCACGGAAAACCTGTACCTCGGCATCCGCTTCGGTTATATCAACTACCGCTACGGGGACTGGCAGTTCAAAACCCTTTCCGTCGGTGTCCCGGTGAACTACCAGATCATCAATCCGATCAGGATCCCGTCCGGAATCATCCTCTGGCGCGGCCTCTCCATAGGCACAGGCCTCATGTTTCAGTCCAACGTCATAAAGTACGATTATACGCAGGAAAGCCTTGTTGTTGCCGGTCCGGTAACGATCGATCCTGCCTTCAGGATAGGGGTGAAAACCTATTCCTTCGTGGTTCCTCTGGAAGCGACGACGGCGATACGGCTCCTGTGGGTGCTCAATATAACCCTGGGCGGCGGGGCAGACCTGGCCTTCGGCAATTCCGAGCTGTCGCTCCGCAATATCGGATATGCGTACAACACGGCTGCCCCGCTCAATGATCCCGGCTGGGTGACCATCCGCGGCAGGGAAAAGCACGGCGAATACAACATCTATCCGAAACTCGTCGCCGGAATCGGGCTCTCCTTCGGGCCGGTAATAATCGACGTGCCTGTGTCCTACTACATCAAGAAGGGGTTCAATGTCGGCGTGTCCCTGGGATTTGTCTGGTAAACGAATATTCGCGAAAAAAGGGTGTCCCCGGCGGCGCCCTTTTTCGCACGCCTTTTATCAACATTATCGCGAGGAGCTGAGCGGACCATGAAAAAAGCGCTGAAAATCGTCGGAATCATTGCGGGCGTCGTCCTTTTCCTTATAATTGCGGCGAGCATAGCCGTGATGGTCATCGTGGATAAGGCCTTTATCGAAAAGAGCATGAAGGAGGCATTGCACCGCCACGTGGTTATCGGGGACATCGACGTCAGTGTCTTTTCCGTCGTGTCGGGAATAGAGGTGAAAAATGTCACCGTGTCGAATTACAAAACCGACGCCCAGATGAAGGCGCTTGAGGGCAAGGCGGTGCCGCAAAATGACATGTTCGCCAGCATGGAGTCCTTCAGGTTCAAGGTACAGTTCCTCCCCCTGCTCAAACGGAAATTCGTGCTCAGAGAGCTGACCCTTAACGGCCCGGTGGTGAACATCGTGAAGAGCGAATCCGGAAGATTCAATTTCAGCGATCTCACCGCGCCGAAAAAAATGACTCCGGAGGAAAAAGCCGATCTGGAAAGGCAAAAAAAGGAGGAGGCCGTCGATAAGAAAAATGAATTCACCGCAGCGGACCTCCCGGTGGAGATCACCGTGGGGAAGGTGGGAATCGAGCGCGGCCTGGTGAATTTCCGCGACCTCTCTCTGAAACAGGCATTTCAGATTTACGGCCTCAGGGCGCTTCTGCACGATATCCGCATCAACCCGAAATCCCTTAACAGCGAAAATTCCGTGGGAATCACGGTGTATACCGGCATCAAAACCATGGGGGAGATCCGCTCCGGCACCGTAAAGTCCTTTGACATCACCTTTGACGTGCACGGAACGGTGAAACCCTTCGATCCTTCAAGCGGGAAGGTGGACCCGGAAGTGTCGCTCGATATGGGCTCGCCCAACGGGTATTTCACCGGTTTGCAGATCTTCGACCGCATCACGGAAAACGAACAGATCAACAAATATGTCGGAAGACATCTCGAGTTCCTGAAAGGGAAGACCGAATGGAAGGGGTCTAAGGCCGCCTACGTGAAGGCGTATTACAAGAGGGGCGGCGCCAGGATTTCCGACGGCAGGATCAACGCCAAAGAAGTGATCATCCTTTTTGAGGGGAGCACCAACATCAACACTAAGGCGCTGGACATGAAGGTAGATCTTGTGCTTTCCGACAGCAGGAAAGGGGCGATACGCACCGGCATACGCAGGAATATCGAATCGGGCCTGAAGCGTCTCGGCGTCGACAAATACGTAAAGGCCGACAACATCACAGACGCCGCCATGAGGCCACTGCTGAACGAACGCGGGCAGGTGTACATGCGCTTTGCCGCAACGGGCACCACCGACAATCCCAGCGTAAAACTTCTTCATCCCCAATTGGGCTCGATCGATGACGTTATAAAAGGGGCCGGGAGCGAGGTCACCAACGCGCTTAAAAAAGAGGCGGAGGATAGGGCGAAACAGGCGCTGGACAAGGCGGCCAAGGAAGCGGAAAACCGGGCAAAACGGGGTGCCCAAAAACTCCTGAAAAGGCTGTTTTGAAACGGCCCAGCACACCGGCGCGGCTTTGTCTCTATCCGCGGCCGGTCGGACCGCGGCAGAGGGCATGAACAAGATCATTCTCTTCAGAAAAGACGAAAGACGCATCATCTCAACAATCAAAGAGAAGCTCGTCACTTCCGCCGATATCGAGTCCATTGAATCGATCAACGTAAACCTCAACGCCCTTGAAGAACTGGCAGGTTCAATTTCAAAATACCCGTCCATTTTAGGGACCCAGCAGCTGGGAGGATCGTCCCGTTCCATTGAGACACTGGTGGAGACGCTCTGCGTCAAGGACATCATGGACCTCATGCTCCACATACCCACAAAGGCGCTCCTGGGCAAGGGGTTTGCCGTGGCAAAGGTCAATTTCTTATTAATGCTTCTCTACCTTGCCCGCGAAAACAGGTCCCTCCTGGATAACGAGAATGAAATACTCGAAATTATTACGAGAAACATTTACGGGATAATGGCCGAGGACGTGTACCTGTCGATCATCTCAGAAAAGGGAATCTCCCTTCATATACGCACCAATGCCGGCTACAATCTGGCGAACCTGTGGGAGCACAGGATAGACTGCGGGGTCAGGGAATTCGCGCCCATACTGGGGAACCTCTGGAGCGCCAGGAAAAAACTGAAACCGGCCTTCGGCACGCTGCTCGGACTGTCGGAGCTTTTCATGCTCACCGGGGAGAGCGGCGACGGGTTACTGGCGGATTTTTTCAACCAGGACGAAATCAACGAAGGTATCCTGTTTGCGCTCCAGGAATTCCTCATGGGGCTGAGCTATGAGGAGATGACGCACCTGATGTACGAAATGGAAAAGACGAAGAAAAGCTCCCTTTCCCTGAATGAAATAGAGGAGATACTGGGGGAGGACATGACGCATCCCAGGTACAACTACTCCGATCCGAGGGAGATCTACCGTTCCTACATGCTCAGAAAAAAAAATTCCGAATTCAGGTCCGTGAGCGGCCTGCCGGGGCCGAAAAAAACGTTTGAGGACCACCTGATGTGCTACCTTCTTGCCCGGCCGTCGGAATGGACTGATTGAAACCGCGCCGCGTCATGCTATGAAATAACTGACCGTGAAAAGCATCCCGGCCATGCCCCTCACCGTGGCGTCGAAAAACACGAGATTCCGTATACCCCTGCCGTCGAGTTCGGAACTGACGGACAGATACATGCCTCTAATTTTTTCAGGATAAATGAGGACAAACGGCCCCGTAAGTATCACCAGCGCCCCGATAATGAAAATCACGGTTGAAAGCGGGCCGCGGTACATGACCAGGGGGAGTCCGCCTGAGATGAGCACCGCGCCGTGGAGGAAAAATTTTTTTCCGGACATGTACCAGGTCCAGAAACGAAAAGCGTGAAGGGGAAACAGAAACTCCGCCATGCTTGACAGAAGGAGCGTTATCCCGAGAACCAGAATATACAATGAAATCATGACGTTATCACCTTAATCATATTGTTATTTCCTCCCCCCGCGGCCGGAAGCCCCGAACCACCCGATCAGCGATTCCCGTATTGTCTCGATGTCCGCGTCCCTTACGAGATTGTGGTCTCCGTCGTCGATGATGACCGTGGCGACCGGAACGGCGGCACCGTTTTTCACCAGCTCCGTGTTGTACGGCGGCACCACAGTGTCCCTTCCTCCGTGAATGAGAAGAACAGGGACCGCCAGCCGGGACAGCGCCCCCTCCATGTCTATTCCCGCGATCTCCCTGAAAAAACCGTTTCCCACATTTACGCCCCCCAGGTCGGTGGTCCCTCCTTCCGGGAGCGACTCGAAATCCTTCACCGGAGAATTCATTGTCACAAGCCCCCTCAGGTCCGCGGGGGTCGCGATACCCGCAAAGGAGAGCGCGTGTGCGGGCCGCCGCGCAAGGTACAGTAGCGTCACCGCCGCCCCCATGCTGGAACCCACGAAATGGATACGGCAGGCCCCCCTTCGCTCGAAGAACTCGGCCGCGGCGGCGAGGTCCTCGACCTCCTGGAGCACCGACAGGCGCTCGGCCCCCTGCTCCGATCCGGCAGCGAAGGAAAAATCAAAGGTCATCAGAGGAAATCCTGCCAGAGCGATGGATTCAGCGATTCTTGTGATTTTATACCCGTCCTTGCTCGAAAAAAGCCCGTGGGAAAAAATGACTCCCTCCGCACTCTTTTCCAGTTTCCCGTAAATCCTGCCGTTGAGCGGCCTTTGTCTGTTGTTTAAAAACCGTATCTCTTCCATCATTTCATCGGCATTGGTCAGATGCGCCCGTGGATGCGCGGGGTAAAGCGAATTATTTTATTGCTATTACTTGTTCCGGATCGGGGTGTCAACAAACATTTCATCTCTCCATATTTCTCCGGAATATGGCGTATTTAATGGAATCACGCCACGCCGATGCATGTCATGCAGATGCCGCCATCATGCTCTTCGCCGCCGCGGAACCTCACCGGAGCATGGAGGCATAGCCGTGGCGCCAGACGGCTCCTTCGGAAAAAAACATTGACAAAAAGTGGCTGAATTTTTCATCTATGCTGATATTGTGGGTTCCATTCCCGCAAATTATCGCGCGGTCAGAACCGTGCAGGCGAGGAAACCATGGACTACTCGAAAACCGTCAATCTTCCGACAACGGAATTCCCGATGAAGGCGAACCTGCCTCAGCGTGAACCGGAATTGCTGAAGCAGTGGGAGGACGGCGGCATTTACGAAACGATTCTTAACAACAGGGAAAAGGACGATCTATACATACTTCATGACGGCCCCCCCTACGCAAACGGCCACATACACCTGGGGCACGCGCTCAACAAGATACTCAAGGACATTATCGTCAAGCACAAGTCGATGATGGGGTTCCGCGCCCCCTACGTGCCCGGCTGGGACTGCCACGGCCTTCCCATCGAGCTGAGCGTGACCCGCGAGCTGGGCGACAGGGCCAAGGACATGCCGAAAGTCGACATCAGAAAACGGTGCCGCGCCTTCGCCGAGGAGTTCGTCCGCATACAGATGGAGGAGTTCAAACGGCTGGGCGTGTTCGGAGACTATGAGAATCCCTACAAGACGCTGACGCCGGAATACGAGGCCAAGATCGTCGAGGTTTTCGGAAAACTTTTCCAGGAAGGATACATTTTCAAGAGCAAAAAACCGATTTACTGGTGCCCCACCTGCGTGACCGCGCTGGCGGAGGCGGAAGTCGAGTACGGCGACCACACATCGCCCTCGGTGTACGTTAAATTCAAAGTCGACCCCGAATCCATAAGCCTGAAGGGAATCGACCGGGACCGCGCCTACGTGGTGATCTGGACCACCACCCCCTGGACCCTCCCGGCGAACCTGGCGGTGTGCTTCCATCCCGATTTGGAATACTCTATGTACGATTTCGGGGGCGATTATTATCTGATCGCAAAAGGGCTTGCCGACCGGTTTGAGGAGATTGCCGGCCCCAGAAAGGGGGACGGCATCGACGTACCGAAGGAAGCCATAGAGAAGATGAAGGTGCGGCATCCTTTCATCGACAGGGAATCAAAGGTGATTTTCGGCGATCACGTGACCATGGAGCAGGGGACCGGCGTGGTCCACACCGCCCCTGGCCACGGATACGAGGACTACCTCGTGGGGCTTCAATACGGTCTTGACGTATACTGCCCCGTGGACGACGAGGGGCGCTTTACCGGCGAATTCCCCGAAATGAAAGGAATAAACGTATTCGACGCCAACGACAGGGTTGTGGACCTCCTGAAAAAAAGGAACGTCCTCATCCACACGCATAAAATCGAGCACTCCTATCCCCACTGCTGGCGGTGCAAGAAGCCGCTGATCTTCCGCGCCACGGAACAGTGGTTTTTCAGCATCGACCACAGGGACCTGAGAAAAAGGGGCCTGAAGGCGGTGGATGACACGAAATGGATCCCCTCCTGGGGCGAGACCAGATTCAGAAGCATGGTTGAAACCAGGCCCGACTGGTGCCTCTCGCGCCAGCGTTCCTGGGGGGTTCCGATACCATCCTTCCGGTGCGCGAAATGCGAACAGAATATGATGAGCGCGGAGAGCATCGCGCACTTCTCCGGAATCGCCCTGGAGCGGGGGATCGACACCTGGTACACCGACAATATCGCTGATCTTGTGCCCGCGGGAACGAAATGCAAATGCGGCAGCGGGGAGTTCGTCAAGGAGTTTGACATTCTGGACGTCTGGTTCGATTCCGGCGTGTCCCATTTCGCGGTCCTGGAATCATGGAAAGGGCACCGCTGGCCCGCGGACCTATACCTTGAAGGGAGCGACCAGCACCGGGGATGGTTCCAGTCGTCTCTCTGGCCCGCGGTGGCCCTGCGGGACAGGGCCCCCTACGGGACCGTGCTCACCCACGGTTTCGTTCTGGACGAAGAAGGGAAGGCGATGAGCAAATCCCAGGGGAACGTAATCCCTCCCGAAGACCTCATAAAAAAATACGGTGCCGACATCCTGCGCCTCTGGGTCTCCTCAGAGGACTACCGGAACGACGTCAGGATAGGCATGAACATGATGCAGCAGACCGCCGACTCCTACAGAAAGATCAGGAACACCTTCAAGTTCATCCTGGGCAACATCTCCGATTTCGACGAAGCGAAGAATTCGGTCGCCTATGACGAGCTTCCGGACCTCGACAAGTGGACACTGCACCAGATATATGTCCTGTCGGAGAAAGTCCTCAGGCACTACGAAAATTTCGAGTTTCACATGGTGTACCGGCGGATCGTAAATTTCTGCGCCGTAGAGCTCTCATCGATATATTTCGACCTTTCCAAGGACATACTCTATATCGAGAGGAAAAACTCGAAAAAGCGGAGGGCAAACCAGACGGTCCTCAACGAGATTTACAAGTGCCTGGCCCCCCTGATCGCGCCGATCCTGGCCTTCACTGCCGAAGAGATATGGCGGTTCAACGGCCTCCACTCAGGGTCCGTGCATACGGAGCGGTATTACCGCCCGGACAACCGGTTCTTCAACGAGCCGGTGGCCTCAAAAATCGATGATCTGGTAAAAGTAAAAAGCGACGTGCTCAAGGCGCTGGAGCTTGTGAGAAAAGACAAAACAATAAAAACTTCCCTCGAAGCTGACATTTCGATTTACGTCGAAAGCGAATCGGTCCGGAACGTCCTGAGGGAAATGGGTGACGATCTGAAGAGGTTCCTTCAGGCTGCCAAAGCCGAGGTCCCCGATGAAAAGTCCGCGGAAATGGAAAAGTTCGACGCGGCATGGATAGTCGTGAAAAAATCCGCCGGCAAAAAATGCGTCCGCTGCTGGAACTACTACGACACTCTGGGGACCGACAAGGATCATCCCGAGATTTGCCAACGGTGCACCGATATTATCAGGAACATGGATACGGAATGAAAAAATATCTTTACCTTATCGCGCTTGCGGGTTTCATAATCGCCTTCGACCTGTACACCAAACATCTTATCGTGGATTATTTCACCATGGTGGACAGGGCCGACTACTTCGGCGGCTTCCTTCGCATATCCCTGGTGTACAACCAGGGGGGCGTTTTCGGAATACTTCAGGGAAAAAAGACTTTTTTCCTGGTTGTGTCGATCATCGTGCTGGTGCTGATGCTGGTCTACTATGTTCTGGAAAAAAACAAAAGCATGCTCTTCAACACATCAATGGCGCTTATAATCGGCGGGGCCGTCGGAAACATATCCGATCGGCTGATTCCGGGAAGGCCCGGCGTGGTGGATTTCATCTCGGTGGGCGTGGACGGCATTTACCGCTGGCCCTCGTTCAACGTGGCGGATTCATCCATCGTCATCGGAGCCTTCCTGCTGGCCCTTATCTTCATCAAAGAAGAGCGGGCGAGAAAAACAATGGTCCGGGACGGGAGCGCCGACTCTGCCGATCAGTAATCGGTGATCTTTATCTCCCCCTCCGAAATGCTCTCATCTTTTACCTTGGCGCTGACCAGATATTTCCCCTCGGTATAAAAAGGGAGTGTCACGTTGACGGCGCTCTCCGCCGCCTTGACGTCGGCGCGCACCGTATCGAGTTTCTGCTTCGAGCTTCCGCCGATATCATACACCTCAATGTCGATTTTCTCCTGGCCGAAGGGCCTTTCGCTCGTTATCACCGCCGTCAGCTCGCCGGTTTCGAATTCAACGCCGCAATTGACCCCCTCGCCGTCGGGAGTGACTCCCTCGCAGAATTGAATCCCTTTGCCTTTTGAGCAGCCGGCAAAGCCCAGCGACGAAATTAGCGCAACAATCACCCAAAGCTTCATCCCCTCCACCTCCGGTTCCTCTGTTTCCCGAACTGCGACGCATCCATCAGAGCAGCGATCCCTGCATGTCGTCGTCGATCTCGCCTGTTTCATGATCCGCGGGGATTTCCTTTGCTTCAAAGGAACCGTCTGCGGCTTTCTGGAGGATTTTAATCCTCTTTTCCGCTTCCTGGAGCTTTTTATGGCACAATCCCGCAAGCTCCATGCCCCGCTCGAAGTTTTTAATCGATTCCTCGAGCCCCATGTCGCCGCCCTCGAGATCGCGCGCGATCTCTTCCAGCTCCCTCAGGGCCTCTTCAAAATCAAGTTCCGCTCCGGTTTTACCCGTTTTTGCCTTCTGCCCCTTTTTTTTCTCCAAAATACTCTCCTCCCTCTTTTGTCCGCACAGCGCATCCGAGCCGTCCGTCCTTCAGCACAAGCGTGAAGGGGTCCCCCGGATCAACATCGCCGACGCTCCTGATGGCGCGTTTTTTTTCGTCCAGTGCGACCGCGTATCCCCTGCGTATCACCGCCAGAGGCGACATCTTTTCCAGCGCCCCCACGGCGAGGCCGAAACGGTGTTTTTTCCCGTTTACGATCGCCTCCGTCAACAGCCTGATGCCGGGCACCGAAAGGAGCCGCTGTCTCCATTCGGAAACCCCGCGGCGCAGTGATTCCGCGATTTCCGAGAGCATATCCGCAACAAGTTCCGAACGTTCGTCGACGATCGTCATCGGATCGCGGAATACGGGCCTCCCTGCCGCGGCATCGACCCTCATGGCGCTCTCCCTTAAAAACGACGCGACCGCGTTGTTTATCCGAAGGGTCATGTAATTGATCTCGTCCTCAAGCTCCAGCCTCTGGGGAACCGCCACCTCCGCGGCCGCCGACGGTGTGGGCGCCGCCAGGTCGGCCGCGTCGTCGCTCAGGGGATGGTCGATCTGGTGGCCGACGGCGCTGATTATGGGCACGCGGGATTCATAAAAGGCGCGCACAACCGGCTCCTCGTTAAAAGCCATCAGGTCCTCAAAGGACCCGCCGCCTCGTCCCGCGATTATCACATCGATGCCCAATTCGGGCCTGTTCAGTTCCATTATCCCCCTTACGATGGACCCGACCGCGCCGTTCCCCTGCACCTGCACCGGCGCGATGACTATCTCGATGTTGGGGAACCTTCTCAGCGCGACCTTGACGATGTCCCTCACCGCCGCGCCGGTGGGGGAAGTGACGATGCCGAGCCGACGGGGAAGAAACGGAAGCGGGCGTTTCCGCGCCGTGTCGAACACTCCTTCCTCGGAAAGCTTTTTTTTCAACTGCTCGATCCTTTTCTGAAGCTCACCTATCCCCTCCGGCCGGAGCTGGTACACGTTCACCTGATAGCTCCCCCGTTTTTCAAACACCGTCAGGCTCCCGAAGGCCAGCACGCTCATCCCCTCCTCGAGCTTGAAGGAAAGCCTGGCGTTATGGGACCTGAAAAACACCGCGGAGATCACGGCGTTGTCGTCCTTCAGGGAAAAGTAAATATGCCCCGACGAATGAAGGGTGAGGTTGTATATCTCACCCTTGATCCATATCCTGTTGAACTCCTCGGAATTCTCGATGGCCGATTTCAGCGTCTTTGTGATCTCGGTGACGGTGTAAAATCTTTCATTCTGGCTGGCGCGGTCCATGGGTCAATTATTGGGCATCCGTCGGGAATAAATCAATTAATTTTTCCCTCCTCCCTCATAAACCTCCGGTGCCCGCCAATCTCCCCGCCACCATACTTTCCGGGTACGCCGCGTGCAGGGGCAGACTGTGATACCTTTTCCATTACCGCGGCATTATCGTTCACAAGTATATTGACAAAACCGGTGTTCCGGGAGATACTCATTCCCGAGCGGGGTGATCTATGGACATTCTCATCACCGGTACCGACGGTTTCATCGGCGGGAACCTGAAGGAATTTTTTTCCCGGCGGGGGCACCGCGTCACCGGCACCGTGTTCCGCAGGGAACCCGGTCCGGAAGAGGTGCGTATCGACCTGGAGGAACGGGACCCGCTCTCATGTCTTCGGGGGCGCGAATTCCCGGTCATTATCCACACCGCGGGAATCGTGGACCAGAACGTTCCGAAAAAAATCATGTTCCGTGTCAACGCGGGGGGGACCCGAAAACTGCTCGAGTTCGCCGCGTCTTGCGGGTGCGGCCATTTCATCCAGACAAGCTCGGTGTCGGTGTACGGGGTCCGCACCATGGGTGAGAACAGGACCGAAATGACATCCCGGTGCCGTTTCAGCCCCCTGGCGATACCCTACATGAAATCGAAAGCCCTGGCGGAACGGTATATCGAGAGGAGCGGGGTCCCCTATACCATGCTCAGGCTTCCGGCCGTACTCGGCAGAAACGACTCGGCCCTTTCCGAGGCGATCATTCCGCGGCTCCTGTCCAGAACATTCGCCTTCTGCGGCAAAAGGGACCCGCTCGTTTCGATTCTGTGCGTGAAAAACCTCGGTCCGATAATCGAAAAAATGATGGACGCCGGGCCGAGCAACGATTATTTCAACTGCGCGGATTTCCATGTGAGGTGGAAAGAGTTTACGGGGCGATACGCGGGCCTCCTGAAGGTGCCCCTCCCCGAAGCGCGGGCTTCGATATTTTCGATCATTACAGAATACCGGGACAAAGGGCATCTTCTCATGGTGACTTTTTCCCGATTCGGGGCGCACTATCCGACAGCCAAGCTCGAGTCCAGGATCGCCCTGTCGCCCGAAACCGATTGGCGCGACGCGGTAAAGGACGCGGTGGAAGGCTTTATTGATTCCGGCCGGTTAATCTGAGGCGAGGAGCTTCAGCAGTTCACTGTGGACGCGCCCGTTTGTCGCCGCGATCCTTCCGCCGTTGAGGTCCGGTTCCTCACCGCGGTATCCCGTCACCGCTCCTCCCGCTTCCCTGACGAGCAGAACGCCGGCGGCGATGTCCCACGACTTTATCCCCCGCTCCCAGTACCCTTCAAACCTCCCGCAGGCCACCGAAGCCATATCGAGGGCCGCCGAGCCCATCCGCCGGATACCCTGGACGCGCGGCATGATCCTGCCGAATTCGCGCAGATTGTTGTCCTCGTTTACGTCCTTGTCGTAGGGGAACCCGGTGGCCAGTATCGAGTACCCCAGTTCACCGGTTTCTGACACGGCGACGGCGTTCCCGTTCAGGAAGGCGCCGCCCCCCTCCGTTGCGGTGAACATCTCGCCGCGGCAGGGGTCAAATATAACCCCCATGACAACCGGCCCCGCGTGGCCCCTGGTCACGCCCAAGGAGACGCAGAACTGGTCGATGCCGTGGGCGTAGTTGTTGGTCCCGTCAAGCGGGTCCACATACCACACGAACCCATCGCCCGCGTCCTTTCCGCTGCCCTCCTCGGCGACTATGGAATGGTCGGGGAACGCGTCGCTCAGCTCCCTGTAGATGAAGTCCTCCGACGCCCTGTCCGCGTCGGTGACCAGGTTGGTTCTGCTTTTATAGGAAACCACCGTACTTGCGGACCTGAATCCCTTTAAAAGAATATCACCGGCGCCGCGGGCGATATCCCTGGCCGCATCCTCCATGCGCGCGAGATCGGTCAAAAGGTCACTCCGGCGCCGAACTGGAAATTGAACTCGTGATGGTCTTCCTCCAGATCGCAGAGCTCCAGGATGAATTTCTGATACAGGAAGAGATAGTCGGATATTTCCTCGTCCACCCTCAATCCGAACACGTAGTTGAGCGCCCGGTAGCCGGGGAAGACGTTTCCTTTAAGCCACTTTTTCGTGCTCAGGCCGAAATACCCCTGCCCGTTGGGTCCTCGGGTATAGGGATCGGGGTTGTCAAGATCACGAAGGTAGAAGCGGAAAATAAATTCCAACGAAAAGCTGATGTCTCTCACGCTGTTGGTGCTGGTTATCCTGCCGAGTGTCGCGCCAATGCCGATATCGTAGACACCCCAGTAGTCAGACTTCTCCTCGGTGTGGTTGAACACGAAAAAGTCCCTGAAATGCATCAGCGAATAAAACTTGAACTGCGGGCTTATGTGATAGACGTAATCGATGTTAAAATAAGCGATATCAAGGGACGTCCCCGAAAGGTTCGGGCCGTCATAGGGGATAAGCCTGGGATAGAGGGTGAACCGCATCTCCACGTTGTCCTTGACATACCCGAGGATGAACCCCACCTTCACGTCCCAGAGCCTGTGGGATGTAAAGAACGCCGCGTCTGACCGGTATTGCGCAAAGGTAACCCCCATGCCGAGCATGAAGTTGTCGAGCCTGAAAATACCCTGAAAGTTTTCCGTCTGTATGATGATGCCGGAGGGTGTGAGGGAGCCGAGAAAAGGGTTCTCCACCGTCATGTTTATCTCCCACGACGGCGTCGGCGTGAAGCTTACATACAGGGATTCCGGAATGTTTCCCAGGGCGCCTTCATCCGCGACGATCTTGTATTTTCCGTCATTGAAATAGTACCCGGTCCTGATCATGAAATCGATCGTCGCGTAGATGATCTTGGACTCTTTTTTCTGCTTGTCGAGGTCCTCTTTCAGCTTGGCCAGCTGTCTCAGGCGTTCATCTTCAAGATCCTTGTTCTTCTGCTCCAGTTCCTTCAGCCGCCTCTGTTCGAGCCTTTTCATATAGGCGTCGGGGAGCCATTTCTTCACTTCCCTGTTTTCCGGGTCGTGCGCAAGCACCTGCTCCCCCACCCTGACCGCGTTTTCGTAATCCTTTGACTGGTAATACAGATAACCGAGGTTCTGCCCGCTGGGAATCAGCTTCGGATTCCGCCGAAGCGCCTCCTCGTAATTCTTGATTGCGCCGTCGAAATCGCCTTTCTGCTGTTCCGCCCAGGCCTTGTTGTGATAAATCCTGGACGACGAGTCGTCTACCTTCTGGATGGCCTTGTCGAATTCCTTTATGGCCTTATCGAACTGTTTTTTTTCGCCGAATTCCACTCCCTGTTTGTTGATAAGCGTCTCTTCCTGCGCCGGGAGCGGCCGGGGCGCCGGTATTATACAGAACAGCAGAAAAAGGGATAATGCCGTTATTTTTTTCATTCTCAATGCCCGTATTTGATAATTCTTTTTATTATTGTCGGCAATTCGTCCCTCTTCCAGCGCGATTTTATTCAGACGTGGAAAAAGGAGAGTTACCCGTCAACGGTCGACCCTGTCGATCCGTGACAATCCTGCGCGTTTTGCCGATTCCAGCGCCTCCCGGTGCTCCTGCAGGGTTACCCGCCGTTTCAAATCGGCGCATCTGCCTGCATGATATTCAGGCCGGTACTGGTCCATGATGTTAATATACGTATTCTTCGAAAGAGCCGCAACAAATGCGATGACCCTGTCCGTGGACGCGAGGTTGTTCGGAAGCAGAAGGTGCCTCACCAGAAGGCCCCTGCGGGCGATCCCGTTCCGGTCGATCGCGAGGTCGCCGGTCTGCCGGTGCATCTCCCTCACCGCCTCCATCGCCGCTGCCGGATAATCAGCGGCGCCGCTCAGCTTTTCCCCTGTTTCCGCATCCATGTATTTGAAATCAGGCATGTATATATCGAAGACCCCCTCTATTCTTTCCAGAGTGTCGGCGGCGTCATACCCTCCGCTGTTGTACACCAGTGGAATGTCCAGCCCTTCAGGCACTGCAAGGAGCAGTGACTTTAAAATAGGGAAAATCATGTGCGTGGGCGACACGAAATTGATGTTATGGCACCCGCGCGACTGCAGAAGTATCATTTCCCTGGCCAGCTCGCGGTACGACACCTCTTCGCCCCGTCGCAGCTGGGATATGTCGTAATTCTGGCAGAAGATGCAGGAAAGGTTGCAGCCGGTTAAAAAAATTGTGCCGGAGCCCCTGGTCCCGGACATGCACCGCTCCTCACCGAAATGGGGCTGAAAGGCCGACACCTCCGGCAGCATGCCGCTTCCGCACCTTCCTCCCCGGGAAGCCGACCGGTCGGTCCCGCACCGATGGGGACAGAGCGTACAACGTGTCATGGCGCGTTCAAGGTCTTCCGTCATCGTCTCGAGGCGCCCGCTCTCGAACAGAGGGATGTAGGATGGTTTCATGCAGCCCGCCAGGACCTCCTGCTCAGGAAGACACGATCCTGCCGTGGCGTTTTACATACCTTGCGGCAAGTGCCAGAACCATATAGGCCAGCAGCGCCCATTTTATCAGCGCGGCCGTAGATCCTGCCGCGATCATCCACCCTGAATACCACCGCCAGGACAGGATCACAATGTGAATGATGTTTTCAGTATAATCGCACAGGGCCGCGGCTGCGGGGAGAAGAAAATGGACCAGGTCGATCTTTTTAATCGCCTGATCTGATGCAGCGCCGCCCCCCCGCACGATCAATGCGTAAAAAGACGAGAGGACCAGCGCGTACGCCGGGGGCAAAAGAAAATCGAGCCAGATTGTCCTGAGAAAAAGATCCATCCCCTGCGTCCCCCAGGAGGCGACAACCGGAATAAAGTACTCCTTGATGAAGGCGAGCTGCAGGTAAATGACCCCCATGCCCGAGTTTCCCGCAATGATGCCGTCAATTCGGTTTAAAATCACAAACAGCGGCACAGTGACGGCCAGCGAGATGGCGACGACCTTCGGTTTCGCCACAGCCATGAAACATTTCCGTAACAACATTCCCTCCCTGATGACGCCGGTGATGGTATTGCCTACTTGCCGCCGGTGGAATTGACGGTTTCTCCTGATTCCAGCAGAGGGATCGACTTGTCGTTGTCCTTGATCCTTATGTCATAGGCCGATTTGTTTATCGGGAGCGGTATCTCAATTCCCTGTTCCGATTCCACGTCGCTTTTCTGTTCGGAGAGGTCCCACTGTTTTCGCTCGTCCTCGCGTTTCTTTTTTATCGTATCCAGGCGAATCCTTGATTCGGAATCGTTCGGGTCGTTGAGGACCGCCCTTTCGTAGTACTCCTGCGCCTTGATGTCGTTCCCCGTCTTTTCGTAACACATGCCGAGATACTTGAACAGGGAGGGGTTGACCTCGTTCCGGGCCAGCGATCTGTTAAAATAGTCGATTGCCTCGTTGGTCTTGTTGCTTAAAAAATAGAGGACCCCCATCTGATACAGCACCTTCGGATGATCGGACTTCAACCTCTGGGCGTTGTTGAAATATTTAAATGAGTTGTTGATGTCCTGCAGGGTGATGTAAAGAAGGCCCATGCGGTAGTTCGCGTCGAAATTATCGCTGTTTATCGAGAGTACGACGTTGTACAGCTTTTTCGCGTCCTCCCATTTTTTTTCTTTTTCAAAACGAAGCGCGGTATTGTAATAATACTTTTCCTTGTATGAAAAAATCTGGGACACGTAATCTCTCAGTTCGATCCGATACGCCATGTACTTTTGAAGCTCAAAAAGGTATTTGGTTTCATTTTCGTAATCGTCGATCGACTCCGCGTACTCGAGCCGCTTCAGAAAATCAACCGCGGTTTTGTTTGCCGCTATCGCGCCGGACACGTTCATCTTCAATGTCCCGTAATCCTTGCCGGTATCGATGGTTTCGAGTACCAGGTCATTGCGTTCCATCACGTTTCCGTTGAGGTCTCCCTTCAGCGCGGGACCGCCGGAATGTGAAAGCAGACAATCCCCGATCACCGCTTTGTCGTTGAGATAGGGGACAAGATGATCGATATCGGTGAACACCAAATGGGAGAGCACGTGGATTTCGTTGAGAAAAATTGACTTGATGCCCGAATCGCCCTTAAAAAGCGAGGCAAAACGGGCATATTCGTCCCTGTCCACCGAAAAAGCATTGTCCCGGTCAGAGGCCAGTATCAGACAATGATCTGAAAAAAGATACACTACATGGGACCTGAAGGCCTTTTTCAGGTTTTTCACCGATTGGGCGAAAAAATCCCCCCTGCAGTCATGGAGAGAGTAAACCTGTCCGAAAATCCCGCCCGGCACGATCCCTTTGCGGATTATGCCGTAGTATTCACCGGAAAACCGGAAACGGTTTCGCTGCTGATCCGCAATGTTCGGCATGTCGATAATGGCGAAAAACCGGTTTTCCCCTTTCACTTTTCGGCGGAGGAAATACAACAAGTCCTCGTTTTCGGTGATATACGTCTGACTTCCGGTAAGGGGGAGTTTGTTGTAGTCGACATTTTCATCGGAAAGGACATCAAGAGACAGCACGTTTTTGTATATGCCGATCATCTGGTTCTGAAAGAAACGGTGATTGCCGTCGATAAACAGGACCGGCTGTCCTTCATCGACATACAGCGATAGGGGAACAGCGGCGCGCTTGAGATTTCGTATAATGCTGTCCGATACCCTGAACACCGGAGACGCGAACAGACGGACCGTTGCCCTCTGCTTTATAAAAAGCTCATTGTAATTTATCTCTTTCAGCGATTCGAAGTTTTCGACTCTGCCGGTGTATATTTCACCGTCCATGGGAATTCTGAAAAAAACATGCAGAAAAATAAGAAGCGGAATAACAGCGAGCAGAAATCCCAGGAACAGCAGTTTTCTGTAACCGTTATTGGCCCGCGACAGGAGATGGAAACCGGGCACCAGAATGGATACCAGCGTCAGAATGTAGACGACTATGAAATACCAGAAGTTCGTGAATTCGATCAGCTGTATCGAAAGAATCAACGGTGCGGGAAGAACGAAAAACGCAAACCCCAGAATGGAAAACCGAACCGTGTGATTATAGCCGGCGATGACGTTATCCAGGGTCTTTCTGAGGATAAAACCGATCACCATCGCCACCGGAAAGAAAAACACGATTCCGGCATAGGGCGGAACATGGTCCTTCATATAATACATCACAAAAATAAACAGAAGGAAAAATAGAGGGAAAAGCATCTCCCCGTATATGTACCAATTTCCTTTTTTCAATCGCCCCGCGGCGACGATCCCCACGGCGATGCAGACAAAAGAGACGGTGTGAAAAAAAAGCGCGTTTACGCTCAGGCTTCCGTAAAACTTGTTGAAGGTCAGGAGCCCCATAAAATAGAAAAGAATGATAAGGCCGAAGTTGAGATATGTAAAAAGAAGCGTGTCCCTGTAATTTACTTTCTTCCTGTCCAGTTCCACTTCCCGCTCGAACTCCTTGGCATACTGGGGCGGGGGATTGTAGCCGAGCTTTATCAGGAACGCGGTCGGAAGCGCCATCAGCGGCATCAGGATAAACCCGTAGCCCAGTTCCGGAATCGCCGTTGCTCCGCCAGCCAGGAGCGCCCCGATCGGAAACCCGACCAGTGAAAGGACCACAAGCCCCACAAGCCCCTGGGAGTCGTCGATAAAGTCGCCGCAGGCAATCTTCATGAAATAGTTATACTTCATTCCGATTATAAATGAAGAGGCGACGATAAATAATACGAAAACGTACTGATTCATAAAGAACAAGTCCAAAAGAAATGACCGGCCTCCGTCCGGAAAGAACATTCTTGACAGATACGAAGCGGATAAAAAAACGAAAATCAGTTCGGTGATAATGTACAGGGGCCTGGCGTGAGGGATTGCGCGAAACAGAATGCGTCCTGCAATGTTACCGAAGAAAAATCCCCCCAGTGAAAAAATGACAAGGATCGTGATGACCGGAGAGTAAAAAAAATGGTACTGAAGATAAAGGGTCAGGTCGGTAAGGACGCACCCTATGATCATTGATGAGACAAATACGTTGAAATGCAGTATTTTCCTCTGCGCCACTTCTGAATAGCTGAATTCTTTTAGAAAACTCATTATGCCGGCCTCTCGAAAATTATAGCAGTATCAAATGAACTTTGTCAAAGGAAAAAAACAACAATTTTTCCCGATATCGGCCGGATAATGCGTTTCCCGGTTTCATGCGGAAAGAAAAAAAAATTTTTTACTAAGGGAAATCCGCAGTATGCCGAAATAAAGAATAAGGGAAAAACCGCAAAAAAATACTCCGCCAGATAAATCTAGTTCATATTTTACAATAATCACCATTAAAAGCCATTTTTAGCCTATAATTGCCCGTATTCAGGTTCAATTATGGCCCCATCTGCTCCGAACTATATACTGTGAGACAAGAGGTTCAGTGGAAGCATGGAGGCTTCCCGCCACGAGATTCATGGAGGAATCAGATGATTAACGAGCAGAACATCTCCGCCGTCAATACGAACAGGGCGCTCAAATTCCAGAACTGGAAGGTAGGGCGTGACACGGAAAAACTCTCTTTCATAGTGAAGACCAACAGGAGCGGGGAAGACGCGACCTGGCCAGCGGTTTCAGAAAAAGCGAGGCTCAGATAATGGGACTCCGTCATTATACAAAAAAAATAATACCGGTTCAGAGCGGTACTGCGATGCCGGCTCAGGACAATCACAAATCCGCTACCGCGACGCGGCTGTTACGGTAACGGATTCGCTATCTTAACTGTTTCGATTTTTATTTGTTCTTTGAAAACTACCGACTGATTGCTGCGAGCATTTCGATCATCCATTGGTGATCATAATGGTTGCAGCAATGCACCGACCGGTATTCCCTGAGTCGTACCTGAACTTACATTCCTGATAAGGAGATCAGGAAACACAACACAAAGGAGTGTGCACATGATAATCAATCACAACATGAGCGCCATCAACTCACACAAGGTCCTCAAGTTCAAACACTGGGATGTGAACCGTTCCATGGAACAGCTCTCATCAGGTTTGAGGATCAACAGGGCGGGAGATGACGCATCGGGACTGGCGGTATCTGAGAAGATGAGAACTCAGATACAGGGTCTCCGTCAGGCGGAGAGGAACACTGAGGACGGAATGTCCTTTATCCAGACCGCCGAGGGTTACCTCGAGCAGACCGCCGGAATTCTTCAGAGAATCAGGGTTCTGGCTGTTCAGTCTTCCAACGGTATCTATACCAATGAAGACAGGCAGCTGATTCAGGTTGAAGTATCGGCCCTCATAGACGAAGTCGACAGGATTGCGTCTCAGGCCGAATTCAACAAGTTCAACCTCCTGCTGGGAGACTACTCGAGGGTGAACCCCAGAGCAAGTATGTGGTTCCATATGGGTGCCAACATGCACCAGAGAGAAAGAGTGTACATAGGGACCATGACCTCCGAGGCGCTGAATCTGAAAGAAAAAACAGGGAATTTCCTTGCGAATCTGAGCACTGCAGACGGGTCCAATCGAACGATCGGTATCGTCGACAATGCGCTTCACAGGATTTCCAAGCAGAGAGCTGACCTTGGCGCTTACTACAACAGGCTGGAATACGCAGCAAAAGGTCTAATGACTGCCTATGAAAATATACAGGCATCCGAGAGTCGAATAAGGGATGCTGACATGGCAGAGACGCTTGTAAACCTTACCAAGGATCAGATTCTCGTACAGGCTGGCACTGCGATGCTGGCTCAGGCGAACATGAAGACTAGAACGATCCTTCAGCTTCTTGGAGGCTAATAGAAATACCGGTTTCAACAACAATAGGGAATACTGAACGCATCAGGGGCCGTCCGCAAGGGCGGCCCCTTTTTATTATCAAACACGCTCGGCCCGAGAGATACCGCCTTGCGGTTTTTTTTGAAAAGTGCCGGTTTTTTGACTTGATTGCAAGAAGGATCAGGTTGACAATTTTTTCGATGACAACGGTGCATAAGGGAAAAATAAACTTCACCAGAGCCGCGATGGAATGCCTCGCTTTCGTCGGGGAGATCATTCAGAAACACGGCGGCCGGTACGCCGGAACAAATGCCTGCAGGGACAGCGCGGGAGAGATACGGGACCGGCTGGCCCCCTTCTGTGACAAAACGTCGATCGAGCCTTTCACGTTTCACCCGGGGGCCTTTATGGGGTTTATGAAAGTGAAGGCGGTGACCTACACGGCCTTTTCCCTCTGCGCGCTCCTGGGAGGCTGGTGGCTGGTTCCAGCCATGGTCATGTACGGCATATCCATGCTCAGCGGCGTCGGTGAATTCGTGTTATACAGGGAGATTTTCGACCCGTTCTACAAAAAAGGGACCGGTTACAATGTCGCCGCATCGATCGAACCCCGGTCCGAGGTGAAGCGGCAGATAATCATCGCGGGTCACCACGACAGCGCCAGGGTTTTTAATTTTCTGGTGCGGTACCAGAAACTGTATTCAATCAGGATAATTTCCGGGCTGGTCTTTGCAGGCGTCACCGGGCTTCTGACGGTCATCTGGGGTATCTGTTTTCTTGCCGGAACACCGGACCCGTTTTTCGCGAAATATCTACAAATCGCGGTGCCGTTGAATTTCATCACCGCGATACAATTCTATCTTTTCGAGGGGAAAGACGTCGTGCCCGGCGCGGGAGACAATCTGATCGCAACCGCGATCGCCTGGAGGATCGCGAAGCATTTCGGGACCCTGAAAAAACGCGGTAAAAATCCGCTCGAATCGACAAAACTGCTGTTTTTAAGCACCGACGCGGAAGAGCACGGCCTCAGAGGGTCACGCGCGTATGTACGGGCCCATGCGCGGGAATTGCTGAATGTCCCGACATTCGCGCTCAATATTGATTCACTGTATTCCCTTAAAGAACTGCGATGCCTCACCAGCGAGATGAACGGATTCATCAAAACATCCGATACCCTGGCGCACGAGTGCAGGGATATCGCCGAAGATCTGGGGTACTCCCTGTCCGCGGTCCCCATCGCTTTTGGAGGGGGAGCAACAGATGCCGCGGAGTTCGCCAGAATCGGCGTCGAAGCCACCTGCTTCCTCGGGCTGTCCACAAATTATTTCCGCGAGGGGCTGGTGTATCATACGATGAAAGACACCGTGGACGCGATAGAACCGGAAATAGTCGAGGCGCTGTTAAAGATAATCCACGAATATATCATGCGGAAGGATGCGGAAAGATGAGAAACCGCAAAGATCAGCGGTTTACTTACGGAACATTTTGTTAAAGGACTATCATACGACCGCGTCAAAGAGCGATCCCGGCTGCAGCATGAGGTGCGATTTCTGGTCTCCCCGGGGCGTATAGGTCACCTCTGAACGGTGCGCAGACATAGACAGGATTTTTTCCCTGTCGTCCCCGGAGGGCTTGGCGTACATCGCGTTTGATTCTGTATGCCGTGTGACCCCGTGGATTTTCTCCACTTTCCCCGCGTTATAGAGAGGCCACACGAATATCCGCTCCGATTCCGTCCTGTGTACCCCGGACTGATGAAGACGTATTTCCGATATGCCGTTTGAGATCATCATAGATCACTTATCGGCATGCCATCCGGGTTTCTTTACCGAAAAAATAGAGTAAAAAACCGGAAGTCCCCTGAAAAACAGGTAATGGTATCATACGCCCCCCATCGCTTACGGCTGAATACTCACCTGCGCGGGCGTGGGAATGATTTTCGACCGAGGAATTAATCTTGACAAAGAATGTCGCCGAAAATAACATTCATCATCGCACATTATCATAACAGAGGATCGGTACGTGAGCAAACAGTACAAATGCCGTGTAAAACGGAAAAGGGCAAAGAGAAGACTTAAAAGGAAAAAACAGGAGCTGAAGGCGAAGCTGGGGAGATAACCTATTTCCTGTCCAGCGACAGCGTGACGTTCTCGATCTTTTTTATTTCCATACAAAACCTGAGGAATTCGCCATACTCGCGCGGCAAGATCAGCGCGGGCCTGATTTCTATTCTCTTTTTTACCAGCAGCCGTCCCTCAGCCTCACCGGGACCGATTTCAACAGTCGCCTCGCCGAACCTGCTTTTCACCGAAAGGATTTTTTCCGTTTCCTTCCCGATCCCCTTTACCGGTAGCGCGTACTCGTATGTTTCGTCCTCCTTTATCGGCGAAGCCACCAGGAGGGGCTGTGTCCTTTCATTATACCGTATGTACCGGTACAGGCCGCTTTTATTGATCACCGGCTGCAGCATCACCTTGTCACGGCCCACAAGGGCGATTCGGGGGCTCTTCCCGTCCACAAAAACACGAAGAGGTTTTGAACAGTCTCCGGTGTTTTCCACGCCGTAATTTCCGGTTTCCAGCGACGGGATCAATCGCATATAATATCTCACAATGTTCTGCTCCCTCTGCGCCGTGTCTTCGAAAAACTCCCGGACCGCCGAATACTCCCCCGCGAACTCCTGGCGGATACTGACCGTGCCGGAACCGTTACCATTCACCGTGATTTTGTAGTCACCGCTGACGCCGCCGGGCTCTGACCCCCTGACATTTTTCCAGATCCCGCCGTTTTTCAGGAGAACCAGCGCGGTGCCGCCGTCGGCCTGGCTGTTCACCATGCCGCACGGATAATAGGTGCCGGAAAAGTCGAGCCATGTCCCCCGGTCATTTTCAAGAGGGACGTACAGCAGTATCTGTGAAAAAACCGCGGTTGAGGGGAACATTTTCGCCTGAGGCAGGTGCTTCGCGGGGACAAAAGCGATATATGATACGATACCGAAAGAGTCCAGGATCGATTTCGCCAGCACCGTTTTGTCTTCCGGTGTCCCCCTTCCGATATACAGCGTGTCCTCCGGCGTGCCCGGATAATAGAGAACATTGTTCTGCATTCCGGTTTTCCTGGCCGCATACTCATAGGTTCTGCAAATCGTCTCCTCCACAGTCCCTCCCTTAAGCGGAGCGGTTTCCGGAGGGTTTCTTATCTCCCCTTTACCGGAAAGAAGACCGTTGTACCATCGGGTAAAATCGGAAAAGTCGTCCATGGTGGTGAAAGAGAAGTAGGGAAGGCAATTGAAGTCGCTCCCGGAGTAGTACTCTTCACTTACCGGCGGCAGGTCCCGGAGGGTCACGCTGTACTGTTTCACATCGTCCCTTTCGACGATTTCAACTTTCCGGTCACCCGAAACCAGAAAGCGCACCGTCATGTCCCTGGGGGCAATGACTATGCAATCGGCCTTGACCACCTTCTCATCGTAATTCTGGAACAGCATCAGGGGGGGCGAAAAAAAAACGGAGTGTCTCGGGTCCCTGATGGGATTGTCCACAATGTACGCGACATGAATGACCGAATCCTCTGCGACCGAGTTGAGGCTCAGATACCTGTCTCCGTCAACGCTGTGGACCCTGTAGGATTCGCGCACCACCCCGTCCGGGCCGAAAACCCTCGCGTGGACGGGATGGAAATCGCCCCTGAAGGGTATCCGGTATTCGCCCCAGGACCCGACACTTTCCGCGTCATGAAGATGCACCAGCTCCTCAGCGAAGACCCTGCAGGTCCCGTCGGCATTCAGCCGGAACACAAAACGCCGCGACAGCACCGTGGCAGGGGCGTCGCCCGCTGTCCTGTCGCGGACACGCTGTGAAATCTCCCCTTCATCCATGGCGAATTCCGCGAAAGGGTTCATCTTTTCCGGGTCTGCGGCGTAGTCAAGAAAATCCGCTGTCCTGTACGCCGAGGGATCGAGACGGAGCATTTTCCCCCAGTACATCGACGGGTCCATGCCCCGGAAATAATCGACCAGGCCGAGACGGTAGTAAAGTGACGGATCGTCCCGGGTTATCGATTCGGTGAAAAGCAGTTTTCTGGCGTTCGCATACTCCTTTTTTTTCATGTAGAGGTCAAGCCGCAGCTCAGCCCGGCCGCCGTAACCCGGCATCGAATCGATCAGCTCCAGGGCCCTGCCGTACTCGCCCGCTTCCATGCAGGCGCCGATCAGGGCGAGGGCGGAGCCGCGGTTGTAGCGTTTCGCGAGGATACTCTCGTGTATCTCGCGGAATTTTCTTCTGTTACGGCCGCTCCAGAATTCGGCGTCCATAAAAAGCGGCACGACCGAATTTGGGAAACGGGTTTTAAACCTCGAGGAAAGATCGGAGTGCTCCTTCCTTAAATCATGTTCCGAAAAAAGGCGGAGCATCTCGACGTAACCCATGATGTATCCCGGGGCCGCCTCGATGATCCTTTTCCCTTCGCTCAGGGCGCCGTCGACATCCCCGAGCGCGACATCGCGGCGCAGCCCGCGGTGAAGCGCGGGGACAAATCCGGGGTCGGCGCTGCGAAGGGCGTCGATGATCCTCCACCCTTCGTTGTACTTCGCCGAGCTTCTGTTCTCCCCGCTCAACAGTATCAGCGCCTCGGCGAGCTTGTAGCGGACCGCGGGGTCGTCATTTTTTTCCAGCGATTTCCGGTACCACTCAACGGCCTCAGTTGAACGTATCCCGGCGTAATAATCGCCAAGCGCTTCACAGCACCATGAAGGGGCGGCCGCCCCCTGCTTTTTCAGTTCATCGGCAGGATATTCTTCGGATTCGGCAACCGGGACCTCATCGCGGAATATCTCCTCGCCCGCCTGATCCGGGGAGAGTATCCGGTCACCGTCGTCCGTCGCCACGACCCTGAATCTCCTGCCGCCGCCGTACAGCTTCAGCATAAGGGTTATCCCCTTTTCCCCCCCGATACGGAGGATCCGGAGGCTTCTGAAACGGTCACCCGTGTTCCTGACCGCCTCCCGGCCGTTCACGAAGGCCCTGTACGGGGAGAGCGTATAAATCCGAATCTTGACCGGCCCGTTCCGTCTGAACGACGTCACCGCATAGGCGACACCGTTGTGCGGATACACATGGCGGTCCACGTCGATAATGCCGCTGTGCGGATCGGGGCCCGCGGTTTTATAATTCTTATACTGGGAAAAATCCGGGATCAGCTCCGCCCCGAAGGAATAATCAATATCCCCCGGCCCGTATTTGCCGAAGGGACCGATAATCCTCCAATCCCGCACCGTATAGAGTTCCGCCGCCGCCTTTTCTGACTTGTCCGGATAGTGCGCGGCAAAAAGAAGATGAAGCGAGAGCCTCGCCTGCAGAAGAGCGGCGTTTTTCCCGCCGCCGCATCCGGCCATGGATTTGATTGAAGCTTCCAGCGCCTTTTCCGACCGTTCCGGGCCTTCTATTTCCGCAAGGCGCACAAGATCTCTCATGTACATTCCGGCAAAGACGCCGCACCCTTCGCCGGCACAGGCCCGCTCGATCAGCCGGAAGAGTCCGGGATCATCGCCGTTTCTGATGCACGCATTCATATCCTTCCAGTGCCGGGCCGGATCGCCGGGAACCGCCGCGTCGGCAAAGAGCGCGGTTCCGGCAAGCGATACCGCGGACAGAAGGAGGATAATTTTTAGGCAAAATGAGCCCATGGGATGCCGTTCATCTCCGTTTTGTGTCGCGACCGTCCCTGGAACGGCCCCGCAGGGTCGCCTCCATGACTTGAAAACCGTTAAAAGGACGCGGCGCCAAAATGCCGCCGGCGCTATTTGTTGTAAAATGAGTTCTCGAAAAATATTTTTCCGGCATCACTGTCTGCTATGCCGGTCAGCTCTTTCATCTTCGCGTGCATCGCTTCAGTGTATCCCCGTATTATGTAATACTGGGCCCTGTCGAAAAAGAGTATGATCCTGTCGTTGAGTTCCCTGGTCTGATGGAGCTGAAACGCCGATTCCAGGGCGCTCTCGTCCACCACGAAAAGCCAGAGCACGCGCCGCAGAAGCACCAGCGCCCGTGAAACCTCGCAGAGCGGCACGCCCATGTCAAAAAGGCTCTTACCCTCGTTGGCGTAATTGCGCCCTACATCTTCCCTGCTGGTGTCATAGCTTACCCATTTGCTGAGATACTTGATGATGGAAACGCCCTTTTTCCTGATCTGGTCCTGGTTGTGTTCGGAAAAAAAGGACGTTGTCGGATCTGAAAGCAGCCTGACCATCCATCGTTTGATGATCTGATCGGCGCGGCTTTCCACCAGCTCTACAAGTTTGTCGGATATCAGATGAAGCATAGGCACCCCCTTGCGTGAATAACTGTGTATTTATAATATAGCACCGTTGCGAGGGCAATTCATTAATTATGCGTCAATCAGGGGTTCTTTCAGGGGCAAATCCGAATGTGATCGCGACGTGCCCGATCGGCAGCATGAAGGGCTATTTTCCGGAATACACGATATTGCCGTTGCATATCGTGTAAGCCACGGAGCCGCGCATGCGTGCGCCCAGAAACGGGGAGTTTTTGCATTTGGACCTGAAAAACGATTCGTCAGCGGTTATTTCCTTTTTCGGATCTATGATTGTTATGTCCGCAACCAGGCCTGTCTGGATGCGTCCCCTCTCCAGCTTCAGGATTTCGGCGGGTTTGCTGGTTATTTTTTCAAAAGCCTCGATGTATGAGAACCCGTTCTCCCCGATGAGTACCGATATGATGAGGGGATGGGCCGTCTCCAGCCCGATAATGCCGAAAGGCGCGTATTCCATCTCCTGCATCTTCTCGTTCTGAGAATGGGGCGCGTGGTCGGTGGCTATCACGTCGATGGTGCCGTCCCGGAGCCCCTCAACGATTGCCTGCCTGTCCTTCCCCGTCCTCAGGGGCGGTTTCATCTTGGCCATGGAGAGCTGTTGTATCACTGCGTCGTCGGTCAGCGTGAAATAGTGGGGAGCCGTTTCGCAGGTGACGCTGACGCCCCTTTTCTTGGCCTGCCTGATAATCTCCACGGAGCCTGCCGTAGAGACATGGCAGACGTGCAGTTTGCCCTTAGCCAGGCCGGTCAGAAGTATGTCACGGGCGATCATCACCTCTTCAGAGGCGCCAGGTATCCCCTTCAATCCGAGGAGGGTCGAATTTATCCCCTCGTTCATGATCCCGTCTTCGGACAGCTCCAGGTCCTCGGCGTGCGTCAACAGCGGCACGTCGAACATTCGGGAGTATTCCAGTGCCCGCCTCATGACGATGGAGCTGGTGACCGGGAGACCGTCGTCCGAAAAGGCGACCGCTCCCGCGTTGATGAGCTCGCCCATCTCGGATATCTCCTCCCCCTTCAGTCCCTTGGTGATGGACGCGACCGGAAACACGTTGATGGGGCCCTTTTCCGCCTCGAGTTTGATAAAACGCACCAGGGCCTGGTTGTCGATCACCGGGGTGGTGTTCGGCATGGTGCAGACCGAGGTGTACCCGCTTTTGGCCGCCACCTCGGACCCGCCGATTATGGTCTCGATGTCCTCGCGGCCCGGCTCGCGGAAATGCACATGCATGTCGATGAACCCGGGGAGCACCACAAGCCCCGCCGCGTCTATGACACCTTCCCCATCCTCGACCGGTATGTCCGCGGCGATTGCGGCGATCCTGTCGTCTTCAATGAGAATGTCCAGAAGCCCGTCGGTCTTCGAGGCGGGATCAACCACCCTTCCGTTTTTAATGACTATCTTCATTAGTTACCCGCCCCTCCGGCATTCCTCTACTGTTCCATGTCGTCCAGGGGCGCGCCCCCGGCGAGAAGATAAAAAATCGCCATCCTCACAGCCACGCCGTTGGTCACCTGCTCGTTGATGATGGTGTTGGGTGAGTCCGCAACGGAATTGTCGATCTCGATGCCGCGGTTGATCGGTCCGGGATGCATGATGATCACGTCGCTTTTGCATCTGCAGAGGCGCTCCATGGTGAGGGCGAACTGGCGGTGGTACTCCCTGAGCGACGGGACCAGTGAGCCGCTCTGGCGCTCTTTCTGCATGCGCAGCAGGTTGATCACGTCGAGGTCCGGCAGTAGCTCGTCGAGATTGTAGCTGATGTCGACGCCGTAAATCCTGAATTCGTCCGGAACCAGGGTCGGCGGTCCGCAGAGGACCACCTTCGCCCCGAGCTTGGTGAAGGCCTCGATGTCGGAACGGGCCACTCTGGAGTGCTTGACGTCGCCGATTATCCCGATACGGAGCCCTTCCAGGCTCTCCTTTTTCTCCAGTATGGAATAGGTGTCCAGAAGGGCCTGGGTGGGGTGCGCGTGAAAACCGTCACCCGCGTTTATGACCGATGCGCTGATGTTCTGGGATAAAAAATGCGGCGCCAGGGACGCCGCATGCCGGATCACGATATAGTCGACCTTCATCGACTCCATCGTATGAACCGTGTCTATAAGCGACTCTCCCTTGACGACGCTGGAGGTCGACACGTTGAAATTGATAAGGTCGGCCGAGAGGCGTTTGGCCGCCAGCTCAAAACTGATCCTGGTCCTGGTGGACGGCTCGTAAAAAAGGGTGCATACTGTCTTTCCCCGAAGCACCGGGACGCTCTTGACCGACCGGGTGAACACTTCCTTGAAATACCTGGCCGAACGACAGATGAGATTAATTTCTTCTACCGATAATGATTGGATATCCAGAAGGTCTTTTCTGCGAAGAGTGCTCATACCGAAAAGTTATTATTTAGAAATGACCGTAATTGTCAAATTTAATTTATCGTTTTTTTTTATTATTAATGCGGATTACAACACCAAAGTGACAATAACGGGCAGATGATGATAAAAGATCGTAATACATTACATCTGTATAGTATTTTTCTTGACACAATCCTCCTCCTTTCTGTATGGTCTCTTTCAGGAGTACTTATTATTAATCACTCGGCAGGTGATTGACATGCACTACAATATATTCACCGTACTGTGTCCGAAATGCGGAAAAGACAACAGGACAAAGGCGCAGACCTGGTTTTCCTGCTCTTACTGTCATACTTCGCTCACTCTTGATGATATAACAATTGTTAAAATGGAAAAATATGAGTTTTTTGAAGAGGCGATGCTTTTGTCCAGCGACATCAAACCCCCGAAGCAAATGAGCGCCGGAGCAAGATGACCCGGACCGGATAGATCAAAAAGAGAGGGAAACGTTTTATGTTAGAGTGCCGCATGTGCGGAGCCTGCTGCATCGCCCTGTCTATCTCAACAACTATTCCCGGTACGGATAGCGGCAAGCCTGCCGGGGTACGGTGCATTCATCTTGACAATGACAATCGCTGCGGCATTTATGAATCGAGGCCTCCGGTTTGCAGGGAATTCACCCGAACAGTGGATCTCTGCGGAAACAATTTCGAGGATACGCTGAAAAATCTTTACGCTCTCGAACTGGCCACGAAATAACGGAGGCCGCCGTTCACGACGCGCAGTGAAGCTTTCGCCCTGGCATTCTATGCGGTAATTTTCTGGAGCTCTGACGCCATCGCCTTGATCGTCTCAGTCTTGTCGTTGATGCTGCCGACCATGCCGTTCAGGGTGTCGCTGAGTCCGGCGATGGCCTCAATTTCCCTGATATGGTTGCTGATGGATTGCTTCATCTCCTCGCCGTGCTTCCGGTTTTTATCCAGAAGTTTCTCGGTGAGCTGCATGTCCTGGTGCATGAGATGCAGCCGCGTATCGCGATCGCGTTCACGGGAATCGTCCCGAGCGGCTGCGCCGCTCGTCTCACCCGCCCGGGCGAGGGCGGCAGATATGGTCCGGTCAAGAGATTCAAGCCCCGAAATTTCTCCGGCAAGGAGCTCCCTGTTCCTGCCAATATCGGCGCCGATAGCGCTCAGCTCCTTTACCAGGCGGCCCACGAACTTTCCCACCGAAGCGGTATTGGCCTGGGACCGTTCAGCAAGTTTGCTCACCTCCTCGGCCACCACGGAAAAGCCCCTTCCGTATTCGCCCGCCCGTGCCGCCTCAATCGAGGCGTTCAGGGACAGCATGGTGGTCTTGTCGGATATGTCCTCGATCTCATCGAGGGCGGATGATATGTCGTCAAATGAGCCTTTCAGCCCCTCAAAAACCTTCAGTGCGCCCTCGAGCGACCCTATTGCCCCGGCAAGCGAGCGGCGCAACCTGTCGATCTCGTTTCGGTATTCCTCAACCGCCGCAGGCGTTGCAAAACCCCCGGGTGCTGCCGCACTCTCGGAGCTGCCCCCACCGTGCCCGATGCCGACACCTCCAGCGGCCGGATTTTGGTCGAGTATGTCCTCTATGGCGGCAGTTGTGTTCCTTGACAGCGTGAGGAGGTCGCTCCTGTCGTTTTCCTGCGCGTAAATGTTACTTACCACGACTGAGAGTTTCTGCCATCCCTCCCTGGATGTGGCAACCAGTTTGTCGGAAAGCTCCTTCAGCTCCGACCCCATTTTCGCCAGCTCAATGATGAGTCCCCGCTGGCTCACCAGAACCCTCTTCAGGTGGTCCACCATTATGACAACGCTTTCGATAAGCTCCTTGAACACGACGCTCCCGAACATAGTGGGGACAAGAATGGGCGACGCCGCGCGCACGATGAGAAGCGCCGGCGGCAGGTCCTGTAACAGCGCGCCGTACATGTTCACGAACTGGGCCGCCACGATTGAGCTGAAGGCGAGCACCAGGCGCAACCGGTAGGTCGGGCGGTATTTGACCAGGTAATAAATTGAAAAAAGAAGCATGAATATGAAAAAAAGGCTGAAGATGAGGGCAAGAGGCGATTTCCAGAAGAGCATCCCGTCCTCAAAAATAATGATCCAGTACGTCTGCAGCGCGCCGTACACCGCAACCACTCCTATCATGCCTGACCGGATGTAACGATCGAACCTGATTTTATTCTCGACGTAGTCGTACACGAAGGCGCGGGCAAGGGCAAGCACGATGATGGCAAAGACCGAATTGAGGAAAAGGGGGACCGCCTTTTGCGAGGGGACGACGCCGTAGAATGCCTGCATCGCCAGTACCGACGTCGTGGCCAGGTTGCTGAAGGTGATGCAGATCGAAGCGATGAGCTTGTACACCAGATCGTGGCGTCTGGTCCTGAAATACTCCGCTCCGATGATATACACCATCATGATGAACAGCATTGTCTGCACGAAATGGAGAAAGGCCAGGCCGCCGGTGCTTTGCAGAAATTCGAGAATCTTCAATTGTCACGCCCTTTCATGATGGTAGCCGCGTCATCCTATGACCCACTTGACACCCTTGTAAATGTAGAACACCCCGATCACCACGACCCCCAGGGAAAACACCACCTTCAAGAGGCGGTCCGGCATGTATTTGGACAGGTAGGGGCCGATCTGCCCTCCGATAATGACGCCGCTTGCGGTGAAAATCCACAGGTCCCACTGAATGAGGCCGGCGTGGAGGTTCAGTATGGTAATCACCCAGTCGCAGGTCGCCTCGATGAGGATCGCCGTGGCGTTGGCGCGCTTCGGCTTCACGTTCATCCCGCGCTCGAGCACCGGCTGCGCCAGCTCGCAGATGCCGGTGCCTGTGGTTGCGGAAAAGAATCCCCCGATGGGCGGTATCCACATAAACCCGTATATGTCCTCAATGGGCACGTTCTCCCTGGTGCCGAAAAAACTCCTGGCCGCGCTCACCAGCTGCAGTGTGGCGATTCCGATGATAATCACTCCCAAAATCAGTTTCAGCAGATCGCCGTTGATCACCATGAGGGCGTGGTTCCCCAGCACCACCCCGGGAATAGTGAGCATGATCATGGTAAATCCGATGGGAAGCTCCACCATCCTGTACCATAGATACCGGAGGGCCCCGCTTGTCATACCCACCGTCTCCGTCGCTATCCCGGTGGCCACCGCGTTCTGTATCGGTATGTTCAGAAAAAGATTGTATATCGGCTGGAACAGCACGCCGCCGGAAAACCCGGAGGAGTTCGCAATGATGGCGATAACGATCGCGATCGGGAACATGTACCAGTATTCAAAGCTCATGCGGGACCGCCTTGCTTGTTGTCGCTCAACTCCTGAAGGGCCTGCTGTATCTCCTCTTCGGTCACCTCTGCATGGCTCTGGAAGGTCTTGTACATGTTCACGAATTTCTGGAGCGAGTACAGTTCCTCGCTCATGTTTTCCAGCATCTTCACCACGTCCCTGCTGAAGCCGATCATCTTTTTGTAGTCGGTCATTCTCATCCTTTTACTGGCCAGAATCTCCCCGGACCCGCTGTCGTTGATTATTTCATTCAGTTTGTATGAGGCCTTGATGATCTGCTGAATGTACCGGTTGATCTCCTCGCGAATCTGCATCACCATGTCCTGAAGATTGGTGTTCATGTTGTTGATCAGGCCCCCGATCTGCCCAATCTCGTCCTGCGAGAGAACAGGCACCGTAATGGTGAGGTCGCCGTCGGCGATTCTCTTCGTGGCCTCCACCATTCCGTCCATCGGGGACACGATGTCTCTTGTAAACATGAAAAACGCGGCGATGATGCAGGCGGACACCACCAGCAGAAGGAGGATCATCCTGTTCCTGAGATCATAGAGTGGCATGAGGATGGGTTCCCGGTCGAGCACCCCCCTGATGCGCGACATCGAATCAGGTGTAAGGTTTTTTTCGAGGGTCTGATACAGGTTCCTCTCAATGTCACCGGTGAAACGCGAGGAGCTGAGCTCCAGAATGATTTCGGCGCTGACCGATATCGACACAATGGCGATCAATAAAAAGTAGAGCAGCAGCTTTTTTTTCAGCCGCGACATCTCCTTTTTTTGACCAAAGAGTTTCACCATTCGCTGTTACCGGCCTTCTTATCTCTATATCCTGTCCCGCACGGTCATGCGGGAACCCGCGTTGCCGCGGCGGGCCCGTCTGTTATGCGCGGGGTGCGGAGATATTACGCGCCTGAAAGCGGGCGTGTCAAATATTTTCATCGGTCCCGCATGTTTTTTTACGGAGTCCGGAGCAGCCCCGCAGCCTCCTCCAGGGAGGGCCCGTCCTTGAGTTTCGCCAAATCCTGCGGAGTCTCCTGCATGAGTTCGAGCGCGCTGAATATCCTATCCAGAAAATCGCCCCCGTAAGAGGGGACCAGAAAAATGTGCGTGTGCGGGATCCTTCTTCCCCTGGCATAGAGAAACACGAAATCGGGCGAAAAGGTCCGCATGATCCTGTTCGATACGGTTTTCGCCGCTTGAAAGAGGGCGGCGGATTCGTCATCCTCCAGCTGGTGCCACCAGGGCACGTGCCGTTTCGGAATGACCAGCGTGTGCCCCCGGGTCCACGGATTGATGTCCAGAATTGCCATGGTCCTGTCATCCTCATACACCACATGGGCCTTTTCCCGGCCTGCGATCATTTCGCAGAAAACACACCGTTTCGGTTCCTCCATCACCTTCTCCTTCCCCGAATATGAATTCAGTGGATCATAATAAATGGCCATTGCAACAAAAAAACAATTGAGAAAAAGCGCCCCGCACCCGGTAATACGTTATCAACCGCGCACTCGGGAGGGGCCGATGAATATTCTCGTTATCGCCGACATACACGGCGCGCTCGCGCCCATCAAAAGGGCCGGGACGCTTTTAAGCGAGGCGGACGCAGTGGTGATCGCCGGCGATATCAGCAGGCGGGGGGCGATCAGCGACGCGGAATCGGTTTTCGCGGCGCTTGAGGAATTCAACAAAACCATCATCGCGGTC
Source organism: Spirochaetota bacterium (assembly GCA_041737965.1). Taxonomy (GTDB): domain Bacteria; phylum Spirochaetota; class UBA4802; order UBA4802; family UBA5550; genus JAFGJK01. The sequence goes on along the minus strand of JBGSQT010000005.1, from coordinate 30,470 downwards.
CACGGCAACTGGGACGGCCGCGGGGTGATTTCCCTGCTCGAGACAAAAGGATACACGGTGCACGCCCGATCCCGCACCCTGAAGGACGCCGTATTTTTCGGATGCGGCGGCGTGCCCAAAGCGTTTCTCAGAACACGGACCATGTACTCAGAGGAAGAGATCGCGCGATTTCTTCATGCCGCCTCCGAAGCAACGCCGCCGGCGGCGGCCGGCGTTCTCGTCACTCATGTCCCTCCCCGCGGACTTCTTGACAGGACACTCTTCAGGACCCACGCCGGGAGCAGGGCGGTACGGGAGTTTGTCGACGCCAGAAAGCCGCGCCTCGCGCTCTGCGGACACATACACGAGGACCCGGGAACCATGCGCCACGGCGACACTCTGGTGGTCAACCCCGGCAGCTTCAGGAGGGGGAAATACTGCAGCGTGATTATCGATGGAGAGATCAGGGCCGAGCCGGGAGTGATTTAGCGGAACGGCGTCCCCGCATTAGAATCGCAGTCCGCCCGCTCCGTGCGATTTATTTTAATCGCGGGCGTACTATTTATGTTGAAAAAAATCCCTGAAATCCTATCAATGCGTAGATCCGCCCGTACGCGGCCGGGCAAGGAACAAAACAGATGCTGATCGATTCACACGCACATTTCGACATGATTCTCGGCGAAACCGGAGGCTCCGAAAAGGACCTCATCCGGTCGATGAAGGAACATGGCCTCGGGTACGCGGTCCAGGTATCCATTGATCCAGAGAGCCTCAGATGGTCCCGCGAATTCGCGCTCAGAAACGCCGGCGGGGGATTTTATTTCACCGCGGGCGTCCATCCTTCGTCGGCGGCGGGAAATGACGAACTTTCGGGGCTGGAGAGCGCGGTCGGCGAGATTATGAATTCCGGGGAGAAGGAAAATTTTTTCGGCATCGGCGAATGCGGCCTCGATTATTACCGGATGCGCCGGCCGAAAGAGGAACAGCTGCGGTCATTTGAATTTCAAATCGACCTGGCCCGGAAACACGGTGTGCCGGTAATCGTCCATTCGAGGGACGCCCTGGACGACACTGTCGCGGTATTGAAAAAAAAATCGCCTCTGAGGGGAATCATCCACTGCTTTCCCGGAGACGGAGACGACGCCGCCAGGTTCCTCGATCTCGGAATGTACATCTCGTTCGCCGGCAATGTCACCTACAATAACGCCGCGGCAATCCGGGACGCTGCGGCCCGGGTTCCGCTGGACAGGATTCTTCTGGAGACCGACGCGCCCTTTTTGACTCCCGTCCCCCTGCGGGGAAAGAAAAACACGCCGCACTATATCGTCCACACCTACAGATTCCTGGCGTCGCTGCGAAAGGAAAGCGTAGAGAAAATCGAGGACGCGGTGGCGTCAAACTTCTTCGCCCTCATCGGAAAACCGGCGGAATAAGGGAAGTGCGCGGCATGGATAATCGAAATTCAAAGGCGATCGAATCGGATTTCCTGGTGATAGGAAGCGGGATCGCGGGGCTCACCTTCGCAATTAAGGCCTCGGAGCTGGGGTCGGTGTCGATAGTGACCAAAAAAAAAGACTTCGAATCCAACACCAATTACGCGCAGGGGGGGATAGCCGCGGTGCTCGCGCCGGGCGATTCCTTCGACACGCACATAGCAGACACGCTTACCGCGGGAGCGGGCCTCTGCAACGTGATGGCGGTGGAAACACTGGTGAAAAACGGGCCCGCCAGAATCCGGGAGCTGTACGACTGGGGCACCAAATTCTCATTAAACAAAAAAAACAGCGGCCGTGGACTCTTCGACCTGGGGAGAGAGGGAGGGCACAGTCATAACAGGATAGTGCACGCCAGGGACCTCACGGGAAAGGTGATCGAACAGACCCTCCTCCAGAACATCGCGCGCATTAAAAACATCAGCGTGTACGAGGACCATACCGCCATCGACCTCCTTACGGAACATCAGCTTGAAGGGGCCGCGTCCCGGAGAGGCGACGGCGCGGTCCACTGTTACGGCGCCTATATCCTGGACAACACCACCGGCGCAGTCAACACCTTCACCGCCAGGACCACCTTCCTGGCCACGGGGGGGGTCGGCCAGGTATACCTGCACACCACCAACCCGGACATCGCCACCGGAGACGGAATCGCCATGGCGTACCGGGCAGGAGCGCTGGTGGCCGACCTCGAGTTCATTCAATTCCACCCCACCTCACTGTACAGCGAGGATTTTTCAAAACCGTCCTTTCTCATCAGCGAGGCGGTCAGGGGCGAAGGCGCGATACTCATGAACATGAAGGGGGAGCGTTTCATGGAGAAGCTCCACCCTCTCAAGGATCTGGCGCCGCGGGACATCGTGGCGCGGGCCATCGATTTCGAGCTTAAAAAATCCGGGGACAGGCACGTGTTTCTGGACATTTCATTTAAAAGAAAAAAATTCCTGATGCGGAGGTTCCCGAATATATTCCAGCACTGTCTCCGGGAAGGGATCAATATCGCAAAAGAGCCGATTCCAGTGGTGCCTGCCGCCCATTACCTCTGCGGCGGAATCGTGTGCGATCTTGACGGGAGGAGCACCATCGAAAACCTCTACGTGTCGGGGGAGTCCTCCTGCACCGGGGTCCACGGAGCCAACAGGCTGGCCAGCAATTCACTGCTCGAGGGAATCGTATTCTCCCACCGCGCCTTCATCCACCTGAAAGAGCGGCACCGGATGATAAAAAAAATCAGGATCCCCCGCTTCCCGGCCTGGAACAAGGAAGGCACCTTTGACCTGGAGGAATTCGTCCTCATCCAGCACAACATCGAGAGCATAAAAAAATTGATGTGGGACTACGTCGGCATCGTCAGGACCGACATGCGGCTCCAGAGGGCCCACAAAAGGATACTGGTGCTGGCCGAGGAGATCCACAACTACTATAAAAAAAGCACCCTTTCGTCCACCATGGTGGAACTGAGAAACCTCGCCACCGTGGCGAAACTCATCATCAAGACCGCGAAAACCAGGAAAGACAGCATAGGCCTTCACTACAATTCCGACCATCCCCTTCCGGCAAGGTCCCTTAAGAATGTGATCGTCAGGACAAAAAGCAGGCCCCGGATGGTCCGCATGGATGAAAGCTTTTTCAGCAGGGAATTCCGGTGACCCGCGGGGGGGCCTGACATGAGACCGCGGGCGGCAATCCGCCCCGTCGCGCCGGAAGATCTGGGCGGGATTTATACCTACGGACTCAGGGCTTTCGGCGGAACGGCTTTCTCCGAATGCGGATGGAACGCTGAAAGCGCGGCATCGGTCCTCTCACGCGGTATGGATTTTTCCTTTCTCGCAGAGATCAAAAAAGACATTGTGGGGATTTTAATCTCTGACAGGATCGCCGGGACCGGGGACGGAGGGACGGTCATCATACGCTGGTTCGACGCCGACGGGACCGTCCCCGGCGCTGCGGCGGCGCTGATCGGGGCGCTCATGGAAAAGGCGCAACGGGATGGAATCCGCGGTATCAGCGCGGCACTGGCGTCCGATTCAGCTCTTGCCGGAGTTATGGCCGCCGATTTCGGGTTTTCCTTAACGATGGAGCTTTCGGTATTTGAGAAAAAAATCGCGGAATAAAATTTTTTCATTGCATTAAAGCTCCTGATTCCTCATTTTTTCCCGATAAATTCAACACTGCCATGAAAAAGGATACATCACATACGCATGCGGCCGAGGACCTCACCTCGACCGCGGCAAGGGACCTTCCCCCTTCAGGGATAAGGGAGTTCTTCGACATCGTCTATTCGACGCCGGACTGCATATCCCTCGGCGTGGGTGAGCCTGATTTCATAACGCCCTGGCGCATCTCCGAATCCGGAATATTCGCGATACAGGAAGGCCACACTCATTATACGCCGAACCGGGGCGTACCCGAGCTTGTGGGCCTCATATCAAAGTATCTCGAAACCGGGTACGGAATCAGTTACGACCAGACCAGGGAAATCGTGGTGACCATGGGCGTGAGTCACGGCCTTGACCTGGCGCTCCGGAGCGTCATTAATCCCGGCGACGAGGTTCTCATAATCGAGCCCTGCTATGTGTCCTACACGGCAAATGTCAGCATGCTGCACGGAAAACCTGTGGTGATCCCGACGTATTTCGACGAACAGTTCAGGATACAGGTGAAAAGGATAAAGGAGGCTCTGACCCCCTCGACAAAGGCCATACTCCTGAACTATCCGGCAAATCCCACCGGCGTCTCGATCGACAGAAACACGCTGAATGAAATCGCCGATATCGCCATGGAAAAGAACCTTATCGTCATATCCGATGAAATATACTGCGCCCTCAATTACGCCGGAGAGCACTATTCAATAACCAGAATTCCCGGGATGAAGGAGAGGACGATTTACCTTAACGGCTTCTCCAAGTCCCACGCCATGACCGGGTGGAGGCTCGGATACATCGCGGGTCCCGAGCATATAATGAACGTGGTCCTCAAAATAGTGCAGTACACTGCCCTCTGCGCGTCGTCGATCGCCCAGTACGCGGCAATTGAAGCGCTCAAGAAGGGTGAACGCGAAGTAGTAAAAATGCGGGGAGAATACGAGCGCCGCAGGAATTACATGGTAAGCCGCTTCAACGAAGCGGGCCTTCCTTGCCTCAATCCGGACGGCGCGTTTTACGTGTTCCCTAAAATAAGCTCCACCGGACTTGACAGCAGGCAGTTCGCCCTGCGCCTCCTGGAACGGAAAAAAGTCGCCGTTGTCCCCGGGGTGGTGTTCGGAAAATCCGGCGAGGGCCATATCCGCTGTTCCTTCGCGACCTCAATGGACAACCTGAAGGAATCGATGAAAAGAATTGAGGCGTTCGTTCGGGAAGGGCTCTGACCCCCTGCGAAATCAAATCAGCCACGCGATAATCCCATGATTTTTCTGATAGACGGATTCAACCTGATATACAAATTCCCTGAACTGGAAGAGAGGATGTACCGCAGCGACCTGAACGGCGCAAGGAGCGGCCTTCTCGAAAAATTAAAGGAATTCCAGAAGATAAAAAAGGCCAGAATACGGGTCGTCTTCGACGGGAAAAAACTCCCCTCATCAGGGGTAAAATCGGAGAAGATCGGCACCATCGACGTGTACTATTCCCTCGATTATTCCGCCGACTTTCTGATAAAGGAATTCATCAAAAAGGACCCGAACCCGAAGATGTCCACAGTGGTCACCTCGGACAAGGACATTCAGGTGTACGTGAACCGCTTTAAGGCGAAGATCATGACGAGCGAAAAATTCGCGGAATTCGTCACCAAAACATTCGAGGAATTTTACAACGAGGAGATCCCGGAAAAGGAGGACAACCCCAGAATATCGGAAGAGGAACTGACATTCTGGGAAAAGCTCTTTAAAAAAGCGCCGCGGTGATTTTTTCCGTAACCGCTCAGGCCGGTTACTTCGGCAGCTTTTCGTCAAAGAACGCCATAATCTCAGGCACCATGGAGCCCCAGAAGCTCCAGTCGTGCATCTTATACCTCTTCTCCCTGAACGTGAGATCAAAGACGCCCCCCTTTTTTTGGAGCTGTTTCAGCCTTATCGCCAGGATGATGCTCTGCTCCCTTGATACCACCGAATCCTTGTTGCCGTGGGTCAGAAACACAGGCGTGTTCCCGAGCTTGTCGGCAATATGGATCACGCTGGCTTCCTTTTCCCATCGGTCGGTGAATTTGCCGTATTCTCCGTATATCGACGTGAGCAGCCTGTCGGTGGTCATAATTGAGGGGTCGTAATCGCCCGATAGCCCCGCGCATGCGCCGAAGCGGTCGGGGTACCGCGCCGAAAGAATCAACGCGCCCCTCGCCCCGGTCGAGTTCCCCATGATGCCGGTGGTGCTTCGGCTTTCGCACAGGTTGAATGAATCCCGCATGAAATCTATCAGGGCCTCTGCAATAAATTTTCCTCCCGGCATACCCCCCCAGCGTACCGTCGTTTCCGGGTAAAACGAAGTTTCATAGAGTGTCTTTCCCATATTGGGGCAGACAAGGACGAACCCGTATCGGTCTGCCTGTCCCCCGATGCCGGTATTGAGCTCCCAGACGCGCATGTTCTGATTGTACCCGTGCAGTACCACCAGCGACCTCATTGGCCCTTTCCCGTATCCTTTTGGGAAATAAATCTGCGCGTCCGCGGAAAAGGCGTTTCCTTCCCATTTATAGGGGACTTTCACGTCCCTGAGCCAGGACCCCGCCTTGATCTGTCCTGAGCGTGAAAAGTTTTCGGAATGCGCGGGGACGGCAGAGCAGAACAGCGCCATCGACAGGATCAGTAACACAGTGCGTAACGGTTTCATCTCGCCTCCCAGGAGGTAATCTCATCCGGAAATTTCAGACCAGGATTATCGCGATAACTCCGCGCCCGGATCAGCGCGTTTCCGAGTAAATTTTTCTTCATTGGAAATTATATTTCAACATAATTTTTTCCCGGCGGGATTTTAATTCCTTTTGCGGCAGTCAGGGGCGACCGCTGCCGGTGCAGGCACGTTAAAAGACGTACCCCCCTTCCTTCATGCTGAAATACGAGGTATTGGTCAGTATCACATGGTCCAGCAGGGGAATACCGATGATTTTACCCGCCCCGGCGATTCTCGCGGTCGTATCAATGTCCTCTTTCGAAGGGACCGTGCTCCCGGAGGGATGGTTATGGGCGATGATAATGGCCGATCCTCCTTCTCTGATCGCGTCACGAAACACCTCTCTGGGATGGACGATGGCCTCGGATACTGTGCCGATCGAAACAACCGCCTTTTTCAGCATCTGGTTTTTGTTGTTCAGCACAAGGGTCCAGAATATCTCCCTTTCAGCGCAGGCGACATCGGGAAGCAGCACGCGCCAGACCGCTTCCGGCGTGTTGACGGACGACCGCGTCTCCTGCGCGGTGATGACCCTTCTCCCCAGTTCGAAAGCGGCCTGAATCCGCACCGCTTTTTTCAGGCCGACCCCTCTGTTCCCCGCTATCTCCCTTATCCCGGAATTCCGCAAACCAGAAAGCCCGCCGCTCCTGTGAAGCATCGCCAGGGACAGATGAAACACGTCCGCCCCCCTGGCGCCTGTTCCGAGAATGACCGCCAGAAGCTCGGAATCGGAAAGGTCCTTCACATCGTCCCCCGCGAGACAGCGCTGGACCGGAAATTCTCCTTCATTCATGCAGATCCCTCTTTAGTCGAAAATACTACTACAATTAACTGTCCCGCCAAGGGATAAATAAAATATTTTTACAGCATGGCGGCGATACAATCGCATTTCCGTAAATGGCGGTTGACAGCGCCGTTTTTCACGGTATTTTATTAGTGCCTGCACGGACTGGGGCGATTCGCAACCGGCGGCAGCGCACTTGAAAAAGGTGAAAAATTGAAAAAAAAACTGATCGTGTTTACCGATCTTGACGGAACCTTTCTTGACCACGACACCTACAGCTGCCGTGAGTCGATGGAAGGATTACGCATCCTGAAGGAGAGGGACTGCCCGCTTGTCCTGGTTTCCAGCAAAACCAGGGTTGAGATGGAAGCGCTTCACCGCGAGCTCGAACTTGATTCGCCCTTCATTTTCGAAAATGGCGGCGGTATCGCCGGTAGGGACGGTCCGGGCTACAGGGCGGAAATGCAGGGAAACATGGACCCGGCGGCGCTCAGTTCCGGCCTGCGGCGCCTGAGGGAACTCACCGGCGGAGTGATCGCCCCCATAACCGAGATGGCCACCGGCGAGCTTGCCCGGCGCACTGGGCTCACGCTTGAAAAGGCGGAAATGGCGCGGAAGCGCGAGACATCGGTCCCCTTCCTTCTGCCCGGCGGCGCTGAAATTGACATTGACGATATCAATGAAAAGATCGCACCCGATGGTTTTAAAATCACACGGGGAGGAAGGTTTTACCATTTGATCGCCCTGGACGTCGACAAGGGTAAGGCGGTCGAAAAAATCAGGAGGCGGTACGAGTCCCTCTATAACTGCCCGATCGTCACCGCCGGGGTGGGCGACGCCCTCAACGACATCCCCATGCTCCTGTCAGTTGACCGGCCCTTTATCGTACGAAAAAAGGATGGAAAATATTTCAGGGCATCGATAAATGGCGTAATTGTCACCGACGGGGCCGGACCCGCCGGATTTACCGAAGCGGTCAGAGGGCTGATCAGGGAACTATACAATGGCGGCGATTGAAATCATCATTGATCTGGCGAAAGAGGCCGGAAGACTCCTGCTCCAGGGAGCGGACTGGCTTTACGGCCATTTTATGGACCTTCCGCTGTTCGAGAAGGGGATTCTGGTTTCGTTTATCCCCGCCTTTTTCGCGGTGACCCTCCCCATAGCGAGACACCGTCTCTTCGACATCTATTTTTACATCAACAACCCCCTGGGTGTGTACATGATCGCCATAGTGATGATCATGGGGGCCACCCATTTTTTCCCTGGGCTCCCTTCATTTGCTGGCAGGGTGCTGGTGAACATCTATTATCTTTTCTGGGTTTTTTACATCCATCTCGGCGGCGGGATCGCGCAGACCGACTATTCGCTGACCGCAGGATACTTCGTGAACATCGCGGTACCCCTGCTCTTCATCGCACTTTCCGTTTTCAGTCATCTGGAAAACAGGTGACGGCGTCAGTTGTTGAGTTTCTCCACGTCGGGCAGCGGGAACACTCCGACCCCTTCGTCCACGAGCTCCTTTATCTCCCCCGAGGTTGACTCGCCGTAAATGTTTCTGGCCTCTTCACGGCCGTAGTGGATGGACCTGGCGGTGTCGGCGAAATCCCTCCCCACATTCTCGAAGTTATCACGCACATACGAATTGATCCTGCATATCGTCTCGAGCAGGGACAGGTGTTTCGTTTCCTCGGAATTCCGCGAGACGGACCTTGCCTGGATTGAACAGCCGGTATAAATCCTTTTCACGCCGGCGCTGTCGCACACGGGACACCGCACCATACCCTTCCCGAACTGCTCAGTGAAGGCGCCGTGGTCCCTGAAGCACCCTTCGAACCGGTGCCCGCCGCCGCACTCAAAATCTATGGATATCATGTTTCGTGTTCTTATTCCTTTTTATCGTAGAGCTCCCTGATCCGGGGAAACCTGTTTTTTACCCCGGGGAACCCGCATGGGCGATAGCTCCGTACCGTCTTTCCGTCCGTCAGCACGTCGATACGATACTCGGCACCCAGCACCTCGGTCAAGTGATAAAACGATCCCGCCTCTGCAAAATCCTCGGCCCAGCTCAACGTCCCGTACAGCGAGACAAAGGGGCTTCCGGAAAGCGCGTCGTAGGCCGCGATCGCTTTGCTCCGGGACAGCGGCGCCTTCCCGCCGAGCCCGTAAAACCCGACCTTTCCGGCAAACCAGAGCTTTTTACAGGGCGATGAATAGCCGCACCAGATTCCATCAGTGTACGCTGAGCTGTCCGATGAGATGCCCTGAAACTTTTTGATCCCCTCGTCGCACCAGGGGGTCACCCCGTACGCGTAATCGTACACGTGCAGCGCCTCATGCAGCAGTATGTACAGGAACCCGTCCAAATCCTTTCCGCAGGCAATCGACACCGCCGGCCCGCGATTTCCCGCACTAAAGGCGGTGTTTTCTCTCCACGTAAGCAGTTCCGACGCGCTCATTTTCATGATCCTTGGATTAAAGACCATGAACGAATAAATTGTGCCGTTCCCGTCAGCCGCCCATTCGGTGAAGCCGCTTCCCGCAAGGCCCTCGATAAAATAGATGCCCAGAAGCCTCTGCCGGAGCGTGCGTGTCAGGTACGCCGGCAGCGATGCCATGGCCCTGGATGCCTTCATTTTCGATTCTTCATCAAGCACGCGGCCGCGGTACCGGTCGTTTTGATCAAGGTCCTTCGCGTAGTTGAGCACGAAATCCGGGGCCCGCCCGATCCTCTGCGCCAGCGGCGACTTCAGGTCAACGGAAAAGCTTTCCCTTTTATGATACTCTTCAAGCCCGGCATCGCCCTCCTGTTTTCCGCATGAAACCAGTAACAGGAGCATTGCGATGAATATGGAACCGAATATTTTTTTCATTCCTTTCTCCACGGGAGGCCGCGACAGGGGCCGGTATTTCAGCCGCGCACAGGCCTGATCAGATACGGAAATCCCCGGGACTACTATCAGGTTGCTGCGGACTTGCGCGGGTTTAAAATGAACCTCATGAGATGCGTCCTAAAAATTCATCCCGGCTGAATGTTTATTGGAGAAGATACAGCAGCAGCGCATGAATACGGTTGTATATATTAAGGTATTTGAACATACTCAGTTGTGAGATTAAAAACTGATGAAGAAGCCCTTATCCTCACCGTGTCGAGATAAGCAGGCGGTGCTCCCGAAAATTTCACATCGTTGCCGATGAATACCGTCTTCCATACCAGATCTACAAATGTTGTGCCGATATTATACTGATACTGCAGTTCATATAACGACGCACCCGCGACACTTTTCCATGTCGCAATGTTTATGTTTGAATTATATGCAATATTAAATATGCTGTTATCTATTTTTTGAACCACCACCGGGAGTCTCATGTTCCCGCCTGATTCAACATTCAGTGGCCCCGCGGTTCCGTAATAACCCGCGGTTCCCTTGGCAGTTTCGCCCCAGAACACGAAAATGCGGGATGGACCGGCAGGAACGTACAACGCAACCGATGAACCGGGATAAAACACCTGATATTCCAGCAAGTTTGAATCCTGGGTTGTCTCTTCATACACCGCCGCGTGCAGGGCCGTGACATCCGCAGGAAACGACTGCATCTGCCCGAACATTACCCGAGTCATACCGGAATCTGTATTCACAAGAAAACAAGACGTCAGAACCGATACGAATAACGCAAATACTGCAGCCGTGAATCCATGCTTCATCACACTACTCCACCTGTTGAATAAAAATTATGTGGAACATAATAAATGTATTTCATCGCCCCGCCCCTGTCAAATAAAAATCGCAGAGATGGCAGCAATTGAAGCTCCCGGAAATTGTAGATCCGCATAAATGCGTTCGCTTAAATCAGATTTGTACATCCTTTTTATAGCTGCCTGAAATCAATCTGAATGCCTTTTTTTTAATGACATACCGACAGTCTTTTTTTTAAATTGTATTTTGCCATCTGAATGCGGCAATTGCCGCGGCGGGAGACTGTTTCAATGAATCTTGATGTGCGCTCATCGCAGGAATTTGCGTCGTTCAAGGATATGCTCCGGGAAAGGCTCTCCTCTCGGGAGCACAGAGTCCTCGAATTCCCCGGATATGTCCCGGCGGCCGTCATGATACTCTTCATGATGAAAAGCAACGAGCCCCACGTCCTGCTCACGCGAAGGACCGACAAGGTAAAAACCCACAAGGGGGAGATGTCTCTGCCGGGCGGCGGATATGACGAAACCGACGCGGACATTCTGGAGACCGCGTTCCGCGAAACCATGGAGGAAGTGGGAATTCCGAGGGATAAAATCGAATTCCTCGGCAGGTTCGATGATTTTCTGTCCATTGCCGGATTCCACGTCAGCACCTTTGTGGGCGCGGTCGAATACCCTGCGGAATACACGTTCAACAAAGACGAAATTGACGATTACCTCGAAGCGCCTCTGTCGATCTTCGTGGACCGCAAATACGACAGAGTCCAATACGTGACTTTCAACGGCAAGGAATTCAAGATATACCACTATTTGTACGACAAATTCGAAATATGGGGCCTCACCGCGAGGATCCTGACCGATTTTGCCGAGGTGATACTGCCGGACGCCGTTACCGGGAAATGATTTCCGACCTGTTGGAGTATATGCCGTACAGTATCAGGCCCGTCGTTACAATAAATGAAAAATAAAACTCGTTCGGCACCTCGAAGGACAGTAGGTCACACACCGCGAATATCAGCGAGGCCGGCGTCATCGCCACGATGGCGCAGCTCAATTTAGAGGTATACGCGGTCCTCACCTTCACAAACGAAGACACAACCAAAGCGATGAGAGAATAACACAGCGCCGCCATCAGATAATAGGCGTACATACCCATGAATATAAAGGGGACAAGGACAACCAGTATCCAGGTATCGAACAGGCCGATCCAATGGTTGATGATATCGCCCGTTATCGTAAGATCGCTTATGGAACTGAAATTGTACTCGCGCGTTTCAAACTCGCTCTTTTTGAATATCAGCCCGGTCCTGGTGACAAGCAGGGGCGCGCCGGCGGCTTCAATGGTTTTATACCGTCCGCTCGTATCGATTATCGCGACAGTTTTCCCCGCCTTGTCCCTGACCGCATAGGGCGCCGGCCGGGGGGTGGATACTATACCCCCTGTTATCCTGATTTCCGGCACCTGACTCACCAGCGCCGGTGTTTCATCAAGGACCTCGTTTATCGCCTTTTTTAATTGGACGGACACCGGGACCGTGACAACCGCGACCAGCATGATCAGAAAGATAAACGATGCGCCTTTCCAGTTATTCAGCACGTCAAGATAGAATTGACGCGAAAAAAAAGACATCCAGAACCCGTGGAACAGTGAATACTTTCTCATGTCATCAACTCCGTTTTTGTATTCCAGGATGGACGGCATAACGCTCTGTTGTCTAATACGCATATCCTTGAAAAAAATTCAAATAAAATTATAAAAATGAATTATTTGATTATTTTACTTGAATATTTCCGCGGATGAATGTAATTTTATCTATTCTAATTGCATCGAGGGTGGTTGTCATGAAAAGCGGAATGAAGATTTTCATTATGGCTGTGGCGGTATCTATGTCCATAAATCCCCTATTCGCCGAAATAAAAGTCCTGTCTGTCAACGGAAATGTCGTGTTTAAGAAAGGACAGAAATGGGAGCCCCTGAGGTCCCTTATGCGCCTCACTCCGGGGACAAAAGTGAGCACCGGAGCGAAATCATCGGCGACACTGCAGATTGAAAAACACACACTCACGATCAGCCCGATGACGATGATCAAGATTTACGAAGGCGGAGATCCTCCGAAAAAAATCGCTGCCGGGGACACCTTCGCTGAATCCACCACAAAAATCGGCCTGAGAAGAGGCAGCATTCGCGCGAAAATATTCCGGGAACAGAGGGTCAAGACCGAGTTCAAGGTGTCCACGCCGGTGGCCACCTCCAGCGTCAGGGGGACCGAAGAAATAATATCATACGGTCCCGGCAGGGGAATGGTGATAAAAGTTCTCGACGGAACGGTTCTGGGAGAAAACAGAAACGGATCGTCGAAATACCTGAAAGCCGGGCTTGTATTCAACCAGAGGCCGGTAAATTCCGATCCTGAGCCCCTGCTCGCGCACATACTGGACAATTACATCGCCAATGTCTTCCCCGCCGGTACAACATCTGATGAAGTCAGTTCCAGAGGCTTTTCCAGAGAGCAATTCTTTGAAAACCCTGAGGGGCCCGGAGAGTTTCTCGAAACAAAGGTCGGCGAGAGCGAAAATTCAAACGTCAATCTCTTTATAATCTGGGAATAGGGGGGAGTGTATGAAACGATTATTTTTTTTCATTCTGCTCTTCTCTCTCACCATTAATCTTTATTCCCAGGACTCTGTCACGTTCATAAATACGCTTGGAGAAAAGGAGAGGGCCGCCATCGGCGACGCCGTGACCCTTTTTATGCACGTAACGGGCAGGACGCCCAGGGGATTCCAGCAGGTCATGGTTGCCCTGAAGGACGCGGGCGTTGTAACTCAAACGGAATACGACCAGAACGCGGCATTGAGGCGCGGAATGCTCGCCAGGATGGTGGCCCGCCAGATGAATCTGAGAGGGTCCCTCCTGTACATCCTGTTCGGCACCGAGCGATACGCCTATTCCGCCTGCATCAGCGAAGGGGTGATGGACCCGGGAGGAAGCGAGTGGGACATTCTTACCGGCGAGGAGCTGATTGAAACGCTTTCCCGCATGTCCGAAGCTATGGAGGAAACCCGATGAACGCAATACAGAAATTAATCGCCCTCCCCCTGCTCCCGGTCATTGCGCTCCTGCTTGCATCCGGCGGCCTTTATGCCGAAGACCTTCAGCAGTCTGACAGATATTTTCCCGATTATCAGTTCGACTACGACATGAAAGCCGCCGATCTCCCGCGTTCTTTTTCCAACCGCGGCATACAGTACGGGGGCTGGATCACGCCTGTGTTCATGGACCAGAGGGACGGGTCGGACTCCCTGACCACCTCCTACATTTCCGCAAGATTATGGCTGAAATCATATCTCTGGGACAACAGCTATGTCTACATAAGGGCAAAGAATGTTTTTCTGGGCGTACTGCACCAGGACGGTTACGATCTGAACAATTATGAGAACACCGTCGACCTTGACGTCGGGTTCATCGAAATCTCCAATCAGCATCACAGCCTGACTCTGACAATGGGAAGGAAATTCTTCCTCCTCGGCACCGGCCTTGTGATGAACGGCCGGGGTGACGGCGCCCAGTTTGATTTCAGGTCGCCCTATGTCAGCGGAACTTTTTTCGGCGCCTATACCGGGCTCATCCTGAAAGACGACAATCCCTACGGCCTGAGCGACAAGGATTATTCCGAAGGGGCCAGACGGGTGTTCGCCGGCGGTTCCCTCTCCACGGAATTCTACAATCAGACATTCTATCTGCTCGGCCTTTTTCAGTTTGATTTCGGCGCAGAGCATTCGGAATTCAAATCCCGCTACAGCTCCCTCTATTACGGCGCGGGGCTGAAGGGGGTCGTTTTTACCAGGTTATTCTACTATGCGGAATTTGTGTACGAATTCGGCAAAAGCGTTCTGGCCGGCACCACCAGGCTCAAGAACGTGCTGGCCGCGGCCGGGACTTTCAGCCTCTACTACTATTTCGACGCAAGGCTCAATCCGGTGCTGATCGCCCAGTACGCGTTCGGCTCCGGCGACAGCAGCAGGGACAACTACCGGTCCCCGATCGGCAATTCCGAGGGCAACGACCTGGGATTCATCTACTTCGGGACCTTTTCCGGCGGTTACGGCCTTCGGCCGTTGCTGGCGAACATGCATATCCTGAGAGGCGGCTTCGCCGTATCGCCCTTTGAATGGACAGGCAGCCCTTATCTGAAATACATGACCTTTCTGTTCAAGTACACCTATTATCTGAAGCACAGGAACTTGGCGGGGATAAATTACGGGACCGATGCGCTGAGAAACAGCAGGGACATCGGGCAGGGAATCGACCTTTCATTGCGATGGAGGATTTTTTACGATCTTTCGTTTTTCGTGAACTACGGCCTTTTTGTTCCGGGCGCGGCCTATGATTCCTCCGAGAGCACCAGGCATTTCACCATGGCGGGCGTAAATTTTTCTTTCTGACGCGCAGGCTATTAATGGATCACCGGGCGGATAACGCATTCACGGAGTTCTTGTATGATAAAAGACTTTTTACGTAAAATTTTCTCCTTTATCGAGGAAAACGAATATTCGGGAATAGCAATATCCGTCGGCACCTTTTTAATCGTGGTCCTCATGAGCCTTTCCACTTTTTACGAGGTCCTGGAACTCAAACTCTATGACTTCAGATTCAAACTGAAACCGAGCATACAGGAATGGGACCGCCTGGTGTTCGTGGATATGGACGACAACAGCATCATTTCCATCGGCACGTTCCCCTGGCAGAGGCGGGTGTACGCGACGGCCCTGGACGTGCTCAAGCAGGTCGGCGCCACCCAGGTGACCATGGATATAATATTTCCCGACAAATCCCCCGCGCAGATACAAAATGACATCTACCGTTCTATCATGTCCGGGGAAAACTCAAAGGGAACCGTTCGCCTTAAAGACCTGAAGGGAATCATCGTCGACAACGACGCAATTTTCTCCGAAGCCCTCGGGCGGATGGGAAAAGTCTTTATACCCTATAATTTCAGCAATCAGCCGCCGACAAGGGACCTGCTCGATCTTTACAGGACGGAAAGGTTCATCAGAGGAAAGTGGCGGTTTCTGGAGCTCGCCTCGATTCCTGTGCCACGGGAGCGGCAGAACAGATATAAGAGCCTGGAAGACAAGGGAATCTCCGGGATATCATATCCGATCCCGGAAATCATGGAATCCGCGCATTCCTTCGGGTTTGTCGACAGGGACAGCGACCCGGACGGGACCCTTCGGAGGATCCGGCTGGTACGATACCATGACGGCCGCCTCTATTTCAACCTCGCCATGAAAATGATGATCGACATCTGCGGTGTGGGCAAAGATTCCATAGAGGTTCGTCCCGGTGACAGAATTGTCCTTAAAGACGCCTTCAATCCTTTGACCCAGGAAAAGAGGGACATCGCGATACCCATCGACGACAGCGGGATGATGATCGTAAACTGGGCGGGCCCGGGGCCGAGGGAAAAATCTTTCCGCGCGATACCGTTTTACGGACTTATCGATTTTTCGGTTTTCGCCAACATCGAAGGCGGAGTGTACGATATTTTAGACGAGATCGCGGGGCACGAAGGTTTAATCAGTCTCGGGGCGATAAACGGACAGATCGAAGCCCTGAAAAAAGAATACCTCGAGTCGCAATCTCCGCCGGTGAAAAGGGAAAAAATCGAGGCCATTTCCGCGTTGAGAAAAAAGACCCTGGATGTCAAATCCGGCTTTTTAAAAGTGTATGACGATCAGATCGCGCAATTGACGAAAATGAAAAATAAAACCGGCAACAAGGAACTTGACGCCGACATTGACGAATTGCGGAACATGAAAAGGGCCTGTGAAGTGGTTCTCATGGTCGAATCATTAAAAGATTCGATCGTCGTGTCCGGGCTTACGGCAACGTCTTCCCACGATTTGACGACTATACCCATTGCAACCGATTACGCAAGGGTCGGGACGTATTTCAACACGATCAATACGATACTTCAGGGCCAATACATCCACAAGGCCGGCGCATTGTTGAACTATATTCTTATGCTCGCAATATCAATCATCATCGGTTTTATAATCCAGAGAGTCAGGGCCCGCACCGCCCTTACCGTCATAGCGGGCTCCTTTTTCGGGCTGACTTTCATTATCATTGTTCTGTTTGCGGCCGGAAACATCTGGATCGACCAGATGGGGTTGACACTGTCTCTTTTATTTCCCGCGGTGCTTCTGGGTTCAATAAAATTCATCGGCGAGGAACGGCAGAAAAGATTCATAAAGAGCGCTTTTTCATTGTACCTCGCGCCGGGAGTCATCGAGCAGATAATAGAGAACCCGGACATACTTGCCCTTGGGGGCGAGAACAGGGAGATAACCATATTCTTTTCCGATATCGCCTCCTTTTCATCGATTTCGGAACGGCTATCTCCCCCCGACCTTGTGAAACTGCTGAATGAGTACCTTTCGGAGATGACCGACATCATTCTCTCGTACAATGGCACGATCGACAAATATATCGGAGACGCCATAATGGCCTTTTACGGCGCACCTGTCATGCTTGAGGATCCCGCGCTCAAGGCGTGCTACGCCGCCATCGACATGAAAAAACGCCTCCGCGAACTCCAGGAGGAGTGGAAAAACCAGGGGAAGAGCGAGGTCATCTCTGCGCGCATGGGACTCAACACCGGGATGGCGGTTGTCGGCAACATGGGATCGCGCACAAGAATGGATTACACCGCCATGGGTGACTCGGTAAACCTCGCGTCACGGCTCGAGGGGGCAAACAAATACTACGGAACCAACGCCATGATCAGCGAAAGCACCTACGCGTTCGTGAAGGACAACGTGGAAGCGAGAAAACTCGACGTCATCCGGGTCGTGGGAAAAAAAGAACCGGTCGGCATTTACGAGCTTCTGGGGAGGAAAGGGAACCTTCCCGGCAGGATGTACGACATGATTGAATTGTACAACCGCGGCCTTGATTCGTTCAACCAGCGGGACTGGAAAAAGGCGAAGAGTTTTTTCAGGAATGGCCTTCAATCGGTCGACGACGACGGGCCTTCCCTTGCCTATATCGAACGATGCAACCACTTCATGCAGACCCCGCCTCCGAAAAACTGGGACGGCGTGTACACCATGAAAAGCAAATAAATCATTTTTTAATTGATTAATCCCCCGCTGCTTTTGTAAGGTACCACTAATTCCTCCCAGGAGCCGTAAATGTTAAAAAAATTCAGAGAACGCCATGTCCATTTCATTATCCTCGCCTTCATGTTCGGGATCTTTTTCGGGATAAACGCCGCATACCTTGCCAGCGCAACAGAACCGTCCCACAAGTATCTCGATTATTTCCATAAAGTGTACCAGCTGATCCGCACCGAGGCGGTGGAGGAGCCCTCTCCGAAAAGGCTTTTTTACGGCGCAATCAGGGGAATGATGCGGTCATTGAACGACCCCTACTCCCGGTTCCTCGATGAAAAAGCGTTTTCCGAGTTAAAGGAGGTCACCACCGGAAAATTCGTCGGAGTCGGCATTGAAATCACTTCGAGAGACAACGATATCGTGGTGATAACGCCGCTGGACAATTCGCCCGCCATGGACGCCGGAATAATAACCGGAGACATAATATCGAAAGTAAACGATAAGTCGATACGGGGCATGAACCTCCCTGACGTGGTGAAGATGATAAAAGGGCTCCCCGGAAGTTCGGTCCGGCTTACCATACGGCGCGAGGGGATTGAGGACCCCATAGATGTTGATTTGAAACGGATGCCAATCCGCATCGAATCGGTGGAATACAGCATCATCGATCCCCATAAGGTCGGCTACATCAAGATAAAGAGTTTCGGCAACGACACGGTCAAGGACGTGATCACCGCACTGAATTCCTTTAACAAGAGCAAGGTGAACAAGGTCATAGTGGACCTGAGGAACAATCCCGGGGGCCTTCTTTCATCGGCTGTTGAGCTTTCAGAGCTGTTTCTTGACAAGGGTAAAATGATCGTGTCCACAAAGGGCCGTCAGGGTACCGGCAGCACGGCGGAGTACAAGTCGGAAAAGGAACCGCTGTATCGCGGGGACCTGGTTGTCCTTGTCAATGAGGGGAGCGCATCGGCTTCGGAAATATTCGCGGGCGCAATGAGGGACAACGCCAGGGGGAAACTCGTGGGGGAAAAAACCTTCGGCAAGGGTTCAGTCCAGAAATCATTCAATCTCGACGACAACATAGCGGTTGCGATAACTGTGGCGAAATACTACACGCCTTCCGGAGAGCTAATACACGGAAAAGGGATAAGGCCCGATTACAAGGTGCAGTTTGAGGCGATAACGGCAAAGGAGAGAAAGAATCTCCTGGTGATCCAGCAAAGGCAGCTTTTAGACAAGTTCGTCACCCCCGGAATGGAATACACTGAGGAAACGAAAAACCGTTTCACGCAATATCTGGATGATAACGGTGCATCCCTCACGGCCAGGACGGCGCACTTCATCCTGAAAAAAAGAATCGGAAGCTACAAAAAACAGCCACTCTATGATCTGGAATTCGACACCCAGCTGAACGCCGCCATTGACATCGCGCTGAAAAAGCAGTAAGGCAGTGAGCGGGAAAAAAGACATACTGGGAATCGGCCTTGAAAGCTCCTGCGATGAAACCGCCGCCGCGATAGTAAGAAACGGACACACGGTTCTCTCAAACGTCATTTCAAGCCAGATAGACCTGCACAGCGAATACTACGGAGTGGTCCCGGAAATCGCCTCCCGGGCGCACCTGGAAGCCATCAACGGCATCATAAGCCGCGCGCTTGAAGAAGCGGGAATTTCCTTTCGGGACCTTGATTACGTATCCGCGACATCAAGGCCCGGATTGATCGGGTCGCTGCTCATCGCCCTGCAGAGCGCCAAGGCCATTTCATACATCTGCGGCATCCCCATCGTCGGCGTCAACCATCTGGAAGCGCACCTGTACGCGCCGTTCCTTGAAGGGAGGGCACCTGTTTTCCCCTACATCGGCCTCCTGGTGTCGGGAGGGAACACCGCGCTCTACAGGGTGAACGGATACGGAGATATGCACTGCATAGGACGCACCGTTGACGATGCGGTGGGAGAAGCTTTCGACAAAATAGCGAAGTTTCTCGAACTGGGATATCCCGGAGGTCCGATCATTGAAAAACTCGCCGCCGCTTCGGTAAAAAAAAATATAACCTTTCCAAAGCTTATGACGGACAGGGACGATATGCGGTTTTCCTACAGCGGACTTAAAACCGCGGTGATCCAGTTCAAGAAAAAAAATCCCGGCGCTCCGGACGAGGAAATCGCCTACGGTTTCCAGGAAGCGGCGCTGGAGCTTCTTGCGCGCAGGATTTTTGAGGCATCAAGGGATACCGGGATCAAACGGATGGTGGTGGCGGGCGGGGTCGCCGCGAACGGGAGGCTGCGCCGGATTCTTGAAACGTCGAAACGTGACGATGAAACCGTCATAGTCGCCTCTCCCGTACTCTGTACCGACAACGCCGCAATGGTTGCCGGAATCGGCTACCACTATTTTATCAACAACAAAACGGATTCACTCGCCCTGGACGTGGCAGCCAAGTTCCAGTAGTCGGAGATGCATCTCCCGTTCCGGCTGTTGAAACCGGTGCAAAATATTTTTCAGTATCAGTCATGGAATTCCGGCCTGCCGTGGGAAAATAAATCGCGGAATAGAATTCGTACCGGTCGAAAAGACGGGCGGCAATACGATAAATTATTGAAATTTGAGGGAACCCCTGCTACACTTACCCACGGGATGTGTCGATAAAGAGCTGGGGGAACCCATAACTTACAAACATAGCGGATACCGGATGGAATGGCAAAAGTAAAAGAAACCTTCAACAACCTGATAGATCTTTGCATCACCCTTGAAGAAATGCCGGAATATACCGGGAAAGCGGATGAAATGTTCCGCCATCTCCTCACGAATTACTTTTTCAAGCAGGAGACCTATCAGAGTAAAAGCATCGAGCTTATTCTCAATGAGTACAAGGTGCCGGAGTCGATTAAAGGCTTAAAATCGCTCTTTGAACTGGGCCTGGAGGAACTAAAAAATCATGTTGAGGGGAGCACATTCAACGATTCACTTGCCGGAAAAGTACTCCTCTCCCCCCAGTACTTAAAAGCGTACTTTCCCCATCATCCCCCCTCTTTCAGCAAACTTCCGGAAGACGTTAAGTTTGAATTGCTCGACAGGATAAAGGAAAAAAACGGAAGCATAATCGCCGCCTTTGAAAAAATGGAAATGGATAAACAGGCGGACAAAAGCAGAAAGATCATCACGCTGATCGCGCTTATTCTAAAAAATATATGCAAAAAGTCGGGCAAACCGCTCGCCAAAATAAGCGACCCGGCGGAAGTCATCATCAAAAAAATCTTCAACAATACTTCAGAAGTCTTTAACGGCAGCCAGAGACAGTTTTCCGAGCTTGGCGACGACACGAAAATCAAGGAACTGCTGAAGACGTTCTTTGTAATCAGGCAGTTCAGCGAGATAAACGATCTCACGAGGCTTTATCGGGCGGAACTGACACGATACAGGAAAAGGGGAATTAAAACGGGAACAGCATAACGGGAATTATTTCATAAGCGATTGGATTAAATGGATTATATTGAAGAAAAAACACCCCGCGGATACATGATTAAAATTCTATTTCTGAAATGGCAATTCCTCGCCTTTGACAGAAAGGGGAAGCCGTTTTATGCCGATCATGAAGGGCGGAGCCTTGTTCATAAAGTTCCTCTCATACTTTTTGTGGGTTCCACAATCCAGAAAGTCAGGGAATACGACAAAAAATATACGATGATCAAAATCAGGGATGGCTCGATGATCATTCCCTACAAAGACGTCCGCGACAACAAAAAAAAATACTTTTTCATAACTACCGACAAAACTCTTGACATGATTCCGGTCCGAATAATCACCTCGGGAAGCATAATACAGCTTGTTCAAAATGTTGATGTCAGTATGGCTCCCGACTATGTCGTGGTGGACGACAACATAACCACGAACGATATCTTCCTGATACGCAGCAGATACAAAATCGATGACATCATATACATAGAGCTGGTCAACAATTACTTTTTAAACGAGCGTATGGATGTCCCCGACAGCGAGCAGTTTCAAAATATTAACATGATGTCGACCAATCCCGTATTTCTTGCCCAGATTCATCTGCGCAACATGGATCTCGCGAAGCTGAACCAGCTCCTCCTTGATTTTGAGATTCCCGCAATCGACATCGAATTCATTGTGTATTTCATTGAAATGATACTTGAGGGCGATGAAAATGATTCCTCAATCCTCCAGCACCGGCGGATGCTTGAGGAGCTCAGGGATTCCTTTAAATTCTATTTATTTCTACTTCAAAAAAGCGATACCGACATACGCGGCATGATCAACTCCAGAAACAATGTGAAAACGCTGGCACCCTTCAGGACGCTGGTTTCAAAGGCGAAATCGCTGTACCCTGGCAAAGAAGACCAGCTCCTGTATACGGAATATGAAAATCTAATAATGGCAAGAAGGGAGGATCTGATCAAATCCAAAGTCTAACACCCATTTATTCATGTTTGAGCGAAGGACACGCGGGTTTCAGGACCGGCGTTTTCTTTTTTTCACCGCATGATCGTTGATCAATAAAGGGCCCTGTGAACAACCGGATTCAGCGGGGCGGGATCAGCCATGGCGGTGCATAATATGAGAAAAAGAATACTCTCGTTGATTTTCGGATCGCTTTTCTTTTTAATACATACCCTGCATGCCGGAGAGGGATGGTGGGCTGTGTACTTCACATCTCCGGGAAGGGTGTCCGGCAAAAGTGGCCCCAACGATAAAGACCCGGAAGCGGCCGTGATAAGAATAATCGACGGGGCCAGGGAGAGCGTGTACTGCTGCTTCTACGACATATCATCCCCCGCGATCTCGGGCGCTCTGGTAAGGGCGAAAGGGAGGGGCGTTGACGTGAGAATCGTCATCCACAGGGGCTGTTTTGTCAGGAATGCCGTAAACGAAATGATTCGGGCCGGGATACCCGTTGTGATCGGGAACGGCAGGGGCCTGATGCACAACAAATTCGCCGTCATTGACGGCGCGATTGTATGGACAGGCTCATTCAACTGGACCGAAAACGACTCGAAGCGCAACAACAACAACGCGCTCGAGCTGCACTCGGGGGAGATTGCCGGGCTTTACCTAGATGAATTTGACGAAATGTTTTCCGAAAACATCTTCGGAAACAGGGGCGAGGATTCCCTTCTGTCCTGGCTTACCGGAGCGTCCGATTTTCGTCTGGGAGACAGCGAAATCGCGGTCTATTTTTCTCCTGACAATGACATCGAAGGCGCCATAACGTCGCTGATTGACCGTGCGGAATCCTCGATCATCTTCATGGCGTTCTCCTTCACCAGCGACGTCATCGGCGACGCCATGATCAGAAGACACGGCGAAGGAGTGCGGGTATCCGGGATATTCGAAAGAAGGGGCTCCCGGACACGGTATTCCGAGTACGAGAAAATGAAGGCCGCGGGCCTCGACGTGTCCCTGGACAGAAACCCCCATCTCATGCATCACAAAATCATCATCATCGACGGAAGGATAGTGATCGTCGGCTCGTACAACTTTTCAAGAAACGCCAGCCTGTATAACGATGAAAACATCATGGTGATTTCCAATGACGTCATTGCCGGCCTGTATTTGGAGGAATTCGAGAGGATCCGCAGACAGGCATCAGTTTCCGGTCGCGTCCGGTAAAGGGCCCTCTCCTGTTTTTTCCAAAATCACCAGCCCGTTTTCAGCCGCATTGACGCTGCCTGCAAACTGTCTCAGCTCATTGTATTCAGCCGGCCCGATCGAATACCCCTTAATGGCGATAATCGACTCGGCCGAGAGCCCATTCTCATGCATGGTGTAGCGGAAAGTGACGCCGGTTTTTGATCCGGAAAACCCGACCTTTTCCGGAAGCTTCGCGCACCGGTACCCTTCTGGGAATTGAACTGCGTTGATTGTGACGATCTCAACCGGATACTCAAACACGACCGGAAACTCCCTTTTTTTCAGCGTGCAGTAATCGGAATTGTAATCTGACTTCAGGCAAAACGGTTCGAAAACAAGATCCTTTTCCACTCTTCTGGAATACGAAGGGACGGTGACTCTATATTGATATGCGACCGGCATATCCGGTTCAGTATTCAGAACCTTGTAATCGGATATTACTGTGCCCGGATAGATTTTGCTCCAGTATTCATTCAACACGCTGAGTTTCATTTTCTCGGACAGCATCAGTGAAGTCCTGGTAACAGGCGCCATTGAGCCTTCTTTTATAATTTTTCTATCGACGATCATGGAGCCGTCTTCGTTCAGTTTCATCTCATTTTGGATTTCTATACGGTTCTTTTTATAAAAATCGCCGGAGGTCCGGATCAGCGAATAACCGCGTGACGACCCGGAGCCCCTGTCATGAATTACAAGGGCCACGACGTCCCTGTCCTCCGAAGGGAGTTCGGTTATGCCGCAATTGGTCGTCGTGCCGTCAATGAATATGCCCCCGCCGTAATTCACATAACAAATTGCATGATTAAAATCCTCAAGGGAGGGAATACCGGTGTTGGCAGTGCCGTTGTCCCTGGTCCTAAGGAGCGCGATGTACGCGTCGATACCCACGGCCCTGAGCATCACCACAAGAACCAGCGCGATGTCCTTGCAGTCCCCCATCTTCGTGTGGTAGGTTATATCCACGCTCCGCGGCTGTATCCCCCCCAACCCGAACTCAAAACCGACATATCGTATCTCGCCGGTAACGTGACGGTATATGGCGCTGATTTTTTTTTCAGGCGTATCCAGACCGGCGCATATCCGGACGGCATCGCGAATCATGTCATCGCTCGCCGCGGTCTTCCCCTGCATCAGTGAAGCGTACCAGCGGCTCAAACTCCCCCATGAATCAAGGTTCGACACATACAGCGACGGCATTATGTTGAAAAGATTGGGCATGTGCGGCTCCTTCCTGATGGGGGGCGTATTGTGCAGCGTGACCCGGTACACATCGTTGCGTCCGAGCGTGTAGCGTCTGATGCTTCGCTCATTTATTTTATCGGAGTGAAATGACAGCCCCATCTGCCTCGGTCCGGTTACCGCGATTATTCTTTTCATAGTCCTGTACACGCTTCCGGCCGCATACCTGTCGGACACATAATTTCTGAATATCCCTCCCCTCATGTTTTTCACCGTGTATGAAAAATCGATAATGCTCCCTTCCGAAATTCCATGGACCGGAACAATGACCGTTTTAAGGTCGTAGTAAAGCCTGCTTGCCGGGTCAGACAGGGATTTTTCGAACTTTTCACTGATCGCGGTTGTTCCGCTTCCATTGGTCAAGTAACACCTCAGGTTATCGATTGATTCCGATTTCGGATCGAACAGGACGTACTGATTTTTAAAATCGTCAAAGGATTCCTTTGTATTGATTCTTATTATCCTTCTGACCCGCTTCTCGTACGATCCGTTTTCCCGGAACTCGGTGAGGTTTTCACTCAGCAGAATAACCGCCGGTTCTCCGGAATAACCGTCCGATTCCTTGAGCAGAACGCCTATGTCCGCGGTGAAGCCGATTTCATCGAGCACGCTTTTCTCTTTATTGTTGAATCTCAACAGCGACGAAAGGTTGCGGTCATCGGGATTGATGAAATGGGATTTCGCGAAATAATGCGCGGCCAGGTCCTCCCTGCCGAGGGCCCGGTATAGATGCCCCATTTCCTTTAAAACCGCCTGGTTGTACGGCGCGATGCTCAACGCAGATGACAGCACCGGCAGTGCCGGGCCGGGACCGAGCCTGTCAGTCATCGACTTGGCGAGCATGAGCCTGGCGTGTATGCTGTTGGGGAACACGGACAGCCGCATCAATAGTTCCTTTTCATATGACGTTTCGTCGCCCATCCGATAATAGCATTTGAGAAGCCCGGAGGCGTATGACTTATCGGTCCTGTTTTTTTCAGACAATTTCCGGTAAAGAGCCGCCGCCTTTCCATACTCTCCCGTCTCCGAGTAAAACGCCGCTCTGAGTGCCAAACCCGTTGACGGGTACGCCGAACCATCAAGGCCGAATGAGGTTTTCAGCTCCGCGTGGCGCCATTTTTTTTCATGGTACAGTAACGCTTCCGATACCCGGTAAAAAGGGAAGCCGCTCGCGTGCGCCGGGAAGGAATCCATCAGGCGGCGGGCCTCAACAAAACGCCTGTGCCCCACGGCGAGTCTGACAAGGCCGTACAATGCCTCCATGTTGGACCTGTCACCGTCAAAGGCCCTGTGTAAATAGTAACTCCTTCTTTCCGGATTCGTCTGCGCCGCTGCGCTGTAGTAATTCGCAGGGGAAAACAGGGGGTCCCCGGGCGGGATGCCTGACACGAGGTCACGGACGATCCCGTTGCTTTCGTTGCCTATGCGTGTTCTCGAAAAAAGATACGCCGCGTAAAAAGCCTTTCCCATGTCATTCCCGCGCGCCGAGTAAAATTTATCCAGCGTCGGGAAGTAGTTCGATGAATGAGAATTCCCCGCCAGAGTGCCGTTGCCATTGCCCGTGATTGTTTTTTTTAATAGGATGATGCTCCCGTCGCGGCCTTTCATCCTCATGCTGAACCTGATCCGCCCCCGTGAATCGCCTGTTTTCACGAGAATCCGGTGACTGCCCCGCATGAGGGACAGGGAAATCATATACTGATCGCGGAAAAAATCATGCCTTTCACGGTGTGAGAGAATTTTCGTACCGTCCATCCAGATATCGGTGAAGCCGGTCCTTCCCACCATCATATAATACCCGCCTTCGGAAGGGACCTCGAACTCTCCGTACAGATAATAGATCGTGTCCTTTACGTCCGAGGCGATATCATTGATGTCGATCGTGCCGAATCTGTCATGAGGCAGATAATGCCACGTCACCGCACCTGATTTCCCTTCATGGGACTTACGAGGGCTCCATGAACGTTCGGGGGAATGTTCCGTTTCAAAATCCTGGAGAGACCTGTTGTTGAAAGGCCCCAGAATGAAAAAGCCGTTGAAACCGAGCGACCGGACAATACGATCGGATCTTTCGATATCGCCCTTTTTCAAATAGAGATCATTGAGGAAAAGGTCGATTCTTTCCCCGACAAGGGGATTGTTCCGGACAGGATCGTGTTTTTTCAAGGATTCGAGGACCTCAACACCGAGGTCCAGAAGCTCCGGTTGGGAAACAAGCTCACTTATTCTAAAAGCGTTTAATTCCAGAACAGAGGGCTCCGAGATTTTTCCGTTCCACGCGGCAAGAATTTCGAGGGCTTTTTTGTAGTCACCCCTTTGCTTGCAGGCAAAATAGTCGATTTCCTCCGGTGGCGGCGACGCGTACGAAAACCCTGTCAGAAGTGAAAAAAAAACAGCCACTGCGGGAACGGTTTTATACTTGCCGATCATGTCACTCCTTCAGCAGATGGAATTCCACTCTACGGTTTCTTCGCCTGTTCTCCTCTCCGGTATTGGGGAACAGGGGCGTTGTTTCCCCCATACCCAAAAAGGTCATTTTTCTTTCGGGGAGGCCCCGGTCTATGCAGAAATTCATCACTGTTCTGGCCCTTCGCTCGGTCAGGTCGAGATTGTATTCCTCGTTCCCCAGGTCGTCGGTATGGCATTCGATTACAATCCGGTACCGTTCGTATCGCCTGAGAACCGCAGCGGCCCTTCTCAGAATCCTTCTCCCCTGCCTCGTAAGCTTGTCCTCTCCGGGAACGAAGGTGATATTGCTGACCTGCATGTTCAGGCCCCTGTCCGTTGCCAGAACAAGGACGTCCACCGGGATTCTATCCCTTGCGGACCTGGAGTAATTGCCCGCAAGATCGGTCGCTTCAGCCTCAGAAAAATAATCCGCCGCCGATTCGACTATCTCACCCGAATCGCTTCGCCCGTTCCATATCAGCTCCGCCGGCAGATTCCCCCGGCCCTGAAAGGTCTTGAATATATCACCCGACGGAGCGAATACTGAAATTTTCCATTCCTTTATTCCGGATTCATCCCGCCCTTCCGAAAGAATGGAAAGCAATTCATCATCGCCGTCACCGTCAGGCGAAAACAAACACGGGGTATGGTCGATATCGAGGTCAGGCGGTGTGCTGTCGATTACAATGCTCTTGTTAAAAGACTGGATCATGTCCCCGTTTTTAAACAGCGCCGAATAGGAGACAGTGTATACCCCGTCATCCAGCAGTTTTCCGCTTTTATCCCTCCCGTCCCAGGTCACCGATTTCTCGAAATCATAGCCGTTGAATTCCTTCACTATCCGGCTTCCCGAATCGGACACTGCTATGCCCCAGTATTCAAGTCCGAATTTCGACGAAAGCGACGGTGACAGGACAATCTCCCCGCCGACGCGGTTTGAAAAATATTCGGCCGATACCGAAATGTCCGCCGTATCACGATTGCGGGACAATGAGATTCCCTTTACCCGCGCGGATGCCACGTTCCCCGCCTTGTCCCTGCTGGAAATGAAATAGTCGTAGATTCCTTCAGGCGCCGGATTTCCGGAATCGTCCCTGCCGTCCCAGTACAATTTTTTCGGCGTATCATACCCCGTCCATTTAAAATGCCTGAACACCTTTCCGTCAGCTCCTTTGAATTCGGCGTCCCAGAGATCATCGTACGCGCCGACGGCGTTCTGCTGGATCATCATTTCATCCCGGATACCGTCGCCGTTCGGCGTGAAAAGCGTTTCGCCGCACTGCGCCTCGACTCTGGGGGTGGAATTGTCGACATAAATAACTCCCCGTTTCATCGCCGCGATGTTGTTGCGGTTGTCCCATGCGTTAAACCGGTAGGCGTACACGCCGTCCGGCGCGATTTTTCCCGCTGAATCGGCGCCGTCCCAGATGATCCTGCGGGGAACCAAAGCGGATCCCACAGGACCGAACAGGCGTCCCAGAAAACCGGTGAAGGTCAGAGGCCTTGTCATGTCCCTGTCGGACACCTGGAATTCCTTTACAAGATTTTCCGCCTGGTCAAGAATCTGCAGTCTCCACCCCTTGATACTGCTCGCATCAGACACGTCCAGCGTAAAGGTCGCATAGTCCTGTATCCCGTCATTGTTCGGGGATATGCTGAACAGGTCCGGCGTGATCGCAGTTTCAGGCGGCTCAACGTCGGTGATTCCGTACAGGAATGTGATACCCACATTATGGACCAGTATGCCCTCACGGTAGTAACAGAGAGAATAATTCAGGGTGCTTTCAAGATTCATGACCGAGAACCTGTATCCGAGGCCGGCGGTGAAATCCCCGTAATCGTATTCGTTCAGGACGGTCCCGCCGGCGCGTACCGCGAATCTGTCGAACAGAAGCGCTTCCAGTCCCAGGGACACGGGAAAACTACGGTAATTGTACGCGGTGACTTCGTTGAAGAAGGTCAGATCAACCGAAGTATGCCGGAAAAAAGTGACCTGGTACCCCGCTCTGAGGGAGTTGAAATCAGAGTATTCGGGTTTTTCCCCGAAAGGGGCACCGAAATGGACCGACAGGCCGATTCCCGGATCGAAGAGGCCGAATCCGCTGCCGGTGCTTCCGCCAAACCGGTATATGGCCCCGATTCTTCCTCCGGTGAATATCGTGCTCCCTCCGTTGCTGCCGTAAAAGAATGAGAACGACGCGCCCAAAAGAAACCCCGGCGCAATTTCTTTCCCCATGCCGAAGGAAAGTCCGTATCCGTTTGTAAAGTCATCAGAGTTGCTGAATCCGAGGTATCTGAAGGACCCCCCGACAGTTCCGTAGGAAGTGGGATAGGAAAGTGTGACATCCGGATTGATATAGCGTGTCTGAATCGGTATGGTGCCGTAATTAAGGCCGAGGGCGATCCTGTCGATTCCCGATATCGCCGCAGGATTGATGCTGAAAAAATCGACGCCCATGGAGGCGACACCCGTGCCCCCCCTTCCGATGGAGCTGGCGGTGTCGCCGAACATGTAGAGCTCCCTCCCTTTATGCTCGACCGCGCCGAGTCCGGGAGGAATCAATACGAGAAAAATCAAGGCAATGGTTACATGTACTCGCATTTTCTGGACGCTAAAAAAATAATTGTCACAGAGTCGTCTCGTCACCGGTCATAATCAAGTGATTTTTTTAATTTACCGTTAAAGAAATAATATTTCCCTGGAGCGAATAATCAATCACTGAATTGTTAATTCCTGACTGATGGCCTCGCCGTGCGAATACCCGCGCCGCCATATTTATATTGACAAAAATATACGGATGGTAGTATATTAAAAACACTTCATTTCGAGAGGATTCATGAGATCATTCATATATTTTTGCCTGCTTCTTCTCTCCATCGGTATCACGTCCTGTGCCATCGGCACCGGCGACCCTCTGGAGGATCTCTCCGTATCCGAAAACGGTCTCTTTGTGGCGGTCACGAATGGAGGCCGTATCATGGTATCACGGGAAGGCAAAGCGTGGATACAGGTGGCCACCACCGGTATGGCCCTGCCCCGAAAAAGGGGACACGAAGTTAAGCGTATAATACGATACTATGCTTAACGAGGTTACCAATGAGTGAAAGAAGGAGATTTGACAGGCAGTTTAAGGTTGATGCGGTACACATGTTGGAAAGCAGCGGC
>JBGSQT010000004.1:0-36705 GCA_041737965.1 Spirochaetota bacterium | reverse complement strand
AAAGCAAATAAAAGGCGGTTCACGCATGAAGAAGATTGATTTGATCAACAAAATGAATCCTTCGTGGATTGATTTGCATGACACCATTTGAATCTGTGAGAAGGGAAGGATCGCGTCGCCTTCGGCTCGCGATGACAGTGTGAGGAGAATGCGGAAGGATCGCGTCGCCTTTGGCTCGCGATGACAGTGTGAGGGGAATGCGGAAGGATCGCGTCGCCTTCGGCTCGCGATGACAGTGTGAGGGGAATGCGGAAGGATCGCGTCGCCTTCGGCTCGCGATGACAGTGTTGTGTGACCGTCATTGCGAGGAGCAAGAGCGACGAAGCAATCTTTCAGGTGAACGAAAGGATCGCGTCGCTTTGCTCGCGATGACAGTGTGAGGAGAATGCGAAAGGATCGCGTCGCCTTCGGCTCGCGATGACAGTGTTGTGTGACCGTCATTGCGAGGAGCAACAGCGACGAAGCAATCCTTCAGGTAAACGAAAGGATCGCGTCGCTTTGCTCGCGATGACAGTGTGAGGAGAATGCGGAAGGATCGCGTCGCCTTCGGCTCGCGATGACAGTGTTGTGTGACCGTCATTGCGAGGAGCAACAGCGACGAAGCAATCTTTCAGGTGAACGAAAGGATCGCGTCGCTTTGCTCGCGATGACAGTGTGAGGGGAATGCGAAAGGATCGCGTCGCCTTTGGCTCGCGATGACAGTGTGAGGGGAATGCGGAAGGATCGCGTCGCTTTGCTCGCGATGACAGCTATATGAAACAATGAATCGTCACGGCAACTTGTTCGAAGAAATAGTCTCGTATGAAAACCTTTATGCATCTAAAGAGAAAACCCGGTTACTGGAAAGAGCGGATTACCTGAAAAAGAGAGGCAGGGGATTCTTTCGAATATCTCGGGCTAGGATGCGGTAACGATATTTGCTAAATTCGATTATTCCGTTGAGCATCAAACCGCCATCCACATTGCGGTCTGATACGGAAGTGCGGCATCACGGTCGATGAATTTTTGGGTCAAAATAATGCCTGCGAATCCGTGAAGCGTATCGATTTGAGGAAAATCAGACAATCCTTGATGAGCTGGATCGGGTATGCAGGGTTTGCCGACCGCAGTTTGTTGTCATCCATTTTATTCTTGACACTCCTTTATCAGGCGCATCATTAATGATCCATTCATTTTCACGCGAGGCGGCATGATGAAGATAAGAGAACTTCTGATACTTTCATTTTTAATCATATTCGGCGCTTTTAACATCGGCGACGCGCAGCAGAACATCGCCCCCAATTTCGCGCTGTACACGGCCGGCGGCGAGCGGTTTGTTTTTTACTCGCTGCTCGATGCGCTTCCGGAAAAGGGGCTCGCGGTGATTAATTTCACCTCGGTGGATTGCCGGCCCTGCAGAAAGGAAATTCCTGAGCTGAAGGAGATGGCGGACAAGGGGGGCACCCAGGTGAAGCTTCTCTGCATCTACGCAGAGGCGGGTGATAAGGTAAAAGTTCACGCGACGGGACTCGGAGTGCTGGAAAACGCCTATGTGGACGCCCTGGGGTCGATCCGGGGACAGTTCAATGTACAGAAATTTCCGGTCACAATAATAGTTGATAAAAATCGCTGTATCCGCGGCAGGTTTGAAGGATACACGAAAGGGAATATCGCGTCCTTAAGGAATCTGCTGGAATAGGGTTCTGCCGGAGTCCTCCGGCGCCGGAATCGAGGATCATTGAATTGAAGGGAAAAACTGGGTGACATCCCGCTGCCTCGGGCCGGTCATGCCGCCGGCCGGGTGCAGGATGCCGGGCACGCAGACCGCCGATTACGCAATCGAACGTATCCCTGTCGTTCGTGACCGTGGGACGCTTCTCTGAATTCAGGCGTTGGCCATGCGGTCGCGGATCATTTCGGGAACCGTTCCCATCCAGACGAGACGGGGACGGGCGGCCCCGGGACTGAAGAGTTCGATGCCGCGGCGGATGATCGGGTTCTCAACTGCGCGGCCGCGCGCAGGGGCGGTCATGGCGCGGTAATTGTCCCCTTCCGCACTGCCCCATGTCACTTTTACGAACATCATGTTTAAAAAATTGGAAAACCGGGGATAGGGATCGGGAAGCGCCGCATACCATGGCGTCAGTTCCTCACGCGCGTACGCGAGCAGTCCCGCACAGGCCACATCGTGCATGGCGATGTTTTTCGACCCGATGAGCAGCGGCGGGTCGATTGCGGCGGAATAGCCGATATCAGGACCGATGGTTGTCTGGACTTCTGATGCATCGGTGAGGCAGAACCTGAGCCGCTGCCGGATCTCGCCTGCCGCATTTATCTCCGCGCACTTTTCAAGGAACGTGTCGGCATCGCGGTGAAGCTCAAGTCGGGAGTCCTCCCTGAGCCATCCCACCGCGGACTTCAGGGCCAGGGTCGATCCTCCCAGGACATGGGTGGAAACACGGTTCAGATATATGATGTGGTCGACTTCCCGCACGAGGTTCGGGATCATGACGGGACCTGCCCAGTTCTGCGCCCCGGAAACCAGCGATGCGAAAAAACTGTCGTACCCGGATTCTTCAAACCCGACTATATCACAATCGGCCGCAGCGGCAGCGGCGAGGTGGCCGTTTGCGGTGAACACCTCGCGCGATGATCCCTTTCGGCTGTCCCGTGTGTGATGTACGGTAGCCACGCCGGGATGATCGGCCACGATTACCCGGCCGGCGCCGGCATTTTTTAGAATGCTGGCCACCGCGGTGGCCAGTTCCGGCCTTGTAACCGAGGGATACCGGTGCGATGAATTGGAGGCGATTTTAAGCAGCACGCGATCTCCACGCCGGAGCCATGAAAGCCCTCCCAGCTCTTCGATGACGGCGCGCACGGAATTTTCAAGCGCCGCAACACCCGGATTTGCTCCTCCGGCCTCCCTGACCATGGATGCGACCGCTACCGCATCACCTGTGGACGCGTTGTTCAGCAGTTTTGAAACATTCTCAGGCACAGTATGACTGCTGCCGGAGCAGCCCTGTGTCAGTATCGCAGCACCCGCAACAGCCGCGCAGGTCATAAAGTCACGTCGGGTTATAGATAGTTCTTCCGATTTCCGGCCGCTTCCATTTTTCATGGTATCCCGCCCTTGGTAAAAATTGAGCTCGAGTATGATAACAATAATACTATTTATACCTTAGGTCAAATCATAAAATATGCGAATTTTTTCGGAATGTCTCAGGTAGAGGTTATTGAACCGCTCAGACGTCATACAAACATGTAAGGGTCTTCTTGAAGCATTAAACCGGCCCGCGCAATGAACAATCATGGGGTTTCATTGTAACGGGTCGTAATGCATCGTATCGGTTGCCGAAAATACCCCTCCTTCCTTTTTCATGGACATGTTGCATGATCGAGAATGCCCTCTGCAGATATCGAAGCTGAAATGTCACTTCCCGGGAATTCGCGATTCGAGGGCCGTCTGCATCTATGCCTTATTTCCGGACCCGGCGAAGCGTGACGGCCGGGGGGAATCCGGCCTCCGGGATAAAATTTGCGACGCCTTCCATCCTCATCGTCTGCACGATTTTGATCGCGGGATTCCGGACAGAATCCTCCGCAGTCAGCGCAGCGGACTCGCAGCCGATTACCGCGACGGCCCCAAATTCTGCTGCCGCCGTCCCCCTATCCGGCGACGAACGACTTATGCGGTGTGTTCGTGAAAGACTCCGGGTTGGGATGTGAATACACCGCGAGTTCATGTATTTTGATTCCTCCCTGCCATATTGCGAATGTCAGAAACCGGGAAGATACCTGCCGACCTTCTTCATGTAATCGGCGAACTCGACGCCCCGCGCGGCAGCAAGAAACCCCTCCTCTCTGACGACGATCATATGATGCAGCGTTATGGCGATCGCGCCTGCCGCGAGGTTGAGCGGGTGTGGAACGCGGATCCACGATGCGACGATGATCATGATGAAACCGAGGTAAAGCGGGTTCCTGCTGATCGCGTAGATGCCACCCGTCTGGAGATGCCCCACGTCCTTGCCTGGAAGCCCGAATACCAGGTCGTCACCCAGCCTCTTCATCGCTGCGGCGGCTATGACCGCGCCGGCCGCCAAAAGCGCAAGGGACGCCCAGGCGGAAACGCCGGAAGGCGCCCTTAACGCCGGTTGGTGCGACAAAACGGCGAGGGGAATGAAAGAGCAGGATGCGAACGCGCATATTTTCGCGCAGATGAACGCAGGCACGTTGATCGGCGGCGTCGCAAAAATATTGATCCCCCGCGCCACAAGCCTTATCACGAAAAGTCCCAGAACCGCCACAAAGGACAAGAACGTTGCCAGCAATAAAGTTTCAGCCATGACAGTACCTCCAAAGATAGTATGATTATCATGCTCGGGCTTCCCGCCCGAGCATGGCGTTTATCCTGAATCAACCGGAACACCGGTTATTTCTCAACAACCGTTTCCCCGAGCGGATGTTCACGATCCCTCAGGTATTTTTTCCATCCTGGACACCACCCGGTGTGCCACTTCCAGATGCGGCTCAATGGCTTTTCAGGATGCTTTTCGGAATACTCCCTCAGCGGACACCGTTCACACCTGGACATCGCGCTCCTCCTTTTCGTCTCCGTTTCGCGCCCCCTTCCGGACGAACTGTCCGTATACGATCCACGCTCCGAATAGCGCCACGCAGGCGGGGCAGGCGAATTTCAGGGGTTCGAAATCCGCCGGCACAATGCCCGCCGATTTCCCGAGCCAAGTGAGGCCCACCGCAAGAATCATCAATCCGAAACCGGCGCCAATTAGTCTCCCGCTTTTAACTTGTCGATTATTCTTCATGTTCTTCTCCCTGTTTCTTTTCTGATTTTTCGCCGCGCGCGTTCTTAAACCGCTCCATGTATTCCGCGCAGCTGCATCCCGCTTTGTTTTCGAAATAGCCGTTCATCATTTTCTTCAGCTTTTCGTCTTTCATGAGCCCGGCTAACATCTCTTCACAGCAGAATCGATCTTTACTTTCGGTCATACGTTCCTCCTCTGCGGCTGTACTCGCCGTGCCGCGGAAAACCCGCCGGACGCGTTGCCGCCGATTATTGTTATGTTCTGTTATGAAGACGGAATGAAAAGGGGAAAGGATACGGGGTGAAGATAAAAAAAATTACTCTTTCGGCTCGCACATGAGATCGCCGCTTTTATCGCTGTAGCAGTTGCAATTTTTCCGCAGTTCCTCGAACAGCCTTGTCCTGGCCCTGTGCAGCCTGATTTTAACCGTATTGAGGCTTATTGAAAGCCTCTCGGCGATCTCGGCGTCGGTCAATTTTTCGAATTCGCTCAGCACGTATATTTCAAAGTAATTGGGGGGGAGTTTTTTCACGAAATCAACATAGCATTGGGCCATCTCCTGTTTGGCGAGCACATCGTCGTAGGACTTGTAGCGCGGATCGGCGACGGTTTCTATCATGTGGGGGGTGCCGCCGTCTCTTTCCTTCCCCTCAATGGATACCGCGGCAACCCCGGCCTTCATGGACCGCAAACCGTCCCGCGCGGTGTTCAGCGCTATGCGGTAAATCCAGGGCGAGAGCTTCGTTTCATCTTTCAGCGAATCGAGGCTCCTGTGTATCTTTATGAATACTTCCTGGGAATAATCCTCGGCGTGATCGTCTCCGACGATGGGGCGGAGATACCTCACAACCTTATCATAGTAGGCATTGTGAATGTCGTCGAAATTCAGCATGGTTTTTATAAAAAATACACCGACGATGCACCCGCGTCAAATAAAATATGACGCTTGGAATCAAATGTTTTAAAATCGGGTGTAACCCGGCGCGGGGAGGTCCGGCAACGGAGTCGATGGAACAGTTCTGCCGCGTTTAAACGGTGCCGTCTATAGCCGGAAAGGTTGCGCAATCACCGCTTCCGTTTCTTCCCGCCGCCCGCATGTTCCTCCCGGCCCCTTTTCATGTTATATCAGTCTGATCGGATCGCACCGTAGACATCTCTTTCTGGAGCTGGGGAAGGGTTTTGCCTTCCCTGATGCAGAGCTCCCACGTCAGGTTCGCTTCCTTCCGCATCTGTGACACCGGGATTTCCACCCTGGCGATGGCATCCACTACGGGTGAATCGATTTTCCCCGCGGTCACCACCTGCCTGCCCGCCTCTCTCGCGAGACCCAAGACTCTCCGGCGCTCTTTTTTGTAGAATGGTATGCCCAGCGTTTCTGATGCCGGGCGGTAGATCTCGGCGACGACGCCCATGCCGCCGGCTTCACCGGAACTTCCCAAAGCCCTGATTTGCGCGGACAGAGGCTCGAAATGGCTCAACTCCGGGAACCCGCATACGCTGATGAAGACCGCATACCGCTTTTTTTTGCGTGTCTCTCGAATCGGATGGCAGGTGCTGCCGTCACCGGACGGCACCAAAAACGGCTCGAGCATCGGCAGGGTTCTCTCGATATATTTCTTCATGAGTGCATTGATGCCGAAGTGATAAAGCGGGAAGGCATAGACGACAAGGTCCGCCGCATCCGCCATTCTCATGACGTCCGCCGCGTCATCGTCGTGCACACAGGAGCCGGGAGTCCTGGTCCAGCATGAGAAGCAGCCGGTGCAGTGGCGGATGTTTTTATCCTTCAAATACACCGTTTCCGTTTCTGCACCCGCATCTTCGCATCCCATCAG
Organism: Spirochaetota bacterium; assembly: GCA_041737965.1. GTDB lineage: Bacteria > Spirochaetota > UBA4802 > UBA4802 > UBA5550 > JAFGJK01. The sequence goes on along the minus strand of JBGSQT010000004.1, from coordinate 30,059 downwards.
AAATTCGCCGGCCAGAATATCAGTATTGCTGACTCCCTTCCCGCGCGGACTTCCCTGGATCACCAGGACTTTTTTTATCGAGCCGGGATCAACTGATACATGATGACCGTCTGACGCACGCCTGTTGACTGCGGCGTATAGTCCGGAATTTTCCGAGGTCCTCTCGGCGGACCCCTGGAATATCTCCTGCAATTTTATGAGGCATGACAGGTCGCCTTCGGCCGTGTACATCCTCTTAAGGAAGGCGGCGGCGCCGTCCAGCTCTCCCCTGGCGATGCGCAGCCACACGTCGGCGGGGGAGGTGATGATGCAGTCGGGATGTGCGGCTTCACCGTCGCTGAAGACGCAGGTCCCATCCTTCACCGTGAGGAAGGCGGAGAACTCTTCGTCTCCATGGATCCTGAACTGGAATACGGTATTGACGCCGGCAGACGCCTTTTCGTCGAATATGAAGGGCATCCCCATCACCGCGTCATATGCGCGCACCAGATAGGGGCGCGTCGTCTGATGTTCGACAAAGGCCAGTTTTCTCTGCAGAAAGGGAACCATAAAGCGCGTTGCAGGGACGCCGACCGCGAGCTGAAGCACAAAGGGAAGGGCCGACTGTAGCACCATCCCGGGCAGGAACTGCGTGGCCGCGCACAATCCGAAGAGGAGGGCCCAGAAATAGGTGATGACCAGATTGACACGCAAATACAATCTGCTCCGGTGAAATGCCTCCGGCGCCATCCCGGCGGCGAAATAACAGGTAAAGGGCGGGCGTCCGAAGAGAGGAGGCGCCAGGGCCATGAGGAAAAGCGCGCCGTATAACCCAAACTGGGGATGTTTAAGCATAAAGGCGGCAGGACCGCCCTCTTCAATTATATGTCCGTATGAGCCAACGGGGGTCGAATAAAGAAGAATCGTCCAAACGACAAAGAACATCGTCACCGCGCCGGGAAAATAATGAGTGTCCCTGAGCGCGACCTGCAGTGCGATAATGAGCAGTAAAACCGCAAGGCATATGCTTGCTCCGGTCCGCAGCGTGTGAGGCCACTTCGTCATGTACGCGGCGGAAATAAACTGAAAGACGCCGAATATTATAAACGGCGTGATCGTGAAGAACAGCAGCTGAAACCTTTTAATTGTCATATAAGTATACCGCAGCCTATTTCTCAATGGTCAGTTTTTTTATCAGTGTTTTTATTTCGACAAACTTCTCCGCCGGCACCTCGCCGGCGTGTACAAGGCGCAGTATGCCTTTTTTGTCGATGATCAGGAAAATCGATTCATCAAGGGGTAACCCGTAGGCCCTGCGCATGGAGCCGTCCCAGTCGCCGTAGATGCGTATGCCGAGCTCCGCGGATTTGCTCCGCATGTTCCTCTTCCATATCCACCGCGTCATCGCGTTCGCCTCGCTCGCGTCGGTGATTGCCAGCCTGAAGGTGGTATCTGCTGAATGGCTGGACCATTCATCTCTGAAGGCGTTCAGCTCCCTCTTCAGATTGTCGTTTTTATGCACGTGCCTGTTTTCATAAAAGCCGACGAGCACCTTTCCCCGCAGGGAGTGTGAATCGAGCCATGCGCCGTCACCGTCCATGACCCTGAATTGCGGGGCCACTGCGCCCTCCCGTACGATGGCCATGGATGGAAACGTAAAGACTGTCACGAACAGCATGGAGATGATGATTCTGTATTTCATGAGCCATTCTCCCGTTATGGATGCATTGAGTATACCGCCTTGACATTCGCATGTCAATACCAATGGAATGAAGTGTATGTAAAGCCGTATTAACGGCACCCGAAAATGGAGCCGATCGATTCGCGGACGCTTTACTTCGTATCGATGCCTATTCTCGCTTTCAGCATCTGCACCGAGTTCCTGCTCACCGGCAGAGTGGTTTTTTCATCATCCCCGAGGAACACGATATACCGGCCGCCGGAATAGTACTGCAGTTTCGATATATACTCGGCGTTGATGATATACTGTTTGTGGATTCTGACAAACGTCTCGGGCGGCAGTTTCGCTTCAATATCCTTCATGAGTTTCGAGAATTCATGGTCCCCCTCATTAGTGTGAAGGCAGGTCTTTCTCCCGTGGGACGAGAGATACACTATAACCGACGGGTCCAGGACATGATGATCCCCTCTGTCCATAAAGGTAATCTTCCGGGGGCGACTGTTTTTCGAAAGTTTCAACTGGCGCATCTCGTCAGCCATCTGCAGGCGTTCGACTTTCAGGCGTTCGATAGTGGAGGCGGTCAGGGTGATGATGATATTGATAATCAGGATGGGGACGCCCAGGTATATGACATATTCCCGGAAGGTCTGGAACAGTTCGACCCGGAACACATGCGAAGTGAGAAGATAACACAGCATGGAGGAGAGTGATGTTGCAAGGAGCGTCCCCATAACAGTGAGGGGGATTGCCCGGGCGAAGGACATCCTCCCGTATCGGTATCCCAGAAGATAGCCCGTCAAGGTTGCGAATGTGGATATCAAATGTGTCCACACCTGAGATAGCAGAAAAAGAGTGACGAAGGGGTAGTCGAAGGTTATCGAAAAAAAGAACGATACCAGTGTGCCTATCGCAGTGTTGATAGTTATCCATAGAGGGATAAATAGATATAGTTTATTGATCCGCGTAAACAGCCCGCTCATGTTGTTTCCCAAAAGCCACCGTTTAAATTTCGTGCCGTGTATTTTCCCGTGCCTACTGCTGTCCGGGTCCTGAAGCGAAAAGCGGCCCTTACGGTATATCCAGGAAAAAACACGTTTCACCCGATAACGAGTGATACCTCTCACAGTTGTGACAGTCAAATGCTTTTCAGGCACGCTTCCGGTTGGACGCACGAATATAGTGTAAGCGGTATGCGGATAGGCATGGATTGTGCCACTGTTTTTCTCCCGGACCCCGTCGAACGGATGATTCTCATCGGCGACCGCGATCCGGTTATTTTTCCGCGGATCTCCAACGCCCTACATATTGCGCTGGAACAGGCCTGCACTGTTCGCTCCGATCTCAATATTGAAGTCCAGCAGATTCCGACCGATATCGTAATAATCAGACCGTCTGAAGGCAAGCATGGCGTTTATATAACGCTGATGCCGACTCTCTTCGATCATGATCCCGCCTCCTGTTTTGCTTTTTGGATAATGCGGGTGACGGCGGCAATCCATTGATCCGAAAAGCGATTCCGGTCAGACAGCCAGTTTCATTGCAACCGATTCCGGGATGATTTTTTCCCTTCCCGCCGCCCGCTCATCGGTTGAGGCCGCAATCGTGGTTTCCATCACGCCGTGAACAACCGCAAGCGCTCTGATCTGACTGACATAGCATTCCAGCGGCAGCTGGTGATCAATCAATGCCCCAAAATATGGCAGTACTTCCAGTCTGGCATGGTATTCTTTTGTCTCTTCTCCCAGCCTGTCAGTGATCGTCTTTTGTATCATTTCAAATATTCAGGAAATTGCATGATATCCCGGCATGCAGCGAAATTGTCCCGGCAGCCGTTTGATTCTGTCTCCGCTGAAAATTTCGCTCCTCATTTCCTGTTGGTTTTTGGACGTTTTCATTATTTAAACGTGTACCAAGGAAATACTGAATACGAGGGTTCCCGATATCGAGTGTTAACTTCATTATTGGAATTCTTAATCTCTTTTATTTCTTTTGCTGTTTCATCAAGAATTATAATAGTATTACTTTTGATATATATAATACATAATAATGTTATGAGTCAACCGATAATTCATGGAATGTGACCGGCCGCGGTTGGCCGGAGTTCCCACAATAAACAGGGGTGTAAAATATCGCACAACGTCAAAAAATACCCGGCTCAGAGCCCTCTGTTTAAAGAAATGTGCCGAAGGCGGAGGAACGCGGCGGCGGAACGGGTATGCGCGGTTGTTTGAAGGCGGTGGGGATATCAGAACAGGAAAAATTACGCAAAGTGAAAGAGGATGGATTTGAAATGATTTATTTTAATCCCTTTAATAAAAAAACCTCCATCTCATTTTTGCCCTTTACTTGAATTATTCCTCTTTTTTCAATATTAAAATCATTTTTTATTAATTGGTACGTTTTTTCGGTGATTTGTATTTCTCCGACTACACCATGCGATTCCATTCTTGATGCGATATTGACTGTGTCGCCCCATAGATCATAGGTGAACTTTTTCATGCCAATAACACCGGCAATCACCTGACCTGTATGAATCCCTATTCTTATATTTAAATTAATGTTCAGCTTTGAGTTAAGTCTTTTGAGCTCTTCCTTAAGCTGTAATGCAAATTTCGCCATTGAATGGGCATGGTTCTGGTTTTTTTCCGGAAGACCTGCAACGGCAAAATACGCATCACCGATTGTTTTAATTTTTTCAATGCCATATTCATCGGTTAAACGGTCAAAAACAGTAAAGTATTCGTTAAGAATTTCAACCAGTTTTGATGGTTCAAATGATTCAGAAATTTTGGTAAAACCCACCATGTCTGTAAACAGTACTGTTACTTCATGATATAAATCAGCAATGGTATCTTCACCGTCCTTTAGCCGCGTTGCTATGCTTTTGGGAAGTATGTTCAGCAGAAGGGAATCTGAACGTGATCGCTCTTTATTCAACGCCATGAAGAAAAAATAAATCATTGAGAAAACCATTATTGAAATTGTAAAAAAGAATATTAAAAATAATATTAATGAACCTGTCGGGTGGAGTTGCTGTTGAGTTTGTCTGATGCGAGGATCGAACATTCCCAGAAATACTAATAAAATAAAATACAGTAGAGGAGGAGCGAACTTTTCTCTGGACGGGAGTGATATTACGCCTCCTATAATTGAGGCAATGCCCCATCCGACAATCCCTCCGGAGCTTGCGAACCCCCCTAAAAAAACCTGACCGAGGGCTTGAAAAACGAGGGTCCCGTATATGCCCAATCTGATGAACGACTGAAAAAAACCTGTGAGTAAATAATAAGTCGCTAGAAAAAACATAATTGAAGCAAAGAGGTAGAAAAAATATTGCCCTCTACTGCTGCCGTAAAGGCCGGCAACAGTACCTTCAAAAAATATATTAATAGATGCTCCGTATACTATGCCAAGGGAAATGCGTTTTATAATCTTTTCTTCACTCGTATCAGTGGGAATGTCAATATTTTTGAAAATATTCATTTGCTGCTATTCCATAAATGGGATTATTACGATTTCTCGCTGTTGTCGCATGGAATATGGGAATATATAAAATATGCTATTAATCTCTCATCTGATCCATGGTATAGAAGCCGCTGAAGATTCGATAATTCAGCAGTTAAGGAGATTGACAGCGTGTTTAAAGATAAAACAGTATTGGCGGAAATACAATCATTATTTTCGGGATATGAGGAGAAAAAGGCTGTCGATGAATACTCAGTTGACGAGTGAGGAGCATTGACTCGGCAACGATGAGTCAATGCCTTTCTATCTTCAGCTTGTCAAAATTCAGTTCCATGGAAGGCGGTATCAAACCGCATGTCATGTATACTGATTTTGAAAAGATGCCTGAATTTATCGCATGAGCAGCGTAAATAAACATGACTATGCTATTGTTGATTCAGCCCCCATAATTTAATGAGCTTCATCTTCAAGGTTTTGTCGATTAAAGATAGGCCGGGGCATCGCCCGGCTTATCTCTGGAGCTCATACAACCCGATGCCGAAGGATCCGTCTTCACGGTCGATAAAGCCCACCTTATGCTTCTGCTTTTTCCCATTTCTGTCTGATACGACGATGATGCTCGTCCAGGGGGTCTCCTCCTCGATGATAACAAAGGATACCTTCGAGTTTATCAGGGCGGGGCGGACTGCCTTGAGAAAGGTCTTTGCCATGGTGGCGGATTTCATGTCGTCATTTACGGGCTGCTGATATTTTCCCTTGTAATACAGCGCCAGAAACTGGAACGATTCCTCGTCGGCGGATTTCAATGAATTGATGAATTTAGAGAGCAGGTTCATGTACGGTTCCGCCTGTCCCGGAATCTCCTCGTTGCGGGATGAAGAATGAAGGAGAATGGAATCATACAGGTTTCTGCAGGCGGACCGGAGGGAGTAGTTGTAATCCCCCTGGGACAGGTTTAAGGACTTCGTGAATATTTCAGTTCCCGAGTTGACGTCAACCGCCTTGATCCCGAACATCTGCGCATCGAAGGAAGCGATGACCAGATATTCAGACGTTTTCAGTTTTGAAATGTCATGATAGGCCGAACCGAAGGCCTGGGCTTTCTCGTGGACTTCAACAATGTCCTTCATCATTGAATCGGCGACGATGGAAATCCCCCTGCATTTCTGAAGCTGTTCCTTGATGAACATTTCAATTTCACTCTTCTTCGGGTGATCCCCCTTTGCCGGGAAAATTCCGACGGCAATGTCGGCGCGGGATTCTGGTGACAGCATCAGAATAATGAGACTTATGGTCGAGAAGAGCAATGTCATACGTTTCATCGGGGGCCTCACCTGAAGGAATTGACGGTCACAAAGCATTAGATTCCGCCAAAAGAGGAATTCAAGTAAAAATCAGCCATTTATGAAAAAAATATCTCTGGACCGGCGATGATCGACCCCCGGTTTGTCGGCGCTGAATTGGCCCCCCTCGTTGCCTTCGTGAAAAACCTTCCCGGCCGGCAGCGACTTTCGGCGGCTCATCGATGACGGGGAGCATCCGCGAGGGGCTCGCAGACCGTCGATTACGCCATCAAACCTATCCTTATTATCCCTGTCTTTCGCATTAGGGTGCTGTTCAGGAAAAACCCGGTCCACTACCCCGCAACGGACCGTGATGGCATACAATGTGATACAGCACGAACACTGACGGGCAAACACAAATAATGCTCTATTTAATGCTTGATTAAGAACAGACACCATTATAGTATAGTGTTGCAAGAATTTTGGAAATCGATTATCAGGAGATACACGTATGCGGAAAATAGTATTTCTATCAGCATTAATCATTTCAGCATTAGCACTAGCCCTTTTCGCAGAGACTTTAAGAACATATAATGGCGTCGCTTCCTATGAACTGCGAAAAGGCGAATGCTATAATTTTAACGGAAAACAGCGATGTAATTATGAATTCCAAATAAAATCAATTAACTGGGTTAAAGCACAAGGGAATATCCTTAAAATTGCCTATTCCTTGGATTGTTCTCAAAGGAAAAGTATTAAAAGTATAGAAATAACAAGGGATGAGTTTTATGATAAAACCGTTTTTGGCTGTTATGATAGCGAAAAAGAGCCGGCGTTTACATTTAAAGAATATGGCGTGGATATTGTCAATCATCAGCCCGATTCAGGAATACTCCAAGGCAATGACTGGTCGAAGGTAAAGAAGGAGTGCACCGACAACGACCTGGTAGGCACATGGATCACCCAGGGAAATGACAAGTCCACCGACCACTTGGGAAATCAATTCGACGTGAGCTATATCTACAAGCTGCAATTCTCCGAGCAGGGAGGGATGGTTGTATGCAAAAAAACCGGCAGGGTGACGATTTTCTTCAACGGCAATAATAACCGGGACAATGGATCGTCCATCACTGAATCGGTCGTCGATGCCCGGCCCGAAATCCAGGGAAGCACTGTCACGCTCGGTTTCCAGGAGAAGGCCCAGTTTACCGTCCGCTTTCTCAACGGCCAGTCGGTTGCACAGGACAACCAGTACAAGAGCACCCTGGTGTTTGACCTGGAACCGGACAAGCGCACCTTTACGGTAAAAAGCCAGACTCCCAGCGGGTTTTTACTGCCGGGATACGTATTCAGGAAACAATAGGTGATCGACAAATCTAATTCATAAACGTCTGTCAATATGCCGATTATCGATCATCAATCAGGAGGCCGCATCATGCGCATGATATCCGGATTCGTCACACTCACGGTGACGGTTATGAGCATTGTTTCCTGCAACCTCTATTTCAAAGAGCACTTTTTTCTTCCCGGTGAGGCAATCGCTGGAGACGAACTCACCGGGACATGGGATCTGTATGAACCGGAGGACAAATCAGGACACGCGAGTGACGAGCAGACGAAATTGATATTCACAAAGCCGTCCGCCGGGACCGTTATATGCGTGTTGAAAAGAATCCAGGGAAAGGGAAGCAATATCGACAATGTTCCCTTTCTTGTAAATGCCTATTGCAATTCCGGGAAAAAGTTCCTGGTGTCGTGGGATGACAGCGAGCAGGATGTTGAAGGCAATCGGATAAAAAAAACAAACGAATCGTGCAACATCTTTCATTACCGGGTAAGTGGAGACATCCTCATGCTTTACGGGCTCAACAAGGAAAAATTTGAGAAACTTGTGTCGGATAAAAAACTCGAGGGCCATCAAAGCGGCGGGGGCGGGTACGACAGGAAAACGTTTCATATAACCTCTGCGGGATCAAAGGTCAGGCGCGTTGTACTTTCAACAGGCATTGATTCCCTGATAGAGCTGGACAAGCCGACTGAGTTCCGACGCAATACGGCCGAATAACCGGCAGAAGAGCACGGTACGATAAAGACTGCCTTCCACAGGCGGTCACGGATAGGGATCGGGAAGCGCTGCAGACCATGGCGATGTTTTTCGGCCCGATGAGCAGCGACGGGTCGATTGCGGTGGCAATTGCGACTTTTCATTTGACTTTGGCAAGCGCGGGTAATACTATATTTTGAACTCTTTGACAAAGAGGTGTGACATGAGAAACAGGCCGATGATACTGTACATTGCAATCCTTGCCGTTTTAATGGCAGGCTTAACTCAGGGAAACGCTCCGGCCCAATCGAACCTGAAGGGAGAAGAGGGATGGAACGGCGATAACGCCTACCGCTTCACCGAATGGGGCATTGTCGGTACACACGACCGGGAAATGGAGGAAGGACTGCGAATGAAAAAGGCCTGCAGAGCGGGAGTTCTTGCGGCGCAGTTTAAAGCACTGGAGCAACTGGCTGACGCCGGAATCCAGAGCGTGTCGGGAAAGGTACATGTCACAAAGATCAAGGACATGATCGTTACCGAAGTAAAGGGATTCGTGAAAGGGGGGAGTGTAATTAGCCAGGATTTCTTTCCCAATGAAAACAAGTGCAGGGTTGTATATGAGATACGCGAACCCGGGCTGAGACAGAAGGTGCTTGCGGCGGTGCGCAAACATGCGAAATGAATCTATTGAACCGCTGCAATCCCGGCCCTCACTTATTTTTTTGTCATCGCATATCTGGGAACTCTGATGACTTTCGATTCGGTCACTGCTGTAAAAAAGTGTGTTTGTTTTGCCCTGATGGCATAAAGAATGCATTATTTGATTGAATTTTTTTCAGAGGAATGGATTATTGAACCATGGAAGATAATCCACGCGAATTATTCAATTTCCAGATCAGGAACATCCGCGTCCTCACCCACCTGCTGGAACACGAGGCGGTCAGCGACGAAATCATCGAGGCGCTGCGCGAAAACGAGCTCGATTATTTCTCCCTCATTGATAAAATCGCGCTTCTCGAGAAGAAGGTCAATGTCGACGAGAAGACAAACCTCCTGAAGTTCAAGAACGATTATCTGACCACCATCATAAAGACCGCGTCGCGCGTTTTTTACAGCATCAACAAGGTCGATTACCCCATATCATTTGCGCGCTTCGACATCGACAATTTCTCGCGGTTCAACAATACGTACGGTCACGACGTGGGCGACGAAGTCCTCGTGTGCATCGCCGCGGCCATCAAGGAGCATTCGCGCCCCACAGATTACGTCATCCGCTTCGGCGGGGAGGAGATCGACGTGATTCTCCCGTCGACCGACCTTGACGGCGCCCGGGTGTACATGGACAAGATCGTTGACAGCGTCCGGAAGGTTGAGGTGCCCTTCAGGGGTGAGCGGCTCAGGGTTACGGTGAGCGGCGGGCTTACCAGCATGCTTTTTACCTTCGACCGGAGTAAAGTGATCCACGACGGCGATATCGAAATCGCCTACCGGTCGATGCAGAGCAGGGCTGACGACGCCCTCTACGAGGCGAAGTATACCGGCAAGGACCGTTATTGTATTTATCAGGAAGGGAAACAGGCCGATTACGAACAGTTCCGCAAGCGGTACGTCAGAGCGTGACAGTGTTCCATTCTAATGTCGAATGTAACGGTGAACGGCTGGCCGATGCCGTTCCCGGTCGTGTCTTCCATCCGGCAGAGGCTTCATGCTGTAGATGCCGAATGTAAGGGAAAGCGCGCTTGTCTTTGTGATTGTCAATATCCCTCCCCCTCGGGCAAAGCGGGTTAAGCCAAGATGGGGGGCCATCACCGCAAGCATGCGTACTGAGAGGATGCGTTTTATGGAATTGTTCTAAAATTGGAAATTGAAAAACCCCGCCGGAAATTATCAAACCGGCAGGCTGCGTGAAAAGCCCGCAAACGGCGATATGAGCAGAAAATTATTATTTTTCCAATATGGGAATGGCGATATGAAATTCGGTCCCTTCGCTTCTGACGATGTCCAGAGTACCCTTCATCTGTTTTGTCGATAGAACAAAAATCAGCTCCATCCCCAGGGAGCTTCTGACTCCCGTATTGAAATTATCAGGCAATCCTGCACCGCTGTCCTTGAATAAAATGTTAAAATAACCGTTGCTGTGTTTGAAGCGGAACGTGATGATCTTTTTTCCCGCCCACCCGTCGGGAAAGGCATATTTCAGCGCATTCGTCATCAGCTCATTTACAATGAGCCCGCAGGGGATTGCGAAATCCAGTGGGAGAGTTGTTTCTTCAATATCAATCTCAAGATCAATTCCCTGAGAGGCTCCTCCCATCGCATGATAAAGTTCTGACAGGACAGTATTCAGATAATCCCTTGAATCTATTGATGAGAGGGATTCCGACCGATATAATTTATCGTGTATCAGCGCCATGAGATGGACCCTGTTCTGGGTTTCCAGAAAACACCCGCGTGCGGCCTCATCAATCAACGTGCTTGCCTGGAGATTGAGCAGGCTCGTGATGATTTGCAGATTGTTCTTTACCCTGTGATGAATCTCTTTAAGCAGGACCTCCTTCTCGGCCAGGGCTGACCGGATCTGCAACTCGGCCTGCTGCAGCTCCGTTATGATTTTTTCCTGATCCTTTTCAAGTTTTTTTCTGATAGTATTATCGCGGACAATAACCAGCATGGCCCTCTCATTCTCATACGGTATATGGCCTATATTGAATTCTACATCGATCGTTTCTCCGTTTTTATGCATAAGAGAAGTTTCATAAATGGTATCCACTGTTTCATTTGTGAGACGCTTTGCGTAGTTTTCCATTACCCGTTCCTTTTCATCGGGGTGGATAAAGGTATAGAAGGGCTTGCCGACAATTTCCTCTATCGTATAGCCGCTCGACTTCGCTGCACTGGTATTCGCATATGCAACCACAGTGTCTTTAATAATGAATATCCCGTCGTTTGCCCGTTCGACAACGTTGCGATACTTCTCCTGGCTTTCCATTAATTCTGCAGTGCGTTCAAGGACCTTTTGCTCAAGGTGAGAGTTAAGCTCGGTCAATTCTCCGGTGAGTTTTTCTTCCGCCTTCATTGACTGAGTAAAACGAAAAGCCAGCATATAGGACTGAGAGAAAAAAAAGCTAACCAGTCCGAGAGGCAAATAATCTCCGGTATCGATAATTTTCTGGGTATACAGCATGTCATTTATTGTCGCTAACATAATGAAACTAAAACCCGCAAGATAAATCACTGCACCGCTTCTTTTTTTGATTAAGGCATGAACGCCGATATATATTACATATATAAAGCCGAATACAATAGCTGCATAATAGAACAACAAGACAAACGTATAAACCTTCGAATTTGTTATGAGTTCTATGACAATTAAAATTATATAGACCAATTGAAAAAAGCGGACGATTATTTTCGATGAATCTTCTTTGAATAAATGGTAACAAAAAGTCAGCACAGTAATCATCAGGCAGTAGGTGATAAAATATACGATTTTGAAATTGACGTCCCATGGTATTTGCGGAAACACATAGTTGAAAAATTTTTCACCGACTACAAGACTGTACCCCAAACCCAAAAAGCATAATATGCCGAAATAAAAAGCTGCTCTGTTTGAACGCCTGAGAATGAAAAGACCAAGGTGATACAATCCCATGATAAAAAAAGTTCCAACTATAAAGAGATCCAATGCCAGTCCATAGATACGCTTATGGGATATTTCCTCATCAGTACCGATATTCAAGTTGCATACCATTCCTCCCATAAAGGCATAATAATTGCTCACCTGCACCAGTATATCGAACTCTTCCCTTTCCGGAATGAATTTCGCATAATGTACAGAGTAATCTGGTATGGTTGTTTCCTCGGTCGTTCCAGGGGTGCCCGCATTGATCAGCATCTTGTTGTCGACATATATGCGAAACGCTCCGATTTCATTAGAGAATCTTATTCCCATAGGCCCGATGTTCTTTTTATTCAGTTTGACCTTGACCCGGTAGGTACCGTATCCGTAACTGCCAAGTACTCTTTTACCGATGCAATGATCATTCCAGGCGCCGGGGGTCGCGATATAACCGCTTATCTCCGGTTTGGAGGATTTACTGAAATCTTCAGGTGTAAGGAGCCTTTCCCAGTAAAACTCGAATTCGCCTGCTAATTCAATGGAACCGTCTTTTTTCAGGTCCCTGTCACGCAGATCGAGAATGCCTTTTGAAACGGAGGGCGGTTTTCTCATGCCTGTGTTTGAGCATGAAAGCTGTACAACGCATAGCATTATTATCATGAAGAGAATGAAATTTCTTTTGTAAAACATAAACAGGTGTCTCTGCTTATTATTAATCGCCCAAGTCGTCAGTCTCGATTCCCGGCTGACAGGAAACAAGCCGGTTTCGTCATAACGCCGGTCAAACCGTCACCCAAAAAGCATGAAATATTCTATGCGGAAAAAATCGAACACGTCAAGCAATATTATTATCAAGAAATTTATGAGGTACACTGGTCCAGATGCGGGCTGCAATTCCGGTGTCCCCCATCATGAATGGCTCGACAGACGGCAATACAGTCCGATCATCGCGTTCGCAGTCGCCCTGTTTGCGGCAGGCCATATCTCCACCCTTACCGGCACCATGTCCGGCCGTGTGGTAATGGAAGGGTTTCTCACTTTAGAGATGCGGCCCTGGCTGAGAAGGCTGATGACGTGATGCGTCACTCTCCCGGGAGGGGCCATATTTTTCCTAAATCACCGTTCCGTCGATCTTTGGTGCTGTCACCACAATGCGTTGTTTCTGTCGCCACTCGGTGTTTCACGGCCATCACAGCCGATCGGGATACTGGCCCATGGCTATGGTGATCGTGCAATTGAATCCAGGCCCGCTTCCGATGATCAACGTTCCATTGAGCTGATGCCGTACGATCTCATCGAGTATCACCATCCCGAGGGTGGTCTTATCGCCCTGATCATAATCCTGCGGCAGGCCGATGCCCGAATCCCCATATATCAGGGTGATGGAATCCGATTCCGCGGCTACTGATATGGTGATGCGGCCGTCGGTGGCGTCGGGGAAAGCGTGTTTCGTGGTGTTTGTGATGAGTTCATTCACCACCAGGCCCAGCGGTATTGCATTGTCGATGGAGATATTGACCGAATCTCCCGATATGTCGGCCGTGATGTTCCCCGTATGGGGGAGTCTGTTAACCAGGATGAGGCTGGCAACATCCCGCAGGTAACTGAGCAGTTCAATATTGTTCAGGTTGCTTGTTTCATAGAGTTTCTGGTGGACCATCGCCATGGTGCGGATTTTCAGTGAGATTTCTTCAAGGATCGATCGGCTCGCCTCGCGTCCCTTGCGGCTGCCTTCTATGGATAAAAGGCTGCAGATGACCTGCATGTTGTTCTTGGTCCGGTGATACAGCTCGCGGAGCAATGTTTCCTTTTCTTGCAGTGATTTCCGAAGCTGTTCATTCATCAGCTTGCGATCGGTGATATCCTGGATCACGCCGACGATGTATTGTTCCCCCTCGGCGTTGGTATATAATACTTTTTTGGTGATGATGATAAAGTGGTTTCCCGCGGCATCGGTGAACTCCTCCTCGTTGACGTTTTCCAAACCGGTGGAAAAAACCATCTCGTCTTTTTCCCAGAAAACATCGGCCTCGTTGGCAGGGATGAAATCATAATCCGATTTCCCGATAAGGGTTTCGCGGTCATGCCCCATGAGCCTGCACATCGCATCGTTAAGGAGCATCCAGCGATGCTGACGGTCCTTGACAAAGATGGGATCGGCGACGGAATTTATGATCTCATTAAGGTAATTCCGGGACTCCTTCAGCGCCTCCTCTGCATGTGTGCGTTCAAGAATCTCCCGCTCGAGGTTGGCCGAACGCAGATGCAGTTGTTCTGCCATGTTGTTGAATGATCTGGATAGCATGCCGATTTCATCCCCGGAGCTGATTTCCGCCCGGGCGCTGAGATTGCCTTTGCCGAGAGCCGTATGCACCGAGACGAGGGAAAGGATCGGATTCAGCAGGAAACGGCGGAATCCGTATACAGAAAGAACGATCAAGGCGAGGGCGATCAGAGCGATGATAATATTAACGTACATGATCTGGCGCTGTCCATGGAGGAGCTCCTCCTCCCTGTATAACAGCGCGAGGGACCATTTCATGACCGGAATGGCGTGGTAGTAGGCAAGGTATTGGTTTGTTTTGTACCGTACACCCATCGAACCGCTGGAAGCGGAACTCATGCTGCCGATGAGGCTCCACAGGCCCTGATTGTCTTCGGTTTTCTCGAATCCTCGAAAACCCGATTGAGGGTCCGTGCCGTCATTCCCGTCCATGCCGGAAAGCATTTGCTGGTCCTCGTCCACGAGGATCGCAAAACCGGAAGTGCCGAGTTTGATTTGCCTCACCATCGTAAGCAGGCCGTTGATTAATACAGTCCCGCCGATTGCTCCGGTTCTTTTTCCGCTTCTGTCGAAAACAGGCACCAGTATCAAAACGATTGGACGGCCGGTTGATCTGCTGGTAATAGCCTTGGTGATTACAGTCTCCCCGCGGCTGATTGCCGGGAAATAATACCTGTCACGTACGCTGAAAGTTCCGCCCTTCGTATCGTGAACGATGCCATTTACCTCATTGTAGTAGAGGCCCTCGATTTGGGGTTGAAGCGTCTTCTCTGCCTTGCCGAGATATTGGAGGATCAACGGCAGGCTGCCTCCGTGCACTTCAGCGCTTTCAGCGATGAGCCGCAGTTCGTTTGTCCTTCCCTGGAAGAAGGAAAGCATGGTGTTCGTATGCAGGTTGAGTTCTGTATATGCGTTCTTTTCGATCAATTCCCTGAGCGCGGCATTGACAAGGCGGCTGTTGATGGAAATGATCGACGCAATGATGACCGCGAGAGGAAAAACAAAAATAATCAGCAATTTATACACTAGTTTCATTTGTCATCTCGCCGTCGGACCTGATACGGTGTTGCCAGGTTGTCGTAATGTGCCTTGGAAATCCAAAAATAACGGGATTTGAATTTCCAATCCATGGGGAAGTGCTTTCTGAATTATTGCAATTGTTTTTTCGGGCAATCCCCTCCGTCAGTCCAGGCATTAAAAAGCATTGGCATACGGAATATTTCGTGAAACAGAATTGATTTTACCCGCAGCTGTCCATACTGTCTCTGCTAAATATTCCGGTTTTTCGCGCTTGCTAATTCGGCATACAAATATTTTACGAGCATTCGACTCCGTTCTTGATCAGGAAATTCCGTATCACATCGGAATCGTTGTAGGAAAATGAATACACCTGATTTATCACTGTCTTGTCGTCAGGCAGGTTTATAATCAGATACCTTTCCCCGGTTTCGTATGAATTGAGAATTTCCTGTTCACGATTGTTCAGCGTGATAAAGAGGTCTTTCTTCCGGCCCACATATTGCGGCTTATCTGGATTGTTCCCCGTCACCCAGAGGGCAAAATGTTCCCTCTCGATTATTTTCAACCGAAGACCCGGATAGCGCCATTTAACAAAACGGTAATACGCAAAAGCAAGCATCGATATGAACATGAAAAGGAGCATCGGAAAGGAAATCTCCATTTCTTTGCTGATGACTCCAAGCAGTGCGGCCGGCATTATTACAACCAGGGGAATGAAAGGGATCAACATGAGCGGATTGGTCCGTAATAGCAGACTGCCGGCGCCGGGAGGGGATATCCTCATCTCCGGACCGTCTTCATCGGTGGTAATGGTCACACGGGTTTTGCCTGCATTGACCCGTTCGATCCGTTCACGGATTTTCTCTTCAGCCCGCCGTTTTTTCTGATCCCTGTTGTTTTCCTCTTTCTGTATTCTCTCTAAAAAACGTTTTTTCTTCAATCCGGATCTCCGTAGACGGGATGTTCCTGCTGGAATGATATTATATCACCAACCGGGGGCGGAGGCAATAAAAAAATTTTCATACCTGCTGTTTTGATCGCCGCATGATTGGGCTACAGTCTGAAATTTTCAAAGAATTACTTGTTTTGGACCGTCGAATAATCAGCTTTATAGCAGGTATTATTAATAAATTGAAAGTAAATTGCATGAGTCTCCGGTATGCAGGAAAATTTTCCTGCCTCCTCTCCGTTGAAAATTCCGGTACCCCTGCAGTGGAAAGTTGTCATGAAAAACTGCAGTGAAGAGCAGCAGGTGGATCCGGAAAATAAGATAAAAAGCGGACCGCATTTTTTCAAATGATTTGACAATTCACGCAAAAACGGTTTACTTTTATTTCACTGAGAACGGATGTTTTCAGATTAGGAGGATTTAATATGTCTAAAAAATTATTGAGACTTGCGGTGATCCTCGTCCTGTGCTTTTCCGCCGCTCTTGTGGTCATGGCGAACAACTATCAAGTAAGCGGCATGAGTTTTAACGGCACCATGATCGGTCCCGGCGACACCGACTGGCTTGATCTGCAGGGGCAGGAGGGGACGCATCCCACAGTCTGCCTGAACCACAACGAGGGTGATGATTTCGATTTTCAGGTGTATAATGACGGACAGCAGGTATGCCAGAATATCTCAATGGACAAGAATTCATGCTGTTCCGCCGATACACCCGGTCATGTAAGGGTGAAGGTATGGTCGGTCAGGGGAAGCGGCCCTTATGTTGTCACCATTAATCAGACAAATCCCGCGCCTCAGAAGGATCATGAATATAATATGGAACACCATGGTTATGAAAATCAAATGGAAAAACATATCCAGGTGAGCGGTATGAATTATACCGGCATTCTATCGGGCCCTGGTGACACCAATTGGCTTGACCTTAAGGGACAGGAGGGGGTACACCCGACCATATGCGTCAGCCATACCAAGGGACGTGATTTCGATTTTCAGGTATATAATAACGGGAATGAGGTATGTCAGAATGTCTCCGCCAGCAAGAATACCTGCTGTACTGTCGAGGCGCCGGGACGCGTCAGTGTAAAGGTCTGGTCTGTCACGGGAAACGGTGCATATCTTCTCACAATATATCCGGCAAATAGGTGAAAAGCATACTGAATGATTCTTGGTCGCAATTGATTACATGTAATTTACTCCGGCAAGATGTTTTGCCGGAGTTTTTTTCGAATTCGGTTGACACAAAAAAAAATAGATAATAAAATTCAGGAAATTGCGTAAGGTCCCGGTATGCCGAGAAATTTTACCGTCAGCAATTCAATCTCCTCCCGGCTGAAAATTCCGGTTTTTCGATTTTTCTTTATTTGCAGTGAGTTGTTGCAATTTGATCCTTCCTGCCCCCGATCAGCAAGACAACGGTATATGTCACAACGGTCGATCGAGCTCTTCAGTCAATTCGAACCTCCTGGATCGGTGTGGATTTCAGTTTCACCTTCCCTCCTGAGAATCAGGGGATACTGCGTTGATGCCGCCGCTTTATCCGTGCCGACCAGGGACTTTTCGGCGGCGATTCCGACAACGGTGCCGTCCGTGCGTAGAGACACTTTCGCGGTATAATATACTCTGCCTCCGGAAAGAATCATCATATAGGCATCGTTACCGTTCACTATGCCTTCGACGCTGTACGGTCCCATCGTGCCCAAGAAACCGTCCCCGGTCTGAATGAATGAGGCACCGCCCCAGCCTCCGCCAGTAATGGGTCCCGCATCCCATCGTCCGGTTAAATCAAATCCCGGAGCGCCGCGTTTTGCGTCCATCCATTGGCGCACGCTGCTTTTCATGGGCGCACAGGATACGGCAACCAGCATGGAAAGAAAACATAAAACCACAATATTCTTAATCTCAGCATGACGTCTGGTGCGGTTTGATGCGTTGATAGATGCAATTATTCCTTGTTGGAAATTCCGCAAATGTAAAGAGAATGGAATGACAAGAAAAGCCAAAACGGATTCAAGATATTTCATGAGATGCCTCCTGTGTGGGACGTTTGGTCGGAGTTTTATTTTAAGGAACATCCTTTGTCGTAATGGATCATACTGCCGAAAATCATCGAGGCAGTCACCTTTTCAAGGCAGTTCAATGAAAGGTTTGTCAAGGAGAATACTTTTCCTGAATGGATGTTTGGTAAACAATAAACGGATATTACGAGATAAAATACTTGAAAAACCCCGGTATTGGAGGTGTGATTCACTATATTCACATGCGCGCCATCCGGGTAACGCTTCAGTTCCCGAATGACCGCCGAAAATGTATGTAATGCATTCCAATAATACCATCAACTGGAGCCTTGTATGAAAAAGGTGACCGCCTTTCTCAAGTCTGCCGTTATTCTATGCTTCTTCATCACTCTCGCGCGACCCCTCGGCGCGGTCACGATAAGCGCCGGGCCTGTGGTCTGGTTCTCCTGGTGGAATCCGATTTTTGAGGATCAGTTAAGAGGTAAAGAGCTGAGTACATTCGGCACCCTGTGGGCGCATACCAATTTCCGCATGAATCCGGCATTTCTCTACGGCCCGGTGCTGTCGATTGGTGCCGGCAGCTGGTCGGTATCATCCGTGTTCACCATGGGTACCTTCCATGCAGAATCGCGGGGCATTGTGATTCAAACTGCACCATCCATTGCCACCTTGCCGCTTCAAACGACTCAGAACGTGAAGAAATACGATCTTGACGTTACCCTGAATTACCGGTTCACAGAGATGGTGAAGCTTTTCTGGGGTTTCAAATACCAGCGTTACGGGTGGTCAAGTAGAATGAATACGGGCGTTTTTTCCCAAAACATTGATAATACAATCAATGCCTACAGTACGGGATTCGGCGTATCTCTCTCTTTCCAAATTACCGGAAATCTTTATATGCTCGGCAATATCTCGGTAATTTATCTTCTCAATACCAATCAGTTCGACAAATTGTTATTTGGTCCCAGTCTGGCAATTCCTTCGTCAGAAAATAATATGGACCATGGTGTCGGAGGAAACGGCACGCTATCGCTCGCGTATTTTTTCGAGCCTATCAGCACCACGATTTCCCTCGGATTCAGGTACCAGTATATACGGTTCCTGACAAAAAGAGATCCCTCGTTATCGTTTTCCGGCAATCCCCGCGACCAGTTCTATGGCGTAACCCTGTCGGCGGTGTATTCATTTGAAATCTGAATATTAAGGAATCTCCGTTATCTTCATGAGACATGCTGACGTTTGTCAGTTGCTGAAAAATTCCTCTTTTGTCTGAAAATTACGGCTGGGGCTTTTTTTTATCCCGCAGTATTATGAAAAAAATCCGGCGGTGGCCGGTATAATTATTTCACTTGAAATTACAGTCCTGATTGTTTATTATTAAAATCTATCAGAAATAAGCAATATGAATCGGGTAAATTTTATGACAAAGATCATGACAAGACTCCTCCATTTCTGGAATATGCTCGTAAAACCATCATCAAAAATTAAATTGGATAATCAGCGCCGTCAGGCACAGATTCTCTCGATGCTTCTGATGCCGGTTATTTTGGTCTTCGCAATATCATCGCAATTAGCCCCTTCTGATGAAGCATTTTTTTTCGGAGTACTGACCTTTGCACTCCTGGGGCTCTACGCTTTGAGCAGGACCAGATTTAATATGACAGCAGGATTCATCACGGTCATTCTCATGATTCTCTTTATGTTTGTAGGTTTCGCAGAGATGGAGGATTTTTCAAAAATCAATATCAAGAGCGAATTAAAATGGTTGAGTCTTCCCCTCGTATTCGGAAGTTTGTGCCTCCCTTTTCGAATGATTCTACCAATCGTCGTAATAGCGGTATCAAGTATTCTTCTTTTCCCCATATTTATCCCGGAGATTCCTCATGAATATATTGAAGAACCCCTGATCTTTGTTTCTTTTATCTCCGTTATGGTGTTATTTACAACACGAATTTTCGGCAATCAGCAAAGGCATATTGAACAGGAACAGCAGAAATCTGAAGATCTGCTGCTTAATATTCTTCCTCAACCGATTGCCGAACAGCTTAAAGAATCACGAGATGTTATTGCGCATAAATTTGAAAATGCAACCATCCTTTTTGCTGATATTGCGGGTTTCACCGCCTTGTCGGCAGAAAATGATGCATCTCATGTCGTGAAAATACTAAATTCAATCTTTTCACGATTTGATGAAATTGCTGACAAGTATGGCATCGAGAAAATCAAGACCATTGGAGACGCCTATATGGCCGCAGGAGGTATTCCTGTTGAAAGAGATGATCATTGTTTTGCGATAGCCGATATGGCTCTCGAAATGAGAGATGCGATGAAAGAACTGACAGAGAAAGAAAAACAGAAGCTGGACATCAGGATCGGCATTCATACAGGTGCTGTTGTTGCCGGTGTTATCGGAAAGAAGAAATTTATCTATGACGTGTGGGGGGATACCGTTAATCTCGCCAGCAGGATGGAATCACTCGGTTCACCGGGATGCATTCAGATTAGCGATACAGTTGCAAGCATTCTGGCAGAAAAATATAAATTAAGTGAAATGAAAAAAATATCAGTAAAGGGTAAAGGCGATATTGAAACCTGCTTTTTAGAAGGGAAAGTTTCCGGATAAAGGATAATACGAATATTGACCAAAACGGCAATTCAATCTCATCCTGCCTGAATATTCCGGTTTTTCGCATAAATAATTTTGACGGATGGGGCTCGCATGTGCCCTTCATTCTCAATTGCGGCCGAAGAACCCGATACGCGGCGCAAACCGGCCTGTTCGTGCCGCATAACGCCGGTATTCATCACCGAACTCATCATTCATCAGCCCTTCTTCCGAAGCGACCAGATGGTGCCATATCAAATGCACCAGGGGAAGAATCCCCAGGACCGTCCATGAGTTGAGTATAAGCGCGACACCCGGCGAGATGATGCTTATCCAGGCTGCGTACATGGGGTGCCTGACAAAGCGGAAAGGCCCGGCAGTGCAGAGCTTCCCTTCCTGCCACCAGTGCCGCAGCGCGTACATGGTCCAGCCATGAAGGACCAGGCCCATGACGACGAGGACCGTTCCGGCCACTCTGATTGCGAGCCCTTTATCCAGGATGGGCGGCAATCCGGTACCATGCTCCACGGCCAGCGCGGCGACCAGAAGAAGGAGGCTGATAAGCGCGCCCCCCGGTCCGACACCGAAAATCCTTGTGTAGGGACCCATTTTCATGATTTCCGACCTCTTCTTGGGGCTATCATACAGGTTATTACATGAGATCCCCTGCATGCCGGGAAGTATTACCGGCAGCGATTCAATCCCCTCCCGGCTGAGTATTCCGGTTTTTCGTTTTCCATAATTTCGCGCGCCTGAAAAATTTATGCCGGTCGTATATGCATATTCTTCTCTTGAAAATTCTATGATGGCATTAGTTCATTATCAAGTAAAAAATTGGGCATAAGACGAGAGGAGGTTTTGTTCCGAACGCTACCGTATTCTTTTGAACACGATGCAGGAGTTGCATCCGCCGAAGCCGAACGAGTTTTTCAGCACGAATTCCTGGTGGAGACCGGCCGCGGTTACCTCAATCGGGAGGCCTATTTCCGGGTCCTCAGTGAGGTTTATCGTGGGAAGAAGGGAGCCGCGAAGCATTCCCTCCATGGCGAAGATGGATTCTATGGCGCTTGAGGCGCCCATGGCGTGGCCGATAAGCGATTTGTTCGCCGTCACCGGCGGCGGGTTTTTTCCGAACACTTCCCTCAGCACGTCGGACTCAATCCTGTCGCCGATTTTCGTGGAGGTGGCGTGGGCGTTCACCGACGCCACGTTGGCGGGGGCTATACCCGCGCTTCCGATCGCCTCCCGCACGCACCGTTTCACCGTATCGTGATTGGGGGCCACGAAGTGGCTCGCGTCCGAGGTCATGCCGAAACCTGCGATGGCGATGCGGTAATCGATCCCGTGGGCCTCGGCGAATTCCCTGGCCGCGATGACGATCGCCCCCGCCCCCTCGGACACCACGAAGCCCTTCCGGTCCAGAGAAAAGGGCCGGCTTGCCCGTTCCGGCTCGAACGGCTCCCCCTTCTTCTGCTTCACCGCCCCGTTCATGGTGGCGAAACCGGCGAGTATCGGCTCCACCAGGCAGAAGTCGGCGGCGCCGCAGATGGCCGCGTCGGCAAGGCCCTGGCGGATAAGCATGGCGCCGACGATCATGGAGGTGCACCCGGTGGCGCAGGCGGTGATGGTTGCGGTGATGGGGCCGGTGGCGCCGGTGAGGATCGATATCTTCCCGCCCACCATGTTGATGCACGAATTCGGGTTGGTGAAGGGATGGGGGAGTTTTTTTCGCGCGATCATGTCCCTGTCCGCCCGGAGCACCGCGTCAAGGCCCCCCACCGCGGAGCTGAAGGTCACGGCGGTGCGGGGCGCGGTTTCGGCCGTCATTTCGATGCCGGATTTTTCCAGTGCCCTGTGGGCCGCCAGCATGGAATACCTGAAAATCGGCGAGGTCCAGTGGGCCATTTCCCGCGGGCTCAGAAAAGGGTAGGGGGACGCATCGATCTCCCCCACCTGGCCTGCCGCGCGCACCGGAAAATCGTCGTCCAGCGGGAACCTCGTGAGGGGCCCCACGCCGGACTCGCCCCGGAAGGCGCGGTCCCACTGCGTGCCCATGTCGGTCCCCAGCGGCGACACCATGTCGTACGAAAGAATGACGGAATCCCTTTTATCCACGGCGCGGCCTTTTACCAGGGAATGAACTTGTACAGTTTGGCGAACATTTCGTAGACCTCGATCCAGTTTTGGAGGTCCTCCGCGGTCCGCATGTGGGCCTTTTTGTTCACCATGACCCAGCTCATATGGGCTGCGCCGTCCTTGCAGGTCCCGCAGTCCCTGGTCTCCGAGGTGCAGCAGCGGTGCATGGTCTGGAGGTCCGAGGCCCACCGTATGAAGTGGATAAGCCGTTTCGGGTTTTCCCTGGTGTCGAAGCTCTCGGTGACCGAGGGGCACTCCTGCCAGCCGAACCTGCGGCCCAGCATCTCGCCGGAGGTGATGATTTTATGATAGTATTTCGATGATATCACGGTGTCCGGATATCGTTCCAGCATGCAGTCCATCTCCTCGCGGACCGCCTTCAGGTTCGTGTCGTCCCAGTAAAAGCCCTCAACGGATTCGTCGTTGGACAGAAGCTGCATGTGCACCTTGAGTCCGGCGTCCCGTATCCTTTTTATTATGCGCTCGGTCTTTCCCACCTGCTTCGGGGTGATGGTGTAGAGATAGTAGGTGTACCGGTCACCCTCGTAGTTTTTGCTGGATACGGCGAAGGTGTCCTTTCCCCTGAGCACTTTCTCGTCTTCTTCATCTCCCCAAAGCGAAATCCCCACCATGAGGTCCGGAAAGCGGTCCCTGGGGACTTTTATCAGCCCGTTGGTGGCGCAGTAGGTGGGGAGGCGTCTGTAAAAGGCCTCAACCCTGTCCATGTAGAGCGTCGGCTCGCCGCCGATAAGTATC
Source organism: Spirochaetota bacterium (assembly GCA_041737965.1). GTDB lineage: Bacteria > Spirochaetota > UBA4802 > UBA4802 > UBA5550 > JAFGJK01. Next base: position 6,218 of record JBGSQT010000004.1, on the reverse strand, counting down.
GCCAGGTTGACCCCCCGCTCTTTTTCCCTGTCTATGAAGGCCTCCCATTTTGTTATGTCCTTCTCCTCGTCGGCCGCCTTGTGCTCGTCGGAGGAGAAGAAGAAGCACCCCTTGCAGCGCAGGTTGCATTTGTTTGTCACGTCGTAGATGGAGCTTCGAATGTTGAGTTTCGAGATCCTTTTATATCGGTCGTACCATTCTTTGTCGAGCAATGAACTGACGGTTTTCATGTCGCCGCTCCCTTTCGGTTTGATTGATGATCCTTAGAATATGTCGTGGTCCGGGGGCGCCGCCGGCGTGTCGCAGAGGTTTTTTCCTTTTTCGTATCCCATGACCCATACCGCAAGGTAGGTGTCCACGTAGTCGAGCCAGGATTTGAAACGTTCCGGGTCCACGGTGTGGCGGTACAGTCTGGCGGTCACCACCGCGCTCCCGGCCGCGTAATGCCTGCAGTCGGGGCAGTCGGTGTCCGGGACGCAGCAGGCGGCGCCGCGGTCCCAGGTGAGGTCGGCCCTGTACTGCTTGAAGGACCGCCCCAGCCCGATGTCGGTGGACGGGTTCATCCGGGGATATGAACAGCCGAAAAGCTCGTGCAGGCCCAGGCGGTGCGTGTGAGCCACGGCGTTGTAGGCGGAAAACAGCACCTGCTCCGGGTATTTCGCCAGCAGTTCCAGCATTACCCCGCGCGATTTAGCGAGGGATTCCGCGTCGTGCCTCAGGCCGCCAAGGTAGCCCACGGGCGAGGAGAACATGTTGAAGGTGAGCCTGCATCCGTTGTCCGCGAGGATCTCGGCCGCCCCGCGCGCCTCGTCTATATTGTCGCGGGTGAGGGTGTAGACAAACACCGCCCTCGGATCGTCCCTGTAATTTTCGATCTGCTTTCTCAGGAGGTCTTTCGCGTTTCTTATGCGAAGGCTCGTGCCGTCGTTTCCCCACACGGAAATGTGGATCCTGTACCCGATATCCCTCGGGATCGCCTTGAAGCCGTTGGAGGCGATGCATCCCAGCGGCATGATTTCGTAGCAGGCCCTGCAGAGGTCCGGCACAAGGGAGGGCTCCGCGCCGGCGAGCACCACGAAGGTGATGCCGCGCTCCTTCTCCCCGATCATGAGCTGACGCCAGCTCTCCGGGTCTTCGTTCTGTACCGCGTGCTGTTTGTCCCCTTCGAAATAGTAGCACCCGTCGCAGCGGATATTGCACCGGTTGGTCATGTCATAGGTGGATTCCCTGAGGAAAAAGTATTTTCTTACCTTTTCCCACCGTGCCCTGGTGTCCGGATCGGCGATCAGTTCGGAGAATTTCCACTTTTTAACGGCCGCCGCGCCGGCGGGTTTGATCGAATTCATGCCGTTTCCCGTTATTCCTTCTGCTTCGCTTTGATATAATCGGCTATCAGCCTGAGCGTCGAGAGCCTGGGATAATCATCCTCGTCAATGGAGATGCCGAACTCGTCCTGAAGCACCAGCACCACCGTCGTGAGGTCCATGCTGTCGATTCCGAGCTCGTCGACAAGATCCATGTCCGGGTCGAACGTATCCGGCGTGATATCTTCCAGCTTGAGTTCGTCGATGATGATTTCCGCCACCCTCAACGTGATTTTGTCTGCGGCCATGGGTTCCTCCTGATCTTATGTAATTGGACCGTCGCCGTCCCTTTCCGCGAATTCTTCCTTTTCTTGAACTATCATCGTCCCCTGCGCGGCGATTGTGCCGGCCGCCGTTATGGTGAACGAATACCTGCCGGGATTTATCCGGTGATGAGCGACCTCAAGCGTGATTGAATCCCCGGGGGCGATCATTTTTCTGAACCTGACTTTTTTTATTTCCTTTAACGCCACGTTCCTTCCGGCTTTTTTTTCCCTTTCCCGTATCAGATTGAAGGCCAGATAAAGCTGCCCGATACCCGGCAGAATGGGAAAACCCGGGAAATGACCGGAAAACCAGGGGGACGATTCCGGGACTGTCATCCGCAGAACGCGTGCCGTCTGGTCTTCCCTGATTTCGTGTGATTGTGGAAGCCAGTCTTCGTCCATCGGGCTGTCAGGTTTTATTGATTTTTCCGTCTATATATTCGACGATGTCGCTGACCGTCCGTATGCTCTTCAGTTCGTCCTCGACTATCTCGATATTCAGTTTGTCCTCCAGCATCCCGGCCATGTCCAGTGCGTCGATGCTGTCCAGCCCAAGGTCTGAAAACAGGTTCGCCTCGGGGCGGATTTTACCTTCTTTTATCTCAAACTCTTCTGCAAGATACTTCTTAACAAGGTCAAAAATCTCAATTTTATTCATGATTAACCGTCAGCTGTGGAATTTTGCATGTTTTCGCAGTGTGATAGGTGATAATATTTCCATCTCCGGGGTGTCAAGAAATAATTTCAGGCCCCTTTCCCTGCTGTTCCTTGAAGGCATTCGAACAGGCCTCCCGGTGCAGTGATCACAGAAATGTCCCGCAAACCGGCCTTTTCAGCCCCTCTTTTCATGGCGCCTTTTGTCCTGAGACGCAGTACAATGCCGTATTTCAGGACTGCCGCAGCCGCGCTCAAGAGCCCCCGGGGGGTCAGAGCCGGCGCAAAGCATCGAATTTTCCCTCCCGGCGGAAGATTCGCGCGGTAACGGCCCAGCAGCGCGGCAAAGTCCTTTTCCAGGGCCAGCTCCGGGGTGGCGATAACTATCGCGGCCTTGTCGTGCCCATCGGCCATGCCGGTGAGCGCGCGCGGGAAATGGCGTGCGTAGAGGGAGGACGCCGCGGCGCTCCTGAGGGCGTAATCAGCAGATGCCTCGTCCCGGGAAAGGGGGGGCAGGCTCCTGTCCATGATTTCGCGCCCGAGTATCTCCTCCGGCGGCGCTATTGAGAGCCCCGCGGCGCGGATCCCCGCAAGGATTTTCTGAAATTCTTCCATGAGCCGTCCCGCCATTACCGGGCCGCCGGGATCGCAGTCGTGGAGCATGATGACGTCGCCGGCCCGAAGCTTCCTTAAAATGCGGCGCGACAGCCCGCCGATCCTCCTGTTTCCCATGTCCAGGCCGCGCCTGCTGAAATTCATGCAGTACAGCCCGTGCCGGATCAGGAGCCGCCATAGTTTCGGATTGGTGATGGCGGCGGGGGGCCTGAAGGCCAGGGGGCGGACCCCGAATTCCGCCATCAGGTCTTGAAATCGGCCGATTTCGCGGTCAATGACGCGTCCCGGCTTCATCATCAGCCACGGATTATGGTGATAGGTGTGGTTTCCGATGCTGTGGCCCCGGGCGAGGATCATCCTGACGATTTCCGGGTGCCGCCGGGCCCGCTCCCCCGAGAGGAAAAAGGAGGCTCTGACCCCCTCCCTGGCGAGAAGGTCCAGCACCAGCGGGGTGACCGCCTCGTCGGGGCCGTCGTCGAAGGTGAGGCACACGGAAGCGCCCCCTCGGCGTCCCCGGTATACGATTGGGAGATAAAATGCGAAACGCGGCAGAAAGGGGGCGGCGGCGCATAGCAGGAGAAACAAGGCCAGCGGCGCCGCCGCAAAAAGAGGCCCCGCGCACGGGAAAAGGACCGCGGCCGCGGCATAGGAGACCGCACAGGCGATGTGTGCCCGCGATACCGGAAGAGCGGTGAATTCCTGCAGCGTCATCCGATCAGGTGCTCCCACAGGGGCCCGCTGTGGCCCCTGCGGTACATTTTCCGCAGTGCCGCGGTCATCCTGTCGCCGCCGCTGCCGAAAATCCAGTTGGTCCGCCCCTTTGCCCGCTCCGCCACCATCGCCATGATGCGTTCGCTGTCGATGCCGGCGCTTCTGTAAAACACCGGTTCCAGCAGGTCGTCACCGGCATTGATCACCCCCTCGTCCAGCGCGGTCCGGTACAGGCCGGTGAAGGGATAGATCCGTATGCCGCAGAAAAAAAAGATCACGGCTTTCTCCAGACGCTCCGCCGCAGCCAGGGTTTCGGTTACGGTCGCCGCGTCCTCGCCCGGCCCGCCCAGGAGCATGAAATGGGCGGCGTGGACCCCCGCCGCGACAGCCGCGCGGTGGGCCTCCGCCGCCTCTCCTGCGGTGAAGGGCTTGGCGTAGTTTTTCAGCATGGTACCGCTGAGCGATTCGGTGCCGAACTCCGCGTGGGTAAGCCCCGCCCTTTTAAGCAGCGCGAAGAAGCCCTTTGCCGGACTGACCGGCGAGAAGTAGGCGCCCCAGGGGACTGCGACCCCTTTTTTGATAAATGCCTCGGCCACCGCCTCGCAGTGCCCTTCACTGCTGTTAAAGACCGAATCGGTGATGAACAGGTACCGCGCGCCCGCCTTTTGCAGGGCCAGCGCGGTGTCGGCGACTTCTTCGGGAGGGGAAAGCCTTGGGAGGCTCCCTTCGATATGGGGGTAGGTGCAGTAGACGCACCGGTATGGGCACCCCCGCTTGGTCTGCAGGTTCAGCATCCCGCCGCGTTTCAGGTAATAACCGGGATGGGGGAGATGGGGGTCGAAATCCCGGCGCACCGGTCCGTCCCACGGAGGGGGGATCGGCGCCGATACCCCGGGCGACGCGATCCCCGGAATCGTTCCGGCGCTGGCGCCTGAGGAGAGCGCGTCGAGAAGCGGCGCGATCCGTTCACCCTCGCCGATGACGCCGAAATCCGCGCCCAGCTCCCGCAGCAGGGTGTCGGGAAAAAGGGTGTACCCGCTCCCTCCCAGAATCACCGGCGCTCCGGTCGCGCTCCGTATCGCGGTGATAATCTCCCTGTATCCGGCGATGAACCCCTCGGAATCGGCCACATCGGTATTGTCGATGTTTCTGAGCGACACCCCCACCGCATCCGGGAGAGCGTCCCGTACCTTTTCCGCCAGCTCCTGGAGTCCGCCCAGGGTGTTCATGTCGAGTATCGTGACGTGATGGCGGCCGCCGAGTGCGCCGGCCACGTAGTCGAGCCCCAGGGGATAGACCGGGTAGGGTTCGGAAAAGGTGTTGGCGGATATGAGAAGAACCCTCATGGCGTTGACTACGGGACGATTTCAAAGGCGGACATGCTGCCGCCCAGCCCCAGAACGAGAATTCCCCTTCCTTTCAGTCCTTCGCTTTCCGCGCCGTCTGAAAGGATTCCGGGTATCGATCCTTCCCGCAGACAGTGGCACGCCATGGCCGCGGCCGCCGCAGTTGATGACGCATGGTCTCCGGTCACAGCTCGGTACTTCACGACGGGCCCTGTATAGTTATACATGGAAAGTATCCTGTCCAGCTGCTCTCTTCCCCGCGTTTCCAGAGAGTCCGGTATTCCGGCGAAAACGGCGCCGTATCCGCCCGCGGGCCTGTGCGAGGCGAGGCGCGCCGCCAGGGCCCGGCACTGCGCCCCGTCGTCCAGCGAGTACGCGAGATAAAGCGGCGATATCAGCGGCCCCTCCCCCTCGTCGGGCGCGGTCACCAGCAGGGCCCCGCCCCCCTGGGGAGCGTCTCCGGACACGGCGCCGTCAAGAAGGGGGGAAAGCGCGTCATGGTATTCGTCGGCGCCGATGACAAGCGCGGGGAGGGGGGGGCCGGTGAGGCTCAGGGCAAGGAGCGCCTGCTCGAACGTGTGGCCTCCCCCGGTGAAGGTGAGGTTCGCGCCCCGGGAACCGTATTTTATGGCGATCTGTCCGGCCGGCGCGTTATGGACAGAGCCGACGAAATCGGTGGGGCTGGAAAATTGTTCCCCCGACTCGAAGAGCTTGGCGAGGAAATCGCCCGTTTCCGAAAGCGCGCCCCATCCGGTGCCGAAGTACACCGAGGCGGGGTTTTTGCCGCCGGCGTTTCGGACCGCCGCTTCGGCCAGGGCCAGGGAAATCCTCGGAAGACGCTTGAGCCTCCGCGTCTCTTTCGGCGAGAGCATGGAATCGATCCGGTCCATCGGGATCGCTCCTGCCGGCTCCCACGGGATTGGCCGTACACCCGGCGCGCCGCACCAGACAGAGGAGATGATTCTGAACCCGGCCGGCCGTTGAGGCCTGTTTCCGTTCCCGCCCGGCCCGGCCGATCCCAGGAGAAGGGACGCGTTGTTGCCGCCGAATCCGAAGGAATTGCTGAGGGCCCTTTTTATCGTCCTCATTTCCGGCTTCATCAGCGGGACGATCCCCAGCGACGGGTCCGGGTTCACGCATCCGGTGTTTGCCGGAAGGACTCCCTTCGACAGCGCCAGCGCCGATATCAGCGCCTCGACGGCGCCCGAGGCGCCCAGGGAGTGGCCGGTCGCCCCCTTCACGGACGAGCAGGCGGGCGGGCT
>JBGSQT010000007.1:0-2604 GCA_041737965.1 Spirochaetota bacterium | reverse complement strand
AGGGGGCACGAGTGAAGGAGCGGTACGTATAAGCATTGTGAATCTTGGTGGAGAAATGCCAGGAAATACAGGACAATAATCCAGTAATATACAACATTAAGCATGTATCATTACATGAATATATGTCCCTCGCGCCCCCTTTGGGGGACGGGGGGGCGCCACAGGGGGCAAATCTTAAAAGGAGGAGCACCATGACCAACATCAAACCGATAGACATCCTTCTCGTTGAAGACAGCGAAGGCGACGCGCGTCTCATCAGGGAGGCGTTGAAAGAAGGCAAGTTGCATAACACCCTTTACGTGGCGAAGGACGGCGTGGAGGCTATGGATTTTTTGCTGAAAAAAGGAACATTCATGAATGCCGTCAAACCCGACCTCATCCTGCTGGACCTGAACCTCCCGAAAATGGACGGCCGCGAGGTGCTGGCGGAGATAAAGGGGGATGACGTACTGAAGCGCATCCCCGTGGTGATCCTCACGACATCGAGTTCAGAAACGGACATAATCAAAACGTACAACCTCCACGCGAACTGTTATATCGTCAAGCCCCTCGACCTTGACCAGTTCATCCGCGTGGTGCGGTCCATCGAGTCATTCTGGCTCACCATCGTTAAACTGCCGGATGGAGACAAGTAACATGGCCGGCATTCGGGAAATAAACCTGCTCCTGGTCGAGGACAATCGCGGAGACGCTCGGCTGATACAGGAGATGCTGAAGGATGGCAAGGTGGCGCGCTATGCGTGCACTGTCGCGGAAAATCTCACCGTGGCGTTATCGCAGCTGGAAAATAAAAAATTCGATATTGTAATGCTCGACCTGAACCTCCCTGAATCAAGCGGAATCGAAACGCTTGATCGTATCATCGGCCTTCCCGGCATCATGCCTCCCGTCATTGTGCTGACCGGCCTGGACGATGAAGCCATCGGCATGTCCGCCATAGAACGGGGCGCCGAAGATTTCCTGATCAAAAATACAATAGATGCGGCGCAGTTGTCCCGATCCATCCGCTACGCCATAGAGCGCAAGCGGATTGAGGATTCGCTCCGGGAAAGCGAGGAGATATTCCGGCAATTCATGGAACACAGCCCTGTGTATGTTTTTTTCAAGGATGAGCAGAGCAGGTCGATACGCCTGAGTAAAAACTACGAAGCCATGCTGGGAAGGCCGATCGATGAGATGCTGGGAAAAACCATGGATGAGCTGTTTCCGTCCGATCTTGCCAAAGGCATGATCGCGGACAACCTGCGGACACTAAGAGAAGGAAAACGTATAGATATTGAAGAAACATTGAATGGCCGGATATACAATACCATAAAATTCCCGATTCTTCAGGATGGAAAGCCGCTGTATCTTGCCGGATTCACCATCGATATCACCGAGCGTAAGCAGGCTGAGGACTCGGTCAACCGCCAGCTCGATGAGCTCCGGCGGTGGCAGGAGGTCATGCTGGAGCGCGAAGGAAGAGTGATGGAGCTCAAAAAAGAAATTAACGAACTACTCCGCGAGCTGGGCAGGCCGGAGAAATATGGAGATTAGTAATTTCGATGGAATCTACGAAACCGGGTTTGTTTCCTGGGATATGGGTATATTATGGATATACTGCAGTTTGACGCTGATATTAGCATAGTTCCGAGTATAATGGGAAAGATTATGAAAGATAAACCGGGAAAAACAATAAAATCATCTGCGAGGCACGGGATAAAAAAAAGCAAAACACCCGTATTGAAAAAATCACGCCCCGATTTGCAGACTGCTGTTCCCCGGCCAGATGATTATTATCGCTCCCTGTTCGAAAACGCGCAGGTGGGCATCTACCGGTCGTGCATCGACGGCTCGGCGATCATCGACGTCAACAGGAAGCTCTGCGATATTTTTGGCTTCACCAGGGAAGAGATGATTTCCAGCCCGGCCACGATCCGTTGGGCGGACCAGGCGAAACGGGCCGAAATGATAGAACTGATCCGCACCGAGGGGTCCGTTTCAGATTTCGAAGTACCCATCATCACAAAGAGCGGCGAAGTCCGCACCTGTCTTGTTTCCATTCAAATGGAAAAGGAATCGGGGGTCATCGATGGAACGGCGGTAGACATAACCGGGCTGCGCCGCGTCGGGGAAGAGCTCAAACTCAAGAACAAGGTGTTCGACGCTTCCATAGCTGCGAACAGCATCGCGGACCTGGGCGGTCATATAACCCAGGCCAACAAGGCCTTTCTCGATTTATGGGGATATCCGGAGCTCACGGATGTCATCGGCAGGCCGCTCGCGGATTTTATTAATAACGAGAATGAAGCGGCAGTCATAGTAAACGCTTTAAATGAATCCGGCGAATGGGAAGGAGATTACACGGCGAAGCGGAAGGACGGCTCCACCTTCATCGCTCACGGTCTGGCCACGGTAGTGCGCGGCGAGGGGGAGGAGGTGGTGGGGTACCAATCGGCGGTAATTGATATTACTGACCGTAAACAGGCGGAGGAAAATTTGCGGGAAAGTGAGAAAAATCTCTACGCCATTCTCGACGCGACACCGTTCCCGATCGCCCTGGTCGATACGCAGGATGACAACATTGAATTCTGGAGCCGGAGCGCTCTCGATCTTTTCGGACAT
>JBGSQT010000020.1:0-3464 GCA_041737965.1 Spirochaetota bacterium | reverse complement strand
AACTCGTCGAGGTTGGTCTTTCCCAGCAGGAGAAACCCCTTTTCCGAAAGCTTCCGGAACGAGGTGGCGTCAAAGGGGGGGACGAAATCCTTCAGTATTCCGGAGGCGCAGGTGGTGCGCACCCCCCGGGTCATGATGTTGTCCTTGACCGCCACCGGTACGCCGTCAAACGGGGAACGCGCCCTCCCCGCGGCACGGCGCCTGTCGGACTCGGCGGCCGCCTCCAGGAGGCCCTCACGGTTGACGGTGATGAAGGCGTTGATGCCGCCGTCCTGCGAATCGATGCGGGAAAGGAGCGATTCCGAAATCTCGCGGGAGGAGATTTCCCCGTTTTCCAGCATTTTTGAATAGCGCGTCAGGGAAATGGGTTCGTTCATTCTGGTTCCTCGGATTTCGATAGAATCCGCCGGAGCGGGTTGTGTCAAGAAAAAATTTGCGGGGGCGCCATCCGTGAATACCACGTAACAGAAGTGAACCAACCTCTCCTGGGGCGCTGGGGTCCGTGTCCTTGAACCGGCGGAACTGGCGCATTCCGTACGCGAAGAATGCCGCAAAATGCTGAAAATTGATCGGTCCATCCCCCGGCAGGTGCCGCATATATACGGCACCTGCCGGGGCGTAAAAATGTATTGACGAAATATAATTTTCTAAACACATAGTAATCTTCATATAATTTCCACCGGAGAGCGCCAATTCATGAAACTATTTTCTAAAAAAAGCATACTCACCGCCGCGACGATCTTTTTCGTCATATCCTGCACCCAGGCGTCGGACGGCCTGCGCCAGGGGGACCTTCAGTCCCTTATCCTGCAGTTCCTGTACCGCCACGCGGTGTACAGGACTCTCAACAACACGCTGTCCGAACGGATCGTGAACAACTACATCTACATGCTGGACTACGGAAAATACTACTTCTATAAAAGCGATATCGACGAGCTCATGAAAGACAAGGACCTGGTGGACGACTACATCGTGCAGAACCAGTTCGGGTTCGTGTACAAGACCCAGGAACTCTTTGAAAAGCGCTTCAAGGAGAGCATGGTCATTGTCGATGCGCTCATCGACAGGGATTACGACTTCACCAAGGACGAAAAGATAGTGGTGGACCGGGACTCGGTCCCCTACGCCAAGGACAGGCAGGACATGGTGGACCGGTGGAGGAAAAACATCAAACTCCAGCTCCTCAACTACATCTCCATGGGCAGCACAATCGAGCAGGCGCGGGTCAAACTCAGAAAAAAATACGAGCTCACCCGCAAGCGGATGGCCGAAACAGACGAAGAGGCGGTGCTGGCGAGGTTTATGAACGCCTTTTCCATGTCCCTTGACCCCCATTCAAACTACCTCACCAACGACGAGCTGGTCGATTTCAAGATATCCATGGAGCTGAAGCTCGAGGGGATCGGGGTGCGGCTCAAGTCCGAGGACGGCTTCGTGATCGTTGAGTCCATCATTCCCGGCGGCGCGGCGTCCAAGCTCCCGGAACAGCTCAGCCTGAAGCCCAGCGACAAGATCGTGGGCGTCGCCCAGGGGGGCGGCGAGCCGGACGACGTGGTGGACATGGACCTCCAGGACGTGGTGAAAAAAATACGCGGCCGCAAGGGGACCGAGGTCCGCCTCACGGTGCTCAGGAAGTCGGCCGAGGGGAACGGGCCGGTCCGCTTCGTGGTGCCGATCGTCCGGGAGGAGATAAAGCTTCAGGACAGCGCCGCGAAATCCGACATCTTCAAGGTCAAAACCGGCGGCGGCGAGGTGAAGCTGGGCTATCTCAGGCTCCCCTCCTTTTACAACGACCCGGCCACCGGTAAAAGCTCCGCCACTGACACCAGGGTCCTGCTGGAGGACCTGAAGTCCAAAGGGGTCTCCTGCGTGGTGCTCGACCTGCGGAACAATCCCGGCGGGTATCTCGACGAGGCGATTAAAATCGCCGGCCTGTTCATCGACACCGGCCCCATACTGCAGGTGAAGGGCGGCGAGAGCGAGCCGAACGTGATGAGCGACAACGATCCGTATATCGCCTGGGACGGACCGGTGGTGGTGCTCATCAACCGTTTCAGCGCCAGCGCCTCCGAGATCCTCGCGGGGGCCATCAGGGACTACCACAGGGGGATCATCGTCGGCCCCAACAAGACGTTCGGAAAAGGGACGGTGCAGTCGATCCAGGAGCTGACCAACAGAAAAGGGGCGATAAAGATCACCACCCACATCTTTTACCAGCCCAGCGGCAGCTCCAACCAGATAAACGGGATCAGCCCGGACGTGACAGTGCCGGACCTCAGCAACATCTGGGATTTCAGCGAGGAGAAGACGAGGTACCCGCTCCAGTGGAAACGGATCGCCCGGGCGGACTTTGTCCCCTACGGGTGCGTCAATGACAGCATCGTGGCGGCGCTCAGAAACGGGTCCTCAGCCAGGATCAGGACCAGCGCCAAATACCAGGATCTCATCGCCAAGATCGAAAAGTACGGCACCCAGATGAAAAACAAGACCATCAGCCTAAAAGAGGAAACCGACCTGGAGAAACAGCGCACAAAGGAGCTCGAGCGGAACATCCAGAACGACAGGGACGACAACACGGTAGACCTGGAGAAGGACCTTTTCCTCCAGGAGGCGTTCGCCATCGCCGGAGACTACACGAAGATGAACGCGCCCAGGGCGACCCGTTAGGGGCGCCCCGTCAGGGCCCGGCCAGGTAACGCGCCGTTTCGGCGGCCGCGTTGTCCGGCGTGGCCGTAATCGGGTCCACCCCCAGCCTCATGAGCTTTCGCCTCAGAAACTCCATCTCCCCCGTCCCGGCGGCGCATCGGCGCGATTCCAGAAGAATCACCGTCTCTATGCCGTAGCTCTTCAGCAGCCTGTAAAAAAGCTCGTACCGCTCCTCCGGCGTCCGCAGGCCGGGACACAGAGGCCTGTAGGAATGTGCCGCGAGGATCTCCGCGACCGGGTCGTCCGCATCCGCGTTAAACGATAGGTCGAACTGCCTCCGGCCGCCGCATGTGTCGTCCTCGGTGATGACGCATCCCGCCTCCTCGATGCGGTCCAGAAGCGACGGGTCCTCCAGATGGCGGGAATGAAGGAGCACCGGACGCCCCCCGGACGCGTTTCCCGGCGCGGCGTTCATTTTTTCGATCACCCCGGCGAGGTGCCCGGTGACCGTGTCCGGCGGGAGCGACGCCGCCGCGGCCATGAGGGCGAACAGGTCCTCCTGCGAGAGGAGTTCCGGCCTGGAATTCCGCAGAGAGCAGATTCCCCGCATGGCCTTCCTGAGGAGATTGTAGGTTTCCATGGACTTTTTAAGCTCCCCGCGCCCGATCGCGCCGAGCTCCGGAAGCCCCAGGCCGCGCAGAAGCGAATCCATCGAGCGCCCCAGTGCGGCGGCGTACTCTTCGCCGTACCCGCGCGGAACCGGAACCCGATAACAGGGGATCCCGGCGCGCTCCCCGGCCGCGGGGCACCCTTCCGGC
>JBGSQT010000032.1:0-312745 GCA_041737965.1 Spirochaetota bacterium | reverse complement strand
AGGAGGCGGCGCCGGCGATCAGGTCGAGACCGGCCAGGACCGCGGCATTTTGACGCAGTTCGGGCGCCCCTTCGGCGGCGAGGGCTGAAAGGTCAGCCAGTATGCGCAGGGTTTCGCCGTGGAGCTCCCGTTCCTTCATGATCAGCTCGTTGTTTCTGGGACGCACGAAATCCGGCTCCATGTACAGCGTGGCGCCGCTCGACGATGCGTCCAGGACGTTGCCGGGAAGCTTCGCTTTCATGTTCGCCCTGACCAGGAGAGAGTACCTTTCGCTCCGGCGCGTAAATATTTTTTCCTGGAGAACGGTGTCCCCCTGTTTCGAGTTTATGAAGTCGCCGAGGCTTTTTTCGATGTCCTTTTTGACCGCATGGATCGAGTCCTTCAGCGTCTTCAGCGCCGGATAATATGCTTCACTGAGCGACCCGGCGTCGGTGATCGCCGGGACCAGGACATCGCCGATCGCCCTGAGTTCCTCAAGGGAGCTGTACTCGTCCTCGAAAATGCGGTATTCCCCTTTAATCGCGGCAAGGAACCGCCGCATCCTGCGGGACGCCAGGACGAATGAGCGTATCCCGGCCAGTTCCTCCAGTGCCAGGACTCCCTGTTTTTCGGCTCTCAGGAGCAGGGGCTCCACGTCGCCGATGCCGGAGAAGTCGGGGTCCAGGTCGCGGATGCGCATCTCCTTCATCCGGGTGATCCGTTCAAGCCTGTCCCGAATCCCGCTGATGGACAGAGGGGCCATTGCGGCGGCGGTCCGTTTTCCCGCCGCGGTACGGCACCGCCGCTCGATCTGTTCCAGCACCGCGGGCCATTCCAGGACCTCTTTCACTCTGTCGGTTACATATATGTTCATGGCTTCCGTCTGTCGCTCCGATCGGCATTCATTTCGCCGGCGAATCCGCGGACGATATGAATAATTCATCCTTTATATGGCGATTATATTGCAACAAAAAATTCGATTCGTCTCCCCCGGCCGCCCTGCCGGCCGGAAAGATTTGCCTTGACATGGAGTTACGTTGATTGCATGATGAGTGCGCCGTTTCCGGCTGAAACATTCGATATCAGAAGTGGCGCGCAATCCGGGGCGCCTGAAAACCTTAGAAAAGCGGGGAGGTCGCCATGAGCGGAGATGCATCGTATTTCAGGTTTCGGTTTCTCGATGACTGTAAAATACTGTCGGGAGAAATCCTTGTGGACGACGTGGACAAGGACGGTGCCACGGCGATTTACGATTACCTCGCAAAGGAGCTTCCGGCGCAGCCGGATTCGATCGGTTTCATCCTGAATATTCTGAAGGTGGCCAGCGTCTCCTCCTATGCCCTGGGGGTGCTGATGAAATCGCTGGCCCTGTTTAAAAAGACGAAAAACTATTTGGTGCTCCTTATGACTGAATCGCTTCTTCAGGAGATAATGCTCGCCCATCCGGAAATGTTCGACTATTACGCGGTGTTTCACCGAATGGATGACGCCGTAAAGTTTATCTCGGAGGGCGCGGCCGGCAATTAAACCGGCAGGATTTTCTGCCGGGCGGTCAATTCCGAAAATGCCGCCCGTCCGGTAACTTTTTTTTCATCCGGATTACTAACGGGTATAACCGGAAGGATTCTTCCATCCGACAGGCGGATTCCGCAGGGAACGCCTGAAACCGGCCCCTATCGGGGCCGAAAAATTCACTTGATTAAAAACGCCTCAATCCCCCACATGGGTGGATGCTGATTCTCATTGATGGACGGAAATATGGAAGATAATGTACGGCCGTGGGGGTTCTACGAGAACCTGACCGATACCGACACCCATAAGGTAAAGAGGATCACCGTTCTGCCCGGCAAAAGGCTGAGCCTTCAGCGGCACAACCGGCGCGCCGAGCACTGGTTTGTGGTGCGAGGCTCCGCGGTGGTGACCAGGGGGGACAGCGAGTCCGCGCTTTCTCCGGGGGGCCACGTGGACATCGCCATGGGAGAAAACCACAGGATTCGGAACGACGGTGAAGAGGACCTTGTGTTCATCGAGATCCAGACCGGCTCGTATTTCGGAGAAGACGACATCATTCGGGTCGAAGACGACTTCGGAAGAGCATAAAAAAAACAATCAACATCCGCGGAGGCGCATCAACCATGATTCGAGTGGACGGAGTGTCAAAATCTTTTGGAGAGGTCGCCGCAGTAAACGACATCTCTTTTGTCATCAGGGACGGTGAAATCACCGGTCTGCTGGGGCCCAACGGCGCCGGCAAGACCACCACGCTCAGAATGATCACCTGCTACCTCAAGCCGGACAGCGGAACCATCACGGTGGGGGACCACCGGGTCGACGAGGACCCGCTGGAGGTCCGTAAAATCATCGGGTACCTGCCGGAGCTCGCGCCGATATACAGCGACATGCTGGTGTTCGACTACCTGATCTTTACGGCGGAAATACGCGGGGTAAAGGACGATAAGAGGTTTCGGGAAATCGCCGGTCTCTGCGGCATCAACGACGTGATGCACAAGAAAATCGGCGAGCTTTCCAAGGGCTACAAGCAGAGGGTCGGTCTGGCCTACGCCATGGTCCACGATCCGGACATCCTGATCCTGGACGAGCCCACCAGCGGGCTGGACCCCAATCAGATCATCGAGATAAGAAACCTCATCAGGGAGATCGGAAAAAAGAAAACGGTGATCCTCTCCACCCATATTCTCTCGGAGGTCGAGGCCACGTGCGACAGGGTCATTATAATACACAGCGGCAGGATCGTCGCCGACGACCGGACCGAAAACCTTAAAACCGCATCCACTGCGGAGCGGCACATCTTCCTGTCAGTGGGCGGGACCGATTTCCAGGCGCTTGCCGGCGCGCTTCGGGACATTCCCGGCGTCGCCTCGGTGGAGCAGGTCGAAGGAGAGGGGGCGCTTGTCGGGGCAAAAATTCTTGTCCGGGGCAATGACGACCCCAGGCCGGACCTGTTCGGGACGGTGGGCAAAAACGGATGGGTGCTCTACGAAATGAGCCAGAAGTCCAGGAGCCTGGAATCGGTATTCAGGGAACTGACCGTAGGAGGGAGCAATGACTAAATATCGGGAAGCGATCATCATAATGAAAAAAGAGATACGGGGTATGTTCACGACCCCCATCGCCTATATAGTGATAGCGATTTTTCTTGTCGCCACAGGCTTTTTCTTTTTCAAGGATTATTTCTATTTCAACCAGGCGGAGATGAGGAACTTTTTCCAGCTCCTCCCTCTGGTTTTCACTTTTGTGGTCCCCGCGGTTACCATGCGGCTCTTCGCGGAGGAGAAGCAGAGCGGCTCAATCGAGATACTGCTGACGCTGCCGGTGTCCACGACAAACGCGGTGCTGGGGAAATTCCTGGCCGCGTCGGCCTTCATCTCGCTGATGCTTGTCCCGACGCTCCTGTACGCGGTCACGGTGGAGCTCACCGGCTCCCCCTATTACGGCCCGATTATCGGCGGTTACCTGGGATCGGTGCTCCTGGGCAGCTCCTACTGCGCGGTGGGGATATTCACCTCGAGCCTGAGCCGCGACCAGATCGTGGCCTTTATCACCGCCTGGGCCGTCTGCTTTTTTATGTGGCTTGTGGACAAGGTCACCATATTTCTGCCCGCGAAACTGGGGTTCATCGAGTACCTCGGCTCCGATTTCCATTTCAGGAACATCGAGCGGGGCGTGCTCGATTCCAGGGACCTGATATATTTTCTGTCCATTATCGCGGTGTCCCTGCTGATGACGGTCAGAGTTATCGATGAAAGGAGATAAACCGATGAAGCTGAGAGAACTCTATAACCGGCTCGGCCGGATGGCATCTGAAAACCTGAGGATAGGCGAAAAGAACCTCCAGCTTGCGCTTATTATAATCATCGCGGTCCTGGTAAACGCGGCGAGCCTGACCCTGAATTTCCGGCTGGACCTGACCAGGAACAGGGTCTATTCCCTTTCCCAGAAGAGCAGGGACGTGGTGTCGAACCTCAATGAAAAGCTCACCATACGGGTGCTGTTCTCCAAGGACCTTCCGCCGCAGCACGGCGCGGTGGCGAGATACCTGATGGACCTGCTGGAGGAATACGACTACTACGGCAACAGGAACTTCCGCTACGAGATAGTCGGGGAAAATGAACTGGAGAAGACCGCAGCGGAATACGGCATCACCCCGGTCATGAGCAAGGAGTTCGTCAGCGACCAGGTCAAGCTCCGCCGCACCTATATGGGGCTGGTGATCCAGCAGGCTGACGTTATCGAAAAGATGAACGCGGTCACCGGCACCGGCGGCCTGGAGTACGGCATAACCTCGCTGATGCAGAAAGTTTCCGGCAGGATCGACGGCCTGCTGAAGCTTCAGCGGCCGATCGAGGTGAAGCTTTATTTTGATTCCAACCTGAAATATCTTCCCATTGAAGGGATATCGACGCTCGAAGAGAAGATAGAAAAGACCGTAAAGAAATGCAACCTTCAGAATTACGACAAGTTGAAATTTACGACAGAGGACCCCTCAAAGGGGCCGGGGAGCAGGACCGTTGCCGGCACCTACGGGTTAAGCCTTCTT
This sequence comes from Spirochaetota bacterium, assembly GCA_041737965.1. Classification (GTDB taxonomy): domain Bacteria; phylum Spirochaetota; class UBA4802; order UBA4802; family UBA5550; genus JAFGJK01. The sequence goes on along the minus strand of JBGSQT010000032.1, from coordinate 308,208 downwards.
TCCTGGAAGGGCGGCGCCGGAACGTTCGGCAAGACGGTCCCGGCGGGGGATTACCTGCTGGGCATCGTGCTTGAAAACGGGGACAAGTTTCAGACAGTGGAGATAGGCGTGTCCCCGACGATTTTCGGAAAGAACGTGCTTGTGGGGCTGAACAACCTGGAGGACAGGATCAACGGCGCCGTGGACGGCCTGGTGAGCAGCAATCCCGGGATCGGTTATGTCGTGGGGCACGGCGAAGTGGAACTGAACGACCGGCAGTCCAGGGAGGGGGGGATGTACCTGAAGGCGCTCCTGTCGGACGTGTATGAAGTGAGGGAGGTCGATCTCTCGTCTCAAGACATCCCTTCGGACATCGGAACGATCATAATCAACGGGCCCACGTCCGAGTTTTCGCCCCTGGAGCTATTCAGGATAGACCAGTTTCTGATGAAGGGGAACAAGGCGGTGGTCTTTATGCGGACCTTCGCCGAAATGCGCCTTCCGGGGCAGATGGGCCTCATGGGGGGGCAGAACAGGCTCCTTCCGGTGCAGACCGGCCTGGAGGATCTTCTGAAGTCCTACGGAGTCACGGTGAACAGGGACTTCGTGCTCGATAAAAGCTGCGCCAAAGTCCAGCTTGAAAGTTTTATCGCAGACTATCCGGTGGTCCCCATAATCAAGGAGAGCGGACTGAATCGTGAAAGCATAATCACCAGGGACCTCAAGGGCATCGCCATGGACAGGGTCTCCTCTATCACGCTCGACACGAATCGTGTCCGGGAAGCCGGGCTCGTGAGCCGGGAACTGGTGAAATCCTCGCCGGAAAGCTGGCTTATGCAGGGCAACATGAACATGCACCCGCTTCTCATGACGCCGCCCCAGGGGGCGCAGTTCAGCCCCAGGACGCTGGCGGTGCTCCTGTCCGGCCGTTTTACGAGCTATTTCTCGGGGAAAGAGGCCCCCGCCGCCGGTGCGGAGGCAGAAAAGGGCGGCGCCGGCGGTGCGAAAAAAGCCCCGGTTAAGACAGGTCTGGCCACCGTGGCGCGGCTTGACAGGACTGTCCCGACCGGGACCGCGGAGCTGGTCGTTGTGGGAACGTCGGAAATCACCACGTCCGGCTTCCTGGAGGAGTCCGACAAGATTCTCTCCTCCGGGTCTCAGCGCCAGGGCGACGACGCGTTTCCCAACGGCCTTTTTCTGCACAATATCATCGATTACTGCTCCGGCAACTATTACATACCGGAGATGAGAAGCAAGAGGCTCGAATACAATCCGCTTGACCGCGTGGGAGACGGCATGAAATCGGTGTACAAATACATGAATATGATCGGCCTTCCGGTAATGGTGGTCCTCTTCGGAGTATTCACCTGGAGGCGCTCCCGCATGAGAAGAAAGCTGATACAGAACGAGTTTTCCCGGGAGGTGTGACATGAAGAAGAGCTTACTCGCAAGCATACTGATAATCGCGGCCCTGGGCGGCTACCTGATCTATACGAACACCAAAGGCGGGCCCGACGTGCCCGACCTGCCGGCATGGGAGGGGAGCGCCGACGAGGTGTCGATAAAGAGGCCTTCCGATACCCTGACGCTGACCAGAAAGGACGGCTTGTGGCGGATCAACACGGAGGCTTATCCCGCCGACTCAAAGGCGGTACAGGAACTGGAGAAAAACTTGAGGGAAATTGAGATCGCCGACATCGTTTCCGAAAAGGGGCTCTTTTCCGCATACGATCTGACGCCCGACAAGGCAACCGAGGTGACGGTACGCAAGGGGGGGGAGGTTCTGCGCCGGATCACGTTCGGCAAAAAGAGCACGGCCAGCCAGCATATTTTCGTCAGGATCGGAGACGGAAAGGAGATATACATGGCCAGGGGCGGTTTTGATTCGCTTCTGGACGCGTCGGTGGAGGGACTCAGGGACAAGAATATCGTAAAAATTCCCCGCAACGGCATAACCGGGCTCACTTTCACGTATAAGGGGCGAAGTATCGCGTTCGTACGCGAAACTGCCGCCAAGGGCGGCAGCAAGGGGAAAAACAACGCCAAGGCGGAAGGCAGGGACGGGAAAAAAGCCGCGTCGGTGCAATGGGTGTACCGGGGGGTGAAAACGGTGACGCTGAACGCACAGCGCATGAATTCCCTCCTTTCCGCATTTGATCCGCTGCGGGGCACGGGGTTTCCCGGCGTGGCAAAAGATACTCTGAAAGCGCCGCTTGCCTCGGCGGTCATAAAAAGCAGGGAGAAGGAGATCACGGTGGGCGTGTATAAGAACGGCGACGAGTATTATGCGGTTTCTTCCGAAAGCCCCTATGTGTTTTCCATAAATGAATGGACCGCGAAGAAATTTTTTATTGAAGATATCGAGGGATTCAGGTAATCTGTCAAGGAGAGGGACGCCGTAATGCCCTCGCGAACAGGGTTATCTGTTTTCCCTGAAAAAACCTGATTGAGGTATGCACCGCAATGAGTGAAATCAACAGTAACGATGAAGGCAGCCAGCTCGTAGTTGCCCGGGACATCCTCCCGGAGGTCCTTCCGATAATCCCGATTTCGCAGCGGCCGATTTTTCCCGGAATGATGATGCCCCTGATCCTTACGGGCGATTACATGGAAAAGGTCGCCCAGTCCATTATGGACAGCGACCAGAAGATCGGCGGAGGGGTGCTCGTAAAAAACCAGCACGAAGGGCCGCTTGAAAGCAAGGACCTCTATGCCGTAGGGGCCGCCATCAAGGTCATCAAGATCACGCCTGTTGATGAAAACACCGTTCAGCTCATGATAAACGCGCTGTCCAGGTTCACCCTGGAGCGTTCGGTGCAGGATGAACCTGTCATTAAATGGAAAGTGAACTACTATTACGAGCCTGATTACGAGGCCAATGAGGAGATGAAGGCGTATTCCATGGCCATCATCACCTCGATCAAGGAGCTCATTAAGTCAAATTCGCTTTTCGGCGAGGAGCTGAAACTGTTTCTGAGCCGCTTCTCGATTGACGATCCTGGAAAGCTCTCGGATTTTGTCGCATCCATGACCACGGCGGAGCCGAAGGAGATACAGGAAATTCTGGAAACCTTCGACGTGCGGCAGCGGGTGAAGAAGGTGCTGATGCTCCTGAAAAAGGAGATCGAGCTTTCGAAGCTCCAGGTGAAAATAAGCAAACAGATCGAGCAGAAGATATCGAAGCAGCAGAAGGAGTTTTTTCTGAGGGAACAGCTCAAGGAGATAAAAAAAGAGCTGGGCCTCGAAAAAGACGAGAAAACCGCGGAAGTCGAGCGGTTCGAGGAGAGGATCAAGCAGCTGACGCTTTCGGAGGAGGCTGCCAAAAAAGTCGAAGAAGAGATGTCGAAACTCCAGCTCATGGAGCCCCATTCCGCCGAATACGGGGTCAGCAGAAATTACCTGGACTGGCTCACCTCGCTCCCCTGGGGCGTATATTCCAAGGACAATTACGACATCCCGAAGGCGAAACGCATTCTTGACCGCGACCACTACGGGCTTGACGACATCAAGGAGCGCATCCTCGAGTTTATCAGCACCGGGAAGATGAAAGGCAACATTACCGGTTCAATCATCTGTTTCGTGGGACCTCCGGGGGTCGGCAAGACATCAATCGGAAAGTCCGTTGCCGAGTCGCTGAACAGGAAATTCTTCCGCTTTTCCCTCGGCGGGATGCGCGACGAGGCAGAGATCAAGGGACACCGAAGAACGTACATCGGCGCAATGCCGGGGAAGATCATCCAGAGCCTCAAGACCGTGGGGGTCGCCAATCCGGTGGTGATGCTCGACGAGATCGACAAAATCGGGGCGAGCTTCCAGGGAGACCCCGCGTCGGCCCTGCTGGAGGTGCTTGACCCTGAGCAGAATGTCGATTTTCTTGACCACTACATCGACGTGCGCTTCGACCTGTCGAACATCCTGTTCATAGCGACTGCAAACCAGCTCGACACCATTCCGCGGCCGCTGCTGGACCGCATGGAAGTGATGAAGCTTTCCGGATATGTGATGAACGAGAAGATCCAGATCGCCAGGCGTTTTCTCATCACCAAGCAGCTCGACCACCACGGCCTGAAAAAGGGGATGGTGCAGATCGATGCGCCCGCGCTCAAGAAAATAATCGACGGGTACGCCCGGGAGGCCGGCGTAAGGAGCCTGGAAAACAACATCAGGAAGATCATGCGCAAGGCGGCCAGGAGTTTCGCCGAGGACGAAAAGACGAAGCCGATACAAATCGGCGTCGACAACGTCGAGGAATACCTCGGCAAGCCGGTATTCACGGACGATTCGCTGTACGATAAAAAAATACCCGGAGTGGTGCTCGGACTCGCGTGGACGAGCATGGGGGGGGCCACTCTGTACATTGAAGCCACCTCAATACCATCAAAAGGGAGGGGTTTCAAGCAGACAGGCCAGCTGGGCGACGTGATGAAGGAGTCCTCCGAGATCGCCTATACGTATATCTCATCGCGGACGGAGACATACCGCATACCGGATGATTATTTTCACAAAAATCTCATCCATCTTCACGTTCCCGCGGGCGCGACCCCGAAAGACGGACCCTCGGCCGGCATCACCATGGCCACCGCCATCTATTCCCTTGCCAAAAAGAAACCCATCAAGAAGCACGTCGCCATGACGGGCGAGCTTACGGTCACCGGCAAGGTCCTCCCGATCGGCGGCGTCAAGGAGAAGACCCTGGCGGCCAAGAGGGCGAAGGTGAAGACCATTATCTTCCCATTCGAGAACAAAAAGGACTTTGACGAGCTTCCGGACTACATCAAATCGGGGCTGGACGCGCATTTCGTCAATTATTTTGACGATGTTCTGAAAATCCTGTACTGACTCTGACGCGGTGACCTTTTTAAATCCGGTATCCGGCGAAGGTTTCAATGAACCCTCCGATATTGCTTGCCGAAATCCCCACGCCGCCGAGGGACGATTTTGTGCTGGTGATGTCCACCACAAGCGCCACTCCGTAAAACCACCGGTCCGCGTTGTATCCTGCGGCGAGCCTGCAATTAACCTTGATGAAGGACCCGTATTTATTTCTCTCGCCGATGAGGACCCTGTAGGATTTCTTCATGAGACCCGATCCGACGCAGAGTGACGGGGTGATGTAGAAGTTTTCGCCGATGATAAAGGTGTGCGCGTATCCCGGTGACAGGCCGAAGCTGGTGAAGCTCCCCCCCCTGAAACCGGTGTCGGTGCTGTAAAAAATTTCCTGGCTCGGCGGTATGAGGGAGTATGAGCTGTCAATGGTGTAGTTGATAATGGACGTCATGAGGATAAAGGAGCCTCCGGAAGAGGTCTGGCGCTCGGTCTGCTTGAAGGACGCGTTGTAGGAGAAACCGTCGGAAAAAATGTAAAAGAGGTTTCCCCCGATGGCGGTGATCGAAAGGTCCGGGCGGTGCGCGCCGGGAAAACCCTGAAACAAGCCGTAGGACCTCGAGTTTTCCAGGGAAAAGCCCTTGTACCTCTGATAGAAGAGGTCGAATCCGATTTTTCTGAAATAGTAATTGAACTGGATGTCAAGGAAGGTCGTTTTTCCGTACACGGCAGTGTCTCTCAGAGGTACCACCGCGGTGTGGAAGGAGAAGCCGAATATCCACCAGGAGAAGCCGGCTCCGGCGCAGAGGCTCGGGTTCGGGAGATACGCGACTTCTTCCGAGCTGAACCCCTTTTCGGTGTTGTACCTGCTGATGGTAAGGAAGTTCATCGGAATTAAAAGGTAGGGCCGTATGATGAGGCGGTCGCTGTAGTCCACGATGCCCGGCTGTTCCATGCCGGCCTCCTCCCCTTCGCCCGTCTCAGGGTCGATGGATATCGTGCCGCCCACGGGGAACGCGGCGGCCTGCCGGGAAGGGGCAAAGGCGAAGAACAGCGGAATTAATAGCAAGAGAGTGCCGGCGATTCGATTCATGATCCATTTCCTCCGGAATTGGAAAAAATGTGGACCCGCCGCTGTAATTTGCAAGCAAATATTCCGTATAATTTCGGCGAGGCGATAGTTATCGCTATGTAAAAAATAGTAGTAAAAAAATAAAATATGATTAAGACAAAAAATCATGAGTTGTAATAAAAAAACAGATCCGCGATCGAGATTATTTTGACATCCCTGTCTATAAGCCGTATATTAATCTGGTTTACTGGAAAGATCAGAACACCGAGATTCTTTTTAAATTACATCCCGGGATCTGGAAAGCAAACCGCATTTCAGTAGCCGATGCAGGCGCTATCCGATTGGATAGAAAGAAGGAAATGATGTATGCTTCAACAATACGCTCCAACTCGTTCCGGACGCTCATATTTGCCCTGGCGGTAGCGGCGGCACTGGCCTATTCAGTCGGCTGTTACGACGACAACATGGGTGATATGATCGCGCTGGAAAACGCAAAGTATCAGGAGCTCCCGGTCGCGGTGCCGGACGGGTTTCCGGTCCCGGGTGACGGCGGCGTCATTACGACGATGGATATAAAGCTTGCCAGCGTGCGTTTGTCGTGGCGGAGAGCCTCGGACGACATCACGCCGCAGGGGGACCTGGAATACCGCGTCTATTATGCAAAAACTCCGATCCCCACTTCGGCGGCTGCGGAAGCGTACGGCACCCCCTTCGGCGCCTGGACCGCGGACCTTACGGGAATGGACGTTACAGGACTTTCCGGTTCGACCGTGTATTATTTCAACGTCCTGGTGCGCGACGGCGACCTGCACATATCCAATTACATCATGGTGTCCGCGACCACCTCAACGCCCGGCGCGGCGGTCTATCTTTTTTCCGCAGGGTCGCGGCAGGGAAATCTCTCAACCGTGTATTCCGCCTCGATACGAAAGGACGTCGACTCGATATGCAGGTCCTCTGCAACGTATGCCAAACTCGGTACGGGAAACGTGCGCGCATTTATAAGTGTGGACAATGTCGACAGCATCAAAAATATGCCTGCCAATTACGGAATACCCCTTACGTGGGCCATAAAAAGCGCCGGAGGGGCGGGCATAGCCTCCAGCTGGTCGTCGTTGTTTCAGAGTAGCGGGCTGCCCGATACACTGGAGCATCTGGGTGTCGTACTCACCTTCTGGTGGTCCGGATCGGTGAAGGACGGCGTGTTTGACAGCGGCAACAGCTGTAACGGATGGACCGACAACACAAATTCCTATGACGGCACCGTGGGAGCGCACAACAATTCAGCGTTCCCCCAGTGGGTGGGGTCAGCTCAGCGTCATTGCAACAACAGTCATGAAGTGCTCTGCGTGGCCTGGTAGCGCCGTGGTCCGACTGAACGTTATTCATATACCGCATTCAGGATAGCTCATCGAATATTGAGAAATAATTAGGGAGCCCCCGTCCTTTTGCCTTGACTTTTCAATTTTTTTAAAGTATAAAATTTTATATATTTGCCGGTACATGTCGAGAGCCGGCCGATTGCCTGTCGGACCGTTGCACATGAAAAGGAAATTGATCAGAACAGTTGCGCGCACCGTAAGGCTCTCCCTGATTGCCGCCGCGGCCGGGGCGGCATTTCTGTGCGCCGTGCTGCGTCCCGCGCCGCTTTCCGCGCAGGAGGCCGGACCGCCGCGGATCATGCTCGGGTTCAAGGGGGGATATTCGCAGCTCGCCGGCTACTATGCGGACCAGATGAGGGGTGCGGCGATGCTGGGGGTGTCCGCAATTCCCTATTCATTCCGTTTCATCCTACTTGAGGCGGATTTCGCCTACGGCTCGCATGCCCTGAAGGAGAGCGGCAGGTCCTATCTTTCGGTTTCGACCATCGGTGCGGGCCCTCTGGCGTACTATTCCGTTTTCAGGTTTCTGGAACTGTACGCAGGCGTGTCCTTCACCTTCACTTTTTTTCATCTGAAAGCATCGGCGTTAAACAGGGAGGAGAACGCGGCAAACCCCGGCTTCATGGTGAAGGCGGGGATCTTTATTCCGCTGAAATGGGGGGTCGGGGCGCGCGTCGGGTTCGAGTATTTGCATACCTACATTTCCGGCAGGCCTTTTCTGGCGCTGAATTATTACGCCGGGGTGACCTATAATTTCGGCCACCTGCTTTTTCCGGACAGGGAGGACCGGGACGATTCAGCCCGAACCCTGGTCAGGATCGATTCGCTGTATCGAAAGGGGCTCGACGAGATGGACAGAGGCGACCTTGGCTCGGCCAGGGATGCCTTCAGGGAGGTTCTTTCACTTGATTCCGGCCACAGGGAATCGAAGAGGCTCTTCGATCTCATCAACGAGAAAGAGGAGGTCTACCGGAACGCCGGTGAATTTCTGGACCAGAAGCAGTACTACAGGGCGATACCTCTGCTCGAGGATGCCGGGACGCTCCTGCCCGAGGCGAACTCCAGGCTGGCGGACGTGAGGGGCATGCTGTCGGCCGAAGTGCCGGCGATGGAAAAAGAAGGGATCGACGCCTACGAAAAGAAGGACTATGAAAAATGCATCACCGTCATGCAGCGCCTGAAACTCATCAATCCCGGCAACGGGGTGATGCGGATATATCTCCCCAGGGCGTTGAGAAGATACGAAGCGCTGCAGAAGTTGAAGTGACCGCATGAAAATAAAATACAAGCTGATCGTCATTTTCATCGCCGTAATCACCCTGGCGGCCCTGCCGCTGGCGCTCTTTATACTGGAACGTCAGGAGAAAGAGCGTATCGACCTGATCGTTCACCAGGCCGCCATCAATACAAGGATACTGGCCCGATCGACCCTCAACATACTGCTCATGAACGGCGCCGATATCCCCGCCTCCAGGGTCGATTCAAAGGAAATGATGGGGATACTCAGGCCCCTTACCGGCGACGGGCTCGTGTACGCGGATTCCCTGCTTCTTTCGTCGAGAAAGGAACTCAACGGCGTCATTCTGGCGCAGTTCAGGAACGAGAAAGCCCTTTTAAAAAATCCCTTTCCCGGGGAGATGCTCGCTTCCGGCCAGGTCGAGCGACTCGTATCGGCACACGGTTTTTCAAAAGTGCGGTTTCCGGGAATACCGGACCGCTGCTATCAGTTCGTTGCCACCGGCGCGTCGGCAGGGAAGACGCCTCTCTGTCTTGGGAGGCTCGTGTTTTCAGAAAGGGCGGTCCTTGCCCCTGTCAGAAAACTTAGAGAGCTCATATGCATGATGACGGCGGGGGCGATCTTTGCGGTCAGCGTGATCGGGTTTCTTTTCAGCAGGATAATTTCAAAGCCCATACAGGACCTTACCACCGGGGTCGAGCGGATCGAGGTCGGCGATTACAGCTACCAGGTGCCGGAAAGCTCGAGGGACGAGCTGGGCAAACTGGCCCGGACCTTCAATCATATGATCAAAATGCTCAATCTTCAGATCGTCGAGCTGGTGAGCGTGAACCGCACGCTCACCAGGGTGGACAAACTCAAGGACGAGTTCATGGCCAACATGTCCCACGAGCTCAGGTCGCCCCTGAACGGCATCATCGGGCTCGCCGAGTCGCTCATCGAGGGTGCCGGCGGGCCGCTGGAAAGCAGTGCCAGGCACGACCTTTCACTTATCGTCTCAAGCGCCACGAGGCTTTCCTCCCTCGTAAACGACATACTCGATTTTTCGAAACTGAAGCAGAAGGACATCAGCCTGAACCTGGTCACGGTGGACCTCTATCCTCTGGTGCGGCTCGTTTTTTCCCTTATGAAGCCGCTGTCCAGGAACAGGGACATCGCGCTGATAAACGACATCACTCCGGAATCGGTTTTCGTATACGGCGATGAAAACCGGCTTCAGCAGATTCTGCTCAATCTCGTGGGGAACGCGCTGAAGTTCACGGAATCCGGGGAGGTGAGGATATCTTCGGAGGAGAGGGCGGATATGCCCGGCATGGTGACAGTCGCGGTGAAGGACACCGGAATCGGCATCCCGCATGAGCAGCAGACACGGATATTCGAGTCCTTTGAGCAGGTGGACGGGTCCATCACCAGAAGGTACGGCGGCAGCGGCCTGGGGCTCGCCATATCCAAAAAGCTGGTGGAGCTTCATGACGGGGAAATATGGGTGGAGTCCGAGCCTGGATCCGGTTCCCGGTTTTTCTTTACCCTCAGGAAAAGCGGCGATGCGGCACAAAGCACAAAAGACGAGTCGTCCCGGCGCAATGCGTTCGAGTCCCTCCTGGAGCTATCCCGCGACGATGCGCGTCTTCTGGAAAGGGCGCACCCGGAGATCATTGACCGGGGGCAGAAGACGATTCTGGTCGTTGACGACGAACCGGTGAACCTTCAGGTGCTGGTGAACCATCTGTCCCTCGAGGGATACCGCATCGTGACCGCCTTCAACGGAGAGGAGGCGCTCTCCCTGCTCGAGGAATCGGTGCCGGACCTGATACTTCTCGATGTGATGCTGCCGAGGATGTCCGGCTACGAGGTCTGCGGGGTGATCAGGGAGCGTTTTTCGCCTCATGACCTTCCGGTGCTGATGCTCACCGCAAAAAGCAAGCCGGAGGACATCGTGGCAGGGCTCGAGGCGGGGGCCAACGATTATCTGGCAAAGCCGGTGAACAGGCAGGAGCTTATCGCAAGGGTGAACGGCCTGATATCGATGAAAGACAACTTCCGCGTTCATAACGAACTGACGGTGATAAAACGGGACATCCAGATCGCCCATGATATTCAAAACAGCATCATGATCCGGGAGGTCCCGGTGTCCCCGCGCGTAGAGATGGCGGTCCGGTATCGTCCAATGACGGAGCTCGGGGGGGATTTCTACGACATCCAGCTCCAGAAAGACGAGGGGGTGCGGATTCTCATCGCCGACGTGTCAGGTCACGGCATTCCCGCCGCCTTTATCTGCGCGATGCTGAAAGTGGTGTACGCGTTTCACGGCGTTGAAGGGGCGGACCCGGCCGAACTTCTCGAAAAGATAAACGGCAGCATGTTCAGTCTCGTCGGGAACCAGTTTCTCACCGCCATCTACGCATTCATAGATTTAAAAGGGATGCGGTTTCTTCAGGCAAACGCGGGGCACTGGCCCTCCATGGTGGTGCGCGGCGGGAACACCATAATCAACAGGTCCAATGGGATACCGGTGGGGTGGGAGGAGCATGAGAAGTACAGTACCGTCACGGACAGTCTGGTGCCGGGAGACAGAATCGTGCTCTATACGGACGGAATAGTAGAGGCGAGAAACGGTGAAAATAAAATTTTCGGGGAGTCCCGATTCAGCGATCTGCTGATCGACACCGCCTCCCTCAATCCGGAAGAGGCGGCGGACAGGATAATCGAAGAGGTGAGAAACTGGGCCGGCCTCAGGCAGGATGAGGAGCTTTCCGACGACGTCACCCTGATAATTGCCGAGTTGAAACAATAGCGGGATTTTTTTTCTTTTCATGGAGAATGCTCTTTGCTATTATTGCAGCCGCGGGTTAAACTGGAGCGGAGGTGGGCGGTACTGATTATGATAACGGCCGTTGAAATGATGATGCCGGAAGGCGTGAAAGAAGGCGAAATCGATTTCGATGATGTCATCTGCACGGTCACCCCTGAAAAGAAACTGAGCATCGACCTCGCCCAGGGGTTCTGGATAATCCTGAAGACGTTTGTCGACGGTGGATGCAGAAAGCTCCTGGTGAACATGGAAAACGTGTCGTTTCTTGACAGCGCCGGGATCGGGACGCTTATTAACATCATGAAGCTGATCCGTCACCGGGGCGGCGACCTGGCCCTGACGGGGGTGGCCCAGGATCTTATTCAGATTCTGGATATGGTGAATTTCAGGAAATTCATTAAGGTGTTCGACACCGTTGATCAAGCGGTCAAATTTTTCAGCGACATGCAACTGAAATAAGCGAATTCGTGTATACTTTATGCAACGTATGACCAGGGGGCTTCCATGAATTTCGAACTCGATATTGTACAGATATCAAAAGTCATCAAGGACCCGCTCGACAACGGCAATAATGTTTTTGTGGTGAAGGCGGTGAATATCCTCGATATGGGCGAATCGGAAAAGATGTGGACCCTGCTCAAGACGCTCGCGGAAGGGGGCTGCCGATATATGATAATCGACATGGAGGGGCTTGAGTTTATCGACAGCGCCGGCATAGGAATACTGATCAATGTGGCGAAGATATTAAGGGGAGTGAAGGGCGATATTGTCATGACGAACGTATCGTCCAGGATCGAAAACATTTTCAATCCTATAAAGCTGAACCGTTTCATAAAGATATTCAGCTCCATTGACGAGTCGATCAAACATTTTAAAATGTGCTGACAGCGGCTGATGTGTACAGCCGTGTTTCTTTTAGGAAAAAAGGGGCTTTATGAAGAACTATCTTGAACTCATTCCGCTCTCGCCCACGCCGGGGGACGCGGTCAATTACAACCTGCTACTTTTCAGGCTCAAGGTTCCCGCAAGCCTGGATTTAAAGAGCTCCACTGAAAGCCTTGTGATCATGAAGGCGCTTATCGCCGGCGGCGCGAAGAAGATACTTATGGACATGACGGGTCTGGAGACCGTTGACAGCGCAGGAATAGGGACTCTGATTAGCGCGGCTAAATCCATGAAAACGGCGAAAGGCGAAGTGGTCTTCTCCGGCGTGTCGCAGAGCATTAAGAACGTGTTCAGAATGGTGAACCTTCAGGGATTCATAAAAATATTCAACCTCGAGGCCGAGGCGGTCAATTATTTCAGATACCTTTAGCAAGGCAGTTTCCCTGCAGTATTATCCCGAAAGAGTGGCCGATTCCGCGGCAGGGCGCCGGGCGACCGGTGGTTCCGATTTGGGCCCGCATGACCAATCACCGGATTAATCCGTGCTTTTTATTGTTGACATTATACAGGGTTTTTATAATTAGACTTTACTGCGCGATAATCCGCCAAGGGCGGGGTGTCAACAGCAGGCCCAGGTGGTGGAATCTGGTAGACACGCATGGTTGAGGGCCATGTGGGAATTTCCTGTGCGGGTTCAAATCCCGCCCTGGGCACATGGGAAGCCCCTCCCGGCAGGGGCTTTTTTGATTGACCGCCGGTTTTTTCACCGGGTGTATTTGCGTTGTCCGGTGATGATGAATCCAATGGAATTGTATTAACGGCGCAGATTTTTCTCGAATACGAGGTATAATGACATGGCGGTGGAACAGACGCTGGTGCTCATCAAGCCCGACGGGCTTGTTAAATCACTCACCGGAAACATCCTCTCCAGGCTTTCCGAAACCAAACTGATAATTATCGCTGCCCGGGTGATCCATGTTCCCAGGGAGCTTGCTGAAGAGCATTACTCTCACCTGAAGGATAAGCCTTTTTTCGACGAACTGGTCCGGTACCTCATGGGGGACCTTCATAAAACCCACAGGGTCATGGCCCTGGTCTATCAGGGGGAAGACGCCATCGCGAAAGTCCGCCAGATAGTCGGCCATACCAACCCGGAAGAGGCGGACCCGGTGAGCATCCGCGGCGCCTACGGCAGGATCACCACCACCGGCGTGTTCGAAAACGTGGTGCACGCTTCGTCGAGCACGGAGGATTCGGAAAAAGAGATTAAACTCTGGTTTAAGCCGGCCGAAGTGGTGGGGGACATCTATCCCACGAAAGAGACGGTCACCTCGTCGGTAAAGGAGCTGGTGTGGGCATGATTACATTCACAGGGGAGCGCTGATATGAGGCTGATTCTGCTTGGGGCGCCCGGTGCGGGCAAGGGCACCGTTGCCGAGCTTCTGATCGGCAAATACGGTATCGTGCAGCTGTCCACCGGCGACATGCTCCGCATGGCGGTAAAGGCGGGGACCGCCCTCGGCGAGGAAGCAAAAGGATACATGAACCGAGGGGAGCTCGTTCCCGATTCCATCATTCTGGGTCTCATGGAAGAGCGGCTTCAGTCCGAGGATTGCCGCGCCGGTTTTATTCTTGACGGGTTTCCGAGGACAATACCGCAGGCGGAGGCGCTCGGCGCCGTGATGACAAGGCTTGGCATCAGACTCGACGCCATCGTCAACCTCGAGGTGCCCCGGGACGTGATCCTGAGAAGGCTTACCAGCAGGAGGACCTGCTCCAACCCGGAGTGCCAGGCCATTTATAACATTCACACCAAACCGTCGCAGCGCGAGGGCGTTTGCGACAGGTGCGGCAGCGCCACCATCCAGAGGGACGATGAAACCGAGGCCGCCATCGGCCAGAGGCTGAAGACGTACGAGGAAAAAACGGCGCCGCTGATAGATTATTACCGCAGGGAGCCTGAGTACGTGTCGTTGCCGGCCCTCGACGGAAAGGAAGTTTTTGACAATATCGTCGCGTTCATCGGCGGCGCGGGGAGATAGCCGCAACCGCCGATTGTCTCATAAATACGGAGAGATGCCCGAGCGGCCGAAGGGGACGGTCTCGAAAATCGTTGTGGGCTTCGCCCACCGAGGGTTCGAATCCCTCTCTCTCCGCATGTCGGGCTGAGAAATCCCCGATGCCGGTCATCGGTAAGGGGCGACGCAACAATGGAGAGGTGTCTGAGAGGCCGAAGGAGCACGGTTGGAAACCGTGTGTAGCGTAAGCTACCGGGGGTTCGAATCCCCCCCTCTCCGAATTGTTTTAGAAAAGGGCGCGTGGCATGCGTACCCGATCCGCAAAAACGGCACCCTGGATCGGTACCGTCTCCGATTTGCGTGTATACGGTAATCCGGTATCTATGACCTATAGAGTAACAGCCAGAAAATGGCGGCCTCAGATCTTCTCTGAAGTGGTCTACCAGGATCACATCTCCAAGACCCTTCAGAACAGCATCATCAGCGGCCGAATATCCCACGCGTATCTGTTCTCCGGACCCCGGGGAGTCGGCAAAACAACCATGGCCAGGATCCTGGCGAAGGCCCTCAACTGCAAGGAGGGGCCGACACCGCACCCCTGCGGCGTATGCGTCAACTGCGTCGAAATCAGGAGCGGGAACTCATTCGACGTCATCGAAATCGACGGCGCGTCGAACAACGGGGTCGACGACATCAGGGACCTGCGGGAGAAGGTCAACTTCGCGCCGGTGAATTCCGCCTACAAAGTGTATATCATTGACGAAGTCCACATGGTGACCACCCAGGCATTCAACGCCCTGTTGAAAACCCTGGAGGAACCGCCGCCGCGCGTGGTGTTTATTTTCGCCACCACCGAAATCCACCGTATCCCGGACACGATCCTCTCCAGGTGCCAGAAATATTTTTTTAAAACGATCCCGGCCGAGCATGTGGTGGAGCACCTGAGGCATATTGTCGCCAACGAGGGGTTCAACGTGTCCGACAGGGCGCTGTATCCTATCGCGCGCGCGGCTCAGGGCTCCATGAGGGACGCCCAATCCCTGCTCGATCAGGTCATTTCATTTTCCGGCCGGGCCGGGGAGGGTGACGCCGGCGGCGCCGAAATCGGCGAGCAGGACGCGCTCTCCCTCCTGGGAATCGTGCCGGCTGAAAGCTACTGCCTGCTTCTGGAGCGCATCGCCGGCGGGGACGCTGCGGGCGTGATAAAGGAAACCGACCGCGTAGTTTCCCTGGGGGCGGATATTCCCCGGTACGTAGACGGTCTGCTGGAGATGATTCGGGCCCTCAGGATGCTCGTGCACAGGGTTCCGGTGCGCGAAATTCTGGGACTGTCGGCCGACGAGACGGCGATGCTTGAGGGGCTGGGGACGTCGTTTTCGGATGAGGAGCTCGGCATGATCTTTCGGATCGCCGACGAATTGCGCAGGAACCTTAGATTTTCCGGGAACGAGAGGGTAAATCTCGAGATGGCGCTTCTCGACATGGCCGCGGTAAAATCGATTCCCACGATAACGGCGATTCTGAAAATGCTTGGCGGACCCGGCCCTGCCGGCGGCGCGGCGCCGGAACGGCAGGGGAGCGTGAAAAACACCGCGGAAAGAGGCGGGGGAAAATCAACGGCACCGGTAAAACCGGTAGAGCTCCGCGAGGCCTGGGGCATCATGATGGACGCGATCCGGGAGGAAAAGCAGTATCTTCACCTGGTGGTCAAGCCGGCGTCGGTGACCTTTGAGCGCGATATCGTGCATCTTTCCTACCCGGGCGGGGACGACCACTCATATTACGAAAAAATCCTCGACGGAAAAAACCACCGGTTTCTGGAAGAACGTCTCTCCGCGCTCACCGGCAGAAAAATCGCGGTCGCCGTGACGCCGCCCGAGGCCGGTGTGCTCGCGGATGAGGGCGCACCCGCTTCGCAAAATGCTCCGGAGGACGGACTTTCCGCGCCGCCGCCGGAATCCAGGATGGTAAAAAATCCGGAGGCGGATGATTATGTAACGAAAAATCCGGCAGTGGAGAAGATAAAAAACACTTTTCACGGACAGATTGTCGGCAAAGGAGACAGGGATGCTTAAGGGACTTGGTGATCTCGGCCAGCTTTTAAAGCTGCAGAAAGAGATGAAAAACATGCAGAACAGGCTTGCGAAAGCGGTCATTGAGGGGAGTGATCCCGGAGGGCTTGTCAAGGCCGCGGTCAACGGCGAATACAGGCTCGTTCGAATCGACCTGCCCGACGAACTGCGAAGCCTGGACAGGGGGAAGGCTGAAAAGGCGGTAATGCAGGCGGTAAACGACGCGGTGGACAGAATGAAAGAGCATTCCGCCGCTGAATTGGACAAGATGAAAGGATCCTTTCAAATCCCGGGAATGGACCAGTTTCTCAAATAACCGCGGAGTGACAGGATGAAGCATGTTCCGATACATCTGGACAGGCTCATAAAGGAGCTTTCACGTCTGCCCGGAATAGGCCCCAAGAGCGCCTCGCGCATCGCTTTTCATGTACTGAAAATGAGATATGACGAGACCGAGCGTCTTTCACGGGCGCTCCTTGATTTAAAAAACAGCATCAGGGATTGTAAAAAATGCGGCGGCATTTCAGAAGGCGACATATGCCCGGTCTGTTCGGATGAGACAAGGGACAGAGGGCTGATCTGCGTTGTCGAGGGGGCGAAGGACATGCTCACAATCGAGGCAACCGGGGGATTCAACGGCGTTTTTCACGTCCTCGGTGGGCTTATCTCGCCGCTGGACGGCATCGGTCCCGGTGACCTCAGGATCGCGTCCCTGACGGAACGATGCGGGTCAGAGCCTGTCAGGGAGGTGATGGTGGCGCTGAATCCGACGATTCAGGGGGACGCCACAGCTCTCTTTATCGCCAGCGTAATCCAGCCGCTTTCGGTGAAGGTGTCCCGGATAGCCCACGGAATTCCGGTCGGGGCCGACCTCGATTTTACCGATACCGCCACCATCGTCAGGTCCATCGAAAACAGGAGAGAGATTTAAGCCTTCGTTTTTTTTCTGCGGTCCTCGAACCGGATCGAGACCGGAACGCCTATCAGGTCGAATTCCCTCTGGAGAGCCTTCTCGAAAAAGCGCACCGTGTCCCTCCTGAAATGTTCCCTGTTGTTGACGAAAAAAAGGAATTCCTGCGGGTCGGCGCTGACCTGTGTCGCGTAAAACACCTTGATTTTCTCACCGAACTGGGGCAGTTTCCTCGATCGTTGAAGCTCCTCGATGAATTTGTTGAGTTTCGGCGTGTCGATGGTCCTTGCGGCCCGCTCATGCAGGTCCACTGCGGTGGCAATAAGCCGGTGTATCCTCGTTTTTTCCTTTGCTGAGACGGTCAGCAGCGGGAAATCGTCGGTCTTGTAGTACTTGAATTTCAGCGTGTCCCGGTACTCGTCATAGGTTTTGGTGTCCTTTTCAATCGCGTCCCACTTGTTTATCGCCAGGATGATCGGTTTTTTCGCCCTGATTATCTCGTCGGATATCTTTTTGTCCGTTTCGGTGAGCCCCTGGACCGCGTCGATGAGGTGGACAACCACGTCGCTCTTTCGAATCGTATCGAATGTCCTTGTGAGCGAATAGAATTCGACGTTTTCCTTGGCGCTGCTCTTTCTGCGGATGCCCGCGGTGTCGATCAGACGGATCAATTTTTTATGGAACATGAAATCCTCGTTTACCGAGTCCCTCGTGGTGCCAGGCACGTCGGATACCACCGCCCGTTCATATCCTATGATGGAATTGAGGAGCGTCGATTTTCCGGAATTGGGCCTGCCGACGATGGACAGCTTCAGGTCTGGCGATTGGTCCCTGTTCTGCTTTATGGGTATCAGTTCCACAATCATTTCGAGCAGCAGCTTGATGTTGAACCGCCCGAGAGCTGAAATCGGGATGATGGCGCGGTGGCCCAGTTCGTAGAAATTTGTCATGTTTTCAAGACACTCGTTGTTGTCCATCTTGTTGACCGCGATGACGGTGGGAATGGAGAGTTTCCGTGTCAGATCCACAAGCTCAAGGTCGTAGGTGTTGGGCGCCGGGTCCTCCAGCAGAAGGATGAGGAGCGATGATTTCTTCAGGTGCTCCATCGCGTTTCCGATTATCGACTTCGACAGTTCCGAGTTGTCCTGGATGTCGAGGCCCGGAGTGTCATTGAGCACGAATGAGGCCGATCCGACCCGCACCGTGTAAGCGATAACGTCTCGCGTGAGCCCGGGCACTGCGTCGACGATCGCCTTTTTCTCTTTGATGATGGTGTTGAAGAGCGTCGATTTGCCGACGTTCTGCCTCCCCATGATGGTTACTACCGGCAATTCCTGTTTCATGTATCGTTTCACCGCGTCCGCATGTTCTTGATGACCTAATGGTACCATGCCGCTCATATTTCAAGTAAATTATGACGATGATCGGCAATTCAATTTTTATTAAAAATATTTTAATAATCGCGAAAAAAAATTTTTTACTTGCAAAAAAATTAATAACATTGTTATGATCATACAAAATTTAATGTTGAGGTGGTAGTATCAATGGCTGCTAAAACAGTTAAACAAATCTCAAACGAATTGAAAAGAAAGACTGACAAAGTGAAACGTCTCGAGAAGGAGCTTGCGAAAGACAAAGCGGTGGTAAGCTCGCTGAAGAAAGGCCTTGATGCCGCGAAAAAGAAAGAAGCGGCCGCAAAAGCTGCGAAAGCAAAGGTGAAAGCGAAAGCGAAACCGAAAGCGAAAGCGAAAGCGAAGGCGAAAGCAAAACCGAAACTGTAATTCTTATGATGTAAGCTGAATATGAGGAGGAGAGCTATTTTCCTCCTTTTTTTTCCACCTCTTCGTTAAATCACAGAAAAAACTTTTGTCGGATGTCAAACAACCGGCCGTGAGCCTCCGAATTGATCTTCCGGGCCGGTTTATCTTGACTTTTTCATAAATTACCGCATATATGAGTCGGCGGATATGCAGTGCCGGTGAAATTGACGTAAAGATTTAACCCGATTTGTACGATAATATACTAACGCCTTGGCGCGTTTCCTGTTTTTCGTGTTAATTATTGAGGGTGTATATTCTTGAACCTGCAAGAAAGAAAAAAAAGGGAATTTGCAAGTTTTAAAACCGTTGATGACGTCATCAATATTTTAAAATCGCAGTTTTCCAATCGAAGCCTCTTCGTTAAGTATTCTTTCGATAAAATAGAGGCCACGATCAATGAATATCTGGAAGACAAGACCTTTATGGTGATTACCGACCCCAATTACCAGCATGAGGGCACGCTGACGCTGTTCGGTCTCTCGGACAAGTATATCGAAATCGAAGCGACGGTAGTTGAAGACAGGGGGCCGGGTTATTACCGGTGCAAGATCAAAAGCGCCCGCCGGGCATCCCAGGGAAGAAGGCACCTCAGGTTTAAACTGAATCCCGGGGACGCGGCGGCCACGAATTTCAAGGTGTCAAAGCATACGATTGACATTTCGAGTTTTAATATCCCCACAAGCATCAAGGTTGTCCTTGAGCAGTTCCAGAGCTCGAATTCGCGGATGAGTGATATCGTCAAGGTCGACGTTTTCGGGTCCGATGACGATCCGATCATGGTGCAGATGAGAAAGACGGGGAAATCTTTTTTTGTCGCCGATGTGACAAAAAAGAACGATTACAGGCCCGCAACAGATGATTTCATCGATTGCGTGGAGATATACGGAAAAGATCTTGATCAGGTTATAAAGAAGAACATTGAAAGGGGCTACAAATCCCTCATAACTGTCCCGATAATTTATATCACCGAAGTTGAAAGCTCCATTCCCTTCGGGTATATCCAGCTTGTCTCAAAGACGAAGAATTATGAAATCGGCGATGTGCTGGATTTAAAAAACCATTCCTTCAAGCTGGTGGACAGGATACGTGACGCCAACACGATCATGCTGGCGGTCCATCAGGAAATAATCGACATCAGCAGGGGAGGGGCCAAGCTCAGGATCACCGATGACAATCTCAAACGGTATCTCTCCAGGTCGAAGGGTTTTATTTTCGACATAGTATTCAAACTCCAGGCGCCGATAACTATCTACGGGGAAATAAAAGTGTCATTTGCCGATGATCAGGGCAACCTTATGCTGGGGGTTGATTTTGAGGGGAATTCTTCGAGAAAAGACGAGATGAAAAGGTTTTTTTCCATCATCAAACCGATGGAGACCGATTATAAATCCCGTCTCATTAAAAGCCTGAAACAGCAGAAAAAAATCGATTAGCCGCCCTGTCCGCGCGTTTCTTTCATTAATTCCGCGTCAGATTTTCTTGCATACAGCGGCACGGTCCGGGAAAAATCGTCATACTGTTCGGGTGATTCGCGGTACCGTTTGAGCACCAGCGTGCGTAAGCGCGCCGGGTCGGGTTCGATTCTGTCGATATGGCGATGCTTTTTCAGGCGGTCCCCAACCGCACCCCAATATTTTCGGATTCCGTTCCCCGTTGATATCGTCTCGGCTGCCGGGTTCAGCGTATTCATGAGGTCCCCTATCATATAGTCGCCCGGGTGCGCCAGGACTTCGAGGTTCTCCGAGTCGCCCTGTTTCCGGTACGCGGCGCCGAAAACGCGCCCCTTTTTCGCGTCATAGGCGATCAACAGCTGGTCTGACGGGGCGCTGGGGAGCGACCAGGCATAAATCTCCTGTGATTCGAGGCCCACCAGCGGCACCGAAAGCACCTGCGCCATCATGCGCGCCGTGGTGACCGCGATGCGGATTCCGGTAAATGATCCGGGACCCCTCCCCACTGCAATCAGGCCGGTATCGCGGATTCCGAAACCGGCGCTGGCGATGCAGCGGTCAACGGCGTCGAACAGGGTCGCCGCGTGAGACGAGCCGGTATCCGCTGTCAGGACGCGGCAGCACCGGTCTGACGATGCGGCGATGATTTCGATTTCAGACGCGGTATCGATCAGCAGGATATTCAATCTCAATTCTCCTTCTTTCCCCGTCAATATGGAACAGCCGGACCTTCAGGGCTCCCTCCGGAATGAGGTCGCCCGCACGGTCCGCCCATTCAATCACCGAAACCCCGTCACCGTACCACAATTCGTCGAATCCCAGCAGTTCAAACTCCCTCATCTCTTCAATCCGGTAAAGGTCGAAATGATACAGGGGAGGCGTGTGTTCGTATACCTCCAGGAGGGTGAAAGTGGGGCTTGTGATCTCTTCGCGTATTCCCATTCCCTGGGCGATCCCTTTGGCGAAGACGGTTTTTCCCGTACCCAGTTCCCCGTACAGGGCGATAATATCGCCGGAAACGGCATCCATCCCGATCCGGCGGGCGAGGGCGGCCGATTCATCGGCGGATTTCGTTACCAGCGCTCTTTTCATTTCCGGCGGCTGCTCCTGTTCCGTGTCGTCACAATTCCTCTCTACCGTGTCTTTTTGTAAACGACAATTTTCGTCAATGCGCCGGCTCCTCCATGGGATTATTTTTATTATTGACACTTCCGGAACATTGCTGATATGGATAAGGTAATCAATACAATCATGACCGGCATGGAACGCCGGCAAAAGTGGAGTCCTCGGCGTAATGATATCGAAAGAAGACAAGGTTAAACGAAAAAAAAAGGTGATTACCGACGCCCTGATGAGATGCCTCGATAAGGACGTATATTCAAAGATCACCGTTCAGGACATAGCTGACGAAGCCGGTTTTTCCAAAGGGGGGATACTGCATTATTTTCCCGCGAAGGAGGACATCTATCTCGATCTTATACGGGACATTTTCAGGGAATTCGAGAGATCACACAGGGAGATACTTGATTTTAACTTAAAAACCGAGGAAATGGCGCCGCTTTCCGCGCTTCTGGGTGTGGAGAGTTTCTTTCTCAACAAAACAAACCTGAGGATCATCGTGAACCTGCTTCTCTATTCCTTTGAGGAGGAGAAAATCCGGACGGTTCTCCGCGAATTCATTTCGAAACACAACATTTTCTATTCAAACATCATCTCCGTGACGCGTAAAAACATAAACCTCAAGCGGAAATCGGATATCGACATCAAGGTCCTGTCGAGAATCGCCCAGTCAATCGTGGTATCCATCGGCATACTGGAGTCGATCGATCCCACTGACATTGATTATGTCGAGATACTGAAATTCGTCACCTCGATTTTAAAGGGATGATGCCGGTGCGTCTCCGGCGCCATGAACCAGGTCGGAAGAGACATCTCGGGATTCGGAACCGCCGGCATGGTCAATAAGGATGAATTGTACAAGGCGCTCAACGAGGGGGTGCTGTCCGAACGGCTGCGCCGCTACGAACGTAATTTGGAGAGAAACATGCCCCTCATCAAGCGGCATGGAGGGGTCAGGAAGATCGTAGGCGATTTTTCCGGCAAGCACGTCGTCGTCATCGGCGCGGGCCCGTCGCTCGATAAAAATCTCCATCTTTTGAAAAAATTCCAGCATCGGAGGGAATGCGTTTTTGTCTCAGCCGACATGGCGCTGAAGCCGCTGATACGAGGGGGGGTAAGGCCCGGATATGTCTTTTCCTGCGAGACCGTTCCGGTGGATTATTTCGGGCGCATTGAAACCGGCGCAATGCGCCTGGTGGCCTTCAGCTGTATTTCTCACGTCAACCTGCGTCGCTGGAGCGGCGACATCAGCTTCTACAACTGGATGATGCAGGGGGGCGAATATGACGCCCTCTGGAGCAGGGCGGGAACTGACCTCGGTTTCGTCGCCACCGGGAATATTGTCACCACGCAGGCGGTGGCCTTCGCACTCGGGTGCGGTATCTCGTCTCTTCTCCTTGTGGGCAACGATCTCGGCTTCAGGGAGCGGTATTATTCCAGGGGCACGGCATCATGGGCGTCCATGGATGAAAAACGCTCCAGATTCACCCCTTTTGAGTCGATTGAGTATAGTATGGTGCGGTTTCACCGCGAGTATGAAGTCAGGCGGGGGGAGCTTGTGTACTTCACCAACAGCCAGTTTCTCGCAGCGAAACTCTGGCTCGAAGATCTTTTCAGGAAGACGGATGTGCCCGTTTATGACTGCGGAGAGCCGGGGTGTTCCGAAACTGCGGTGCGGAGAGCTGAGGCGGCGGAGTACTTCAGCCGATTCGACAGGATTCACGGGAAGAGGGGGCGGAGATGATACTGCTTCACAAATTAAACGGGGAAGAATTCATTCTGAACTCGCATCATATCGAGAAGATAGAAGAGAAACCGGATACCGTGATTACGCTGGTAAATGAAAAGATATATATCGTCAAAGAATCGGCTGACGAGATTATCGAAAAGGTAATTGAATTCCAGCTTCGCGGGCCCGAAAAGTTTAAGGCCTGAACGGCGCGAATCCCGGCTTGACTGGCAGAGGGGCCGAGGTTATTTTGTAATAAGGGAGCGGGTCGATGATTAATGTGTTTTTTGAAGATCACGGCGATATAACGATACTCACCATCGGAGGGGAATTTTTCTTTGAGAGCGTAGAGTTCGCCGAACAAATCTGGAACAAGATAGTGCAGAAAAAACCAAGAGTGATAGGAATAAACTGCCGCGATATCAAATTCATCGATTCCTCCGCCATCGGGGTCCTGGTTAAATTTCTCAATAACGCGATGAAGCAGGGGATCGAACTCGTGTTTTTCGACCTCAGCGACACGATAATGAACGTGTTCAAGACCGCGAAATTGTCGAATTTTTTCACGATCCTCACGCGGGAACAGTTTGAAAGACAATATCTCGCCTGACATCGTTGCCTTGTGAAATATCCTCCCGGTCCCGGGCCGTTTCCCTGAATTCGGCGTCTTATTTATTGTTATTCTCGCGCGCGGTTGTGCCGACAATAGAATATGACATCCGCAGTACATTCGTTGGAGCGGATAAGGGGTTTTCGGAGCGCTATGAAACAATTTTTATTAAATGCATAAATTAATTGACATAATTATGGAACCTGTGCTATTATGTCACATACGTATACCTGCGCTCCGGGGTGGTTTGTTGATAAATGCCTGATGATGTGTTATTTTATGGGGGGATGAATTCCGCCATAAATGCCGACGGGCCAATTTTCGTAATAAGGTGGCGCTCATGGGCGATGAGGAAAGGGAAGATATTATAGAAGACGAGGAGGAGGGTGCCAAAGCGGAAGAGGCGCCGTCCAGACCTTTCACTGGAAAGATCATTAAAATCCTCCTCTATGCGGCAGGGGGGATACTGCTGATCGTGCTGGTGATCGGTATTTCCTACATAGTGGCGAAAAACGTTCAGGAGAGCAGTTATGAGCGGCGGCAGGACATTATCGCGGCCCCGCCTCCGGCGCCCCTGGATATTTACGAGTTGCCGGACATATCAAGGACGACCAGCGATCCGGAACCGCATTTCCTCAAGGTGAAAATAGCGTTGGCCTATGACAAAGACGTGACGCTGAACAATGAATTGATAAGCAGGAAAAGCCAGATTCAGCATATTGTCAATATAATACTGCAGAATAAAAAATATGAGGACCTCAATTCAGTGAGCGGGGCCGTGGAGCTGGCCGATGAGATAAAGGCGCATGTGAACGTAATTCTCATCGCCGGGAAAGTGAAGGAAGTGTACTTTCAGGAATTCATGCTGAATTGAGCAAACCAAGCGACTGCTGGAGGATCCTATGGGTGACGGTTCATTATCACAGGATGAAATAGACGCCTTATTACAGGGCGCCGACGATATCATGTCGCCGACCGGTCCCGCCCCTTCCGTGGACATGGGTGCGGCAGGCGGAAGCTCCATTTCGGCGGGTGAGCAGGGGGCGATCCGGGATACCCTGAGGACCGCTGTTGGCTCGGCCGCTCCAATGCTCAGCGGATACCTGGGAGGGAAAAACCTCACCATTGCAAACCCGTTTGTGGAAGTGAAAACCCAGGACGCGGTGCGGGCCGATTTCCCCCGCCAGTATGTGCAGGTTTCGCTCGATTACGGCGGCGCGGCTTCCGGCAAGAACCTGGTGGTTTTCAATAAACGCGACGCCGGTTCAATTTCCTCGCTCATGATGGGGGATGAGGCGGGGACCCCGCCGGCGGAGTTGTCGGACGCGCACCAGAGCACCATACAGGAATTTACGAACCAGCTGCTCTCGTCTATGGCGACCCAGCTGGCGACGTCACTGGGCGGCGGCATAAGCACGACGCCTGCGGTGGTGACCATGGCGAACAACGCCTATGAGCTGCAGCTGCCCGGCGGCAAAGAGGTGGTGAAGGTAACCTACGATCTGGTCATCGACGGCGTCCTTAATTCCAAGTTCTATCATATTATTGACAC
The DNA here is from genome assembly GCA_041737965.1 of Spirochaetota bacterium. GTDB lineage: Bacteria > Spirochaetota > UBA4802 > UBA4802 > UBA5550 > JAFGJK01. Next base: position 282,736 of record JBGSQT010000032.1, on the reverse strand, counting down.
AAATCTCGCATCATCCTTCAGCAGGTCCCATGGCGGGGCTTCGCCCCAGCAGCATATGATGCAGGCGCCGACATACCAGCAGCCTCAGATGGGGTCCGTGGGGATAAGCCCGGTGAAGTTTCCGCCCCTTGACGAGGGGATTCCCCAGGGGGTGGGGGGGAATATATCGCTTATCCTCGACGTTCCCATGACTCTCACCGTCGAGCTCGGGAGGACGACTCAATTGGTGCAGGACATTCTGGGGCTCGGTGAAGGATCGATCATCGAGCTTGACAAACTTGCGGGCGAGCCGGTGGACCTTCTGGTCAACGGAAAGCTGATCGCCAAAGGCGAGGTCGTGGTCATCGACGAGAATTTCGGCGTGCGCGTGACCGATATCGTAAGCCCCGCAGAACGGCTGGGCGGAATTCAATAAAGTGGACGGCATGAATGGTCAAAGAAGCGGGCCGGTTTTCTGTAAAGAGACATAACTCTATGCGACATAATATTAAAAGAATAATTTTGGGGAATGCGCACTCGCAGGGGAAGCGCAGGGTCTTCACGCTCATGGCGACCGTACTCATGGTTGTGGCGCTCTGCGTGTCTCATTCCGGCCCTGCCTATTCCGAGAGCCGGAGGGCCGGCGCCAAGGCGGAAAGGAAAAGCGACACCAGAAAGAAAGACGATAAAAGCGCCGAGACCCATAAAAAGGAAGAGCGGAAGGATGAGAAGAAGGGGGAGGATGAGGTCGCCTCCTCGGACGGAAAAGGCGCTGACGAGAGCAGGAAAGAGGGGGACGGGGCCCCGAAAGCCGAAGAGAAAGGCGCGATTTCAATGAGGGACTACAGTGAAGAGGATTTCAGGCCCCAGGTGGAGGAGGAATCCTACGTCTGGCTGGTGTTCAAAACGCTGTTCGTTCTCGGGTCGATAGTAGGGGGCTTCTACTTTTTTTTCAGGTTTGTGACCAAGAAAACGGGGATTCAGCTTCTCGGACAGGAAGTGATCAAGGTGCTCTCGGTCACGCCGCTGGGGCAGAACAAATACCTGCAGGTCGTCGACCTCGCCGGGAGGGTGCTCGTTCTCGGTGTTACTGACAACGCCATAAATGTCATATCGGAGATTGTCGAAAAGGACGAAATCGACAGGATCAGGATTCTCAGCTCCAGGGGGGCGCAGGTGAAACCGGGAGGGTTCCAGGAATACCTGACGGCGCAGATGGGGAGGGTGATCGAAAAGGTCACCGAGCTGCGCCACCGCGACCGGGTTGCCACGGTCACCGAAGTGGGGGATGAGACGGACCTGAGCTATCTCAGGGATCACAGGAAGAGACTCCGTGATTTAAACGGAAACGATAATGAAAGCCAATAAGATAATAGTCATTTGCGCCGCTCTGGCGTTTCTTGTTCTGATACCCGGGATTTCGTATTCCCAGGACCCCGGGCTGAGAATGCCCATCCCGAAGGTCACCTTCGACATCCGGGAGGCCACCACTCCGAGGGACGTCGCGTTGTCCCTGCAGATTCTTTTCCTGCTGACGATCCTGACGCTGGCGCCGTCGCTCATAATAATGATGACATCCTTCACCAGGGTGGTGATCGTGCTCGATTTCGTCAAGCGGGCGCTGTCGCTTCAGCAGATGCCCCCGAACCAGGTGATAGTGGGACTTTCGATTTTTCTGACGGTATTCATAATGGCCCCCACGTTCACTCAGATCAACGAGAACGCCCTCCAGCCCTACATGAAAGGGAAGATCAACAACGAGGTGTTCTTTGAACGCGCCATGAATCCGCTGAGGGACTTCATGTTCCGCCAGACAAGGGAGAAGGACATCGCCCTCTTTATCAACATGGCGAAACTGGAAAAACCGAAAAACCGCAGTGAAGTTCCCTCATACTGCCTGATACCGGCCTTTATGATAAGCGAATTGAAGCGGGCCTTCGAGATCGGGGTGTATATCTTCATCCCGTTTATCGTAATCGACATGATTGTGGCAAGCGCCCTCATGGCCATGGGGATGATCATGCTCCCTCCGGTAATGATTTCACTGCCTTTCAAGATCATACTTTTCGTTCTCATCGACGGATGGAACCTGCTGGCCTATGAGCTGGTGAGGTCCTTCCGGTAAAATTGCAGCGGAGGAACAGGCAATGACCGAACTTTTAGTGATAAAGATAATGCGCGAATCCCTGATGACGACCCTCATAGTATCGGCGCCGATTCTGGGAGTCGGGATGATCGTCGGCCTTATTGTTTCGATTTTTCAGACCACCACCTCCATTCAGGAGCAGACGCTCACTTTCGTCCCGAAGATCATCGCCATTTTCGCGGCTATTATAATCTTTGCCTCCTGGATGATAAGAACGCTTGTCGCCTATACGCTGAATATTTTCTCGCTTATTGAAAAGATCGGGGTCGGTTAATGAGGTATTTCGTATACCATTTTCAGGTTTTCCTTCTGATTATGATCCGTCTGAACGCAATGTTCGTCATTGCGCCTTTTTTTTCAAGTGACGTGATCCCTTTCCGCATGAAGGTCCTGCTCTGCTTTTTTACGACGCTGGTGATTTTTCCTGTGGTGGCGTCGCAGGGATACAGGCTTCCCGGCAACATGGCGGAATACATGCTCCTGGTGTTCCGGGAGGTGGCGATCGGCCTCTTTATCGGTTTTCTCGTGGCCGTGATTTTTTCGGCTTTCCAGCTGGCCGGTCAGCTTTTTGCGGTGCAGATCGGTTTTGGCATAAACGAAGTGCTGGACCCGATCGGCCAGATATCGGTCCCTCTTTTGGGGCAGATGAAGAACCTGATCGGGATCCTCGTGTTTCTGGCCATTGACGGCCACCATACCATGATTCGCGCGATATACCGCTCCTATGAACTGGCTCCGGCTCTGGGGATGAGCGTGTCCACCACCGGCAGCCTGCTCCGGTATCTCATGCACTCCTTCAGCGGCATGTTCATCGTAGCGTTGAAGATCGCGCTACCGGTCATCGTCACCGCCTTTCTACTGACAATCAGCATGGGGATACTTTCCAAAGTCGCCCCGCAGATGAATATAATGATGCTCGGTTTTCCCTTTCAGATCGTGGTGGCCTTCGGCATTCTGATCGTCTCCACTCCGTTGATTGTGCGCGTTATTCAGGTGGCGCTGGAAAGGACCTTCACATTCGTATCGGGGGTCCTGATACATTGGCCGACATAGGGGGGCTGAGGAGAGCGGGCATGACCGATTTTCTTACACAATACATGCGGTGGACAGATGCGGCGGGTCTCGGCGATTTCAGGATTGACCTCCAGCTCTTCGCCGCCGAGGACGAGGGGCGCACCGAGGACCCCACCGAAAAAAAGCTCCGGGAAGCGCGCGAGCGCGGACAGGTGGCCAAGACCGTGGAGCTCCCCCAGGCGGCGGTGGTGATTTCCGGCATAATGGTCGTTCTTATGCTGGGTTCTTTCATTTATGAGATCATCGCCAGGATGACCCGTTATTATTTGTCCAGCTTCTCCAGGCTTTCCATCACACCCAGGAGCATCGGGCTCGATTTCATGGCGGTCCTGCTGGAGTCGACGAAAATTCTCCTGCCGATTTTTGCTGCCGCGGTTGTGGCGGCGGTGCTGGGCAACGTCGTGCAGGTCGGTTTCCAAGTGTCCACGCATCCGCTGAAGATGGACTGGACCAAGATAAAATTCGATCCGGCCACCATCATGAAACGGGTTTTTTTCTCGAAACAGATCGCAATGAACCTGCTGAAATCGCTTGCGAAGGTAGGGGCGATCGCTTTTATCTCGTACCTGATAATCGCAAACGATTTCGTGGACATTATGAGGACACCGGACATATCGCTCGCCATGGCGCTTAAGATAATGCTGATGTCCGGGTTCAAGATCATCGTCTGGTCCGCGGTTTTGCTTCTGCTGCTCGCGATCCCGGATTATTTTTTCCAACGCCAGGAATTCATGGAATCCTTGAAAATGACCAAACAGGAGATGAAGGAAGAACTGAAGGAAACCATGGGTGACCCGTATATGAAGGCGCGCCTCAGGGAGATGCAGCGCGAAATAGCCATGAAAAATATGATCCGCGAGGTCCCCAAGGCGGACGTGGTGGTTACCAATCCGACGCATTATTCCATCGCCCTTAAGTACGATATGGGTGCCATGGAGGCGCCCACGGTGATTGCCAAGGGGCTGGACAGCATGGCGCTCAGAATCAGGGAGATCGCCAGGGAGAACAGGATCCCGCTGATAGAGAACAGGCCGCTCGCGCAGGAGATGTACCGGAGACTGGAAGTGGGGGACATTATTCCGCAAGACCTTTTTTACGCGGTCTCTCTTATATATGCGGAGCTGTACAAAAAAAAGGAATTCAAGGCGGCAATTTAGAGACCGGCCGGACGCCTTTGCGGGCGGGAACCATGACGACGCGGATATCCTTGATGAAATCCGGAAGTGTTCCGGCGGTTTTTCGAGTCGGGTGATGATTGCCGGGTTTGACGCATAAAATATTTTCAGGAGTAACCCATGGCTGAAGGAAGAGCTGGGGTCATGACGATGCTGTTGGACAACAGGGAGTGGATGAGGAAAACCGACATCCTCATCGGTATCGGCGTGATCTCCATCGTCGTGATGCTGGTGATCCCGCTCCCCACATTCATGCTGGATTTTCTCATGGCGATCAGCATCATGGTGGGGATACTGACGCTGCTCATCGTTATGTATATACCGAGGTCATTCGATTTTTCGGTGTTCCCGTCCCTGCTTCTTATATCGACAGTGTTCAGACTGGCCCTCAATGTTTCGTCCACGAGGCTCATTCTTCTCCAGGGGGCGGCCTTTGACGGCAGGATCGTCAAGACCTTCGGCAACTTTGTCGTGGGCGGCAACTATGTCGTGGGTTTCATCATATTCATCATACTCACCGCGGTACAGTTTATTGTCATCACAAAGGGCGCCACAAGGACCGCCGAAGTCGCCGCCAGGTTTACATTGGACGCGATGCCCGGCAAGCAGATGAGCATCGACTCGGATCTCTCCAACGGGCTCATTACCGAGGATGAGGCCAGGACCAGGCGCGAGGAAGTGCGGAAGGAAGCGGACTTTTACGGAGCCATGGATGGAGCTTCCAAGTTCGTCCAGGGGGACGTAAAGGTCGGCATTATCATAACAATCATAAACATCATCGGCGGGTTTATCGTGGGAATGGTGATGAGAAATGAAAGCTTTGACGTTGCCCTGCGGACCTACACGCTTCTGAGCATCGGTGACGGGCTGGTCGCACAGATTCCCTCACTTCTCGTGACCACCGCCACCGGTATTATAGTCACCAGGGCGGTGTCAAAGGAGAACCTGGGCGTGGACCTTGCCGGTCAGCTGGGGTCCCAGCCGAGGGCGCTGTTCATGACCGCCGCCGCGCTGGGATTGTCCGCACTCATTCCCGGGTTTCCAAAATTCTCCATTCTCCTGGTTGCGGCCGGACTCGCGGGGCTCGGTTATACGCTCACCCAGTCGAAGGAGGAAGAGAAGAAGGTAACCGAAAAGAAGCAGAAGGACGCCGCCATGAAGGAGCACCGGCCGGAAGACGTGTCCCAGCTTATTCAGGTCGACCCTCTTGAGGTGGAGATCGGCTACAATCTGATTCCCCTTGTGGACCCGGAACAGGGGGGGACACTGCTCGACCGCGTCACCAATATCCGCCGGCGGAGCGCCATAGACATGGGGCTTATCGTGCCTCCGATCCGTATCCGTGACAACATGGAGCTCGAACCGGAATCCTATTCCATCCTCATAAAAGGGGTCGAAGTGGGGCGGGGCGCCCTGCAGGTAAGCAGGCTCATGGCCATGGACGCGGGGGACGTGCAGGAAAAGATACAGGGGGACGAGTTCATCGAACCGGTGTTCGGGCTCCACGCGATTTGGATCACCACGGATCACAGGGACACCGCCGAAAGCAGGGGCTACACCGTGGTCGACTGCCCGACAATAATCGCGACCCACCTCACCGAGGTCATCAAGCGGCATGCCGATGAGATACTGGGCCGCCAGGAAGTCCAGAAACTGATGGATAACGTGAAGGGGGATTATCCGGCGGTTGTCGGGGAAATAAACGAGAAAATGTCCCTCGGGGAAGTGCAGAGGGTGCTGCAGAACCTTCTGCGCGAGAGGGTCTCCATACGGAACATGGTCACGATTCTCGAGGCGCTGGCGAGTTACGTGGACCACACCAAAGACGCGGGCCTGCTCACCGAATATGTCCGCTCCGCCATATCAAGGCAGATCACAAAATCCTATGTGGACGACAGCGGCACCCTGTCGGTTATAACGGTGGACCCGGAGATCGAAAACGTCGTGCGGAGCGCGATTTACGAGGACCCTGTGGAAGGGCGGGTGCTCGGGATGGATCCGGAGACCCACAAAATGGTGGTGGAGTCCCTTCTCGACGCGTTCGGACGGGTGAAGGGGATGGGATACGAGGCCGTCTACCTTGTATCGCCGCAGATCAGGAGCGTTTTATTCACGCTTATGGAACGGGAAATTCCCGGACCAGTCGTGCTTTCATATAATGAAGTATCCAAATCAATAAAAGTTTCGGTAATAGCGTCGGCGCTGATGCCGAGCGCGGTGTAGTCCCTTCGGGATGCGCCGATAAACCATCGAAAGGAGCGCAGGATGAGGTATATCAAGATAAGGGCGAAAAACTATAATGACGCGATGATGAAGTTAAAGATGGATTACGGTGACGACGCCATTCCCATCAGCCATAAGATGGTGAAGGAGGGCGGATTGTTCAATTCCGCGTTTTTTGCCAAGGACGTGGTGGAGCTGACCGCCGCGGTACAGGACCGTAAAAGCACCAGAAAAACGGCGCCTGAAAAGAAACGGATCGATTTCACCGTGGACGACCGCACGTCGGCCCGGGATTCATCATCGCAGTCACCCGGTAGCTCGAAGACGCGGTCGGCGCAGAACCAGGGGAGCGCCTTTTCCTCGATCAACAAGACGATCGATGATCTTAACGACAATCTGCAGGGTTTCAAAGCGACATTGCTGGATCCGCGAAATCACGGCATTGACACAGAGGCGGAACAGGCGGTCGCCATCGCGCTCCCGCCGGCCAGGGCCGAGGAGGCGGGGCCGGCGGTAATAGAACCTGCAAAAAGATTCGAAAAGGAATTTGAAGAGATCAAAACCGTCCTGAACAGGCTTGTGACGGAACAGCATAAGTCCGCTGACCGCGGCCAGTGCGCTGACATCGGTGAGGAAAAGCTGATCAAACCGTTCATCGATATTCTCCGATGCAATGATTTCGACAGCGAGGAGTCGATCACCATCATTAATGAAGTGAAAAACACGATGAGCAAGGAGGACCAGAGGGACCGATATAAGATCGAGAAAAGCCTCAAGGACCTTCTGAAGACACGGGTCGTCACCACCGGGCCTTTCAAGACCGGGAACAAGAAAAAGATTATAATGTTCATGGGGCCCACCGGCGTCGGGAAGACCACCACAATGGCCAAGCTCGGCGCGATTTATTCCCTGCGGGAGGGGCGCAGTGTCGTTTTTATAACCCTGGACAATTACCGTATCGCGGCCACGGAGCAGTTGAAAAAATACGCCGAAATCATGAACATTCCGGTCCATGCCGTGAATAATCAGAAGGAGTTCAAAGAGACCATCGCCAGGGACAAGGCTGAGATCATCATGGTGGACACTTCGGGGAGAAGCCACAGGAACGAGATGAAAATCTCCGAGATCAAGAGCTTCGCCGAAACGGTGGAGTACGATTTCGAGAAGGTGCTCTGCGTGAGCGCGAACACCAAAAAGAGAGATCTGAACGATATTTTCAGGTCTTTTGACGTGATGCATTTCAGCAACGTGATAATCACCAAAGTAGATGAAACTTCCTATATCGGAAATGTCATAGACATAGCCGATAAATATAACAAGCCGATATCATATTATACCAACGGGCAGGAAGTCCCGAATGATATTGTTGTGGCAGATGCCGATAAGATTGTTGACATGATCGTGTGCACAGGCAATACTTAGCACAAGGACGGTCATAACAGCAGCTTTTTTATTGCCAGGGGAATTGGAAACGCCGTTTTTATCGGTACCTGCACGAGATGGCGGGCGCAATTATGAATTTATTTTGATCACCCGTGAGTTTACGCCAACCGGATAAAGGAGGTGAGAGGTGGACCAGGCTGCAAATCTCCGAAGGCTTGTCCTTGAGGAAGGGGATAAAAAACTGAAAAAAACCAAGACCATTGCCGTCACCAGCGGCAAGGGTGGGGTCGGTAAATCGAGTATTTCGGTGAGTCTCTCCATCGCCCTCGCCCAGGGGGGCGCTTCGGTGACGCTTCTGGACGCCGACCTCGGTCTGGCCAATATCAACGTCATTCTTGGGATAATTCCGAAATACAATCTGTACCATGTCATCAAAGGGAAAAAGAAGCTGAAAGATATCGTCCTTGACGTCCCCGAGGGCATCAAAATAATCGCCGGCGCGTCAGGGTTTCACCAGCTGGCAAATCTCGACCCGAAACAGCGGACCTCCTTTATTGAAGCGGTGGCGGATCTTGATTCTGACGATTTTATGATCATCGACACCGGCGCCGGAATTTCTCAAAACGTCATGAGCTTTGTGTTCGCCTCGGACGAGGTGATTGTTGTCACCACGCCGGAACCGACGGCCATTACCGACGCATACGGTATCATAAAATCAATCGCCGCGCAGGCTCCGGAAAAAGTGATAAAAATACTGGTGAACAGGGTGCAGTCAGTTTCGGAAGGGAAAAGGGTTGCGCAGAGGGTGATAAATATCGCAGGACAGTTTTTAAATATCAAGGTTGAAAATCTCGGTTTTATATTTGAGGACCTCTATGTGCCGAAATCGGTCAGAAACCAAAAACCTTTTATAGTGAGTTATCCAAAATCGAAGGCTTCCGGGTGCGTCCAGATTATCGCGGACAGGATCAACAACAGAACGGGCGATTCGGCCAGGGGATCGGGTCTTACGTCTTTTTTCAGGAATCTTTTCGTGACTCATGAGCAGGAAGAGGAGGTTGAAGGGGGCGAATAGCGAAAAATGTCTTGATTTACCGTGTTTATATGGTAAATTATTATAGAAGAAAAAACCGGGTGCCCTCAAAATGAACATGTTGTCCCTGATCAAGAACCTGAATCTCGAGCAAAAAGCAGGAGTTTTTTTTGCCGCAACGGCCTTTTTCTTCTCCCTTGTTCTCGGAATGGCCTTTGGTGTGGGCGCGGGAACGGTGTTTTTGCGCACCGGGCTTCTGACCGCCGTGTTCGCGGCGCTGGGGTTCGGAATTATTGAAGTGTTGAAGCGTTTTGTTCCGGAGCTTTACGCGGTTTTAAGCGAAGCCCGCATCCCCGAAACGGAGCGCGGGCCGGAGGCCGCCGTGTCGGCAGAAGGCCAGGAAATCGCCGATTCCGGCATGAAGGAAGAAGTGAATCCCGCCGGGACCGAGGAAGCGCCGAAGGGCAAAAGCGCCTTCACCGAGCTCTCAAACGAGGATTTCGCCAAGCTTGCCGGCACTATTGATGGAAGCGATTCAAAGAAGATGGGGAAACATATCATTTCCAACGAGAAGATCGTATCATACGAGCCGAAAATCATGGCGCAGGCCGTGAGAACTATGATGAGGCGGGACGAGGATTAAAGGCACCGGGTACCTAAATGGACAATAAAAAATTTAAGGAATATGACGAGGTCGGCGAGGAAAAACTCTGGGATAAATTCATCAAATCGAAGGATCAGGGTGTTCGGGACTATTTCGTTATAAAGTATGCGCCGCTTGTCAAATACGTGGCCGGAAAGATATCAATGGGCATGCCCCAGAGCATAGAGTTCGACGATCTCGTATCTTACGGCGTGTTCGGCCTCATCGACGCCATCAGCAAATTTGATCCTGCCAGGGGAATTAAATTCAAAACATATGCCATGACCAGGATCAGAGGGGCGATCTTCGACGAGCTCAGGTCCATAGACTGGATTCCCCGCTCCATACGCCAGAAAGCGAAACAGATCGAACAGGTCATCGCGGAACTCGAAAATAAACTGGGCCGGACCGTGGAGGACGAGGAGATCGCCAAGGAAATGGGCGTGTCAAATGAGGAGTTCCAGGTAATGCTGAGCAAGCTGAGCGGTACCTCCATGCTTTCCCTTAACGACATCTGGTATCTCGGCGATGACAGCGACGAGCTTTCGATACTTGAAACCCTGGAGGCCCCGGAGAACATGAATCCGGACGTTCTCATTGAGAAGCAGGAAATTAGGGACTATATAATCGATGCGATAAAAAAGCTTCCCGAAAAAGAAAAAAAGGTGGTGGTGCTCTATTATTATGAGGATCTCACGCTGAAGGAGATAGGGGAAGTGCTTGATGTCACGGAGAGCCGCGTGTCGCAGCTGCACACCAAGGCGATCATGAGACTGAGGGGAAGGCTCGGCAGAATTAAATCGAATATAGTCGGTTAAACGGTGCCTGTTGTGAGAACAGCATGAGTTCGTTGAAAGATTTATTCATGGAGATCGAGACCGAGGAAAAATCGGACAGTGATTCCGTTGAGGTCTTTGCGGATTCGGTGAGGCACGCTCTCGATCTGGCTGCCCAGGAGATGGGCATTGACATTTCCATGCTGGATTACGAGATTCTTGAAAAGGGGACCAGGGGATTTCTGGGAATAGGGCGCCAGCCCTACCGGGTATTGATAAAACTGACCGCGCAAGCGCCGGAACACGACGATCTCGACGAACTCGAAAAGAAACTCACCGCGGAACATCACGCAGAAATCACGCTTAAAGAAAGGAAACACGCTGACGGGTCCATTAAAATCCGCGTCCTGAAATCAGGGATATGGCTTACCATTACCCCCCCCAAGGGAAGGGGAAAGAAGGTCGATCTAAACGAAGTCACCACAAAGCTCTACGCAATGCGCATATCCGATGCGGACACCAATATGCTGGAAAAAGAGGTAAAGAAGGCCTCGGGCAAGCCCATAAGAATTGGATCGTGGAAACCGAATCCGGAATTCGACGGCTCCATGAACATTGAGATGTCGGAAGATGAAATGAAGGTATTTGTCCATTTCATACCCCCGCGATATTGCGGCAGGCATATGGATTACGGTGAAGTGTCGAGCGTTCTGAAAAACAACGGCGTCGTGACAGGCGTAAAGGAAAAGGAGATCAACGAATATCTTGAGGACATGAGCTATCTTCAGCCGCTTCTGGCGGCCGAGGGGCAGAAACCGAGGAACGGCCGCGACGCCTATGTCGATTACAAGGTGCGGGTCGACAAGAGCAATGTCCGCTTCGAGGAAGATGAAAGCGGAAAAGTCGATTTCAAAAACGTCGAACTTCTCGAAAACGTGGTCGTCGGCCAGATCCTGGCGGTAAAAGTGCCGGCTGAAGAGGGAATACCCGGCCGCACCGTGACGAATAAAATCCTCCCCGCAAAATCAGGAAAAGACATCAAGATACAGCACGGAAAGGGGACGATCCTCTCGGAAGACGGCACCGAACTGACGGCTGAGGTCAACGGCCAGGTGGTGGTGAAGAACAACAAGATCACCGTGGAGCCGATATACGTTGTCAACGGTGACGTGTCCCTGGAGACCGGAAATATCGTATTTCTCGGTTCGGTCATTATAAGCGGGAGCGTCCAGGACAACTTTGTGGTCAAGGCGGCCGGAAATGTCGAAGTGAAGGGAACAGTCCAGAAGGCGTTTATCGAGGCCGAGGGGGACATCGTTGTTTTCTCCGGAATCTCCGGACGGGGGGAAGCCAAGATCGAATCCACCGGCGGTTCGGTGTACGCCAAGTTTATCCAGAACGCCAGGGTAATCGCGGAAAACGAGGTGATCGGACCGGAAGGGATACTTCATTCCTACGTTGACGCAGGAGAAAGGGTTTACTCAAACGGTAAGAGGGCAAGGATTGTCGGCGGCGTCATCAGGGCTGGCAATGAGGTGAACGCGAGATTTATCGGCGCCGATGTGTCCACGAAAACCGAAGTTTGGGTCGGCATCAACCCAAAAGTGCTGCAGCAAATGACCGAGCTCGATACAATGAAGGCCAAAATGGATGAGGAGCTCATTCAGCTCAAGCTCAATATCCGGACGCTGGAACAGCAGAAAAAGGGCTCCGGCAAACTGAGTCCGGACCGTGAAAAAATGCTCGAAGAAATGACCCTCCAGAGAGACAAATCACTGTCCCGGCTTGATGAAATAAATATCGAGCTGGAGGAGCTGAAAACGTATGTCAACATGCTTGAGCAGAAAGGCAAAGTTTGCGCCGAAAAAACGGCTTTCCCCGGTGTGGATGTGTATATTAAAGACAAGAGGTTTTCTCTCAGGGATCCGTATAATAGCGTAAAGTTTTCCCTTGAGGGGGGTGAGATCAAGATCTCGAATTACGAACCGCCGGTGGGGGTAAAACAGCGTTTTATAAGAAGAAGGAGGTGACGCATGGGGATTAAACCGATTGACCTCCAGACAAACATGTCTCATATAGGCGAGGTGGGGAAAGGCGAGCAGCTTCGCAATGAAGCAATGATAAATCAGCAGGCCGCGCTTGGCGGAGAATCAAACGAAAAAGCCAGGCTCGTAAACTCAAGACTAGAAGAGGCGAAGAAAGGAGAAATGGCGGCCATCCGCGAGCAGGAAGAGAGCACCGGCCGCAGGCCGGGCGGAAAAAAGAGGGGATCGAAAAAGCACGCCGAGTCGAAAGAAGACAGCGGGAAACCGAAATACAAAGATGAAAATCTCGGCAATATAATCGACGTGTTCAAATAGAGAATGGGCCTCTTCTCAACTGAGGGGCTTTCCTCGCAGTTAGAAAAGAAAATTATACCGGACGTTTCAAAGCAAATTCGGGGGAAAGAATGCAGTTTTTTCTGCTGATACTCTTCAACATATTTATGGGAGCGATACTGTATCTCATAATAAGCTTAAAACTCGAGCGGTCGGCGACAGAATTCAGGTCGAAACGCTTCCGGCAGGAGATGGATGAAATAATCAAGGAGTTTAATTCCGCGGCCGAACGGAACATCACCATTCTTGAGAACAGGATCAGCGTCCTTCAAAGGCTTCTGGAACGAACAGGCGGGCTGAAATCTCTCGACGTGTCCATCGGCGACCCGGAGGATTCTTCGACGCACCCCGCTCCGCCGCCCCCGAAAACCGCAGCCTCGCCGTCCGTTGAAAAAAAGGCGAGGTCTTCCGACGTTCCTCCGGAGATTAACAACGCGGTTTCGAATGACAGAGGCATGCTTTCATTGACAACACGGGTCATGGGAAGAATGAAGGACGGACTGGGTGCGATCATCGATTCCATCGAAAAGAGGCAGACGGCGAAGCTCGACGCGGGGACGCTTTCCGCCGAAGCGGACGGTGCGGGTGGAGAGGCGGTACACGGACGATCGCCTGATGTCGAGGAAGTGCAGTCGGAGGAAACGATCCTTCTCGATGAAGAGGAAATCAGGGAAATGATAAATTCATCCCGGAACAGATACGAGGCGATAACCGCGCTCCATCTCCGCGGATATTCGCTTGAGACGATATCCCGGTGTTCGGGGATCCCGGCCGGGGAAATATCGCTTGTGTTGAATCTGAATGTGACGAGAAACGACTAATAAATGCCAACGAAGGAAAAACATACGTGGAAATACAGATAAAGAGGCTCACTGAAGATGAATTTGCGAAATTTGCAAAATTGATTTATGAAGAAAGCGGAATTTTTCTAAAGGATACAAAACTGACCCTCCTCTCCAACAGGTTGAGGAAACGGCTCCAGGCGCTGAAACTGGCGGAATTCTCAGATTATTACGATTTTCTTCAAAAGCTCACCCTGTCCGACAAGAAGAATGAATACGAGCAGCTGCTCGACGTGGTTTCCACGAATGAAACCTATTTTTTCCGGAATGAACGCCAGTTCGACGCGCTGGCGCAATACTGCCTGCCGGAACTGGCCAAAAAAAAGACAGATCGGCGGCTCAGGATATGGAGCGCCGCATGTTCAACGGGCGAGGAGCCCTATACTATCGCCATTTGCGTGCTTGAAAACATGCCCCTATTCAGGAACTGGGACATTGAGATAATCGCCACCGACATAGCCCCGTCGGTGCTTGACTTCGGGGTGATAGGAAAATACTCGGGCAGGAGGATCGAGAAGGTCCCGCCTGAGTTCCTGTCAAAATATTTTATCCAGGATACGCGCAATCCTGAGGAGTTTCAGGTAAAGGACGAGTTGAAAAGGATGGTGAAGTTCTCTTATCTAAATTTCTTTAAAAGTCCCTTTCCAAAAGAGATTGACATAATTTTCTGCCGGAACGTGATGATATATTTTGACAAAAAACATCAGATCGAGCTGATATCAAAATTTTACGAGTCCATACGGGCGCAGGGATATCTTTTTATCGGGCATTCCGAGACGCTCCATTCCATTTCAGATGATTTTACCTATCAAAAGATACTGGATTCGCCTGTATACATTCCGAAACCTGGGGGGAGGGTGAATGGAATTTAAATTGATAAACGTGGGCATCGCAGATATGGGTGTGTCAGAGTCCCCGGACATACTGCGGACTATTCTCGGGTCCTGCGTGGGGATATGTCTCTACGATTACAATTCCAAAAAAGGCGGAATGTCCCATATAATGCTCCCTTCGATAAAACAGAAAAACACCTCCTACAACAAGTACGCCGATACCGCGATTCCCATACTTGTGGATAAGCTTGTCGAATTCGGCGCCGCAAAGAAAAATATTGTGGCCAAACTGACCGGCGGCTCGACGATGTTCAATGTCAGCGAAAACAGCATCATGGGGGAAATCGGAAAGAACAATATCCGCAAGGTAAAGGAGATTCTCGATGAAATGGGGATATCGGTGGTGGCCGAGGATGTGGGAGGCGATTACGGCCGGACCATCGATTTTTATCTGGAAACCGGTGAAGTCAGGATCAAATCGATAGGTAAAGATTTAAAGGTAATATAGGACCGATATATGGAGAGCATGACCGGGTATGCCTTTTACGAAAAAGTCTGCGGCCAGTTTACTTTTTCCGTTGAATTGAAATCGCTGAATAACAAGTATCTTGAAACCTACGTCAATCTTCCGAAAATACTGAAAAGAGGGGAAAACGAGATACTGAAAAAGCTGAAGGCCGCCTTTATCCGCGGGAAGCTGGAACTCTCGATTGACATTTACGACTGGGTGAACAACAAGCCGGTGTCGTTGAATGAGGACGCCATTTACAAGTATTACAGGCAATTGAAAAAAATCCATGCGGCACTTCGGATCGAAACGCCCCTGATGCTGGATTCCG
Source organism: Spirochaetota bacterium (assembly GCA_041737965.1). Classification (GTDB taxonomy): domain Bacteria; phylum Spirochaetota; class UBA4802; order UBA4802; family UBA5550; genus JAFGJK01. The sequence goes on along the minus strand of JBGSQT010000032.1, from coordinate 267,412 downwards.
TCATCCCCCTTGAAGGGATCACCCATAGGGAGCGCACCCTTCTGGATGCAAATTCACAGAAAGAAATCGACAAGGCCATAGCCCTTGTGATTAAGAAGACCGGCGAAATGCGGACCGCCGAAGGGGCGGCGATCAGGGCCGACATACTCGAATCGCTGAAAGAGATCGGCTCGCGCGCGGGACTCATAAAAAAACTGGCAAGGGAAGTGGTGAAGAATAAAAAAGAGCTTCTGGTGAAGAGGATAGAAGCCCTGTCGGCGAAATCCGTCAACGAGGACAGGATATATACCGAAGTTGCCCTGTTGGCCGACAGGCTCGACATAAACGAGGAACTGGTGCGTCTTGCGGATCATCTGAATAAATTCAAAAAAACCATGGGTGAGAGGGACCAGATAGGGAGAAAGCTCGATTTTCTCGCCCAGGAATTGTTTCGTGAAGTGAATACCATCGGATCGAAATCAAACAGCTCCGAAATCGCCCATCACGTGGTGGAGATGAAAAACCATATCGACAAGGTGAGGGAGCACTGCAGAAACATTGTATGATGACAGGGGCGCTCTCTGATATAATGTCCTGAAAATTTCACGGAAACGGGTATCGCAATGAAAACGAATCTTATCAATATCGGGTTCGGCAACGCCGTTGTCGCCGAGCGCGTCATAGCGGTGATTACCCCGGCATCGGCGTCGGGAAAACGCCTTCGTGAGGACGCGAAAGAGCAGAACGTCCTTATTGACGCCACGCACGGGAGGAAGACCAGGGCCATTATTATTATGGACAGCAATCACATAGTGCTTTCGGCAATGCAGCCGGAAACGATCGCCAACAGGCTTATGAACAATGCAGCTGAATGATTTTTGCATAGTAATATCCGCCCCCTCTGGAACCGGAAAAACCACGATTATTGACAGGCTTTTGCAGAATGATGACCGTTTCCTTTTTTCCGTGTCCACAACGACACGGGCCATAAGACCGGGCGAGGAATCGGGAAGAAATTATTATTATGTTTCAGAGGAGGACTTCAGGAAAACCGTCGAACTCGGCGGATTCATCGAGTGGAACTGCGTTCACGGGAATCTCTACGGCATAACGAAAAAAGAGATTGACAGAATACGCAATCTTGGCAGAATCCCGATATTCGACGTCGATGTGCAGGGCGCCGACGTGCTGCGGCGGGTCCTGGAAGACGCGGTTTTCATCTTCATCATCCCGCCATCGCGACAGGTCCTTGAGAAAAGATTGAGAAACAGGAAAACCGATTCGGAAGAGCAGATAGGCATTCGGCTGGCCAATGCCATCGAAGAAATGCGCAGATACGGCAGTTATGATTACATAGTCATAAATGATACTATCGATAACGCCGTTGAGCACCTCAACGCCATCGCAAAAGCTGAATTCTGCAGAAAAGAGAGAAATGTGAAAAGGATAAATACCATTCTGGAGGGAATGTATGATAATACCCCTTAACAAGCTGCTTACCTTCTCAGGCAACAAATACATTTTCACCAGGGCATCCATGGTGACGGTCGAGAAAATCGGCAACATCAAGGAATACCCTGAAGACGACAGCAAGTGGAAAGTGGTCCCGAACATTTTAAAGCTGCTGCTGGATGAGACCGTACATTATCAGTGTGATGAAAACGCTGAAATTGAACAATAAACAAATAGCGGTGATTTGATATAAAAGCGCTCGTTCTGGCAGGCCCCACCGCTTCGGGGAAAACAGACCTTTCGCTGGAAATTGCCGAACTGGGATTCGACGTTGTTTCCGCGGACTCGGTACAGGTCTATCGGTATTTGGATATCGGAAGCGGTAAACCGGGGAAAAAAGAGCGTGAAAAGGTCCCTCACTATCTGATTGACATTGTAGATCCCGATTATCCATTCACCGCCGGTGATTTTTGCAGGGAAGCGAAAAACGCGTGCGATGAGATACTGAAGCGTGGACGTCTGCCGATTTTCGTCGGGGGCACCGGTCTGTATATCGACTCATTTTTCGACGGACTGTCGGATATCCCGCCGGTGGATCCCGCGGTCCGGGAAGAACTGCGTATGCTGCTTGAGGAAAGGGGATTGGGGCATTTGTATGATCTCCTGTACAAAGCCGATCCCGCATTTGCCGTGACAATACACCGGCATGACAGGCAGAGGATACTCAGGGGGCTTGAAGTATACCGGGGTACGAACGTTCCATTGAGCTCATATTTCGGTGCGAAGAAGGGGAATCTCTCCGATGAAACGGTGTTCTGCGGAATTTACACTGACATGGACGTGCTCAGGAAGAAAATCGACGCGCGGGTGGAGAGGATGGTGGAAGCCGGTTTTTACGATGAAGTTTTTTCCCTGAGGATGATGGGGTACGGCCCCCACCTCAAATCGATGAAATCCCTCGGGTACCGTGAGATACACCGGTTTCTTGACCTGGGCGCGGGATTGCGGGAAACGACCGAGGAGATAAAGGCGAACACCAAAAAATACGCGAAACGCCAGATGACCTGGTTTAAAAAAAATAAAAGAATTCGTTGGTTTACACTTGCAGAAAAAAAGGAAATCATTAATCATATACATAATACGATGAGAATATAAAAAACGAGGGGTGCGTATGACTGCTCATGTGAACAACTTGCAGGACGTGTATCTCAATACAACGCGTAAAGAGAAAGTTGAAATTACCGTATATCTTGTGAACGGTGTGCCGATCAAGGGGAGGGTGCTCAGTTTCGATAATTTCACCATTCTTCTTGAAGTGGATAAAAAGCATAACCTTGTCTACAAGCATGCCGTGTCGACTATTGTACCCCTTAAGCCGATTCCTTATAAAGTAGAAGAGTGAAACGGGGGCGGGCATGAAATTCCTGACAAAACTCATCGTATTTTTATTGATCATGGGCGCAACGTTGCATATCGCCCTGTTTTCAGTGAAATTTACCGCACCGAACCAGATTGGTGTTGTCGAGGAGATTGAGTCCGGAAAGGTCGTGGGGTCCTATACAGGGAAGATTTCTTTTGTCTGGCAGGGGGCGCTGCTGCCTCTCTATAGAACGTATGAGATTTCGACCGTGAGGTCGCAAAATATCACGGCAGACGCGACGATACCTCCGCTTCAGGACCTCAAGAGCGGTTTTTATTCGGTGAAAATACCCATTCGTGTCGCATATACGCTCACGCGGGACGGCCTTTTCGACAGGGACCTGCTGGGAGAGTACGGTGAAAGGCTCGATCATCAGGTCGCAGCCGTGGTGAAGGGTGCAATTGCAGGAGAGCTTGATTCGTATCTAAGGCCCCTGTATTTCCCCCAGGCGGTCGAAATGAGGATCGGCGATATTGTCGAATCAGCCTCAAAAAAGGCGGGTGAAGAACTGGGCGAGATCGGCATCAAGGCGGTCCGCATAACGAGAAACGGGCCAGCGGTCATACCCACAACCGTCACCTACAACGAAGGGATCGGATTTCTCGCCGCGATGCGGGCTATGGAGCACGATGACGCGATGAAATTGATCAGGCTGAAAAACGAACTGGACCGTGGCAGATTGGCCGATGCGGAGTATGTGAAGAAACTGACGGCGCTTTCGAAAGTCCTCAGGCAAAATCCGGATATTATTAGATATATTTATATTGACAAAATATCCGCGAATGCAAAGGTGATTCTTCCGAACGAGTTGTATGATATTCTGGTAGGGAATTTAAAAAACAGACCTCGTCACGCTGAAGGTGATATCGACAACCTCAGATAAGGAGGCGGTTATTATATTATAAGGAGTTGCCTATGCCTTGCGGTAGGAAGAAGAAAAGGAAAAAAATCGCGAATCATAAAAGGAAAAAAAGAAGAAGACTGAATCGTCATAAGAAAAAATAATGCGCATAAGGATAGAGATTGGGCATCAGCGGTGCGCCAATCTCTTTTTTATATAAAATGGCCAGAAGGACAAAATCGACCGCAAATATCGTTATCGATTCGGCGAAGTTCACCTGGAAAAGGCGTCCTTCGGAGATACGGGGATATCAGAGGGCTTATTACGTTACCACCGAAGACGGTGATTACGTCAGGGTCGATTATAACCTCAAGGACAAAAGGGTCCGATTGTATGTTGAACTTGCCGATGAGGGCGGAAGCCCCTACTACTCGGTCATCACCGGCGGAAAAATAACTTCTGAAAAAAGCGTATCCACGGGGCGCACCTTCGGCTTCAGCTCGAAATTCCAGTCTTTGGCTGACATTTTCTCGGCACTGCCCAATCGCGATGTGTTGAAGCTTATAGGGAGAAATTACGGTATCGGTGTCCCGGAAGGGAAGGCTGGAGACAATGCCCGGCGCCAGATGGACCTTGAAGAGACCAAGAAACGGTATTTCAAGAGAGAAGATGGATCTGAAGGCGGTGCGGCGGGGGGAAGGGATTCGATTCGCATCATCGGAATGCCGGGATTGGTCGATTTCATCGATATTATCATCGGTTTCGCCCTTTCCGGGGCTTTTTTCCTGTTTTTCCAATACAGTTTTCTTGCCATGGGAGCCGCATCAGCCTTTTACGGGATAATAATCGGGCTTGTGGACATATTTTTACGTGGACGATCCCCGCTTTTTATTAAAGTGATTTTTTTTGTATTCGCCGGAGGCGCATCATACATCTACGGTTATTTTTTATACTGATATCCCCGCTTCCGGGAAAGGTAAATTATGCGTGCTGTTAATTTTCTACTTGCATTATGGGGTTGAGTCTAGTACAATTCTCTCAGAAATCCGTCCGTCAGGAAACCGCAACGAAAAGTAGAGGTTTTACCGAAACATGAACAAAGAAGTGTTGTCAACTTCATCGATCCAGATCGTCTGTTTTAAAATCGGGAAAGAGGAATACGGTATCGACATTCTTCAGGTGCAGGAGATACTGAAACTGCCCAAAGTGACGAAACTGCCGAAATCGCTGGATTATATCATGGGAGTCATGGACCTGCGGGGGAAAGTCATACCAATAATCGATCTGAGCAGGAAGTTCAGGATCGCATCGGATAATATTTCAGGCAGCAACAGGGCCATAGTGGTGGATATCGGCGGAAAACAGGTCGGTCTCGGCATCGACTCGGTGAGCCATGTCCTCAAGGTCGATTCCAAGGACATAGAACCGCCCCCGCCGGTGGTGAAAGGCATATCGGGCAAATATATCGTGGGAATCGCGAAGATGGAAAGCGGATTCATCGTGGTTCTGGACATCAGCAAGCTCTTTTCCAAGGAAGAAGTGACCGGCCTTTAATAGGCGGCGATAAGGATGGTCTCTATCTCTGCCCGCTCGAGCTCCCTGGGAGTGTTGTTTATAAAAGGGTAACCTGCCGCAAGCGTCGCGATATCCGAGAACACCGATTTTGAAACGTCGTAATTGGAGAGCCTCAGCGGTATGTTGAGGTCGGTTTCCAAACGGCGTATCGCCTCGACCGCTTTAATGGCGGCTTCAATGACTGTGATCTCCTTGACGTCCTCTCCCATGACCTTCGACATCTGGACATATTTTCCCGGCGATGAGGTCAGGTTGAATTCCATAATATGGGGGAGGATTATGCACATCGCCTCATCCACGGTTACATTGGTTTTTGATGAAATCGCCAGGGAAATCGCCATGGTCGCCGAAAGGTATGCGGTGGAAAATGCAATCCCCGACATTACCGACGCGGTGGAAAGGAACAGCCGCGGGGTTGCGTTTTTTGATTCCCGGTACGCCACCGGAAGATGGCGGAAGGTCATATCGATGGCCTTGAGGGCGTAGGTGTTGATGATTTCGTTGTTTGTTTTTGATATCACCGATTCCGTTGACATTGAGAGCGTGCTGATTGACGATTTCATTGCTTTCTCCTCGTCCACAAGAAGGGAGACGGAAGGGTCAACTATTGTGGCGACTGGATAGAGCGCTTCATTGAAGTAAACCCGGCGGGTCAGGCCCCTGATTTCAACGAGATAAAAAAGCGGAGCTATTTCGAAACCCATGACCGGATAGGCCGGAATGCTCACGAATGGGACCGGTGTTTCAGCAGGGTCGGGTCCGGAAAAAAGGTCGTCGCAAAAAACATAATTACTGAGAAGCAGTGATATCGCCTTGGCCGCGTTGATCGATTCCGTGCCCCCGAAGCCGATGATCAGGTTGCAGTTGGTTTTTCTCAGGAAAGAGACCGCGAAATCTATGTCTTCGGTGTTCGGGGAGGATGGAAGCTCGTCGTATATGATGCATCCTATATCCGCCTCCTTGAGGCTGTCGGAAATTCTCTCCACGACTCTCTGAAATACCTCGAAATCGGATGATGTGGTTATCAGGATGGTTCTTGAACCGTATCTTTTGATGATCTTTGCGATCGATTTCAGGATTTCCATGCGGATATAAATCTCGGTGGGAAGATGAAAATCCGGTGTTATTTCAATCAGGTCCTTTTTATAAAGTGTCTGATGCATTTCACTACATCCAGTGCGGCTGTTTTATTGGCCGTCCATCCGTCGTCGCATAAAAAAAGCGAAGGCCATGGCTCCGCTTTTTTTTAATTCCCTGTAATCAGGTATTATCGTCGAAGCAGGAAATTCGCGATCCTGTCTGCCACCATCTCAATTATCCTGTTGTCGTCAAAATTATAGCTGCCGTCTGCTATCTGCTCTCTCAGTCTTTCTACTCTTTCGGCCCGGACGTCGGGAGCTTCGCGGACAAGCTGGGTCTGGCGGGCGATATCGGCCGCAATTTTGCCTTCAGAGGATATTTGAACAGAGTCGTCCTTTCTGGTCTCACGAGTATGGTCGACGTTCCTGCTCTTACGCGGTTCAACGATATTGTTGATGTTGCCAATTTTGTCGATAACCATCTTGTTAACCCTTTGTTAATCTGTTATATATATCGGCCGTTTTTGTCAATTCTTTAATTAATATATGAGAAACATCGCTAAAAATCAATAAAAATGATGTTTTTGTCGACTTTGGGGGCTTTCAGCGTGATTGGCGGGAGCTTTGGCGGGGATTACGGACCGCCACGGTGAATTCCCCCTTTTCCATGATTGTGTCCGCATCCCTGAGAAGTGTTTCGATCTGCCCGGAAATGTATTCTTCATAAAACTTTGTCATCTCGCGTCCCACAACCACTTCGGACCCTGGAAATACCTCGCCCACTGCGGCGAGCGCTTTTTTGATCCTGTAAGGGGACTCGTAAAACACTATGATTCCCGGAATTTCCCTTAAATTTTGCAGTTCTTTTTTTCTTTTTGAGTCCTTTTTGCTCAGAAAACCCGCAAAAACCACGGTTGTCTCCGGAAAGCCTGCCACGGATATAATCGCCCCCAGGGCCGTTGGTCCGGGAATGGGGACAACGGGTAGTCCCATGGTTCTGGCCTCCCGCACCACCGCCGATCCGGGGTCGGATATCGAAGGAGTGCCTGAATCGGTGATATACGCGATAGAGTCCCCGGCCCTGAGTTTCTCAACTGCTTCCGCGGTCCTCTGGGCCGGGGAATGCGCGTGAAGGGACCTGAGGGGGAGGACGATGCCGTAGTGATCCAGGAGTTTTCTGGTCTGCCGCGTGTCTTCGCAGTAGACAGCCGTAACTTCTTCTTTTAAAACGCGGACCGCCCTGTAGGTGAAGTCCTCGAGGTTGCCGATGGGGGAGGCGACGATGTACAGCGTGCCCGGCGAAGATTTCATTCCTGTTCCAGAAAAAAAGCGATCACCTTGGGGACTTCACTTTTCCAGAAATTGAAGTCGTGCCCCCCCTTTTCCGGAGCGCTGAAACGGGTCACCGCTTTGGGGTGGTAACGGACAATGGCGTCATGGAGCGATTTGCTCTGTTCGAAAGGGACGATTCTGTCCATTTTGCCGTGGCCGATATACAGCGGCGAGTTCCATGTTCCGGTGATGATTTTCACCTCAGGATTGTCGACCGCGTACCATCTCTTGACGAATTTCCTGTAGGGACCGTATACCGCGGTGATCAGCCTGTCCTTCGGCATGGCGAGCTGGTTGAAGTCGCCGGAGAGGGCCGCGCCGGCGGTGAAGAGATCGGGATTGTCCAGCATGGTCGCCACCGCGCCTCTGCCGCCGGTGGAAAGACCCAGGATGAAATTTTTATGCCCTTCAAGGAATATTCCGTATCTGTTCTGGAGATGGGGAATGAGCGTTTTTGTGATCCAGCGCCCCCCCGGCGTGTCCGCCCATTTGACCGCGGTTTCTGGGAAATATTCGGATTCGTACAGTGTAGTCTTCATTTCGGGGAACACCATGCGGAGCCCCTCTTTTTCGGCGAAGTCGAGAAGGTCCGTTTCCTGGTGCCATCGTTTCCTGGAAAAATTCCAGCCCGGCAGGACCAGCAGATCCCCCTTATGGCCTCCGTTGTTGGGGATGTAGACATCGACTTCGATCTCCCGTACGCGTTCCGCCTTTTTTTCCGGAGCGGGCGGCTGGTCTTTTTTTTCGGCGCCTCCCGCAATAGTGCCGCTCCCGGCACCCGGCACGGCGTCCTTGTCCGCGTTTTTTTCGCCGGCGGGATCTGTTTCATCACCTGCGGCTTTTTTTTCCGGGTCTTCCCCTTCCGGGCCGGCACGATCCGGGACCGTAATGACGGTCATGCCGCGGGGCAGGGACATCGTCCCGTCGACATCCACGTGCGAGCATGACAGGGCAAGCATTATCAGTAACAATGCCGGAATAAGCCTCAGCTTTTCGGACGTCCGGAAAGGGCGCTGCGGTATAATGTTGATTTTTTTCACGGGGTGATACCCTCCGGTTCCACTTCGCAAAGATGGTCCTGATGCGGCGTTCGCATGATAGCGAACGCACAGGGGCCGAGTCAAGAATTTTACCCCCGAACTTGCTGAAAATACTGTTGACACGCCGTTTTTGCCTCACTATGTAATTCCGATGGATTTTCAGGTTCTCCACAGGGACCCGGATACCGGGGCCAGGGCGTGCCGCATCGTCACTTCAAGGGGACGGGTGAATACGCCGTTGTTTATGCCGGTGGCCACCAGGGGCGCGGTGCGAGCCCTTTCAATGTTCGAATTTCAGGCCCTTGATTTCGGCATGCTCCTGTCAAACACCTATCACCTCTACCTCCGTCCAGGACTTGAGGTGCTCCGCGGCGCCGGCGGGCTCCACCGGTTCATGAATTATGAAAGGCCTGTCCTCACCGATTCGGGGGGGTTTCAGGTATTTTCATTGTCAGATTTCAGAAAAATCAGGGACAACGGCATTGAATTCCGGTCCCATATAGACGGAAGCTCCCATTTTTTCACGCCTGAACTGGTGCTGGATATCCAGCGCGTGATCGGGTCGGACATCATGATGGTCCTGGATGAATGCATCGCCTATCCTGCCGGCGAAGGCGCCGCCAAAAAGGCGGTTGAGAGAACGGTCCAGTGGGCGGTCCAGTCGTATCGTCACTGGAACAGCGGTTTCGACACCGACAGACAGGATCTTTTCGCGATTGTGCAGGGGAGTACCTTTCCGGAACTGAGGAGGCAGTGCGCCGAAAGCCTCGGGGAGCACGATTTTTCCGGGTACGCCATCGGCGGTCTTTCGGTCGGAGAGCCGAAGGAGGAGTACAGAAGCATCACGGAGTACACTCTGCCGCTTCTTCCCCCGGAAAAGCCCCGGTATATGATGGGGGTCGGGAGCCCCATGGAGATACTCTTCGCCGTGCGGCACGGAGTCGACATGTTCGATTGCGTGATGCCCACCAGAATCGCCAGGAACGGCGCGCTCTATACTTCCGGCGGAAGGATCAATATCAAGGGCGCAAAATACGGTCTGGACCACGGTCCTCTGGATGAAAAATGCGGGTGCCCGGTATGTAAAAAGTTTTCCAGGGCCTATCTGCATCATCTTTTCAGGGTCGGGGAGATATCCTCCCTGATATATAATACCTATCACAATCTTTATTTCATGAAACAGTTCATGGAGGATATCAGGATTTCCATCGAAGGCGGGTCGTTTATGAAATTATACCGCAAATGGGACGCCGTATATGGCGAACAGGGGCGGTAAAATAACGGCGGCGGGAGTATTTATCTTGACACCAGATTTCATTGCAGTATTATTTGCGAAATACGCAACCTATTTCCCGTTGATAAGGAGTTTGTAGAAATGGACATCAATACGAGATCAAGAGGGGATGTTGTTGTTCTTGATATCGCAGGCGAGATTGATCTCTACAATGCCCCGGAGATTAAAGATATTATAAACAAGCTTATCGAGGAAAAAAAGTACAATGTAATAATAAATCTTGAAAAGGTGTCCTACATCGATTCTTCCGGCATCGGAGCGCTGATCTCCAGCCTGTCAAACCTGAAAAAATACCAGGGCGGGCTGAAGATAATCAATGTGTTTGCCTCAGTCAGAAAAGTGTTTGAACTTACGAAATTAACGTCATTTTTCGAGATTTTCGATTCCGAGGAAGAGGCGGTGGGCTCCTTCGTCGGTTAATTCCGGGGTGCGTGCTTTGTAATCGCTCCCCCTCCCGCCTTCGCGGCGGAATATCTATCCTGCGGGTTATCATAAATGAAAAAAACCTTTAACGCACTCGTATTCGCGATGATACTTTCATCCATGGCTTTCACCTGCGGAGACAATATACCAATAACCGAAATGACCCGCGCCAGAAGCGCCATCACCCGCGCCGAGACGGTGAGAGCCGCCAAATATGCCCCCAAAGAATTTGAGGGTGCCCGCTCAAAGCTGATGGAATGCCATGATCTCCTTGTAAAAGACCAGTTTGCAGACGCAAAGAAATCGGCGGAAGAATCGGGCGCCCTGGCAAGGGACGCGTATGACAAGTCGCTTCCCCTGCTGGCAAAGGACACCCTCGGCGACGCTGAAAAAAGCATTGAGGAAGCCGAGGATGCGTACGCTGAAAAGCTCGCAACCCAGGAGTTTGTGGCGGCACAGGCGGATTACAACGAGGCCGGCGAACTGTTTCAGGACAAGCAGTTTTATAAATCCTATAAAAAGTCCCTTGACGCCGATACCAAGGCCAAGAACGCCAGGACTGTCGCGCTGGGGAAAAAAGGGCTTCTGCTTGAAAGCATCGGCGAAGTGCAGCATGTGCTCGATGCCGCCGCGGAATTCGGCGCGAAAACCAATGCGGCGGACTCATACAATCAGGCTGCGGGGCACCTGAAGGCGGCCAACGAGGCGTACGGCGCCAATGAACTGAAAAAAGGATACAGTGATGTCTCCGCGGCGAAGATCAATGCGGACGAGGCATACATGATTTCCGCGGAAGAGACGGCAAAATCCAGGCTGGCGGTGGCGGGCGTAGCGGTGGAAAAGGCCGAAAGGACGAAATTCGCAGGCGCCAAGGACGATGTGGCCGCGGCAAAGCAGTACTATTCCCGCGCCAAGGATTATCTCGGCGAAACGAAATTCAGGGAATCCATAGATTCGTCTGATGAGGCGATACGGATCGCCGGGATCGCCGTGGGCATGAAGGAGGCCGCTGATGAATCCGTGTCCCTCACCGGAAAGATGGGCGGAGAAACCGGTACGGTAGGCGAAGACGGGGGATCAGACGAAATGGACGGGGCCCGTGATGACAGGTATGATTACTATCGAGTTCAATATAGGGAGCGGGCGAAGGACTGCCTCTGGAGGATCGCCGGAAGCATGTACAAAAACCCCAGGGAGTGGCGGAAAATCTACAATGCCAACAGGGACAAGATTCAGAATCCAAACCTGATACTGCCTGGCTGGGTCCTTAAGATACCCAAAGAGTAGAAACCTGTAATCAGACGCGGTTGGGCAACTCTTTAATCTTCCGCAACCGGACCGTCCGTCCCGCGGAGGATCTGTAATTAAAGATACTTAAATCCTTTCTGGACATGGCTGTCGGGAGGCGAATTGCGCTTGACGCGGTATCGCCGTATCCTTTAGCCTGTTTTTTATCACTATTTTCGGGAGAGACCGCATAGTGCCGAATGGTCATGAATACCAAAAGAAAAAAAACCGATAAAAAAACCGAAATGGACGACCAGGACCTCCAGGATCCGATGGACGGCGATGAAACCAGGGATTCCGACCAGCCTGACGGCTTCGATGAATTCGAAGAACCTGAAGCCGAGCCCGAGGAGCCTAAAAAACGGTCCAGCCTGAAGCGGACATCCTCCTATGAATCATCGGATTCCTCCATCTCCTGGTATCTCGAACAGATAAACAAGATTCCCCTTCTCACGCGTGAGGAGGAGGACCGGCTGGCACGCCTCACCCGGGACGGAAGTGAAGACGCCAAAAACAGCCTCATCAAGGCCAACCTTAGGTTTGTCGTGTCCATTGCGAAAAAGTACCAGACAAGCGGTATCTCCCTGCTGGATCTCATCAATGAGGGGAATATGGGGATCATCAAAGCCGCCGAGAAGTTTGATCCCGACCGGGGATTCCATTTCATCTCTTACGCGGTCTGGTGGATCCGCCAGGCGATCATACTGGCGATATCGCAGAAAGCTTCGCTCATCCGTCTGCCCCTCAACAGGACCGCGGACATACAGAAAATCGACAAAGTTCATAAAAAGCTGGAAAACAAGCTCGGCCGCGAGCCGACCCCGAGCGAAATCGCCGAAGACCTGGACATGGATGATGAGGAGATAAACCATCTCAGGAACATAACGCAGGATTACATCTCCCTCGACTCCTCCTACGGTGATTCCGAGGACACCACAATCCTCAGCATGATCGTCGATTCCCGCATCGATTCGCCGGACAAGAGAGTGCTGGACGAATCGCTCAGGGAAGCGCTGAACGAGGTGCTGGACACTCTCACCGAATCGGAACGGCAGATCATAATCATGCGCTTCGGGCTCAACGGAGGCGAACCCATGTCGCTCCAGCAGATCGGGGATAAATTCAATCTTTCCAAGGAAAGAATCCGGCAGATAGAAAAAAAGGCGATCCGCCGTCTCCGACATCCTTCCCGAAGCCACAAACTGAAGAGCTTTCTGCAGGATTAGACATGAAATTTTTTCTCCCCGCACTGATCGCAGGAATTGTCCTGAATTTTTTCGTGCTGTCCCCCGGTACCGGTACCGAAGTGCGCGCCCGATGGACGGGAACGATAAAAGAGGTGGCGGGGCTGGAACGGTCCGGCGAACCTGCCGGCAAAGAGACGCTTTTCGCGGTCTGGACCGCGGACAAGACGATATTTCTGGACGGTAACGGGGGTACTGCGGGGGAGCTCGATTCTCCGGACTCCATCCTCGCCTTGAGCGGCGGCGGCGCCTACGCGGCCCGGTTTGAAAAAATCGGCTCGTCGGTTGAGCTCCTGAACTGGAAAGGAGCCAGGTTCTGGAAGGAAAAATCGATGGAGTATCCCTCTCTTTCCTACAACTGCAGGCTGGTTTTTCTCATGAACGCCGACCACAGCAGGATAAGGATTCTGGATTACAACGGTAACGAAATCGGCGACAAATACATCTCCGGTAAATTCTGCACCGCCGTGGCCTTTTCGTCTCCGGGAGACAATGGGGCGGCCGGTTTTCTCGACGGCACCTACTATTTCATCGATGAGAAGGGGAAACGGGCGTATTCAGGTTCCGTCGGCTCCGGTAAGACGGTGAAGAGCATCGCGGTGAGTTCCGGCGGCAGATACGGCGCGGTGCATTACGGAGACACCGCCCGCGACTTCGTGGATATCGTGAATATCGCTGATAAGGAAACCGGCACGCTGCCGCTGTCCGGGGTTCACTACGTGCGAATCGGCATGCATGTGTCGGATGCGGGCCGGGTAACGTTTCTGGACGAAGACAGGATCGTCCAGGCGGACGACGACGGCGATGTCCGGTTTTCCATCAGGGTGAAACCGGTACGCGCCGGATACTCAGGCGTCCAGTTTTCCGGGGGGTTCTACGGCGCCCACTACACGATGAAAAACGGCGAGGCCTTTTTCCTGCTTTTCAATGAAGACGGGGACAGGGTCATGGAAAAGGAATTCCCGTCGGAGTCTTTCCTCCAGTGCACCATGAAAAACGGGCTCATTCTTCTAAGAGGATCAGACGGTCTATACTGCTATAGCGTGAACCGGCCGCAGCCTCGATGATCGTTGCGATTTTATCCGCAAAGTCAGTTTTTCCCCGTTTCATCGCGCCCTGTTTCAGAATGTGCAATTTTTCCATCAGCACCCGCTCGGCCCGGAACCGATTGTCAACGGTCATCGCCCCGGAACGGGCCTCCAGAAGCTTCAGTATCGAATAGACGCGGAACCTGTCCATTCCCCAATGTTTTCGGGAAAGCTGGTCTTCGTGTCCTCCGTGGCGCACCACCAGGCCGCTCTTTACAAGCCCCACCGGTTCTTCCAGGGTGATCCTGAGCCAGAGGTCGTAATCTTCACAGGCGGGCAGCGATTCATCAAAGAGGCCGAAATCCTCGAAGACCGATCTGTGGAGGGCCGCTGCCGAGGGGCTTATGAGGCAGAGGTTGAGGGATTCGGAAAAGATCATCCCCTCGCGCTGGTGATGGCGGGATTTCGGGTTCACTCTTGTGCCGTTCCGGATCCATATCTCGCCTGTCTGGTGCAGCCGAAACTCCGGATTTGACGCGATGAATTCCCTCTGGGCCGAAAGTTTGCCGGGAAGCCAGAGGTCGTCGGAATCCAGGAAGGCGATGTATTCCCCCTTTGCGAGTGAAATTCCCAGGTTTCTGGCGGCGCTCACGCCGCGGTGCTGCTGCCGCACGTATCTCACGGGAGAACCGAATCCTCCGGCACGCAAAGGGGTGTCGTCGGTGGAGCCGTCGTCGACGAGTATCAATTCGTAATCCGGAAAGGTCTGCGCGAGAACTGAGCGGACCGCCCCGCAAACCGGACCGGACCTGTTGTAGGTGGGGATGATTACGGAAAAAAACGGGTCTGATCTCATGGGGATAGGATGCTATCCGGGAAGGCGTCGTGTCAATATATAAGCGGGCCGTGATTCCGAAATCTGCGTGCCGCCCTTCATCTGGCCGGTTGCCGGCACGCCGAAAAGGCGGATTGAGGCGGACAACCGCAGTGTATCGACCGGCGTAGACCGTTTTTTCATCGCCCGGCGCATGCAAAAAACTGCCGTCACTCAAGGAATATCCCTTAAAAAATGATTGCGCGTGCTCCCGCAGGTGTATAACAGTTTACGCAATGATACGAAAAATAACGCGACAGGTACAGGCCGGAAACGTGCGTATCGGCGGCGGCGCGCCGGTGACAGTCCAGTCCATGACCACTGTTCCGCTGGATGACGTAAAGGGGACCAAAGGGCAGATCGAAAGGCTGGCGGCCGCGGGTGCGGACCTGATCAGGGTGGCGGTGCGCAATCTCGATGCCGTGCCTTTCCTGAAAGAAATTACGGCGGGGTCGCCGCTTCCCATTGCCGCTGACATTCACTTCGACCACCGTATCGCCCTTGAGTCGATAAAGGCGGGCGTGCACAAGATACGCCTGAATCCGGGGAACATCGGGGGCCGGGAGAAGGTGCGGGAGGTGGTGAAGGCGGCCGGGGACGCGGGAGTGCCGATCCGCATCGGCGTGAACGCCGGCTCCCTGGACAGAAAGAGGTTTCCCCATCCCACGCCGGAAAACATGGTCCTTTCCGCCATGGAGCATGTGGAAATCCTGGAGAGGGAGGGGTTCGCCGACATCGTTGTGTCCCTGAAATCGTCCGACGTCGGCCTCACCGTGGCGGCCAACCGCCTTTTCGCTGCCGCCAGGGATTACCCGCTGCACCTGGGCCTCACCGAGGCCGGGTACGGCACCGCCTGCGTCGTCGGAAGCTCCGTGGCCATCGGCACGCTTCTCATGGAAGGGATCGGAGACACGGTCCGCGTTTCCATGACCGGCGATCCGGTCGAGGAAATCCCGGTGGCGCTGCGCATTCTTGAGGCATGCGGCGCCCGCACGGCCGCGGTGAGGATGATCTCATGCCCCACCTGCGGCCGGACCGATCCGGCCCTGGACCTGCTCGGCCTGGCCCGCGAGGTGGAAAGGGCGGTCCGGGACCGTTTCGAGGAGGGCCTGAAGAGGACGGGGCGGTGCCTGTCGGTGGCGGTCATGGGGTGCGAGGTCAACGGACCGGGAGAGGCGATGGAGGCCGACCTGGGGATCGCCGGCGGCCGGGGAGGCAGGATGCTCCTGTTTTCCCGCGGAGAGAAACTGCGCGTCATACAAAAAGAAGAGGCGGTGGCGGCGGTGATACAGGAGGCGTCGAAGCTTCTTGAGACCGGATAGCGCGCGGGATCAGCGGAACAGAACGCCCGGGTTGATGGGCCTGTTGCTTTTCCGCACCTCGAAATGGAGATGGGGGCCGGTGGTTCTTCCGGTGTTTCCCGACAGCGCGATCATATCGCCCCGCCGCACCGTGTCCCCGGCCTTCACCCTGTAGCCGGAAAGGTGGCCGTAAAAGCTCTTGTATCCGTGTTCGTGCTCCAGAATCACCAGCTTTCCGTAATTGCCCATGAAACCCGTAAACACGACCCTTCCGTCACGCGCCGCGTGAATCGGCGACCTGGTCGGGCAGGCGATGTCGATGCCGGAATGGAATTCAGACCTGCGGCCGTTGAAGGGGTCTTTTCTCGCCCCGAATCCGGAGGTCTGTCTCCCCAGCTGCAGCGGGTTTATGAACCCGACACCCAGAAAAAGCGATTTCTGCACTCCGGAGACCTTGCCGCAGGGGATGAAAAGGTATTCCCTGTTCAGGTCCGCGGTGTTGTTGACTTTGAGAATGTATTTGGCGGCGATGCCGTTTTCCCTCAATTGACGGGAGATCGGGGTTTCCTCGGTGTTTTTCAGCACTATGCCGCGCATGTTGGGGATGTAAAGCACCCTTCCCGGCGAGAGTTCGCCCGGCGAGGAGAGGTCGTTTACCGTCATGAGCGTGTCTATGTCCATTGATACTTTGGACATGATGCTCCAGAAGGTGTCCCCCTTGCGCACCCTGTACTGGTAAAAGCGGAGCGGCGGCATCTGGCGCTCGGGCCTGCCGCTTTTTATCACGTAAATCGCGCTCCTCACGTCGTTTCGTATCGATTTCACCGCAGTATTGGCGATAGGATCGAGCGCCGTAATGGTTTCAACAGGCCCGTCAGCGGCGGTGATCGGCCCTGTTGCGAGTAAGAAAGCGATTAATGTTAGGATAGCATGGCGTATCATGGCGTTTTCCGCGTCTCTTTGCCTATAGTATCGGACGGAAGGGCGGCTGATGTTAGGGCGAAATAAAAAAAAATTATGTCTCATAAGTGAAAAGATTTGGACAGGTAAAAATGATATTGACAAGGCATATGAATGAAATAATCTGTGATGGTATGTGCATCAGCGCAATCCGGCGCAAAATCCGTATACAAGGAGAATCGGCTCGTTATGGCAGTAAAAGGAAGCGGCGACATAGCCAGCAATGTGATAGGCGAAAATTCCTATTTCACCGGCACCTTCATCATAAACGGGTCCCTCAGGATCGACGGCAGGTTCGAGGGGAAATACCTTCAGGCTGAACAGCTCTACATCGGCAGGTCGGGAAAGATCCGCACCAATATCAACGCCGTATCCGTCATTGTCGAGGGGCTTATCGTCGGCAACATCAACGCCACGAGCCGCGTCCTGCTGATGCCGACCGCGAAAATTCTCGGTGACATCAAAACTCCTGAGCTGATCATACAGAACGGGGTGATCCTCGAGGGGCGCTGTACCATCTCCAATGACCTGAAATCCTCGGCCAAAGACCTCATCGGAATCGAATACGAGAAGAATAAGATCGTTCCAGAGGAGTTTCTTGATAAATAGGCCCCCCGTCATCGGCGTCACCGCCGGAGACCCCGCGGGCATCGGCCCGGAAATCGCCCTCAAGGCCATAAGGGACCTGGAAAAACTTGAGGCGAGGCTGGTCTTTATCTGCCGGAAACGCATCGTCGAAGTGCTGTATCCCGGCATCTGTCCCGGTTTTCGGACGATTGAGGAGGGGGGGGCTATTCCCGAAGACAACGGGAGAGTGCTCTATGACGTAAAGGCGGATTTTCCGCTTCCCGAATCGGGGCGCGGGACCGTCGAAACCGGCGCTGAATCCATACTGTATGTGGACAGGGCGCTGGAGCTCTGGAAGGCGGGCGGGATCGACGCGATAGTCACCGGTCCGGTGAACAAGGGGTTCGTGGAAAAATCCGGCGTCCCCTTTATCGGCCACACGGAATATATCGCTGAACGGGCGGGTTCCGGAAGCCCGTACATGATGATGTTTTCGGAAAAATACAGGGTCCTTCTGTCATCGACCCACCTGCCCCTGTCGGCGGTTCCCGGCTATCTCGACGGCGACAGAATACTCCGGGTGATCGAGGCGGGTCATCAGGCGATCGGCGCCATAGACGGGAAAGCGCCGAGGATCGCGGTGGCGGGCCTGGACCCGCACTGCGGCGACGACGGCGCCATCGGAAAATTCGACAGGGACGTGACAGCCGGTGCGGTGGCGCGCGCCAGGGGGAAGGGGATCGACGCGGAAGGCCCCTTCGCGGCGGACACGCTCTTTATGCCTGAACGGTGGGAGAGGTTCGGCCTCGTCATAGCGCAGTATCACGACCAGGGTCTCATCCCCTTCAAGATGCTCGCGTTCGACAGCGGCGTGAACGTCACCCTGGGGCTGCCGATTGTGCGCACGTCGGTGGACCACGGGACCGCGTACGATATCGCGGGCAAAGGGACCGCGGGGCACCGGAGCATGATTGAGGCGATACGGCTTGCCGTGTCGCTTGTGCGCCTGAGACGAAAAGACGGGTAGGGACATGAACGACTTTTTCATAATAAGATCATTTTTCATATTTCTGGGGTTCTGGGGGATCGGCGTGCTTCTTCTCTGGTTCAGGCCCAGAATCGAGATTTTCTGGAAAATAATCGCCACGGTTATATTCGCGTTCTACCTCTGGTTTTTCTTCGACGAAATCAACAGCGGCGTCACGCAGTTTACCGCCGACTGGGCCGTGTTTTCGGCGCACTTTTTAAAGGAGCTGACGGTCCTGGTGTTCGTAAACCTCTTTTTCATCTGGCCCCTCGCACTCATCATGATTTTTTACAAAGCCGACGATATCGGCGCCGAGCGGCTGCTGAAGTTTCTCTCCATACTTACCCTGGTGCTCTGGCTTGTGTTTATCGCCTATTTCTTTTTCAACCGCGGCGCAGAAAGCCAGATTCTAGACGGGATTAAAAAGATATTTCCCCATGACTGACCGCGTGTGCGCCGCATTCTGCGCCATCCTTGCGGCGTGGACCCTGGAGGCTTCCGCAGTTCCTCCGGAAAATTCGGCCGCGGTCTACAAAAAAGGTGCCGCCCTTGCGGCAGCCGGAAAAATAAATGAGGCCATCCCGTTATTCGAGAAAGCGGTGAAACTGAGCCCCTATTCATGCCTTGCTCATTACGGCCTCGGCAGGGCCTATCTCAGCACCGAGGGGAAGCTTGACCTGGCGGTCAAGCACCTGAATAAATCCGTGGAGCTGGACAAGAGCTTCGCAAGGGGGTATTTCTACCTCGGCCTGGCCTATTTTTTTAACCGCAACTATATCCAGGCGGTCCACAGCTTTGACAGGGCCTACCGTGAAGACTACACCATGATCGAGGCCCTGTACAATATGGGAGTTCAGTACGACCTGATGGACAACGGCTACAAGGCGGCGATTTATTTTAACAAGTATTTAAATGAAAAGTACGGGCAGGAGGAGGACATCCTGTTCAGATAGACGCCGGACGCGCATCGGTGTGATGCCCCGTTGCAGGTTTAGAATTTAAACAGGTTCTCGGCCTTGTTTTTTCCGGTGAGATGGTCGTAATCGTCGTAGTCGACGAAAGTCAGGTTCGGCAGTTTTTTCCGGATTCGCACGACAATGTCGCTTTTCCCTCCCCGCGCCTCCTTTGAGGTGACATATTTGAAATCCGCTCCGCACGAGGGGCATCCGGTGAGGTCCTTCAGCTCGATTCCGATTTTCCTGCATTTCGGGCAGTGGCCGAGCATGTCGTCTACCATGATGATATGGTCCTGTATTTCCGAAAGATCGACCTCCTTCCATATTCTCAAGTATCCCATCATAAACCTCCCGTGCCGGTGTTGAAATAAAGCATTTTCTCGCGTTCGTTCCTTTCGTAGTAATCGTCCACTATCGCCATCATCGCTTCGACGGTGCTCTCTTTGCGAATTTTGGTGAAGAGATCGTGGCCGTACACCGCGTTCTTCGAAAAATAGAAACAAAAACGGTGCCCCCTGCTCCTGTGGAGTTCCCGGGGGAGCATTGTCCTGATGCCCTCAAGAACAGCATTAAAAACCGAGTGAACATTAATTTCAAGTTTTTTACCCCAGCCTGCGCGATAATTTTCGCAGAGCGCGAATATCCAGGGTGAACGCACCGCGTTCCGGCCTATCATGACGCCGTCGCATCCGAATTCCTCAAGGTTGCGTACCGCCGTGCCGGCATCTGCGATGTCGCCGTTTCCGATGACGGGGATGTTTGCGGCCTCCCGGACCTTTCTTAACACGCTCCAGTCCGCCTTTCTGCGGAAACCCATTTTTGCCGAACGCGGGTGTATCGTGACGAAATCGACGCCGCAGTCGCGGAGCATCCTGACGAAGTCGGTCAGATAGCCGATGTCGATTTGATGAAAACCGCCCCTCATCTTGACCGACAGGAGCGTTCCGGCCGCCTCCCTGCATGCGGTTACGATCCGCTTCGCGAGATCCGTATTTTTCAGGAGCGCCGCGCCGTATCCTTTTTTCAATATGTCAGGCGCCGCGCACCCCATGTTGATGTCGATCGAGAATGGAAGCTTTTCCGAAAGACGGGCGCATGCTTCCTTCATTACCGCCGGATCATTGCCCGCGATCTGGTAGATGATCGGGTCGTCGAAGGGGTGTTTGGCTGACATCGGCGCGTTGTGCATGCCGCCGCCCGCGAGCGCAGCGGCCGAAAGCATTTCCGTTGAGAGTACCGCATCGACGCTGAAATTCCGCACCGCGCGCCGGAACGCCGGCGTGGTGATTTCCGCCATGGGGGCCATGAAAAACCTGTGCTGAAGCGCGGTCATGTCGCAATCGTCCATTATTATGAGGATTGGCAGCCCGTTCACCGCGGCTGTCAAGGATTTTCAGCTCCCGCCGGGCCTTCTGTTGTGCAAATAATACTTGCAAAACATTATGTCCCCCCCCATTATTGCCCGAATCTGGCCTTTTACAGAACACAAAATATTCAGGGGGAACACCGCAATCATGAGCCAAAACAGCACGACTCAGCCGAAACAGACCCTGTCCCTTTTCGATGTGATCGCCATTACGGTGGGCATCGTCATAGGTTCGGGCATCTTCAAACTTCCCAGTATGGTGGCAGGGAATTCCGCGAATGAAACTATCTTCATGCTCACCTGGCTTGCCGGAGGAGTGATGTCGATCATCGGGGCGCTCTGCTACGCTGAGCTTGCCTCCACCTATCCCAACGCGGGGGGCGATTATTTCTTCATACACCGCGCCTTCGGCGGAGGCATGTCGTTTCTCTTCGCCTGGGCGAGAATGTCGGTGATACAGACCGGATCGATCGCCTTTCTCGGATTTTTTCTGGGCGATTATCTCACCGGGGTGTGGCCCCTGGGTGCGTATTCATCGGCCCTTTACGCCCTGATGACGGTGGCGCTTCTCACCGGAATCAACATCGGGGGGATCGTGCTCGGGAAATGGGCGCAGAACCTCTTCACCATCGCGATCGTTGCCGGCCTGATCACCGTAATCAGCATAGGAATTTTCGGCACCCCGGCCCCGACCGTGCCGGCAGCCGCGGGGGCGCCGCAGTCGCTTCCCGGCCTGGGGCTCGCCATGGTGTTCGTCCTCCTCGCGTTCGGAGGATGGAACGAGTCCGCCTACGTGTCCGCGGAGATAAAAAATCCGGCGAAAAACATAGTAAGGTCACTGGTCATCGGCCTCTCCGCGGTGACGGCGATATACCTGCTGGTCAACTGGTCCTATCTCAGGATACTCGGACTGCAGGGAATGTCCCAGTCGAGAAACGTGGCGCAGGACCTGGTGTCCACGGCAGTGGGGCCGCAGTATGTTCCTTTTATCACTTTCTGCATCGTCTTTGCGGTACTGAGCACCATGAACGCGACGATAATATCGGGTGCCAGGAGCAATTACGCACTGGGAAGGGACTTCAGGGTCCTCGGTTTCATCGGCAAGTGGAAGGAAGAGTCCGGCACGCCGGTGGTTGCGCTAATCATTCAGGCGGTTATCGCCATGGTTCTGGTTGCAGTGGGGACCCTTATCAGCGTTGATACGGGTTTCGAAACCATGGTCGCCTACACCGCGCCGGTCTTCTGGTTCTTTTTCTTTCTCGCCGGCGTATCGGTGTTTGTTCTCAGAAGAAAGGACGCGGACAAGCCGAGGGTGTTCAGGGTGCCCCTGTATCCGCTGACCCCGATTCTCTTCTGTCTTATCTGCCTCTATATGCTTCAGAGCAGCGTGTCGTACATTTTTCTCCTGCCTGACATTGGGAAGTTCTCTGGAAAAGGAGCGATTCTCGGCATCGGCGTGCTCCTGCTGGGCGTGCCGCTGTATATCATCGACAGGTTAATGATGAAGAAAAAATAATCCGTGAACAGGAAAGTGTTCAAATAACAAAGAGGCCGTCCCGGAAATGACGGCCTCTTTTATTTCCATATCCAGTCGATAAAGGGTAAGGAGTCGGCATGGCCTTCAATTCCGCGCAATTTCTTTTCGTATTCTTTCCGGTTGTTTTGGCGGTCCATTTTATTCTCGGAAACAGATACCGTAATCTCTGGCTTCTGGCTGCAGGATTTCTGTTTTTCATCTTGGGGGATCCCGCATACGCATGGCTGCTGCTTTTTTCGGCAGCCATCAATTACGGTTTCGGCCTCCGGCTGGATGACATGGCTGACAGCCCGGGGAGAGACGCGGTGTTGGGAGCGGCGATCTCCCTTAACCTTGCCGTACTGGTATACTTCAGATACGCGAATTTCCTTATCGCTGAAATCAATCGGGCGACCGCGCTGCTGGCCGTACCCGGAATTCCCTCTCCTTTTGCCGGAGGTTCCATCCATCTTCCCATGGGTATTACGTTCATAACCTTTGAGGCGGTGTCGTATCTTGTGGATATCTACCGAAAGGATGCCCCGGCCCTGAAAGACCCGATCAAAACGGCGCTCTTCATTTCAATGTTTCCGAAAATTATCGCGGGACCGATTGAAAAGTACCGCAGCGCCGACGGTCTGGCCGGGGATAGGGTGATAACCGCGGAAAAATTCTTTGCCGGTTCGTCCCGGTTTATTGTGGGGTTCGGGAAAAAAATTCTGATCGCCGACACGCTGGCGGTTGCGGCCGATAGAATATTCGCGCTCCCCGCCGAGAGCCTCACAACCCAGCTGGCATGGGCGGGCATCCTCTGTTTTTCGCTTCAGCTCTATTTCGATTTCTCAGGGTACGCCGACATGGCAATAGGGCTCGGAAGAATGTTCGGTTTCGATTTTCCCGAAAACTTCAGGTATCCCTTTGCCGCGCTCTCCATTCGTGAGCACTGGCGGCGATGGTGTATCACGTTCGGCGACTGGATGAGGGACTATCTGTACCTGCCTCTCGGAGGGAGCAGAAGATCGCCGGTCAGAACGTATGTCAATCTGGGGATCGTTTTCGCCGCGGGCGGCCTGCTGTTCGGGGCAGGGTGGAATTTTATGCTATGGGGTCTCTGGAACGGCCTGTTTGCGGCCCTGGAGCGTGCCGGATTCATGCGCACGGCCCGTATAGGGGTCAAGCCTCTACGGTGGCTTTATACGATGCTGGTAATGATGTCAGGGTATGTGCTGTTCAGAACCCAGAATCCGGGAGATGCCGGGGATTATTTTCTGGCGATGTACGGGTTCGCCTCCGGCGGTCCGGAAAACCATATTTTCTACTATGTGCAGACAGATACCGCAATCGCATTTGCGTTCGGTCTCATGGGGTCGTTTCCGTTATGTCCCATAATCGATGCGGGGATAACCGGATTTCTGGAGAAAAATAGCGCCCTCTGGAGAGGTTTTTTCTTGAAATTGTACCGGTATGTAAAAGTATCGCTACTGGCCGGCCTTTTGGGATTATCCGTAATAAGAATGTCGGCAGAAACCCCGGTACCCTTC
Source organism: Spirochaetota bacterium (assembly GCA_041737965.1). Taxonomy (GTDB): domain Bacteria; phylum Spirochaetota; class UBA4802; order UBA4802; family UBA5550; genus JAFGJK01. Next base: position 243,310 of record JBGSQT010000032.1, on the reverse strand, counting down.
TGGCACGTCTATTTCAGGTAAGCGGAAAAGATGAAAACTCAGAAAGCAAAAAAAATCCTTGTCGTATTTTTCCTCGCAGCGGTGTTTCTTCCGGGAGCCGGTATCCTGTTAGACAGCGTAAAGGGGAGCGCGACTGTGAGCGGTGGGCAGGCTCAAAAAGTGACCGGCGCGGGGGCGGTGTCCCGCATCCGTGAGCATGTGGGCGGCTATCACCGGTTCCTGAACTCATTGCGGCTCGCGCACAACCTCATCATGCTCCGCGGCATCAAAGGATTCAGCAGAAAGAATGTCGTTGTCGGAAACGGCGGATGGGTCTACTGGGCCGGGGGCAATTCCTTCGACCAGTATACGACCGCGCAGCCCCTTTCCGATGAGGCGCTTTTAAGAATAAAAACAATCCTTGAGGAGCGTCAGTCCTTTTGCAGGCTTTACGGGATGAGGTATCTGTTTGTCGTAGTGCCCAACAAGGACACCATTTATCCGGAATTCCTTCCGGAATGGTTGAGGAAGGTGCGGGCGAAATCCAACCTCGATCAGATTGTGGAATACCTTCGGAACTTCAGCACCGTCGAATTCATAGACCTGAGGGGCCCTCTTCGCAGCTTTCCGACGGACGGATTATTTCCCCGCGACACCGCCGTCTACACCTATTTCAAGGTCGACACGCACTGGAACGACCTGGGCGGATTTGCGGGCTACCGGGAAATTATGAAGCGCCTCACCGGCTGGTTTCCGGGGATGAGTTCTATTCCCGCGTCAAATTATCGGATTGAGCCGTATGTTTCCGACGGCGGAGATACCGCGCTCATTCTGGGGATCAACGGAAGGCTCCGCATCAATGAATACAGGCTCGTGCCGCGCCGTCCCTTAAAGGCCCGCACCGTCCCGGTTGGGGGCGATTTCTACGCTTCCCGGCTGGCCAATAAAACAAAGTATCAGGGAGCGTTGTGCGCCATGGAAACAAACGACGCGTCGCTCCCCAGAGGGGTCATGTTCAGGGATTCAATGTCGATCGCCATGCTCCCCCACCTGGCGGAGCATTTTCAGCGCCTTGTGCTGTTCTGGGTGGATTATTCCGTGGACGAATACGATTTTAACGCGGAACTGGTAAGGCACGAAAAAGCAGTTGTCGTGATATCGGAGATGGGCGAACGGAAGCTGATGGAACTCAGGGACAATCCCCCGGAAGTGAGGCTGGCGCTGAAAGCGCCTTGAGCCGCACTCGCCGCGCGTGAGCGATCATTTCGATTCTGTCCTGCGGATGGTCATGAGGTTTGATTTGCCAATTTGATAATTATACCCGTAGCTGAAAGGCAGAGGGCCGGTGGATTTTGCCTCCATCTCCTTTTTCAGTTCAGGCTGCATCCTGTTGGCGAACAGCGGTATCGGCCTGCTGTAGAACCCGTGATATCCGACCTCCCATCCCTTGCCGGCAAAGTCTTCGATGGGAAACCCGGAATCGTCCTGCACGATATAATCGCTCCCCATGATAACCGCGTTCCTTATGCGGGTAAACTTCGCCCTGGTGTTGTGGAGAAGATAGGAGGCGGACTTTATCACCGTGGCAAACGGGGCGGCCTTGTTTAGAAATTGAGTGAACCCGAAATTTTTCGTGTCAAGGGAGTAGTCGATCACGTTGAGCATGAAATACCTGACCGTCTGCTGGCGGCCCCCGTCTTTCCTGAAGGTTATTTCAATGCCCGGAATCCTGGATTTCGGAGGGTTTTCCCACCTGATCGCGTCGTCATCTGCGGAGCCGGGAGCGATCTCGCCGTTTCCGTCGATAACTATCCTTTTCGCACCTGTTATCTCATAGTCGTGAAGCGCGAGGAAAAACATCAGCATTGTCCCGATGCTGTTGAACCGCTTGTTCCGCAGCGTCTGGGCCATCCCCTCGGTCCTGAAAAAATTCATGTGCAGGATGGTGCCGAGGGACTGGCGTATGCTGTTCAGGCCCCCTTTCAATTCCTCCTCGGTGACGTTCGAGGGGTCCGGAAGCGGCGCGGGGCTTTCAAGTCCGAAGAGGATATAGGTGTCCGCATCGGGAAAGAACGCGAGGGCGTGCGGGATGTCGGGACCGCTGAAAGGATAGAGCACCGTGGAGAAACGCCTGTCCGGCGCATGATTTTTCCACCATGCTTTCATTGATTCCATGTTGGGCCGCTGAAAACTGTTGAAGCCGTCATTTATCTGGCGGCGATACTGCGCATAGAACTCCGTTTCCGAGAAATGGAGCAGGGGCGACTCCCGGCCCACTTTTTTCCCGGCGAGAAAGCGGGCCATGTCGTTCAGCTTTGTGTCCCGGCTGACCGAGGCCACGCCCTCCTCCCTTTCCGTCGAGCAGAACACCGCAGACGCGATTATAAAGGCGATGCAGAAATAAATAATAGATCGTATATATCTTACAGACATCCCGCTCCCTCCAGGCTGTTCGGCATTCGCTGATTTCATGTACACGATTCATTGCCGTGCCTCGGGTGAATTTGTCAAGTATAAATGAAATGATCCTGCATCCCGGTCAACTCGGCCCGGGTCGCGATGTGCCCGGAGTGCGTGAATTGAATTCACCGCGCCAGCCGGGAAGGGGGGGGATATTTTACTTGACGAAATGATTCTTTCTTATATTAAGGTATTTCAAAATTCCGTAGGCCAATTCAAATCTATCGGCGGTTATTCGCCTTTGATCGGTCCCTCTCGGGGGGGCCGATGTGTTGTCCCCGATACGGAAAACAATGATAATGAAAAGGACCGCAACATGAAGAAGTTTGATGACAGCAAGATCTATCTCTCTTTTGCAATAACCACACTGGCGATCGGTATTCTGGTAGGTGCGGTTTCGTTTTATTCGATTCTGGTGGTGGAGCCGAAAGTGGATACGCTCCTTTCTTCAACCGAGGACATCAATCAGAATTTTCGGGAAGCGTACCGCCTTCTTAGAAACGCGCAGATTTTCGCGCGTTATCAAAACTTTGATTCCGATTCGACGGCCCTTGTATCATATATTCGCGAATTCGACCGGAAGGTGTATACCGGAGATGAATTCCTTGACACCGACATCAGGGCGATGGAGGACCTTCTGAGACGCAGGATGGAGGGGTCCAGTCTGGGGAAATACACCATGTTTTTTTTCCTGCTCATCTCCCTCATGGGATGGGGGGCGTTTTTTTACGAAAAGCGTAAAAATGCGTGATTGAGGGCACTCTCCGGATACCCTGATCAATCGCCTGTGTCGGGTCGCACTCCTCGTTTCTTCATGCCGGTAAATAGTGATTGACCGCGGTAAAATTGCGGATATGCTTCGAGCATGGGGTTTCTTTTGTGAAAAAAAGAATCATGGTTATCGATGACGAGGAATCCGTAAGAAAAGTAATTTCACGGATACTCGAAAAAAACGGGTACGAGGTGGTTGAGGCCTCCAACGGGAAAAAGGGGATATCCCTGCTTGAAGCCGCCCCGGTTGACCTGATAATGCTGGACATGAACATGCCGGAAATGAACGGTTTCGACTTCCTGCGTTACATCAGGGAAAATGACCTTACCAATGTGCCGGTGCTTATGATATCCGGCAGCACCGAAACGACCCACCGCATAGAAAGCTACAAGCTGGGAGCCTACGATTTTATCACAAAACCTGAACATTCCGAAGTGATGCTCAAAAGGGTTGAAAACGGTCTGAAGATTGGCGAGATGATCAATTTCAATGAATTCATCAAAGTGGAGCTCTTTATCGCGAAGAAGCTTCAAAAATATCTGTTCCCGAAACCCGAGATGATTACCGATGACCTGACAATTCTCACCTGGGCCAAACCCCTTTCGGACATCGGCGGCGATCTGTACGATTACATTCAGTTTAGAAACGGCAATGTTGTGTTCTTTGTGGGCGACGTGACGGGGCACAGCATTTCAGCCGCGCTCTATACCGCGATCGTGAAAATGGTGTTCAGAAACGCCCTGAAAGTCACTGAAAAGCCCGACGAGATACTTGCGTTCATGAACAGGGAGCTTTTCGGAAACCTTCCCATTGAAACATTCGTGACAATGTTTCTCGGCGTCGTCAACGTGGCGGACGGGGTGCTGAGTTATACCAACGCCGGGCATCCGAAGCCGTATTATCTCCAAGGAAACAGGGTCGTTGAGCTTCCGGGGAATGATTCCTTTCTCGGCCCCATAGAAAACAGCACCTTCAATACCCACGAGCTGCCGATGGGCAGCATGGATGCGCTTTTCGTCTATACGGACGGCATCCTTGACGTTATGGGAGATCAGGACGCGCCGAAGGGGAAAGATATGATGCTTGAAGTTCTGCAAAACCGAAGCGCCACGCCGCGGGAAAAACTTTTTAAGATTCGTGAACGCCTCGACGGCGGCGAATTCAGGATTAATGACGACTGCACCATGCTGATGCTCCAGGGAAAGTAACACGCTGTGACAAGAATACTTGTGGTCTCCGACAGCCACGGCAATGCCGAGAGGCTCCGCCGCATCATCGACAGGGAAAAACATTTCGATTATCTGGTCCATTGCGGCGATGGAGTGAACGACCTGATGCATGTGAACATCCCGGGTGAGGCAACCGTCCTTTCCGTCACCGGAAATGTCGATGTCGGAAGGGGATTGACGGGTGAGCGTATAATCCACACGGTCATTGGCGATAAAAAATTCATGATAACCCATGGAGACCTTTTCGGTGCGCATAACGGCTTATATCTGCTGGAGAAAGAGGCGAAAAAAGTCGGGGCGGACATCGTCCTTTTCGGCCACACGCATATCAAGTATCTGCGGGAGGGGATTCCGCTTCTTTTTAATCCCGGAAGCGCCAATAACGGACTTTACGCAATCGTTGAAATCGACCGGGAGATCAGCTGCTCTCATCACCTGTCGGCCTGAAAACGGCAGGGGCCGGAGGACTCCGGCGTACAGCCGGTTTATGCGGAAAATGAGGGGTCTTTTTTTATTAGAATTTCCTTGATCTTTGAATCTCCGGCGGAGAAGAAGATGACCGGGGATTCAAGAATTTTATATTCGGTTATCACTCTGTTGAATTCTTCGTCGCGTTTGAGGTCCAGAAGGTCATATTCGTGAAACCTCGAGTTCCCAACACCGATAAATATAGCTTTCATTTACCGTCCCATTTTATTAGAATTTCGGTCCCTGAGATTTCGTCTTTCAGCATGGCAGATTTCGCTGATCAGTATTTCCATATCGGGAGGGCCCGTGTGCCATTCTTTGCAGAGTACAGAGCATTAATATATTTGTAAAGTAAATATCCGTTTTTTTTAACATCTCATGTAAAAAATTAACCCCAAGCCGGGGGCGTATTTGGCAATATTGGATGTGAAAATCATTTTTTACGGTTGACTTTTCCCTTTATCAATTTATTTGTTGACATGAAACATGGAAGTGCAGAATCCCTCAAAAACAGAGTCCCTTTTTCGGGCATGTTATGTTAGGAAACACGCCGTAAACCGAAGATGAAGGCGATTTTCGGCGTATTTAATGGTAGATTATGGCATTGAAAAAATACATCGTGGCGCTGACCGCTCTTTTTGCCGCATTTGTCGCCTCAACCGGGGTACAGGCATATCAGTTTGATTTCATAACCGTGGGCGATATTGTTCAGAAGGTGAAACAGAAATTCGGTAATCTCGATTCGTATCAGGCGGATTTTTCCGTGGTCTCGCAAAAAACGGGAAAGATGAAGGCGCAGAGCGGCGTAATTAAATATCGCGCCTCCGACAGGCTCCTTATTGAATTCAATCAGCCGCCCGGACAGAGGATCGTATCCAACGGCAAAGTGATGTGGATCTATATTCCCTCAATGAACGTCGTTGCCGAACAGTCCCTCAAGGCCGATGCGGGCCTATTTTCCTCGAATACCAAAAGCGGGCTCACCAGGCTTTTCGCCAAGTATCATTACCGTTTCGCCTCAAAGGACCAGCCCGAGACCCAGAGCGACGGTAAAAAGTACTACACTCTCTATCTGAAACAACGGGAGTCCAGAAGCGGATTCAGGACCCTGCAGTTATGGATATCCGAGGATTATTTTATAACAAAGGCGAAAGGCGAAACGTCATCGGGTAAGGTTATTGAGATATCTTTTTCGAATATTCGTACAAACGTCAATCATCCAGCGAGCATTTTCCGCTTTGATACTCCTGCCCGGGCGAGAATAATAAAGAATCCGATGATTTCGGAGGAGTGATCCTTGGACAGTATAGGTGACAAACTCAGGTCCGCCAGGGAGGCGAAAAAACTTACCATCAAGGAAGTTGTTAAAGAGACAAACATCAACCCTCTTTATATAGAAGCGCTTGAAGAGGAAAAATTCGACAAATTCCCCAGCGAAACATACCTTATCGGGTTTCTGAAAAATTACGCGGAATTTCTAAGGCTCGACGTCGAGGCGATTGTGAAGGCCTACAAGGGGTATAAGATAGGTGAAAGCGCGACCCCGCTTGAGGAGCTCACCAGGCCCACCAATTCTTCATTTTCCATGATCGCGTCGTCGCTGTTCAATCGTTACCGGAACCTGTTTTATGTCGCCGGAGTGGTCGTCGCCGTTCTGGCGTTGATGACTCTGTTCCGACTTGCATGCGTGTCCGACGTGGACATCTCCCACCAGGAATCTCTTGAGGATATCAGAAACGAATACGGCGAGAAAAACAAGGAGATCGAAAACCTGAGGATTCTGGCGCTGACCAACAACAGGGGCTCGATTCTCGTGTACAAAAAGGAAGCGGTCCAGTTTCTCGTTGATAACAAGGAAGTGGTGTTTATCTTGAAGGAGATCGGCACCGGCAGCGTTGACCTTGAAATAACCCCCGGAAAAATCGTGGAAAGAATCGAAATGGACAGCCCCAAGACGATGAAAATCGCGGGCTGTCCCCGAGACGTCCAGTTTACGCTGAAAGGCCTCACGGAAAACAGGGCCAGCATCATGGTCGCCCTGGGTGAAAAGGATGAGTCCGTGGTGGTTGAAAAGGCCCCCGAGAAAGAAGAGCCGTTGATGAAGGGGGACAATACCACCGTGATTGCCACCAACAAGCAGAGCCTTAAGATAATCGTGGAGGCGGAGTTCAGCCAGAAGTCTTTTATAGAACTATACCTTGACGGCGTCCGAAAGCTCCGCAGTTTCATGCCGGAAGGTTCCAAGGAACGCTGGGAGGCGATCGACAATATCCAGATAAAAATCGGCAACGCGGGCGGGATGAAAGCCCGCATCAACGGCAAGGACTTTAAATCTTTTGGCGCGCCCGGGCAGGTGGTGAACAAGGTAATCCGCTGGAAGCGCGACGTGAACAATCCCAACATGTACCATATTGTGATCCTGGACTGGTGACCGGCATTTTCCGCGGTGTTTTTCCGATCTGCCGGCACCGGCGCCGCATCTGCGCCCTCACGACGGAATCCGCAGCAATAGACCCGTATAGTCGCGGCCGGTAATGTTCTATTCATCCGATCTGACATACACCGTCATCTCCCTCGGCTGTTCCAAGAACCTTGTCGATTCCGAGCGCATCAATGGAGACATGGCGGCGGCCGGTTTCAGCAGGGCGGACTCCATCGACAGCGCCGATATCATCATCGTCAACACCTGCGGTTTTATCACTCCTGCGAAAGAGGAATCGATCGAGGCGCTTTTCGACGCATCGACACTGGCCGAGCGTTCCGGGGAAGGCGCGGACAAGCCCTTCGGTACTGCCGCCGGGGTGTCATGTAAAAAATTCAGGACGCGCACTGTCGCGGTCGGGTGCCTCACGAAACGGTATAGAAGGGAGCTCGTGGAGGAGATGCCCGAAATCGACCTCATCTACGGAATTCCGGACGAAAAATTCACCGCCCGCCTCTGCCGTGCCTTTGATATCGAGGCGGGGGGAGAAGGGCGGGGCAGAAGGGCCCCCATTGTCGAGGGGCTCTCGTACTCGTATCTGAAAATTTCCGACGGCTGTTCAAACCGCTGCAGTTACTGCGCCATCCCCCTCATTCGGGGCAGGAACCGTTCCTTTCCGCTCGAAACCATCCTGCGCGACGCCAATGACGCGGTTGCCCTGGGCGCGGTGGAACTGGACATCGTGGCGCAGGACATCGCCGCGTACCGGCACGGCGGGCTTCGGCTCGAAAACGTCATCGAATCGGTTTCCCGGATTGAGGGGCTGAAATGGATACGCCTGCTCTACTGCCACCCGGATCACCTCGACGGCAGGATCATCAGGGCTGTCGCGGAAAATGCGAAGGTCGCGAAGTACATTGACATACCCTTTCAGCACGCCAGCGGACGCATTCTCCGCTCCATGGGGAGAAAAGGGGACGCGGAATCCCACCTTGCGCTAATCGGGCGGCTGCGTGACGCGGTCCCGGGGATACGCATACGGTCCACCTTCATGGTGGGTTATCCCGGAGAAGAGGAGGAGGATTTCGGCGAGTTGATGGCGTTTTTAAAGGCGGCGGCGATCGACAAGGCCGGCGCCTTCAGCTATTCCCCCGAAGAGGGGACCGCGGCCGCCGCCTTGAAAGACGGGGTCCCGGACAAGTTGAAAAGGGACAGGTACAGAAAACTCATGGCCCTTCAGAGGAAGATTTCCGCGGGAAAGCTGGAAGGGATGATAGGGACCACGGTGCCGGTGCTGGTGGAGGAACGGCTCGATGAACGCACCTTTTTGGGGAGGAGCGAATACGACGCGCCTGAAGTGGACGGGATTTTTTACTTGACCGCCCGGGACGCCCGCATTAAGTCTATAGTTCCGGCGCTGGTTACCGGGGCCGCTGAATACGATCTCTATGGAGAACCTGTTTGAAATTCCGTGAACGGATTATCAATGTACCAAATTTCTTTTCAATCTCCCGCATTGTCCTGATCCCCCTGTTTATATATCTGATGTACCTTAAGTCGCTGAACGGGTGGATCGGCGCGCTGATCGTCTTTACGCTGGCGTCCTTCACCGATATCCTGGACGGATGGACGGCCAGAAGGTTCAACCAGGAGTCGGAATTCGGCAAATTCATCGATCCGCTGGCCGACAAGTTTCTGGTTCTCTCGTCCCTCGCGGTGATAATAGTACTGGACCCTTATCTGGAGGTTTTTGACTTCTGGATGATCCTGATCATAGCGGGGAGGGACATTCTCATTACGGTGATGCGGTATCTCGCCATTAAAAGAGGGACGCCGCTTCGAACCAGTAAATTCGGGAAGGTGAAGACGGTGTTTCAGATGACGTCCATCTTTATAATCATAATGATATACATAGTGAGAATCACCGGGTTTGCGCCCACGCACAAATCGATCCCCTACTGGATCATGCTCGGAGTGACGATATTGACCGCCCTCTCCGGGTTCCGGTATCTCTTCGTGAACTGGCGCCTTTTCCTTCCGGAAAAAAAGCAGGTCCCCGATAAATGAACGTGAAGAAGATTCTATTTACCGCCCTGTATACCGGGTATTCCCCCGCTGCGCCGGGGACGGTCGCCACCGGGCTCGCCGCGGCAATCTTTGCCGCAGAGTTTTTTCTGTTCGGCGATTTTTGCACCGTAATCAACGGCGTCATGACCGCGGTCCTGTTCGTTCCCGCCATTTTCCTCTGCGGCGCGGGCGAGGTTTACTTCGGGGTCAAAGACCCTCCGCAGGTTGTCCTTGACGAGGTCCTGGGGTACTGGGTAAGCATCCTGTTCCATCCTTTCAGCTGGCATGTCCTGATAGGGGCGTTTTTACTCTTCAGGCTCACCGACATCCTGAAACCCTATCCTGCGGGAAGGCTGGAGAATATCAGGGGAGGATTCGGTATTTTAATTGACGATGTGATCGCCGGGGTTTATACGAACATCATCCTGACGGTGTTCCTGCTGATAATCGGATTCTATAAACTGCCGGCCGTGATGTAGCCGGGACGGGACTTGGGGAGAGGGATAACCATGAGTAAGGCCTTACAGCGACGACCTGATATGACGGCCCGGGCATCGGTGCTGATCCTGGCATGCATGCTGATCTTCATTCCCCGGTGGGCGCCGGCCGCCGACGGGCAGCACGACAGGGCCCTGGAGGAGAGGATAACCTCGCTGGAGAAACAGGTGGCCTATCTGAAATCAAGAAGCATCAAGGTGACTGATCTTGAGGAACGGATCACCGTGATCAAAAGAGAGTACGGGAATTATACCCTGTGGCTTCCGAAAATACAGGATGCGAAATCCGACCTGGAACGCGACTCCCTCTCCAGGGAAACCGGCATGATGAGGCAGGTGATCGGGCTGAGTATCGCCAATCTTGAGAGCGAGCTTACCGTAAAAATCGGGGGCATCCGGCGCATAGACGCGCTCTATATCCTTACTTCCATCTTCGGCGTCGGTTTTGTGCTCAGCATCACATTCTACACGATCTGGATGTATCTTAAAAGGCGCTGACCCGTGCGGCGGTCTGAACCATGTGGCGGTATCTTTTCAACACCGATAAGCTGAAATACCTGAAGGGGAAAAAACCCGCGGTCCCCTGCATCCTCTGTGCCATCCGTGACCGCAATCCGGACGTTGAGAGCTTTGAAATATGCCGGGGCGGCGGAATGATCGTCTGCGTGAACCTCTATCCTTTCAATCCCGGACAGATCATGATTTTTCCTGAACGGCATATCGAGGACTTGCGGGACCTGAACGAGGACGAGGCGGCGGAGATGCACCGGATTATGTGCCGGTCCATTTCCGCGATAACCGAGGAATACGGCCCATCGGGGTTCAACGCGGGCTTCAATATGGGTCGCGGCAGCGGCGAAAGCATCGCACATCTCCACCAGCATCTTATACCGCGGTACGGCAATGAAGTGGGGTTTCTTGACATTATCGCCGGCACGAGGCTTTTTGTGACGGACCCGCTATCGGTTATGGAGCGGCTTAAAAAAAGACTTTCCGGAGAATGACCGCGTCAGCTGCATTTATTGTCCAGGGCGATGAAATCTTCCATTTCGGAATCAGTTATATTCACCCTGTAGGGTTCGGCGCACATCGGACAGGTCCCTTCGTTGTCACCCACTGAGACTGCATCCAGGGTCAAGCCAAGGTTTGAGCCGCACATCAGGCAGGTAAAATCAGATATTTTCATCGGGTCCCGTTTTATCATTTCCCGGTCTCCTTGTGCAATTGTGGAAGCTATCGGTATACTCGGACATGAGAAGTGATATCGCGGCTTCGCGCAATCAAATTTTTTCCGTTCGTGAAGGGGAACGCGGTGATTACCGGGGTATATGAACATCCCGGTCCCTGAGGCAAGATTTTCACCGATTGAAAAGCAACATTTATTGACAAATATACAGCCGGATATAGAATGTGTATAAATCAGGCACTTTATGCTCAGATATGAGCGGCTATCCATAAAAAAAATCGATCAGGAGGTTCCCATGGCTGTTAATCCTATTGTTGATTCAAGGGACGTTCGTTTTATTCTTTTCGAAATGCTTGAGATGGATTCTCTTACTAAATACCCCAAATTCGCGGATTTTGACAGAGAGACATTTGAAAGCGTAATCGATCTGGCCGAAACTATCGCGGTTGAGAAGGTATATCCGATCAATTCCGCCGCGGACAAGAAACACGCGATATACAAACCTGACACGAAGGAAGTCATCATACCCGAGGAATACTTTCCCGGACTCGACGCATATCATGAAGCGGGTTTTCTCGGCATCGCTGTACCCCAGGAGATGGGCGGCATGGGAATGCCGGAGGTGATTTTTGCGGTGGCAACCGATTACTTTTCCTGCGCCAGCGTCGCCTTCACCATGTATCCGATGCTTTCCATCGGCGCCATGAACCTGGTGAAAAACTTCTATACCGGTCCCGACAAGGATCTCATCATCGAGAAAATACTTTCAGGTGAATGGGGAGGCACCATGTGCCTGACCGAACCGGATGCGGGTTCCGACGTGGGCGCGCTGAAATCCAAGGCGGTCCATGTGAAGGACAACGAATACAAGATCACCGGTTCCAAGATTTTCATATCTTCCGGCGACAACAACTATTACAAGAACATCATCCATCCGGTCCTCGCCAGGGTCGAGAATGACCCCTCCGGAACCAAGGGAATATCGATATTCATGGTGCCCAAGACCAATTACAAGGAAGACGGCACGCTCACAGACGATAACGACGTGGTCTGCTCCGGAATCGAGCACAAGATGGGCATCACCGCATCGGCCACCTGTTCGCTCAGCTTCGGCGACGAGGGAAAATGCAAAGGGTACCTCATGGGCGAGCAGAGAAAAGGTATGAAGATCATGTTCCAGATGATGAACGAAGCGCGCCATTTCGTAGGCGGGCAGGGGATGTCGGTGTCCAGCGCCGCCTACATGCACGCGGCCACCTACGCCAAGGGGAGGACCCAGGGGGTCCATGTCACCCAGATGCTGAATCCGGAAGCGAAGGGCGTCACCATCATCAACCATCCGGACGTGAAGAGAATGCTCCTCAGCATGAAATCGAAAGTCGAGTCAATGAGGGCGCTCCATTACTACTGTGCGCTTCAGGCGGACCTTGCACATATTCTGGAAGGGGACGCGAAGAAGGAAGCGCAGGCGGTCCTGGATTTCCTGATTCCGATCAACAAGGCCGGAAACACCGACACATCGTGGGACGTCACCGGCATGGCCATCCAGGTGTACGGCGGATACGGATTTATCGAGGAGTATCCCGTCGCGCAGTACGCCAGGGACGCAAAAATCCTTTCACTGTACGAAGGGACCAATGGAATCCAGTCAATGGACCTCACCATGAGAAAGCTTCTCATGGACAAGGAGCAGTACAACTACACTGTATACAAGAAGCGGATCAATGAGACCATCGCCGCGGCAAAAGGGGTCGTGGACGGCAAGTACGCGGCCGTCCTCGAACGCGGTGTCGCCGAAATGGACAAGGTTGTTGAATCCCTCAAGCAGGCGATGGCGGGCGGCAAGTTTCTGCATATTTTCGCCAACGCCACTCCGCTCCAGGAGGCCTTCACCATGCTCACCTACGCCTGGATGGCGCTCTGGGGCCTGGTGCGCGCGACTCCGAAGATGAAGGAGCTTGTGGGTGACAAGAAAGGGGAGGAGCGCGAAGCCCTTCTCGCGGACAACATGGAAGCGGCCTTCTACAACGGGCGTGTGCTCTCAAGCCAGTTCTTCCTCGGTTCGGAGTTCCCGAAATATTTCGGAAGGATCGAGGCTCTCTTGAACGACGAGGCGTCTGTCGCAAAAACAAACGAGTCGGTTTTCTGCAACACCCCGACGGAATAGGAAAATTTATTATGCCAGGAAAAAGGGGCTCCTTCGGGTGCCCCTTTTTTTATGGTCATTTGCAAAGATCAGGAGTGCCATGGATTGAGAAAATGACGGCACCTGGCTCTGCCGCGCATTAACCCGGAGGAAAAGATTCAGAAACACGGTGTGAAAAGGTCCCTCATATTGTTATGCCGCCGGCGGCATTTTTCGGCATTTTTAAGCGCGAAGTCTTTTCTTTTACAATTTCACCGTAGATAAAGCTCAGAAAATATACCGTCACCGGTTTTCCCGATTTCAGGTAATCCAGAAACTGCATGTTTTCATCAAGGCTGTGGTGGAGGGAAAGGCTCATGACGTACGGGCTGCCCGCCTGATTGAAAATCATGGTGACCGCGGTCCTCGATCCCTCGGTGGCTACCTGCCAACCGCATTTTTTCTCATCGAGATCGAGATATTCAGCGTCGTAATCGAAATGGACAAGCGCGTATTCCTTCTTGCCTTTGAGTATCACTGTGTCGCCGGGCGAATTCACCTTTGCGTAGAGGACAAGGCAGGGGCCCTCCTTGGGGAGCGTCGAGCCCTTGGGCAGTTTTTCCACTGTCCTGATGATCTCCTGCGCGGCGATGCCTTTTCCTGTATTCATTCCCTTCCCCTCCGTCAGTACACATGTACTCTGTAGCGCGAAGGGGAAGGGCTGTCAAGTGAATACCGGCCGGAAAAGGTCACAGGGTGCCCCTGAACCCTCCGTAAAAGGAAATACCCGGAGTCTGATATCCCAGCTGTTCCTCGTAATTCTCATTGAGGAGATTTTCGCCGCGCACGAACACCTGCAGGGCGCCGCACACCCTGACGGTGACCGCGGCGTCAAGGCGGTAGTACGCGTTTATGTACCTGTTGCTGGCATCGAGGCGTTCTCCGACATAGAGGAGCGTTCCGTTGATGTTTACCCTTTCGAGCAGCACATAGTTGGCCGTGAGCGCGGCCTGGTGCCTCGGCCGCAGGATAAACTCGCGGTTGGTGCTGTTGTCGCGGGATACGGTAAAGGTGTAGCTTCCCGTGATTTCAAGCTCGTCCAGGGGACTGGCGGTCAGGGTGAATTCCACGCCCCGCGAGCTGGCGCCGAGGAGGCCGTTGTAGTAGTAGCCGTAGGGAGGCATAGCACCGGCAGTCTGGAAGAGAATGGGGCGGTCGTAATCGATCCAGAAACCGGTAACGCCTGCAACGACGATTTCGTTGAAGAGGGGCTGCTCGAGGCCGATGTCATAGCTCGCGTTTCTTTCGGGTGAAAGCGCGGGCACCGCGGTCCCCAGGCTTCGGTTCTGTATCTGCGTGTAGGTCTGATAGAGAGTCGGGGTCCTGAAGCCGGTGCTGTAATTTCCTTTAAGCCGTGTTTCCGTATAAGGCAGGATGATGGAACCGGAAAAACTGAATGAAACCGCCGAGCTGTAACGGTCCGGGGCGGTGTAGCGGACACCGGAGATGATGAATATGCGGTCAAACAATTTCAGATGGTTCTGGGCGTAAGCTGCGGTCACCGATTGTTTCTGCTCGAATTCGGTGGGGGAAAAAAAGTAGGAATGCGACGACGCCCCCTCCCGCTCGTAATCCGCGCCCACAAGAATTTCATCAACAGACCCGATTATGAAACGGTTCCGCCATTCCGCCTTCATCGTGCTCCCCTTGTACCATCCCTCGGAGAGCTCCGTGGGGTCGTACGCATCCGCGTGGTCGCGGATCCTCCTCACCAGGCTCATGTAGGAGAGCGTGAGGCGGGATTCCCACCATTTAAACAACGGAATGGAATAATCGGTAGATGCGGTAAACTGGTCTGACTCGTTTTTATAATTCGGATCGTCGGCGAGCATTTTCATCCCGTAATCGTAGTCGTCCGTGTCCACCCTGCCCGAAAAATAGCGGGCTGAAAGAGTGAGAAGGCTTTCATGGAATGATTTCACGCCGACCCTGGTCGAGAAACCGATAGACTCGTACCCGTCTGCGTCCACCGGGCCGAGCCGCGCCGGTGTTCTGGATGTCGCGTTGTATCCCTGCGAGTCCTCCTTGCTCACCGCGAAGGAATAGAAGGCCTTGCCGTCTCCCCCCTGCACGCCGAGCATTTCCTTGAATGTGCGGTACGCGCCTGCTTCCGCCTTGATGGTGACGGAAGGATCGCCCGAGCCCTTTTTCGTGATGATGTTGATGACCCCGCCCATGGCGTCGGACCCGTACAGGGTGCTCATGGACCCGCGTATCACTTCGATGCGTTCCACGTTGTCCGTTATCATGAAACCGATATTGGCCGATTTCCCGGGAGAGGTCGGATCGTTGATCCTGACACCGTCGACAAGTATCACGGAATTTTCCGATTTGGCCCCCCTGATGAAGGCGGAGGTGACGCCGCCGAACCGGGACTGGGAGCTCACGGTGACTCCCGGAACGGTCCTGATGAAGTCGGCGAGGGTATTGTTGACCCGGTCTTTCATCTCCTTCTCGCTGATAACGGTCAGTGATGCGCCTGTTTCGCGAGCGCTGATCTCTGACTTTGTCGCCGTGATTACGATGGTATCGGCCCTTGCCAATCCTTTTCCTTTTTCTCCCGGAAGAGGATCCGCTTCTTCGGCGCGCGACGCCGCCGAAAAGGCGACCATAAAAATAGTGAGCAGCGGGAAAAATTTTTTAAACATAGCAGCCTCCACAATTGAACAGATATCGTACCTGAAGGTTACGATTGCTTCTGCCCTTTTAATAGCTGCGGGATTCAATGAGGGGGGGCAAAAAAAACACACCCCCGAGGTGTGCCTGTTACGGTACTGGATCTCCAACCTCGAAGACATCCCAGTATGGAAGATCTGGCTTATCCGCGCGGGTCACGCGGCATCACAGTTGCGGGTCAGCACGGGATTCGCACCCGATTTCCTCCATGGATATTAAAAGAACGTAATGAGGCAATAAAAAAGCCGGACGGTAGAATTGTCAACAGGATTTGCAATACAAATGCAGAATTTATGCCTGACTTCCCCCCTTTTGGTTTTCAGACCGCAAGGTCTCTTTTCCGGCTTCCGGTTCGTGTTTACCGGATCCTGAGGTATTCCAGCTCGGCCTTCGCGGCGGCGGTCCCGTCTGTCACGAGCGCATACACCCCCCTGAGCGGGAGGCTGGCAACCTTGACCGGCGTAATCCTGCCGGATACTGTTTCGTCGTCGATCTTCAGGGACGCGAATTTGCCGTCGTCGCTCTGGAGCGTGTACTCGTGCCAGTCCGAGGTATGCAGAGGAATTGTCCTTCCGGCGATGTCCACCGATTCGTCGCTGAGTTTCAGGTAGAACGATGAATCGTTGCCGAGCCCGTAGTTTATGAGGGTGATGCTTTTCCCCTCGATATAACGCGCCTTAACCCGCACGGTAAAGGCGCGGGACGAGCCGTATCGCGTGAAAAGCCCGGAACGGGAGCCCTTCGGCGCGTCGAGCAGGACTATTTTTTTTCCGGAAGTCTCCCTGAATCCCACGGTCTTGGGGTCCGCGCCGTCGATGTGCATCCAGTTTTTCGGCGTGTTGGAATCAATCCAGTCGGCGAACCGCTCGTCCAGGACCCAGCGCTCCTCGACCGGATCACCCGCGCTTTTCAGGGACGAAAGGTCCATGGGAGCGAGGAATTTGCCGAATATCCAGCCCCTTGTGCCGGAAAGAGACGTTATCCGATACCAATAGTCCCTCGTGTCGCCGACCTGGGACGAGTCCATGGATTTTTCGAGCTGGAGTACGATCTCGTCTTTTGCGAGCTTGCCGACCCGGTTTCCCTGGAGTCCCGGCGAGTCGCGCAGGTTCACGTTGTCGGCGTTGGACACGAATAGCCTCGTGGTGACCGGGCTTGTGGGATACCGGCGCACATAGGCCGCGATGATTTCCCAGAGAACGTCACTTTTTTCCGCGCTGAAGCTGATGCGGTTGCGCTGCATCCCCTCGATAAGGGAGGTGACGATCTGCGATATGTAGCCGGTGTTGGGGTATTTGCCGTAGAAGTTGATCAGCGCGGCAATCTGGCGGTCGGGGTCGGTTTTTTCAAGCTCCTTTATTTCCTCGAAATCGAGGTCCTCGACGAGGCCGCTTCCGCGGTATTTTGCCAGGAATTCGTTGTAGAAGAGTCCCCGCGAAAGGATCCTCCCCATTTTTTTCTGTATCACCAGCGCCAGGTCGCCGTGTATCCGTTCGTTGACGCGGTTCAGCTCGCCGGTGACCTCGCGGCGCGCCTCCTCGTATTCGCCGGTCCCCTTTCGGTCGTGGGCCAGCGCCTTCAGCTCGTCGCCGAAATCCCTCTCAAGCCGGCCCGCGAGGCCGTTGATGGCACGGCACCGGTAGTAGTAGAGCTTTTCGCCCGCTTCGTAATCCGACTGGGGGATGAGCCTGTTGAACTCGACGATGGCGTCTACGTAATCGCCGTCTTCATAGTCCTCGATCGCGTCCTCTGCGTCGCTGTCGCCAAGAAGGATCAGTGCGGCGGAACCCGCCGCCAGGAGCAGCAGTATCAGCGTGCCGAAAATGAGTATCTTTTTCATGGCAACTCCCAATAGGTTTCACAGTTTTTTTCTGAGGATCAGTTCAATAAGGCGGTGGCCGTGATCAAGGTAAAGGCCGGTCGACGCGGCCGAAACCTCATCGAAGGCGGCGCCCTCTTTTCCAAAAAGGGCCGGATCGGTCCCGTCGCTCCAGAGGGCGCAGAAGGGGACCGGGTCAGGCGTGTGGGTCCGCAGGGACACCGGTGTCGGATGATCCGGCATCACCAAGACGGCGTATCGCCCGAAGCGGCCGATTCCGTCGAGGACCGGACCCACGACTTTCAGGTCGAAGTCCTCAATGGCCCTGATCTTGTGCTCCAGGTTTCCCTCGTGCCCCGATTCGTCGGGCGATTCCACATGGAGGAACACGAAATTGCCGGTTTCCAGCCCCCGAAGCGCGGCTTCCGCCTTGCCGGCATAGTCGGTGTCCAGGTATCCGGTGGCGCCGGGTACGATTATAGGCTCCAGGCCGGCCGCTCTCCCGATTCCGTGAATGAGGTCCACCGCGGAGATGGTGTATCCCCTGAGCCCGAACTTTGAATTGAGCGTTTCCATGGCCGGCCGTTTCCCGCATCCCCAGAGCCAGGCGGATGACGGTGTTCCCCGATATTTTTCGCCCGCCCCGCGGATCGCCCCCGAGCCGGCGATCACCCGCACGGAAAGGTCCATGATCTCCTTCAGAACATCGGCGCCGGGGCCGGAGGGGAGGTGGGGCGATATTCCCTTCCCCTGGATATCGTGCGGCGGGGTGGTGTCCGGAAGGGCGCCGTGAGGGTAGTCCCTCCAGACCATGATGTGCCGGTAGGACACGCCTGGATGGAGCTCGATCCCCTTTCGGCCGATTTTCGAGGAGAGTTCCTGTATGATCACTCTGGAATAAGGGGACTCGATATGGTCTGCGCTGAAATCGGCCATGGTTTCGCCGTCCAGGGTCACGATGTTGCAGCGGAATGCGGCGTCGTTGTCGCCCAGGGTTATTCCCATGCTCAGCGCCTCCAGAGGCGCTCTGCCGGTATAGGAGACCCGGGGATCGTAGCCGAAAA
Source organism: Spirochaetota bacterium (assembly GCA_041737965.1). Lineage (GTDB taxonomy): Bacteria > Spirochaetota > UBA4802 > UBA4802 > UBA5550 > JAFGJK01. The sequence continues at coordinate 224,486 of JBGSQT010000032.1, read as the reverse complement.
TCGAGAGGTTTGCCGTATCGCTTCCCGGCGGCATCCCTTCGGGCACGGTTCGCGCCAGTCCGAGCACGCCCCGCCTCGCGATGCCGTCCATGTTGGGAGTTCGCGCGTACTGCAGGGGCGTTTTTCCTCCGAGCTCGGAAACCGGCAGATCAGCCATGCCGTCGCCGATAAGGAACAGAGTTTTCAGTTCATCCTTCATTGTATCCTGCCAGGCTAACATTATCCCATGAGCGGAGAATTTATGTCAATTGTTTGTGGATTCGGCGCGGTGATTTTATGGTTTCGGAGGCGGCTGGACCCACTGGGATCCTCCGGCGTAATACTCTTTTTTCCAGATGGGGACCCGGTGCTTGATCTCGTCGATTATGTACCGGGCCGACGCGAAAGACTCCTCGCGATGGGGGGAAGAGACGCCTATAAACACGCTTGCCTCGCCGATGGATATTTTTCCGTAACGGTGCACCACCATGCAGGAGCCGAGCGCCCATCTGTCCGACGCTTCGTCGACGATCCTTTCCATCTCCCGGATGGCCATTCCGTTATATATGTCGTATTCCAGGTACTCAACTTTTTTGTCGCCGCTTGCGTTCCGCGCCCTTCCGGTGAAGGTTACCACCGCCCCGTCTGCCGCGTTTCCCAGCCTTTCAACGCAGTCACGGAGGTCGATTTCCTCTTTCTGGATGATCACTTTTTTCATGTCAGCCGCCGCTCACATGGGGGAAAATGGCGAGGGTGTCCTCATCCTCCAGAACGGTGTCGGTCCTGCAGTATTCTTCATTGCGGGCGTAAAGGAGCGTGTTCATAATGGGGAGGAGTCCCGGATAGCATTTGACCAGAAGCGTCATCACGTCGGTGACGGCTATTTCATCGGATACGGTGAGCTCCTTTTCGTCGAATCCCAGAACGTCCCTGACAATCGAAAAGGTTTTAATCCTGATCTTCATGAGATCCGCCGCTATTTCTTCTTCTGGTATCGTTTCGAAAGAAAAAGAAAATGTTTTATATAGGGCTGAATGCTTTCATGAAAGGAGCTTATGCTGACGTTTTTCTGGTCTTTCAGGATGATGTTCATGCTCACCTTGGTAATGTCTTCCTCGCAGGTGTCGATGATGATTTTGAAACGTTTCAGCACCTCGCGGTCCACCGCGTCAAGGGACAGCTTGTTCATTTCAGAGTATATTTTAAGAAGGTTGAGCTTTTTCTTTTTTATTGTGTTTTTCGCCAGGGTTGCCTTCGGCTTCGTAGCCATATCAATCCTCTCCACTTAGAAATTACGGCGATGGTAGACCACTTCATTTTACTGTAAACACAATTTTTGCAAAAAAATTTGATTAAAAACAGGGATTTGCCGGAAATTTCTACAGGCCGTAAAGGCGGTTTTTTCGTTTATTTTTTCTTCGCACCGGCCGACATTAGCTTCGTAACCGTTTGATTATTACAAGATCATTGCCCGCGGTCCCGGAACGGCCGGGGAAACGCCGGCCGATGATCGGGATAATAAAACGGGACCGGACCCGCACCGTTGGCGCCTGATCATTGTGGTGCGGAGCCGGAAACCGGTTACGACAAGAGGTGATACATGAAATGCTCAAAATGCGGGGAAGAGATCAACAATCTCAACCACTATTACATTCCGGTGAAAAACGGCCAGAAGGGGATGCGGCTCTGTATCAAGTGCGCCAAGGAAGAACACGTCATAAGCCTTGTGTAGCCTTTGCTTTCCCGGTTTCGGTCATGCCTGTCATGGCCTGTCTTTGTTCCAGTAAAATGCTTTCCCCGCTTTGTTTCTCTTGACATGCCCGCTCGCGCACTGCCACCATGGTCCGGTGAAACCAATCGTAACACCCATAATACTATTCGCGCCATTTTTCTTCTGCCTGTGCGGCGGGCCGCCTGAATCCGCACCCGGTCCCGAGGGACCGCCGAAACGCCTGGTGTCCCTTTCACCCGCGATAACCCGCCAGATACAGGACCTCGAATCAGAGGATCTGATTGTCGGTGTCACCACCTACGGGCCGGAGATGAAGAAAAAGACGGCGGTGGTGGGATCGCTGGTGCGTCCCGGCGCCGAGGCGATCGCTCTGCTGAAGCCGGACCTCATTCTCATGTCCGACGAGGACAGCGCGGTTCAGCGCACCGAACTTATCGTCTCAATGGGAATCCCCATCAAGGTATTCAAAAAAAATGCCGATTTCGAATCGATATGCGAAAACTATCTGGAGCTTGCGGGCATTCTGGGGAAGAGCCGGCTCGCCGGAGTGAAACTGGCGCACTACCGTTCATTACTGGAAAAGGCCCGGAAAAGGGCCTCCGGCGCCGCAAGGCCCCGGGTTGCGGTGTTCATTTCATCGAAGCCGCTGATCGCCGCGTCGGACCGTTCATTTATCGGCGGCGCGGTGCGTGACGCAGGAGGGGAGAACTGCTATTCCGACGTGCAGGTGCCCTATCCTTCGGTGTCGCTGGAATCGCTGGCCCAGCGGAGTGCCGATGCGGTCGTTGCCATATCCGGGGGGGACATCGACGCGATACGATCGGACCTGGGGCGGTACGGGGTCGACGTAAAGCGGATTCGCTGGGTCCGCATATCGCCCGACAGGCTGACCCAGTATACGCCCGCGGATTACGCCGGCTCCGTGGATATCCTTTCCGGCATTCTCCATCCGGACCGGGGGCGCTGACGTGAAGGGACGGTATCTCTTTCCGGTAATGGCCGCAACCGGCGCCCTGCTGGTCGTCGCGTCCCTTTCCTCCGGGACCGTAATGGTAAATCCTCTGAGTATCCCCGGGATTCTTCTTTCGCCGGGCGACTTTCCCCATGATGCACTGCTCCTCTCTCTCCGCCTGCCGAGGATAGGCATGTCGCTTCTGGTGGGCGCGTCCCTTGCCGCAAGCGGCGCCGTGTTCCAGGCGGTGCTGAAAAATCCTCTGGCCGATCCCTATCTTATCGGCGTGTCCGGAGGCGGCGCCCTGGGGGCCACCGCGGCCATCGTGCTCTCCCTGGCCTATCCCCTCGTGGTGGCGTGCGCTTTTATCGGGAGCCTTGCGGTCGTGTCCGCGGTGTACCTGATGTCCCGGCGCCTCCGTTTCGGCACCACTTCGCTTCTCCTTTCCGGCATCGCCCTGAGTTTCGTGTTCTCCTCCGCGGTGCTGCTGATTTTCGCCTTTGCCGGGCCGGACAAGGTGCACAAGGCGGTGATGTGGCTCATGGGAGACCTGTCCATAGCCAGATACGAAATTCTCCCGCAGATGGCGGTTCTCTGCGCGGTCCTGTGCGCGGCCGCCTGCTTTTTTGCGACACACCTGGACGTCATCTCATTCGGCGACTCCTTTGCCGCGAATCTCGGCGTGAGGCCCTCCAGCCTTCAGGCGCTTTTCTGGACCGCCTCCATGCTCGCGGCCGTGTCGGTGTCGCTGTGCGGCGTGATCGGATTCGTGGGGCTCGTGGTCCCTCATTTCATGCGGCGTGTCGCGGGGCCTGGGCACCGGACGCTTCTGCCGGCATCATGCCTCTGCGGCGCCCTGTTTCTCATGTCGGCGGACACGATCGGACGCTCCATCGTCCCCCCCTTCGAGATTCCGGTGGGGGTCATTACCGGTTTTATTGGGGGCGTCTTTTTCCTGGTCTACATGCTCGCGAAGGGGGAGTACCGAATATGAGTTCACCCCTGTACGGCCTTGCCGGGGTCAGAGCCGGCTATGACGGCGTCACGGTGCTCAAGGGTCTTGATGTCGTCATCGAATCGGGGGCGTTCGTGTCCATAATCGGGCCAAACGGCTCCGGGAAAAGCACCCTCCTCAAGGTCCTGGCGGGCGATCTCAGGGTTACGGCCGGGACGGTTTCCTTTCGCGGCGCCCCGCTCGCGTCGATGGGCCGGAGCGGGCTGGCCTCGGAGCGGGCGGTGGTGCACCAGTTTCTCGAGCACACGCCCCCGTTTACGGTGAGGGAATTCGTGCGCCTGGGAAGGTTTCCGCACCGGCGCTTCAGGGACGAGGGAGCTGCGTCGCGCGAGGCTTTCGCCTGGACGGTCGAGCGCACCGGGATCGCGCCGTTTTTGGACCGGAGGATCGACGAGCTCTCCGGCGGCGAGCTTCAGATGGTGAGGATCGCCCACGCCCTTGCCCAGAACAGCGACGTCATCCTTCTGGACGAGCCGGTGTCCCATCTGGACATGTCGCACACCATCCGCATAATGGACCTTCTTTACGACCTCCACCGCCGCGGTTCCACGGTAATCGCGGTTATGCACGATGTGAACGTGGCCTCGGACTACAGCTCCCTGGTCCTGGGGATCAGGGAGGGGGCCGCCGTCTTTTACGACGCGCCGGAAAAGGTCCTCCGTTACGACAGGCTTGAGTCGCTCTTCGACGCCCGGTGCGTGACCATCGACAATCCCATTACCGGCCGGCCCTTCAACTATCCGGTGCCCGGCCATGTGAAGTAGCGCGCTCTTCCGGCACCGGCACGATTTCTGTCGGATAGAAGGGAATTTCAATCCGGAAGCCGCGCTCGTCGATTCATCAATTCACTGATTCACTGAAAAATATCTTCGAATGTCGGAACCGGTTATAATATCCCCGGTCTCTCTGTATTATTGACTGACAACCGAATAATGCGTATGTTGTATATTGAAGTGAAAACGAATCAGGGAAATATGAAAAAATTTCATAATCCCAAAGCAACACGGCGCTTTGCGGGAGCACGCTGAGACAGGATAGCGGAATTGATGGTCTCTGCGCAAGTTGCAACCGGCAAAAGGCGGTAATCCGGCGGAATAACAGGGTGGAAACGATGCTGGCAGTCGAATACGACCGTTACGGGCCCCCGGAGGTACTTGTCATTCGCGACGTGCCCAGGCCGCGGGCGGGGCGAGGCATGATACTGGTAAAGGTCGCGGCGGCCTCGGTAAACCCGAAGGATTGCTTTGTGCGCAAGGGGTGGTTCAGCCGGATAACCGGCAGGCGGTTTCCAAGAAGGTGCGGGTACGATTTTTCAGGCGTGGTGGAGGAGACTGGCCCCGGCGTGTACGGGTTCAGCAGGGGAAACCGGGTTTTGGGCATGCTCAACGGATGGGACGGGGGCGCGTGCGCGGAGTTTTGTGTTGTGCGGCAGAATCAGGCGGCCCCGTTTTCGGAGGAGATGGACATGGTGGAGGCTGCTGCGGTGCCGCTGGCGGCGCAGACGGCGCTTCAGGCCCTGTGCGATATCGGAAAGACCGTGCCTGGATTCAGGGTGTGCGTCAACGGCGCATCCGGCGGCGTCGGCAGCTTCGCGGTGCAGATCGCCGCTGCGCTGGGGGCTGATGTGACCGCGGTGAGCAGTGCTGCGAACGCAGAGCTGTGCAGGGATCTGGGGGCGCGCATGACGGTTGATTATAAAACCGGGAATATCGAGGAATCCGGCATGCAGTTTGACGTCTTTTTCGACGTGTTCGGCAACAGGCCCTTTGATCGTGTCCGGCATCTGCTCTCCCCGAAGGGGACCTATGTGACCACTGTCCCGAACATGAAAAATTACCTGTATCACCTGCTGACGCTCTTTTCACGAAGGAGAGCGCGCGTGGTTTTCGTAAAATCGAGGCGCCGTGACCTGGAAACCCTGCTGGAGCTAGCACGAAAAGGATCGCTCCGCCCGATCATCGACGCGGTGTATCCGCTCCGGGAAATCCAAGACGCACACAGGCACGTTGAGACAAAGCACACCCGCGGCAAGGTGCTGGTCAGGCTGGGCGGGGAAATCCGCGGCTAATATTACATCGGGAGGGAGCAGATGAAGATTACAATGCGTGCGGTCGTACTGATCCTGGCAGCCGTCGTCATGCTGTTGATTTTCGGCAGGAAAGAAATCCACACCGATATCGTGATAGACGCGCCTGTGGAGGCGGTATGGCGCGATTTCGGCGATTTCTCAAGTTACCCGGAATGGAACCCCTTTATCCTCAGGCTGACCGGCGAGGCTGCCGAAGGAAAGCGAATCAGCGTTTCAATCAAGCCTTCGGGCGGGAAGCCGATGGATTTCGATCCGGTGATTCTGTCGAAAAGAGAGAACCGTCTGCTCAGCTGGGAGGGGCGGCTCCTGGCGCCGGGAATATTCACCGGGACCCATACCTTCAGAGTGGAGCCGCTGGCCGGAGATAAAACGCGCTTTATCCAGGAGGAATCCTTTACAGGGATACTGGTGCCTTTTGTGGACCTCGGTCCGTCTGAAGAAGGATTCAAGTTAATGAACGCGGAGCTGAAAAAAAGGGTGGAAGGGAAAAAGGAGAAGAGGCCGGTACGCCTCCTTCCTTGATCGGGCCTTTCTTTGCTTCTCTTTTCGGCAGCATGGCCCGTGACCGCAGGTATCGGCATCTTCCGTGCCGGGAGGGAAAAATGGACGCAAGAGAACTGGGACTGAAGGTCGGAATTGTCGGCTCGGGACAGGTGGGTGCAACGTTCGCGTATGCGCTCCTCATGAGAGGGCTGGCCACTGAGATCGTCATCGTGGACCTGAACCGGTCACTTGCCGAGGGTAATGCCGAGGACCTCAATCACGGGCTCCCCTTTGTGCGGCCGGCAGTCATCCGAGCGGGGGAGTACGGCGACCTCGAAGGGGCGGACATCATTGTCATTACCGCCGGCGCCGCTCAAAAAAAGGGGGAGACGCGCCTGGATTTGACAAAACGGAATGTCGAAATATTTTCCGCAATGATCCCCTCAATAACGAAATACAACAAATCGGGCATACTCATCGTGGTGTCGAATCCGGTTGACGTGCTCACGTACGCGACCATCGCATTTTCCGGCTTCGAGACGGGAAGGGTCATCGGCACCGGCACGGCCCTTGACAGCGCCAGGTTCAGATTCCTGCTGAGCAGGCACTGCGGCATCGATCCGAGGAACGTGCACGCCTATGTCATCGGTGAACACGGCGACAGCGAAATAGGCGTCTGGAGTCTGGTCCATCTCTCCGGGGTGAAGCTGGACGAGTACTGCCGTTTCTGTGCGGTACAATGCGGCGTGATCGACCGCGAAAAAATTATCACCGATGTCCGAACCGCCGCATACAGCGTTATCGAGAAAAAAGGGGCGACCTGCTACGCCGTGGGGCTTGCAACCCTCACCCTGGTGGAAAGCATAGTGCGGGACCAGAATACCATCATGACCGTGTCGGGCCTGCTGAATAATTATCTCGGCATATCCGGGGTCAGCCTCAGCGTACCGGCGGTGCTCAACCGGAAAGGAATCTCAACCGTGATCGAACTGCCTCTCACTGAAGAGGAACTGGCGGCCCTTCGCCGATCCGCCGAAGTTCTGAGGGAGCAGATAGTGAACGCCGGGCTTCCCTGAAGGGGAGGGGTTTATTCGAGGCCCCGAATGCCCAGTTCCTCTTCGCTCATGCCGAGATAATGCCCCAGCTCATGAAGGTAAGTGAGCCTCACCTCCCTTGTAAAGGCCTGCATTCCGCCTCCTGAATATTCCAGGATGTTATCGAGAAAGAGGAATATGCAGGGGGTCGTGTCCATTATGGAAGAGTGCAGATCGGGGAAAGCCGTGCCGATAAAAAGGCCCAGAGTGTCCGCGTCAATCCCGTCGTCCCGCATCCCACCGGAGGGGATTTTTTCGTAGAGTACCGGGATTTCCGCGGCGAGCGCCCGTATGTCATCAGGAAGATTACGGAGGCATTGCGCCACGGTGCTGCCGGCCTGTTTCTTTAGTCTTTCGAAGCGACGGTTAGCGTGTTCCACGAATCACAGGCGCAGGCCGCACTTCCATGAATCCCGTCACCAGTCATCGCTCTGACGATCGGTATACTTTTCCCTCATCGTGCCGGTCAATTCGTCGAGGTAGAAGTAATGCCAGATGGGGAGCCTCGTGACGTTCATCGGCCTGTATTGAAGCTGGACTATCTTCAGGACTCTTTTCTGGTTCAGGTAATCGTCGGTCTGGCTGATCCGTTTGTCCAGTTTGACAGAGAGCTTCCGCCATCCGAGGTGGTTGAGCCGACCGAAGACCAGACGATGGTTGACTTCATTGGCGTCCCGAATAAGAATCGAAAGCTCGCCGGCGATTTTCCTGCCGTACGCCCATATCGATATCTGACGGCAGTACTTGTCTATAATGATCTCTTTGGCAGGCTTGATGATCAGCACGTCGGAACTGTTGCCCAATGACTTGCCGAAAAATTTAACGCCAAGGTATTTTTTTGAACTTCCGGTGGGGGCCGGGTTTTCATCGCGTATCTCGACGCCGCCCTGTTGATACGTGGTTACTTTGAATTCGATATCCTTGTTTGTGAACTGGGTTGTTTCGAAGTCTTCCAGAACCTCTTCGTTATATACGGTAGTGGTTGATGCTTCTTTTTTCTCTGCTTTTTTTTCCTCGGACTTTGCCGGGTCCTGGCTGTACGCAGGCATTATCAGCGCGCAGGCGGCGATCAAAATAAATAGTATGCTTTTCCTCATTGGGTTCCCCCGTACGTATGAATTCGGCCCCATAGCTTTATGGTGAAATAATGATATGACTAAACCCGCATTCATGTCAATAAATTCTTTTCCGGACGCTTAAAAATTGGTATATTCAGTACCGGTATAAAAAGACTTGAAAGATACCGGCGGTATGTGCGGAAATGTAGGAGTTTTTCGAAGCGGTGCGCTTCGTGGATACATGCAGGGAGCGAGAGGCGTATGGAATTGCGAAAACATGAGCGTGTGCCGGTATCCGAAAAATTGTTTCGAAGACCTGATGACGAACGGCTGTTTTTTGAGTTCGATTCCGGATCGATTCCTGCGAGGATCGTCGATATCAATCAAGACGGAATCGGATTCGAGGTGTACTCTCCCCACCTGCTGGTCATCGACGACATCGCCCGGGCGGGTGAAAGCTTTATCAGCCTTAATCTGGGGGAAACTCGAATCATCGCGGGAATCACCGTCGCGTGGCACAGGCAGGAGCGGGGAGAGAACGGCGGAGTATGCAGGGGAGGGCTGCGGATAAACATGATATCACCTGAAGACAGGCTCAAGCTGTACGAACGCATCGAAAGCATCAGGAGGTCCCGCGAAACCATGGGAACTGAGGGGTAGGGGCCAGTGATCTCCGGCAAACAACAGACGGCGATTCTTGTCGTCCTTCTTTCCATCATTTTTAACGCATCCGCCGTCATGGCCGGCACCGTCGATGACGACGCGTTCAGATGGTTCTGGGTCTTTTATGAGAAGGAGCACACCCCGGGCCGGAGCGTGCAGGTATACAGGCCCTTCTACATGAGGGACCGGGGGCCCGGGGAGACATTTCACGCGTCCCTTATGCCCGTCGGGTTCTGGGGTTATCAAAGCCCCTCCACGGACCGCTGGTACTGGTTTTTCGGATTCGGCCAATCCGTCGATTACCGCAGCAGCGAGGGGGTGAGGGATTACGATTTCGGCTTTTTCCCTCTGCTTTTTTTCGGCTCCGGGACCGCGGAGCGTGACAGATATTTTCTCCTCTGGCCTTTCGGCGGGACGCTGGGAAGCAAATTCGGCATGGAGCGCATTTCCGCCTGGATATTCCCCGGGTTTCTGCTGTTCATTTTTTTTCCACCGGCGTCCATCACCTCCTTCACCACGACACTGTACATAGTCGCGTCCATCATTCCCCTGTTCGCCACCTATGATTACAAGGACTACCGCGGATGGGGCGTGCTGTGGCCGCTGATCCACCGCGGCGTAAGCCCGCTGCGCGATGAGCTTAGGGTCCTGCCGTTTTTCTCCTACATGCACAAGCGCGGCTGGTATGACCGCTATTCGGTGCTGCTGCTTTTCAATTACGAGGTGGTGCATTTTTCGGACGACGAGCACCGGACATTTTTCTTTTTCCCCCTCTTCGGAAGGCGCTGGAGCAATTCAGGGAGAATTTCCGGGACGACGGTACTCTGGCCGTTTTTTTCCTGGGGCTATGACAGAAGGTCCGGCAACAGGTCCTACAATCTCCCCTGGCCCTTTGTGCAGATACAGGACCAGGAAACACCCTTCATCTACAAGAGGATATTCTTCCCCTTCTACGGCGACTACCGGTACGGGACAAGCCGCACCGTCTTCGTCACGCCGCTCTATTTTCGCATGAGCAAGGATTCGGAGATTTTCGATTCCGAAAATTATGTCGTGTGCGTCCTTTTCTGGTACTTTAAGAGGGAGTACCACGGGCGCTCCGATCCCTACTATGGAAGAAGCTGGCGGTATTTTAAGATATGGCCTCTCTTGCAGGTGGAACACAACGACGAGGGCGATTTCTCCTTCAATTCCCTTTCACTCCTTCCTTTCCGGGACACCGCCGGCTATGAAAGGCTCTACCAGCCGTTCTGGTCCATCGTCGAATACCGCAGGTTCCGGAACGGGGAAAAGAGGCTCGGCCTTCTGCTTCGGCTTTATTACCAGCGGTGGAGCGACGATTTTTTCCGTATGCAGATACCCTTTGTCGTCACTCTTGCGCGGAGAGAAAATCGGTTGACTGAATTAACATTTATCCTTTCAATGTTTGGCTACAGGCACAACGGCGAAGGCAGGTATATCCGGCTTTTCTGGATACCGATCAGAATCGGCGACGCCGAGGGGATCGAGTCGCCTGAAGAGGACGGGGACGAGGACACAACCGCCTCATCCGGTGTTGATCCGACGCACCCGCCGAGCGCCTGGAGCGACGGTTCCATACGGATGCGCTTCTATTTTTTTTGATCTGCCGGCAAGGCGGGATACGGGCATGGGGGACGGAGAAAATTCACTGGCTGCAAAAACGCGCGGGGTTCTATTGTCGGTGGGTGAACGGCTGATCGGCATAGTCACGTTTGCGGGCTTTTGCATTCTGCTTTTTCTGAAAAGCGTCTATTACATGAAAAACATTCTCCGCCGCCGCAATGAAGTGTTCAGGCAGCTCTATTTCGCCGGGGTGAAAACATTCACCGTGGTTTCAATCGTGGCGATGTTCACCGGGATGATCCTCACCCTCCAGACCGGCCTGGCTCTGAGGGATTTCGGGCTGGAGGAAACGATCGGCAATGTGCTCATCGCCACACTGACCCGTGAAATGGGTCCGTTTTCCGCCGCCATCATCCTCATCGCCTCGGTCGGGTCGGCCATGGCCGCCGAAATAGGGACGATGAAGGTGTCGGAGGAGATCGACGCCCTTGAGGTGATGTCCATAAGCCCCGTGTATTATCTGGTGATGCCGCGGATCGTGGCGCTCACCGTCATGCTGCCGGTTGCGACGATTTACGTGAATGTGCTGGGGGTGATCGGCGGCGCCATAATCGCCAACTCCCACCTGAAAATCACCTTTGATAGTTTTTACTTCCACGTGCTTGAATCGCTTCAATTCAAGGCGGTGTATGTGGGGCTTTTCAAGGCCACCGTGTTCGGCATGATAATCGCCACGATAAGCTGCGCCCAGGGGCTCCAGGCGCGGGACGGCGCGATGGGGGTCGGCAAGGCCACCAGGAATTCAGTCGTGGCGTCGTTTCTCATGGTCCTGATCGTGGGTTTTTACATCACCGAGATTTTTTTCGGGAATAAATTATGATAAGCCTGATCGACCTGTACAAGAGCTTCGGCGACCGCATCGTGCTGAACGGGGTGTCGCTTTCGCTTGAGAAGGGGGAGACCTTCGTCATTATCGGCATGTCGGGCACAGGAAAGACGGTCACGCTGAGACACATTGCCGGACTCGTTGCCCCGGACCGGGGAAAGGTCATGATAGAGGACGTGGACATGGCGGAGGCGTCCTCCAGTGAGCGGGCGAGGATCCGGGCGAAAATGGGGGTGGTGTTCCAGTCCGGCGCGCTGATCAACTGGCTCACCGTCGAGGAGAATGTGTCCCTTCCCCTGGTGGAGCGGAGAATGTTCAAAAAAAACCAGATCCGGGAAATGGTCCTCGAAAAGCTCCATCTTCTTCAGCTGCTGGACGCGAAGGACAAGATGCCTTCCGACATCAGCGGGGGGATGAAAAAACGCGTGTGTCTGGCCAGGGTGCTGGTGCGCAACCCCGACATCATCCTGTACGACGAGCCCACCTCGGGCCTTGATCCCATAATGTCGAGCCTCATAAGCGGATTAATCATTAAAATGCAGAGGCAATTCGGCGTGACATCGGTGGTGGTGACCCACGACATGAACAGCGCCTACGCGATCGCCGACAGAATCGCGGTGCTGTACCAGGGGGAAATAATCCAGTGCGACACGCCTGACAGGATACGGAACACGGAAAATCCGGTGGTTCGCCAGTTTATCAACGGCGATATCACCGGTCCCATCAAGGTTGACTGACCGGAAAAGGGGAGCTATATTGGAATCATCCGGACACCGGTCCGGGAACGATAAACGATTACGGAGATGAAGTGAAAGTCAGATACGAAATACCGGTGGGAATTGTATTCCTCATCGCCATGGGGATTCTGGGATACTACACCATTATCATGAGCGAGGAGTTTTTCAGAAAAAAGGTCTCCTATCCAATGACGGTGATGTTCCAAAATATCGAGGGCCTCAAAGTGAACGCGCATGTGAAAGTGAACGGCGTGATGTCGGGCGAAGTGGAGTCCATCGAGCTGTCGGGGCACCAGGTGAAGGTGAAGCTGAGCATGTTCAACCGGTTCAGCCTGTATGAGAACTACGAGATATATATTAAAAACGAATCGGCACTCGGAATCAAGGGGGTGAGCATTTTTCCCGGCTCGCCGACTGACAGCACCGGCAGGAGCTATATTGAGGTCGGCGCGGACACGCTCCTTGTCGGCCGTCTTGACGATCCTTTCAATTCCATCACCCGGCTGGTGGAGGACAACAGGGACAATATCCGCGTCACCATTCAGAACCTCCGGCAGATCACGGATAAAATCAACGCGGGCCAGGGGACCCTGGGGAAACTGATAAACGACGACAAGGTGCACAGCGACACCGGCAAACTGGTCAAGGAGCTCCGCGAGGCCATCGAGGACTCCCGCGAACAGGCGCCGGTGACGAGCTTTATCCGCGCGGCCCTCACCGCGTTTTAGCGGATCAGATTTTTTCGTGTCCGTCCCCTTTGCGGCCGGCTGCGCGTAATGCCGGGTTCTGTTGAGTAAGGATAACCGGCCTCAACAGGGGAGCCATAATCAATAAAAACCATATTATTGAAAAAAATGATATACACGCCGGCGTAAATACCCTTTGCTGTGAATATCATAATTTCCGCTACAGGGACGGCACATGGCAAAAACAAACTACCAGTACGAAAAACGAAAAAAGGATTTAGAGAAAAAAAAGAAACAGGAGAAAAAAAGGCAGGAGAAACTGGAAAGAAGGCACCAGCGGCAGGAAAACGACCCGGCGGCCCCCGCTGAGGAGAACGGTGATCACACACCCGATGAAAATGGGGAAACCGAAAGTGTTCGGGACGAATAGCCGTTTTTTACGCACCTATACCATCGAAATTGTTCATTCCTGAAACTATTCGTTTAGATAACTATTCTTCACGCGTTATTATTGAGCTTTTAATGGCTTAATAAAAGCAGGCTCCCCCCCGGAACCTCGCCGACGGCCTCTGCGGCGGTACCGAAACTCTTCATGGCCGGGCGGATAAAGGCAAACGGGTTTGTCGCTGATCATTTTGGTTTTTTGGAAATGATCCCCAAACCCGGCAGCTCACATTTTTCCCGGAAGACTGATCTGCCCGGGATAAATCGTGTATCCCGGGTTAAATTAATCAAATACCCGGTAATTTTTATTGACAAATACGGGTGGTGATAACTTTTATTCGAATGATTTATTCTGCCATCAATCGCCTTCAGGGACATGTAAAACCCTATGCCAAAACGTACTGATATAAAAAAGATACTCATAATAGGCTCCGGCCCCATTGTAATCGGCCAGGCCTGCGAATTCGACTATTCCGGCTCCCAGGCCTGCAAGGCCCTGAAGGAGGAGGGGTACCAGGTGGTGCTGATCAACTCCAATCCGGCCACCATCATGACCGACCCGGAACTGGCCGACAGGACCTACATAGAGCCGATCACCGCCGATATCGTCGAAAAAATCATCGAGGCCGAACGGCCCGACGCGGTCCTCCCCACCGTGGGGGGGCAGACGGCCCTGAACGTGGCCCTCGAGCTGGACAGCAGGGGGGTCTTTGAAAAATACGGCGTCTCCCTGATCGGCGCCTCCGTCCCTTCCATACGAAAGGCGGAGGACAGGGAGCTCTTCAAGGCGGCAATGCTGAATATCGGGCTGAAAGTGCCCTCATCCGGGTTCGCCTCCTCGATCGAAGAGGCGCAGCAGGTTCTTGAGCGGATAAATCTCCCCATCATCATAAGGCCCGCCTTTACCCTGGGGGGGGCCGGCGGCAATATCGTGTACAACAGGGAGGATTTCAACGAACTGGTGAAAAAAGGCCTCGACGAGAGCCCCATAAACCAGGTGCTGCTGGAGGAGTCCATCATCGGCTGGAAGGAATTCGAGCTCGAGGTCATGCGGGACACCCGGGACAACGTGGTGATCATCTGTTCCATCGAGAACCTCGATCCCATGGGAATCCACACCGGCGATTCCATCACCGTGGCCCCTCAGCAGACACTCACGGACAGGGAATACCAGGACCTTCGGAACATGTCCATAATGATAATCAGGGAGATCGGAGTCGATACCGGAGGGTCAAACATCCAGTTCGCCGTCAACCCCGATGACGGCCGGGTGATGGTGATCGAGATGAACCCCCGTGTGAGCAGGAGCTCGGCCCTGGCATCCAAGGCGACCGGGTTCCCGATCGCCAAGATCGCCGCGAAGCTTGCCGTGGGGCTGACGCTCGACGAGATCCCCAACGACATCACCAGGGAGACCCCCGCCTCCTTTGAACAGACCATCGATTACGTGGTGGTCAAGGCGCCCCGGTGGGCCTTCGAGAAATTCGAAGGCGCCGATTCCAGGCTGGGCACCCAGATGAAGTCCGTGGGCGAGTCCATGGCCATTGGAAGGACATTCAAGGAGGCCTTCCAGAAGGCCCTCAGGTCGCTTGAGATAGAGCGGTACGGGTTCGGGTTCGACGGAGTGCTCAAGCTGGAGCAGATGCTGAAACGGCTTCCCGAGCGCCATCTGAAAGACATAATCGAAAAGGAACTCTTCACCACCCGAGAGGACAGGGTGTTTTACATCGACATCGCCTTCAGGCTCGGATGGAGCATCGAGCGCGTGAGGCAGCTCACCGGCATCGATCCATGGTTTCTTCACCAGATACGGGAGATAGTCGACGCCGCGGAGCGGTTTGCGGCTGACCATAAAAAGGGGGGCTTCGACCCGGGCCGGATCAGGTCCATGAAGGCCATCGGGTTTTCGGACAGGCAGATCGGCTTTATATCGCACCGGGACGAATTGACGCGTATTTTCGACCGGGGACCCGATTCCAAGCGCGATTATTCCCGGGCGCTTCAGGAAAAAGAGGACATGGTCCGAAAATACCGCCGCGGCAACGGCATTCTGCCCGGCTTCCGGGTCGTGGACACCTGCGGCGGCGAGTTCGAGGCATACACGCCCTACTACTACTCCTCATACGACAGCGAGAACGAGGCGGTCCCCACCGAAAAAAGGAAGGTGATGATTCTCGGCGGCGGACCGAACAGGATCGGCCAGGGGATCGAGTTTGATTACTGCTGCTGCCACGCCTCGTTTGCCCTGCGCGAAATGGGGCTGGAATCGATCATGGTCAACTCCAATCCGGAGACAGTGTCCACTGATTACGACACCTCCGACAGGCTATACTTCGAGCCGCTGACACTGGAGGACATACTGCACATCTACGAGCTGGAGAAACCGGAAGGCGTCGTAGTGCAATTCGGCGGGCAGACCCCGCTCCGCCTGGCCAGGAACCTCGAAAGGAACGGGGTGCGCATTCTGGGCACCTCTCCCGACGCCATCGACAGGGCCGAGGACAGGGAGCGTTTTGCTGACGTGGTGCGGAAGCTCGGCCTGCTCCAGCCGGAAAACGGCATCGCCTTCACCCAGGAGGAGGCGGTCGCCGTGGCAAACCGGATCGGGTACCCGGTGCTCGTGCGTCCCTCATACGTGCTGGGGGGGAGGGCGATGTCCCTGATATACGACGAATCGAGCCTTATCAATTACATTCACACCGCGGTGGAGCTTTCGCCGGAGCACCCGATCCTGGTGGACGCATTCCTCGAAGACGCGGTGGAGGTGGACGTCGACGCGGTATGCGACGGCGAACACGTGTTTATCGGGGCGATAATGGAGCACGTCGAGGAGGCGGGGATCCATTCCGGTGATTCCGCCTGCCTGATACCTCCCATATCGCTTTCCCCTGAGGTGATGGACACGATATCGGCCACCACCGCGGCGCTGGCGATGGAGATCGGCGTTCGGGGGCTGCTGAATATCCAGTTCGCGGTGAAGGAGAAACAGGTATACATCATCGAGGTGAACCCCCGGGCCTCCAGGACCGTCCCATTCGTGTCAAAAACCATAGGCGTGCCCCTGGCGAAAGTGGCGGTCAAGGTGATGATGGGCGTCACGCTGAAGGAAATGGGGCTCCTTGAAATGAAAAAAATACCCTACGTGAGCGTCAAGGAGGCGGTGCTCCCCTTCAACAAATTTCCGGGCGTCGACACCTCCCTCACGCCGGAAATGAAATCCACAGGCGAGGTCATGGGGATATCCTCTGACTTCGGCGAGTCCTTTTATAAAGCCGAGCTCGCCGCCGGTGACCGGCTCCCCATTTCGGGCACGGTGTTTTTGAGCATCAACAAGGAGTTCCAGGACAGGCTGGTTGAAGAGGTCAAGATGCTTCATTCCCAGGGATACACCCTTCTGGCCACTGAGGGTACCGCGCGGTTTTACAACGACCACGGCGTCCCCTGCGGCGTGGTGCACAAGGTGAGCGAGGGGAGGCCCAATATAATTGATTTTATCAAAAACCATGACGTGCATCTCATCATCAACACCTCCCTGGGCAAGGTGTCCAAAGGGGACGCGTACGCGATCCGGCAGGCTGCGGTGAGGTACCGGGTTCCTCTGATGACCACGATCCAGGCGGCCCGCGCCTCGATCAGGGGTATGATCGCGGTGAAAAAGAAAGGCGAATTCACGATAAAGGCCATTCAGGAATATCACAGAGAGGTGGTGTGAGCATGGCGTCTGACAGGATACTCGATGAAAACCAGATCGAGGAAATCATTTCGAGGCTCTCCGAAAAGGTGTATCGGGAGATCGCCGACATCGACAGTTTTGCCGTGGTGGGCCTGCAGACCAGGGGAGTGGAACTGGCGCGGCGCATACGGAACAAAATCGAGCTCTTGAGCGGGAATCCGGTAAAAAACGGCGTGCTGGACATCACTTTCCACCGTGACGATCTGGCGACCAGGGGCGTTCTGCCGATCATCAAGGAGACCAGGATCGAGTTTGACATCACCAACATGACGATACTTCTGGTGGACGACGTGATATTTACCGGCCGGACCGCAAAGGCGGCGCTTGAAAGCATCACGACCTTCGGCAGGCCCAAAACCATTCGCCTCTTCGTGCTGGTCGATCGCGGGAACAGGGAACTGCCGGTACAGCCGGATTATTGCGGCTATGCCCTCTCCACTTCGATACACGACGCGGTGGACGTCAGATTGCGCGAGATCGACGGAAACGAGGACTCTGTCATTTTACGGAAGGGTCAGGCCTGATCATCCAGGCCGGCAAGGTATTCCGCCGCGTCCGTTTCGGTGGGGAAAACCATCAGTATGTCCTTGAGATTCGACACCCGCAGGGTCTCGCTGACGCTCTCATCCTTTATTCCGCACAGTACGATTTCCCTGTTCATGCTCCGGAGTTTCCGTTTCGCCGTAATGAATATTCTCAATCCGGAACTGCTGATCAGGGTGACGTTGCTCAGGTCCAGAATGAAGTTGGACGCGTTTTTTTTCTGGAACAGCGACTGGAGCTCCCTCTCTATCGCCGCTGAAAACAGCATGTCGATTTGATCCGGCAATGTCACTACCACGCAGTTTTCGATCATTCTTGTCTCAAGTGTCATGATGGTCCCGGATTACTGCGTCATGCGCGCATTTGTCCGGTCCTCCTGGGATTCTGAAATCTCGGGTGCTCCGAGGATCGCATTTTTCTGCATCCTTACAATGTACAGTGCCGCATTGCAATCGTCAAGGTTGACGCGTTATATTATTGCCTTTCACGGTTTTTGGACTATTTTTTCAGGGACTCACGGTAGAGGAAAAAGTATTTTCGGATAAGACCGAGAATCTTTGTATCCTCTGTTTCGGCCACCACCACCGGGAAATGGGCGGCTTTCTCCCATAATCCCGGGTCTGCTTTCGTGATTTTTATCGTGCATGACGCTTTCAGGTAATCTATATCAAGCGTGTACACGGTTCCCCCGCCGGCCTTTTCGGCAATAATGCGCAGCCCGGTTCCCCTTTTCCTGACTGAAGTCCCGGAACTTCCCGTAAGGCGATGAAACCCGTCAAGGCCGGGGAAGGGAATTCCGCTCCTATCGGAACTGTCGCCGAATGTGAGGACGTCCATGACACTCATGATGAACTCGCCCTGGCCCATGGCGGGGGGATTCAGCCTGATATATCCGGTTCTGTCCAATCCCGCCCCCGAGATGTACCCGTCCCTGCGGTTGTCCCTGTCCGTATAGAGGGATATCGACATCGCGTCGTGTGCCCGCAAATACTGCGTGATTTTTCCGGCGGATCTGATCATGCGGAAATTTCCGAATGGAACCGAAATCCGCGCCGGGTCGGAGTGAAAAAGGACGGAGCCGCACGTGTCGGTTGTCCGGCCGGGGAGCGGCGCGCACATGATGGCGCCGATTATCATTATCGCGATATTTTTTCTGGACATGTTCCTGGATCAGAGTGGCATTTTAGGGGCGCCGTGTCAACCGATTCCCCGTGAATTTCCGGGGAGGGGCCCTGATTGTCTTCTTTCCCGCATTTTTCCTTCATGCAGCCTAAATGCGTTGACATCCCCGCCGGTGTTAGGTCAAATAATATCACGCTGATGCTGCAGGCGCGTGATCGGGCAGAGAAATACTTGCTGGAGGAACCAATGAAACATCTCGTAGTCGCGATGGTTTCCGTGACGGCGGTGCTGGCCGCGGTTTCGGTCTCGTATCCCACAAGCATGATGGACAGGGCTAAAAAACTCATGGAGATGAAAGTTCTTATCACCACTCAGGCGGACAACGACTGGGCGGCTGCGAAGCGCGACATGGAGCGGTCCCTGCAGGAATACCTGGTTAAATACAACCAGATGGTGCTTCACTATAACGCAAGCACCGGCAATAATCCCCAGTTCGTGATTCAGGAGGTGCCGCACAAGAACAAGGCCACCCGCATATTGAGGATACTGCAGGAGCGATGACCGCCCGGCATCGAGGCGGCGGCGTTTAGAGGAAAAAGAGGGCCATAAAAACGCTTTCTCCGCCGCCGGTAAGGCGGATTATCCGCCCCTGGCGGCCCTTCCCCCCGTCCGGGCCTTCCGGCATTGTGATCTCGATTTCCTGCCCCACATCGTTTACTGAAAATGAGGCGCAATGAGGCGATTCGATTTCCACAAGCGCCCCTCCGGGCGAAAGGTTTCGTATCCTGCAGGGGAATGTCCGCCCGGCAAGTGCAATGGAGCCGCCATGTTCGGTTGTTTCACGGTTATGGGCCCTTCTTTCATCCACATGTGACTCCCCGGAATGCGGCCCGTCCTGAACGCCGTCCGTTATTTAAAAAATCTGCCGAACAGTTTTTTTGACATCTCATAGGTTTCTTCGAAAGAGAGATGCGACTTAAATCCGGCGGCGTTTCTGTGGCCGCCGCCGCCGTTTTCCATGGCTATTTCGGCGACATCGTAATCGCCCTTGGTCCTCATGCTCACCTTCACCGGATTATCGGGGCTTTCCTGCTTTACCAGGATGCTTGCCGTCACTCCCTTTACCGTCAGGGGGAGGTTGATCGCCGGTTCCCCCTCGGCAAAGGTCGAGCCGCTTTTCTCAAGCATGTCCGGAGTGAGCTTCATGGCGATCATCCTGCCGTCGTAGAGAATTTCCATTGTGGAAAGTATCATGCTCCTCAGCTCGAAGCTGGACCTGGAATTCTGCTCGTAGATTTTCTCGTAGATGTCGGTCGGGTTGACGCCGATCTCCACCAGGTGCGCCGCCATGCGGAAGGTCTCCGGAGAGGTCTTGGGATAGCGGAAGGAGCCGGTATCGAACACGACGCCTGCAAAGAGGGCCCTGGCCGCGTTCAGGCTAATATCCATATCGTAATACTGGTATATCTCGTACACTATTTCGCACGCCGACGACGCCTCGACCTTGATGAAATTGCTTTCGAATTTATTCATCGAGCCTTCATGGTGGTCGATTATGAAAACGTCCCGCACTTTGTCCTTCAACTCGCGGTGGACGACGCCGATATTGCTGTACTCGTTGGTGTCGAGCACAAAGTGGGCGCAGTTCGTGTCGCACAGACTGATGGAATCGGGACCGCCGTAGACGTTGATGACCCCGTCGGGGTCGAAAAAGGTCTCAAAGGATTCGGGAGTGGGGTCGGAATTCAGGATCAGTGCGTCCTTTTTCAGCCGCCGGAGCAGTTCAAAAAACGCGAATTCAGCGCCGAGACCGTCCCAGTCCGGGCTTTCGTGGGTTGATATGATAAACTTTGAATATCTCGACAGGAAACTGTCAAGGCTTTTGTAACCAGAATGCATCAACTGGCCTTTTTATCTTTTTTCAAGAGCGGGAAACCCATCTCCTCCCGTATTTTCACATACTGCTCGGCGCACCGCCGGGCTATGTTTCTGACCCTGGTGATGTAGCCGACACGTTCGGTGACTGATATCGCGCCTCTTGCGTCCAGCATATTGAATGCGTGTGAGCATTTCAGGACGAAATCGTATGCCGGGAGGATCAGGCTGACGTCCTTCACGTCCAGTACCGCGTTGCATTCCTTTTCGTAAAGGTCGAAAAGCGTGAAGTAGAGCTCCCTGTCGGAATGGTTGAAGTTGTAATGGGAGAACTCGAATTCGCTCCGGTGGTGCACGTCGCGGTAGGTGATATCCCTGTTCCACTTCACGTCAAAGACGCTGTTTACTCCCTGGATGTACATGCAGATCCTCTCCAGCCCGTAGGTGAGCTCCACCGACACCGGTTTCAGGTCGATGCTTCCGCACTGCTGGAAGTAGGTGAACTGGGTGATTTCCATTCCGTCGAGCCAGACCTCCCATCCAAGGCCTGACGCTCCCAGAGTGGGCGACTCCCAGTCGTCCTCGACAAACCGGACATCGTGCGCTTTCAGGTCAATGCCGATATGCCGCAGGGAATCCAGGTACAGGTCCTGCACGTTGGGCGGAGACGGCTTCATTATGACCTGATACTGGTAATAGTGCTGGAGCCTGTTGGGGTTGTCGCCGTACCTGCCGTCCGTGGGCCTTCTCGACGGCTCCACATAGGCGACATTCCATGGCTCGGGTCCCAGCACCCGCAGAAAAGTCGCCGGGTTGAAGGTGCCGGCGCCGACCTCGAGATCGTATCCCTGTATGACGAGGCAGCCCCTGGCGGCCCAGTATTCGTTCAGCCCGGCGATGAGATCCTGAAAAAACATGACACACCTGCGAATAAAATTTATCGTCTGCACTGTATAATGCGTCTTGGAGGTATTAGTCAAGCAATAATTGCAAAATAGCGGCTGACAGGCGGAAGGATCCGGGGCTTTCGAGTTTTAGAGCGCGTTGATTTTAGCGTTTTCCTCGTATGAGTTTTTAAGCATGGAGTGCAGGGCTTCGAACTTTTTTTTATCTGTGATTTTCAGATATTGGAGCGCGTCTTCATAGATGAGCTCGAACCGCATTTTCCCGGTTTCGATATCCATGCAGCAATGGGCCGTGTACACGATGTAGACCAGTTGTTTATGGGTATCAGGCGACATGTACGGCCTGTGGTGATATTCGATGGCCTTCAACAATATGTCGTTGAACTTCCATTTGGCGCACACCAGCGCCCCGAGGGAGCTGTGGCTGATTCCGAGGCTGATCTCCTCCAGGGGGATCGTGCCGGAAACCCCTTTAATCCCCGCGATTTCCTGAAGGCGTTTCCACAGGTCCGGCTTCATGGTTAGTATGATCATATAACCGATGTCGGCAAGAAGACCGGCAAGATAGGCGAAATCGCTCAGCTTGAAAAGTTTCAGGTGCATCGAAATCTTCTGGGCGTAAAAGGCCCGCTTGTACGATTCCTTCCACATTTTCTCGTATCGTTTGTACCGGGAATCAAGGATTTTTTGCGCGCCGGTCGCGACCAGCAGGGTGTTGATGCCCTTGATCCCTATGATTTTCACCGCGTCCGCAAGGGATTCGATTTTCCGCGCGGTGATGTAACCGGCCGAGTTGGCCAGTTTCAGAATCGACGCGGTGAGCGCCGGGTCGTGGGCGATGTTTTCCGAAATCTCCTGGATCGTGGCGTCCGGGTCGCCGCAGAGCCTCTGTATTGTCCTGATGTTCTCCGGGATCGAGGGGATCTCCTCGATCTCTTTCACGATCTCCTCGGCGATCCTGGCCTGGGAAGTGAGCGATTTCGGGAAAAACAGCGTGGCGACGGTTGTGTTGTTTTCCCGGGACACTTTGAGGGATTCATTGGTGAGCCCCGAGTTCTTGAGCATCATTATGGCCATTATAAGGCCGAGCCCGGCGCCTTCGGAATCGTCAAGCACGTCGTCGAAGGCTTCGGCGATGTCGTTGTATTTGAAAGCTTTTTTTACCCGGGACTGAATCTTCATCAGCTCCACTTCGAGTATGGGTGTGTTGTTGATAACGATAATTCTGATCTGATCGTCCGCCGTGCCGAAAATGATCCTGACCCGAAGGTCCGATTGCTCGAGCTTCGAAAGGTAGGATGTGTCGTCGGGACTGTACGTTTCGGATTTAAACGTCTCCATTCCCTTTCGGTAATCCTCGGTTTTCCCGATATCGAGGCCGTTAAGCCGGAAATAAAGCCGTTTGACATTGGCCTTGACCGCGTTGTTGACGAGTTCCTTTACGACATTGACGATTGTTTCGCGCAGGTAATGGATGTCGTATTTTTCAAGGAAACGGTAGAGCATCTTGATGACCGCCGCTTCAGCCTCATTCTGCATGGTGTGAAACTGAATATAGAAATCGGAGCCATCTTCAATGGATTTCGTGTAGTTCGCCGGTGAGACCTGATAGCTGTTATTGACTTCCGCCACTTGATGCCGCTCCTTCCGTCAATCCTGATACGGCACAAGTTTAAAGATATAAGGTGAATTAATCAAGTCTTTTACATTAAACGCCCATATCTGAAAAAAATGCCTCTTTACCTGTTTTTTTGCTCTTGACAATACGGTATTTGATTAATATATATTTTGATTTGGCGGTCCTCAATGCCGATATTGAGACGGCATGACGTATGCTGCGGACTTATAAATTCATTTTGACGGTTTATGTCACTTTCGCCGGTTTGACGGTCCTGAATACTTGCAAACCCGGCTTTTGATTGCAGGGGGGGATATGAAGAGCAAAGCCGATTTTCCGGCTCTAAATCAGAAACAGCCCGACGGACTGAAGTCGAGCGGGAGACCCTACAAGGTCATGGTCGTTGAGGACAAGGAATTTCAGAGAAAACAGATAGTGCAGATACTCGAATCCGAGCGGTATGAGATAGTCGCCACCGCGCGGAACGGAAAGGAGGCGCTCGATAAATTCGACCGGCTCAACGGCAATGTCGATCTCATCACCACCGATCTGGATATGCCGGTGCTGGACGGGTATGCGATGCTTTTTGAATTGAACAATAGACAGAAAAAGCCCCTCGTGGTGTTTATAAGCGATGAAACCACGAAAGGCGTGATGCAGGATTTGATCAATCTGGGCATTGGCGATTTTATATTAAAACCGATTTTACGAAAGACCGTTCTTGACCGTGTCAAGGCGGCACTGGTGAAAAAGACGCTGTCTTCCAAATCGGATTCAGAGTAAGAGGCCTTCCTGATGGCAGAAACATACGATTCCGCCGTTTCGTCTTTTTCCGAACAGACGAAAAAGCTCGAGATAGCGACCCACTACACCTATGGCAACGTTGAAAAGGCCAAGCAGATGGTTGCCGGCACCTATAAAGACATCTATGCCATAAAGGCGAAGTTCGGCTCGTCATCAATTAACGGCGCGTTTCTCATATTCTATAATCTGCATTACAATCACGTGAACAGCATCTATCTCATACTCTCGCATTCCTACGCCGTTACGGAATTAAAGACCAACGTGGACTGGAGATCCTTCGAAAAGAACATTGAAGAGATCAAGGCAAAGCGCGAACACGACGACGTTCTGGGAGGGCAGATACGGGACGCGATGGTAAGCGGGTTTACGGTGCAGTTTTCCTCGGACCTGAAAAAACTGCTCGAGCAGGGGGACGAGATCGCGGTAAACCGCCTCTTTCAGAAGTTCGTCAAGGACAGGATGGGGTTCCAGAACGTGAACATGAGCGCCGATTACGAGCCGATATCCTCGATAGACATGGAGCTCTATTCCATCAGCAGCGTGAAGATCAGCGTGCAGGAGGCGCAGAAGCGGAAAGAGGAGGAAGACAAGAAGCAGAAGGCCACCATCAATCTTGACGAGGACAACCCTCTCTACGGGAGGGAGGTAAAGCTGATCATTAACGGAAACGTGATCCTTTCACCGATCAAGGGGAAGGACATAGGTGAAGTGTCGGTGGGGGACAAGATCCGCATCGCAATAACCGACACCAATCCCAAAGCGATACAGGTGGCCAAGGCATTCAACGCCTATAATGACGGGAACATGTCGCCGATATCGGGAAGGATCGTCTACATCAAGCACGCCAGCCCGGCCGGGTACAAGATATACGCGGTGGTGGCCAAGGGCATTTATGTAAAGATCGACGAGGACGAGGAAAACATCAAGATCGCCACGGACCAGCCGAATCTGCAGGCGGTAAAAGAGGAGCCCTCGTCGGTGATGAGGATAGTCATGGTGGTTTTTTTCATACTCGCGACATTGGCCGTCATCGGGTTTCTCCTGATCCAGTTTATCTGATCTCCTCTATCATTCTCATGGGAAGTCCGCGTGCCGCCAGTTCGCGCTTCACCTCCATGATCGAAATCTCCCTGAAATGAAAAATGGACGCCGCCAGCACCGCGTCCGCCTTCCCTTCGGCGAGGCCGTCATACATGTGGCCTATGGTCCCGACCCCGCCCGAGGCGATCACCGGGATCGATACGCTTTCGGCCACGGTACGGGTCAGATCCAGGTCGTAGCCGATTTTCGTGCCGTCCCTGTCCATGCTGGTCAGGAGTATCTCCCCCGCCCCGAGCTCCTGGGCCCTTTTCGCCCACTCGACCGCGTCAATTTCCGTGGCGGTCCTGCCGCCGTGGAGGTACACCGTCCAGCTTCCTGAATCATTCCTCTTGGCGTCGATGGCCACAAGAATGCACTGCGAACCGAAGCGTACCGCCGATTCGGTGATAACGCCGGGGTTCTGCACCGCCGCGGTGTTCATGGAAACCTTGTCGGCGCCGTTTTCGAGTATCTTCCTCACGTCCTCCACTGTCCGGATTCCGCCTCCCACGGTAAAGGGAATGTGCACCGTCTCCGCGACGTCCTTTACCATCTGAAGGATTATCTCCCGCCGGTCCGATGACGCGGTGATGTCCAGGAACACGAGTTCGTCCGCGCCCTCCTGATCGTAAAACAGCCCGTTTGCCACCGGATCGCCGGCGTCCACGAGATTTACGAAGTTCACCCCTTTCACCACGCGCCCGTTGTCGACGTCAAGGCAGGGAATTATTCTTTTTGCCAGCATTATTTCTGTCCCCTTTTCGGTAAAGTGTCCTTAAAATGCGGAAACGTCCTTTCAGAGGCAATCATTTTTTTCGTCACCGTAACGCGGATGCGGAATTAAATGTTGACACTCACCTGTTGCGGACCCTTCATTATTGGTATATCTCCTCTCGATGAAATTGGTTGAGAGGGTTTGCGTGTGGACCCTGGTAAAGAGGAAAAGAATGACATTTGATGGTTTCGGCGGCGAGTATATATCGCGAATTGACGGATTTATAAACCGGCATTTCACCGAAAAGATCGAAAATGCCGAATATCCGTTTATCGCGGATTTTTACCGCGACCTTCTGGAATACCTGAACCGCGACGGGAAGAGGGTGAGGCCGCTGGTGATGCTCGCTTCGTATCTCGGATACCGCCGTTTTTTCAGGAACACCGGAGCCGCGATCGGGGCGGCGTCGGCCCTTGAGATCATGCATTCGATGCTTCTGATACAGGACGACATGATAGACCGGGCGCCCCTCCGTCGGGGGAAGCGGTCCTTTCATCTGCTGATGCAGGACCGGTATTCCTCGTATACGCGCAATACTTCGATCGGGAACGACATCTCCCTGATCCTTGCTGATGTTCTCTTCTCAGACGCGGTGGAGATCATCAGCGGTCTCTCTTTCCGCGGCGGGATCAAGGACCGCTTTCTCGGGGCATTCTCAAGGACCTATCAGGTTACCGCGTGGGGACAGCTGCTCGATTCGCTTCACTCCCTGTCAGAAAGGCTTGACGATCCGGGCGACGTCGCGATGCGCATCAGCACCATGAAGACCGCCTATTACACGATATACTATCCCCTCCTCATGGGATACGCCCTTTCCGGAAAGGACGATCCCGGCGAAAAGGACCGGATTCGCGGTTTTTCACTCCCGCTGGGGATTGCGTTTCAGCTCAGGGACGATCTGCAGGGCGTTTTCTCAACCGACCGGATTATCGGCAAATCGGCCGATTCCGATATCCGCGAGGGAAAACTCACCCTGCTGGTGCAGTACGCCATTGAAGCGATGGCAGCTCCGGTGAAGGGCCGCTTTCTGTCGCTGTTTTTGAAGGAGGAAAAATCCGACACCGAGGTCGGGGAGATTCGGGCGATGCTCCGGGACAGCGGCGCCGGGGAGCGAGCCGCCGGATTGAGAAGAGAGCTCGTGTCGGAGGCGTCGAGTATGCTGGGGCGCCTGTCAGTCTCCGGGGAATCGCGGGGGGTGCTCGCGGGGCTCGTGGATCTTGTGGCGGGAGACTGAGTGTGGGGACCCTGAAACTTTTTTCGGCCGCGAAGAGGATCGCCCCCCTGCTCCTTCTGTTGACCGTCACGACTGGAATTCCGGCGCGCATGCTGTTCGGCCAGGAAATGTCGGAGGGAAGAGCGCGTTTTTACCGTCTCGAGGAACTCTACATGAAGTGGCACGAAGGACTGTTCGGAAGCAGAAGCTATTACGGCCGCGAGCTGTACGGTTATCTGGCCGGCCTCGTTGGCAGGGAAATCGAAACCGGACAGGACTGCAGGCTCGTGTCGCCCGAGGGCGTCTTTGACGGCCTTGTGGAGTGCCCCCTGGGCGGATTGAAATGGCTTACCCTTCGAGGCGGCATCGACGGGGAGTCGCTCAAGGAGGCGGTCTCCGGGAAAAAGGACATGCTAAAAAGCTGGTGGCGCAGCGGATTTCTCGTGTCGGTGAGCGGAAAAGTGAGGAGGTTCAGCATTGATACCGCGCACCGGGACGGCGGCATCACGATCTATCTCGACAGGATATCGTTTCATGGCGGTGGAGCTGATAAGGAATAATTCCGGCACCGCCGGTCCCGCGGCACAATTCAGGCGGGACTTCGCGCGGAGCGGTGGATAAAAAAGAATTGAATAATTTACGGTCAGGTAATTTTTGTCCCAGATTGACGGAGAGGTGGAACAATGTGCGGCATAATCGGTTATATTGGCGATAAGAACGCGGCTGAGGTGATTATAAACGGGCTGAGAAGGCTCGAGTACCGGGGGTACGATTCCGCCGGTATCGCCCTGGTGGACGGCGGGCTGTACCTGGAAAAGCGGGTCGGCAAAATAAAGGACCTCGACGCGGCGATCTGTTACGACGACTGCGCACGGTACCGTGCCGGCATCGGTCACACGAGGTGGGCGACCCACGGCGAGCCGAACCAGGTGAACGCGCACCCCCACACCGACTGCGCCGGCGACATCGCGCTTGTGCACAACGGAATAATCGAAAATTATCTCTTACTCAAGCAGGTGCTCATCGGCGAGGGCCACACGTTCCTGAGCGATACCGACACGGAAATCATCGTGCATCTGGTCGAGCACTATCACCGTGAGCGCGGGCTTTTTGAGTCGGTGATGCTGGCGCTCAGCAGGGTCGAGGGCACCTACGGCATCGCGGTGGTGTCGAAAAAGGAGCCGGGGGTCATAGTGGCGGCCAGAAAAGGGAGCCCCCTTATCCTGGGGATCGGCAACGGAGAGATGATTCTGGCATCCGACGCCAGCGCGATCGTCGAACACACCAGGAACGTCATCTATCTTGAAGACAAGGAAATCGTCGAGATCACCAGGGACCATTTCAGGACCATCGATCTTGACAATAAGATGATCGATAAAAAAGTTGAGGCCATAGACTGGACCCTCGAGGCGATTGAAAAGCAGGGTTACGATCATTTCATGCTGAAGGAGATCTTTGAACAGCCGGAAACGATCAGGAACGCGTTTCGGGGGAGGATCATACCCGACACCGGCAACGTCCGGCTTGACGGGCTGAGGCTCACGGACGAGGAGATACGGTCCATCGAACGGATACTGTTTATCGCCTGCGGCACCTCCTGGCATGCGGGCCTTATAGGCGAGTACCTGATCGAGGAGTACGCCAGGATCCCGGTCGAGGTGGAGTACGCGTCGGAATTCCGGTACCGGAAACCGGTGCTGAAAAAGGGAGACCTGGCCATCGTCATCAGCCAGTCGGGGGAAACGGCGGACACGCTTGCGGCGATGCGCGAGGCCAAAGCCAGGGGGATAAAGGTGGTCGGGATCACCAACGTGGTGGGAAGCACCATCGCCCGGGAGTCCGACGGAGGGATATACATCCATGCCGGTCCCGAGATTGGCGTCGCCTCCACAAAGGCCTTCACGTCGCAGATTACGGTCCTGATCCTTCTGACCCTGATGCTGGCGCGGCGGAGGGACATGTCCCAGGAGGAGGGGAAAAAGGTCATCAACGACCTCATCGGCATACCTGACCAGGTCCAGAGCGTGCTGGAAAACGCGGCCATCGCCGAAATCGCCAAAACCTTTGTCAACAACAGGAACTTCATCTACCTGGGCAGGGGCATCCAGTTTCCGGTGGCCCTGGAGGGGGCGCTGAAACTGAAGGAAATTTCTTACATTCACGCGGAGGGATATCCGGCGGCGGAAATGAAGCACGGTCCCATCGCGCTGATTGACAAAAATATGCCGGTGGTGTTCATCGCGCCCAGGGACGAAGTGTACAGCAAAATCGTGAGCAACATGGAGGAGGTAAAGGCCAGAAAAGGCAGGATCATCGCGGTGGCCACGGCGGGTGACGCCGACATGGCCGGTTACGCCGACCATATCATCTTTATCCCGGAAGTGAACAAAATGCTTTCGCCGCTGCTGACGGTGGTGCCGCTTCAGCTCCTGGCGTA
The DNA here is from genome assembly GCA_041737965.1 of Spirochaetota bacterium. Lineage (GTDB taxonomy): Bacteria > Spirochaetota > UBA4802 > UBA4802 > UBA5550 > JAFGJK01. The sequence continues at coordinate 194,979 of JBGSQT010000032.1, read as the reverse complement.
TCACATCGCGGTCCTCCGCGGATGCGATGTCGATCAGCCGAGAAATCTTGCCAAGAGCGTTACGGTCGAATGAGGGAACTTTTTCAAGGTGGCGACTGTATATTTATTGACATAATTGTCAAGCTGGTGTATATACCAGGGTAATATAGAGAACACACGGTCGTCAAATTATATACTATAAAGAGGGAGTCACAATGATAGTCATCGAGAGTATCAATCACATAGGCATAACCGTTTCTGATCTGGATAGGTCAATTAAGTTCTACCGGGACCTCTTCGATTTTGAGGTTCTGGAAAAAATGAGCACTTCCGGCGAGGCCTACATCAGGGTGGCGGACATGGTAATCGGACTCTATGAAGTCGAGGGATACAAGGGAGGAGACGATTCCAAAAATAAAATTTCCTTCTACGTCGATGAGATCGATTTCGAAGAAGCGGTGGAAGAGCTGAACAATCTCGAAGTCGCCATCGTGCACGGCCCTGAAAATCTCAGAAACGGCCAGTCCGTGATTTTCCTGGACCCGGACGGCAACAGGATAGAACTGGCGTATCCGAAAATCGAATGACGGGCCCTTCCCGAACCCCACGGCCATGCTTCTGACCATTCTTAAAAAGAATCCCGTAGTTCCGGTGGCGGTGTTCCAAAACGCCGGCGACGCCCGTAAGGTCGCTGAAATTCTGCTGGACGAGAACATTACCGTCCTGGAGATAACGCTCCGCACCGACGCGGCCTTTGACTGCATCGCGGCCATCGCGTCTGGTTTCCCCGGCATTACGGTGGGGGCCGGAAGCGTACTGTCGACGGAGGCGCTCCTCCGGGCACGCGACAGCGGCGCACTTTTCGCCGTGGCGCCTTGCTGCGATGAAGAGGTCGTAGACAGGGCGGCGGCGCTCGGAATTCCCTTCATACCCGGAATCTCGACCCCGACGGAGCTTTCCAGGGCCATAAAAAAATCGAAGGTCATCAAGTTTTTTCCCGCGTCGGCAATGGGGGGCGTTGACTTTATCAAGGCCATTACCCCGCCGTTCAGGAGCATGGATTTTCACCTGATGCCGACCGGCGGGGTGAACGAGAAAAATTACCTCGAATATCTCGCCGCGGACAGGGTGATATCATGCGGAATGACCTATCCGGTCGAGAGCGCGCTTCTGGACAAGGGTGATTTTACCTCCGTGAGGGAAAGGGTGCGGCGCATCGTGTCAGGCATCCCGGCCCGTTAAATCCGCCTTTTTTCAATGCGAACCCCGGAAATGAATTATCAGGACACCATTACACGCGCGTTTCACAGGCGTGAATCATTGTTCGGTATCGAAGGCACGGACTGCTTCCGTCTTTTCAACATGGAGGGGGACGGGCTCGGCGGGCTCGCGATCGACCGCTACGGCGCCTATCTGCTTATGCAGTTTTTCGATCCCGGGCTCGAAGATCGCGCAAAGGATATCCTTCGGGGACTTGAGGCGTCTTTGCCGGGCCTTCCTTTCGGCGTCAGGGGAATTCTCCTGAAGGACAGGACGATGGCCGGCGATGACGCGTCGAAACTGTGTCAGAGCCGGCTCCTTGCCGGCGATCCGCCGCCGGGGGAATTGGCCGTACGGCAGTGCGGCATCATTGCCGCGGTTGACCTGATGCGGGGTCAGAACACCGGGCTGTTCCTTGATATGAGAGAGGTGCGCGAATTCCTCGCCGGGGCATATCCCGGGGACGGTTCACTTCTCAACCTGTTCAGCTATACCGCCCTTTTTTCCGTTCACGCGCTTGTCTGCGGCATGAAACAGGCGCTCAATATAGACCTCTCGAGGCACGTGCTGCAGAGGGCGCGGAGGAATTATGAGCTCAACGGCCTGCGGATCGACGGGAGGGATTTTATTTTCGGCGATTCCATGGACTGGATCAAGCGGCTTCGTTCCAGGGGCGGGAGTTTTTCCTTTATCGTGGTTGACCCGCCCACTTTTTCGCGCAACAGGAAAAGAACATTTACGGTGAAAAAGCACATGCCCCTCATGCTTGAGTCGCTCAAATCTCTGGCGAGAGGTGGGCTGGTTCTCTCTTCGGTGAATTCCCACGGCATCGGGTACCGGGAGTATCTTTCGTTTCATCCACGCGACTGGACCCTCGAGGCGTATTTTAACGAGCCCATGGACTTTGTCCGTTCCGGCGAACCTTATCTGAAGGCCGGTGTCTGGCGGGCAGGCCGGTGAATCCGCGGTGTCTCCGAGAAAATATCTTGACACCCCCGGGAACAGGCGATAGACCACATTAAAAACCACCTGGCGGAATAAGATGCTCTATTTATCGATTATTCTAATCCTGTGCGGAGTTGTGATCCTCCTCTATTCGATATCCGTCGAAGTGCGGAAGTATCCGGGCGGTGCCCCCGCGGGGGAGGGCGGTTTTTATCCGGACGCGCCCGAGCAGGCGCGGACTTACGAAAGGGGCGACGATGCGGATTTACCCAGGTCTCCGGCGGTTTTGCACAATATGCCGGAGGGGAGGAATGCCGGGTTTGTGACTCCGGACAACTCCCATCCGAAAACCGGTGAAGCGAAGGGGGATGAACGGAAAGACCGAAAGGCGGAAGAGGCCAATGCCGTACTCTACGAGGATTCGTCTAATCTTGTGAATTACCGCCTTGCCGAAGGGACGCTGGACCCCACGGCCGAGGAATACAAGAAAATCCTGCGTGTCGGCAGGGGGTCCCTGTTTTATGAAAAGAACGGCATCAGTTTTCACATGAAAAACAGGTTTTACCGGTTCGATTTTCATAGATACGAGGATTTTGCCGTTGGTGACAATTATATCGCCGTAAAGCTGAAAGGCGGCGGCTCTACAAAGCTTTTTATCGTCGAGGACAACAGGTCTCTCATCTCCTCGATCGGTGAGCAATACACGAATTATCAGAGGTAGGGATGTACACCCGTTACAAGGTCGTGAATAAAAACAGGGGATGGAGAAAGTTTATCGTCCCGGTCCTTATATTGTCCTCGGTGCTCTACGGCGGATACAGATTCAGGCACCATCTCCAGTTCTGGAAATACAGCAGCAATAAACTGATGAAGAGGATAGAGGACGTCTCAAAAATCAGGAACAGGGAGAGGCGCAGGGAAGAACTCGGCAATCTTGTCTCGGAAATGGACGGGCACAAAAGCGCGAATCTCACCGATCCGGACGCGTACCTGATGTCCGGCAGGGTCCATTTCAAGCTCGGCGAGTCCTATTTGCCCGGCTCTTTCACCGAGCTGGTGATAAACGGGAGATCCAAGGAAATAACGCCGCCTGCGAAGAGGGAATTCCTTGAGGTGATAAAAAACGTCAGGAAGGCCATGAGCCTGGTGGGATCGGGGAAACCAGGCATGGAGATGTCGCTTCTGCTGGTCAAGGCTTGTTACTACACCGATTTTATGCCGGCGGATGAGATGAAAAAAATCATCCTTACTGCAGGCGGTCCCGGGGAATTGACCGAACCGGAGGATATACGGTTCTACTCGGTATTGCTCATACTCAACAAAGAGGAAGACGGGGCAATCAGTCTGCTGACAAAGCAGGCGGCTGCGTCAAAAGGCATTCAGGGAAAACTCTTTCTGGCAACCTGCGAAAAGATCTCGAAGCGCTATACCAATTCCATCATACATTTTTCCGACGTGCTCGGTGAGACAGGGGACGAGGGGATCAGGAAGCTGGTATACCGGAACCTGGGAGAAATATATTTCACCCAGTCCCTTTTTCAGGAATCGATCACGCAATTCATTAAGGCTTCCGAGATCGACGCTAATGACGCAGACATCAAGCTCTGGATCGTGAAAAACTACAGCGCGCTGGGGGAAAAAACCAGGGCCAGGGAAGTGCTCAACGAAATTCTTCAGAAGGACAGGACGAATCCGGAAGCAAAGAGACTGATGGGCACGCTGTAAAGCGCGGTGCGCTGATTATCACTTGACAAAAAACTCATCCCTATATCATAGGAAAAAACCACGGTGTCTGTTTCCGGTCATCGTAAATAATAAGCGTTCTAATCACCGCTAATTTCAATTATAACGGGTGTAATCGAATGATTTTTGATCAATTTTATGGAATGTTTTCCAACGATATGGGAATTGATCTGGGTACCGCAAATACCCTGGTCCATGTAAAAGGGCAGGGTATCGTGTTGAGCGAACCTTCGGTCGTCGCGCTTCAGACCAGCACCGGAAAGGTCCTGGCCGTCGGGCACGAGGCAAAAAGGATGCTCGGAAGGACCCCAGGCGATATAGTCGCGATCAGGCCGATGAAGGACGGCGTCATCGCTGACTTTGAAACTGTGGAAAAAATGATACGGTATTTCATTACCAAGGTGCATAAGCGGAAGACCCTGGTGAGGCCGAGAGTTGTTATCGGTGTGCCGTCCGGGATCACTGAAGTTGAGAAAAGGGCGGTACGGGAGTCTGCCGAACAGGCCGGAGCGAGGGAAATCTTCCTTATAGAAGAGGCCCTGGCCGCAGCCATCGGCGCCAATATCCCCATTCATGAGCCGGCGGGCCACATGGTGGTGGACATAGGCGGCGGCACCACTGAGATCGCGGTGATTTCCCTGGGCGGGATGGTCATCGCCGACTCGCTCAGGATTGCCGGGGACGAATTCGACGAGGCAATCATCAAATACATGAGAACGCAGTACAACCTGGTTATCGGCGAGCGGATGTCCGAGGAGGTCAAGTTCAGGATCGGCAACGCCTTCCCGGAGAAAAAAGTGGAAACCATGGAGCTCAAGGGAAGGGATGCGATTTCCGGCCTGCCCAGAACGCTGGAGATAGATGCGGTGGAAATCCGCAAGGCGCTGAAGGAACCGGTGGACCAGATACTGGAGGGTATAAAGCATGCGCTGGAGAAGACCCCTCCGGAACTCGCCGCGGACATCACCGAAAGGGGTATTGTGATGACCGGCGGGGGGTCTCTGCTGAAGGGACTTGACAAATACATTAGCAAAGAGACCGGCGTGCCGGTTATTCTCGCCGAGAACCCGCTCACCTGCGTGGTCCTTGGCGCGGGAAAATTTCTCGAGGAGATCAAGAACCTGTATCGTGCCGGTTTAAAGTAGCGATCGAGTGGACCTGCTGATAAGAAATAAAACAGTGGCGGCCTTTACGGCCTTTACACTCTTCTGTCTCATTTCCCTGACGGTGCAGTCAAGTTCATTTACTTTGACCATCGAAGGGGTGGGGAGCGCCTTCGTGACCCCGTTTCAAAAGCTCTATGACGGCGCGCAGGACGGGGTCAGCAGGCTCTGGGCCGGTTTTACGGAGCTGAGCGAGATACGCAATGAGTTGCAGAAAACGAGGGAACAGCTTCAGAAGTACGAATCGATCTCCGGCGAATTGAACGACCTAAAGAGTGAAAACGACAGGTTGAGAAAACTGCTGGGGCTCCGTGATGACGTGACGTATGAATCAGTTCCCGCCTCCATCATTTCAAAGGATCCGGACAACTGGTTCCGCACCATTGTACTCAACAGGGGTGAAAAGGACGGAATTAAGCTCAATATGCCGGTCATCGCCTACTCCGGCGGCCAAAAGGCGGTAGTGGGAAAGATATCCGAAGTGCGCGGGAGCATATCCAGGGTATCCCCGATCATTTCTCCGGACATCAAGATCGGCGTGAAGCTCATGGACAGCAATTATCCGGGATTGCTTTCGGGCCTGTCGGTAACATCGAACCTCTGCATTATGGACTATATAAGCAAGGAAGCCCATCTCGGGAGAAACACTTTCGTGGTGACTTCGGGTCAGGGAGGTGTGTTCCCGCCGGGAATCATCATCGGCGTGGTTGACCGGCCGATACTGGTGAACTCCAGCGCGTATCAGAGGGCGGTGATCCGGCCTCTCATCGATTTCGGCGTGGTGGAGGAAGTGTTTATAATTAAAAAGGAACCGGACAAGGACCTGATGGAACTCTTGAAGGGAACGGAATGATTTACACGTACGTATTCAGCGCCATACTTGCGGGGATTTCCCTCCTCGTTCAGAGTCACACCTCCTTTGAAATTCTCAGAATCGGGGGGGTCAAACCCGATATCCTATTTATAGTCATCGTATATCTCGCGTACACCTACGGTTCATTCTACGGGGAAATAGTCGGCTTTATCGCGGGGCTTCTTCAGGATTCCATCTCCAATTCCCTGCTGGGACTTATGGCTTTTCCCAAAATGGCGCTCGGCCTGGTGGTGGGGATGTTCGGCCGCTCGGTGATAAAGGACAATATCCTCTCAATTACCCTGCTGGTGTTCGTCGCGTCCCTGGCTAAAAATATCATCACTCTCATGCTCTACTATATTTTTCATCAGGCAGAGGTTTCGGCGGTAATCGGCGTCATCCTGCCGGAATCCTTTTACAACGCCATACTCGCTCCGCCCCTCTTTTTCGTATTCGACAAGATTTTTCAGAAGGATCTTAAAAGGGAAGGTTACCTGTAACAATGATGCTCTCGTCCTTAAAGGCGCGAATGCTTGAGGCCTTCAGGATCAGGATGTATTTTGTCACCTCCGTTATTGCGTTTTTCTTTTTTATCCTCTTCATTCAGCTCGTTAATCTCCAGCTTATCAACGGACAGGAATACGAGCTGAAGTCGAAGCAGAACATGGAGAACAACATCCCCATCCCCGCCGCCAGGGGAGAGATCTATGACAGAAACTTCAATAAAGGAAAGAACAAAGTAGTGCTTGTGTCCAACAGGCCTTCCTTCAATATTCTTACAATACCGGCGAAATTCACCTCTAAAACACTGATGGAAAAAACAATCCGCGCCGTTTCCGGGCTCCTGAAGACCGATGCCGATCAGGTGCTCAAGGAAATGCGGAACGTGAATCCGTGGGAGAGGGTCGTTCTGAAAGAGGACGTTACCTTTGATAATGTTGTCGCCATCGCTTCCCATCCGAACCTCTTTCCGAACATTACATGGGAGGACGCCAACGTCCGCGTCTATAACCACCAGAACCTGTTCGCCCATTCCATCGGGTACATCGGCAGCATCAGTAAAGAGGAATACCGGGTGCTGAAAAAGCAGGGCTACAAGCATTATCAGCAGGTGGGGAAAAGCGGAGTCGAAAAGCAGTATGACGCCCAGCTCCGCGGAAAAGACGGCTATATCAGGAGAATTGTGGACGTGCGCCAGAGGACCGAAGGGGAGGAGATCGGCCTTCAACCGCAGGCGGGGAACAACATTGTCCTTACGGTGGACTACCAGGTGCAGAAGGCCGCTTTTGACGCCATAGGCACCGGCAGGGGGGCGGTCGTGGTGATGCGTCCGACCACCGGCGAAATTATCGCGCTGGTGAGCAAGCCGGATTTCGATCCCAATCTGATCATATCGAAATACAACAGTGAGATAATCGCCCAGCTGTACGGCGATGAGTTCAGGCCTTTCCTGAACAGGGTGATTCAATCCAAATACCCGCCTGCGTCGACGTTCAAGCTTATTACCGCAATAGCCGCCCTGGAATCGGAGCTGGCGAACCCCGGAAGGACCTATTTCTGTTCCGGGAGATATACCCTGAGAGGGTATATTGATCACGACTTTTACTGTTACGAAACCCATGGCACTCTGGACATGACATGGGCCATCGCGAGGTCCTGCAGCGTGTATTTCTACCAGCTGGGACTTGCGGTCGGCCCGAGCGTTATCATGCGATACGCCAATTATTTCGGCCTGAACGAGATTACCGGCATCGATATACCGGGCGAAATTCCGGGTTTTATCCCGAGCCGGCAGTGGAAGCTAAGGACGTTCAGGCAGCCGTGGTTTGACGGCGATACGGTGAACATGTCCATCGGCCAGGGGTTTTTAAGCGTCACCCCTATCGGAATGTGCAACTTCGTGTCGTCCCTGGTGACCAACGGCGTCATGTACCGTCCTCATCTTGTCCGCGAAATATTGTCGCCTGACAACGGCACCGTCATCAGCACGGTCCGCCCTGAAAGGCTGAGGGAGATTCCGATATCATTGCTCACGCTGAACGCGGTGCGGCAGGGGATGAGGCTCGGCGTACTGAGCGGCACCTCCGGCCGCCTGGCGTCTCTTCCGGTGCCGGCGGCGGGAAAAACCGGCACTGCCCAGACCCGGTCCAGAAGGCAGGACAATTCAACGCAGCACGCGTGGTGGGTGGGTTACGCCCCCTTCGACGGCCCGCCGGAGCAGGCGGTGGCCGTGGTGGTTTTCGTCGAACACGGGGTCGCCGGCGCGGCCAGCGCGGTCCCGATTGCCGAGCGAGTCTTCTACAAGATGTATGAACTGGGATATTTTCAATGATAGGGAAAGATTCACTGCATAAGATAGATTACGTGCTGGTCGTTGCGGTGCTGATTCTGGCCGCGCTGGGGATACTGATGATCTACAGCGCGGGTTTCGATCCAGTCGACAAACTGAACAGCGGACTGTACAAAAAACAGCTGATCTGGTTTGTTTTTGGATTCCTCTTGATGATTTTAATCAGCGCCGTCAATTACCAGACCATGGGGGAGTATTCCCTTCAGATTTACGTCGCCGTAATTGTTGTTCTCCTTTTTACCACTATATTCGGTTCCAAGGTACGCAATACAAGGGCCTGGCTCAATATTTTCGGCCTGTTTTCTATACAGCCATCCGAATTTATGAAGCTGGCGCTGGTGATTGTGCTGGCAAAGTTTCTGGAGATCCGTGAGAGGGACATCAAAAAATTTCGGGAACTGATGATCCCCGCCGCGATGACAATCGTCCCCGTGGCGATAGTCCTGAAACAGCCCGATTTCGGCACCGCCATTATTTTCGTTCCAGTCATGTTTACGATGCTGTATGTCGGAGGGGCTGACGTGTCGCACCTGGTGTCGATACTTCTGATCGCGACAATCGCCATCGTGGTCCCAATGGTGCTCACCTACCGCGAATGGGTCGGCGCGGCCGGTACGAATTTCCTGCTTGATTTCTTCAAGGATGCAAACCTTATTCTGATAGTCTCCATGGTGCTGCTTCTGATTACCGCGGTGGCCTTCGTGCTGAATTTCTTCATGGTAAACAAGATATTCAGGAGAATTTACATACCCGGCGCCGTGGTGTCCCTTGGCCTTCTGTTCTCGGTGCTCATACAGACCTATTTCAAGGAATATCAGAAAAAAAGGATTCTCGTGTTCCTTAATCCGGATCTTGATCCCCAGGGTTCGGGTTATAATATCATCCAGTCAAAGATCGCCGTGGGCGCGGGAAGGTTCGTGGGGAAGGGGCTTCTTAAAGGATCGCAGTCCCAGCTCGGTTTTCTGCCTGAAAAAACGTCCGACTTCATTTTTTCGGTCTTCGCAGAGGAATGGGGCTTCATCGGGTCCGTGGTCCTGCTGGGGCTTTTTTTCCTGATTATTTTCAGGGGCATCCAGATATCCATCGAGGCAAAGGATAAATTCGGCGCGCTTCTCGCGTGCGGAATCACTTCAATATTCTTTTTCCATATTATAATTAATGTCGGCATGGTCCTCGGCATCATGCCGGTAACAGGACTGCCCCTCTCCTTTATCTCTTACGGAGGATCAAACCTCATTATGTCCATGATGGCCGTGGGAATACTGATCAGCATCCGGACCAAAAAATTCATTTACTGATTTCGCGTATTGTTCGTTATTCTCTTTACACGGGAGAGCATGGACAAAAATTCTCTGAATAACGGGAAACTATGAATTGCCGTCAATTAATCAGTATTTCTTCTTCACCGGGATAAACATAATGGGATTCCAGTATCGCGCAGTAACAATAATAGGGAATCGACAAAGTATACAATTACCGGCTGGTTGATATGGATAAGAAAAAGGCGGTCGTATTATTAAGCGGGGGAATCGATTCCGCCACGACGGCGGCTGTCGCCATCCATGACGGCTTCGAAGTCGACTGCATGACCTTCATGTATGGCCAGCGCCACGATATCGAGCTTGCCTCCGCTCGAAAGATCGCGGGTTTTTTTGGCATTCGTGACCATGTATTCATTGATATACCCTCCGGAATATTTTCATCGTCCCTTATGAAGGGATCCGAAGAGTCGGTGCCGAAAGACGGGGAGCCGGACGGCGGCGGACGGATTCCCTCCACCTATGTGCCGGCAAGAAATATACTTTTTCTGTCGTACGCGCTGGCTTACGGAGAGTCAAGGTCCGCAGAAGCGATTTTCATCGGCGCAAACGCAATTGATTACAGCGGGTATCCCGACTGCAGGCCGGAATTTTTCGAAGCCTTCCAGATTGCCGCCGACAGGGGGACCAGATCAGGAATAAGCGGCGGGAGTATCCGAATTGAAACACCGTTGATTCTTTTAAAGAAGTATGAGATATTGCGGCTGGGAAGAGATCTCGGTGTCGATTATTCTCTCACCCACAGCTGTTACGATCCACACGGGAACGGTTATGCCTGCGGACGCTGCGACAGCTGCATCATCAGGAAAAGAGGGTTTTTTGAGGCCGGGATTCCGGACCCGACGAGGTATTTCGGGGAATGAACGCGTTTTTTCGCCGGGCCGTTGAAGTTGCGGTCCCGTTCCGATGCGTGGCCTGCGGCACTGTCATAGCCTCCGAAGAGATGGGCCTCTGCGGAGCCTGTCTTCTTGAGATCGAGCAGGTCCGGGGCGGCTGCGGGCGATGCGCCGGTCCCATGATTTCGGGCAGGTGTGTAATCTGTGGCGACCGAGAGTTTTTTCTCGACAGACATGTGAGTATCGCCGAATACCGGGGCGTCATGAAAAAAGTCATCCATGCCTTGAAATCCGGCGGTATGAAACGGCTGGTGCCGCGTTTGATGAGGGTTCTGGAGGATCGTGGGGCTGATTTTCCATCGGCAGAGACGGTCACCGCGGTACCGCTCAGCCCGAGAAACCTCTGGAAAAGGGGGTATAACCAGTCCGAATTAATTGCCAGAGAAATCTCAAAGAAATACGCCACCCCCTACCGTTCGCTTCTGATTGCATCGAGAGCGTCAACAGGGCAGAAAAACCTGGGCTCCACGGAGCGCCATTTTAATGTTTTGGGAAGATACAAATGCGCTGATACGGCATCCGTCAGGGGGAGGGCGATTCTGCTGGTTGACGATGTATTCACCACCGGCGCGACTGTGAATGAATGCGCCAGGGTACTGAAAGGCGCAGGGGCGGTTTCCGTATATTCCATAACCCTCGCCAGGGCCGCCGAAGGAATTTCAACGGCGGATCACGGCTCTGGATGAACAGTGCAGGCGCAGGACATGTTCGTTGTCAGTTTTTAAGAGGGCCCAATAAAAAGACTTGAAAAGAAACTATTATGGTTTAGTATAATTCCACCCCTTAAAACGGCAATCAGGGAGCGTATGAATGAAGAGAAAAACAATCGGTTTTGTTGAAGTGATATCCTTCGAGGGAAGAATCGACCAGGAGGGTTCCGAGGAGCTTGAATCGGTCCTGCAGGACTGCATCGACAGCGGTAAGCATAATATATGTATCGACCTTGTGAATGTGAAGCATATATGCAGTTCCGCTCTGGGTGTGCTCGTCGCGATAAAGAGGAAGATGAAGGAAAACGAAGGCGATATTAAACTCGTCATATCAAGCGACAACCTGATGAAGCTGTTTGAAACGACCATGCTCGATAAGGTCTTCGAAATTTTCGAATCTCAGCGTGAATGCCTTCTGACTTTTGATGAATAATGAAAGTACATGAAAAATGACCTCATAACCATCCTCAATCCCCTGGAGGAACAGCTCCTGCAGGTGGAGAATGAGATTCGCGCGCATATTTATTCGGGTATTCCCTCGATAGACGGGGCGTCCCGTTATATTTTCGATCAGGGGGGAAAAAGGATACGGGCGTCGCTGGTGCTCCTTACCGCAGGCTTGTCCGGCAGTATCCCCGCGGGCGCGGTGAAGCTGGGAGCAGCGTCGGAAATACTGCATGCGGCAACATTGATCCATGATGATATAATCGATCAGTCGATTCTGAGAAGGGGAAATATCAGCGTTCCGCAAAAATGGGGGAATAAGATCGCCGTGCTGCTGGGAGATTTCCTCTATACTCTGGCGCTTGATCTGGTGCTCAGGGTGGAAAACAACAGGATCTATGCGATTATGATCGAGGGCACGAAGAACATGGTGAGCGGCGAGCTGTATCAGCTGAATTACTCAAATATTGACAGTATCACCATGGAACATTATTATAAAATTATAGAATTGAAAACAGCCCGATTTATGGCCGCCTGTACGAAGATGGGGGGGGAAATCGGAGGCTTTGACGAATCCCGGAGCAATAATCTTTATGAATTCGGCATGAATATCGGGTTTGCGTTTCAGATCATCGATGACACGCTGGATATAATGAATGACTCGGATACGATAGGGAAGGACGTCAGAAGCGATGTGCGGAGCGGCAAGATCACCCTCCCATTCCTTCATCTTATGGAAAGAGAGATTGACAGTGCGGCCCTCCTGCGGTCATATATAAGTAACCCCGATGACGGAAAATGGGAAGAGCTGATGGTGATGCTCAGAAAGTCTTCTGTCGTGGATACATGCATATCGACAGCCAAGGGTTTTGTGGAAAAAGCGCTTGAATGCCTCCAGCCTTTCGAGCAGTCGCAATACAAGGAGATACTGGTGGATATTTCCAATTTTTTCATCGACAGGCGTTTTTGACAGTAACTGGAAAGGAGTGTAACATTATGCTGACCAAGGAAAAGGAAGAAATGCTGAAGTACTACAATCTTGGCCTTGCCGCATATAAACAGCGCAAATGGGACGAGGCGATAAAAGCCTTTGAAATGGCGCTCAAGATACAGCCGGATGACGGGCCATCCGCATTGTATCTGGAGCGGGCGGGCAACTTCAAGGTAAATCCTCCTTCTGACGATTGGGACGGCGTTTTTGTTATGACGACTAAATAAGTGTGAACGGAAAAGGCGATGACAAAAAAAATTATACAGATCAATAAAAACCCCGTATATGATTTCGGAATGATAGCCACGGTGTTCGGGAAGGACACGGAGTTTAACGGTGATTTGACATTCAAAAAATCCCTCCAGATAAACGGAACCTTCGAGGGTGAAATTTCTTCCGCCGGCTATCTTGTTGTCGGCGAAGGGGCGGTCGTCAGGGCCAATATCAAGGCGAAAAACGTGGTGCTCATGGGTACGGTATACGGCAACATTGAAGCTGCCAGCGGGATAGAGATTCACCCGAACGGCAGGCTTTACGGAAACATAAGGACCGCAAAACTGAAAATCGCTGACGGTGTCGTGTTTGAAGGAAAATGCGAAATGATAAAAACCGACGAGCGAAAATTGAAAAAGGACTCTGGCCAGAAAGCCGCGGCTGGTGAATCCGGAGGTTGACAGTGGAAAGGCCGGCAGAGGCGAGGCACTATGTTCGTCTTGATGAAAACAGTGTCCGCTGCGGCCTCTGCCCCCATAACTGTAAAATCGCCGACGGCAAGGCCGGGATTTGCGGCGTCAGGAAAAACGATAAGGGCGTACTCTATTCCGAAATTTACGGAAGACTTACCGCCCAGTCGATGGACCCCATTGAAAAAAAACCATTGTACCATTTCTATCCTGGAAGCTCCATACTCTCGATAGGGACGAAGGGTTGCAATTTCAAGTGTCCTTACTGCCAGAACTGGCATATATCACAGGACCTTGCGGTACAGACGGAATACAGATCTCCGGAGGAAGTGGTTCGGATGGCTTTAGCCAATCGATCAATCGGGATCGCGTACACCTATTCCGAGCCCATGATCTGGTTCGAGTTCGTAATGGACACTGCAAAGATCGCCAGAAAAGAAGGGCTCTTCAACGTCATGGTCACCAATGGATTTGTCAACACCCAGCCTCTGGAAGAGCTTCTTCAGTTTGTCGACGCCATGAATATTGACCTCAAAGCGTTCCGCGAACAGACCTACAGCAAGATACAGAAGGGCAGGCTTCAGGAGGTAAAAAACACCATTGGAATCTGTCACGCGCGGGGCTGTCATATTGAAATCACCACACTTGTTGTTACAGGCATTAATGACAATATGGAAGAGTTAATGGAAATTGCCGATTTCATTTCCGGGATCGACCGGGGCATACCATGGCATGTTTCGCGCTACCATCCCAGTTACCGGTATGATAAACCGGCCACGGATATGGAATTGATGATGCGTGCCTGTGAAGAGGGGAGAAAGAAGCTTGATTATGTGTATTGCGGGAACGTATCGCCTCAATACGGCGGCAACGACACGATCTGTCCTTCATGCGGCACGGCAATCATACGGAGGTCGGGGTATCGAGTCATGCCTGTTCTGATTGAAAACGGTGCATGCGGAAAATGCGGCGCTTCGATCGGCATCAGGATGTAGCGTCTTTTCAGCACGGGAACATCATTATCGTGCCGTCGTCTTTATAACCGAAAATATCCCCGTTTCTGTCTCTCTTGGATTCATACATCGCCTTGTCGGCCGCAGTGATTAGAGCGCTGTGGTCCGGCACGAAATTAGGGTACGGATATGTCGCCAGGCCAATGGATACCGAGACCGTTTCCACCTCGCTTTTGGTCGCGGGATGCCCGACGATTCTTGACACCTGGAGGCTTTTCATGCTTTCGCGGATCCTTCTCGCGACGACGATGGCGCTCTCACTGTCAGTCTCGGGCAGGTATATGGTGAATTCGTCGCCGCCGAATCGTGACGCGATGTCGTATGGCCTGATTATAAACCGGCTGTTGTCGGATTTCGAACCGTTTATCCTGTAAATCGCTTCATCGACGAAAGAGACACTGATGCTTTTCAGGACGCGGTCGCCGTCGAGATGGCTGTAGTTGTCATTTATGAGTTTGAAGTTGTCGCAATCGATAAAAATAAGGGAAAGATACGAGAGAACCTCCCCGGGCGGTGGGCCCGAGATCGCGCCGTCGGGAATCTGATTTTTTCTCTTTACCCTTTCGAATTCTGATCGCAGCCGTTCGTCGAATGTTTTTCTGTTGAGCAGACCGGTAAGGCCGTCGAAACCCGAAAGCTGGAATCTTGTTGAATTTTTTACTATGGCCGCGAGGGATTTCGGTTTCAGCGGTTTTGTCAGGAAGTAATACGCCCCTTTATCGAGGACGATGTCCGACAGTTCATCGTCTGCATAGCCGGTTATGGCGATGACCGGGGTTGAGATGTCCATCTCTTTTTTGAGTATATCCAGCGCGATAAGACCGTTGTGCGGGTCCGGTGTTCCGCCCTCGATCATGGGAAGAGAAAGATCGAGAAGTATGGTGTCCCAGAATGTTTCTCTGACGAGCTGAATCGCCGTGTTGACTGAATAGGCACTCTGAATAAAATAACCCTTGTCGGACAATCTGAGAATCTTCTCAATCGTGGAGTTTACCGTAATATCGTCGTCTATTATTAGAATAGATAAATCTCGTTCCATTTTTACACCAATCTGGCGCCATCTTTTAGTCGCACCGGGGGGAACCGGCCATAATTTTCCGCGTGTATCCTATGCATCGTTATCTGTATCGGCATATCGGATGTATAGGCACAGCATATTGCATTGAATAAAAGAATTTGACAAAATACAACTTCTTTTTTCAATTACTGGGGGCTTCGGAGAAGGCCGTAATCGATTCACGCCTTCCCTGAATGTCTTCAGACGGTAATTTAATCATGGATTGTATCACAGGAGCGGGCATGGCACAATTGATAGATGGCAAGAGAATCGCTGAAGAGATCAGACGGCAGATTTCGGAGAATGTGGCGCGAATGAAACTCGATAGCGGAATCATACCCGGCCTGGCGGTTGTCCTCGTGGGCGAGAACCCTGCATCCATGGCGTATGTTCGAATGAAGGGGAAGGGGTGCGAGGAGGTGGGGATCCGTTCGTTTCAGCACAGGCTTGAAAGCAGCGTAACGGAATCCCGGCTTTTGTCCCTTATAAATGATCTAAACATGGATAAAGAGGTTCACGGGATTCTTGTGCAACTTCCGCTGCCGGCCCATATCAACGAAAAGTCGGTGATCAATGCGATTGATCCAAAAAAGGATGTGGACGGTTTTCACCCGGTGAACGTAGGGAAAATGGTGGTTGGAGACGAAGACGGGCTCCTACCATGCACTCCAGTGGGATGCCAGGAGCTTATAGTACGTCATACAGACTCTACGAAGGGGAAGCACCTGGTCATCGTGGGAAGGAGCAATATCGTGGGAAAGCCGCTGGCAAACATCATGGTTCAGAAAAACAGAAGAGCCGATTGCGTCGTGACGGTGGTCCACACCGCCGCGCCCGATCTGGGGTACTATACCAGGCAGGCGGATATTCTGGTGGCGGCGGCAGGAAGACCGAACACGGTGACAGCCTCAATGGTAAAACCGGGGGCGGTGGTCATTGATGTCGGTTCTAACAAGGTGACAAGTTCCGACAACCCGGAAAAAACCGTCTTTGTCGGGGATGTTGACTTTAACGGGGTGCGTGAGGTCGCCTCGGCCATCACACCGGTCCCGGGAGGGGTCGGGCCCATGACGATTGCTATGCTTTTAAAGAATACGCTAAAAGCCTGTTCGATGCAGACAGGGCCCGGGTGACTTTGGACCCGTTGGCATCCGCCTCCTTTGATTCCCTAACCGGGTAAATTAAAAAAAAGGGCTGTCCTTTGGGGACAGCCCTTTTTGTATGGATCAATATTTTAAATCTCAGTGCTCTTCATGCTCATGCTTGTGGAGATGAGGGAAAAGAGGGAGATATTTTGCCGCCCACATGTAAATGAGTGCCATGCACGCGAGCCCTCCAAGCATTACCGCCCACTCCTGAAAAGAGGGTGCGTATTCTGCAAAGGGACGCCATGGAAAGTTCGGTGTCGATGATCCGTGAAGTACCACGATGAGCTTGCTCATCACCGAAGTCATGATCGCGCATATCATGCCGGCGAGCATGAGCCGTTCCTGCGATCTGAATTTTTTTACGACAAGCAGCACGATCGCGGCAACCGCAAAGAGCCCTTCCGCCACCAGCATCCAGAATCCGTAAATGCCGCCCCAGAGATCCATAAAGCTTCTGTCAACTGCGGGGACAAATACGGACGCCATTCTGTAGACGTTGATTGCCCTGAATGCGAGGTAGACTATGCTCATTATTCCGGAAATAAAGGTGATGGACTGGAATGTTTCCCACGGAACCACTTCCTTCTTCATAACCTTTCCGGCGCTGTAGGCGATCAGGGCCATGAAAGAAGTGCCGCCCGCGGTGGCGCCGACGATTGTAACGTAAAAGTAAAAGTGGTCGAACCAGACCGGTTTCGCGTACATCTCGCCCCACATTCCGCCGCCCAGGGAACCCTGGTGGAAAAAGGAGAGGAACGTTCCGGCAGCCGCGAAGATCCACATGATCTTATGAAGATAGTGGCCCGTGTATTTCAGAAACGGGATGCTGTCGAGAACCTTGTGCTTTAACGCAACCGGAAGGAGCTCGACACAGAGAATGAGAAAGTAAAAGGTGAGGCACCATACCACTTCCGTCAGCATCGATTGCGGCATAAGCCCCGGCCCCCAGTTGGGGTAGGTATACCCGAACCATGCGCGAATCGGCTGTCCGATGTCGAAAACAAGAAACACGAAGGTGAAGAGGTAGCAGAGGAAGCCCACCAGCACTGTTGAGTTGATGATCGGTTCGAGCTTGTCGTTCCTGAAAATATACAGGAAAAACCCTGTGGTGAAGGCGCCGCCTCCCAGAGCGACCAGGCCGAGGTCTCCGATGATCCACTGTCCGAATGGGTACAGGTTGCTCATGTCGGTGTAGCCCAATCCCCAGAAAAGGATCTGGATGCCGAAGATGATGAACAGGCCGACCAGCGCAAATAAAACCGCAAGCGTTATCTTAATGTTTCTTGAATAGCTGTTGAATTCATTTTTTAGCAAATCGATAAATTTTTTCACTGCCGTTCTCCTTGTCCCTAATGAGGTGTCTATTTAAACCGCATCATATCGCGGATCCACTGATGGCTCGTCAGATAATACACCTTGGGGTTCGGATAGTTTTTTATTCCACGAAGCCTTTTCTGTTCGTCAGCGGGTTTTTCGTCAATACTGTGCACAAGCCTGAAGGCCCTTGCGTCTCTGGAAAGCCGTGATACCTCGGAATTCGGATCATTCAGGTCGCCGAAGACCATTGCGTTGGTCGGGCATGCTGACACGCACGCGGGAGTGTAGAGAACCGCGTTTATGTCAAGTTCGCCGTTTGCCACCGCCCTGTCTCTTTCACGCTTCCAGATGTGGCTGCAGAAGGTGCATTTGATGATCGTGCCTCTCGCAGGGACTGACACCTCCGGGTTGAGCGATTCCTTGAAGCGCCCCTCGTAATCGGGTTTCCACCAGTTGAAGGCCCTCGCCTCGTAAGGGCACGATGCCTGGCAGTACCGGCATCCTATGCAGCGCGACCAGATCTGGCTGACCACGCCGTCGTCCCCGACATCGGTGGCCACGACCGGGCACACTGAAACACAGGGCGGTTTCGGATTGCTCGGTTCGTTCCCCTCGCACTGCTGGCACATTTTCGGGATATACACCACGCCGACATTGGGATATTGCGCGTCCCTGTCGTTGGTGACCTTCATAAGATCTAGATAAAAGACCCTCTTCGGTATGTCCGAATCGTCCTCGAACATCGGAAGATTGTTTTCCTGTGCGCACGACAGTGAACAGTTGCCGCAGCCGGTGCATTTATCCAGGTCTATCGCCATGCCCCATTTTCGGTGCATTGCAGGGGCTTTGCGCGTTATATCAGCTTTTTCGTTGTGTTCCATCTCATCTCACCTCTCAGTCAATTTTAACCCTGGTCAGCCACCAGTCGGCATTGCCGGTCAGCGGATCGATCTCCGCGTTCATGATCTCCTTGGGGTTCACGCCCTTGTCCTCGGCATACTTGGTGTTTGCCTTCTGGCCGAATCCCAGCGGTATCGCCACCACACCGGGAGCCACGGTGTCGGTAAGATGAGCCCTTACGCTCCCGATTTCGCCGCGTGACGATTCTATGTCGATCCTTTCGCCTTCGGACACGCCCTGATCGCGCGCGGTCTGCCTGTTGATCATGACCCATAATTTTTTCTTTGAATAGGTGTTTCCGTCGATATTTTTCAATATGTAGGGAAACGCAAGCCCGTCCCCGTCGCCCAGCATCGGAAGCTCGTAGGGGATGAGTGAGAGGGGATAGTTCCTGTCTTCAGAGAGCAGTTTTTTCAGCAGGGTGATCTGGCTCTTCAGAGACTCGTTGTTGAAGGCGAAGTTCCCCGCCGCACCAAGAGCCGAACCTTCCCTGATAAGATCGGTATAGCTCTGCCAGTTGAAGGCGCCCCGTATTTCCTCGATTTTACCCGCCAGGTCTATGATGGCCTGCCCCGCGTGCCTTGCCTGGGCATAGGGGGCGACCGCCGCGTCGCCTGCGGTGGTTTTGGTTTCGAGAAATGACAGGGACGGGAGCACGTAATCCGCGTAGAGGGCGGAATCGTTCACAAGAGGAGCGAAGGATACCACGAAGGCGTTCCCGAGTTTGGTTTTCATGTCCGACCCGAAAACGCTGCGGTGAACCGGATTTGCCTCGTTTATGAACACCAGCTCGAATTCCCCGTTTTTAATGAAATCGTCAAGGCCCTTTTTCGGCTCTGCTGACGAGTAAGCCTGCGCGGCCCCCTGGGACATGGGCGGTGTGCCGAGCCCCGTATGTTTCTTGAGGGTCACTGCAGGTGAATTTACCAGGCTGTTCAGCGCGTACACCGCGGTGATCTCTGCTGATGAAGAAGAGATTCCCTGGGCGCCTCTGCCGCTGACCGCTACGGGTCTTCCGGCCCTGTTAAAGGCGTCGGCTATCTCGCGGATTTTTTCAGCGGGAACGCCGGTGATCGAGGATACCTGCTCGGGGGTATAGTCGCTGATGTACGTCACCCAGTTGGCGAATCCGGCGCCGCCCGAGTTGCGGCCTTTTTCCCTGATCAGCACATAGGCGATTCCAAGGGCCAGGAAGAGCTCGGTACCGGCCTTTACCGGGACCCACTCGTCCGCCATGGAAGCGGTCCTGCTTCTGTTTGTTTCAGCCATTACCAGTTTCGTCCCCCGGGCTTTCCAGCCTCTGAAGGCCTTCAGCAGGCTTCCTGACGGGCCCCAGCCTTCCAGTATCCTGGCGCCGAAGCTGAGGATATAATCGGTGTTTTCAAAATTGTACTGCGGCACGCCTCCGAGTGAGGAAGTGGTGATCGCTTCCAAACCGGCTTCGTAATACGAATTCTTGCTTCCCAGCGCCGCGATGAGGCGGTCCAGGAGTGCCGAAGTCAAATTGTAGTCCTTGTTTATGCCGGCTATGAGATGGCGCTTGTTTCCCTGTATCTTCTCGTTTATTTTAGACGCGATGTCGGTGAGCGCCTGGTCCCAGGTTACCGTCGTCCATTTTCCGGATCCCTTTCTTCCGTCCCTTTTCAGGGGCTGGGGGATCCTTTCGGGGTGATACATGAGCTGAAGCGCGTTCTGTCCGACGGGACATGCTGAATTTGACGTCTGAATATTAACGGCCCTGTCGTCGATCATGCGGATCGAGAGCTCGCACCGGTCCGGACACGCGTCGCAGACGCTCCTCAGATAGTGCTCGCGCCCGTCCAGGGGCCTGTACTGGTCCTGCGTCCATTCCACAAGCCACTGCAGGGCGTCAATGGGCGCGCCGGAAAATACCGTTCCGGCAAGACCGCCGGCAACGGCCCCTCCGGCCAACGTTAAAAAGTCCTTTCTATCGATTTTTTTCATGGATTCTGTTACTCCTCTAAGAATTTCATGATAATGTCAATCGTGGCAAACGGCGCATTTGTTGCTCACGTTGATCGCGTCGTGGCAGTCCTCGCACACGCCCATCGCCATCCTGCCCTTGATCCTGGAGCCGTCCGTGTTATTTGCGATGTCGCCGTGACAGGATGCGCAGGTGATCTTTCCGCCGCCGTCCTCGTACTTTGAATCCATTACTACTTTGTGGCTGAAATAGACAAGAGGCGCCTGGGTCGCATATGACGACCATGCCTTTTCGTTGTCCTTATACGAGTCGAGATACGGCAATCTCATTGCGATTGATTTTGTCTCTTTGTTCGACGGGTGGCAGTTTTTACACACCGCGACGGTCGGTATTCCGACGAATCTTCCGTTTTCATCATAACTGTGACAGGTGTTACAGTCGTACTTTTGAACCTGAACATGGGTTTTATGGCTGAAGGGGATGTCCCTTTTCGCCTGTACGTCCATGCCGAGGTCTCCGCAGGCCTTGCCGAATAGCATTAGAAAAATGTAGGTACAGATAATAAAGGGTACCATGAAAAGCACTATTGAACGTTTCACCAAGTAACTCCTTATTTAAACAAAATTAATAAGATGTTAAGAGAAAAAAAACCGACGACCGAATTGACGAGTAAATCTTCCTTTACCTCTTTTAATAATTTATTCACGATTCAATATGTCAACAAAATTATAAAAAAAGTGTGACGCCGGATGGGGTCAATGTCGGAAAAAAGCCGTGATCACACATTTATGAAGAAAAGAGTTGCGGTGCTTTTGACTTTAACGGTTCTAACTCTGTTTCTTGTAGCGGCAAGGGGGAAAGCTGCCGGGATAAGAGCAGGAGCGGCCGTCGTCCTTTTTTAAAATGTACCTCCGGGAAAAAGGTGAACGGCGACAACGGGTTTTACAATAGTTATAACAAGTTTACAATGGCCCCGTCTATCTTCTCGCGAATGCCCCGGCAATGTACCTGTATTCGAATTATCGTTTTGATACAGATCTTATGAATAACGTGATTCAGGCATATCATACGGTGGGGTTCAACGGCACTACCCCTCTGGCCTGGTATATCGAACCCGCCTCGGTAACCATCTCCCTGTGGTTTCGTTACCAGTATCTGCATTATATACTGTGGAGCGATCGTTCAGAATCTTTTTATTATTCTTTTGGAGGAATACAGAGGAATCTAAAAAACATGAATGACGACCACTTCCACGGCATCACTCTTTCGGCGATATATTCGCTGGAGTTTTAGTTTTTCCGTGCCCGGGAATTAATATTCCCGGGCTGAATGCTTTTCAATCAAAGGAATAATCTACCCTGCGGTCTGCCCCATGTTCTTATTGAAACAGAGGGGTCAGAGCCTCTCTTTTGTGGTCTATATCGATAACTTCTACTTATGCTCTGACCCCGATTATTTACAATCCATGGATTCCCGATCAAAAAAACCGGCTCTGACCCCTCTGTTTTTCCCGGAACCGATAACTATCCATGCTCTGACCCCTGCGGTTCCGGAAATCACCCCTTCCCCAGCGCCTTTTTGGCCATCGCCACCCCTTCCACCGCATCACGGCCGTAAAAGGCGCCGATCTTTTCAGCGTACTCTTCGGTCACCACCGCACCGCCGATGAGGAGTTTCACCGGAAGGTTATCCGCGGCGATGAGCTCGCTTACCCGTTTCATCTCACCCATGGTGGTGGTGAGGAGCGAGCTCAGGCAGATCAGCCCGGCGCCGCTTTCCTTCGCCCTGGCGATGATTTCCTCCGAGGCGATGTCCTTCCCCAGGTCAATCACTTCGAAACCGTGGTTTTCCAGCATCATTGCCACGATATTCTTGCCGATATCGTGCACGTCGCCGCGTACCGTGCAGATCACCACCCTGCCGAGGCTTTTGGACGCTTTTTGGGAAAGAAGCGGTTTCAGCACCGCGAAGCCCCGTTTCATTGCCGAGGCGGAGGCGATCATCTGGGGCAGGAAGTATTCGCCGGTGGAATAGAGATCGCCCACCCGCCCGAGTGCTTTCAGGAGCGTGTCGTTCATTATGGTGTCGGGGGTTTCTGACTCGAGCGCCTTTGTCACCGCCGCTTCTATCGCCTCGGTGTTCCCATCAACCACCATTGTGTAGATGTCTGTAAGCGGCGTCACTGCGGAAGCCTCGGATTTTCTCGGAGCCTCCGGTTCGGTTTTCCTGAATCGTTCTATATACCGCTTCGCACCCGGGTCCCTGCCCGCAAGAAAATCGACCGCCGCTTTTTCCTCCTCGGTAAAGGCAGGCTCTGACCCCGCTTTTACTGATCTGATGCCCGGAATTACCGCAGAAGGATTGCAAATCGCCGCGGTAAGGCCCCGCTGTACCGCCATTTTGAGGAAAGCCATGTTGATGTGCCTCCGTTCCGGCAGCCCGAAGGAGATGTTGGAAAGGCCGATGGAGGTCTTTATTTCCTTGTTTGAAAAGTGTTCAATCACGCGGAGCGTTTCCATGGCGCTCCCCGGTTCCGCGCTTTCGGTGAGGATCAGCGGATCGATGAACACGCGGTCCCGGGCGATGCCGCCGGCTTCCAGGGTTTCCAGCAGCCGCTCGCCGATGGCGATGCGTTTTTCCGCCTCCCGGTGGATGCCGGTGCCGTCAAGGCAGAGCGCCACCACAAAGGCGCCGAAGCGGCGGATCAGCGGAAGGAGCGAGTCGATGCTCTTCTGTTTTCCATTGATTGAGTTCACCACCGGTACGCCGGGATAGTGAAATAGCGCTTTTTCCACAACCGCTGCGTTGTCGGAATCGATCATCAGAGGCAGCGCCTGGGTGAGCGACAGCGTCGATACTGCGTCTTTTATTTGGGTGATCTCGTCGATGCCGGGAACGCCGACATTTATATCCAGGAGATGCGCACCTTCCGTTTCCTGCTTTTTTGATTCCGCCCGGAGGAATTGCTGTTTCCCCTCTTTGAGCTCCTGCGCAAAGGCCTTCCGCGCAGACGGGTTCAGCCGCTCGCCGATAACTATCAGTTCCCGGCGGTTTGACGGATCGAGGTACGCCGATCTGCTGGTAATGTAGCTCCTTTTTGCGGTGAACGGGGCGGGGGGGATAACTATCCCCTTTATGGTTTTTTTCAGCTCGGCGATATGGGCCGGCGTGGTGCCGCAGCATCCGCCGATGAGCCTGATACCGAGTTCGATAAACCTGGCAGACTGCCGTGCGAATTCCCCGGGAGTCATGGAATAAGTGATGACGCCGTCGGTGAACACTGGAAGCCCGGCGTTGGCCCAGACGCTGAGCGGCGTACCGAGCGCGCGGAGCGTTTCAATCGAGTCCTTGTACAGGCCGAAGAGCCCCTCCGGTCCCATGCTGCAGTTGGCCCCCACTATATCGGCCCCGAAGGACGACGCGCCGGCAAGCGCGGTAACCATGTCGGTTCCGGTGACGGTTTTCCCCGATTTTTCAAAGGTGATACTGCAGAGCACCGGCAGGTCCGCGGCGTCTCTGGCCGCCAGGATCGCGAGTTTCGCCTCCTGCAGGTCGTTTATTGTCTCTATGATGATCAGATCGGCACCGCCATTGGCGAGTCCCCTGCACTGGCGTACGAAAGATTCGTAAACTTTCTCGGGCGAAGTGTCGCCCATTGGTTCGAGCAGTTTTCCCGTCGGGCCCACCGATCCGGCCACAAAGCCTCCCTGGTCGTCGACGGCCCTGCGGGCGATACGCGCGCTCAGCTCGTTGATCTCCTCGCACCGGTCTCCCATGCCGAATTCGGCGAGCTTCAGGGAACTCCCGCCGAAAGTGTTTGTTTCGATTATTTCCGCTCCGGCGGCGAGATAGTCCCTGTGCACTGAAAGGATCAGCTCCGGGGCGTCGATATTGAGACTTTCCAGGGGGCCTCTGTGGTTCGGCGCCTTCTCAAAGAGCTGTGTTCCCATGGCACCGTCGATGAGGATGGGTGCTGAATCATTCAGACGTTTTCTAAAATCCATGGCATCCTACTATATTACTATATCAAGATATATTGATATAGTAATAATTGTCATTGTGATTGTCAAGTTTTTTGCATAAAAAACGGGTTTTAGACCGGAATAGTCTATCGGGGGTCAGAGCATAGGGGCCCTGAGATCCCGAATTGCCAGCGTCACAAGGGCTTTTTCATCAAGAGCCGAATTTGCCGTGGCACCGCCGATTTTCAGCTTCAGCGGGATAATCATGGTGTCGCTGATTTTCAGTTTCGCGGACCCGAGGGACGCGAGGATTCCGTTTCTCACTCTTGCAAGGGTTTCGCTGTCAACATCGGGGAGTATCACGGCAATAAACCTGTCGTATCGGCAAACATGCCGCGTCTGCGGCAATAATTCCTCCAGCATCGGGACGATGGACCTGATAAGGTCCTCAAGTGGCACGCCGGCCCCGGTATTTTCCAGTTCGATCAATACTATAGAGGCGTCGCCGCCATTTTCATTTTTTCTTAACAGGTATTCTCCGAGTTTGGTTTTAAAGTAATTTTTGCTGAATAACCCCGTCGCCGGGTCCTTTAAAACCTGATGCACGATCATGTGCTCGCCCAGGACCGGAGCGGTTGTGGCGATACGGTTTCTTATGTATGCGATATCCTTTCCGGTTATGCCGGTTTCCTTGTGCGCCATAAGTGTACCCGCCAGCACCCCCTGATAAACCAGGGGAAAGTAGGCGGTTTTTCCTTCATCTGAAATAAACAGGGGCGAGTGTAGTATTTCCTTTAATACCGAAGCGGGGAGAAGAGGAAATTCTTCGGCAGTGCCGCTGTCGAGCTCGACTCCGGTATAGATGAATTCTTCCATTTTGCTGCCGTCACGCCCGATTCCATGGAGTATGCAGCGGTCCGGTGCGACTGTTATGCTTAAATCGTTGAATAGGTCTTTTGCTTCATTTTGCAAAGACCCCGCGGGGTGCGTTTCATTCCCCGTTACCGGCCTCTTGAAATCTTCCCCTGCCGTGTCATTTTCGTTATACGCTGCGCCCTTTTGTCTAAGTATCAGGTAGATCATCAATGAAAGAGTGCCTGTGATGACAAGTATCAGCGAAATCTCGAGTCCGACCCTGATCAGGATTTTCATGTCAGGCCGGTACACAAAGGCGGCAAGATATGACCGGTCACCGATTTCACGGACATAACAGTACAGCTTTTCCTCCCTTGGGCCGGATTTATTGCCGGTGCCGTAGTATTTTTCCCTGCGGGTATGGCCTGACCCGGGAAGAATGGAGCCGCCGGTGAAGTCCTTCATTAGAGCGTCGTACATATAATCGGTGGGTATGTGGTTTTTATTTTTACTGGACCAGAGGAGGGTGCGGTGTTTGTCGGCTGCGGCGAGGAGGGACAGTGAAGGTGTTTTTTTCGCGAGATTCTCGAGCCCGCCGCTCCACGCGGCATTATCTGATACGCCGGCCTTTTCCATCTCGCTTATTTTTTTCAATATGCCGTCTGCAGTTGAGTTTATTTTTCCGGCGGTGTAGCTTTCGATCACGCCGATGCGTAAATGGAAGTATCCGCCCAGCAGAAGCGCGGCGGTTATCGCTCCTGCCGGCAGTATAACGCGTAATCCCTTCATTTTATCGCAGTATCCCCATGGTCAGGTTTTATAAGAGGTCTTTCTTGTGTGCCCTGAATTGAAGCCGATGGACGCACATCGTGTCTACGTATCGCGGCGATAACTATCGCTTCAGAACATTTCTCTATTATTGTCGGAATGCGCATCTGTTCAATGCACAATTTAAAGGTATATGATGTGTTTCGACGCATGTTTTTGCATTCGTGACACAGAAAGTGCAGAAGTATGATTTTAGAGCATATTTCATGAAAAGACGTTATTTTTTGCATATATTTCCCTGAAAACATTTTTTTTTAAAAAATTGGGAAAAAATGACAATATAGATAGAATCAACAGAAATAATTCCGTATTTACAAATAAAGCCATATAATCGCCACAGAGCTTCTGAAATTAACCTCAATATCGCCACCATAGGTGTCGATTTATCGAACAGGGAGTGGTCTCCCTTCTTACTCAGAGAGCTCTTTGAAAACGCCCTCGTTTCTTTTTCCTGTCTTGTACATGCCCAAGTACAAGCCAGGAAACAAGGCCAGAAATACCCGTGTTGCATGGGATACGGCCTTTTATACTGGCATGGTCTGGTTCTGTGCCCTCGGAACCGGAATGGCAAGGAAGCCAGAAAATTGATCACAAAGGAGTGTAAAATGATTATCAATCACAACATGAGTGCGATTAATGCGAGTAGGACCCTCAAGTTCTCCCACTGGGAAGTTACGAGGAACATGGAGAAACTGTCCTCTGGTCTCAGGATCAACAGGGCCGGCGACGATGCGTCAGGTCTTGCGGTATCCGAGAAGATGAGGTCGCAGATTCAGGGGCTCAGGCAGGCCGAGAGGAATACCGAAGACGGTATGTCCTTTATTCAGACCGCCGAAGGCTACATGGATCAGACGGCGAACATCATTCAGAGGATCAGGGTGCTGGCAGTACAGTCGGCGAACGGCATTTATTCCAACCAGGACAGACAGCTGATCCAGGTGGAAGTATCGGCGCTGATTGACGAAGTCGACAGGATCGCGTCTCAAGCAGAGTTTAACAGGTTTCAGATACTGACGGGTATGTATTCCAAGGTGGGTCCTCAAGCGAGCATGTGGCTTCACATGGGTCCGAATCAGAACCAGCGCGAGAGGATTTTCATCGGCACTATGACAGCACGTGCCTTCATGTTCAAGGATGGAACCAACAACATCTCTCTTCGTCTCTCCACCATCAATGGCTCGAATAACGCCATACAGGTGTTGGATAACGCCCTGACCCGACTCTCAAAGCAGAGAGCGGACCTTGGCGCCTATTACAACAGGATGGAGACGGCGGCGAAGGGTTTGATGACCGCTTATGAAAACATCCAGGCTTCGGAATCACGGATTCGGGATGCCGACATGGCGGAGGAAATGGTGAATTTCACCAAAAATACCATTCTTGTTCAGACGGGTACCACGATGCTGGCTCAGGCCAACATACAGGGCCAGTCGGTTCTCAGGTTGCTCGGATCGTAAAGTGTGTAATTTAGTTCTCTCGAGTAAGAG
The DNA here is from genome assembly GCA_041737965.1 of Spirochaetota bacterium. Lineage (GTDB taxonomy): Bacteria > Spirochaetota > UBA4802 > UBA4802 > UBA5550 > JAFGJK01. The sequence continues at coordinate 167,131 of JBGSQT010000032.1, read as the reverse complement.
AAAAAACCGATCTTTGAAAATTCACCGATCTCATCCATTCCAGGTGCCAGGATTGTCTTCACCGGCAATTCCGGCAGCCTGTGGTGTCGGGAGGGCACCACAGGCTGCCGGAATGATTTCGGGAGCCGGTGTTGTCTGGATTATGGGCAGTCCTGGCAGCATTCAAGGAGTAAACCTTCGGGCCGCGGCGGCGGTCCCGGCACCGACATGATGCGGGCCGAAAAACCGGAGCCGAAGAGACACAAAACCCTCGGATCCGACCAAAACAAGGGAGGGATGGCATGAGAATCGGGCACAACTTGAGCGCAATATTTGCGAACCGGATGCTGCAGAATGTAGCAAACAGGATGGACAAGACCATCGAAAGGCTCGCTTCCGGAGAACAGATCAACAGGGCTGGTGACGACGCCTCGGGTCTGGCCGTATCAGAAAAGATGCGGACACAGATCAACGGCCTGCTTATGGCTGAAAAGAACGCCCAGAACGGGCTTTCATTCATCCAGGTTGCAGAGGGGTCGTTTCAGCAGTTGAACGACATTCTCCAGAGGATCAGGGCGCTGTCGATCCAGTCTGCCAACGGAATTTATTCCAATGAAGACAGGACCCAGATTCAGGTTGAGGTTTCTCAGCTGATCGAGGAAATCGACAGAATTGCGACATCTGCACAGTTCAACAAGCTGAAGATGCTGAACGGCATTTTCTCTAAAGGAAGCACACGCGGAAGCATGTTCTTCCATGTTGGACCGAACAGCAATCAGCGGATCAGGGTCTACATCGCCACGGTGTCGTCGCGGGCGTTTAACCTGATAGGCGATACCGGGGTGAAGAGGACGATCTCCACCGTTGGACAGGCGAACTCCATGATCGGATACATCGATAACGCCTTAGACAGGCTGAATCGACAGAGGGCGGATCTTGGCGCGTACTACAACAGGATGGAGAACACGATCCGTTCCCTGACAGTGTCATATGAAAATATGATAGCCGCTGATTCGCGAATCCGGGACGCTGATATGGCAGCTGAAATGGTTGAATTTACCAAAGATCAGATTCTTATTCAGACTGGTGTTGCGATGTTGGCTCAGGCGAACTTCAAGCCTAAGCTGGTATTAAAACTGATCGAATGAGAATCGCCCGAAGATGGCAAGGCAGTGCTGTTATCTTTAACCCTCTCCGGCCCACGGGCCGGGGAGGGGAAGATTTTTTTTAAGGGAGATGCACTGAGTTGCGACAAGGAGGTTGATTTCATGAATGTGAAGAATGTTTTAATCGACAGGATTGATCATCTGCGGCAGCACGGTTCAGGAGGGGAAAAAAACCCCCACCAGACCGCGGCGGCGGCTGATAAATCGCGCAATGACGCGCCGTCAAGGGAAAAGGTGCTGGAGTCGGTGGAACAGTTGAACAATGCGTCTAATCAGCTGAACGAACGGCTCTCGTTTTCCTACAATGAAAAGGTGGACAGGGTCATTGTCAAAATCATCGATGGTCAGACAAATGAGGTGATTCGCGAGATTCCCCCCAGGGACATCATCAAGCTGGTTGAGCATATAAAAGATTACCTGGGTATGATTGTTGACGAATCGAGATAGATCGGAATCGATCGATCAGCGGTGAGGCCATCCTCCCGCTTGCATGTTGCGGACACTCGGCGTGTTTCGCAGGTCGAATACTTACGCCCGCCGGCTTAATTTTTTCCTGAACCACGGAACGCATTTAATCCCCATTTTTCATTTCCCTTCCCGGTACAGGCGACATAAAACGCTGATTTCAGAAGTAAAATTACCTTATAAAAGTCGATAAATGTGCCGATAATGTATTGATAAGAGTATCTCTTCTCTGTAAATTGGACATTATACGGGGTAGAGAACCGGGAAAGGGAGAAGCGTTATGCCCATAGCAATCAGCGGATTATCGTCCGGCCTCGATACAGATGCCATAATAGACAAGCTTGTAAAGGTGGAGCGTGAACCCATCGTCAAGCTTGAAAAGTCCAAAGGCGAGAACAATACCAGGATCAAGGCGCTCCAGGAGCTGGGCAAGCGCCTCAATACCCTTAACGACGCCACCAAGGAGCTGTACGGATTCAGGGCGACTTTTGAAAGTGCCAAGGTGACGTCGAGCGACGAGTCCGCCGTTTCAGTGAAGGGATCGAAAAACGCCGATGTGGGGAACAGGGAGGTCCAGGTGCTCCAGCTCGCCACTGCCCATAAAATCACCACCGACCCGGTCGATAAATCGGAAAATATCCCCGGCGGAAAGTTCGAAATTGAGGTGAACGGCGAGACCTCCTCGATCAAGTTCAAGGGGGGAAGCATTGAACGGCTCAAAGACACAATCGCCGACAAGGCCTCAAATCTCGTGGAAACGTCAACGATCAACACCGCAGGAGACATGTTTGTCATGTCCCTGCAGTCGAAAACCAGCGGCAGGAAAGGGGAAATAAAACTGACCGGTGACGCCGACCTCCTGAAAAGCATCGGCCTGGTGGGCGGGGAAAAGGCGGGCGACAAGGAAAGGGTGTCGCTGCTTTTCGATCAGCGTTACTTCTCGTCCTACGCCGGTGAAAACAAAGTGGAGACCCAGGACGGAAGCATTTCAGTGAGCGGCGACGGCAAGACCGCCACGCTCAAGGGGACACTCTGGCGGGAATACCTGCTTCCGGTGGAGACCGCGGTAAAAAAGGACACCGTACTCGAATTTATGCTGGATTTTAAGGATGCGAAAACGGCGGAGGAGGAAGATTCGCCGCGGCGGCTTGAATTCGGTCCGGATGAGTCGATTACGGTGAAGGGCATAAAACTTCAGGGTTATAATATCTCAAGGATGCGTGAGGACGGGAGTAAGGAGAAGGAACGGAAATTTGACAGCGTCATCGGCGTGGGCGTCGTCGCCTACGACAAGGGGAAGCGCATCGAAAAGCTCTACACCGTTGACAGCGGAGCCAAGGGCCGGCAGGAAATACCCATCGGCGCCGATTTTGAGGACAGGAAGATCAGCAGGGTCGTGTTCTACTGCAACCGCGGTACCACGAATTTCGGCGATGCCGCCATCGCGACACCCAGGGAGCTGAAAGACCAGCTGGATCCGAAGCACGTGATCACCGCCGCCGAAGACATGAAAATGAAGGTCGACGGCATCGAAGTGGTGCGCGACAGGAACACCGATCTCACCGACATCATCCCCGGCATGACGATTACGGTAAAGCGGAAGTCTGAACAGAAGATAACCCTGCATTCAGAGCTGGACACCGAAGCGTCGGTGGAAAAAATCAAAAAATTCGTCGACGCCTATAACGGATACGTTGATCTCCACCGTGAGCTCATCAAGGCCGGTAAGATAACGAGACCGAACCAGCAGGTGTCGGAGACCGACAGGGGCATCTTTGTTGGCGATTTCATGCTGATGCGCCTCGAGTCGAGCGTCAAGAACACCGTATCCAACGCCTATTCGAGCAGGGCCGAGCGGCCGGTGAGGCTTCTTTCAGATCTGGGAGTGTCCACCGGCAAGATCAACGCCAGCTGGGAGTCGATCAAGGACGGCAAGCTCCAGGTCGACGAAACGCAGATGAAAAAAACGATCACCGAAAATCCCGAAGGGTCCGCGTTGTTTTTCGGCGCGGACTCTGACGGAGACAATAAAATCGACACCGGAATGGCCTATTCCCTGGTCAACGCCCTTCGTCCCTATGTGAGTTCGGGGAAAAACATAATAGTCACGAAGATCGACATGGAAAAGGACTCGATCAAGACTATCGATGACCGGATCGAGAAACAGGAAAAGCACGTGTTGCAGTACGCGGAACGGCTGCGAAGGAAATTCGCCGCCATGGAACAGTCGCTGTCCAAGACCAAGGGCCAGCAGGAATGGATGAAAAACCAGATGGGCGGCCAGCAGGAGAAATAAGGTTTTTAAAGGAGAAATTCAGTGGAAGTAATGATAAACAACCATCCGGTGACTTTCGAGCTCGAGGGCGAGCAGTCCGTCGCGGAGATTGTGCAGTCCATCTCCACGTGGACCGCGGAGCGGGATCTGGTATTCAGCCAGGTGATAATAGACGACAGGGCATACCCGGTGGAGGATCTGCCCGAGCTTGACCCATCCGGGATAGCGAATCTGAACTGCATCGTCCATTCCCGGTCGGACCTCGTGATCACCACTCTGGACGAGGGTATACGCTACTGCGAGAGGGTGCTCGGTTATATCGATTCTCTTTCCGGCGGGGCGGGCGATGATACGGTGTCCGACCTGACAGGCGGCATGGAATGGCTCTCTGACGTCCTTATTCTGGTGGCCCAGCAGATCGGGCGCGATCCCTCGGAGATTAAATCCGGCGACTCGACGCTTGCCGGCCATATTGCCCTGCTGGAGGAACTGAAGGCGGCGCTGGGCGCTTCCGGCGATCCGGAAGCGGCGGCGGCGGAGCTGAAGTCACGGAGAGGGGTCATCGACAGGAGCAGGGAATTTTTCGGGACCATCCTGATGAGCCAGGAGATGCGGACGCTGGTGATGAGGAGCATCGATTCGCCGGATATGGTGGTCGCCCAGCTCGAGGCGATGCGGGGAGGCATCGAAAGCGAACTTGCGAACCTCGAGGCCTCGGCGGTGGCGTTCCAGACGGGAAACGACAGGGAGGGCTCGGAAAGGCTCAACGCGTTCATCGATTTCGTGTACGGATACTCCAGGGCCTGTTATCAGGTAAGCCCGCTTTTCAACGTGGACCTTTCGTCCATCGTCGTGGAGGGGGAATCGATGGAGGAAAAAAACGCGAAACTCCGCGACCTTCTGGACGAGATCATAGAGATAATGCAGAACAACGACATCATCAGCCTTGCGGATATTCTGGAGTACGAGATCAAGCCGTCTCTGGAGAATCTCGGCACTCATCTCGATATACTGATCGGCGGCATCACCGGCCGCCAATGACCGCGGGAGGCCGCAGCCGCCGCAGCGGCGGTAGAGCCAACGTGTATCCATGAACCGCCACCTCGCGCCCCTGCGGCATCTTTTTTCCCCATGACCGGTAATTGTTCTTGAAATTTAGGCATGCCGCATCTATGTGAATTCCAGTTGTGTCAGATTTTCGCCGTCAGCGACGGCACATTACAGGAGTTATCATATGAAATTCTCTTTACTGCTCTTCCTTCTTTCGCATAAATTGAAAAAGGCCATGAAAAAACACAAGTCCTTCAGGGACCGTCTCAGGGAAAAGGACTTTACCATGGTCATTAAAACCAGGGACGGCAAAAGGGGCCGCTCATTCACCTTCGGCGGCGGAGAGGTCTCCTCGAAGCGGGGTGACGCGGGGAACCCGGCGGTGGCCCTTGTATGGGAAGACGCCGCCACCGCCTTTTCGGTGATGTCAAAAAGCAGCAACGAGGCCACGATGAAGGCGCTGTCCGAGGGAAAGCTGAAGATCGAGGGTGACGCGAATTACGCGCTCTGGTTCAGCGAAACGGTCAAGCAGATGATGAAGCTGGGATAAAGTCCGATGACGGGAAAGAAAAAACCGTGGGGCGGAAGGTTCACCGAAACCGCGTCAAAGGCGGCTGAGCGCCTGTCGGCATCCATCCATTACGATTCCAGGCTTTTCCGCCAGGACATCCGCGGCTCGAAAGCCCACGCGCGCATGCTTTCCAGGATGGGGATACTCACCGCAGAGGAGCTGGATTCGATCATCAGCGGGCTCGACGAAATTGAAAGGGAGATCGAAAGGGGGGAGTTTCCTTTCTCCCCCTCCCTCGAGGACATCCACATGAACATAGAAACCCGGCTCACCGCGATGATCGGCGACGCCGGAAGGAAGCTCCATACCGCCCGTTCCAGAAACGACCAGATCGCCCTGGACGTGCGGCTCTATGTTCTGGATGAGGCGGGAGCGATCCGGGAATCGCTCCTGCGGCTGGTCGATGTGATCGTCCGGTCCGCCGAGCGGCATATTGACGTGGTACTGCCCGGATACACGCACCTGCAGATAGCTCAGCCTGTGCGGTTTTCGCACCACCTGATGGCCTACGCCTGGATGTTTCTGCGTGACCTGAAAAGGCTCGATAACGCGGCGGACGCGGCCCGGGGGCTCCCCCTGGGGAGCGGCGCCCTGGCGGGGGTCAACTATCCCAATGACCGGGACTTCCTGAAAGACGAGCTGGGTTTCGACAGGGTGATCCCAAATTCGATGGACGCCGTGGGCGACCGCGACTATGTTTTGGATTTTCTCTATTTCGCCGCGGTTCTGGGGACGCACCTGTCCAGGGCCGGCGAGGAACTCGTGCTCTGGTCAACCGCCGAGTTCGGATACGTCCGCCTTTCCGATTCCGTCACCACCGGGTCCTCCATCATGCCGCAGAAGAGAAACCCGGACATCGCGGAGCTGGTGCGGGGAAAATCCGGGCGGCTCTACGGCAACCTCATGGCCCTGCTGACGCTCATGAAGGGGCTTCCCATGGCGTACAACAGGGACCTTCAGGAGGACAAGGAGCCGCTTTTCGATTCGGTTGACACGGTCAAGGACTGCCTCGAGGCGTTTGCCGAGATGATTGAAACGATGGAGGTCCGCCCCGAACGCATGAAGCGGTCGCTCTACGATAATTTTTCAACCGCCACCGACATCGCCGACTACCTTGTGATGAAAGGAGTCCCCTTCAGAAGCTCCCACGAGATTGTCGGGTCGATCGTGAAACACTGCGAAAACAGCGGCGATGATTTTTTCTCGCTGACTCCGGATGCCCTGAGGAAATTCTCGCCCGCTTTCGAAGACGACGTTGCCGGACTGCTGGACCCGCTCAATTCGCCCGAAAGAAAGCTGTCCGCAGGGGGTACCGCCAGGGAAGAAGTGCTGAAGCAAATCCGGTCGGTCAATGAAATTCTGCGGAAAGAGGGCGCATGAATTATTGTCCGTGATCATATCATACGGACAATGTACTTTCCGGCCCGGGAAGAGAGAAGCGCCGGAGCCGTTTTTTTAACTCGGCGGATATCCCGGGTGCGGCGGGGATGATAATCATGGCATTAAATACGCGTAATTTGTTGACAAATCTTTGATTATATTAAAACGTACAATCCGGCGGTAATATGCCGGGGCGCCGGAAGATCGCATCAATCGAACACGCCGAAATTTCTTCAGGTCTACGGGTGCAATAAATGAACGGCGCCTTTTCAACGCGCTAAATCGAGCTATGCAATGACGGGGGGGTATGGGTATGAATTCAAAGAGACCCAAGGCTGACATCGACTGGAAAAATCTGCCGTTTGCCTATTATAAAACCGATTACAATGTCCGTTATTTTTTCAAAGACGGGAAATGGTCTGAAGGAACGCTGGTGGATGATGAATACATCCCTCTCCACATGGCCGCGCCGTGCCTCCATTACGGCCAGGAGGCTTTTGAGGGACTGAAGGTGTTCGAGACCGTTGACGGGCGGATCGTCTCCTTCAGGGCGTCGGAAAACGCGAAGCGGCTCCAGCGCAGCTGCGACCGGATATACATTCCGCGCTTTCCGGAAGAGCTCTTTATCGAGGGGCTGAATATGGTGGTCAGGGCCAACAGCAGGTTTGTCCCCCCCTACGGCACCGGGGCGAGCATGTATGTACGGCCTCTTATCATAGGCACCGACGCCAGGGTCGGGCTCGGACCGGCGGACGAGTATATATTCATAATTTTCGTGACCCCGGTGGGGCCCTACTACAAGGGGGGATTCATGCCGGTCAAGGCGCTGGTGGTGGAAGAATTTGACCGCGCCGCGCCGAACGGAGTCGGCGACTGCAAGGTCGGGGGCAACTACGCAGCCGGGCTCGGCGGGGGGCAGCACGCGAAAAAACTCGGGTATCCGGTGCCTCTGTATCTCGACTCCCGGGAAAAGAGATATATCGACGAATTCGGGACATCGAATTTCATTGGAATAAAAAAGAACGTCTATGTGACGCCGGAATCGCGTTCGATCCTTCCCAGCATCACCAACAACAGCCTTGCGGCAATCGCGACGGACATGGGGATGAAGGTGGAGCGGCGGAAAATCGACATCGCGGAGCTTGGCGAGTTCGATGAGATCGGGGCGGTGGGGACCGCGGCGGTCATCACTCCGGTTAACTGCATCAATTTCCGCGGAAAGGATTTTCTTTACGGAAACGGCGAAAGCGCGGGCCCGGTGATCACATCACTCTACAGAAAGCTCGTGGACATACAGACTGGGGTCGCGGAAGATGTGTACGGCTGGCTTGAAGTGATAGAATAGGCCGGGTACACCCGGCCCGGGGCCTCCGCACCGTTATGCGGAGGTGACCCGCTCCGCCTGGATCGCGAGATATTTGACGAGAGTCTGTTCCGTGATCGCGCCCTGGGAAACAAGGATTATACCGATGAGCCCCCCTTCTTTCTTCTGGACTTCCACCGCTTTTTCAAGCTGGTCATTTGTTATTTCGCCGTTCTCCAGCAGTATTTCGCCTAATAAAGGTCGTGTCATGTCTTTCCTCCGCGTAATATTATAGAAGTCTGGAAATCGCGTCTTTCCAGATCGATTTCTGCCGCTCCCGCTCGGTCGGGTCCATTTTCGGGTCAAAACGGGACGCGATCCTGTTGTTTTTCGCCACTTCGTCTATGCTTTTGTACAGACCCGCGGTCAAACCCGCGAGATACGCGGCCCCGAGGGCCGTCGATTCCGTTATCTCCGGGAGAATAACCGGAATTCCCAGAATGTCTGCCTGGAACTGCATCAGAAAGGCGTTTTTTGTGGCGCCTCCGTCGACCCGCAGTTCTTTTATCGCCTTGCCGGTGTCCTCCTGGAGCGCCGTGATGACGTCCATGGACTGGAGGGCAACCGATTTCAGCGCCGCCCTGGTGATCTCCTCCCTGGTCGTGTCGCGGGTTATGCCGAAAATCGCGCCCCTGGCGTCCATCTTCCAGTGCGGCGCGCCGAGACCGACGAAGGCCGGTACGAAGACCACGTCGCTCTCCTTGGATACGGCGTAGGCCATCTTCTCAGACTGGGCGCTGTCGCCGAAAAATTTCATGTAGTCCCTGAGCCACTGAATGACCGCCCCGCCGATGAATATCGAACCCTCCAGCGCGTATACCGGTTTGCCCGCCTGGTCGCAGGCGATGGTGGTAAGCAGGCCGTTGGTCGATATAATATAATTGTCGCCGTTGTTAACAAGCACGAAACAGCCGGTGCCGTAGGTGTTTTTCGACGTGCCGGGGAACACGCAGTTCTGGCCCACCAGCGCCGCCTGCTGGTCGCCGGCGATTCCGCCGATGGTGATGCCGTCCGGGAGCCCGGGCGCGTCATATGTCTTTCCGAAATCCGACGCCGAGTCGCCGACTTCGGGGAGCAGCGATTTCGGTATGTTCAGAATATCCAGCAGGGTTTTAGACCACCGCTTGTTCTTTATGTCGTACATGAGCGTGCGGGAGGCGTTGGAGTAGTCGGTCCGGTGAGATTTCCCCGAGGTGAGCTTCCAGAGTATCCATGTGTCGATGGTGCCGAAAAGAAGCTCACCCGCTTCGGCGGATTTTCTGGCGTCCTGGACGTTGTCGAGCAGCCATTTCACCTTGGTGCCGGAAAAATAGGCGTCCACCACGAGGCCGGTTTTTTCCCTGAAGACCTTCTCGTGCCCCGCCTTTTTCAGATCGTTGCATATATCAGTGGTGCGGCGGCACTGCCACACGATGGCGTTGTGTATCGGTTTGCCGGTTTTTTTGTTCCACAGCAGTGCCGTTTCGCGCTGATTGGTGATGCCGATGGCCACCGCGTCCTTTGACAAGAGGTTTCCCTTTGCGATGGCCAGCGGGATCAGCTCGCACACGGATTCCCATATTTCCAGGGGATTGTGTTCGACCCAGCCGGGCCGGGGAAAATATTGCGTAAATTCCTTGTAGGCGCTGGAAATGGCGATGCCTTGCTCGTTGAAGCAGTATACGCGGTTTCCTGTGGTACCCAGATCGATTGCGATAATGAATTTATTTCCCATGAAATACTCTCCTGCGATGGTACAGTAAGCCGGAGAAAACCGGAAATTGTCAACAAAAATTAGATTTGGGGGAGATGCCCTGACGTCGGATTGGGGGCTTCACCGTCATCGCGAGCGGTTCTCGCAATGACGGGGGGTGTGAGATGGTAGAATTTAAGTTAATTGGTAACTCCATTTCACCGGAATGCACTAAATAATTGTTGTAAAAATTACGTCATTTTCATTGAGTACTTTTATTAATCCCGGGAAAAATCACAAATGGACCGCATGATGAAACAATTGATCGGATCGCCGGCGGGAAAGCCTTTTTTCATCGCCGAGATCGGCCTCAACCATAACGGCGACGCCGGCGCTGCCGGAAGGATGATCGACGAGGCTGCCCGGATCGGCGCCGGGGCGGTGAAATTCCAGACCCTTGCTCCGGAACTGCTCTATTCGAAGTACGCGAAAGGCCTGCTTGCGCATGGAACCGAAGGGGAACCTGACACCGGGATGATCGATTTTTTCAGAAAGTTCCATCTTATGCCGGAGGAGCTGGCCGCGCTAAAAAAGAGGGCCGATGGGAAGGGCGTGCTTTTTTTCTCCTCGGTCTTCGACGTGCCGTCCCTGGAAATCCTGGAAAAGATCGGCGTCCCTCTCTATAAAATAGCGTCCTCTGAAATCACCAACATCGCCCTCATCGAAAGGGTCGCCGCGACAGGCAAGCCCGCGATCCTATCCACCGGCATAAGCACGGAGGAGGAAATAGCACGGGCGGTGGAGCGCTTTAAAAACCGCAGCAACGCCTATATCGCCCTGATGCACTGCGTGTCGCTCTATCCGCTTCCGCCTGAGCGGGCCAATCTGGATAGAATAATTTCACTGCGTGAGAGATTTCATCTTGACGTGGGTTTTTCCGACCATACTGATGGAATCCATGCCTGCGCTTTCGCCGCCTGCAAGGGGTCCAGGATTTTCGAAAAGCATTTCACCCTGAGCGATGAGTGGGACTGTCCGGACAGGGCGGTGTCTCTGGCCCCCGCCCGTTTCGGGGAGATGATGCGGCTTGCGGAGCTTGCGTCGCAAATGGCCGGCGACGGTGCGATTTCATTCGGAGAGGCGGAGCTCTCCACCGCAAGGTCGGCCAGGAGAAGCCTCTTCGCGGCCGGGGACATCCCTGAAGGCAAGATCATCGCCTCCGATGACCTCTCGGCGCTCAGGCCCGGAGTCGGGATCCAGCCGGACAGGATCGGAGAGGTGGAGGGGAAAAGGGCGCGCCGATTCATACAAAAAGACATGTTGATACGAAGGGAGCATTATGAATAAGAGATTGAGTTTGTCCGCCGCCTTCTGCGGAATCGCCCTGACGGTTCTGGGACTGTCCGGATGCGGCACCTATTTCAGGATCGTCGGAAAGGAGAGCAAAACGTTCACCAGTAAGGAGATTTCCATACTGGAACGGACGACCCAGGCCATCCGGTTCGATTACGGGTATGACGACTCGCTGGACATCGATTACGTGTACTCCTATCCCGACGCCCAGAAGGACATCAGAAATAATGAGAAAAAGTTTTTCGCGGCTCTTGACGATACTGATACTGAAACGCTGATTTCATTTTACGAGAAAGTGTATGAAGTATATCAGAAAACCGTCATCTGGGAAAAACTTGCCGAGTCGGGACGGAAGTGGATCAGGTATACCTATATCTCGAAATACCTGCTTCCTGGAATCGACACGTATACCGGGATACTGGAGCGGGCGGTCCTGTCCAGGGACCCGGGATACTCCGGAAAAATCGGGGAAAGAAAGGCCGCTGTCAGGGAATCGGTGCTTCGCGGTCTGGAAAATCAGGAGTATAAACGGGAACTCGAAGAGGCCGTGTGGCTCCAGCGGATGCGGAAATAGGGCGGCTGGGTTATGAAATTCGCGGTACCGCTACTGTCCGCGTTCCTCTTTCTAACGAACGCCGATCAGACTCCGTCCGTAAGGGTCCTCTGCTATCATACCTTCAGGGACGCCGACACCATCTATAACTTCACCCTGCGGGAGCTCCGCGATCAGGTCGATTTTTTAAAACGCAACGGGTTCACCTTCGTGTCCGCGGGAGACGTCGCGGCCGGCAGGGTGAAGGGAAACAAAAACGTCCTCGTCACCATCGATGACGGCAACGTCAGCGTGTACAGGGCGTACCGTGAGGTGCTGAAGCCGTACGGGATACGGCCGCTCCTCGCGATTTATCCCAACGTGATCGGAAAAAAAACATACGCCCTTTCGTGGGAACAGCTCGCTGAGCTCATGCGCGACGGATGTGACATCGCCGCGCACGGGTATTACCATAACCTGCTTACCGACAAGGGCTACGAAAAGGACCCGCGATCGTTCCACAAGGAGATCGTGGACTCAAAAAGGATGCTGGAAGAAAAGCTGAAAACGAGAGTGGATTTTTTTGTATACCCCTTCGGCGCCTCCTCGGAAAGGGCGGTGCGGATGGTGAGGGACGCGGGATACCGGCTCGCCTTCACCATAAGGCCGGGGGCACTGGGCGTACCGGTTTCAAAAAGTCCTCATGAGCTCCCCAGATACATGCTCACGCGGCCAACCTGGAGATGGCAGATGCATCGGATCGCCGGAGAACTTCCCGGCGAGGCGAGGCCTGACGCGGCGTCCTCCCGCCTGATTGCCAAAGGCGATGCGGCAACCGGCGGCGGCCGTGAGGCGGCTAAAACAGAAGTGAAATCCGGGAAAATCAACGGTGGCAAGGAGCGCAAAGGGGCCAACGGGCACATAAAAGCGTCCATGGCCGCGGAAAACCGCAACGACGTGAGAAAAAAGGACGGGCCGACCGAACGGCGCAGACAGAGGGAGAGGGACGATAAAAAGCAGAGGAAGGGGACTGATGCGGCGGAAAAGGAAGTAGCCCTGGCCGGCGTCGTGAAAGATGCCGCAACTCCCGAAAAAACCTCCCCCACCGGCCAGATTCTCCACGCATACATCCAGCCGGCGGCGGCTGCAACCGGTGACTTCCTTATCGAGGACACCCATACCGCACAAGCCGCGGTGACGGCGACTGACGGCGGAGACGACGTGATCATGGCGCGCGTGTTCCGGCACAACGGGGGGGAAAAGGAAAACAAGGCAGCGCCGCGAGACAAACTGAAACAGGAATACCTGAATTTCACAAGGGTATCGTTTAAATCCTACGGCAGGCTCGTGGACAGGCTCAATGATAAATTTTCGGGATTGAAGAAATCGGTTGAAAAACTGATCCGGTAGGGGCCGGGTATCACCGGCCCGCAAAGACCCTCTACACCTGGGCCGGAACAGGGCGCACCAGAATCTCGTCGGTCAGGTTGCCGTAATCCACCGCGCCGTTGGAATCCGGCTTGTATTCGAAAATAGTCTTTCCCCAGCTCGGCGCCTCCTGAAGCGATACGTTTTCCCTGATCAGCGTTTCAAAGAGCTTTCCCGGAAGCCGTTTCTGGGTTTCCTCGATCACCTCGCGGTTGATCGATTTGCTGGCGTTGTACATGGTGCCGATGATGCCGGTGACGTCTATGTCCTTGTTGAGGCGTTTTTTTACCGTCTGGACCGCCTCAAAGAGGTTGTACATTCCGTGAAAGGGGAGGAACTGCACCTGCAGGGGTATGAAAATCTCCCGCGCGAAGGTAAGCGCGTTCAGCGTCAGCACGCCGAGCGAAGGGGGGCAGTCGATAAGGATGAAATCGTACTCGTCAAGACCCTCCAGCGCCTCTTTCAGGAGAAACTCCTTGGCCGGAATGGCCATGAATTCAATGTCCTTCAGGACCGAACTGGAAGGGAGCAGGTGAATTCCCCCGCGGTCGATCAGGATTTTACGGTAGTCCATCTCCTCCGCCAGCACGTGATATATCGAATTCTCTATTGATTTCGGGTTGAATCCCAGGTGGTAGGTGGTCTGGGACTGGTGGTCAAGGTCGATGACCAGTACCTTTTTCCCTCGGAGCTGGAGAGCCCCGGCGATGTTCACCGTGCAGGTGGTTTTGCCCACGCCGCCTTTATTATTTGATATCGCGATAATCCTCATCATTTTTTCCTTTCAAGAGAATAGGCGCACACCGTCATTTTTGTCAATGACTAAAATTATCTGCCACGTCCGTCAACTCGGGCGGCACGCTGCGGGTGAATCCGGTAAAGGAATCAGGAAGGCGCCGGGCCGGTGTCGGGCGGGCCTTACAGGAAACCTCCGAAATAGCCGAGGACACGGTCATATATCGGCAGCACCAGGTCCGTATGGTCGCCGTAGGAGGAATCGAGGACCTCTGACGTCACGCGGGACGCGTTTTTTTCCGCGAAATAGGACAGGGCCCTGGTGGTGTTGGTGATGGGGACGCGGGTGTCGGCCACGCCGCCGTAGAGCCTCATGCTGGTTTTCGGCGTGAAGTTGTAGGTGTTGTTGGCGTCAAGGGCGCTTTTCAGGTCGGTTTCCCCGCCCCCCATGTAGCTTGTGATGAACGCCGCCTGCAGGAGCGCGCTCGTGTTTGTCGGGAGCGAGGCCGCAAAGGAGCTCCCGTCCGCCCTGGGGAAGTAATCCGCGCCGAGGCTGGCGGCGATAGTCGCGTCAATGTAATAGTTCAGAGGCTGGACAAGGGAGTAGATGTCCCTGTACACCGGCAGAATAAAGGTAAGGTACTCCGGCACCACGGTCTTGTTGGGCTGAATCATCTGGTCCGCGGTCCCCCGGATGTCGTACGGGCCTGACATGGGAGCCGCGGCGGTGATGGGAAATTCCAGTTTCAGCGCCGCGTCACCTTCGATGGTCTTTACCGTGGACATGGCGGTCATTCCGCCTTCGGAGTAGCCCATGATGAAGAGCCTGTTGTTGATGGTGATGTTGTTGTACCGGGCGAATTTTCTTGCCGCCCGGAGCATGTCGATGGTGGACGAGGCCATGGTTTTGGCGTGACAGTAGGGATGGTTTTTCGCGGAACTTGCGCCGTATCCGATGTAGTCGGTTGACGCCGCCACATACCCCTTGGCCGCGAAAAGCCCCGGTTCGATCCGGGTGTTGGTGATGTCGGTGGTTATGACGGTGCCGTGGCCGTAGGAGAGAAGGGGCATCGGGTCCGAGGGGCCCTTTTTGGGGATCCAGAGCGCCCCGGACGCGGTGATGATCGACACCCCGTCCGTATCAACGGTCTCGTAGGTGATGACATAGAACTTCGCGCCGTTGTCGGGTGCGAATACCGGGTGTTCGTCAAGGGACGAGCCGAAAAAGGCCAGATATCCCCCCACCATGAGCTGCATCTGCACCTGCTCCAGGTCCCATTTCCTCTGGGCGGTCAGGAGCCGTCCCCTTGACTGCGCCTCCAGTGAACTGTAATCCGCCACCGGCCCGTCGGTAAAGGCGATGCCGATGCTCTGCAGAAGGGTGAGGTCCCCCCCGGACTCGTATCCGCACCCGGCAAGGGCGAGCGCCAGCGCGAGAAGGAACGCGGCCGCGGTTTTTTTCGGGAATGCGGGAGAATCTCCGCTTTTTTTTCCGAAAATGAAAAAAAGCCGGATCGATTCGGTTTTATATTTCATTGTATCGCTCGCCGTTCCAGTGTGGTATTAAACATCGCACCTGATTCCGGGAATGTCAAATGATTTTTCAATTTGTCAGGCTCCGGTTTTTCGGCATGCAACTGCCGATTTCCGGCATTTCCGCAGGCCGCCGCGGTTCGCGCCTTCTCCCCCGGCGCTTTTCGCGACCGGTGATCGTACGGCGCGGCGGGAAAGGGGGATGGCGATGCCGGCGTTCCGGGAAAAATGAAAAGTATTGACAGCTCCGCGCGGAAACATTTCATAGTGGATTCAGCATCATCGCGAGACGAAAGCGGTGATCACAGATTGAGATTGAGAGATTATCATCAATGCCGGAAAAAATCGGAAGAAACGATCCCTGTCTCTGCGGCAGCGGAAAAAAGTACAAGCACTGCTGTCTGGAAAAGGAGAGGGACGCGGGACCGTCTCGTACAGCCGACGGCCGGGTCAGCCAGCTGCCCCCTCTGCCGAAACAGGCGCGCCCCCAGGCAATCGAGGACGCCGTGCACGACCTGCGGGAGATGGCGGGGAAACGGGAGTTTAAATCCATCAACCAGGCCAGGATTTTTCTGGACGGACGAATCAGGGAGGGGAACGAGTCACCGGTGGAGGATTTTCTGGGCCTGTCGCCGGCCCGAATGCACGCGATCATGTCCGGGAAACTGGACGCGCAGAGGGACCTGGTGACGCTGAATTTCGACGCGCCGGAAAGGACCTTCTCCGCGGTACCGGCGGTGAAGCGATGCCGTTATCTGATGAAAGCGCTGGCGGATGAAAAAAAAGGGATCAGGGCCACGCAGAAAGGGAATTTTCCCAGGGAGCTGGTGCAGGATTTTTACGCCGTATTTTTGAAAGAAGACGATAGAGACGATTTTATTCCGGTGAACGAGGACGAGGTGCCGCAGATAGGCAGGCTCAGGTATTTTCTTGAACAGACCGGGTTCGCGTCCGCCGACGGTGGGAGATTCGCGCTCACCGAAACGGGAGGCGCCGCGTTCCGGGAAATGAGTTCCTCGGAACTGTACAGGTCCCTTTTATATTTTTACGCCGACAGGCTGGACTGGCTTTCCGGCACGAGGTATCCGGCGATGTTTGTCCTGTTCCAGCGCACGCTGGTCTTCTGCCTGTATCTTTTGGGGAAAAAGGCTAAGAGCTACACGCCGGCAGGCAGGCTCGCGGAAACGTACCGCCGCGCGTTCCCCTCGATGGAGGAGCAGATCGGGGGCGACTACGCATATACGATGGTCAACGCCGGCTTCTGCCATCTCTTTCTCGGAAATTTCGCCAGGGAGCTGGGGCTTGTGAACAGGCGGGGAGGGGCAAATGCGGTGCTGGATTCCGATTTCGATTACATGGTAACGGGACTGTTCAAAAACCTTCTGCGGTGGCACCTGTAAGACCTGCCATGAATACTTATCAGACTTGTCTATACCTGAAATCGAGATCCAGTATTTCCCGGTAACGGAAGCAGTCCACCGTGTGGTCGTTCACCATCCCCACCGCCTGCATGTGGGAGTAGAGCACCGTTGGTCCGAGAAATTTAAAGCCGCGGTTTTTCAGGTCCTTCGCCCAGGATAACGCATCTTCGGTGTGGGGCGGGTAATCCTTCAGCGTCCTGAAACGGTGGACTACGGGTTTCCCGCCGATTCGGGACCACATGTAACGCGCAAAGCTCCCGAACTCATTCCTCACCTCGATAAACCGCGCCGCGTTGTTGACGGCGGCGCCGATCTTTGCGCGGTTGCGGATGATGCCCGCGTCGTTCATGAGCCGCTCCCTGTCGCTTTCCCCGAAGCGGGACACTCTTTCGTAATCGAACCCGGCAAAGGCGGCGCGGAAATTCTCACGCTTGTGGAGCACCGTCCTCCAGGAAAGGCCGGCCTGGAATGATTCCAGCACCAGGAACTCGAATATCAGCCGGTCGTCGGTCACCGGCACGCCCCATTCCCGGTCATGATACGAAAGGTACAGGGGATCGTCCCCGGCGGGCCAGGGGCAGCGGATGATGTGTTGTGTCATATGTCGGTTACAATTCCCATGGTTAACGTATAATAGTTTTCGCACAATTGACAGATAAAAAAAGTCCTCGATCTGACGAATTATAAAACTCCTCTCCGCTGAATAACCGGATTTTCGTTGTTACTGATTTAAATCTCAGTCATTACACCGATGCTCAGGATGGGTATAATAATGGTTTACATAATAAGTTTTGAAAATACATCATTATAAATAGCTGATTAGATGGTATTTGAATCAAACCGTTCCCCCCACACCTTTAAACTTCTCGACAAAATCGGAGATTTTTCGAAAGACGCTTTGTTTAATAGTTAAATATTGCGGATTGAGCGGGCTCATTTTGGGGAGGATTTCATTAAGTTCTGTGCCGTTTTCGCTGGCGTATTCACGTTTCAATGATGCAAGGATATACCGTTTTGCTGCTTCATTATTAAGGTTTTCTGAATTAATCAACTCTTCTGCCTCACGCCTCTGTTCTGCCTGGGCAAAGGAGAAAAATGAATCGATGATACTGGCTTTATCAAGAATGCTATCCAGATTAGTCTGATTAATGAAATCCACAACGAGACTTTCTTTTGCGCGGTTGCCAATGCTGGCCCGGATTAAACGGCGTACCTCTTCAACTAAGGTTGCTTTGTCTTTCTGCTTTTTATGGTTTTCAAAAATCAGTTCAAGGATG
Organism: Spirochaetota bacterium; assembly: GCA_041737965.1. Taxonomy (GTDB): domain Bacteria; phylum Spirochaetota; class UBA4802; order UBA4802; family UBA5550; genus JAFGJK01. The sequence goes on along the minus strand of JBGSQT010000032.1, from coordinate 148,931 downwards.
TAGTCAAGGTTAATCTCCTGAGATTTTAAAAGATCCACTTCAAAAACAACATCATCCCAGTCAACGGTGGAGGATTCTTTCTCTTCACCTGCCTTTTCACGGCGGAGCCAGTCACGTATATCATTATAGGTTGAGCGGTAGTCCTGTATTGTGCGTTCAGCTGGTACAGGTATCTTCTGCATTGCTTCTATATCTTCATCGCTGAGATAGTGTGCAGCCTTAAACTCTTCAACGGCTTGTGGATCAGAGATATCAACATGTTGCAGGGCTTTCAGGCCGGCAAATTCATCGTAATTCTGCAGAACATTTTCAACTCGCAGGTATTCACCAAAGAGTTTCGCGAACTCCTTTTTATCTTTTTCTTTAACGATTTCTTCAGGATTGGGGAAGCGTTTTTGCAGTTCTTTCACCACATCTACATAACCTCGTCGAGCTTCACCGGTTGCTATGTCGGTAAAGCCTTCCATATACTCTTTGTAGCTTTTTTCAAGGACCACATTCTTGGTATTTTTATCGCCAAAAAGGGTAATGGCATCGATGGTGGCCTGTTCAAGGTTGCGGAAGGTTACGATATTGCCGAATGTTTTTGTTGCGTCATAAATACGGTTTGTGCGTGAATAGGCCTGCATAAGGCCGTGGTAGCGAAGGTTTTTATCAACAAACAAGGTGTTTAGCGTCGGTGCATCAAAACCGGTGAGGAACATCCCCACCACGATAAGCAGATCGATTTCCTGATTTTTTACTCTATTTGACAGGTCTCGATAGTAGTTTTGAAACTCTTTACTGTCAACGCTATAGTTAGTTTTAAACATAACATTATAGTCTTTAATTGCAGCAAATAGAAACTCCTTGGCACTGCTGTCCATTGCCGTAGGTTCAAAGGTTTCATCCTGAATATACCCTATGGCGTTTTGTTCTTCATTGGCGGCAAAAGAGAAGATAGTGGCAATCTTAAGAGGCTTTTCACTTTCTATTTGTAAGTTGTTCAGTGATTCGTAGTAAAGCTTTGCCGCATCAATACTGTTTACCGCAAATATAGCGTTAAATCCTTTATTACCGCCATACAGGCGATGTGTTTTCTGTTTGAAGTTTTTCAAGATATACTGGGAAATTTCTTTGATCCGCTCAGGGTGCAAAAGTGCCTCTTTGTTTTCCGCTGCGGTAAGTTTCTTCTCGTCCTGTTCAGATTCAATATCTTTAAAATGGGGTCGTACATCATTGTAGTCCACTTTGAACTTGAGTACCTTTTCATCTCTAATTGCATCGGTGATAACATAGGAATGAAGTTCACATCCAAAGACACTGGCGGTGGTTTCCGCACCCAGGGCATTTTGCGGGAAAATCGGCGTTCCGGTAAAGCCGAATTGATAGAATTTCTTGAATTTCTTTTTGAGGTTCTTTTGAGCTTCACCAAACTGTGAACGGTGGCACTCATCAAAGATAAAGACCACCTGTTTGCCATAGATGGGGAGGTCAGTTTCGCCCTTCATCAGGTTGTTCAGCTTCTGGATGGTAGTTACAATGATTTTGTTATCATCTTTTTCGATGTTTCGCTTAAGCCCTGCGGTGCTGTCTGAACCGTTAACGCTGTCGGGTGAAAAGCGCTGATATTCTTTCATTGTCTGAAAATCGAGGTCTTTACGATCAACCACAAAGAAGACCTTGTCTATAAAATCAAGGCTGGTGGCAAGGCGGGCAGCTTTGAAACTGGTGAGGGTTTTACCTGACCCGGTGGTATGCCAGATATAGCCGCCGCCTTCGGGTTTACACCATTTTTTTGCTTGATATGAACTTTTAATCTTCCACAACAGGCGTTCTGTTGCCGCTATTTGATAGGGCCGCATGACAAGGAGTGTGTCACTAACATCAAAGACCGAATAGGTGAGTAAAACATTGAGCAGGGTGTTCTTCTGAAAAAAGGTTGCGGTAAAGTCTTTCAGGTCTTTAATCAATGTATTGTCTGCTTTAGCCCAGTTCATGGTGAAATCAAAGCTGTTTTTATCGCGTTTTGTAGTGTTGGCAAAATAACGGCTGTCGGTTCCGTTTGAAATGACGAAAATCTGCAGATACTTAAAAAGAGAATTGGCTGAATTAAAGCTCTCTTTGCTGTACCGGTGTACCTGGTTGAAGGCCTCTCGAATGGCAACGCCCCGTTTTTTCAGTTCAACCTGCACCAGCGGCAGGCCGTTGACCAGAATAGTAACATCATAACGGTTGGAGTGAGTGCCTTTCTGTTCAAATTGTGAAATAACCTGCACTTTATTGCGGGCTATATTTTTTTTATCTACAAGATAGATATTCTGGATATGGCCGTCATCAAATACAAAATCGTGGATGTAGTTATCGTGAATATTGCGGGTTTTTTCAATGATGCCATCGCTTGGTTTATCCAGATACTCTTCCACAAAACGAAGCCATTCACCATCAGAAAACTGCATATTGTTAAGAGCCTGCAGCTGCACCCGAATATTGGCAAGCATCTTTTCAGGGGTGTTGAGTTCTGGAAGGTATTCATAACCCTGACTGATAAGGTCTTGAATAAACTCACGTTCTAAATCGTACTCGGATTGATAGGATTCACATACCTTCCAGGCCCTGTCGTATCTATCTAAAACAATAAAGTTGTTTGATTCGGCTATGGTTTTATAGCTTATCATGTCATCATTTCCATTATTCGGTCTCTTCGTAATAATAAGAGTAATCTATACCTTTCATAAACATTTCCTGGTCATGTATTTTGTCGGTTAATGCATTGCTTATCAGTTTTTTCAGCTTTGAATTATCCGTCACGCTGAGCCTCATGGCCTCCAGATAGTCATTTTTATTTATCTTACTCCAGTCAACACAACAGGAATGCTTTTTCTTTAAAATCATGTCAAACCAGATCCTGGTTGATCTGCCATTGCCTTCCATGAACGGGTGGGCAATATTCATTTCCGTATATTTGTTGACGACATTTTCTATCGAATCCTCCGGCATCTTTTCTATGTCTGAAAGTATTTTTGGCAAAAACTCGGCGTTGGCGAACTTGAACCCGCCCTTACTTATATTCCTGGTGCGTATAAGGCCCGCAAAATCATACAATCCTCCAAAAAGATAGGCGTGTATCTGCTGCAAACCCTTAACCGTTCCTACTTCTATGCTTTCAATAAAAGAACTTTCAAAAAGAGCATAAGCCTTTGATTTACTCTTGCCGTCAATTGTTTCATTGCTGTTGATAAACCATTCAATAAAACGGTTTGCCTTCGTATTGGGGAAGTTTTTTGCCAGCGCAACAACACCATCGGAATCAATCACATCGGAAAGCCGTTTTTTGCCGTCTGGAGCCGTCAACTTCAACTGGTTAGTGCCGCTACCCAGTTGAATGTTGCTGTCTTTAAGTTTTGCCTTGAGGTACTTCCAGTAGTTGCGGTTTTTTTCGTAATTATCCTGGTTATTTAATACGCCGACAATGTCCAATACTGAAAACCACCAACGCGAATCCACATCGTTCCATACAGCGCGTACTTCCCTGTCATCAAAAAAACGGATGGAGATTTTCTCTTTCATGTATTGACCTCCAGTTTTGGAAAACTGAGGAGCTTTTCCCGGTAATACTCATACTGCTGTTTACGCAGTTCGATTTCACGGGGTAAACCTTCGGTGATAGAGGAGGTGAGTGCATCGAATTTGTCTAAGATAGCAACAATGCGGGCTTGTTCGGTAAGGGGTGGGATGGGGATGCTTAAACTTTCAAGTTTGCCCACTGCTAACCCAGGTTGTGCAGATTGTGACGCATACTGATTTAAATTCATTAAAGTTAGCATGTGAAATGCCTACCCTATATCAATTCCATCTTTAGCTGTTACCACAACCGCATGTTCAGTTGCATAGAATTTACCATTCATTCGTTGCACATTCCCACAGAGAGCACCTTGGCGACCAATAAATAAATGTGAACCATTATGACTGTTTTTACTCACATAACCGCGAATACCGTTCCCACCGAAACAAGGGTATTTATATTCTTCACTATATTCAGACATAATTTTACTTGCAGAAATATGTTGACCTGCACGCATATGGAAAACCTCGCCCAGCGTCTTCCATTCCACTTTCCCCTCTTCAAAGGTCAAGAGCTTGTCTCTGTAGTAGGTGTATTGCTTTTTGCGGGCTGTAAGCTCGGCTGTAAGCTCGGCTGTAAGCTCGGCTGTAAGCTCGGTGAAGGTGTCCAAAATACGGACGATTTCAGTTTGGACTGGCAGGGGAGGGATGGGGACTAATCTTTTTTCGATAGAACCTTTACTTACATGCATCATTGTAGAGCCGGTGGCGGAAGCGGATTTGAGAGCTATCGTATCCCATAGCAACAAATGATAAAGAAACTTTTGAGAAACGATGTTAATGTACGGAACAACTTTCCAAATATGGTAGTGGTATATTACCTTTTCACCAACCCAGAGTTTCGGACCAAATGAAGCTGACCATGCATATAGCAAATCACCATTTTCACAGTATTTGTCTTCGTCTAACTCAAGGTTTGAGTAATACCAATTATCATTCGTGAAAAAATTACCTACTCTCAAAACTGGGTACTTACCTTTTTCTAATAGCTCAGGTTGTTTGTAAGCTCTACCATTTATGAAACGACAAACATCCCCCAACGGTTTCCACTCCACAGCAACACCCTCAAGCAGCCTCTCCATAAAACTATTTTCCCCTATATACGGTGTCTTCTTTGATTTCATTTCAATTTCCTGATTGCCGGGTAAAATAATTAAATTTATCCAAAACCTTTCAGCCCCCTATCCCCCGGAGGGGGCACAATTTATCTTTTATAATCCTATTAGCCTTATTCTTATCATTTCTTTAACAGTTTCAATATTATTTAACACATCTTCAGCTGTAATCCTCAATGTATCTATTCCAATACTCATCAGGAATTCATCCCTGTATTTATCATATTCTTTTTGTGAATCATGAATCTTTCCATCTATTTCAATGGCAAGAAGCTTTTCATGACAGTAAAAATCCAGTATATAACGATATATCGGATGCTGACACCTGAATTTAAACCCACCCATCTGTTTCATCCGGAGTACTGACCATAATTTTTTCTCTGACACGGTCATGTTGTGCCGCAAATCTTTTGCAAGCTCGACTACATAAGGTGGTGTTTTAATATTCTTATTATTCATCTATCCACAGATAATTCTACTTTTGCGTGCCCCCACCGGGGGACAGGGGGCTATATTTGCCAATAAACCGGAAATAGCCATGGATTTTAATAATGCCCTTATTTCGTTTGAACCAGCCTCATGGATAAAGGAGTCGAATTCGACCCCTTTAAAATCCGCGTTGTTCAACTTTTCCCAAAGGCCGAGAAATTCAATAGTACTGCGTGACCGCATCCAGTTTTTAACAACATCCTTGGGTTCATCGGGATTCTTATACCGTGCAATATCTGTTAAGGAGATATAATCGTTTTCGTCTCCCCTGGATAAAACTGTAATTTCGTTACCGTTGGCATTAATCGTTGCTTTCATTGTTCGTCCCCTTCAATCACCGCCACAATTGCATCAATATCAGCCCGGAGCTGATCGATCTTCGCCACAGTGGTTTTAATCTCTTCATTGAGCCGGGCTATATCAACCACCTCGCGGGTATCTTTAGCTTCGACATAGGAGCTAACCGACAGATTATATTCATTGGCAGCAATAACATTATATTCAACTGATTTTGACAGGTGGTCAACATCAGCTTTATTTTCAAACAACTCCATAATCCGGGCGATATGGTCATCTGTGAGAATGTTGTTATTGGTCTCTTTCTTAAACAGCCCGCTTGCATCAATAAACTGTGTTTGATTGTCAGTCTTATGCTTGGAGAGCACAAGGATATTAACGGCAATAGAGGTGCCATAAAAGAGATTGGGAGCAAGTGATATTACGGTCTCTACAAAGTTATGATCTATGAGATACTGACGGATTTTCTGTTCTGCACCGCCACGGTAAAAGATGCCAGGGAAGCAGACAATGGCGGCACGGCCTTTACTCGAGAGATAGCTCAGGGCATGAAGCACAAAGGCAAAATCAGCCTTTGACTTGGGAGCCAATACACCGGCAGGGGCAAACCGTTCATCATTAATCAGTGTCGGGTCATCGCTACCGATCCAGGTAACCGAGTAGGGTGGATTGGAGACAATGGCATCGAAGGGCTTTTCATCGGCGAAATGGGGGTCCAGAAGAGTATTGCCCAGGGCAATATGGAACTTGTCGTAATTTATATTGTGTAAAAACATATTCATGCGAGCAAGGTTGTAGGTGGTGTGGTTGATCTCCTGACCGAAGAACCCCTCTTCGATGATATGTGCATCAAAGTGTTTTTTTGCCTGAAGGAGCAAAGAGCCTGAACCCGCTGCAGGGTCGTATATCTTGTTGACCGAGGTCTGTTTGTGCATAGCCAGTTGAGCAATCAGCCTGGAAACGTGCTGAGGTGTGAAAAATTCACCACCGGACTTACCCGCATTGGCGGCATAGTTGGAGATTAAAAACTCATAGGCATCGCCGAAGAGGTCGATGTGGTTATCTTCAAATTTACCAAAATTAAGTCCCGCAACCCCTTTGAGTACAGCGGCAAGCCGGCTGTTCTTATCTTTAACGGTGTTACCCAGACGGTTGCTGGTGGTGTCAAAATCGGCAAAGAGGCCTTTAATATCCTGTTCAGACGGGTAGCCGTTTGCGGAGCTTTCGATAGCGGAGAAGATGGCGGCTAAATCGGTGTTGAGACTTTCATTGGTGTTGGCTTTTGCGGCAACGTTTTCAAAAAGCTGACTGGGGTAGATGAAGTAGCCCTTGGTCTTGATGGCATCGTCTTTGAGTTCTGCGGTGATAACTGAATCGGAAAGTGTGGCGTAGTTGACGCTTTCATCACCGCCTTTGATATAGTTTGCAAAGTTTTCACTGATAAAGCGATAGAAGAGGGTGCTCAATACATATTGTTTAAAATCCCACCCATCGACGGAACCGCGGACATCGTTGGCGATCTTCCAGATCTGGGCTTGCAGTTCGGCTCTTTGTGCTGCGCTTGTCATTTTGGTTTCCTTTTGGATTCGATATTAATGTGTGTCAGTTTGTGAATCTGCTGTTTTTTAAAGATGTTATAATACTATCATTTTCAATACTTCAATTCTTTAATTTTATGCGGTTGGCTGCTGTTGTGCGAAGCATTCTAAAAAATTATATATTACCTGGTTATATCAAAATTTATTATTTATTAGATATAAAACTCATTCCCATTTTTCAATTAAATCATCATTATTTATGAATTTATATTTTTTTTCAATTTTAGAGAGATCAACTTTTATTTTATGTAAACCCGGGTTAGGAATACTTGGATATTCATTTATATTATAATTGATATCAAGGAAACTGGTTGAGGCCCCGGCACGCCGGGAAGTTGTACCTGCGGCAATTCAATCTCCTCTCCGCTGAATAACCGGATTTTCGTTGTTACTTGGCTCCCTTTTTCATGAGCAGCAACATGCATTCCACGTTGTTGAAGTGCCTGGCATGGTACATCGCCGTGTGTCCATTCCCGTCAGTGTCATTGATGTTTGCTCCGCCCTCAAGCAGGGCCCTCAGGCATTCGTAGCGGCCGTGATAGGCGGCGAGTAGGAGAGGCGTGTTGCCGTTTCCATCCTTCACGTGTATGTCCGCGCCGTGTGAGAGCAGCAATTTCACGCACTCGCCGTACCCGGAGGAAGAGGCATGGTGGAGTGGGGTGTTCCTTTTCACGTCAATGATGCCGGTGTCCGCGCCGTGTTCCAGGAGCAGCTTCATGCATTCCGGGTAACCTGAATAGGCCGTATAGTGAAGGGGAGTGTATCCCTTCTTGTCTATCATGTTCGCGTTTGCCCCGTGTTCCAAGAGCATCCGCAGGCACTTGCAGTGTCCGTAGTAAGCCGCGAGGCGCAGGGCCGTGTATCCACTCGAGTCCGCCAGGTCCGCCTTGGCGCCCTTTTTCAGCAGGTATTCGGCGATCTGATCATACCCGTTCATGCAGGCCATGGTGAGAGGAGTGGACTTCCATGTCCCGTCTATTGCGTTTATGTCGTCACCCCTTTCCACCAGTGCCTGAACCCTGTAAAGATCGTTTCTCCGCGCGGCACCCACGATCGACGTGCATTGCGTGACAGAAAGCGCCGCAACGGCCATTGAGGCAATGATTAATATTTTCATGCGATCGCCACCATTTTTTTGACGAATACACAGGAAGTTGCATGAGGCCCCGGCATGCCGGGAAGTTGTGCCGGCGGCAATTCAATCTCCTCTGCGCTGAATATTCTGTAAAATACTATAATGGCGCCGGTTCGTAATCAAGCAAAAAACTCGCTTCTTTCATGGAGGTGCCGCACCGGGGACATCGCTGCGGCCCGTTCTGGAAACACTGTTCGATGGCGTACGCCTTTGCCACAGAAACTCAGAGAATTATATTTCCTGATTTCACACAACCCTGCCTTTCCTTTTACTGCGTACCTCTGCGTCTCTGTGGCGATAAGGCCGCCACAGGCGGCACGGAACCCCAGTGGCGTATCCACAGCGTCTTGCAGGCGCTCCACCTCTCAGGTCCGGGACGGTACGCGGGGCGGGCTGATGTATCGTGGAGGTACACGGAAGGTAAACGATCGGGACATCGACAATTGTACCGGTTTTTAGGCGCGTCCTTATAACAAAATTGACAAAATCAATGTCCCTGCGTATAATGAACGAATGTAACACGCCGAACCGCAACATGAATCCTACTTTTTTTAAGGGAGCCACCGAACCATGTCAGACGCTACACGCAATGAAATAATCGGGTATCTGCGGAATACCTCGATCTTCTCCCAGCTTCCCGAGGACGATCTCGGCGTGCTGGCGTCACGAAGCGCCGTTCAGGAATTCAGAAAGGGAGAGATCATCTTCGAGAAGGGGAACAAAAGCAAGAGCCTCTTCATCATCATCAAAGGAGAGGTGGCCATCACCAGCGCCGTGGATTCCCGCTCGAGAAAAGTCGAGCTTCGGGACGGGCAGGCGATCGCCCGGTTTATCGCCGGTGAAGTATTCGGAGAGTTCGAGTTTTTCGAAGAGGACACCCGTACCGCCTACGCCCTGGCGGCCGAGGACTCGAGCCTGCTGGTCTTTCCGAGGGACGGCGTGGACCTGGAGCGTTTTTTCGACGAGTACGCCCATATCTTCGCCAAGGTGTACCACCGGCTCATCTTCATCAACGCGGGTCGCCAGCGCCTGACCCACCGGCTCATCAGCGAAAAGACCGGCTGGATCGAGGAGCTGAAGAAGCAGATGTTTTTCGACAAACTCACCGGCGTGTACAACCGCACCTACCTTGAGGACGAGCTTGCCAGGAACTTTTCATTCCTCGGCCCGGTGTTCAGCCTCATGGTCATAAAGCCCGACAATTTCAAGCTGATCAACGACACCTTCGGCCACGAGGCGGGGGACCTGGCCCTTCAGTCCATATCGTGGAAACTGCAGGCGCTTCTGCGGCCTGACGACTTTGCGGTGCGCTACCGGGGAAACGAATTCATCGTGGTGTTCCCGGAAACGCCCCTTGACGAGGCGAAATCCCTTGCTGACCGCTACCTTCTTGAAATGAACGCATTCGATATCGGCGTGAAGATGGGGAGGGAGAGCCTTGTGCAGACCTTCAGCATCGGCGTGGCCTCCTACCCGGAGCACGAAAAGTCCTTTCTAGAGCTGGTGGAAAAGGCATTCACCAAGGTCTTCGAGCAGAGGGAGGTGGGGGGGAACGGCGTGCGCATCGCCGACGCAGGGGAGGACGAGCTCATCAATTTCCTCAAGACCGTGCGGATCCTTTCCAACCTGAAGGCGTCGGAGCTCCATCAGTTCGCCCAGCACCTGAAGCAGGTCAGTTATAAAAAAGGCGATGTGATATTCCGGGAACAGGAGGACGGCGACGAGCTGTTCATCATCATGTCCGGGGCCACTTCGGTGCGGATTCTGGTCAAGGACGGCACGGAGAAGGAGATAGCCATGCTGAAGGAGGGGGAATTCTTCGGCGAAATGGCCATTTTCGACAACTCTCCACGGTCCGCCACCTGCGTCGCCGGCGAGGACTGCGAAATTCTCCGGCTTCACAAGGACGATTTTTTCAAGCTGATGAAAATGTCGCCGCACCCGACCATCAACATCATGAAGAACATGCTGAACAAGACCACGGACCGGCTGAACGCCAGCGGCCAGGTAATCACCCAGATGGTGAAATGGGGCGAGGACGCCAGCCTTCGCGCCGTCACCGACAAGCTTACAGGCGTCTACAACCGGCGGTACCTGGAGAGCGAGCTGGAAAGCAGGTTCAACAGGGCCTCGCAGGACGGATCTCCTCTGTCCCTGGTGATGGCGGACATGGACTTTTTCCGTGAAGTGAACGAGGGGTACAGCCATGAGATCGGCGACCGGTACATCGTTGAGGTTGCCAGGGTGTTCACCTCAGCGTTCAGGAAAACCGATATAGTGTCCCGCTACGGCGGCGACGAGTTCACGATCCTCCTCCCGGACACGGACCTGGAGACGGCGATGAAGGTGACGGAGGAAGTGCGGAAGCAAGTGGAAAAGCTTGATTTCCTGAAAAGCTTGGAAGGGCCGGACCTGCGCCTGTCCGTGAGCCTCGGGGTGTCCTGCTATCCCGCGACCGCGGGCACCGCTGCTCAGCTCACCGAGCAGGCCGACAAGGCGCTCTACGCGGCAAAACACGGCGGCAGGAACAGGGTGGAGCACGCGCCGCTCAAGGAAGGGTGAGCGGCCGGTTCGCCCCGGAACCGCGCGCTGTTTCGAGGTACCGCTATCTCCCTGTCGCCAGCGTCACCATCCGATAGAGCATCCACTGCAGTCCGGGAGTTCGCTCCGGATGCCCCGATGTAAGCACCACCGTCCCGTCGCCGTATCGCGACCGTATCATGAAGGGCTTTCCCCTCATCGGAGCCGACAGAGGGTGCGCCCCCTTCATCTCCGAGGCAAAGGTCATCAGCGTCTCGTATCGCGGGAGGCCGGACGGCTGATGGTATATCATCACCGGCCCGTTGAAGTACTCTATGGAGAGCGGCGAATGGGATTTTAATTCGGGAAAACATTTTCTCCCGTCCCGGGTGACGGAAATCCTGACCCTGCCCACGCCGCGGTCCCAGTATCGCCCGCCGTCAACCAGCACCGCCGGCACAAGATTCAGAACCTGCCCGCCGGCACCGGACGCATCCGTCCGGGCCAGGTAGGCGCCCGCGCATATCCCCACGTATCCGCCCCCGTTACGGATAAAATTTCTAACCGCGTCGGCGCCGTCTGTTTCAAGCGCCGCCATATGTCTGCAGGCGTCGCCGCCGGGGATTATTATTACATCGAGCGAATCGAGCGCCCCGTTGCGTATGTCTCCCGGCGTGACGAAAACCGCGCTGCACGCGTCCATCGATTTCATCACCTCAAGCGTGTCTACCGCATACTGCTGCATGACGTCCGGAAACCCTTCCGGGTCCCTGTCGATAAAGACGCCGACTCCGATTTCATCATCCTGCGACAGGTGTGACGCAAGCGGCTGGAGCGGGGCGAGGGCGAGAGCGATCAGGGAGGCCCATACGAATACGCGCACCGCCGTTACAATCTTCGTCCGGTGGCGTGTCAGGGTAAAGCCGGTTATGGGAAATAATTTCATTACAAAAGCGCCGGAATCAGTATATACGGCGACAAGACTCCGTCGGTCCGTATATGTCAATACACAAATCCCTCCACCGTCTATTTTCGTTCCGCGGTCATGACATGGGACTCCTCGGAAGTGTATCCGTACCCGTAAGAGAATTTGAGCGGCGCGACGCTTTTTTCGCGTATCAGCTTTTCAAGGTCCGGTTGCCTGAATTTTGCGAACATGGGAAGCACTCTGTAGGTTCCGTAATAGGAGATTTTCCAGTCATTTTCCGGGAAGTAGCGCAGGGGGATCCCGGAATCGTCCTGAATGATGAAGTCGGTGCGCGAAAGAATGAAAGTCCGTATGCCGCTGAAGTTTTTCAGGGCGGGGAGATAGGCGGCGGATTTCATGAAGGTTACGAACCTGCCCTGCCTGTCCATAAACCTGATGAAGGGAGACGCCTTCAGGGCGGCGTCAGACAGGTCGGCTTTCAGATAGACGGCCCTGGCGGTACGGGAGGATCGGCCTCCGGAAAAGGTGATTTCGGTGCCCTGAATCTTTTCCTTTCCGTTTCCCTGATCATCCACTATGGATCCGCTGTCGTCGATGCGTATCCTTCTGATATTCTCGATCCTGAATCCGTGGCGTTTGATGAAGAACATCATGATGCAGGGGATGTTGTTGAATCCCACCTCATCCAGTTCCTTCTGCATCTCCATGGTCCTGAAATAGTTCAGCTTCATCAGAGTGTGAAGCGAGAATTGAAGCGACTTGAGTTCGGCAATGGTCTGCAGATGCGTCATGGCGAGGGGATCGGGAATTCTGCCCGGCGATTCCAGGCCGACCATGATGTATTCGCGGGCATCCGGATAGAATTCGAGAGGATTCAGTATATCCGGTCCGCTGAAGGGATAAAACACCTTCACATAATCCCTGAACCTGATATTCCTGCCGCTCCACTCACTGATTGCGTCCAGGTCTCTGAATCTGTACGAATACCAGGCCCTGTTCACGCCGTCGCGGTAGTTGAGATACTCCCTGTCCTGGGTCAATCCGTAGTAGGGGGAGGATTCCGGAAGCGGCGTTCCTGATATGTACGAGGCGATTTCGTCAGCGCGCGATGTCGCCTGTCTTTCGCTTCTATCGGCGCATGCCGCGGTAAATAACAATGATACTACAATGGTGATTGACACCGCATAGAGAAATGTGGTTTTAATAAAATATGATAATGTCTTTGCGGGTATTACTTCATTCATTATGCAACCTCCTTCGGCACCGGAGACGCGGTACAGTTATAATCTATACACGATACTTCTTTACGTCAACAACGCGTTCGGATATGCGGGGCCAGTGCCTCTCCGTCCGTACGCGTCCCGATTTATGCTGATGCAGGCAGAAATATTTCTTGCCACGAAATGATATTCCGGGGAAATGTCGGAATTGTCCGTATCCGCAAAACTTCCGGATCGAACGGAGGGAATCGGGCCGCGGCACACGGCATTGTCTGCGACACGGATACGGCACGGGAACAATGATACTTGACGAAAACGCAATACACCGCTCCCTCACCGCTGAAGTTTCCGGCAGGGAGGAGGTATCCGATGTCCTCGCAAAGGCCCTCGAACTGAAAGGACTTGACTGCCGCGACATCAATGTCCTGGCCGGCATCAGCGATCCCGAACAGATCGACGCGATGTACGCGGCTGCCAGGGAGGTGAAGGATCGAATCTACGGCAGAAGGCTGGTGCTTTTCGCGCCGCTGTACGTTTCCAGCTTCTGCGGCAATGAATGCATCTACTGCGCCTTCCGGGCGGGGAACCGCGCAATAAAAAGAAGGGCCCTCACGCAGGACGAGATCGCCTCTGAAACCGGAATACTGGTTTCAGAGGGGCACAAACGGGTCCTCCTGGTGGCGGGGGAGGATCATGGGGACGACGGGTTTCGGTACGTGCTCCGGGCCCTGGAGACCGTCTACGGCGTCAGGCGCGGGCACGGCGGGATACGGAGGGTCAACGTGAATATCGCCCCCCTCGATGTCGGGGGGTTCAGGGAGCTGAAGGACTCCGGGATAGGGACCTACCAGCTTTTTCAGGAAACATATCACAGTAAAACATACGAAAGGGTGCACCGGGGCGGCAGGAAGCGCGATTATCAGTGGCGCATAACGGCAATGGACAGGGCGATGGAGGCGGGGATCGACGACGTGGGGATCGGCGTGCTATTCGGGCTCTATGACTGGCGTTTCGAGATCATGGCGATGATGCAGCACGTGCGGCACCTGGAGGGCGCCTTCGGCACCGGGCCCCACACGATAAGCGTCCCTCGCCTGGAGCCGGCCTCCGGTTCGAAGCTCGCGGGGAGGCCTCCGCACCCGGTGAGCGACGGCGATTTCAGGAAGATCGTGGCGATTCTGCGCCTGGCGGTACCCTACACCGGCATCATAATGTCCACAAGGGAGACGCCGGAGATGAGGCGTGACACCTTTTCCCTCGGGGTTTCGCAGATATCCGCCGGGAGCAGGACCGACCCGGGAGGGTACGGCGACGCCCGCGCGGAGAACGGCCAGTTTTCCCTCGGCGACCAGAGGCCGCTGGACGAGGTGATCCGGGACATCGTGTCGCTCGGGTATGTCCCCTCCTTCTGCACCGGCTGTTACCGGCTGGGCCGGACCGGAAAGGATTTCATGGATCTGGCAAAACCGGGGGAGATACGGCGCCATTGCGATCCCAACGCGGTGTCGACCTTCATGGAATACTGCATCGACTACGCGTCGGCGGAAACCGCGGCGGCGGGGATACAGCTTATCGGCCGGATGACCGCCGAAATGGACCCGCCGGCGGGAAGGAAGGCACGGGAGATGCTCGAAAAAGTCAGAGGAGGGGCGCGGGACGTGTTCTGCTGAACACCGATCAGACGGACGATGATCGATGAAATTTTAAGAAAAGAGCATCTCTCGCGCGAGGAGATCGCGGCGCTTCTCTCCATCGAGGGGGAGGAGGACACGCGCCGCCTTTTTCAACGGGCCTACGCGGTCAAACGCGGGCATGTGGGAACCGCCGTCTATTTCAGGGGACTCATTGAATTGGGCAACGTCTGCGGCAAGGACTGCTTCTACTGCGGGATCCGGCGCGGCAATTCTTCCCTGGAGCGGTACATGATGACGCGGGAGGAGATTCTGGATGCGGCGGAGCTGGCGCTGAATTGGGGGTACGGGTCCGTGGTACTGCAGGCGGGGGAGGATCGCTCCGCCTGCTTTTCAGATTTCATCGAAGACGTAATCGCAGGGATAGGGGGGCGGTTCGGCGGCGCGCTGGGCGTTACGCTGTCACTGGGAGAGCAGGACGATGAGACGTACCGGCGCTGGTTTGCGGCCGGGGCGCACCGGTATCTTCTGCGCATCGAAACATCGGACAGCGGCCTCTACGGCCGCTTTCATCCGGAAGATCATTCCTTCGAGCGCAGGCTCCGGTGCCTCGCGGCGCTGAAGGAAACCGGCTACCAGGTGGGGACAGGTGTCATGATCGGACTGCCGGGGCAGACCGCGGAACATCTCGCCGGAGACGTTCTCTTCTTTAATAAAATCGACGCTGACATGATCGGCATGGGTCCTTACATCCCGCACAGCGACACCCCAATGGGTAAGGACTGCGTTCCGTTTTCCCCGGAGGAAAGGCTGAACCTCGCGCTCAGAATGATCGCCGTGACCAGGATCGTGCTGAAAGACGTGAACATCGCCTCAACCACGGCCCTTCAGGCGCTGTCCGATACCGGAAGGGAGCTGGGGCTTCTGGCCGGCGCGAACGTCATCATGCCGAACCTTACCGGCATGAAGTATCGCGGCGGGTACCGGCTTTATGACGGCAAGCCGGGCATCGATGAAAATGCCGCCGCATTCAGGGAGCGGCTGGAAACGCGGATACGGGACATCGGCGAGTACGTCGGGTACGGACTCAGGGGTGACAGCCCCCATTACGGGAAACGGGTGCGGGGAGATGCCGGGAGGGGAAACTGACATGGCGGCGCTTGTGGAAAGGGACAACATCGGAATTTTCGGCAGGATGAACGCCGGGAAAAGCTCGGTCATGAACCTGATCACTCAGCAGGCAACCTCCATCGTCGATCCGGCGCCGGGGACCACGGCGGATACGAAGATATCGCTCTACGAGCTGCACGGCCTGGGGCCGGTGAGGCTGTTCGACACAGCCGGGATCGACGAAACGGGGGGGCTCGGAGAAAAGAAAAGGGGGAGGGTGCTGGCGGACCTGAAGGAGTGCGATCTCGCGCTCATCGTCGTCGATCCATCGCGTGATGATTTCCGGCATGAGGGGGCGCTGCTTCGCGAGGCGAGGGGGCTGGACAAGCAGATCCTCGTCATCTACAATCTTTTCGGTGAAAGGGACGCGGACCGCATCCCTTTGATCGAATCTGCGATTCCGGAACTCAGGTTTCACCGGAAGATGACGCTGAGGGCCGGCGATGACGGCTTCCGCCAGGGGCTGGTCGGCTTCATCCTGGGCAATTACGAGCCGGAGCGGGAACTGCCGGAGCTTCTCCCCTTCATGAAGCGGGACGAATTTTACATCCTCGTCATACCGATGGATTCAGAAACGCCGCCGGGGCGGTATCTCCGCCCCCAGGCAATGACCGGGGAATACATCACCCGTAACTGGGGATATCCGGTCTCCTTCAGGCTCGATCTCGGCGCGGCCAGGGGGAATAATGAAGAACGCGACGCCGAGCGGCGGAGGTTTGCGTCCCTCATCGAAGGACTCGGAAAACGGCCCGAATGCATCATAACCGATTCCCAGGCCATGGACGTGATGAACCTGTGGGCGCCGCCGGAGACGGGGCTCACGACCTTTTCCATTGTCATGATCAACTACATGAGCGGCGGAAAACTCGGCTCCTTTGTGCGGGGTCTCGACGCGCTCTCCGGCCTGAAGGAGGGCGGTTCCGTGCTCATCGCCGAGGCGTGCAATCATTCCAGGATAGCAGAGGATATCGGCACCGTGCAGATTCCGCGGCTGATCCGGGAGAGATTTCCGGAGGTGACGATCGACCACGCCTTCGGCCGTGAATTCCAGGAGACGAAAGGCCTCGAAAAATATTCCCTTGTCATTCACTGCGGGGGATGCATGATCAGCAGGCAGAAATTGAGCGCCAGGATACGCGATCTCGAATCGGTGGGCGTACCCTATACCAATTACGGACTGTTCCTGTCCGCGGTCAACGGTGAAGGGGCGCTGGGGAGGGTGCTGGCGCCCTGGGGATTGTAGCCCGCGGAGACCGGTTCCGCAGCTTGTTGAAAAGTCAGCGGTCTTTTTTGGCGACGATGATGACGTAATCGTCGTGGGGAACGGCATCCCCCATGAATTCCTCGAAGCGGCGGACGATGTGGTCGAGCACTTCCCGTGAAGACCCCATCGGCGCGTCTTGCAGGGATTGTATGAGCCGCTGGTTTCCGTACTTCTCCCTGCCGGGGTTGCGGCCTTCCACTATCCCGTCCGTTACGAGGCAGAGAATATCGCCCCTTTCGACGCTGAACCTTACGGTCTTGAATTCCGGCTTTCCGAAAGTCATCCCCATCGGTGTGCTTCGGTAATCGCGGTCATGAGGCGCGACCGGCTTTACGCTCCCGGTTCCCGCTTTTTTCATGAGAAGGTCGTGATGCCCGGCATTCACGAATTCCGCGTACTCCTCCCTGAACCGGATGACGATACCGGTGATGAACGTATCGGTGCTTTTAATCTCCTTGAAAAGCTCGTCGCTGACTCGGTCCATCATGCGGCTGAGGCCCGTTTTTTCCGAAAGGGCGAACATCCTTTGCAGAATCGGCTTCGCGATCATCGTAATCAGCCCTGCGGCGACGCCGTGGCCGGACACGTCAAAAAGCGAAATCCCATGAAGACGGCGGTCTTCATAATAGAAATCGTAAAAATCACCCGAGACCGAGCTCGCCGGTTTTAAAACAAACGCGGTGTCCCACCCGACGGAAGGGGGCGGTTCTTTCGGAAACATCGATTTTTGCACCAGACCCGCCAGTTGAATTTCGGCCGACGATCTTTCATGGGCCGTCTTCAGCATGTCGTTCATGGTGTGAAGATCCTCATTCATGTCCGTAAGTATTTTCTTTTGCCTGTCAGACTGTTCCAGCGCCCGTTTGTTGATCATGAATACGTTGTATGAAAAAATCGAGATCAGGATGATCGCGATAATGTTGTCGAAGAGGTAATCGTAATAGGTGACGTATGAAAAGTGGAGCCTTGAGTGCTGGAAATTCACATAAATGAACAGGACCGCGGTATTGGCCGCCGCGTAGATCAAAATGGTGAACGGAAATTTTGTGACCGCAAGCGGCGTAACGGTCAACAGCGCGGCAACGAGTATTATCGTGTCCAGGCGGGTCACCGGATCAGACCTGTCCAGGAACATGATCATCCAGACCAATGCCATGAGCATGGTGAGCAAACCGTGCGAGGCGACCCTGAAATGCCCCCTCACCAGCACCACCGTGTACGCCGCGACCAGAATCATCGCGCCGAAAATCGAGGACAGCAGCACCCAGTCGATGGAGTAATGATACTCGGGGTCATGAAGCTGTATGAACATGGAATATATGATTATTATCGGGATGACGACGAGGTTGCTCACGCATATCGAGAATATGAAACGGGCCTTGAGTTTTGAGGTATACTCATCGTCATCGTAACGATGGAGGAACCTGTCTAAAAATTTCTGTATCCGAATTTTCATGCCGGCCGGTTATTGATAACAGATATTGAATAAGGATGACTGGATTCTATTTCAGCGAATAGTCGTAAATAATCGGCAATCTGTCAATTCATTTGCGCCCAGGGAGCAGGAAGTGCCGGAATAAACCGGCACTTCCCTGTGGGCGATATTGGACTCGAACCAACGACCTCCTGCATGTGAGGCAGGCGCTCTAACCGGCTGAGCTAATCGCCCTTATAAAACTATCTGTACAGGAGAGAGGGGCTCATGTCAAGCAGAAAGGGAGGCGTTGCGGAAACTCAATCCGCCGTCGGGGAGTTTGTGTAATGGCTGTAAGTAGCGTAAATGATTTGACAGAAAATTAAAAATGTATAGTATCTGAGAATGCAGAGCAGGTGATCAATCCCGGAACGATATAAGCGATATAGGGGGATTCGGATGAAAAGAAGCGTTCTCATTGTATCTGCACTTCTTGCGGCCTTAACGATATCCTCACAGGCACGCGCGGTGACCCTGAGTGTCGGCGTCAATCTGTGGTACAACTGGTGGCACCCGGCATGGTCATCCAGGACCGACGAGCTTACCTTCGACGCGCCGAACCCGCTTCCCCCGCCTTTCAGGCTTAACGGTTTCCAGTTTGCAGATTCGCCCGATGTGCGCGCTTCGTCGGCCTTCGCCTACGGTCCCGCCCTTTCGGCGAGGATCGGGCCTGTTTCGGTCTCAACGGTCTTCATGTACGCATATTATGATTTTTCGAGTCAAGGTACGGCGGTTCTCAGGAACTACTTTGTATCTATTCCCGGGCTCGCCACCATTTCGGCCCAGTACGGCTCGACAACGATAAACGTGAAACGCTGGGACAGCGACACGACGATGAGTTACACGCTCACCCCGGTTTTTTCGCTTTTACTGGGGCTTAAAATCCAGAATTACGGAATCGACTTCAGAACAATCGCCATCGATTCCACCCTCATGACCTTCACTTCGTCCTTCTTCACCGCGGGTCCCGGGATAGGGATCGGGATCACCTACCCGCTCGTCGGGGATGTGTATCTTATCTGGAACAACACCTTTTTTGTCCTCTGGAGCAGGCAGTCCGCCGAAACGGTCCTTGTCAGCAACGGCACCATCACGAATTTCGACGACGGGAAATACCTGAACCTCGGAGGCACCAGCACCCTTTCCCTTGCCTACGTGTTCTCCCCGATACGCACGACCCTGGCATTGGGCGTCCGCTACCAGGTGCTCTGGTACCGCACACAGGATGACAGGACCGGGATATTGAATGTGGACAGGTCATTCGACCATTACTATGCCGTCACCTTTTCGGCGATCTACACCTTTGACCTTTCCAGAGGGGATTGATGGTAATGCCGAAAAATGGTTAGTTCATTACCTTAATTTCCCGTAGCCGAGGGACGGCGCGAACGGGTTTTTCATGGGGGGATAAGGTGGCATCACCCGACATTGCTGAGAAACGTCCTTTTACTGTTGAGCAGGACCCCTTTCGATTCCCGGTGTTCGCAGATCATGCAGGTGAAATCCTCACTTTTCCCGGCCGCAGAGGTTCCGCTTTGATCGATCTTCCCGTCTCCGCAGTTCAGGCATTTTTTCACGTAAGTCTCGTAATACACCCTCGAATCCTCACCCATGGGCCACCTCCCGTATGTGCCGCTGCTGAATTATCCGTCCGGTAGGACCTGGTATAGTTATCCATTATTGTTTTGCGTGTGTCAAATCTCTTTTTTAGGTTCTGATTAGGCCGCATTAGTGAGGTAACGCTGTGATTGCGCATAAAAAAGAAGGTGCCTTGGGCACCTTCTTTTTTATGGTACATTCATTCTATGGAGTGCTATATCCATGAAAACCTGTTCATATACTCTTCAAGGTTTTTTAGAGTAACATTTCCTACGCTGGCTCCTGCGCTGTTGAGTAGTCTATATTCTTTCATTTTCCAGTCCTCCCTTGCATGATTCTTATAATTTCAATATACAGCAATATAAAAATTAGTCAAGACTAATATGATTAAAATAGACTAACTTTATGATTTTTTGTATGCTGATAGGTTTCGGAGCAGGGTAAAGATGTATAGTTATCGCTCTTTCAATGAGATAGTTATCCACTGAATTGTCAGGAAATCAGTATACTGATCTGTAGCCGGCAGGGGGATAATCCCATCTCCTGCCGTATACATGGATGATTTTTACGGCTTTTCCATTCTTATCATGCACGGCGCCCCCCTCGAGAACCCAGGCGAGCAGCCCCCCCCTGAGGTTCCGCACCGGGGGGTCGCCGCCGCTCTGTTTTTCCGAGAATACGCCGCTTCTATAGCTTATGGTGCAGTAGGCGATGGGGACGAGGTGCCGGTACTTTTCCCGGTGACCGATGAATTCCTCTTCCGTAACGGCCCCGGGGAGCATGGACACCTCCATCTCCTTCCTTGTTCTGGTGTCGATGAACAGCGCTTTCCCTCTGCGTGACAGTTCACGCGCTTCGGCAGCCGAAATGTCGAGTGCGCCGGGAAAGTCGCGTTTGTACCGGTCATACATGTCGTAGGTGATCTTCAATTTCTCTTCATCGGTAAGATTCCCGCGGCAGGCTGCCGGAGAGCCGGAAAAAAGCAGCGGCACTACCGGCAGAAAAAAGAGGGCCCTGCACGGTTTCGCCTTCAATTTTCCGAGAAAATTCATGCTTATTGTCCCCCGGGTCTCCCCTGGCCGGAATCGTCGGGGTCCACAGTCCCGTTCGGCGTGGCCCTGTCAACCACGTTGGGAAGGAGTTCCTTGAGAAAATCGGGGACCTTGTCCTCGGTGATGCCGGCGCGCTGGGCCAGCTGTCTGATCCTGTCGGGGCCGAGAACCTCGCGGAGCTGGCCTGTGGAAATGGGGCTGTTTGATCCGGTGCCGATCCACGATGAGACCAGGTCGCCCAGGCCCTGCTCTCTGAACCTGTTCAGTATGCTCTGGGGGCCTTCGTTTTTAAACATGTCAACCACGCCGTCGAGCAGTGATTTTTGCGTGGTCTGAGCGGGCTGTCCTGCCTGACTCTGCGCCTGCGCGGCCCCCTGCTGCTCCTGCGACAGGGTCTGCGCCGCGGAAATGATGCTGTCGAGAAATCCCATTATGTGTCCTCCTGGTCGTATATATGAAAAAATAGTACCAATAGCGGGACCTTTTTGCAACTATTTTTCCACGGTCCGCTTAGACAGGGGGATACCTATACCTTTTCCGTTTTGGCCTCACCGTACACGAGCGACCTGTAGGCATGGGAAATCATTTTCGTGACCTGGCCCGGCATGCCGGTGCCGACCGGCCTTCCGTCCACCGACACCACCGGCATGATCTCGGCTCCCGTGCCGGTGAGAAAGCACTCGTCGGCGCGGTAGAGATCGTACCTGGTCATGAGCGTTTCGGACACGATAATCCCCATTCCGCGCGCCAGGACCATTGCCGTGTCCCTGGTTATCCCGCGCAGTATCCCGGCCGAGGGGTGCGGCGTCGCGAGCTGGCCGTCCCTGACGATGAAAATGTTGTCTCCGGTGCATTCTGCCACAAACCCCTCGCGGTTCAGCATGACCGCTTCCATGCACCCGGCCCGTTTTGCCTCGATTCTGGCCATGATATTGTTCAGATAGTTCAGCGACTTTATGCCGGGGTCAAGCGAGTCCGGCCCGGTCCGCCTGGTGGCCGCGGTGATTATGGCGATTCCTTTTTCATAGATCTCCCGGGGGTAGAGGGCGATGTCGTCGACGATGGCGATCACCGTGCTCTTTCCGCAATTGTCCGGATTGAGTCCCAGGTCCCCGGTCCCCCTGGTCACGACAAGACGTATGTAGCAGTCCGGCTTTTCATTGATCCGCACCGCTTCCAGAACGATGTCCTCCATCTCTTTCCGCGTTTCCGTGATCCCGATCGCGACGGCCCGCGCGGAATCGTAGAGCCGGCGTATGTGCTCCTCAAGCCTGAAGACTCGGCCGCCGTAACACCGGATCCCCTCGAACACGCCGTCGCCGTACAGCAGGCCGTGGTCGTACACGGAGACCGCCGCCTCCGCCTTGCCGTAAAACTTTCCGTTGATGTACACTTTAGCCGCCTTCATGGCCCGCCTCCCTGTCTGAAAAAATATCCCGGAGCAGGCGGTAATTGCGGCCGAATCGCCCGATGAGCTCCCGGTCGAACCTGCTCACTATCTTCATTATGTAAATGTCGTGCGAAACGTAATCTTCCGCAAGTGTGACGAAGCCTTCATTCATGCTCCAGGCCCCCTGGGCGGCGCCGTCGACGGCGACGGTACCCATGAGCGCTTCGCGTGAATCCGAAACCACGGTGATTCCGCGTCCGCCTTTTTCATTGTAAATGGTGTCCTCGATCGGATGGCGGAACACGGTGCCGATATCGAATTTCAAACCGCCGAACAGGACAGTGGCGATACGCAGGCCCCTTGAAGCAGCCTTCCTTAGACACGGTTCGAGCGCGGCGGCCTCGTCCCCCCACAGCGACAGGAGCAGAGTGTCCGCGGACTCATCGATCATCCGCCTCGCTCTTTCCAGAATGTGCGCTTGATCGCGTATGTTCCATATATACGAAACCTCCCGTGAGCAAGCGGTTCGCGCCAGGTCCGATTTCAGCGTATCCAGGGTCGATTCAATCCGCTGTTTCTGGCCGGCGATGAAATCATCCGGTCTCATGGGGGCGTAGGTTTTTTTCCCCTCGGCCATGACGGCCTGGGCCATCCCGCGCGCCTCGAGCCGGTCCATCACCTGATAGATCTTTGAGGTCGGGATGCCCGCTTCCCGTGCCGTCTCATATGCCGTTGCGGGATGGACGGACAGGAGGGCCAGATACGCCCGGGCTTCGTTTTCCGAGATTCCAAGATCCATAATATGTTGTATTGTTTTATTGACTACCATAGTAGTCAATAAAATGGGAATCCGGATAACTGTCAACATTTTTTTTGCTGTTCAGATAATCCACATCATGCCGGGCGGTGTGCGCGGTATCCGTCGGGAAAAACGGCCGGTTCAGGCATGTGGTGCCAAAAAATGGGGAGGGGATATCCTGGTCTAAAGCGCGCGGAGAGGGACGGTTCAGGTTTCCACGATGATTTTGTTGAGCAGAGCGATACGGTGCGACAGGGTATCGGATATTTCCAGCATCTGCCTGGCGCCGGCGTCTACCCTTGAGACGATGGCGGTCAGTTCGTCCATGGTTTTCATGACCTCCCCCATGGCCGTGGTCTGCTCGGAAGTTGCCGAAGAGATTTCCGTCGAACCGCTGGATATGGTCTGCATGTGCTGAAGTATGGTTTTGGACATCTTTTCCTGGGCCAGGCAGAGCGTTACGATCACTTCGCTTGCCTTGTTCACGTTCCCGGTGGACTCCTTGATGTTTTCCACCGACCCTGTCGACTGGAGAACGAGGTTCGATTCCTCCTCGATCCTTCGAACAATATTGGCGACGATTCCCTGTATCGACTTGGCCTGACCCACCGCGCTGTCCGCAAGTTTGCCGATCTCGTCCGCAACGACGGCGAAACCCCTTCCGTACTGTCCGGCCCTGGCCGCCTCTATCGACGCGTTGAGCGAAAGAAGGTTCGTCTTTTCCGCGACGTCGTTGATGACCGATGCTATGTTTTCGATCTCGGCAGTGGATTCGCGGATTTTCATCATTCCGTCCCGTATCGCGCCGAGACGTTCCGCGATCAGGCCGGTGTCATTGCGGCTTTTATTGCCAAGCGCGACCGCATACTGGGCCGCTTCGGTTATCCCGGACAGGGACTGGGTGTAGTCGTCGATAAGCACCTCGCTTTTCTTCACTGTTTCATCCTGGAGGGTCGCGTGTTCCGCCACCGCGTTTATCGAAGAGGATACTTCCTCGATTGCGGCGGTGGTCTGGTCGATTCCGGCGCTCTGGCGGAGCATCTGGTTTTTCAGCTCCTGCGCTGCGCCGCTGGATTTGATTGAGATCTGGATCAGCTCGTCGGTGGACTCGACCACGCTCTGGATCATGCGCTTGAGGTCCGTGTTTTGTTTTTCGATCACGGCGCTGGATTCCTGGAGGTCCCTGCCGATACGGCGGACACGCTGAAACAGAATTATGGCGAACGAGAGTATGAATCCTGGATAGGCGATATTGGTATAGAAGCCGGAGGAGAGGATGACCCTGTTCATCATAAGGCCGTCATGGATCAGCGT
Organism: Spirochaetota bacterium; assembly: GCA_041737965.1. Taxonomy (GTDB): domain Bacteria; phylum Spirochaetota; class UBA4802; order UBA4802; family UBA5550; genus JAFGJK01. Next base: position 124,333 of record JBGSQT010000032.1, on the reverse strand, counting down.
CCCCACGAAAACGGCGTAGCCTATGAACATGAACTTCGCCTCCCGGTTTTTCATCCTCATGGCTTTGATTATCACCACTCCCCAGAGTATCTGCGCCAGAAGTCCGAAGGGGGCGATAATGTCAAAACGCCAGCCGGTGATCGGGTCCTGCTCCGATGCCGTGATGCTGAGAATCACGAAAATAATCATGTCGATAATGAGGATGATTCGGGCCCATCGTATCCTGACGCCGAGCCATTTTTCAAGTGAAAGGTATATCCATCCGATCATCACCGCGGTGAGCACGTAAAAGAACCGGTCCTGGTCGTTCCAGGGGATCGGGCCGAATGACGGCGCCCAGAAGTGCATCGTAAGAAAAAACCAGAGAATTGACATCCCTCCGAGATGGAGCGGCAGCCTGTTGGTTTTCTCGCCGAGCAGGTACCCTACAATCATTCCGATACCGACGATGAGGGTCATGAGCCCGAAGGCCATGGGGAGGTGTTCCGCGAGAAACCGCTGCCAGAAAAGGTAGACCCTTACCTGAAAGGCGTCGCCGATGAAGGGCTGTCCGTTGAAGTTTGCCTGCTGATTGGTGAACTGGCGCACCGCGATGACGTTCCGGCCGCCGTAGTTGATGAGTCCGCTGGGCAGAAAATGGGCTGACGAGGCATTCCAGTCTGAATGGAACGCCGGATATTCCCTCCCTGAAACTCCAATGCGGACTCCGTTAAGATATGTCGCTTCCTGGTCCCATATTTTTCCGAGGTACAGGGCAAGATTTCTGCCCTTGTAATTGTCGGGTATTGTCATTTCGCGCCTGAGCCAGATGAAATTCTTCTGCCGTTTTAATGTGATGTGACCGGGGAGGGGGGGGAGCTTTTCCCACCGGGAATCGTCGGTATCGGTACCGGAATAATCCGCCGTTTCGGCTGACGGGCCCTCCCCGAGAATGCGGAATTTCCATCCCCCGGTGAGGTCGAGCTCGGCGGGACGCGAGCATCCCGCGATCAGAAGCGATGCCAAGATCAGCAATCGTGGTATTTTTCCTGTAGACACCGATCGCTCCTTTTTTACCAATAACCATTAATCATATGCGACTGACGCTGTCCATCGAAATTATTTTTTAGTCTCTTATTTGCACTATGATAATGCGCCGGGGCTTGATTCGGCGCCGGGATTGCAGTATTCTATAGTATTACAAGTATTACAACGTTTTTCATAATCTTTGTTCAGGAGGTGAGAAATGAGAAGTGCGGCAATAACGGTCATCATCCTGGTATCCTTTTTGTCCCTTTTTCTGTATCAGGGGTGCGGCGGAAGAGCCGGCGCATCTGCTGACATCGTGAATCTTAACGGCGAGAAAATAGGGCGCGCACTGCTGTATGAAGATGAGGGCGGCGTGAAAGTATGTCTCAGTGTCAAGGGGCTTTCCCCCGGCGTGCATGCCTTCCATATTCATGAACGGGGTGATTTCGCCCCTCCCGATTTCAAGGCGGCAGGCGGGCATTTCAATCCCTACGGAAAAGAGCACGGCCTGCATAACCCCAGGGGGGCCCATGCCGGCGATATGCTGAGTATAGAGATAGCTCAGGACGGGACCGGGTCTGCGGAGGTGGTCGCCCGCGGCGCGACCCTTAAAGAAGGGGAGCCCGGATCGCTTCTGCGGGAAGGCGGGACGTCGGTGATAATTCATGAAAAGGCGGATGACAATGTCACCGATCCGACAGGCAATGCCGGAGCACGAATCGCCGGAGGGATTATAAGGAAAATGTAAACACGCTCTGTGTAATGTCGGTTCTGCCGGTAAGGTCGCAGGTGAAAGTATAGTGAATGTTATGCGAAAATCATGCTGGGGGCGCGGCCCGGTAAAAAAAGAGAAGAAACAGGGGATTTCTGAGAGTATTCGCAGGGTATAGATAAAATATTCCAGCTTCCCCTGATTTTTTACTTGATTTGTTACACTTTTTTCGGTCTTTATTATGATCTAAAGAATAAATGCGTGACGTGGTTTCGGAAAACGCGGACGCGCCAGGGATTTGATGCCGTTTAAAGAGATACCCGGATTTCCCGGTAAAATGTACGTCCCCGAACCGGAAGTACGGAATGAAAAAAAGCACCGGTGTGAAGACTGTTTTTCCTGCCAGTGGTGCGGCGACGATCGATGCCGAATATGCCTGAAGGGAAAGAAATGCGCCTGCTGCGGTGACAGCATCCGGAACGACGTGAAAAAAAATTCCTGAAAGGGGAGCGTACGCTGGTTGAATGCGGACGGTGGATCAATGACGATCGAATCAAAGGTGGTCAACAATGCGGTTATCATTTATCCCAGGGGGAGGCTCGATTTCACCCTGTCGCTGGCTTTCGAAAAAGCCCTTGCCAAGATAATGAATGACAACTGCGAACGCCATTTCATCATCAATATGAAAGAGATAGACTATATAAACAGCTCCACTCTCCGGGTAATCGCTGTTCTGGCGCAGAATCTGAAAAAAAGGGGACTTCAGCTGGTCACCTGCGAAACCAGGGGAATCGTGCGGCGGGTATTTGAAATCACCAACGTGCTGGAACTTATCGAGATTATCGACAACGAGGATAACGCGATAAAGTGGCTTGAAGAGAAGTGACGGCCGGATCCGTGACCGGAACTGACCGCCGTTCCACGCTGTCCCTAATAATCCCTTATCGAGGTGAGAACTGAGACGCCGAACCATATCTGGTGACCGTCGGTGTTTCTTTTCGGGTTTCCAACGGGCGTATACCCGAAGTTGTATTCCGCGAAAAATCCGACGTTTTCACCCAGGTCGACTTCCATCCCCGCCCCGCCTATTACCCCGACAGACCCGAGCTTCGTTGACCGTTCCCCGTTTTTGCTGTCTTCAGACCACGCCCAGTAGTAGAGGAACCGCGGCGCAGCAAGGGCGTACACATGCCACAAGAGGTCCTGGAAGTGGAATCCGTAGAGGGCCCGTATTCCAGGATCCAGCGAAAAGAGGTGCAGATGGTTGGTTTCGTACAGTATCTCGGGATTGTCATTGCGTACGCTCAGCCGAATCTGAAAAAAACGATAGGTGAAACGGCCGTAAATATCGAGCCCGAATCCGGACGCGGTCCGGACTCTCAGGAACATGAGGTCGGAAAAAAAGCCGAATCCGCGGTCGTAGCGGTCGGCGAGGTCGGGATCATACAGGTTCATGAGCAGGGGGGGGCTGAAAGCGATCCGTATCCTTGGAGCGGATTCCTGTTTCTCCCTCTTGTCGGCAAGATCGCCCGGGTCGGTTCCGTATTGCCGCAGGGCGGTGAGCGCCGTACCGGAAGAAATTTCTGAAAAAAGAGCCGCAGATACCGCCGTTCCCAGAAGCAGAAACGCCGCGGTGAAGCAGATATGTTTTTTCAATAGAGTCATGTTTTTTCAACCATTTAATGAGGGCAGAATATCAGCTGTCTGTCTTAGATTCAAGGTATTTTTTTTCAATTTGGCATTATCAACCCCGGCATGATTATCCATTCCCGACGGAATCTCCAATGCGCGCCAGGAGTACGAACCGTTGACTCCTGCTGCCGGGTTGCGACAGGTTTCATGCTCATGTCGCAATCGCCGATCAATCCGGATTGCAATAGAGGGTGATTTCCGTCACGACTTTATTTTTTGTTTTGAACACGACGCCGCAGTAATCCGAATCACCGACTCCGTACTCGAAAGTGTCGCCGGTGTCGTGCGAGGGTATGCCGAATTTTGTGAACACGGCGCGGATCGGCCCTCCCAGAAAAACCGCTCCCCTTGCCGTTTCAGAAGATGAAATCCGCATCTCCATGAAGAGTTCATTTCCCGACGGCACCTTCATGACTGAAATTGACAGACCCTTATATGACAGCGTATCGATTATGTTGTTTTTACCCTCTTCATGATAGTTGGGGATGCTTTTTGTTGTGATTTTTAACGGATCGCCGATGTTCTTTATCACCAGGTCTTTTTTGTCCCCGACAACTTGAAGCAGACCGTTAAAATAATCGTCTAGATTTCTTTCGTAGGCCGCCTGGTCCTTGATATTGTATTTGATGCCGTAGTCGGGTATGGGCACATAGGAGAGATCGGAATCCATGCCGTACGCCTGCATCGATTGCCATCGGAGAGCAACATAACCGAATGAAAAATCATTGTTCTTGTCTATCGGCACCACTCTGTGATTCGCGATCTCTACCTTTTCACCGTAGGGAATGATCGCGATTTCACTGCTCGCAAACGATGGATTGTTTTTCAATGAAAGTCCCTGTGTCGATTTCACCCATGCCTGCTTTACGTTTTCAAAGGGGATAAGAAACCCGCCGAAAACCCAGCCGCTCATGTTATGAAATTTGATCTCGGTCCAGCGGCCTTTTCGTCCGCCGATGGATTCCTCTTTTCCGCTGTTCAGGACCACGACCTTGCTGTTGACGGGAAGCACCGTGATTTTTTCCGAAACAGCCGAAGGGCCGCTGCGGAGCACCAATCCGGCCCTTGGTTCCACAATTGCGTAGCGGCGTGCCGTGTCCCCCGCGCAGAGCATTGTGAAAAGGAGAGGGATAACTATCACCGGAATCGATACAAAGATATTTTTCATTTTATTCACCCTTACGGTAATCGCGCCGGGAAAACTGATTGTCCGGCGGTATGGAAAATGGCTGAAACGTCGTCTTGCCGAAATCATTGGTTTTCGCCGACAGATGCTATTCTCGACTTTTTCCATACAGTCCGTCAATCACAAATGAGCGATGAGGAAGAATCATGCGCAATATTTGACCGGCATCCGGATACACCCGGATTAAAATTATTATCTTTCGCCTTTTTTTCATTGAAAAAGTGATGCAGGAATGTATTTTTGAATAAATGTTCATTTATCTGAAGCAAAAGATCATGAAAAATGGCCCGCACGGAAGGCCATAAGGAGATGCAACGCCGGAGACTTCTCGACTCTGCGCGTGATCTTTTTTCGCATCAGGGGACTGGCGATTGAAAGAATTTGTTCATATAGCGGCGGGAAATGAGGCGTCGGCAGGATCGTGGTGCTATACCGTAATTAAGGAGGAGATAATCAGGATACAGGGGAGGGACCTTCTGTGTGTAGTCGGTGATGCTGTTGTCGGGAGCGCCTGTGTCGGAACGGCGGCGGTACGTGTTATCGTCATTCCGGGATTTATCATTGAAAGTAAGGCAGGCGATGACATCTTGAGGAGCACCATCAGTATTGTAGATCCTGTCATTGATGATGAAGGGAGACGAATTGTTTCAGAGACTCTGATGGCCGCGCATCCGTCATATCAGCTTGTGTTCCTATAGGGTGCCCGGAACCGATATTCATTTCAGAAGACCGACACCCGCCGGAGGAATTCTGTCCTTCCGTAATCCTGGCCATATCACGAGTCCAGCAAAATCTCATCGATTCTTTGTACAAGCTCTGAAGGCAGAAAGGGTTTGGGCAGGAAATTCATGTTATCGCCGATACAATTTTCGTTTCCTATCACCTGATCTGTATAACCCGACATATACAGGACCTTTATTCCGGGACGAAGCTCGCAGATGCTTTTCGCCAGTTCGGGTCCGTTGATTCCGGGAAGGATGACATCGGTGAGGAGGAGATGTATCGCGTCTCCGTGGCTCCTGCAGAGTTCCAGCGCATCACTGCCGTTTGTCGCGGCCAGAATGTTGTATCCCCGCTGCGCGAGCGCCCTTTTCGCGATTTTGAGCACCGACTCCTCGTCCTCTACAATGAGGATCGTTTTTCCTTCGGGGCTTTTCTGCGGTTGATTGCTTTCGGCATCGCGACGCCCCTCGTCGACCGGCGCCGATTCGTTCTGCGGCAGATAGACGATGAACGCGGTGCCTTTGTTCTCCTCGCTCTCCACCGTCACATGCCCCTTGTTCTGCTTCACCACGCCGAACACCGTTGAAAGCCCCAGGCCGGTCCCCATTTCTCCCTTGGTGGTAAAAAACGGCTCAAAGATGTGGTCAATGATCTCCTTCTGTATGCCCGAACCAGTATCCGTTATGCGAAGCATGACGTATTTCCCGGGCGGGGGGATATGGGAGCCATCGTAAAGTCCTTCTTCAACTGTGCTGTTGCAGGTCATGATTTCAAGGCGCCCGCCACGGGGCATCGCGTCCCTTGAGTTGACGACCAGGTTGACGATCAGCTGTTCAATCTGTGACGGGTCGGCCTCTATCATCGCCAGGTTATCCCCTTTTTTGATGGCGATATCGACGTCCTCGCCGATGATCCTGCTCAGGAGGCGCTCCATTTTATCGAGGATGTCATTAAGGTTCACCGGTAACGGCTTTATTACCTGTTTTCTGCTGAACGCCAGAAGCTGGCGAGTGAGATCGGCGGCGCGGATCGCGGTGGAGAGTATGTCTTTTATGCTCTCGGTGACGGATCCCTTTTCGTTGAGCATAAGGGACATTTCGGCGTTGCCGATAATTGCGGTGAGGAGATTGTTGAAATCGTGGGCGATGCCTCCCGCCAGCCGTCCAATGGCCTCCATCTTCTGCGCCTGAAGCAACTGTTTTTCAAGCCTCTCCTTCTCTTCGCTGTTTTGCTTGTGCCGGGTGATGTCCCTGATGTAACCGTCGTAATAGAGCGACCTCCCTTCGGCGTCCTTTCTCAGCCTCGCGTTGATGGACACCCAGATGATCTCCCCGTTTTTTTTCCTGAATTTTGTTTCAAAATCCTTTACCTCCATGTCCCTTTCAATCGTCCGGGTGAAACTGCCTCTCATGTCTGGGTCGACGTAAACATTGACCGCGATGTTGTCCACATTTAAAAGATCTTCAATGGAATCGTATCCGAGTATTTTCACCATTTCAGGATTGACGTTGACGAACCGCCCCTCGGCGCTCGTCTGGTATATGCCTACAGGAACATTTTCAACCATGTCGCGGAAACGGCGTTCGCTTGATTCGAGCTCCCTCTGCGAAGTGATGAGCTCGCCGTTGATCGTCTCAAATTCCTCATTGGTCGCTTCGAGTTCTTCCATTGTTGAGCGGAGTTCCTCATTGGCGGCGGTGAGCTCAAGGTTTTTCGCGGCGAGCTCTTCTTGTATATTTTTTATCTCGGTTATGTCGATCACGTTGATGAGCCCGGCCGGTTTACCGTTGTAAATCGTGGAAGTGCCGTTCAGCAGCACCCAGGTCTCCTTTCCGGATTTCGAGACAATTTTGAATTCATAGCTCGAAACGACCTCGGTCGCCGCCTGCCTCTTGCGGCCCCGCTCCTGAACCAGCGCCTTATGGTCGGGGTGCACTATGTCCCAGAAGTTCATGCGCAAAAGATCTTCGGCATTGTACCCGGTAATGCGTTCGGTGGCGTTATTGGCGAAAATCCACTTGTCATCCTGGAACAGGAGAATCGCCATTGGAGTCGATTCGGCGAGATTCCTGAACCTTTCTTCGCTCTCGATGAGGCTTTCCCATGCAAGCCTCCGGTCTGTCTGGTCCAGTGTAATGATTACATGCCCGCGGTATGACCCGCTTATCATGACCGGGGAGAAGAAATTATGCACATAACGTCTCGTGCCGTCCTTTCTGACAATCCAGTATTCCAGCGTCTGGGCGGGGGCGCCCTGTTTTGTGAATTGATCGATGTAAGGGGCGATGCGTTCACGTTCTTCCGGCGACGCGAGCTCGAGAATATCGGCATGCATCATTTCTTCCATCGTGCGGCCGAATATTCTGCATGCGCCGAGGTTCACGTAGGTTGTCGCCCCCCCCTCGATTATCATGACACCTTCAATAACGCTGTCCGCAAGTGATTGAAGCCAGTCGAAACGGTCCAGTGCGGAGCGGGTGAACTGCCAGCGGCGAAGCGCCGCGACCGCCCGAATGTGCAGATCATCCATTTGAAGGGGTTTTGTCATATATTCAAAGGGGCCGCTTTTTCCGCCGTGAAGATGCAGGTCGGGATCGGCCGGGTTTACAAGGAAGATTACCGGCATGCGTTCATGGAGCGTGCGGGCAATCTGGATGTCCCGGTCGGCCTGGGGGCTCTCGGCATCGATGACGGCGATGTCCGCGTCCGCCGGGTCGAAGGTGACCGGATCAGACGTAATGAGTTCATAGCGGGATGGGGCCCGGGACTCTAAATGAGAAGCGGATCCGGACTTCTGCGAAGATTTGTTGAGGAGAGCGATCCTGATTTTTTTCATTATAGCCAACGGCCGCGTCACCAAAACCGGTAACGACGGGTGCGTTGAAATATAACCATTTTGAATTATCGGCTGTCAATCATAAATTCAAAAACCGCGTTTCATGTTCGGGAATTAAGTTTCCGGGACCATGATCGCATCCTGTTCTGATACTTGCAATCCGATGCAGGCCGTTATTCCGAGTGCCGTTAATCTCAATGTTATGCTTTTAAAACGGAAAATTCGGTCCGGGGGGCCGGTGAGGATAATCTGGACCTCCCCGCGGAACCTTTTTGTGCCAAAGGAGGGGAGGGCGCGGGTGTCGCGATTCTCGACGAAAGGCGCAGTCTGCCGGCGTGAAAAAGGGTGATAAAAAAATGATGGACAGCGCCGACGGCAAGTGATGCACTATAAACAGATTGTTGCGTATGCAGGAGGTTGATCATGAACGGAGAAAACGGAGAGTTCGTTGCCCCTTCTGCCGGAGCGCCGCTGCCGGGGAGGACGGCACCGAAGGTCTTGGGCATACTGCTCATTGTTCTCGGGTCAATATATCTTCTTTATTCGCTTTTCGGCGCGATATTCGCGTTCATCGGCTCGGCTTTTGCCGCCGCCGTATCCGGGATGGGCCCGTCCGCGAAGGGTTTCGGGAATGCCAACCTCGCCGCGATGGATTCCCTGAAAACCATATACGTGATTCAGGGGATTGAAAAACTCGCAGCGGCGGCCCTTTCGGCGCTCGCGCTTTCCTCCGGAATCGGGCTTGTGCAGTACAGGGCCTGGGGTTTGAGGCTCGCCCTCTGGTGGGGAATCGGATCGCTTCTGTACCTGCTGGCGGATACGCTCGTGTACGTCGGCGTCATCATGCCGATCATGCTCGGCTTTTTTGATTCTATCACAAAACAGGCGATTCCGTCCGCGGGAACCGGTATGATGTTCTTCGGCATTATGGGAAGGCTGGGAGTTGCGGGTACCATACTCGTAAATCTGGTTTTCACGGTGATGCCGGTGCTCACGATTGTATTCATGACGCGCGGCAGTGTGCGAAGGGCCTGCGGGCTGAAAAACGCGTCTTCCGCGCAATAACCCCGGCGCTGAAAAAAAAGTCTTGCCACAAACCGCGGTACCGGCTATCGATGCACAGGCGCCCATTCGGAGAAATATTGATTAATCCTGCAGGCCAGGCGCCGTTTCCCGAGGAGGATTTCAGATGGATACACACGTATGTCCCTGGTGGCTCGGTTATTTTCTGGCGAGCCCGCTGCGGAGGTTATCTCATAAACCGGAGAAGATACTGGCCGAGTACGTTGATGCGGGTTACAAGGTGCTCGATATCGGAAGCGGAATGGGATTTTTCAGCATACCCATGGCCAGAACAGTGGGGAGAAGCGGCAGGGTCTACTGTCTCGATATACAGGAAAAAATGATCAGGGAACTTGAAAAGCGGGCCGAAAACGCTGGCGTGGCCGGATCAATTGAAACGAGGATTTGCGAACCCCGGTCGCTCAATATTGATGATCTTGAAGGAAAGCTTGATTTCGCGCTGGCCTTCGCCGTGGTGCATGAGGTCCCGGACAGGGGCGCGCTTTTTTCACAGGTTCACACTGCCCTCAAGCGCGGAAGAAAACTCCTTGTGGCCGAACCGAACGGTCATGTCTCGAAGAAGCAGTTTGAGGCGATGATCCACGAGGCCACCGCCTACGGCTTTGAGGTGATGGAGCGTCCCCTGATCCCGCGAAGCAGGTCCTGCGCGCTCACCAAAAAGTAGCCGTCAGCTTCCCGTTTTTTTTACAAGCCTGAACAGCCATACGCCCAGCACAATCACCAGCAGAACGGCAACAGCGGTGAGCACCCAGCGTTCGATACTCCCCTTTAGCCCGTCCAGCGGGATGGAACGGAAATCAGAGCGTTCGCGTATGGGGCCGGGGATGATGCCGGTATATGTTTTCTCCTCCCAGTTTTTTTCGGTTATAAAGGCGGTGAGGTCGTATTCCGGCCGCGGCGCCCTTCGGTTTCCGAAACAGAGGCGGTACTCTCCGGGTCCGATGGTCATGAAAAACAGATACCGCGGAAACCATTCAAGGGTGATGTCGTTGAACGACAGGGGCGGGCTGTCGCCGTCAATGATAGTGAACCGGTAATAGCGGTGCGTCTCAGCACTGCAGTAAAGCGTATCGTTCCGTTCCACAGGTTCGAGGCCTGGAAACCGGAAGATGGACCCCTCGGTCAGAAATGATTCGGCATGGCGGTCATCCCCTCCGTAAAAAAGGACTTTCCTGTGATAATAGGGATTTACGGCATTGAGGGAAATCCTGTCCACCGGAAGGTCGGCTTCCAAAAGAATCCGCGTCTCGCCGTTCCCGGAAGTCAGTGCGGGTGCCCTGAACTTCCTTCCGCTGTACGGCTGTATTCGGTCATCGATGGGCGATCTTACACCGGTGATTCCGTCTATCCTCAGACGCCGCTCTCCGGATTCATCGACGGAAAAGGAGAAGCCGCCGTAATTAAGCCGTATCGACCTGGCCCCGCCTGCCCCGTTTCCCTGGATTACTACCTTAAAGTACCGGTGTTTAGACAGGGGAAACCTGATCGTGGTGTTTCGAAGGTTTATCTCCGACGTGTAGTCGTAAATGGTCCCCTGACGAAGAAACCGCCATGCCTTTCCGTCGCCTCCGTAGACCAGGCACTTTCTTCTGAAGTTCTCGTCGGCTATGTCGAGCTCAATCGCGTTCACCGCTTCCGGAGTTTCCCGAAAACGCGCGGTGACGGCGCCTTTGGCGCTGTCGTATTCGGTAACCTCCAGGTCATAGGTGTCGGTTTCGCCCCGGTCGATCCGGTGGGTGATGATCACCCGGGGTATTTCGGCCCCCTTTGCGTCATACACGCGGATATCGTCGCATCGTGCGGAGGATTTCTTCAATATCGGCTCCTCGAGAACGACGCGATACAGGGTGTTCGGCCTCAGGTTTCCGAGCGACGTATCGTATTTAAAGTTTCGCTCGCTCCACGGGAACAGGGGTGAGGCGCAGAGCAATATGGCCAGAACAGTCAGCCTTTTCATTTGTCAGTCTCCTTGGTGCCGGATGCCAGTGAGTTGATTATCCGGTCCTTGAACCGGTAATAGAGAAACGATGCCGCCACCAGGACAAAGCCGAGCACGAAAAATGAAAGTATCCTGAATGGCGTGCTGAATCTGGAGATGTCGATGATGAATACTTTCAGCATCGTGATCCCGAACAGGATCATTGCCGTGGTCCTGGCCGGGGCGCTGTTCCATCTGAATCCGGCGGTCATGGTGGCCGCGGTGAACAGGGTCCAGAGCATGGTGATCGCCGCGAAACGGGCCTCGGGGAAATGGTGCCCGAAAAAGGCCGCGGTCTCGATATTCAGCGAAAAGAAGAGTGTCGACGCGGCCGTAACGATGAATACACGGGAGAGAGCGCGCGACGTGCCGTCGCCGGATTCCGCGGACCGGCTCCTCAGCATGAAAAAATGAGTGAAAAGCGACGCGATGATCAGAAGTGTGGTGGCGTAACGCTCAGCCATGGTGGCGCTGTATGAGGCTTTGAAGAGCATTTCGCCGAAATGAAGGCCGAACACTTGTGTGTAATCGTAAAAAATGAATTTAAAAAGGGCCATGCCCGCAAGGACGTGGGCGCTTGTCACCAGCGGGCGGCTCTTCAGCCGAAGTCCCGCCCAGAGGAGCGTGATTCCCTGCGCCGCCCAGAAAATGGTGATCCAATGCCCCGAGAAAAGGATCGGAACGGTAATGATGAGAAATAGCGCCGATTTGGCCACCAGCATGACAAATGCCTTCAGGTGGGTTTTCCCCGCATGTGAGAGCGCCTTTGCCATGGCGAAAAACACCACGGCGTAAAAAAGCGTGATTACGCTGACCCACTCAACAGAGTACTTTTCACGTATCATTAGGAAGCTGAAGCCGAAGGCGATAAAGGAGTTGGGTACGGTGATCGCCAGCCCCCGCAGACGCTCTTCGGATTTCCGGAACACGTGGTACGCCAGCGGCGCCGCCGTGTAGATGAGGTAGAAAAGCGTAAGAAAACATATCGTCATCCAGAACCGTTCCGGCGAATAAAACCGGGAATACCATCCTGAAAAAAGAACATAGGTTGCGATGAACCCGAGTACCGACAGGAGAGGCCATTCTTTTCGGAATGAAATGACCAGTATCCCCGCGTTGAGCAGGGTCATGTATCCCATGAGCACCGGCTGATTGTCGACGCCGGTGGAGAGGAGGAGCGGGGTCAGAAATCCGCCGATGAGCCCCAGTACCGCGAGCCACCTGTTATCGTAGGCCACCGCGAGCCCGCAGGCCAGCGCGGTGGTGAGCACCATGAGCGCGAAAGAGAAGGGCGCGCCGAAAAGTTCGTAAATCTGAAAAGCGGCGAAGGTGGAAAAATAGAGCACCGCGATGCCGCCGCCGATAAGGGCGAGCCCGAAGAGGAGGAAATCCTTTTTCCTGAACCTGTCACCCGCGGCGAGTATGGCTATTCCGAAAAGATAGGCGGCGGCAACCCTGCCTGCCGGCCCGATCCATCCCCGCTCGAATGAGTATTTGAGAAAGTAACCCACGCCGAAAACCGTGGTTATGACACCCGCGATGAGGAGCCATTTTTGGCCAAGCCTGAGCTCGAGATCGGATTTTTTCGGCTGTTTCTCTTCGCCTTTCTTTGTATCGTCCGGCGCCTGTTCAGCCGCCTGGGCGATGAGTGCCGCCTTCTTTTCCCTGAGCCATTCCGCGGCCCCGGCGGATCTGTCTGAAGTCATTGCTTTCAGCGCGGAGTATTCGGATTCGAGACGCGCGGAAATCTTACCCAGTCTTTCGACGAATTCGTTGTTCATCTTCATAAGGGAATCATATTCGTCCTTTAAAAAGAACACACCGGCGAGCCGGTCCTGGAATTCCCGGTCAAAAGGGTAGGAGCAGGCGCCGCACATCGCCGACGGTCCGGTTACGGTTTCCCCGCAGGAGGGGCACTGGATGCAAATTTCATTTTTTTTCATAGCGGTTCCTCAAGCCTTTTTTCGCGTCGCAACGGTGCTGCAGGATGAAGCCCGGGTGCGATCAAATCATAATGCCTGTGTCCTCATTTGTCAACCATTAGGGGAGGGTTGTCCAGATGTTTTTTCAGTGAAAGAACAATCGGTGAGGCTTCGGTTGTCGGACAAATCCTGGTTGACCTTTCATTGTTTTCATGTTATTCTGGCCGCAATGGATTTATTGAGATTCGGCAGCATTTGAGGTTTTCATGCTCTCAATGTGCGGAAACAGATGTGATTTATGCCCGCGATATATCGCCACTAAGCTCGGATCTCCCTCCGAACTCAAAAGGGTGGCCGGGCTCTGGCACATGCTCGGCTGGCGCGACAGGGTGGTGACGTCCGGGGAGATTTCATGCGCCGGCTGCGGCTCCTCCCGCTCGTGCGCGTATGAGATCCGTGTATGCGCCGATAAACAGGGCGTTGAACACTGCGGCGACTGCGGACAGTTCCCCTGCGGTACCGTCACCGAGGCCTTTGAAAAGAGCGCCCGTTACGAGGAAATATGCAGGGAGCGCTGCGAGGGGGGAGATTACGCCCAGCTGAAGCGGGCTTTTTTCGAAAAGCGTAAAAACCTTGAATCTGCGGGCAAAGATCGACAGTGAACGCTCCGCCCCCGCGTACACGCACGCGGCAAGTCTGATTATCCGATGCTATTTGTATTCATCCAGCGTTTTTTTCAGGGAATCGTACAGTGTTCGAGTCCACGCCGGTCCGGGGATTCCGCTATCGCCGAAATGCGGACCGTTTTTTCTCATGTCCCAGGGGGCGATGACCACGGTGATACGATCGATCCCCGTTAGTGCGGCCAGAAGGAAAAGCTCTTCCGCAGCCATATCCCCCACGGCGACGCATCCGACCGATATATCCTTCCCGTGGATATAGATATCGCTTCCGGGATTGTCGCGTCCTTCCCGGGACGCCATGGCGCGGTCGAATTCGTTTGGGTAGTCCAGCAGCAGTGACAGGTGGTATTTGCTTTCCGGGTTAAGCGCCGTGACGCGGTATATCCCTTCCGGCGTCTTTTTATCGCCTTCGCGCAGTTTGGGCCCTGCATCACCGGACACTGCCGTCACCGGATAGCTCCGGATCCGCTCCCGGCGAACTCCCTCGATCGCCCAGAGCTCCAGAGATTTTTCCCGTTTAAACACCAACAGGGCTATCTTCCCGGGAGGGAAGGGGACGTTCTTTTCCCTGAAAAAGGGGATAAGGCGCTTTCGCGCGTCTTCGCCGTAACGGTCCAGTGCGAGTCCGACTTTATGGCCGTATCTGATGCTGCCGCGGGTCATCCAATCCGCGCCGCATCCGGTGATGAGGAATACCGCGGCGATGAGCGGTGCGGCTGATTTCATTGTACGCCTCCTGTGCGTTCGCCGCGACGGCGTGACATTTCTGGTGTGCGGGATAACACCGATGCCCTTCCGCGCACGGGCATTGTCATGAAAAAGGGGCGCATTCGCACCCCCATTGGCCCGACATTCACCACCGCCATGAACATTAGAAACCGTCCGGTGGGGGATTACGCTGTAATCGCCATTAATTTCCATCTTTCAGGACCGGTAAAAATTTTACCATCTCCTGTCCCTTGAGCAGGGGGCCGTCGTATTTTTCCATCCCTTTCAGGTCAAACTTCATGATGAAATTCCGAAGCCTTGCGGTGTTCCGGTACTCCGGCGCCTTGCTGTCACCCATGAGGCGTATTTCGAAACGGTTGCCGATGAGTATCCATATATGCATGTTCTCCGCGATTTTTGCCGGGTATTTGTCGAGTCTTTTTACATGGCTTTGGGAATAACTGCCTGCAGTATCCTTGTCGTCCAGGCGGTCGAAGAGCTGGAACCAGATCACCTTCTGATCGTCTGATTTCTGATGAACATCGGCCTGGACGAAACTGTACGCGGATACGCGGCCGTATTTAAGCTCGGAAAGGTCGATCCGGTCGTCCTGGGCGTAGGAGAACATCATGGCAAGAGCACAGACGAAGAGGGCGGTCAATATTGTTTTTTTCATTCGTTGATCCTCCATGGTTTTATTTCGAGAATAGTACTGTATACAAACGGCGCGGTGTCAAGAATTTACCCGGGTTTTCGCGGGATTTGCCACTTTCATGGTTGTGCAGGCCCCGTACACGGGATTGCGACAGCATGCGGACAGCGTGTCAGGAAATGCCGGCGACCGTTTATGAGGGTCCGCGGACCTCTTCCCATGCATTGATGCCAGCCGGAAGACATCCAACCCCAATGAATCGGTTGACTTTCATCCCTATATAAGGGAAAATTATATAGTATGAAGAAATTCAGGCGCGGTCCCGGGACGATGACCGCAATTTTCTAAGGAACAAGTGAATCCATGAAGGGAAAAACAGTCCTGATAACCGGAGCAGCCGGAAACCTCGGAACACTCACAAGCAGGCATTTTCTGCAATACTCCTCATGCCGGCTTAATCTGATGTATCATAATAAAAGGATCGCCGATGATATAGCCGCGGACGAAAGGGTCTCCCTGTTCCGGTGCGATATGGCGGATACGGAAAGCCTGATGCCGGCGCTGCGGAACGCGGACACGGTCATCCATTTTGCCACCGTCCTGTTCAAAACGAGGCCGAAAAAATTCCCTTCCGGCACCAACGTGTTGTATTTCAGAAACCTTCTGGATGCCGTGAAGCGCAGCGGCGTAAAAAAACTGATCCTTGTAAGTTTTCCCCATGTCGAAGGCCCGACGACGCCGGAACGCCCGTCAACCGACAGGATCGACGGCAACCCGATTTCGGATCACGCCATAACACGGCTTGAAGCCGAAAGGATTATGCTGAGGGAGATGAAGGACCCGATAATCCTCCGTGTGGGCATGGTGTACGGAAGAGGGATGATCATGCCGGACGTTGGAAGATGGTTCGCCAGAAGATGGCTTCTCGGGGTCTGGAGTGAGCCGACGTACATTCATCTGATTTCAAAATGGGATTTTTGCGAGAGCGTGATGCGCGCCGCCCTGAAACCGGGCGTGCGCGGGACCTATAACATCGGCGACGACGGCATTCAGACCTTGCAGGAATTTCTCGATTTCGCCTGCGCGCGGTGGAAGACAAAAAGGCCCTGGCGAATGCCGTTGTGGATGATATATCTTGCGGCGTCTGTTTTTGAGTCATTCTCGGACATGTTCAATACAGTAAGTCCCCTCACAAAGGACTTTATAGATGTCGCCAGGGTTTCGTATTACGGCGACACCCGCCGGATGAAAAAGGACCTGGTGCCGAAACTGCGGTACAAAAACATGGTGCAGGGGAAGGACACCTTCTGATGCGTGCCACGACAGGCGCGTCATTCATTGAATTCAGGACATGAACATCGTCACCCAATCTGCGACCAGCGCCGGCTTCTCCGATCCCTCGGCGTGAACTGTGTGCGTCACCTTTATGAGAATTCTCCCCCGTTCCTTCTCCTCTACGCCGGTGAGTTCCATGGTGCTCTGAATCCTTGATCCCGAAGGCACCGGGCTCATGAAGCGGACCCTGTCGAATCCGTAATTGACCGCGGCCTTGATCCCTTCAGGAATCCATGTTCCCGATGCGGACAGCCGCGTGAGCAGCGAAAGCGTGAGGAACCCGTGGGCAACGGTTGTGCCGAAGGGCCCGCTCTTTGCCTTTTCACGATCCACGTGGATGTAATTTCGGTCATCGGTGCAGCCGGCGAACTGGTCGATGCGTTCCTGGGTTATCTCTAACCATTCGCTGTGCTTGATTTCTCCGATACATTCTTTTAGTTTTTCGACCGGCAACACGGTAAAACCCATTTCGCACCTCCTGTACATTGTCAGCGGTTTGTGCAAAGTTGTCCCCGCTCCGTTTCCCGCACTATCGCGGTTCCCAAATTTCATTTACGGAAATCACATCCCGGCTTTGAGTCGTCCCTTCTTGTAATAGTGTGCGTGTGATATTACAATGAAATTTGAAGAGTATGTGCATTACTGAACAATGTCAATTATTATATGGGAACATCGCCCCGGCAGCGGGACTATTCTGATGAATATATTTCCCGAACCGCTGATTTTATTATTGATATCAATAGCGCGGCATGGTATTTATAAATCATGGATTCTCGTATCGGTCTGCATGAAAATGTCGGCACCCTGCCGGGGCGAACCCTGAAAATGCCGGAGAGTATGGGATGAGGCTGGCGAATGCTTTTCTTCGCGCGGGACTGTGCGCGGCTGTTCTTGTTTCCGCAGGATCGGGAGTGCCCGCGCAGGAGCGGGGAAGATGGAGGGCTGTGTCCGAGCCGGTATTCAAGGGGAAAGTATGGCTGTACGATACCGGCGGCGCAAAGAATACCACCGTGCTTCTTGTCCATGGAGTCGGAAGAGAGGCGTCGGATGTATGGCGTCCTCTGATTACGTCCCTTGAAAAGAAATACCATGTCGTGGCCTTCGATATGCCCGGTTTCGGCAAATCTTCAAAGGGGAACCTCCTGTATTCCCCGGAAAACTATGCGAAATTGATCCGCTTCGTGGCCGGAACCTACCGAAAGGAGCGGCTTGTGGTTGTCGGGCATTCACTGGGAGGCGCGGCCGCGCTCTACTTCGCCGGTCAATGGCCTCATGACCTGGACAGGCTTGTGCTCATCGACGCGGCCGGGGTCCTCAACCGCACAGCCCTTGTAAAGGGTAAATTCCTCATTGAGCCTGAATCGAAGGGGCTGCGGTATTTCGCCGAAGGGCCGTTATCCGGGGTCAACAATCTGATCGAATCGACCATCGGAAAGATCGACAGGGGGTTGATGCCGCAGGACCTGAGTGAGTATGTGGATAATGAGCTTTTCAGGAAGGCGGTGCTCAAGAATGACGCCGCCAGGATCGCCGGCATCGCTCTGGTGGGGACTGATTTTTCGGAACAGCTGTATTCGGTGAGAGTCCCGACCTGCATACTATGGGGCGGGATGGACGAGATCGCACCGGTTCGCACGGCGGTGCTTCTTTCATCGGTGATTCCACGTACGGACTTGGAAATTCTTGAAGGGATCGGTCATGATCCCGTAACCGATTCCCCCGATGATACCGCCCGTCTGCTCCATCGTTTTATTGAAATGGATGACGCAGTTTTTTTATCAAACGACGTATCGCCTCCCAACGGCGGCAATGATCTGGATCTTGTCGGTAAAACCGGGATGGAGCTTACGGGCGATTACGGCACCGTGTCGATAGACGGATGCCGCCAGATCGTCCTCAGGAAAATGAGCGCCCGGTCTTTGATAATAAGAAAGAGCACGGTGACGATAGAGCGCGGAACCGTGGTGTCGGCGGGAACGGCGCTTTCGTCAATGGACTCGAAAATCGCCATGACCGGGGTGACACTGACAGGGGAGATCGGCATCGAGGACCAGGGGACCGAGTTTGACCTGGCAGGGGTGACCATACGGGGGCGTATTGCCTCGGTACGATCCATGGGGGACACGAAGCTCGCCTGGTCGGTCAGCAGGATCAAAAGCCCCAGAAAAGCCGGGTATCTCCACGGCGACATGGTTATGAAGCTCGGCGACAGCCTCTGATGCGCCCCATTCGCGCTGGATGCCGATGGACAAGAATTCCATCTCCGGCATCATTCGCTCGCCCTTTTAATCCGCAATGGTCTGGATAGGTGAGCTCTTTGAGGCTGGCGTGAGTGTCGGCAATGTGAACATTCGCATTGCCCTCAGGTACCGGGCTGTTCTGTGCCTCCGCTGGCAGGAGTCGTGTCAATAGAATAACCCGGAGATAAATCAGAAGGCACGGTATTCAATTCCCTCACTGAGTATCTCGGCCTTGTCTGGTCCCGTCTGGAACCGTACCGGTATCGATTCGGTTGTTTTCGAGTCTATGACACGGTATACATTAAAATGCAGATGTGGGCTTCCGGAAAAACCGACATCGCCGGACAGGGCGATGAGGTCACCCGCTTTTACCTGTCTGCCGGGCGCTGTTCTTACACCGCCTTTCATGAAATGAACGTAGCTCCCTATGGTGCCGTCACTGTGTTCGATCAGCACGTAATTGTTTCTGTTGCGGTAATAATCCGTAAAGCCGCGCCCCTCGTACCGGTCCTCCACCTCAACTACCGTCCCTTCGCGGGCCGCGGTCACTTCAGTACCCTGGGGCATATCCCAGTCAATCGAATAACGGTATTCCCCATGATGGGTGCTCGCACCGTCGTACCCCTGGATAACTATGAATGATTGACCTTTCCGATAAGGGAGTCGATATATGCTATTGTCGTCATGGGCGGCGGAAATCGATCCAACGCGGTAGTTATACATGAAAAAAGTGTCCCAGCGGAGGCGGGGATCTTTCTGCCTTACGGTGAGTGCTCTGATTATGGAACCGGCCGGAACAATGGAGGTAACAGGGAGCGTTGTATCGCTTTCAGCGTTCTCGAATTTTGTAAAATAGATGGTTACCGTACAGCGAGCGAAGCTCCTGTTTTTTACACGGATTTCCATTGCCGGCCCCTTCATCTCGGTGATAATACTCACCGCGTTTTCTGCGCCGTATTCCTCGGAAAAGAGTGAAATTACACCTGCCAGGGCGGCGATTAATACAATCAGTATGATAGTTATCCATTTCATATAACCATCTCCCTGTGGGGCGTCCCTGATCTGGATCGCGCCGTCATGAGCGCCTAAATATAAGGTAATAGAAATATGATCCCATAACGATAAGGCCGAAAATCAGAAGCAGTCCCCATGCCAGAAAAAAGGTGAATCGTGCAAAAAACGATGCATCGCCTATTCTCACGACATATACCGCAAAGAGGCAAATGCCCACCAAGACCAGGTTGTAAAGCACAGAATAAAGAGTGTTTTTCCAGTTCACCTGGGACTTGAATTCGTGATTTGATTTCAACATGAGTTAGTATTCCTTGTAATTTCAGATAGAAATGGATTTTCCGGCCTTTGTCAAGGCTATTTCAACCTGCCTTGATCAAAATAGCACCAGCTATTTTCTGCTTGAACTGTGCGTTATATAATGGTTTGAATTTACCTATGAAAATGATATTATCTCTGGAAAATGGTGAGAAAGTCAGGCGAAAATTAATACGTATGGGTCTCAATTCACTCATGGGATACGTTATAGTCGAGGTTTTTGCACTGGTGGCCAGGGCTCTGAATCTTATAAGTACTGGATACGACGCTATAGTTATCCTCTCCCTGATCGTTGACGCCGGCGTTCTTGTATTCATAACGCTCGCTAGATTGAAGAAAACGTTTACAAACAGGTCCGAATTGATATTTTTTGCCTGTCAATTGTGTTTTTACTTATTAATGTTCTCCTTCGCTGTTTTCCTGGCGAACGAAATTCGGTTCATTATGCTGGTATGTGCCTTTATTGCCGTGACTATCGAGCTTCCGTTTATCACTCCATTTCAGACTTTTCTGATATCCTTCGGATCGATACTCTCATACAATATTGTGACCTATTTTGCGATTCACAACTCAGGGCAGAACGGCATTTATTCCAGGGAGCTTTTTATTTCACTCAGTTTCCTTGCACCCATGACATTCATATCTTATGTGGCGAAACAGATTATCAACCAAAGAAAGGAGATAGAGACAGATAAAAATACGCTGGAGCTGATGAATGATACATTAAACACGATGAATATCGAAATGAAAACAGCGCGAGACAGAACCGAGACAGAGATGGAGCTTGCAGGGGCCGTGCAGTCGTCGCTTTTTTATAAAGAACCGCCCAAGACCACCGGATGGGATATCGCCTTTAGCTTCAGGCCGGCCTATGCTGTTTCAGGTGATTTTTTCGATTTCTATTACAGCGATAGCGAGCTTAAGGGGTTTTCTCTTTTCGATGTCTCTGGGCACGGTGTCGCAGCCGGGCTCATCACCATGATCGCCCGGCCCATCCTGTATCGGATATTTAATGATCCGACAGAGAAAAGCCTGAGAGGAATCGTTAACAGGGCAAGTGAAATTTTTTACCGGGAGATTGAAAATGTCGATAGTTTTATTACCGGTATTGTCATTCGGTTCCGGGATTCAGTGGCAGAATATGTGAATATTGCACATCATGATTTGCTAATTAAAAAATCGATGACCGGAGAGGTTAAAGCGGCTGCCCACGGAAAGGGTGATTTTCGGAGCACGCCTTTGGGGAGGAATTTTGGCAAACCGGTGTTTAAGACGATACGATTTCCTGTCTGTAAAGGTGATGTGCTCTGCCTTGTAACCGATGGTATTCTCGAGGGGAGAAATATCGACCGTGACCGGTTCAGTATCGAGCGGTTGTCGGATTCATTACGTACTGCGCCGGATGAAACCGCCCAGGAAATATTGGATCATGTACAGGGAGAATTTTTTACTTTTATCGATGGGGCTGTTCTCGGGGACGATTACGTGCTGATTATCGCAAAAAAAACAGTATGATGCCATAATCAGTGGATTTGATAGTTATCCATCATCTGATATCCCGATATCTCGAGTATTGAGGCATTGAGAACTATCCGTAATCTGTCCAGTGCGTAAACCTCCGCGATTGGCATAGCAGTATACACAACCGTGACGACAAGTTCCATTTACACCAATGTCCCTGCTTTCTAAACACCCACATGGCCCATAGCCTTGAGTTTTGGATCCTTTTCTGGTGCCTTTACTTCGAATATTTGGCAAATGAGTAACTATCGGTTCAATCCATGACCGTGTCAAGCATCCGCCTTGCCGGATTTTTTCGTGATCCAGTTCTTGAATTTTTGGAGAACAGCATACTTCAAGCGAAATTCCTCTGGATGAAGCGATAACACTGAGGCTGTGAGCGAGATCGATAAATTGACTATATGAAGGCATTAATAATCTATCTTTTTGAAATGCAGATTCCTTCTCCAGTCTTCTCCGAATACTCACATAAGGACCGTCGATGTGTGCAAGGGATATAATTACTCTTCCAGTCTTTCCCGAAAAAAGCTCATCACAAAGACGGGTAAAGTTCTCCGTGTGCCATTTAATCGTTAATGACTCGGTGATTATAATTGGGTCATACCGCCACCAGATTGCATTAGGAGGAATAATTTTCAAAATCGTATCAAGTCCTTTCTTAACGACTGACTTCTCAGGGGTGTATGGCTCAAGCCACGCCGGGTAAGATGTATAAGTGATAAAGAAAGCGTTATGATATCCTGATTGTTGAAGCTTGTCGAGATGCTTTGAAATTATCAGCGGATTTCTTGTCCAGAATGACAGGATCAAAACTTCTTCTGGTTTAAGACCTACACGGTAAGGCTTGCCAGAGAATGGGTTTGGGACAAGACAAAAACCTTTTTCGATTTTATCCATGAACCAGTCCATGAAGAATGCTGGATCAGTTCGTCGGGAAAATGTAATAATTGATGGTATTGACATATTCGTTTTAATTGCTGTGAAACTATTGAAGCTATCAAATGTTTTGACAATAGTAAAATCAATTATTATGAGATTATCATTCTATGAGATAAATAGTAAATATTACCATCTTATATGGGACTCTAAATTCTTTGGATACCCCCATATTATTTTCCAAACAACTATATTATCAATGAAATCTTTTATAATAATATAATTTTGAAAATAATAGTTATCAATATTTTCTTTAATAGATCCGTTATCCAATATTAAATTAACAGAGTTTGCAAGTATTAATGAAACAGACATTTTTAGTAATTTTCTAAGATCGAGAAAATATTCATAGTCATCCTCTCGAAACTTTGCATGGATCACTTTCCATGTGCCGGGAAGGCGTTTGCTTTGATATCTTACCGGACGGCCAAGCTGTCCGGGAGTCAACCCTTGTGACACGGCTTTCTTTATTAGAAATGATATCATTTCAGAATTTGAAATACCGTTTAATCTGGCGGCAATGACTAATTTTTGATAAATCTCAAGTTGAATGTTTAGTGTGGTTCTCATTTTTTGGTGTCCTCTCCTGTTGTAGTTATTTGGTAAACGATGAAGTGTGAAAAAAATGATGATAAATTTTCAAGTGTTGAAAAAATACTTTTTTTTTGCGTTTGTAATTCTATCTGGATAACTATCGTTTATTTTGCTATTTATCAAAAGGGATAGTAATTGACAGACTAATTTACACCTGCTTTCCTGCTATCTTATTCAATATTGAAACGAAGAGGAGAAAACATGAGTACGATTGGAATACCATTATTTCAAGAATATCCGCTCCTTGGAAACAGGCTCCCATTCGTTTCCCTTGGAGAGTTTCCGACACCGATAAAGCGACTAGAAAATCTTGGCAGGGAGCTTGGATTAAAAAAGCTCTATATTAAAAGGGACGATATATCGGGAAAACCTTACGGAGGCAATAAAATTCGAAAACTGGAATTCCTTTTGGGGGAAGCCATTGCTGGAGGGCATAAAGAGATTGTCACTTTCGGTGCGGCGGGTTCCAACCATGCACTTGCTTCATCAGTGTATTCAAAAAAACTCGGACTTCGGTGCCGTCTTTATCTCACTCCTCAACCGAATGCCCATTATGTGAGAAAAAATCTATTAATGGATATTGCATCCGGTGCTGAAATAAATTTTGCTCCAACAAGGTTTTACGCCTTCGCAGCATCCCGCTTCAACGCCTTGATGCACCGTATAAGAAACGAATCCAATCCTTTTATTATACCTTTCGGCGGAACAACAACCCTCTCAAACGCCGGATTTGTGAACGCTGCTTTTGAATTGAAGGATCAGGTGGAGAAGGGGAAGATGCCTGCGCCAGATTTCATTTATGTACCGCTCGGTTCAATGGGGACGGTTGTCGGGCTGATGCTTGGCCTGAAAGCCTGTGGTTTGAAAACAAGGGTTGTGGCGGTGAGAGTGGTACCTCTTGAGGTTGCAGGGGAAAGGAATGTGGCTTCTCTGTATCATCGAACCGCGGAATTTCTAAGCAGGCATGACGGGTCTTTTCCTCGATATGAACTTCCTCCTGGTGAGCTGGATGTGAGGCATAATTATTTAGGGTATTCATATGCATTTTATACTGAGGAATCAATCAGGGCGATCGAAATGCTCCAAAAATATGAAGGTATTCAGATTGAAGGTACCTATACCGGAAAAGCTTTTGCCGCCCTGATCGATGACGCAAAAACAGGATCATTGATAGATAAAACAGTCCTTTTTTGGAATACTTATAATTCAAGGGACTTAACCGATTATATCCAGAATGTCGATTACAGGTCTCTTCCTCTCCAGCTTCAGCGGTATTTTGTCGAGAATGTACAGCTTCTGGACCGCAGAGCTGCATCGAAATAACGATATTTACTGGGGCAAGAGGGAGCGTGGATGAAGATTGGATATCCCTGTATAAACCGCAGCATAGGCTGTTCCTCTGGAAAAACTTTCAGGCTAAAGTCTTATTCTGATAGCCGTGTTGCAGAGATTCTGGAGATGAACCTCCTCTGTCTCAAGCGTATTCTCGAGTATAATGCGGCCCATTCAATAAGGTTTTTTCGTGTGACCTCTGACCTTGTCCCATTCGCATCTCACCCGGTGTGCCGCTATCCATGGCAGGAAAAATTCGCTTCAGCCTTCAGTGAAATCGGATCTTTTATTCACAAAGAAGGTATTAGAGTATCAATGCATCCCGACCAGTTTACTCTTATCAATTCACCGGATCAGGGTGTGCATGAACGAAGTGTTGCTGAACTGAAGTACCACGCGGAAGTGCTTGATCTTATGGGGCTTGATACATCAGCTAAAATTCAGGTGCATGTCGGCGGAGTGTATGGAGACAGGTCCGCTGCAATGGAAAGATTCATTGCCAGATATCTTGAATTGGACAGCAAAATTAAAAGACGGCTTGTTGTCGAGAATGATGACCGTCTTTACGGAATCGATCATTGTATGGAGCTTCACCGCCGATGCGGGGTGCCGGTGCTTTTTGACTCGTTTCATCACATCGTTTTCAATTCCGGAGAGACAGTGGCCGATGCTGTCTCGATGGCAGCCTCAACCTGGGATAACAATGACGGTCTCCTCATGACCGATTACAGCAGCCAGAAGCCCGGTGGAAGATCCGGATCGCACGCGGAATCAATAGACCTGGAGGATTTCACCGGTTTTCTCGCGCTTTCAAGTGGCACTGATTTCGACCTGATGCTGGAAATCAAGGATAAGGAACAGAGCGCTGCGATGGCGATCGAGATTGCGAGAACTGATCCGAGATTTATCGGATAATATCATCGCCCTGGAGCCGTCGTGTCAACGGTCGTTTAGAGACCAGTCATACCCGAGATACCGGACGCTCCAGAGTGCGGGTTCTCCTGATAGTGACGCCGCCGCGTTCTGGGGAGCAAAACGGGACAAATATATAAAGAAATTTCTGTCACCGGATGGGAAATCCTCCCTGTACCACTTCAGTATTGATGAGAGATAGGCCTGTCTTTTGGGCAGGTCAAACCTGTTGAGTTTCTGGTTCCGTAAAAACCGTTTTCCCTGATCTTCAAGCTGATTTTTCAGACTTTGGCCCTTGTATGCCTCCTCTCTAAGGGGCGGACAGCTTCTGGCCGCGCACACAAGCGCGAAATGGATCATGGGTTCCTTGAACTGTTTCCTTATTATACCGTGTTCTATGTCGTCCAGCGTCATGGTGCGGGGGCCTATGGGCACAAAGGGGATGCGCCACACTGAGCGGATAATCGAGCCGATGTCCTTGATGCTCTTTACCGGATAGTTATCCACCACGATTTTAAGGGTATAAGCATTGTAGGCGTTGATCCAGAACGCAAGCTGTTCATCGGCATTTTTCAACGACGCCGGATCCGTGGATTCCAGCGACTTGCAGTATCTGGCGAGACGCCCATCCTTCTTCAGTTCGCTGTAATTGACGCGGCCGTTTTTTACGTGAGTCTTCAGGATCGCGGTGAAAAGCGCATCGTTGGGTCTGGCGATCGATAATAGTGGCAGACACAGTATGAAAGCCAGGAATAACGAAATTTTCATGGTTCCTCCTACTTTATCCTTCCGAAAAGGTTATTTTCCCGGGTGAACTTCGCTGCTGCGGAAACGTCTGTATCATCTCCAGGATAAATATATAATAAAACGACACCGAATAGATGGCCAGGAATGGAATCGCAAAGAGATTTCGGCTCTCGATAGCGATAACTATCCCGAAAAGAGCAATCGTCCCCATGGCCGCCTCGAAAATCGAAACCGCCGATACGGGACTGCGGTACTTTTTGTATTTCCAAACATCCCCTTTCCCCCGTATGCCAAGTTTCGGCGTGCGGACAAATTCCGATTTCCTGCCTATGATCGCTTCGAGGAAGGCCCGGGTGTTGTTTACCGCGATACCGGCCCCGAATACCATCATCATCGGCACGAAGAGAATCCTTTTCCACCAGTCACTGTATAGGAAAAACTGCGAATAGGAGTAAAAAAAGATCGGTCCAATCGTCGCCAGAGTAAATATGGGACCGCCGATATAAAAGGGCACAGTATATTTCGAGAGGTGCGGGAATAGGTATATGAAAGGGACTGTGCAAAAAATGTTCAGGATCATGAGAGGGTGCACTGAATAATAGGTCAGGTGGGTGATCGCCTCGAGCTTCACCAGAAATGGTTCCTTCGAGAGTATGATCCTTCCGGCAAGCTTTAACGCGGTCTGGATAGATCCCTTGGCCCATCGGAACTGCTGTGACTTGTAGGCGCTTACCTGCACCGGAAGCTCCTGAGGGCTTACTACGTCCTTCATGAAGCTGAATCTCCATCCCCTGAGCATCGCGCGGTAACTCAGATCGAAGTCCTCGGTGAGTGTATCGTCCTGCCAGTTCCCTGCGTCGATTATACACTCCTTCCGCCATATCCCCGCGGTGCCGTTGAAGTTCATAAAGAGCTTTCCGCTCCCGCCACGGGCGATCTGGTCAATTATAAAATGCCCGTCAATGCCTATTGCCTGTGCCCTGGTGAGCAGGGAATAATCGCTGTTCAGGTGGCCCCAACGCGTCTGCACCATGCCCAGGCGCGGGTCCTCCTGGAAAAGCGGTATCGTGGCCCTCAGAAAATTTGGGGAAGGGACAAAGTCCGCGTCAAACACCGCGACAAACTCGCCAGCCGCAGAAACCAGTCCTTCCCGGAGCGCCCCCCCCTTGTGGCCTGTCCTCTTCTCTCTGTGAAGAAGAACGATGTTGAAGCCGTCACCACGGTATTTGTTCACAAGATCGCGGCTGATCTCCAGCGTATCGTCTGTGGAGTCGTCCAGCACCTGGATCTCAAGCAGGTCCTTCGGGTAATCCATCGCCGCTGCCGCAGTTATCACCCGCTCTACCACATAACGCTCGTTGTATATCGGGATTTGCACTGTCACCGCGGGATGCCGTCGGATCGGGGCTGCGATAAATTCGGTGTTTTTCCGGTATTTCCTGCACCAGTAGACCATGAAATAGGTGTGGATGCCGTAATAGAAGAGAAGAAGCATATTCAGTGAATAGACCGCGTAAAAAAAGATTTCCAGTACTTTCATCGTTTCATTATCCTGCGATACGGCGTTTCAGTTCAAGCTTCAGCACGCCTCTGGGGCACACATGTGCGCACATGCCGCACCCGACGCAGGCGGCCCTGGTGAAGCTCTGGTTGCGCTGAGCGTAGTGGCGAACGTCGATTCCCATTTCGCAGTAGGTGGAACAGCAGCCGCAGGAGATGCACATGTCGCTCTTTACGCGGATATGAAACAGGCCCCGTTTTTGTATGATTCCCAGTAACGCCGCCATGGGGCAGAAGAACCTGCACCACACCCGCGACCCGAGGGTCGGGTAGAAGCCGACACCCGCGGCGCCTGATAGGACGAAGGCGATGAAGTACCCGTAGAACTCCTGGGTTTTGAATGCCACGGCGGAGAAGGCGGGATATTCGCGGCCCACGGCCCAGTTGCCCACCACCAGTAACGTGGCAATCACCGCAAGCGCCAGCACCCCGTATATCGAAAAAAGCTCGAACACCCAGGCGTTTCTCGATTTATCGGAGAGGTGCCGCCATCGGTCCCCGAAGGTTTCGGCCAGACCGCCGCACCCGCAGACCCATGAACAGTAGAACCTCTTTCCGAGAAAGAATGCCAGGACAGGAAAAAGAAAAAGCGATCCAAGGAAACTGTAGAGGATAATCGGCGTCGGAAAGGCAAGTATCGTCTCCGGGTAAAAGTATTCGATTTTCAGCGGCCAGAAATAGGAAAAATAAAATTCTCTGGCGCCGAAAAGTTTCATTGCCAGGGGTATGGAAAGCGCAAGCACTATCTGAACCGCCATAACGCTCGCCGTCCGTATCACCTGATGGCGGTCCCTCCTCCGCCGATACATGAATAACGTCCCGAACACGATCATCACCGCCGTATAGAGTATTCCATAGAGCCACCATTTGTCGCCGAGGCCGAGAAAACGCGCCGGGACGTCGAGGTAGCCGGTGGTGAAGAGAATCACGTAAAAGTATATGAACACTGCCGAAAGGGGATAACTGTACAAAGGAAGCCGGCGCCTGACAAAGAAGAGCATGGCGGTGAAGATCGTGGCCGCGTTGAGAAAGGGGCCAAGGTGGGGAATGGAATAAAACCCGGCATAATGCGCGGTGATGTATGCGATTACCACGAGCAGGATAAGGGCGATGCGGATTTTTCCGAATGTTTTCAGCGTACCCTCCGAATGGCGGGTGATTTTACAAGCTCTGGATCAAAGCGGGCGGAATCGAGCCGCGACAGAGTGTCGTCGAGCGATGTCCTCCGTGCGATAAAATCCAGCAATACCCTGTGGTCCCATCGGGAACCGATCATGCTGAAGCCCAGCACCTCCCCGCTACTGTGGACAATGCGGATCGAGTTCCTGCCGTTCTCGTCTTCACGGTGCCATTCGCTGTCACCTGGTGCAGGGAGGAAACGGCCGGCGCAGGTGTATTCGAGGTCGAAAAATTTCGCGGAATTGTACCATGGGCCCGGGCGGTAGGGCGTTTTTTCCCCGGCCATGGTGCGTCCAACGGCAGCTCCCATATCGCGGGCCGCGTACCATACGGCGGCGACTCCGGGCCCCTCGCCAGTGTCTCGTTCCGCGCAGTCGCCGGCGCCGTAGATTCCCGGAATTCCCGTTTCCAGCAGGTCGTTCACCAGCACCCCCCTGCGGACCGGTATCCCTGACTTCTTCGCGAGCCCGGTGTCCGGCACGACCCCGGTGGCGATCCCCACGATGTCGCTTTCAATCCGCTCTCCGGTGCCGGTAACGACGCCGCTCACCCGGCCGCCGGTCCCGGTGATTTCCGCGAGATCCGTGTCCATGAGCACCCGTATCCCCCTCTTCTCCATGTCGCGCTGTATCATGCGGCCCTCTTCAGGCGACAGCGACGTGGGCCAGAAGGTGTGTTCCCGTATCAGGAAGGAAACCTCGATGCCGAAATGCAGAAGCACCTCGGCCAGCTCGATTCCTATAAGGCCGCCTCCGACCACGACCGCTTTCCCGGCCTTCTTCTTTATTGAACAGAGTTTCTTCAGGTCATTGCAGGAGACGAAGTTGATCACCCCTTCAAGGTCCGATCCCGGCCACCCGTACATCGCCGGCACCGATCCGGTGGCAATGAGCAGCCGGTCATACGCGAGGGGCGCGCCGTTTTCGAGTGCGACTGTGGCGGAGGTTGGGTCGATTAAGACAGCCCGGTCATGAACGAGTTTGATATTCATACTTTCGTAATGGGAACGCTCAAAGGGCTCGGTGTCCTCCTGGCGCATGTATTCCATGGCGATATACATAAGCGCGGTCCGGGAGAAGAAATAGGGTGTTTCGCCGGACACCACGGTGACGCGGGAACCGGGGTCTACTGCGCGGATTCCCATCGCACCGGTGATGCCGGCGACACCATTTCCTATGATTACGTGGTTCATTGGATTAGAGAGTGTTGATCCCATACATAATGAATACCGGATACATGCTCTTTTCAACAAAAATTGCTGGTTTTCAGGATTGTTTTTTCATCCCTTCGTTCCCTCTCATTTCCCCATGTCAGATATGAAAGCCCAGGGTGAACTCCAGGCCGAAATTGTTCCGGACAAAGGGCCCGGTATTGCCGGACCAGTATGATATCACCGGCCTCGGGAGACGGAGACGCGTGGTGGCCATTGTGATGTTTATGCCGATGGTGACAGGGATCCATCGGTTGAGCACGATATGCGGGCCGATTCCGTACCGGATGGTGTATCCCCCGACGCTCATGCTGTAATCGGGGGCCGATACGAGAATCCTTGCGTCACGCAGCGACGCGTTCGGCCTGAGCCTGCCGTTGGTTATGACGCCGTATAGGAAAAAAACCTGTATGATCATACCGGCGTTATTTTTCATTGGGCTAAAGATGAAATCGATCACCGGCCCTGCGCCTAAGTAAGAAAAATCCATATATCTTCCCATATACCTGCGTTCAGTGGGAATGTCTCCCAGGGATTCCCGGTACATGTAGGTGTCGAATAAATCGCATCCGTATCTCCCCCGTAACCCGAACTTGACACCGGTGAATGAAAAACTGCCCGTCTGCGGGAACTCGATCGCCGGCGGCATCAGGTCAATGTCAGCACCCCAGGACCAGTCCACCACAAAGAGGTTGTAGGGATTGCCGTAGGGAAGCGTCTGGCTGGTGAGCAGATGAAACTGATACTGTTCCAGATTGCGTTTTTCCCCGATAAAAAGACTGCTTCCGTGGTCGTGAAAGGAGATGAATACCGCCGCTCTGACAATGGAACGGTGAAAACCTGGTACACGCTCACCCGCAGGATTGTTATCCGCGCCCGAGGCGGCCCCTTCCATGACGAATTGACGGCCGTCGCTGTCCAGGGTAAGTGTCCGCAACGCGTCCCTGGGTATACGCACTGCCGCATCAGCTTCTTCTTGAGTGAAGATTACTGAATCGGATTCCATTCTGTGGACTTTCCCTTTCAGGACCTTCCCGTCGTTAAAGATAAGGGTGTCCCCGCCGGCTGAGGCCTGAATACACAGAATAATGACAAGAATAACAGCGAATCTCATGACGATACATCAACTCCAGGAGGTCACTTTTCTGGCTGCGCGGTATAAGGTATCATATAGTTAATTGATTTCAAGTATTCTTTTTTGGAACATTGTTTTTATAAAGTGAAGGTTTTTTAGGTGATTCTACTGAAGAGTGGGATTTATGAGGGGATGTATCGTCATAAAACAGAAAATTTTCAATTATTCTGATTGACCGGCGCGTGTATTTTTTATACATTAATCTGATTTATTGGATTGGCAGCCTAATTGATTTCTGATTGAACACGGGGGATGTATGAGAAAAGCAATGGCCGCAGCCGCGTGCGTGGCGATAATCGCCCTTGCCGGTATTTTTGTCACAGGGTGCGATACGGGTGATGATTCAAATGACGGCAATGCCGCGCTGCTTATGCTGCTGGGAGGCAGGCAGAGCATCACTGTAACGATTCCGCCGGGATTATAAAAGGAGTTGTCGGCTATGAAGATAAAAATTGCTGGATTAGTACTGGTCATGTCGCTTCTTCCTTCTGCCGGCCTTCACAGCGCGGCGGGGGATTGGTCTGCCGTCAGGTTTATCATTCAGGGATTGCGAAATACCGCGTCCCTTGTCGACGCGGCGGTCTTTCTGGAGGGGGTTGATATCCCCATAGGTTTCAAAATCAATCTGCCCCTCATTCACCCGTCTTATTCGAATATAGCAATAAGGGTCTCGGACGCGTCCGGACAGGGTTACGTGAAGCTTATCGAAATATGGACCAAAAGAAGCGGCACCTGGTACAAGGGTGTGGAGCTCTACTTTAACAGCATTAACAGCGGGCGCGTGTATGTTAAGCCTTTTGCCTTTGACAGCGTGAATTATTCGGCCGGCAGCAAACACCAGATCGACTACAGCCACTCTGTCGGAACGCGGTCCATGACCGTCTATTCACACCACAGCCCGGCCTTGAACAATGTGAGCAAATCCATCGGAACCGCCGTTGATACCGGGGGATACGTGAGCGTCTATCTTACAGCGCATCTGAACAGCAGTTTCGGCGGTTCGGGAACAAACGACGCATACCTTTTCGGCGCCAGAATATCGGCCGCTTCCCCCTATTATGCGGTCGCGAAACAGGGAGTGAACGATCAGGGAAATCCTCCCGCCTATGATTTTACCGCGTACGGCGCGTCGTGGCCGATCAATGCGAGTCTGTTCAATTCCGGCGGGTTTTACTACGACGGCTCATCCGGAGGGGGGCTGTATCCGCAGGCCTCGGACGTTAGTGCCGCCGGTTTGCCAACAGCTGCGCAGGTGAACGCCGTCGACCTGACCTCGAGGCTTGTCGACTCCGATCCCGGGTTCTGATTGACCGGCCATTTTATTTTCGCGATACGAACAGGACGGCTGACCTGACCCGGGTTATCGTCGCCGACTGACGCGGCGGCGCGGACGCATCAGGATCAGTCATAGTTTTCCGAAAATTTCCCGTACCCGGAAACTCCCGATAATCCAGAGAATTTTCGCTCCGGCCAGGACCACGCCGCGGACGGTGCCGCTCACCTTGGATTTTCCGTGGGCCCGTACGCGGTAGGGGACGTCCACCTGCGTCACGCGCAATCCCATGCGTACCGCCTTTATCTGCATCTCCACGGTCCAGCCGTACGTCCCGTCGGACATGCGCATTTCATCAAGGGCCTGCCGCGAAACGGCCCTGAAAGGGCCCAGATCGCGGTACCGGTATCCCCACAAGAGCCGTATGAGGAAAACAGAAAGCCGGTTCCCGAAACGCTGGGGCGGCGACATGGCGTTCCTTTCCATCAGCGGCGTGAACCTGTTGGAGACCGTCATGTCAGCCGTATCTTCGGCGACCGGGGCCACGAGCCTCTGCATTTCGCCGGGGACGTCCGCCAGGTCTGCGTCAAGGAATACCACGATCTCTTCGTCAGCAAGGGCGCCCATCGCCTTCAGGCAGGCCCAGCCGTAGCCCCGCCGCTCCTCGCGTACCGTTTCCGCGCCAAAACGGCGCGCCGCTTCCGCGGTGCCGTCGGATGACCCGTTGTCCGCGACGATTATCCTGTCGGCGAACGAAGGTATCTCCCTGATCACCTCCGGGATGTTTTGCGCTTCATTCAGCGCCGGAATGATCACCGCAATTTTTTTCCCTTTGTACATAACGCCCTCTTGTCAGTTCTATGATCATCAGCAGGTAAAAAGGCCCGTATTCGGCGAGCCGTAGCATCGGATCGAGGCGCCATTCCCCGGTCGCGCCGTAGCTGATCCACACCAGATACGAGACAGGCGACGCGGCCAGGAGATAGAGTTCCCCGGCCCTTATGCGTAATGACAGAAACGGAACGAGCCAGAGCAGGTACCATGGGTATACCGTGTGGGTGAAGCAGAGCAAGGCGATGAGCGAAAGCGCCACCCTCTCCCGGGCCGGCAATTTTTTCACAAAGGGGAGGGCGAGCGCGATCCCTGCGGCGGCCCCGAAGGCCGCGGTCCTGCCGGCGTCCCCGGCGGCGAGCCGGAAAATCTCGAAAAGGGACCCGTTGAACTCCCAGAACCTGTTATAATAAATCAGCTGGCTGAACAGGTTCCGCCCGGCGGAAAGATAGGGGAGGTAAAACGCCGCCAGGACCCCCGCAAAGACCGCAACGGTGCGCGCTGACGCACCGGCTGCGCGGAGGGGTCCGGATTCTTTTCGCGAGTTGAAATAAGCTGATGCGACAAACACCGGCATGGCGATGACGGCAAGGAACTTGACCGCCGTGGCCATTGACAGGAACATGGCCGCCATTGCGGACTGTTTTTTTTCCAGAAAATATATCGCAGGGACAAGAAGACATGCCCCGGCGATATCGATATGTGCGCCGCCGTGGGCCTCCAGTACCAGAAGGGGGAAGAGGAGAAACATCGCCGGCGCCCGGATCGATCCCGTCATGCGGTACAGAAAAAAAGCGGCCCCGATCTCGAAGAGAAGGTATATCAGCTTCAGCGATAGTACGGTTCCCCCTGCAAGATCGGCGGCAAGAAAAACTGCCTGGGCCAGGGGAGGATACACGGTCCGCATTTCCCTGAATGCGACTTGCGGATAGATTTTTCTGTCCCTGAGCGCGGAAAGTGCGGGGCTGTCCGGGGGGAAAGCGTAGGGGTTGATCCCGGCTGACTGCACCCTGCCGTCCCAGAGGTAACGGTACGCGTCATCTGACAGGACCGCCGGGTCGGCCCCGCCAAGAATGAGCCGTGCCGCCACAGCGGTGGCCAGGAGTATCGCCGGCTTCGGAGTCAGTTTTTTCATGAACAGGGCAAGGTACGGCAGGTACAGCGCGATGGACGCGCCGATGATAAGCGGCACCGAACTCCTGTCCATGGCGATCCGGACAAGGAGGAACAGCGCGATGTACAATGCGCACGACACTATCGGGATGGCCCTTTTCATGGTAAAAAAAAATCTTTGATTTGCTTTTCCCGCAATGATATTTTATTATATGAGAGATTATTTTGTATTTGCGTTTTTCCCATACTGGTAATAGCCTCATTGACGCGTTGTACTCTTCTTTATACAAGGGGGTATGTATGGCGATAAAAAACAGAAGGCACGAGCCCGATACGATGGTGAAGCTGATCACCACCTTCAATGTCCTTTCATGGCTTGTCATCGGGGTTGTGCTTGTTCTCTATGCGATGGTCAATCCCATTAGGGCCTCCGATTACTTTAACCGCTCTTCAGCTCCGGGGGGAGGGGTTGCGATGCTCAGCGCGAAACTGCTCCTCTTTCTCAATATTGTGGTGAGCCTCTGGGGCATGGCGGTAAACGCGATGAGAAACAAGAGACGATCAGATAAATTCAGGATTTCTCTTATACTCTCTGCCCTCATCTCAATTGCGGCTTTCGTGCTCATGATGATCTATATGTAGCGCGGCTGCGGCAAATATCGGGATTGACATGCCCCTGAGGTTGGACAATACCTGCGGGTATGAAAGATTCATTTAATAACGGCGGCGGATTGCGGGCGGTGGAGTGTTTTTTCGGTGTGAAAGACGCGGGAATCCGGATTTCCGAGAGGGGAGCGGCATGATCGGCAGAGAATCGGTGATTCTTTTCGCGTTTTATTCGTTTGTCGGGTGGGTCATCGAGGCGGTGTACCGGTCGGTGACTCAGAAAAGGCCGGTAAACCCCGGCTTCATGTACGGTCCATTCGTTCCAATATACGGCATCGGCGCCCTGCTGGTGATAACGGTCGACAACTTCATCGCCACTTTCCCCCTGCCGTTCCGTTTCCTGATTTTCGGGATCATCCTCTCGGCCATCGAGTTCGCCGCGGGTGCGATTTTTGAAAGGTTTTTCAATCTCACCCTGTGGGACTATTCCAACAGCCCCTTTAATTTCAAGGGGAAGATATGCCTCCATTTCTCCCTCGCCTGGGCGGCCCTGGCGCTGTTTCTTGTGCATATTCTTCATCCGGCTACTGCCTCGATTGTTGACCGGATCGATCCGGCTGCCGGGCTCGCCGGGTCAATCGCTTTTTCGGCGTATTGTGCCGTGGACGTCGCCTATTCCGTCGTCTCCTTGAGACGCTTCAGGAAAAACCTTGCCTATCTCTATAAAAAATACGTCAGCCTCAACAACCTGGAGATCGAACGGATCATCGCTTCATTCAGAAGGATACTGGGGGCCTTCCCGAACCTGAACAGCTACCTCAATTCAAACCTCAGCGAGCATTTGCGCGAGAGAGTCGGCTCTGTGATTGAAAGAATTTCCGGGACATTGGAAGAGGCGCGAAGGAACAGGAGGCCGGAAGAGGAGGAGTACCTCGGGATCGTCCGGGACATTCTGGATCACCCGGAATTCCTGCGGCTCAAGGATTTTTTCCATCACAACTCCTCGATTTACGAACACGCGAGGATCGTATCGTATCTTTCATACAGGGTGTGCAAATATTTGGGGCTCGATTATGTTTCCGCAGCCAGGGGCGGGCTCCTGCATGATTTTTTTCTATACGACTGGCGCAACCATGACGAGCCGGATCTTCCAAGGAACAAGTTCCACGGCCCGGCGCACCCGCGTATCGCCCTGAAAAACGCGGTGAAATACTTCAGTGTCAACGAGATCGAGAAGGACATCATAGTCAAACACATGTGGCCGCTGACCTTTGCCCCTCCGCGGTATCGCGAGTCATTTATCGTGACCTTCGCTGATAAATTTGTTTCATCTTCGGAATTCATTGACGAAATTAAAAAAAGACGTGAGAATGCCGGAGAGAAAAGGTCCGGGGGGGATGAGTGATGGAAAAAATATGCGAGTTCAAAAGCGTTCGTCTTAAAATGAAGGAGATCCCCATGGGGGAGAAGGGGGCGATGATACTGAGGAAGGATTACGATATCGCCGGCGCAATGGATCACCGGCTGGTGCTGGGGCCGCGGATGATCCTGTCGCACCGTGCCTGGATTGCCAATCTGGTCCCGGTGGTCATGGCGGCCGCCCTGTTTTTCGCGCTTTTGTACGGGCTTATGACCGCGGTGATGGGGGTCGATTTTTCGTCTGCCGGAGGCCGGGCAGCCGTGATTGCGCTCATCGCCTCGCTGTCGGTTCTCTCGCTGGCGTCATGGGCGATCCTTTCATTCATGGGAGCGGTCAAGGGCCTGAAAAGGGCCCATGTGGTTGAAATGAGGGGAAGCGGCAACTGGATTCTGGTGGACTCCGCGGAGTGGGACAGGTTCCACCGGATCATGACCGCGCCGAAAGAGGATGAAGAAAAAGCGGAATGACGAAGGCGTCAGCCGCCCATCTTTTTTACCCTGTGTCCCGCCTCCTCCAGGAGCCGCATGATCTGATCGACCCTGTCCCCCTGGATCATGACCGCGCCGTCCTTGACCGTGCCGCCGGCGCCGCACTTCTGCTTCAGGGACGTCGCGAAAGAAGCAAGCCGCTCTCCGGTGAGGGGGAGCCCGTAAACTGCCGTGACGGTCTTTCCGCCCCGGCCCTTACTCTCCCTCCTGACCCGGACCACGCCGTCGTTTTTAATCCCCGGGGGCGATGAGGGCGCGGCTTTCTTCTTGCCGCGTTCCCTGGCGTCGCCGCTTTCCGAGGAATACACGATTTTGTCCGCCATGTCACCTGCTCCTTTAACGCGGTTTCGCCGTCATTTCAGGATCGAGTTCCATTCGTCGATCCTGTCCGACATCTCAGTGAACAGCGCTTCAACGTCTCCTTCTATGGTGACGGATTCCAGGATATCGCCCTGCCGGACCGCGTCCACGACCTTCTGGTCGTCAGCGCCGGCCACCGATCCGAATACCGTGTGTTTGCCGTCCAGCCATGGCGTGGCGACGTGGGTGATAAAAAACTGGCTCCCGTTGGTCCCGGGACCCGCATTGGCCATCGAGAGCATACCCGGCCTGTCGTGCTTCAGCCCGGAATCGAACTCATCCTCGAAGTTGTATCCAGGGCCGCCGCGTCCGTCACCCCTGGGGCA
The DNA here is from genome assembly GCA_041737965.1 of Spirochaetota bacterium. GTDB lineage: Bacteria > Spirochaetota > UBA4802 > UBA4802 > UBA5550 > JAFGJK01. Next base: position 86,703 of record JBGSQT010000032.1, on the reverse strand, counting down.
CCCGCCCTGGATCATGAAATCGGCTATTACCCGGTGAAAGGTCAGCCCGTTGTAATAGCCGCGCCTTGCCAAATTCGCGAAATTCGCGACGGTCACCGGTGTTTTATCTGCAAAGAGGATCAGTTTGATGTCCCCCCTGCCTGTTTTGATCGTGGCTGTGATGCTGCTCATGTCGGTACCTCACTTAAAGTTTGTTTGTTTTTTCGGCGTCTTATTAATCGGTTCTCATTCTTTTTCATCGGCGGTTCTATCATTGTATCCAGCTACGTCAGCTGTTTGTCAACAACTGTATCCCAACACTCAGATATCGAGCCTCAGATGCCCGTGGTAGAGTTCGTCCCTGAGCGCCCGCACTTCGGCGTTTTCTATGTACTCGTCGAAAGTCATGACCCTGTCAATCGTTCCCGAAGGGGTGATCTCGATTATTCTGTTGGCGATCGTATCGACGAACTGGTGGTCGTGGGACGTGAACAGTATCACGCCGGGGAAGGCAATGAGTCCGTTATTGAGAGATGTGATCGATTCAAGGTCAAGGTGATTGGTCGGTTCGTCAAGCACCAGCGCATTGGCGCCGGAGAGCATCATTCTGGACAGCATGCAGCGCACCTTCTCCCCTCCGGACAGGACGCGCACCTTTTTAAGCGATTCCTCGCCGGAAAAAAGCATGCGTCCCAGGAATCCCCTGATGTAGCTCTCGTCCTTTTCCTCGGAATACTGCCTGAGCCAGTCGATGAGGTTGAGGTCGCTGTCGAAGTAATCGCCGTTGTCGGCTGGAAAGTATGAACAGGAGATGGTCTCGCCCCACTTGCAGGTTCCTGAGTCAGGCTTGATCTCCCCCATGATAATTTTAAACAGCACCGTCTTTACCAGGTTGTTCTGTCCGATAAATGCGATCTTGTCGTCCCTGTTGACGGTGAGGCTGAAGCTTTCGAGCACCGGCGACCTTTCAATTGCGCAGGAAAGGTCGCGAAGCTCCAGCACCATTTTCCCGCATTCCCGCTCCGGTTTGAAGGCGACGTAGGGGAACCGGCGCGATGTCGCCGGAATCTCTTCTATTGAAAGCTTCTCCAGAAGCTTTTTCCTTGAGGTCGCCTGCTTGGCCTTGGAGGCGTTAGAACTGAACCGCTCAATGAAGGCCTTGAGCTCTTTTGCCTTTTCCTCCCTTTTTTTGTTTTCTTCCTTTTTCTGCTTCAGCGCGAGCTGGCTTGCCTGTGCCCAGAAGTCGTAGTTGCCGGCGTAAACCCGGATCATGCCGAAATCGATGTCCGCGATGTGGGTGCAGACCTTGTTCATGAAGTGGCGGTCGTGGGAGACTATTATCACGGTATTGCTGAAATTGTACAGAAAATTCTCGAGCCAGGTGATGGACTCAATGTCGAGATTGTTGGTCGGCTCGTCCAGCAGTAGTATGTCCGGGTTTCCGAAAAGCGCCTGGGCCAGAAGCACCCGCACCTTCTGCCCCCCTTCGAGTTCCTTCATTTTTTTCTGATGCAGGTCCGTCGAGATCCCAAGGCCGCTCAGAAGCGACGCTGCGTCCGATTCCGCCTCGTAGCCGTTCATTTCCTCCAGTGTCTCTTCCAGCTCCGCGGCCCTGATCCCGTCCTCCTCCGAAAAATTTTCCCTGGCGTAGAGCAGGTCCCGCTCGCTCAGCACTTTGTGGAGTTTTTCATGCCCCCGGATGACCGCGTCAAGGACCGTCACTTCGTCGAAGGCAGACTGGTCCTGCCGGAGCATGGCGATACGCTCACCCGGGTTCACGGCGACCTGTCCGGTGTTCGGTTCGATCTCGCCTGAGAGAATCTTAAGAAAAGTCGATTTCCCTGAACCGTTGGCGCCGATAAGGGCGTAACAGTTGCCGGGAGTGAAATTTATTGAAACGTCCTTAAATAAAATCCGCTTCCCGAAGGAGAGCGTTACGTCGGATACATTGAGCATTTTTTCCGCCTTTATATTGTAGTTAACTAAGGAATATTGCTATGAATGTTATCGGGGCGTCCCATCGTGAGACCATGTACCGGAAAGACCCGCAGGGTGCAACAAAAAATTCGTTTTACCCATAGGGCAATAGGCTGTTGCTCCAAACTAATGGTGACTGGGATTCGATTATGGTGATGTGCGTTTTCGGGGGGCTCTGACCCCTCAATTTCCTATGGGGGCTCTGACCCCTGTATTTTATGGATTTTTTTTACAATTTTTTAGCCTTCTATTTTTTATTTTCCCCACTGAAATCGTTTACCATACAAAAACAATCTTTGTGAGGTAATATGCCACGACCATTACGGAACATAGCACAAGGGTATACCCATCATGTATTCAGCAGATGTCATGGGATGAGAAATCTCCTCCAGGGGAAATACGGCAGGAAACACTTTATTGAGGCGGTCCGAAAGTGTCAGGACAAGTATCATTTTGACCTCATCGCTGCCGAAATCGTCGCGAATCATATCCATCTAATTATTAAAACAAACCATGGAAAACAGACGATCTCCCGCATCATGCAGTATATCAAGGCGCGGATTGCGGAAAATTACAACCGTTCCATGGATGCGACAGGCGCTTTCTGGAACGAACGGTTCGGGTCTACGGTTATAGAGGAGGCTGAGAATCCCGAAGAATACCTGCTCTGGTTGTTATGGTATATCGGGTACAATCCCGTACGCAAGGGACTATCGCGGAATCCACGGGCAAATGACATCGGATTTATAAACTGCTACCTTGATCCGAATCATGAAGCGCCGGTGAGGATTACACCTCATTCGTTCTTCTTGAAACTTGGAAATACTTTCGAGGAGCGCATGAGGCGGTTTTTGATCTATGAGGAAGCCTATCTTAAAAGACTTGCGGTGTATTTATAACGATCGGGGTCAGAGCCCCGATTTGGCCGGCTGCGATTTTTCAGGTTTTCCTGCGCGCGCTTGTCACTGACACCGCGGTGACCGCCGCGACGATGATGCCGCCTCCTATTATGGTGAAGGTCCCCGGGGCCTCGCCCAGGACAAGAAAGACCCACAGCGGATTGCAGAGAGGCTCGATCAGGGCGATCAGGCTCGCCGAGACCGCGGAGATGCGTCTTATGGCCGAGGAAAAGAGGACCGCCGATACACCGATCTGCAGGATTCCCAGCACCGCCACTGCAGCGATGGACTTCGGTGTCACCGCCGGTGCCGGAAGGAAGAGGCACACCGCAAGGCATATTCCGGCGGCAAGCCAGTGGGAAAGGAGGATCGATTCCAGTGGCGAGCCTTTCTTCTGCATGCGCATAAAAATGAAGTAGAAGCTGAAGGTGATCCCGGACAGGACCGCGATGCTGTTCCCTAAAAGGGTGCCGCCGCGGATCCTGTCCATAAACATTACGATCATCCCGGCCGCCACGAAGGGGAGGGCGGCCCACTGGTCCGGCCTGGTGCGTTCCTTCAGCAGCAGGCCGCCAAGAAGCGCAGTGAAAACCGGTGCGCCGTATTGAAGAAGGATCGCGTTGGCCGCGGTGGTGGTCTTGTTGGCCGTGACGAAAAGGATCATGGTGGCGGCATTGGCGACGGCCGCGGCGATCTGGGGAAAGGAGAGGGTGATCCTGGGCCGGCGGAGCCACAGGAGAATCACCAGTGACGCGATGAAGCTCCTGGTTCCTGCGATGGCGAAGGGGTTCCAGTCCACCGCCTTGATGAAAAGGCCCGCGATGCTCCACAAAAAGGCGGTTCCCGCCATGGCCATGACGCCGGCGGTTTTGCCCTGGAAGGCGTGCCCGCCGAACAGTCCCGGGGCAGGACTGGCGGGATTATCTTCCCTGCCCACTGTTCCTGAGTCCCTGTTCATTCAGAAATCGCACCGCCCTGTCCGGAAAGTCGGTGAAAAGGCCGTCCACCTTCTCCTCGACATAGAGCGTACGGAAGAGCGCGTCGGCATCAGAGGCGTAACCGGGGAGCGCGTCGATCCGCGCGGTGAAGGCGTGCACCTCCAGTCCCCTTTCGTGCGCGGCCTTTACCAGTCCTGTCCGTCGGGGCTCCATCCCGGCCCCCCTGTCGGCCACGATTTGTTCGGTCCAGGGGCCGATTGCGTCGGCGTATTCCGCGATACGGTCAAGGCCCTCACCGGTCAGCATCGACGCGTAATCCACGCCAGGAGCCTCGCGCCAGGAATCGTCAGCGATGAGCTGTACCATCCTGAGGCGGCTCCCGAGGCCGTCCCGCATATAGCGGATGGTCTTCGGATCGAAACACTGCACTATGCAGCCGCTCTCCGGCCCGTCATAGCCGAATGAGGCCAGGATATCCAGCACGATTCGGGCGATGTCCGTGCCGTTTTCCATGTAAAAGGCCGGCGACTTCAGTTCCGGGCAGATTCCGATGCTTTTGCCGCGGCTTTTGTTCATCCCCTGGATCAGGTCCAGCTCCTCCTCGAGCGTGTGCAGGAAAAACTCCACCCTGGAACGAGAGGGAAACCTTCCCCGGTATACCGCCTCTCCGGTGTCCGGATTTGTGCGCTCGTGAAGGCTAAGGGTTTTGATTTCCTTCAGGGTGAAATCGAACACGTGAAAGTGCCCGTCGCCCCGTTTCCTCTCCGGAAAAACATCGGCCACGTTTGTCACGTTGTCAAGGTAATCATGTATGATGATCGCCCTGCCGTCGGCGCTCATCGCCACGTCCTGCTCGATGAGGTCGGGGTCCATGATGTGCGCTGCTGCCTTGCCGGCGGTCGTGTGTTCCGGGAGGTAGCCGCAGGCGCCGCGGTGTGCGATAACTATCGGTTTTTTTTTCATTGATGACGTTCCGCTGTTAGAGTGTGCCGTATCGGACATATCACGGGAACCGGAAACTGATATGCCGCGGCCGCTGCCGGGTATGGCAGGGATAGAGTCGTCTGTCAATAAAAAAAGAGGGGAAGGGGGCGATACGCGGGCTCCGGGGGACGCTGGCTCCGTCCGGAGGTTTTCATTTGCCTTGAACTGGCGCCTTCGGTATATTGTTACATTGGCGCGCGTTTAATCCTTAGACCGATGGGAGACTGATATTATGCGATATGCGGTGTCGATTGTGACAGCTGTTTTAATTCTCTCGTGCTGCGGCACCGGTGAGCGCGCATTCAACGAGAAGGAATGGCGGCGCAGCGTTGAAGGCGCAGATCCCGCCTCTCTTTACGCGACCCATTTCAGGGACGGTGAATATTTTAATCCATGGATGCCTATGGAGGACCGCGGCTTTTTTTCATTTTTAATGATGAAGATTTTCGGAAAACAGGACCGTACATATTCCAAGTATGAAAAGGAGTATCTGCCTCCCGTACTGCCGGGGGTTGCGGAGAGGATCCGGGAGGCCGGAGACCGTGATTTCATTATGTGGGCCGGCCATGCCTCTTTTCTCATGCGAATCGCCGGAGAGTACTGGCTCACGGACCCAATGTTTTCGGAAAAAGCCGTAATCATCGGAAGAAAAACGCCGCCGGGCATCGTTCCGGAGGATCTCCGGCGTCTCGAGGGCAGAATCAACGTGGTGATTTCCCATAATCACTACGATCACCTGGACGTCGACAGTATCCGCGCCCTCCCGGCTCTGACCCGCTTCTATGTGCCGATGGGCCTGAAAAGCATTATTGAACAGCACGCAAAGGGCCCGGTTACGGAAATGGACTGGTGGGAGGAGCTGGACACGGGCGGGGCAAGGGTTATATGCCTGCCGGCCCAGCACTGGTCGCGCAGGATTTTCCAGGGGAAGAATACCACTCTCTGGGCGAGCTGGCTGCTGGTCGCGGGCGGTCGAACAGTGTACTTCGCGGGCGACAGCGGCTATTTCATCGGATACCGCGAGATCGGCAGAAAGTACGGGAGGATCGACTATGCGCTCCTTCCGGTCACCGCGTTCCATCCAAGGCACTTTATGCACTACGCGCACATGAACACCGGGGAGGCGCTGGACGCCTTCTCTGATCTGGGGGCGGGGTATTTCATACCCACCCAGTGGGGAACCTTCACGCTCGGTGAGGAACCGGCCGGATTCGGGGCGATTGATCTGCGGCGCGCGGTGAAGGACCGGGGCCTCGACGATTCCCGCTTCCTGATCATGGACATCGGCGGGATCGTGTATATGGGGGAGTGACCGCTCTGTCGGGAGGCGATGCAATACACGGATGCTGATTCAGGACGGATTGTGACTCCGGTTTTTATAAAAATACCTGAAAAATATAAAACGAGGTGAATGGCATTTACGCTTCGAATTGACTAATTAACACATGTAAGGCAATTCCCTGGCGCATGATGAATCGGAATTATTTCTCAATCTGGTATTTTCGTGTAACTCCATTGATGGGCCGGGACTGTTATGCGGCGACCCAAAAGAATCTCTGTCATTCATTCGCAAGGAACTGAACAATGCGGTATGATTATTTTCCGGCCTTTGTCGGTCTTTTTTCTGAATTTCAATATTTAATTGTTTTGTCACTCGAAAATTGTTATCGTTAAATTACTGTTAATAAATATGAAAGAAAACGCGAATACATCCACATCGTTCCAGCTGTCAGACCGTGAGGTAGCAGTCGGCGAGGGGAGGGCTATCGTGCGGGTCCGGCGGAAGGAGAGCGGAACGCTCCTCAGCGCGGCGGTATGCCCCGGATGCTGGAACGAGGCCCGGCGTCGGGCGGTCCTTCTCAGGAGAATGGCCCTCATGGGTGTGGAGCCTGTTCACCTGGACGACCTCGACGGCGGAGTGTACATTAAAGGGCGGATGCATTCATTCCATTGCCGGTATAATCCTGACCGGTAATGGAAGAATCTCGCCGATGATGTCCGCGGGTTGTCGCGGAGGAATGATGGCGACGGAGGATAAAACGCACATAACGCTGCACGAATTCCCTCATCCGACACCAAAGGGAGGTTTTCCATGGAGGCGCTCGATACACTGCTGGCCGGCAGCGGCTGCTGGCGAGGCGTAAGCAGGCTCTTTGATCCGACCACCGGTGCGACAGAGCAATCGCATTCTACGGCCGCGGTTTCCCCGGTTCCCGGCGGCAAGTTCATCCGCATAGATTACACGTGGATATATCAGGGAAGGCCCCAGGAGGGCTCGCTTCAGATCGGACTGGAGGACGGAGGGGCCATCGCGCACTGGATCGACACCTGGCACATGGGAGACAAGGTGATGGAGTGCAGAGGGGAAGTGGGAGCAAAAGGCGGGATCGACCTTCGCGGTTCCTACTCCGCGAATCCGGGGCCGGACTGGGGATGGCGCATCGTCATTGATCCGGGGAACGGCAAAGCCCTCGGTATTTATATGTACAACATCACGCCCGAGGGCCTTGAGAGCCCGGCCGTCGAGGCCCGGTATACGAGGGAACAGGACTGCGGCTGAAGGGCAGTGGCGATTTGTCTAGTCTGATCGCCTGTAAAAAGAGTTTACTCATGCGCCGATTCCCGTTACATGCCTTCATTCATTCTGCAGTGTCCGGAACCGAATTGCATAGCGGACAATCCTAATGCTGATGCAATTGAACGCATTAAAAAACCTCAGGAAAGGACCTTGACACGGCGGGTGTGCCCGGGTATGCTTTTCATGTATTTACCTTTACAAAAGGAGGGGGATATCTCATGAAGGCGATTCTTGTCCGTGAATTCGGCGGCCCGGAGGTGCTGAAGCTTGAGGAAGTGCCGGTGCCGGCACCGGCACCAGGACAGGTGCTTGTGCGTGTCATGGCAGCCGGCGTGAACCCGGCCGACACCTATGCGCGCACCGGGAATTACATCGTGAAGCCGGACCTCCCCTTCACTCCCGGCACCGACGGCGCGGGGATTGTGGAAACCGTAGGCCCCGGAGTCACCGGGATCAGGAAGGGTGACAGGGTATACCTGGCGCGTTCGCTTTCAGGCACCTATGCTGAATACGCCCTGGCCCTGGAAACGCAGGTTCATCATTTGCCGGACACAATAACATTTCCGCAGGGGGCCGGATTATTTGTCCCTTACGGCACCGCATATCACGCCCTGCATCACCATGCGCGGGCAAGGAGCGGGGAGACGGTGCTGGTACACGGCGCCAGCGGCGGCGTGGGGACCGCATCGGTGCAGACCGCCCGGGCCATGGGCTGTACGGTGTTCGGCACCGCCGGAAGCGGCCGCGGCCTGGAGCTTGTAAAAAATGAAGGGGCCCGCCGGGTCTTCGATCATACGAAGGATGGGTACCGCGATGAAATTCTGGAATCAACCGGCGGCCGCGGCGTGGATGTTATACTGGAAATGCTGGCCAGCGAGAATCTCGGCCACGACCTGAAGCTCATCGCGCCCGGGGGGCGGGTCGTGATCATAGGGAGCAGGGGCGATGTCACCGTAACGCCAAGGGACCTCATGTCCCGCCGCGGCGCGGTGATGGCCATGATGCTCTGGTCGATTACCGATTCCGAAGCGGCGGAGATTCACGCGGGCATCCGCGCGGGCCTGGAAAACGGCACGCTGCGGCCGGTCATAGGCCGGGAGCTCCCCTTGGTCGAGGCGGAACAATCGCACAGGGACATTATGGGAAAGGGGGCCTACGGGAAGATCGTACTGGTGCCGTAGATCCTGTTTTCACAGACGTTTTATTGGCAAAAAATAATGAGTATTTGACATAAAGAGCGGCCTGTTCCGCAGTACAAGGAGGATTGTCTCAATGCCGGACATGCACAACCTGATCATGTTCTCTGCCGCCTCGGTTCTGCTGGCCCTTGCGCCGGGACCTGACAACATATTCGTGCTGACCCAGTCCATTGTCGCCGGGAGGAGGGCCGGCATGATCATCACGCTCGGTTTGTGCACGGGCCTCGTGCTTCATACCGCGATTGTGGCACTCGGGCTGGCCGCGGTCTTCCGTACCTCGGTTCTCGCCTTCAATGCGGTGAAATATATTGGGGCCGCCTATCTCCTGTATCTGTCCTGGCGCGCCTTCAGGGCGCCGGCCGACGACATCGCCCTCGAGAGGGGCGGCGGTCTGACCGGATGGCAGTATTACCGCAGGGGCATTCTCATGAACGTCACCAATCCCAAGGTGTCGCTTTTCTTTCTGGCCTTTCTGCCGCAGTTCGCCGACCCGCACAGGGGCCGACTGGCGCTCCAGCTCGTCTTTCTCGGGGCCGTCTTTATGGCGGTCACGGTTGTCGTGTTCGGGGCGATCGGACAGCTCTCCGGTTTTTTGGGGGAGAGGATTGCGAAATCGGCCAGGGGCCAGATTGTGCTGAACAGGATCGCCGGCGCGGTGTTCGCGTCGCTGGCGCTGAAACTGATATTCACGGAACAGAATTAATGAAAGGGGGCGGTCATGTCACTTGTCGCGCTGGTTCGCTGTGAAAGCTATAATATAAACGAAGTGAGGTCAGCGATTTCCCGGGGGATCGGCCTTCTTGGCGGCGCCTCGAAATTCGCCGGGCCGGGAAAAAGGCTCCTGCTGAAGCCGAACCTGCTGATCGGCGAAGTTCCGGAAAAGTGTGTTACCACGCACCCGTCCGTGTTCCGGGCCGCGGCGGAGCAGTTTCTGGCTGCTGGAGCGTCGGTGTCTTACGGAGATTCCCCCTGCATCGGGAGCACGGCCGCGGCGGCAAAAAAGTCGGGCCTTGCCGCGGAGGCCGAAGGCCTTGGCATAGCCGAGGCGGATTTTAAAACGCCGGTTGACATGTTTTACGAAAAGGGGTCGCAGAATAAAAAATTTACCGTCGCCGCCGCGGTGCGCGACCATGACGTCATCGTCAGCCTCCCCAAGCTGAAAACGCACGCGTTTGAGAAATTCACCGGGTGCGTAAAAAACCAGTTCGGCTGCGTTCCGGGCATGCGGAAAGGGGAGTACCATATCAAACTGCCGGACGCGGAAAAATTCGCGCGGATGCTTGTGGACCTGAACATGCTTGTGAACCCGGCGCTCTATATAATGGACGGTATCACGGCGATGGAGGGGAACGGCCCCCGCGGGGGAAAGCCCCGGCAGATGAACCTTCTCATGTTTTCCGCCGACCCCATCGCCCTCGACGCCACTGTGTGCCGCATCATCGGCATTAGCCCGGAGCTTGTGCCGACCATTGTTTACGGCAGCAGCGCCGGTGCCGGCGTGTACGGGGAGAATGAAATCGAGCTTGCCGGCGACCCGATGGAGGGGTTCGTCAACCGCGGCTTCGACATAGACAGAACGCCTCTGAAAACGTACCGGTCCCGCGGAGTAATGCGTTTCGTGAACAACCGTCTCGTGCCGAAGCCCTTCATCCTGCACGACAAATGCGTCCTGTGCGGCCAGTGCGTGGCCCTGTGCCCGACCGTGCCGAAATCGGTCAACTGGCGCGGTGACGACAGATCCTCGCCGCCGGTGCACGACTACTCCACCTGCATCCGCTGCTACTGCTGCCAGGAGATATGCCCCGAAGGGGCAATCGAATTGAAGAAACCGCTGGTCAGGAAATTTTTCGGATGATGGGAGTGCCGTCATGAAGCAGGCGTCCGGCAGCAGAAAGAAGACCCGGGACACGCGCGAACCCGGCGGCGACGCGGTATATCGCAGGCTCAGGGATGAGATTGACCGCCGCATGCCACTCGGGTTTCCCGAATCCCCGGAAGGGTCAGAGATCGAGCTCCTGCAACGGCTCTTCACCGCGGAAGAGGCGGAGATTGCCCTTCACCTGAGCGCTCTTTCGGAACCGGTTTCAAGGATACACCGGCGTGCCGCGAAGGCGGGGATTGCCGTTACGCGGGAGCGTCTCGGGGAGATGCTCCTTGCTCTCGCGAAACGGGGGGTCATTTCCGGCAGCCGGCTCGCTTCAGGAAAGCCGCGTTTTTCCCTGGCCCAGTTCGCAATCGGTATCTTTGAATACCAGGTGGACCGTCTCACGCCGGAGACAGCGCGGCTGTTTCACGATTACATGAGCGGCACCTATAAGGATGAGTTCGCCAGATCTGACCGCCCGCGCCAGATGCGGACCGTGCCGGTGGGGAAGAGCGTCACTCCGGAAATGCACACGGCATCATACGAGAACATTGAGACGATTATAAAAGGACTGCCGGAACCGCTCGCGGTGATGAACTGCGTGTGCCGCCAGTCGAAGGATCTTCTGGGCGAACCGTGCCGGCTGTCGCCGATACGCGAATGCTGCATGATGTTCGGGAGCGCGGCGGAATCGTTTCTGGAGAAGGGGGTGCCCTCGGCCAGGAGGATCACCCGGGGCGAGCTCTCCGCGCTGCTGGAGACCTTCAGGAAGGAGGAGTTCGTGCTGCATCCGGAAAACGCGCGGAACCCGATATTCATGTGCGCCTGCTGCGGCTGCTGCTGCGACGCGCTGGGGGGATACAAGCTCTTTCCTAGGCCGGCGGATATCGCCGCATCAGGATTCTTCGCCGGGGTTGACACGGCGCGATGTACCGGCTGCGGCGCCTGTTTGAAACGCTGTCCCATGGACGCGATTTCCCTGAAGGAGAAAAAGGCGGAAGTCGACTCCGGGAGGTGCGTCGGGTGCGGACTCTGCGCCGGCTCGTGCAGGCCTGCGGCCATCACGTTGACCCGTAAGGAGACGGCCTCCGCGCCTCCGAGGACACATGACGCACTTTACAGAAGGATTCTCTATAAAAAGACCGGCCCGTTGAAATTTATCACGATTCTGCTGAAGCTTTTAACGCTGCGAAAGGTATGACCGTCACTCAGCTTTCGTTCGGTTCCGGAAATTCTCGTGAAGAAAAACTATAAAATACCTCCATTTAAATGACACCTCACAGATCCTGCTGTATTTTCTAATTGCATACGTAAAAGACGCATTCCCGCATATCAGTGTGAATCCGGGAAATTTTATCTTTCCTGAACGAAATCGAACTGAATAGGTAGAATTGGTTCGTTGATAATGCCGGGAAGGCGTATACCACGGTCAATCTCACGGAAAATGCGGAGGTGATGGATATGAAAAGAGCGTTGATAACGGGAACAAGCAGAGGAATCGGCAAGGCGGCGGCAGAAAAATTTTTGTCAGAGGGATGGTCGGTCATCGGGACATCCACATCCGGAAATTCCCCCATTTCGCAGGGTGCGCTGAAAATGTTTCCGCTCGACCTCCTTAAACCGGTGAGCATAGCGGGTTTCGCCGATATCATTCTTGGCGGGAACGAGAGGATTGACGTGCTGGTGAACAATGCGGGCGTATCGGTCACCGGGGGAAACCAGATTGAGGTGCTCAGGAAAAATCTTGAAGTGAACCTCATCGGATTGATCGACCTGACCGAGCGGCTTCTTCCGGCGATCAATGACGGCGGTCATATCATTAATGTTTCATCCGGACTCGGGTCGCTGACCGCCGCGGCCGATTCCTACGCCCCGGCGTATTCGATCTCGAAGGCCGCGCTGAATATGTATGTTAAAAAGCTGGCGGTAAGGCTTTCCGAACGTCACATCATCGTCTCATCCGTCGATCCCGGATGGGTGAAGACCGACATGGGCGGGTCCGGAGCGCAACGGCATCCGTCCGAGGCGGCTGATGACATTTACGCGCTGGCGATAATGGAGCCGGATTCCGGGTACTTCTGGCACAGGGGGAAGAAGAGGTCCTGGTGATCAACAGCCCTAAAGACGGCCGGGCCGTGCGTGACCCGGCATTTATGACGTCGGAATTCTCTCATTGGCGTCCCCGGCACTCAGGAAGGGGGTATCCAGCATTCTGTCATAATCCTTCAGGATGTTTTTGAGCAGCGGATCGGTCACGATGGCGTAGACGATTTTTTTTTCGAAGTCGTCCATGAATACCGATTCGCTGTTGAAATAATTGATGGCCCTTTCGGGGTCTGGCAGGTCTTTTACCATATTGACAAGGAAGGATATCCTTCCCATGTCCCGCATGTTGAAAGGAAGGTTCCTGTCCTTTTCGTACTTTGTATCCCTTTTATACTTTCGTATGATGTCGTGGAGCTTGCTGAACTGGTCCATTTCATTCTTGTACCTGTTCATGAACTCGATATATTTGTCATGTTCAACATGCCCTTCGGACATCATCAGCATGATATACTGAAATAGAAGATAATTTCTCGATATAAGCATTCTCAGCACATCGTCAGGGAGATTGATGAAATATTTGGTGAACTCCTCAACGTTTCTCACCGCGGCGAAAAAATGATTGAGATGCACCGTGTCGAATTTCGTCAGAATGAAAAAGAGAAGCAGCTTGTCCCGGTGGATATACTCTGACTCCAGCACAAGGTCGATGAGCCGGTCGTTTGAGAGAAAATAGAGGACCTCGTCTATTATCCTCGCGGGCGGCATGTCGTACCGCGAGCAGAATCCGAATATGAATATGATGAGTTTCTCGAGATTTTTGATGCCGAATTCTTTAGAGTTTATGAAATTTTGAATATTCGGCATATCCCGGAAAAGCAGGAGAAAATAGAGGAACTGCGTGGTGGTTTCATAATTATCGTCGTTGAACACGCGCTCCACCAGCTCAAGAAATTCTTCCAGAGAGAGGTGCTCGAAGATCGGTTTTACCTTGTTTATCTGCGGAAATGCGGAATCCTGCATTATCGCTTCCACATAAAAAAGGCGGTAGTAATCTATTTTCTGACCGTTATTTTCGATGCTCTCTTTCCGCATATGCCGGTTATGTTGGATCGCTGGCGGCTGAAAGGCTGTTCACCCTCTTTTCAATGATGCAGCGGCCGAAAGTGTATTGTGCGATCAGTGGCGTAAAAAATCAATAACTTTTTCCTGTGGCGTCGCCGCTCTCGTGAATTCCAAATTCCGGAGATTATTCTTGATAAACGTCGTATTTTTTCATATATTGTGTAATCAGCCCGGGCGCCGGATGGCGGGCGCAGTTGTTGATTTGATGATAGTTTTTTATGCACCGGAGATAAATGATGAAGACAGAACAGTACCGCATACGGGGAATGTCATGCGCTGCCTGCGTTGCAAGGATTGAAAAAGGCCTGGCCAGGACCGAGGGCGTCGTGTCGGCAGCGGTAAACCTCGCCATGGAGACCGCATCGATCACCTATGACGAATCCAGGCTGATGCCGCGGTCCATCATCGGGTCCATAGAAAAGATCGGCTACGGCGCGTCCCTGTCCAGGGGGAATGAAGGGGACGGATCATCGGAGGCAGATCTCCGGTCCCTGATTATTCTGCTCGCGGTATCTGTTGCGCTGAGCGCCCCTCTCTTTCTTTCGATGCTGTTCATGACGCTGTCCATCCATGTGGAGGCGCTTCATATTCCGCTGGTGCAGCTGATATTCGCGACACCGGTCCAGTTCGGCGTCGGGTTCCGTTTTTACCGGAGCGCCTGGCACGACCTGCGCTCAGGGAGCCCCGGCATGGACGTGCTGGTCGTGCTGGGGACATCGGCCGCCTATTTCTACAGCATCTATAACGGCATCGTGAAGCCTTTAATGGGCCTGGCGCAGGGGCATCTTTATTTCGAGACCTCGGCGACCATAATCACCCTGATCCTTCTGGGGAAATATCTGGAAGCAAGGGCCAAGGGGAAGACTTCCGAGGCGATACGAAGGCTCATCGGGCTTGCGCCGAAGACGGCAACTGTACTGCTGGACGGCGATGAGCGGGACGTGCCGGTGGAGAGCCTCCGTCCCGGGGACCTCCTGCTGGTGAGACCGGGGGAGCGGATTCCGGTGGACGGCACGGTGGTATCGGGCGCGTCCGCGGTGGACGAGAGCGTCATCACCGGCGAATCGGTCCCGGCAGACAAGGGGCCCGGCGACCAGGTCACCGGCGGCACGGTGAACGCCTTCGGGTCCCTCACCTTCAGGGCTGACCGCGTCGGGGCGGACACGGTTCTGGCCAGGATCATAGAGGCGGTACACCGCGCCGTGGCGTCGAAACCGCCGATCCAGCATTTCGCCGACAGGGTGGCCGGCGTATTTGTCCCGGCAATCATAGCCGTCGCCGCGGTCACTTTTCTTGCGTGGGCGTTTATTGTCGGCAATTTTCAGATGGGCGTGATCAGCGCAGTGGCGGTGCTGGTGATCGCATGCCCCTGCGCACTCGGTCTGGCGACGCCGACCGCGGTGATGGTGGGGACAGGCATCGGGGCGGAAACCGGAATACTCATCAGGAACGGCGACAGCATCGAGAAGGCCCGCGCGGTCACCGTGGTGGTGCTGGACAAAACCGGCACCATCACCGAAGGCGCCCTTTCCTTTTCAGAGGCGGTGCCGGAGGAAGGATTTTCCGGGGATGAACTTCTTATGGCTGCAGGGACCGCGGAGAAGCTTTCCGAGCACCCGGTGGGAAGGGCCATTTACGAGGCGGCGCGCGATCGTTTCGGCGAAATTCCGGCGCCGGAACGCTTTCAGTCCTTTCCGGGCATGGGCGTGTCGGCGTTCAGCGGCGGCAGGGAAATACTCATCGGCACTGAAAGTTTCATGAAAACGCGCTCCGTGGCGATCGGTGCTTCGGCTGAGCGGGTTGCGGAGCTGGAGCGGGCGGGTATGACCTGCGTATTGACGGCGCTCGACGGGGTCATCGCCGGCGCCGTCGCGGTGGCGGACACGATGAAGACGGATTCGGCTGAGGGAGTGAAACTTCTCAGAGAACGGGGGATACGGGTGGTCATGATCACCGGCGACAACGAACGGGTGGCGCGGTCGATCGCCGCGCGGGTGGGTATCGATGAAGCGCACTGGGGGGTGCTCCCTGAACGAAAAGCGGCGCTGGTTGCGGAGCTTCAGGACGCCGGCGGCGTCGTCGCCATGGCGGGTGACGGCGTCAACGATGCGCCCGCGCTTGCCCAGGCGGACATCGGGATCGCCATGGGGCACGGCACCGATATCGCCATAGAGTCCTCCGACATCACCATACTGAACGGCGACCTGCGCCGGATCGCCGACTTTCTCGATCTCTCCGCCAGGACCATCACCAAGATACGGCAGAATTTTTTCTGGGCCTTTCTGTACAACATTATCGGCGTGCCTGTGGCGGCCGCCGGATTTCTCAACCCCATAGTGGCGGGCGCCGCCATGGCCATGAGTTCGGTGTCTGTGGTTTCAAACTCTCTTCTTTTGAAAAGATCTCGAAAAAGGTACCGGCGCGATGGCGGACCAGGACCCCGATCCAATGGGTAAACATCGGTACGTACCCGGCTTCATGTATCTGGCCGCATAAAAAAAGCATCCTTGCCGTCGGGACGCTGATATTTTCTTGACAGTCACGCGGCCAATCCCCGTACTATTCGTGTATGATACCGGCAGTAACGGCATAACGGGAAAGGACGATTTCATGCAGAAAAAACCGCTCCCCTTTACCAGGGACCGTCTTGAAGAGATAACAAAGGATCATCCCACGCCATTCCACATATACGATGAGAGGGCCATCCGGGAAAACGCGCGGCGTCTTGTGCGCGCTTTTTCCTGGGTGCAGGATTTTAAGGAATACTTCGCGGTCAAGGCGACGCCGAACCCGCATATTCTGAAAATACTGAAAGAGGAGGGGTTCGGCGCCGACTGCAGTTCCTTGGCGGAACTGGAGCTGGCCCGGCGTGCGGGCATCACCGGCGAGGAAATCATGTTCACCTCCAACGACACGCCGGGCGGGGAATTCGCGGCCGCCCGTTCACTGGGAGCGATCGTCAACCTCGACGACATCACCCACATTCCCTGCCTGGAAAAGTTCGGAGGGATGCCGGACCTTATTTGCTTTAGGTATAATCCGGGCCCGCTCCGCGTCGGCAATGATATCATCGGCAGGCCGGAGGAGGCGAAATACGGCCTCACCAGGGAGCAGCTTCACGAAGCCTATGCAATTTCCAGGGATAAAGGCGCCCGCCGGTTCGGCCTGCATACCATGCTGGCGTCAAACGAGCTCGAGCCTTCGTATTTCACGGAGACCGCGGCGATGCTTTTCGATCTCGTGGCGGAACTCACGGATGCCACCGGCATTCGTTTCGAGTTCGTGAACATGGGGGGCGGCTTCGGCATCCCCTACAGGCCGGGCGAGAGGGCGCTGGTGATGGAATACCTCTCCGGGGGGATACGGTCGCTCTACGATGAAAAAATCCGCGGCCGGGGACTGCACCCGCTTTCGATAAAAATGGAGAGCGGCAGGTTCATCACCGGCCCCTACGGATACCTCGTCACCAGGGTTATACACCGGAAAAGCATTTACAAGAATTATATCGGCCTCGACGCCTCCATGGCGAACCTGATGCGGCCGGGCATGTACGGCGCGTACCATCACATCACGGTGATGGGGAAGGAGGGCGCGCCCGCTGACCGTCTCTACGACGTCACCGGCTCGCTCTGCGAGAACAACGACAAGTTCGCGGTGGACAGGATGCTTCCGGAGATCACCGTGGGGGATCTCCTGGTTCTGCACGATACCGGCGCCCACGGCCACGCAATGGGATTCAACTACAACGGCAAGCTCCGCTCTGCGGAGCTGCTTTTAAAAGAGGATGGATCCGTCGTTCAGATCAGGCGGGCCGAGACGCTGGAGGATCTTTTCTCCACGCTGGATTTCGGCAAACTCTGATCCGGATTGTCCCGGGAAACCGTGTTCTGCGAAATACCGCTTGACTTCTTTGATTGAGCAGTCTAAAATATGCTAATTTGATTATATGATGAAGGAGGATTGTATGCTGCGAAGATACGTCGTCGCTCTTTGTGTGGTCATGACTCTGCCCTTTATGATATCGTGTCTCGGTGCGATTAGCGTCGGCTACCTGAAAACCCAGCCTGATATTGACATGACAAGGAAAAAATTCCAGTATCCATTGCATATAGTGCTCGGGAACAAAATTCAGGACTCCTTTACAATTACTGGATCGGTAAAGGACATTAAAGTGACCGAATACCGTAAAACCCTTGAGGACCTTTTAAAATCCATATTTGAGAACAACTATCGTGAAGTATCGGTAAGCGGTATGGAGCAGAACCGCGGAGTTGAGCTTGTCTTCAGCAGATTTGAACCGTACCAGGTCCAGGCCTCAGATGGAATAAAAATCGGCATGCGTCTCTATGCGGAAATCTTAAAGGACGGAGTTCCCAAGGGTGAGATCAGAGGCGAGGACGTGGGGGAATTCAAGGCGGTCACTATTTTCCAGATAGATAAGAGCATGGACAGTGCGCTACAGAAGATGAGCCGCGGGCTCTACGATCAGTATATACGGCTTGCGAACCAGTTGCAGATGTAATCAAAAGAAGTACAACCTGCCGGCTGCTGATTAAATACGGCTCCCCCGAAAGGGGAGCCGTATTTAATGTGACGTCATCTGCTTCAGCTTTTCCTCTCTCCGCAGAAACCGCTTGAACACTTTCTGGCCTCCGGCGATATCCTTGAGCGAGCCGTGAAGGAGACGGCATTTCACAGTGGTCATCATGGGAAATTCCGCTGACAATTCCGCGCTGTCATCGTTGTTTGTTTCCACAGTCAGCCGATCGCCCATAAAAACGGTATTCGCGATGTCCCTTCCGCTTACAATGATTATGCCGCGCTGTATTGACTTTACCTGTCCTACCTGCACCCCCGATCTAACCTTTGCGGTCACGATCCCGGTACGCCGTTTTGATTGAATAAGGTATCCATACTTTCCGTTTAAGGTTATCATTGCGACTTTTTCAAAGAAGGGATATGCATTCCCATAGGCATTCTGTATAACCATGGATCCCTGATGATCGATATATCCCCAGTTTCCGTCTTTTTTAACCGCCGCCACTCCATCGGTAAATGGGAGGGCTTTCTCAAAAGAGGCGGCGATAACCGCCGTGCCCGTTTTATCTATAAAACTGAATCTGCCGCCGCTCTTGACAGCCGCAGTCCCTTCATAGAAATCCGAAACTTCTTCGAATTTCAGGGGTACAACTTCACGCCCGTCCGCGTCGATGAATCCCCACCTCCCATCCCGTTTCACCGCGGCCATCGCTTCTGAAAAATCTCTGGCGTTTTCATACTGCGGCCGCACCACCTCTCTCCCGGTCGTATCTATATAGCCGAAACGTTTGTTCAGGATAACCGCCGCACGGCCTTCTGAAAAATCATAGGCCGCTTCGAAATGAAGCGGAATGACCTCGCGTCCCGTTTTGTCCAGATAACCCCAGCGGTATTCCTTTGAAACAGCGGCCATCCCCTCTGAAAAATCATGGGCTTCATCGTATTTCAGATCAGTTATTCGCCTTCCGGACATGTCGATGAACCCGTACAGGCCCTGATCGAAAACCGCCGCAACTCCCTCGCGAAAGTCCGCCGCTTTAGGGTATTTGAAGCTGATTACCGTATTTCCCGCTTTGTTGATGAACCCCCAGTTCTGTCCTTTTCTGACCGCGGCGAGTCCGGAACTGAAGTTTCTTGCCTCGTCATACTGAAGAGGAACGATGAATCTCCCCGTCCTGTCGATGAAACCCCACTTGTAATTGCCGTACACCGCGGCGCAATTTTCTGTAAACCCTCCCGCAAGATCAAAGGCGGGCGCTATGACGGTTTTTCCGGTTTTATCGATATAGCCCCATAAACCGTCTTTCATCACACGGGCGAGGCCCTCGGAAAAATGTGATGCATTGGCGTACTGTGACGGTATGAGTATCACGGAGTCATCGGGGGATTCCTGCCCTGCGGCATGGTCAGGCAGGAGAAAAATGGTAATTGAGATTGCTGCAATTGCGATCATGGGCAGTGCTTTCATTTTAAATACCTCTTAGTAAACCCGGAGATAACCCCGTCCTGAATTTCAAGTCGAATTTTGCGGCGTTATTCAATCCCTCCCTCATCCTCCTGCTGCAGGTACTGCCGGATTTTTTTCTGCACCACGTCGGGTATTTTGATGCCGATTGTCTTGAGCCTGGCCTTGTACTTTTCAAAAGACCGGATATGCTGCGATGTCGTGGCGAATATCCTGAAAAAGGACCTGATGCTCCCCTCCATCTCCTTGCGGAACTCGATGTCCTGGTTGAGCAGGTCCTCGATGGGGGAGATCACCTTGTAGTTGACTGGACGGCAGATTGACCGGTACGCGACAAACCGCTGGGTGAGCTCGCACTCGTAGTTGCGCTCCCTTATGCTCTGCTCCACGATGTTGAGGTTCACGCAGTCCACGATCTCGAACTTGAATTCGTCGCCCAGTATCTCCGCGATCATTCCCTTCACCTCCCGGAAGTTTTCGCAGGTCTCGTACATGTCCCCGCATTCGGTCTTGCAGCGGAGGTACAGCACGATGTCGATGTCGGAGCTTCTCTGCGAAAGCCCCACGTTCACCGAACCGGTTATGTCCATGGCCACGTCAAAAAACCTGTCGCCCAGCAGCTCCATCGCCTTTTCGAGCTTGTCGATCCTGATCTCTGTCTCCTGGGTCTGAAAGAGGCGGAAGAACTGTTTGATCTCCTTGAACAGCTCGATCTCCGGGATATGGTGGTACTTTTTCACTTTAAGATCGACGTTCTCCTCGCGAAGTTTCGCGTTGTACCGCTCCTGGTCTATTATCTGTCCGGTCCACGAGCCGTTTTTTTTGGTGTGCTCGGCGATGTCGTAGATTTTATCGTTGGCCATTTTTTTAAGCGAGATTCTTTCGATTTTGTTGTCGTCGATTTCGATCTGGTAGAAGAATCCCCCTTCCGCCACCTCCCCCTTTACGGTGGTGACGTCGCCGAAATTGGACGGGTTCAGGTACACCGTGTCCTCGACGAACTTGAATCCCCAGTCGTTGTGGATGTGTCCGGTCAGGCACAGCTTTACCGGATTGTTATCGCAGAACATTCTGAGCGCCGGCGAGCCGGACGGCCCGATGTGGGTGATCCTGTCGTGAATGCCGTGGGCCGGCTGATGGGACACGATGATGTCCGGTTTTATCGCCTTGAAGAATGTGTACATTTCGTTTTTCGTGGTGTCCTTGCCGATCCCGATGGCGTATTTGACCACGTATTTTTCCGGTATGCCGGTGGTCCGGACGTCGGCGCCTCCGTATCCGGCGATTTTCATTCCGAAAACATTGTACCAGTGAAGGTGGAGGTCCCTCTCGTGGAGCGAGGTGAATTTAAGGTCCATGTCGTAGTTGCCGGGAATCGTGTACACCCAGGAGGAGGTTTTGAAGGAAATGATATTTTCCAGCACCTTGTATTTTTGCTGCATCACCCTCCTGGCCCTTATGGTGTGCTCCTGGTAACTGCTCCCGCGGTTCAGTATGTCCTCCGGAGTGTCCGGGAATTCCATGAGATAATCGACGAACTCTTCCATCACCATGTCTTCTTTTTCCATTTTTTTTCTCAGGCTCTGGAAGAACGTCTGCTGATCGTGATAATATATCGCGGTGTCCAGGTTGTAAAAGGGGATGTCGATGAGGTCCCCCCCTATGACGTATACGTCTGCGATCGTTTCAAACAGGAGCGTGGCCACCTGGCTGAACATGCCGTGTATATCGGTAAGGTAGATCATTTTCATGGTCAGGAACCGCTCCTTGCGTATCTATATTACTACAGTATAAGAAAAAAAAGAGGGAAGTTCACTAAAAGGTGACATTTCCCGGATCGGCGCCGCGGCATCCGTTAAAATCTCGTTCCCGCAACGATCCCGACCGGGTAAAAGGACACAAACCATTCGTTTTCCTCGGGCAGGCGGGACGCGCCGCCGTAGAATTGCCTGCGGTAATCCCTGTAGTCTCCGATGGCCCGCCGCGGCTGCGTGAATATGTTGATGAGAGATACCGCCTCCCCCTCGGCGAACACTATGAGTCCGTCGTACCATGGCCTGTTGAAGCCGAGCCAGATAACGAGGCCCGCGGCGAGATTCACCCCGAGGTTCAGAAGGTGCGTTGTCAGTCCCCAGCCCTCTATCTCCACCTGCGCGCATTCATAAAGAAGAGATTCGGCGACCTGCAGTTTATATCTCCGCTCTTCCGGCGTGTTTTCCGGAAGCTGCCTTAGCCTGTCAGGAACATATGCGGGCGAGAATGGCATCACCAGCAGCCCGCCAAGGCCCAGAAGGGTTGTGGCCCCTCCCACGAGCATGTCCTGGCTGAATTCCGGGGTTCTTTTCCTGACATAATCGGTACTCCTGCTTCTTTCGAAATCGTTCCAGTGATGGGCCGACAATCCGGCCTGGATTGCAGTCGCGCCGCCGTAAATGCCCATCCATCCGTACCACCACGCCTGCGCCGCCGCCTGTCCTCTGTCCAGTACAGACTGGATATGGGCTGTTCTTCGCGTCACTTCGGCGTCGGAGATTCCGGGGCTTCCCTGGGCGTAAAGATCTGTTCGCGGCATTGTCATCATCATAAGGAAAAAGGCTGTAATGAAAATTCCATGGATGCGGTTCATACAGACCTCTTGAAAATCCGATTTGTCGTCATGCAGCTGGATCCAGGTACGGCTGATGCAATGGTGAGTAGTGAGCCATAAATAAAATGATACGTCAATTATTTAATGGAATTTAACGGAACGGCTGGATTCGGTATTTTTATAAGTACCAGGACAATTTGCATATTTTCTGACTATTTTTCTGTTATTTTTGTTGACACTACGCACACAGTATATTACTATATCAATATATCTTGATATAGTAATATATATGGAAATTACCTCATTTTTTAAATCGCTGGCAGACTCCACACGGTTGAGGATACTCAACCTTCTTCGGCATCATGAGCTGAACGTGAACGAAATAGTATCGGTCATGGGCATGGGGCAGTCCCGGATATCCCGTCACCTGAAAATACTGACCGATACCGGTTTCCTCTCTTCCAGGCGGGACGGTCTCTGGGTATTCTACCATGCTTCGGCGACCGGGAAGGCCGGGGAATTCCTTCAGGCTCTGACCCCGGTACTCTCATCGGACGCTGAACTCTCCGGGGATCTTAAAAATCTCGAGAAGGTGCTCGATGAGGGGATAAAGAAAAAAAGCCGGTATTTCGACTCCATCGCCCCCGAATGGGATTATATGAAAAACGAGATACTCGGCGGGCTTGAAATAAACCGGGAGATAGTCACGCGCATCCATTCCTGTGAAACGGCCGCTGACATCGGCTGCGGTACCGGTGAGCTCCTTGACCTGCTTTCGGAAAGGGCGGCGCGCGTGATCGGTGTCGATAATTCGCCCAATATGCTGGCCGAAGCGGCGCGGCGTCTTGGCGGGCTCGGGGACGCGGTGGATCTGAGGCTCGGATCGATCGAGCATCTCCCCATGAGGGACAGGGAGATGGATGCGGTGGTGATGAACCTGGTGCTCCATTACGTCAATCGTCCCGCTGAAGCGGTGATCGAAGCCGCAAGGGTGCTCAGGCCCGGAGGAATTTTCATCATGGCGGATTTTGATAAACACGACAGGGAAGAGATGAGGGCGGTCTATAATCACCGATGGCTCGGCTTCGGAGCCGATGAGGTGCGGCAGTGGCTTCGGAACGCCGGCTTCCGCGTTCTTGAAGACCGGCGGTTCGAAGTGGCAAAGGGACTCCATCTGGTGCTTTACCGGAGTGAAAAATCGCCGGGCGGGGGGCGCGACGGGGGATGAATCGGGCGTGATACCGGGGGTGACGCCATAGCCCCCGACTCGCAATATACTGAAATCTGTTTTGTAGGAGGAAACAATGAGCGCATATCTTGAACTGGATCCGAAACTGAAAAACAAGGTGGCGGATCTTTCGCTTGCGGAGTGGGGGCGCAAGGAGATTACCATCGCCGAATCGGAAATGCCCGGCCTCATGGCGGTGCGGAAAAAATACGGTCCCAACAAACCGCTGAAGGGTCTGAAGGTGATGGGGAGCCTGCACATGACCATCCAGACCGCGGTGTTGATTGAAACGCTGGAGGCCCTCGGCGCCGAGGTTCGATGGGCTTCATGCAACATATTTTCCACCCAGGACCATGCCGCCGCGGCGATCGCGAAGGCCGGGACGGCGGCGGTGTTCGCCTGGAAAGGGGAAACGCTGGAAGAGTACTGGTGGTGCACCGAACAGGCCATCACCTGGCCGGACGGTTCCGGTCCCGACCTCATCGTGGATGACGGCGGCGACGCGACCATGTTCGTGCACTGGGCGGTGAAATGCGAAAAAGACCCCTCGGTCCTGAATAAGAAGTATGACAACAAGGAGTTTCGTATCGTCATTGAAAGGGTCGCGGAGAACGTGAAAAGAAACGGCTCCAGGTGGACCGAAAACGTGAAGCGCATCAAGGGCGTTTCTGAAGAAACAACCACGGGCGTCCACAGGCTCTACCAGATGGAACGCAACGGCGAGCTGCTGTTCCCCGCAATCAATGTAAACGACTCCGTCACCAAATCGAAGTTCGACAATCTTTACGGATGCCGGGAATCGCTGGCCGACGGGATCAAGCGCGCGACCGACGTTATGGTGGCGGGAAAGATCGCGGTTGTCTGCGGGTACGGCGACGTCGGCAAGGGCTGCGCCCAGTCCATGAAGGGGTTCGGCGCGAGGGTGCTGATCACAGAGATCGACCCGATCTGCGCGCTCCAGGCGGCGATGGAAGGGTATGAGGTGACCACCATGGACGAAGCCGCGTCACTCGGGGACATCTTCATAACCTCCACCGGCAATGTCGATGTGGTGACCGGAGCGCACATGGAAAAGATGAAGGACGGCGCGATTCTCTGCAACATCGGCCACTTCGACAGCGAGATCGCCATGCACTATCTCGAAGACACAAAGGAATGCACAAGGGAAAACATCAAACCCCAGGTCGACAAGTGGACATTGAAGTCGGGCAGGTCCATTATCGTGCTCGCCGAGGGGAGGCTGGTGAACCTTGGATGCGCCCACGGCCATCCCAGTTTTGTCATGAGTACGAGCTTCACCAACCAGTCGCTGGCGCAGATCGAGCTGGCGGAACACAGGCATGACAACAGGGTATATACCCTGTCCAAGAAGCTCGACGAGGAAGTGGCCGCGCTGCATCTCGGAAAACTCGGCGTGAAGCTGACAAAGCTAACCAAGGAGCAGGCCGATTACATCGGTGTTCCGATGGACGGCCCGTACAAACCGGACCACTATCGTTACTGAGACCGGACCGGACGTCCGCGACACTGAAAACGGGGCTGAACCGGAAGGTCGGCCCCGTTTTTTTTGTGCCTGGAAATTCATTGGAGGCGACCCCGCGGCGATGCGGGGCGGTTTACGCAGAGGCCGCGATGATGAAGGAGCGCAGCGGCAAGCCTTACGCAATGATCAGGGAACATGCGTGTTTTTTCATTGTCGTTTGAAATTGATAGTGCTTGACATTTTATTGCAATGGCAACAAGCCTTTCTTATTTAAAGGTAACATAAATGAATGCGCCCACGATAGAGGATATACTCCTCCAGGATCTCGATCAGTTAAAGAACTGCGAACTCGGAATGGACTGCGCCGATTGCCCGAAGGATGTATGCGTGACACTCGTCTCAGTCGCGGATTTTCCTTCAGAGTTCGGCAGCTTCAGGATTATCGGTTTTGTAAACAATATTGACGGCAAAGACCACCTTGTCGTCCTGAAAGGCGATGTCGGAGACGGCGAAAACATGCTCACGAGAATCCATTCCGCATGCCTTACCGGAGACGCGCTGGGAAGCAAAAGGTGCGATTGCGGTCCGCAGCTCCATGAGGCGCTTGAAATAATTGAAAAGGAAGGGCGGGGTGTTGTTCTTTATCACATGGCGGAAGGAAGAGGAATCGGTCTCGTAAATAAATTACGGGCCTATGCCATTCAGGACGGAGGTTTCGATACTCTTGAGGCGAACGTTATGCTGGGATTCAAGCCGGATGAAAGGGATTACCGGATTCCGGCGGAAATGCTGAAGAAACTCGGAATAAAAAGCGTGATACTTATGACAAACAATCCGGAGAAAACCGGAGAGTTGAGAAAATATGGGGTCGAGGTATCGGAACGGAAACATGAACAGAGGCCCCATCAGCATAATGTAAAGTACCTGGAGACAAAGAAGGAAAGATTCGGCCATATTCTGATGCTGGATCATGAAAGTGAAGACATATCGTAACTGTGATCGCATTTTATTGTCATACTATAGACTATTAAAAATACGGTTGATTATTGATAGGCCTGCCGGATGAAGTAGTGTTTCAGTTAATGAATAACGGGGTATAATGATGGATGGAAGGGCTTTGATCGCGTTTTTTACATCATGGAACATGTGGGTGACGATAATTCCGATTATTCTTTGCTCTATCGTTTCGATGGCGGTTATAATCGAGAGGGTGACCTATTACCGGAAAATAAACCATGACTATCGCGTAATTTCCGATACGGTGATTCTTCTCTTTAAGAAGAAGGATTTTGAGTCCGCCAAGAACTTTCTGGCGTCATATTCGGGTCCCATTGTGTCCATCATCAATGATATTCTTCTGCATCATGACAGGAAAACGATGCATGAAGGGGTCATACTCGGATCATCAAGAAAGGCGATAACAAACATTGAAAAGAATGTGGGTATTATCGCCACCATCGCCACCATATCGCCGATGCTCGGGCTGTTCGGCACGGTAACCGGCCTGTTAAAATCCTTTATGGCCCTGTATCAGGGGGGGGCGGATGCGTCGAATCTTCTTGCCTACGGGGTATCGGAGGCGCTCCTGACCACGATTATCGGGCTGATGGTGGCGATTCCCTCCTGGATGTTCTACAATTATATGGTCAGCCAGGTCGAGTTTTACGTGAAAGAAGTGGAATTCATTTCCAATACATTCGGCAACCTGCTGGTCGATTGACATGAAATGGAACATGAAAAGCAGGTTTGTTCACCGGTCTATCATGGATATGACTCCGCTGATTGACCTGTCGTTTACCCTTTTGATTTTCTTCATTCTAACCTACCACGCGGGCCAGGGACGCGTCACCTCCATTGTGGTCAATCTTCCCACCGCGGTGAAAAGCGGCTCTCATGAGGACAACAAACTGGTTGTTTCAGTATCCGACAAAAACGAAATATTCCTCAACGATACCAAATACGAAGTGAACACTCTCCTTGATGAATTCAGAAAACGAAAGGACACTCTCCAGAAAGACACCAATGTGCTGATCAGGGGGGATAAAAACGCGAGTTATGAGACGATCGTGAAGGTGATGGACCTGCTTAATCAGGCCGGGATACCCAAATTCACCCTGGCCACGATCAAGGCGAAGTGACGGGGCCGGAGAGCCGATTTTTTCGTCATCCGTTTCCGGGCAAACGGGATCAGCGCCCTCAGAATGCGCCTATCTGCCTCAACGAGTCCGAACACTGTCAGGACTCCGAGAGTTCCACCGCCCCTTTCAACATCCTGAACCTGCTGAAAATCATTGGCGCCAGAAGCGTGCACCAGATTCCGAGAGTGAAATACCGGAGGTATCCGAAAATTTCCTGCGCGGGAAGAATATGCTTCAGGCCAGATTTCAGCGCAAAGAGCCCGGCAAGTCCCGCGGCGATTTTTATCGCGGTGGCCGCATGCGTGTTCCTGGGATTGAACGCCACCCTTTTTTCGGCGATCACCGCGCCGGTAACAAGCCCGGACAGCGTGCCGAGCGAGGAGTACACGTAATCAGACGGCGATGCGAGAAACGCGGCAAAGGGGAGCACCAGTCCCGCCGAAAGGATGATATACTCGTTAAAGCGGTCGATATTTCGGTCGAAAAATTCCGTTTGGGGAATCATGATAAGAAGAATCGCGAGGCCGATGATATAGCCGCCTATTACGTCACCGAGAAAATGGACCCCCAGATAAATCCGCGAGTAGGGGATCAGAAGTATCAGGGAGATGCCGACGGCCTGAATGGCCGGAAACCGGAAGTACCACATCAGCGACCCCCAGAAAGCGACCGCCCCCTGGGTATGTCCGCTGGGAAATCCCGGGCCGTCCGGTTTATAGGCGATGTTCAATTCGCGGATTCCCGAAAGAAGCCGGGCCGCGTCCGGTCTCGGCATCTGCCCGGCGTCCTTGGCGATGGAATTAACGGCGCTCGAGATGAGGAATATGATGATGATTTTCAGAGCGCGTTTTTTTTCAAAGCACCAGTAGATCACCGGCGGGACAACCATATAAAACGATTCGTTTCCCAGCACGGTGATGCAGTACATGACACGGTCGAGCCATGAGCCGATAAAAATGTGGAGATCATTCAGTACGGCTTCGCCGAAAAAAAAGCTGCTGTTGAAAAAAAATGTCATTTGAGCGCCGCCTTCTTATGGTCGTCATATGCTTTTTTCAGCCTGTCCGGATAATCGCTGATAATGCCGTCGACGCCCCGCTTCATGAGCCTTTCCATTATATCCGTCTCATTTACAGTCCAGGGGACCACCGCGATGTTTTTGTCGTGGCATTTTTTAATGAAATCTCCGGAGCAGTACAGATAATAGGGGGAGATTATGCTCGCACCCGTCTGGACCGTTTTCTCGATAATTTCGTCGCTGTTCGCCGCCGCTCCGATGGTGAGAAGAAACCCCTGGGGGTATGTCGGCTCGAATAACGCCGACGTCCTGATGGAAGGGTTCAGGCGGCGGACCTCCTTCAGCGCTTCCATGACGAAACTCTGCACGATTACCCGGTCGGTCATGCCCGCGTCTTCAATCGCTTTCACCATCAGGCGCGCCGCCTCCAGTATCGCGTCGATTCCCGCGTTGTCCTCCAGCTTGATCTCTGCGTTGAACATGAAGGGAGTGGCGATGCCGCGGTCTTTCTCGTAGGCGCGCACATACCGGAAGAGTTCCTTCAGCGTCGATAATCGTGTGCCTTTTTGCGGCTGTTGTTCAGGAAACTTTTCGTTTTTAAGGGCGCCGCAATCGTATGTCTTGAGCTCGGCCACCGTGAGGTTCTTTACCGGCACCGGCTGCGCCGGATTTCCCCGGCTGTCCAGGCAGATAGTTCCGTTCAGTTCGGTGTCATGGTGAATGATAAGTTCTTTGTCCCTGGTCACGACCGTATCCAGTTCCAGGGTGGTCATCCCCTGCTCCATGCAGTAGAGGAACGCGGGAATCGTGTTTTCCGGGCGCTTCCCCCTGGCGCCGCGATGACCTTCCATATCGAAGCTTCCGGTAAGGGTCGTACCGGTGTAATCATCCTTCGTGCAGCCGTTCAGTGAAACTGCAAAGAGGGATGCCGTTATTGTTACCGCCAGGAGAGTGTTTTTCATGAGTGTGCTCCCAAGTTCTGCGTTGTCGGATACATGGAGGATTGATATAAATTTGAAGCGTGTCAAGTCAAATATGCGGATGGGGGGATTTGATTAATGTGAATCTCTGAGGAACGCTATTTTTTCAGTTCCGACAGCGGAATCGTGAGCATTACGGTGGTATCGATCGAGGTAATGATGGTTATCGCGCGTTCCGGGTCAAGGCCCCAGTGGTACAGGACGCTGTCGATGGTGGCGTATCCGAGGCCGAACCCGGACTCGGACGTATCGAGGTTGTTTACAAAAAATTTATACTCCATCCCCTTGCTTTTATATTTTTTGTATTCATCCCGTTTCTGATATATCCGGTGAAGGTCGTGGGAGAGTATCGGCGCCGTATTTGTCACTTCAATGTAGATATAATCCCCGTCCGACTGCATTTTCAGAATGATCTTGATATCCTGCTCTTTGATCCTTTTTTTCATGTAGTTGATATGCGGAAACCGCCGCAAACGGGACTGCTCCTCTTCCGTCATGGTCCTTTTTTCGAGATACGCCCTGTCTTTGATGTTCAGGTATTTCGATTCCTCGTTGAGTATCTCGCGGACTTCTTCCGAAATGTTCTTGTGTTTCAGAACGTCCCCGGCCAGATGCTCGAAGGTTTCATGGACCTTTACAATGTCGCAGATTTCCTTTTTCAGCTGCGAGGGGCTTTTATCGGGATATGATTCGGCGAGTTTTTTCAGTATTTCATCAGAGATGAGTATATACTTGTAATTGGCCTTTACCGCGTTTTTAACGATTTCATCGACGCATGAGAACAGGTTCCCGGATATGTCCTGAACGCCGTAGGTGACGAGGAAGTTTTTCGCAATGCCGATAATCGTATCGCGCGCCTTCTTGCTGTAGGTGTAAATGTAACCCGTTACTTTTTTCTTCTGTTCCATAATTATGAATCGGGCATGTCTCGGCCATAATTAGAGTTTTATCGGTATAAACAAACATTTAATTTCGTCAAGATGATTTTTTTATGCATTTCGTTATAAATACTATTGACAAAGTGCGGCTTTTTGCATTTCTTGTTGTATTAAGTACTGTTACAATAATTTGGAGTGTAAGAATGCGTTACAATTCACAAAAATTTCCGGGTCTGGCCGGACTTCTTTTCAACAGCCTGCTCCTTCTCGAATACGGAGCGCGGCCGGGATTGTGATGCCTGGATTCAATTGAAAATCAGAAGCCGTCACGATCTCGTGACGGCTTTTTTTATAACTTGTAGCAGCGGAAGCAGATATTTCACCAATGGAGCATCGATATGAAAGAAAAAGAAAAAGAAAAAGTGATCATTTTTGACACCACACTGCGCGACGGGGAACAGTCCCCCGGTTTCAGCATGAATATCGAGGAGAAACTCAGGCTGGCCGAACAGCTCGTAAAGCTGAACGTCGACATGATTGAGGCCGGGTTTCCGGTGATATCACAGGGCGATTTCGACGCGGTCCAGCTTATCTCAGAGAAAGCCAGGGGCATCGGGGTCGCCGCGCTTGCCAGGGCGAATACAGGGGACATCGACGCGGCGGCGGGGGCGATAAAAGGGGCGGACAAACCGCGGATTCACACCTTCATATCGAGCTCTGACATTCATATCCAGCATCAGTTGAAAAAGACCAGGGATGAGGTGCTGAAGCTGGCGGTGGACGCGGTACGATACGCGAGGAGTTTCGTCGGGGACGTCGAGTTTTCTCCCATGGACGCAACCAGAAGCGATCTCGGATATCTTTCGGAAATGGTGTTCGCGGTGATCGAGGCGGGCGCCGGCACGGTGAACATTCCCGATACGGTCGGCTATACCATCCCGACCGAATTCTACCGCAAATTGCGTTATCTTTTCGAGCATGTCGCGAATATATCCCGGGCGGTGATTTCAGTGCACTGCCACAACGATCTCGGGCTCGCCGTCGCAAATTCGCTCGCAGCGGTCGAGGCCGGGGCCCGGCAGATAGAGTGCACGGTCAACGGGATCGGTGAGCGTGCGGGCAACACCTCAATGGAGGAAATAGTCATGGCGCTGAAGACGCGAAGCGATCTCTACAATGTCTTCACCGACGTGAACACGAAACAGATCATGACCACCAGCAAACTGCTCACCCGGATCACCGGCGTGTCGGTCCAGCCGAACAAGGCGATAGTCGGCGAAAACGCCTTTGCCCATGAATCGGGGATTCATCAGGACGGGATGCTCAAGCACGCCATGACATACGAAATCATGAAGCCGGAGGACATCGGCATCAGCCGGTCAACGCTGGTGCTGGGCAAGCACTCCGGAAGACATGCGGTGACCGAACGGCTGAAACTGCTCGGTTTTGATCTCAGCTCCGATGAAATGGACCGGTTTTTCAAATATTTCAAGGACCTCGCTGACAGGAAAAAGGAGATTTTCGATGAAGACCTGGTGACGCTGGTAAGCGAAGCCATGTACAGGGACGAGGAAAAGCGCAGGTACAAGGTGGAAAACGTGCAGATATCGACCGGCATGCATTCCCCCCCCATGGCCATGGTGACGCTGAAAGACCATTACAGCAACAGTACGGTGAATTTTGAAGTGGCCCACGGGAACGGCGGCGTCGACGCGGGCATCAAGGCGGTGAAAAAGATCACCGGCACCAGGGCCGAGCTGAAGTCCTTCAATCTGGTGGCCATAACCGGCGGCTCCGACGCGCTGTCGGAAGTGTCGGCGGTCATTGCCGAGGAGCATAACGGCAGGGAGCTCAAGGTGTTCGGTGTCGGACACAGCATCGATATCTCAGTCGCCGGGATTTTCTCTTTCGTCGACGGCCTCAACAAGCTGGAATACATGAAAATGGCGGGTGAAACGCACAGGAACATGAAAAAGGTGTCGCCCTGATGCGGTAACTACACAAAAATGTAGTAAAATTTTCATATTTTGCTTGCCTTTCTGCATTTGTTATGCTCAAGTGACATAAAAATACCGCGTCGGACACCGGAATCGCTGTTCGGCGCGGCATACCGCCGCGCAGATCAGAAAAAAAAGGAGCATCGCGGAATTCCTTTCGCGATACGGGCCGCTAATGCGTTAATTGATTATACTCCGCCCGGGAGTCACGGCGGAAATTCAGCTACAGGAGCAGTGAAATGTCGGAACAAAAAGAACAAACCCAGAAAACCCAGGCTCTGGAATCGGCGATCATGCAGATAGAAAAGCAGTTCGGCAAGGGGTCCATCATGAAGCTCGGGGGGGATGCCCGGCCTGCAAGAATCCCCGCCATCTCAACGGGATCGCTGGAGCTCGACGTGGCCCTGGGTATCGGCGGCGTTCCCAGGGGCAGGGTGATCGAAATATACGGGCCTGAATCCTCGGGGAAGACAACGCTGTCGCTTCACATCGTCGCCGAGGCCCAGAAGGAGGGGGGTGTGGCCGCATTCATCGACGCAGAACACGCCCTGGATCCCATTTACGCGGGGAAACTCGGCGTCAACACCGACGAACTCCTTGTGTCCCAGCCGGACACCGGCGAGGAGTCCCTCGAGATCACCGAGGCGCTGGTGAGGTCCGGCGCGGTGGACGTGATCGTGATCGACTCGGTCGCGGCGCTGGTCCCGAAAGCGGAGATCGACGGCGATATGGGGGACGCCCACATGGGGCTCCAGGCGCGGCTCATGAGCCAGGCGCTCAGGAAGCTCACCGGCGTCATCTCGAAGTCAAGGACCTGCGTCATATTCATAAACCAGATCAGGCACAAGATCGGCGTGATGTTCGGCTCACCGGAGACCACCACCGGCGGCAACGCGCTGAAGTTCTACTCGTCGGTCCGGCTCGACATACGAAGGGTGGAGACCCTTAAATCCGGAGAAGAGGCCACCGGGAACAGGGTGAGGGTGAAGGTCGTGAAAAACAAGGTCGCGCCCCCGTTCCGGCAGGCGGAGTTCGATATCATGTTCAATTCCGGCATTTCCCGGGTGGGAGGCATCCTGGACCTGGCGGTGCAGTATGAAATCATAAAGAAGTCGGGTACCTGGTTTTCCTACGGCGATGACAGGATCGGGCAGGGGAGGGAGAACGCGAAAAAGTATCTCCTGGATAACGCCGGGCTGGCGAAGGATATCGAGATCAGGATAAAACAGGCCGCGGGTCTCCTCCCGGAAGCTGAAAAAGCGCCGGAGCCGGTCAAGGAGGCCGCCGCGGTGGATGCGTAACCGCCGTGTGCACCGGTTTGAGCGCCCGAGATGACGGTAAAATCCCGAGGAATCCGGCTTAAAAGCGCCGATGATATCCGAAAGATAAAGGAATCCGGCGCGGTACTCGGCGACATCTTTCGCCGGATCGCTTCAATGGATTTACGGGGGCTCACCACCTGGGAGCTCGATACCGTCATCGAACAATCCATCAACAGAAAAAAAGGGCGACCCGCCTTCAAGACGGTGCCGGGATACAGTCACTCATCCTGCATATCCGTCAATAATGAAGTGGTGCACGGCATCCCCTCAAAAAAGAAGCGCATCAGGGAAGGGGACATCGTAAAAGTGGACATCGGTGTCGCCCTGAACGGTTATTTCAGCGACGCCTGTCGGACCTTCAAGGCCGGAAAAGTAAGCGAATCCGCCGATCTCCTCAGCAAAACCGCCCGGGAGGCTCTCGATCGCGGCATCGCGGAGATGGTCCCCGGCAACCATCTCGGCGATATCGGCGCGGCAATCCAGGAATTTGTGGAATCAGCCGGATACAGCGTGGTGCGGGCGTTTACCGGCCACGGTATCGGGTTTGAGCTTCATGAGCAGCCGGTGGTCCCCCATTACGGCACCAGGGGGACCGGCATGGAGCTCAGGGAGGGACTGGTTTTGGCGGTGGAGCCGATGATCAACCAGGGGACATTCCGGGTCGTCACGTTGGAGGACGGGTGGACCGCGGTGACCGCCGACGGAAAGCTGTCGGCCCAGTTCGAGGATACGGTGGCCGTTACCGATTCAGGACCACTGATTCTGACCCCATGACGGCCTGGGGGCCCCCGAGACACCTTTTCAACGCTCCCGCATGATAAAAGATTGAAATTTATTGAACGGTCCGGAAATCTGTACTACCTTATGGTGATAGCCGGCACAGAACCGGAGAACTTTACCGTAGATTTTATCGCATGACCAGTCCGGGGAAAAAAGTGAGAAAATCCTTGCGAGACATTCAATCCGAGCATGACCACAGGAATATACCGATCAACAAGGTCGGGGTAAAGGACATATCCTATCCGGTGGTGGTGCTCGACCGTGCCGACGGCGAGCAGCACACCGTCGCCAGAGTGAACATGTACGTCAATCTGCCCCACGATTTTCGCGGCACCCACATGAGCCGTTTCATCGAAATCCTCAACAGGTACCGGCGCGGTATCAGCACCCTCAATATCCGCGACATCCTGAACGAGATGAGGACCACGCTGGAGGCGGAAACATCCCATTTCGACATAGAGTTTCCCTATTTTATCACCAAAAAGGCGCCGGTGTCCGGGGAGTCGGCGAAAATGGAATACGCCTGCCGTATATCCGGCAATTCCGACAACGATTACTATACCATGGAAATCCGGGTCCCTGTACTCTCCCTCTGTCCCTGTTCCAAGGAGATAAGCCGGTACGGAGGGCATAACCAGCGGTCAATATTGTCAGTTACCATACAGGCGCGGGAAAAAATCTGGATCGAGACAATAGTCGAGATTGCCGAATCCTCGGCCAGCTCTGATATATACTCTCTTCTCAAAAGGGAAGATGAGAAGTATATCACGGAAAAATCCTATGAAAACCCCGTGTTTGTAGAGGACATTGTGAGAAACGCCGCGGAAAAGCTCATGGAGCTCAAGGGTATTCTCTGGTTTTCAGTGGAATCGGAAAACTTCGAGTCCATACACAACCATTCCGCCTATGCGCAGATCCAGATGTCTCTTGAAAAAAAGGGTGACGGCAGCCTTACGCGTGATGGTTAATTTTCCCGCGAAAATGCCGACAATATAAGCGTATGCGCTCCCATTGTTCGATAAAAAAATTCAGTATCATCACTGCCCTGACCATGGGGATAGTGCTTCGTCTATCGTCCCCATCCTACTCCGGAATCATTATCGACAGCTCGGGGACGCCTTTTGTGCCGGTCGAAGGAGTGCTGCAGTACCAGTCCGAAATTGAGAACATTTTCAACACCACCGGCCCCGCTTTCGCCACCGCCATCCTGCTCGCGAACATCGGCGGATATCCGGTGGGCACGTCGTCGCTTGGCGGCCCGGGGCATTTCTTCGTGGGGCTATCGCTGAACGTCGGAATGGCGAACATGAAGTTTTTCGACGATGATCTCGATCGCCCCCGCGGTTACTATCCCGGCTTCGGACCCAATCCGGCCATATTCGCCGGCATCGGGCTCGACGACCGGTTGGACCTGTTTCTGAAATTCTTCATGTATAATGACAGCATATACCGCCCCCCGGTCGACTTTTCCTATGCGTCTCTAACAGGCATAAATCTGTATTCGGCGGGCGCGAAATTCCGCTACCGCACCGTGGACCGGGTCATCATATTTCCGGGGCTGTTTCATTTCGGGGGGATCGTACTCTCCCTGGGCGCGGACGTTATGAGCGGGACTCTCAGCTTTGACGGCAAATATCCGTACGATCTGGGTACAATCCTTGTCGATACGGGAGGATCAGGAATACAGCCGGCTCCGGTTGTGCTCAACAGCATTTACAGCGCGAAAATGCGCTGGTACATGGCTTCGGTCACCCTGGAGGGCCTCGTATTTTTTGATATATTCTGGATTTTTTCCGTGTACACCGGCGCCGGCATCACACTCGGGTACGGTACGTTCGAGATGAAGGCGCTTGCGTACGGCATCGGCGTCACGACCAATACCGATTATATCACCAACAGGGGTACCGACCAGATCGGATATATCTCCGCGACGGCCGACACACTGTACCGTCCAAAACTGTATCACCCCCTCTTTATAATCGGATTCGACATAAACCTCTTCATAACGCGGATCTCCGTCGAATCTGTCGTTGACATGAGAAACCGCAGCGACATCAATCTCCAGCTGGGCGCCCGTTTTCAGTATTAAATCCGTATTGACAACCGGACCGGTTACGCCATTGTTCGTCACTGATTCCAGGAGACACACATGAAATTTCGAGTGTTTGATTTTATTGCGGGCCTTGTCCTGCTCCTTCTCTGCGCGGCCGGGTGCGCCGGTCAAGATTCGGTCATGGCCAGAACGGGCGGTACTGCCATTACCAGGGGCGAGTTTCTGCATTGGCTCGAGGGGAGGGGCGATGACGTTGACGCGGTCATGCTGCGGAAAGCCGAACAGAGAAGGAAGCTGAAAAGAATGGCACTTGAAATCCTGACGATCAGGGAGGCTGAAAAAGCAGGATACCACCGGAGCGATAATTTCAATTTTCTGATTAAATTCGTGGAAAAGAGCTTCTGCGCCGATTTTTACGAAAGAAAACTCGACCGGGAAGGGTGGTTCGAGGGTGATGCGGCGAAAATCAGGGTGGTCGGGTTTCGCCCGGACGCCGCCCCCATCCCCGCGCTGAAGAGTGCGGAATCCCTGGCCCGGGAATTGAACGGCGGAGCGCCCCTTGAAAGGGCGGTAAAAAAAACCGGCTTTGCCGTGTCATCCCCGGTTGTGAAATTTGTTGTCCGGGGAATGACGGGCGCCGAAATCCCCGACGAACTGTTCTCCGCGAAAATCGGTGCCACCTTTTCAGGTCCGGCGGTCGCGGACGGGCGCGCGGGGGTCGTTACGCTGCTTGATCGCAGACATCTGGACCGGGACAACTTCGACAGCTTCGGCGTAAGCGGACCCGCCGCCGAGGCGATGCGAAAATTCCTCAGAATGCGGATGAAAGACTGCCTCGAACGGCGGCTGCTGGCGGAGTCCGATGTAATCGACGCCGCCGCGCAGGCTTCCCGGGGCGCCGCGGAAACTGTTATTTTTTCGATAGGCGGCGACGTCTTCACCGTCTCCGATCTCAATCGGGTGCTTTCGGGAGTGTATCTGGCCAGAAACAAAGCCATGGGCTTGGAGGACATTCCGGCAAAGCTCAGAATAGACTGGGCGAAACAGATTTTAGCTGAAGGGCTGATATATCGGGAGGCGTCCCGAAAGGGAATCTGCGCCACTGAGGAATATGCCAGAATGTGGGAAATCAACCGCCGCCATGCGCTTGCGTCCGGGTACATGGATGACGTCATTCTTTCAAAGGTGACCGTGACACCCGCTGAAGTGCGCCGTGACTACGATATGATGCTTGCCATAATGGAACGATCGCGAAAAAAAGGAATCATTTCTCCCGCCGGAGTGTCCGTGAATTCCTTTGAAAAGGCCATGGGGGCGATTAAAGCGCAGATCCGGGACAGGAAGAGAATGGTTTTTCGTCAGTCCTGGGAGGAGGATCTGCTGAAACGCGAAGGATTTTCCGTAATAGAGAGCGAATTAAGGGGCATATGATTCATCTTATTTGCGGGTGCGGTCAATTGATTGTCTGGTGATGGTCCGGCTCTTTTTCGGCTGCGCCTTTGCCGCCGTCACGTTCGCCGTCTATGTTGAGCTCATACATTTTTTCCACATTAAGCCCCAGCTCCTTGGCCGCGTCGATATAAAAGTGGATCACCTTCTTTATCCTCCGTATGGCCTCGTTCCGGTCCGATCCGTAGCAGTTTATATCAAGCTCCGGGCAGTTCGCGATTATTTCATCGTTCTGATGTATCAATTTGACGGATAGTTTCATTTTCATTCCCCCGGGTTTGGTCTGCGAATTAATTATCGTCATAACGGCGCAGGCGCTTAACCCATTTGGGGGAAAGCAGTTGCGCGGTTTTGGAAACAAGGCTTTTATATAAAAATTTTTATGAAAATTACATTATCAATGTTGCTATGTTGGAATAAAATCAAAAAAAAACATTGACAAAAATAGGGGTGGTTGTCCAATTATTTTATCTTAACGCGGGAACATGGTACAGTGAAACAAGGAAGAACGACCCGTCCGGTATTCGCTCACATAACCATGGGACTTCAGCTCGCGATTACCGTAACGGCCTTTATAATCGGCGGATACAAACTGGACAATCATTACGGCAAGTCGCCGCTTTTCGTATCCGCGGGAGCCTTTGTGGGAATGGGGCTCGGGTTTTATCTGCTCCTCAAGGAGCTGAAGGAAATCGCAAGGGAAGAGAAAGAAGATAAAGAAAGAAAAGCGTGTGGGGAAGATAAAAAAAGGGTAAAATGGATGTAAAAAATTATCTTGATTTTTAATGCATGTAATCTATATGTGTTCACGGAGAGGGCACCTGAATCGAGTATCGTGACAGCATGCGTACTATTTGTGATGGGCAGTAGGCCGGCAAGACCGGTTCAATCTATATAGAGCTGAGCTCGAAGAACAACTTGGATTATGTGTAGAAGGAGTGTCCTGTGAAACGCATCGTAATTCTCGCGCTTGTCGTTCTCGCTTATTTTCTGTTCCTTACATTTATGCTCACTCCCACCGGCGGCCATCATGACGGCGGCATGTATGAAATAGTAGTCGGGCATCTTACGGACCACCCCATTCAGCCTGTCATAATGAATCCGAGCGATAATCCCGTGGTGCAGACCGTCAAGACCATAAATAATTTTATCGCCATCAACCTCAATGAAAGAATACTTAAAAACGTGCGGATAAACATTCCGGGAATGACCCCGACGGACCTGAGGATAACGCGCTGGGTCCTGATGATGTGGGTTTCCCTGATATTATGTATTCTCATTTTCATTCCCCTGGGCTTCATGATCCGGAAGGATCGATTCGGTTCCAAGTCCCGCTGGGTCAACCTGTGGGAGGCGCTTATCGGTTTCGTCCATGATGAAATTGTTGAGCCCAACTTCGATCACAAGTACATCAAGAAGGCGATGCCTTATTTTTCCAGCGTATTTTTCTTCATACTTTTCTGCAACCTCATGGGTCTGCTTCCGGGCGCTTCAACCGCCACGGGTAACCTCGCGGTGACCGGCGGGCTGGCGCTGTTCACGCTTCTGGGGATGTTCGTCATCGGCTTCACCAAGCAGGGGCCCCTGTGGATCGTCACCGGCATCGTGCCGCACGGCATTCCGGTGTTTCTGTTCCCGATGCTCTGGCTCATCGAGCTCATAGGCCTTCTGATCAAACCTTTCGCCCTGACAGTCCGACTTTTCGCCAACATGACGGCGGGACATATCGTCATCATAATATTCCTGTACCTCATTATGATGTTCGAAAGCTATTTCGTGGGAATAGCCTCGGTGGCCGGTTCCCTGATGATATATTTGCTGGAGCTTCTGGTGGCCTTTATACAGGCGTACATATTCGCGACGCTTTCGGCAATGTTTATCGGTTCGTCGATGCACGCGCACTGACGGTCCATTGAGTCGCATTAAAATCAATCATAAGGTTGATTTTAAAATAGAGAACAAAAATTTTACGTTCAACGTAGGAGGAACTATGGAATATCTAGGTATGTCATATCTGGCAGCTGGTCTCGGAGCCGGACTCGTTGTTATCGGCGCGGCGCTCGGAATCGGACGACTGGCATCAGGCGCAATCGAAGGGATGGCGCGTCAGCCCGAGCTCAGCGGCGACCTCAGAACCGCGATGATCATCGCAGCCGCTCTGATCGAAGGTTTCACGTTTTTCGCGCTTGTTATTACCTTTATGCTCGCAACTCAGGCGCCGAAACGGCCGATTGGCCCCGAAACACCGGTTGCAACTCCGCCGTCTGCGGAACAGCCAGTACACTAAAATCGGAATGTAAGCAAGGAGCCGAGCCATGCAAGTCATACAGGAAGGGTTGCTTAAGGTTGATCCGGGTCTGCTTCTCTGGACCATCATCACGTTCATCGTGCTGTTGCTGATCCTGTGGAAGGCCGCCTGGAAACCCATCGTTGAAGCACTGGACGCCCGGGCGGAGAAAATTCGCGGTGACATCGATAATGCTGAAAAAGCGAGACAGGAAGCTGAGAAGCTTTTCGGTCAGCACAGAGAAATGATGGACAGGGCGAAAGATGAAGCGGCCCAGATAATTTCGAAGGGGAAGGACGAGGCCGAAAAGGTTAAAAACGAAATTATCGAAAAAGCGAACGGATCGGCGAAGGAAATCACCGAAAGGGCAAAAAAAGAGATCGAGATTGCCAAGGACAAGGCGCTTGTCGACCTAAAAAACGACATAGTGTCCCTTTCAACCGAGATCGCGTCTAAAATCGTCAAAAAGAACCTTAATCCCAGTGATCAGAAAAGCCTCGTTGAAGAGGCCCTTGATAGCATAAGGACAGTTCAGTAATGAACTGTCCCGCAATAATTTATTTATAATAGGGTTGATACAGTGGCAGCGAACGATATTTCGAGGGTCTACGCCCTCTCCCTGGTGGAGGTGGGTCAGGAGAAAAAGGTCCTGACGGAACTGGAAGAAGAGATGAAGTTTCTTGCCGAACTCTTTTCGACGGACAGGGACATTCATCGGTATTTCATTTCTCCGGCCTTTTCCAGGGAATCAAAAAGGGACTTTATCAAAAAAGTCTTCGGCGGAAAACTATCGGAGTATACGATCAATCTGCTGAACGTACTTGTGGAAAACAACCGCCAGGAGCTGATTCCGGACATATACAAGTCCATGATGGAACAGATTGATGAGTCCCAGAACAGGATGAAAGTCACCGTCACCACCACCGCTTCCATGGACGAGCCGTTGAAGGAAAAAATCAGATCGCTTCTGTCGAAAAAATTCAATAAAGAGATCATACTCAAGGAAAAAATCGACGAGTCGATCATGGGCGGAATCATAATCAGAATCGGCGACACCGTTATTGACGGATCTTTGGTAAAAGATCTTAGAAATATAAGTAAAAATTTATTATTCAGCAAAGTCAGGAGTGAAGCGGCTTATGAAGATTAAAACCGAAGAAATCAAATCTATAATAAAAAAGGAAATCGAGGGCTTCAAATCCCAGCTTGATATAAGCGAAGTCGGGACCGTCATCCAGGTCGGTGACGGTATCGCCAGGATCAACGGCCTCGAAAACGCAATGGCGGGCGAAATGCTCGAATTCCAGAATGGAATACAGGGGATGGTTCTCAACCTCGAAGAGGACATGATCGGATGCGCCATTCTCGGAGACTATCTTAAAATTGAAGAGGGCTTCACCGTCAAAAGGCTTAACAGGGTCCTCGCCGTTCCGGTCGGGGAAGAGATTCTGGGACGCGTGGTCACTCCTCTGGGCGAGCCGATAGACAACAAGGGGCCGATCAATTCAAGTAAATTCCGCCCCCTGGAGTTTGTCGCTCCCGGAATCGCGGACAGACAGCCGGTAAAAGAGCCCCTTCAGACGGGCATCAAGGCGATCGACTCCATGACCCCGATCGGAAGGGGGCAGAGGGAGCTGATCATCGGCGACAGGAAAACCGGAAAAACCACGATCGCCATTGACGCGATCATCAATCAGAAAGGGAAAAACGTCATCTGCGTATACGTCGCGGTGGGGCAGAAGGCCTCCACGGTGGCCGCGGTCGTGGAAAAGCTGGAACAGCACGGCGCCATGGAATACACCATCGTCGTCGCCGCCAACGCCTCCGACCCGGCGCCGCTTCAGTATGTCGCCCCGTATGCGGGTTGCGCGATGGCGGAATACTTCATGTACGAAAAGAAAGGGCACACCCTGTGCATATACGATGACCTCTCCAAGCAGGCCAACGCGTACCGCGAACTTTCGCTGCTTCTGAGGCGTCCTCCCGGACGTGAGGCGTATCCCGGGGACATTTTTTACTGCCATTCGCGGCTTCTCGAGCGTTCCGCGAAACTTTCCGACGAGCTCGGCAGCGGAAGCCTGACTGCGCTTCCGATAATCGAGACCCAGGAAGGCGAGGTTTCGGCGTACATCCCGACAAACGTCATTTCTATCACGGACGGCCAGATTTATCTTCTGCCGAACCTCTTCGCCGCAGGCGTCCGTCCGGCGGTTGACGTTGGAATCTCGGTTTCCCGCGTTGGAGGAAACGCGCAGATCAAGGCGATGAAAAAGTATGCCGGTTCGCTCCGTCTGGACCTCGCGCAGTTCAGGGAACTGGAAGCCTTCGCGCAGATGGGTACCGAACTCGACGCGGCGACACAGCGTCAGCTTGACCGCGGAATGAGGCTTGTGGAGATTTTAAAACAGGGCCAGAACGTCCCGATGGACGTGGCTGACCAGGTCTCGATCATATTTGCGGGAACTCAGGGGCTTGTGGACAAGGTTCCGGTGGAAAATATGAAGGATTTTGAAACAAAATACCTGAAGTATCTCCATGCCAACTATCCTCAGCTGGTCAATGAAATCTCGGAAAGCGGTGTCCTAAAAAGCGACGAAGAGCTGAAAAAGGTTACGGTCGAGTTCGTTGAAAAATACATAGACGGCCTGAAATAGCTGAAGCGACAATACTACAGGTAAAGGTAAAGCCGTGGCAAAGCAAAGGGACATTAAAAATCGAATAAAATCGATTACCAATACGAAAAAGATCACCAGCACCATGGAAATGGTTTCGACGGCCAAGATGAAAAAAATGCAGAGCCGTCTTGAAATGTCGAAACCCTATGAGGTGAAGGTGAACGAGATCATCAACAATCTTTTTTCCTCCGGGGTCGAGACCACCCATGATCCGCTTTTCAGGGAAGTCCCGAACCCCTCAAGGGTGTTGATCCTGCAGATTACCGGCAACAGGGGGCTCTGCGGCAGCTACAACACCAACATCATCAACAACACTTTGAAACTGAAAGAGGAGCTTGAAGCAGACGAAAAAGAGGTTCTTCTCTACGTTGTGGGGAAAAAAGGGATCAATTACTTTAATTTCGCCGGAGTGCCGATGTTCAAAACCGCCGCAAATCCGGAAGACAAGCTCACCTTCGATGAGGCGGCGAAAATCAGCGATGAGCTCCGAAGAATGTTCGTAAGCGGCGAGGTCCACGAAGTGTATGTTTCCTATACAAAAGTCGTCACCACCGCGTCGCAGAAACCGGAAATGATCAAGCTGATACCGATTTCGAAGACGGAATCGGAAGAAATTGACGCGAGGCTCCGGGTCAATACGGAGTACATATTCGAGCCGAACCCGTACAGGATCTTCTCGTATATTCTGCCTCTGTATTTAAAGGTTAAAATATTTACCGCTTTCCTTGAATCGTCATATTCGGAACAGTTCGCCCGGCGGGTCGCGATGAAAAACGCTTCGGACGCTTCGACTGACATGATCAGGGAACTTACAATCTCCTACAACAGGGCGCGGCAGGCGAAGATTACAAACGAAATCGCGGAAATCGTCGGCGGCGCCGCTGCGCTGGAGTAAGTGAAGATATACTTGCTATATGATTTAATCAAATTGAAGGAGTTGTTGATATGAGTCAGAACATAGGGAAGGTAGTACAGGTCATCGGATCGACACTCGATGCGGAATTTCCGGAAGACCATCTTCCGAACATTTATAACGCGCTTACCCTTGACATCGAAGTGATGGGCGATAAAAGGCACATCGTCTGCGAGGTCCAGCAGCACCTTGGCGGCAACAGGATCCGTGCGGTCGCCCTCGCATCAACCGATGGAATAAGCAGGGGCAATACCATC
Source organism: Spirochaetota bacterium (assembly GCA_041737965.1). Taxonomy (GTDB): domain Bacteria; phylum Spirochaetota; class UBA4802; order UBA4802; family UBA5550; genus JAFGJK01. The sequence continues at coordinate 43,068 of JBGSQT010000032.1, read as the reverse complement.
ACCGATACGGGCGCGCCGATTTCAGTACCTGTCGGTGAGGCCACACTTGGAAGGATATTCAACCTTCTGGGTGAGCCGGTCGATAAAAAGGGGCCGGTAGACGCAAAGGAAACGAGGTCGATTCATCAGGAATCCCCGAAATTCGACCAGCTGGTGCCGAAATCAGAGATATTTGAAACCGGAATCAAGGTTATTGACCTCCTGGCTCCGTATATCAAGGGCGGAAAAACAGGGCTCTTCGGCGGCGCCGGCGTCGGCAAGACCGTTGTAATCATGGAGCTGATAAATAACGTCGCCCAGCAGCACGGAGGGTTCTCGGTGTTCGCGGGAGTCGGTGAAAGGACCCGCGAAGGGAACGACCTCTGGCTGGAAATGCAGGAATCGGGCGTTATCAACAAGGCCTGCCTTGTATACGGGCAGATGAACGAACCGCCCGGAGCAAGGCTCAGGGTGGCCCTGACCGCGCTTACGATGTGCGAATATTTCAGGGACATGTCAGGACGCGATGTTCTTCTGTTTATCGACAATATATTCCGCTTCTCCCAGGCGGGTTCCGAAGTGTCGGCGCTGCTCGGGCGTATGCCCTCGGCGGTCGGTTACCAGCCGACGCTGGCAAGCGAAATGGGCGCGCTCCAGGAGAGGATCACCTCCACGAAAAACGGTTCCATCACCTCGGTTCAGGCGATTTACGTGCCGGCGGACGACCTTACCGACCCGGCTCCGGCCACTGCATTTATCCATCTGGACGCGAACACGGTTCTTTCCCGGCAGATCGCTGAAAAGGGGATTTATCCGGCGGTTGACCCGCTCGATTCATCATCGCGACTCCTTGCCGCCGACCTGGTGGGTGAAGAGCACTACAGCGTGGCCATGGAAGTAAAGAGGATTCTCCAGAGGTACAAGGACCTCCAGGACATTATCGCGATTCTGGGTATGGACGAACTCGCCGAGGACGACAAACTTCTGGTCCAGAGGGCCCGGAAAATGGAACGTTTTCTGTCACAGCCTTTCTTTGTGGCGGAACAGTTCACCGGGTTTCAGGGGAAATACGTAAAACTTGAAGACACGATCAAGAGCTTCAAGGGGCTGATAGACGGCAAATACGACAGCCTTCCCGAACAGGCCTTCTATATGGTCGGTTCGATTGATGAGGCTGTCGAGAAAGCGGAAAAAATTCAATCAGGGAAGTAACCCAAGATGAATAAGATTGACTGTACAATTCTTACCCCCGAAAGGATCCTCTTTGAGGGACAGGTCGGATTCGCCGTGGTTCAGGCGTATAACGGCGAAATGGGGTTCCTGTTCAATCACTCTCCGCTTATCTCGGAACTGGGCGTCGGTGAAGTGCGGCTTCGTGACGAGAAATCGACGAATTATTTCGTTATCGAAGGCGGCGCTGTCGAGATCAGGAACAACAAGCTCATCATACTCGCTGAAAACGCGTACCCGAAATCCGAACTGAATATACCGGAGATCGAAATGAAGATGAAGGAGCTGTCATCCAAAGAGGTTAAAACCTATTCGGAGGAATATTTCCTGGTTCAGGCTGAAACGTACAAGATGAAGATGCGGTTAAAGGTTGCGAAAAGATAAGTCTTTATTTCACGGAGTATACGGCAAAACGGACGGGAGGATGCGATTAACGCATCCTCCCGTTTTTTTATGATTCTTCTGATTCCAGAATAGTGCACTAAATCCATAGAAAGACACAAAGAAGAATTAAACAAGAAAAATGCCGGTATGGTTTGAAACGGCATTTTATTGTTGCGGTTTGGGGCAAGGTTACCTATACTCTTTGGAGTGTCCGTATAATAATAATTTGAATATTTACCGATAATAAAATAATATTATATGTGTATTTTCGGGACCCCTGCGTAACAGTTAGATATATCCGGTATGAAAAATTCGATAAAAGAACAGGAAATGAAAAGGGACACGGCGCCGTCCGGAAACGCTGAAATTGAATATATGGATGCCGGCATGCTGGATGTGGACGGAGAACACACACGACATGTCGGCAGGAATATCCCTGCTGAAACAAAATCGGGACACGAAATAGCGCCGTATATCACTGAAGAAGACGATATTCTCTATATTCATGACACCGAAGCCCCCGAAATCCCCGAAATCCCGGAAGATGACGTTGAAACCGAAAACCTCACCGCGCCATCTTTAGTTGAGGATACTGAAGAGGATAGTAAATCTGCGGGTTTCGGGAGCGGAGAGAGCTTTGATCTCGATCAAATCGGCACTGTTGACCTGAGAGAGGCCGAAGAGATAGCCAATGAAACTCTCCTGATGATAAATGAAAAGGACCTCTATGAAGAACTCGACGAGCTCCACGACCTGCTGAAGGAAGCTGGTCGGAAGGACGGATTCGCAGAGACCAAGGAGACACATGAGCCGGGGACGGATTCTAGGCCATTTTTTGAGAAAGAGTCGCCTTCACCGGGGGAGGAAAGGGGAAAAAGAGGCAAAGAGGCGCCGAAAACCGTAACCGCGGAAAAATCCCCCGATGCAGATGTAAGGGGGATTATTCGAGAAATGGCCGGCCGGAACCAGGCCGGCTCCGCGGGAGAGAGGAAGGACGGTGTTTCTCCGCAGGCGAAAGTGAAATCACAGTTTCCCGAGAAGACTGCCGGCAAAGAAGCCGCAGCCGTTACCGGAGACAAGGATTTGATGCTCCATCCTGCAGGAGAAGTGAAACCGGACAGCGCGCCTGAAAAGCACGGAAGAGATGACCGCCTCCACGGGGAATCTTCAGTAAAGGCACAGCCGGCAGAGGAAGAGGTCATTTTCATGTCTCCCGATGATGAGATGTTCGGTGAGGCCACGCCGGTTGAAACAGAGGTCAAACCGGAGGAGAAGGCCGCGCCGATGACCCTCGAGACAGAAGAAGCTCCTGTCCCCGCGAAACGGAAGGTGGAACAGGAAGTTTCTAGTAAGGTCATTGGCGAAAGCGATTCCGAAAAAACACGTGTGCATTCAGCGGTTGACCGTTCCGAGGGCGCGGCCTATTACATTGACGGCGAAACGGAAACCCCGTCCCTGGGCGAGAGAAGAGACCAGAGTGAATTAAGGGAGCTTGACCGCATCACCGCGGATCTGGTGAGCATCGAAGTGGGATCGGCGCTGCTCCTTACTGAGGCCGATACGGTCGATTATAAAGACCAGGGCATTCCGATATCGCAGGATTTCGGCGAGATAAAGGATGAATTCATATTTGAATTTATCGATGATTTTAAATACCGGGATAACGAGCTCGATTACATCCACACCGCGATCATACAGGATGACTACAATAAATACCTCATGGAAATTGACGAGTTCCAAAAAACCAAAGGAACACGGGGACTCACCAGGGCGGTGGAGATACTGGGGCTCACCGACGAGGAGCTCTCCGGCGTACACGGCGCCCTTTTCTCACTTGAATACAAGGACGTCGATCTTCATGAGATTTTCGATTTTTTCAGGGAGGATTCGACGAAAAGGGATCTCGGTCCCTCCATCGTCAAGGAATGCACGTACATCGTGACGCGGAAGGAGAGCCTCGGGAAGGATGACAGGGCGTCCATCGAGGATGATATAAGCACTCCGAACGCCCTCGTGTATGAAGAGGACATCGACATGATACGGAACCTCCTGAAAAAGACGGTTCCGGAACCAAAACCGCCGGCGGCCGGGAGGGAAGATGACCGGGAGCTCAGAAAAGAGCTGAAAGACATCACCGACAGGGTGGTAATCATTGAGGACGAGGGGGATATCGACCGGTTTGTGAACGAGTTTCCCGATGTAAAAAGGGGATCGTTGAAAAAACTTATGATGTATCTCGACGGTCTTTTCGAAAAACTGCCCGAATCGACCATCAAAACTTTCGCGAATTCCGAGTATTTCGATCTGTACATCAAAGTAATGAATGACCTGGAAGTGTAGCCATGGGACTGATGGAAAAAGCAATGCAGTATAAGCGGGAGCTCAACCGGAAAGGAGAGGAAACCCTCATCGACAGGATTAAAGGGCCCGCGGACGCTGAAATGCCCGGCGATGAAATTGAAGGGATGGATGAGGTGCGGGAAACGAGGAACGCTCCCCGGGGCGGGGCCCAGGGCGGGAAATCCGGCGTCCCGCCGGGCGAACAGGCCGGTAATGGAGATGCCGACACCGATATGCTGGTTCTCGACAAAAACGATCTCGTGGAGGTGGTTGAGCCGTTTGCATCGGATGATTTGACTGCGGAGGAGGCGTCGAGTGCGCCGGGGATCGATGATGAGTGGATCGAAAAGGAGTTGGAGGATATCACCAGCCGCAACCGCGATGAAAAGGACGAACTCACCGGGATCGATGCAAAGCGGAGGGGGCCCTCCGAAGGGTTCGATGGGGAACAGGAAGGCCGTCAGGCCGGCCACGGAAAGGAGAGAACCATCCCGGATGCGCCGGATTACGAGGGTTCATTCAGGGATTTTATGGTTCTTTATGAGGCCGGGAAAGAGATTGTACAGGCGATGACCCAGGAGGAACTGTTCGATACCCTGATCTTCCTCATCATGGGGCAGATTGCGGTTTCTTCCGTGTCCATTATCACGCGAAATTCCGAGGAAGAGGACAGGTGGACGATCACCGCATCCATGGGTCTGTCAATCGACGAAAACCTTTCGTTTGACGGCAATGGCGGATTGATGAGGGATTTCAGTGAGAAGAAAGAGATTATTGATATCGAGGACTACAGCAGAAACGAGGCATGCAAGCAGGATTATCTCACGTTCATATCCATTGACGCCAGGCTGATGGTGCCCCTTGTGTACGATGACGATCTGATCGGGATCGTCGTGCTGGGGAATAAAATATCGACGGATGATTTTACCGCGGAGGAAAAGGATTTTCTCTATTCAGTAAGCAGGTTCGCGGTTATCACCTATCATACGATTTTAATAAGCGGCATAAACGAGCGTGAGGTGCGGTCGCTCAACAAAAAGATATCCCATAACGCCAGAATTACATCATTGCAGAATACGCTCTACTCCAGGGATTCACTCGACGAGGCGAAACGGGTGATACGGGAAGAAATGTCCCGTCTGGGCGTAGAAACCTACTGTTTCTTTAAGCTCAATGAATTTAACAACAGATATGTTCCCGTTATCGCTGAAGAGCAGGATTTCATCTCCATCATGGAATCCAACACAACAATTGAAACAAAAAACGGCCTCATCCAGTATATGCTTAAAGCGAAAGGGCCGGTCACGGTGGACGATATCGGAACCCTTGACGCCCTTGGTGACGCCTTCACCAGGGCGCAGATCCGCCGGATGGACCATTTCAGACTTTATCCGTTTCATCTGGGAATATCCCTTGTCGGATTCCTTATAGTATTCAAGAAACCGGAATCAGGGAATTTTGACGAGATAAACGATATCCTGAAAACCGTTACGGACCTTGTATTCCCGTATATCATCAGCACCGACAATATCCGGTACACGAAAAGGAAATATATCGATACGGTGGAACATGTGCTCAACCGAATCAACGAGGAGCTGGACAGGGTGAAAAAGCTGGGTATTCCCCTTTCCCTTGTTGAATTGTCCATAAAAAATTTCAAGAGATATTACAGCGTCCACGGCATGGAGATGGCCCACGGACTCATGACAGGGATTGAGGAGCTGATCAAATCAAAACTTTCCGACGTGGATTTTTCTTTTCGACATGACCGCAACAGGGTCCTTATAATTCTGCCTGGAAAGAGCAAGGATTTCGCGGTCCCCATGGCCAATGCGCTTAAAAACGAAATCGTCAACTCCTTCAGCAGCCGGGACCTCCAGCTGCTGGTGACCTCCCTCTGCTCGGAATACCCGAAAGACGGAGACGACCTCTTTTCGCTGGTCGATTCCATCAGTTGACCCGGGCGTCGATGGATTATAGATCGGCGTATAACCCCTTTGCCGCGGTGCCCGGCGGGACTTATCGGGTGGGGCTCCCGCGCGACACGGCTGAAGCGGCAGCTATCCGCATTAACGGAGACCCGGCGCTGAAGGAATTGCACCTCCGCGCGTCAACGCCGGTACGGGTGGTGTCCACGGAGGGCTTCCATATGGCGAAAAAACCGGTCACCGCCGGAGAGTTCCGCCTTTTTTTCGAAGAGACCGGATATGTCACGGAATCGGAAAGAGAAGGGTGGGGGTGGACCTGGAGCGGCGGTTGGCTGAAAAAAAAAGGGCTCAGCTGGCGCCGGCCTTTCGGGGATGCCCTTGATACGCGTTACAGCGAGCATGAGTCCTCATTTCCGGCGCTTCAGGTGAGCTGGAACGACGCGGTGCGCTATTGCCGCTGGCGCGAAGAAGTGTCAGGTAAGTCCATACGCCTTCCGCAGGAGCATGAATGGGAAATTTTTGCGTTTCTGTCCGGATATCGTGGCATAAATGAACCGCTTGCCGCGGTAGACCGCATATCCGACCTTGATGGATTTATTGAAGGGCTGTCTCGAATATGCGGTCACGGGGAATCGCTCTGTATGGGCGCGGTATGGGAATGGACCGGGGACTGGTATGACGCGTATCCCGGCGGTCCGGAGAATCCCGACTTTGGCACGACCTATCGCGTGCTGCGGGGGGGATCGCTTATGAGCCATGAGTTGCAGAGGACAAGGGAATTCAGGTTTCGAAGGTGTCCCACTGCGAGAAGCCCTTTTTACGGGTTCAGAATCCTTTCGGAAATACACGACAGTGCGGAGCAAGAGTGATGATGCGTTGAAAAAGGGGTATGGTGCTGGTTCCATGCAATTAGTAGTGGACATATCGGGGCAAACGTAAGTATTTTATCTAATGAATGTTTTGTTGACTGGAAATATTCTGGGACGAAAACAGCGGTAACGGAAAAAATGAAATCGCGGGTGTGACATTGAATAAGTGCGAAGGCGGAGATCAGGACATTTTTATTTACGCCCGGGACGCCGGTCTTCTGGAAAAGGAGGAGCCGGGCGATATCGACGGCATGAATGAGTGCGATCTGCGCAGGTCTATTCATGTGCTGCGAAAATATATCGATACCCTCATGAACGGCCTGATGCCTCTGGCGATAACGGACGGGCAGGGGACGGTGATGAGGGTCAACGATCTTTTTACCGGGCATTTCGGAATCAACGGTAAAGATATCATCGGGAAAAATATTTCCGAACTCAGCGGGGATATTTCTCGGCTGATTGGCGATACAGAAAAAAAAACATACAGGAGAAGAATCGTCGAGACGGTTCTGCTCTCGCCCGGCGGCATATCATATCGGGTGAGCGTCGGGTCAATGTCCCTCGATTTCAACGGCGGTTCTGGACCGCACTATTCACTTTTAACCTTCGAGGATATCACTGAAAAGAAAGAGGCCGAGTTGTTCCTTAAGATGCTTTCAAGCGCGGTGGAATTCAGCCCTGCGTCTGTGGTGATAACCGACGCCGAGGGGACAATAGAATATGTGAACCCGAAATTCACCGAGCTCACCGGGTATACGCTGGAGGAATCGATCGGGAAGAATCCCAGGATACTCAAGTCGGGCGTTCAGGACGTGTACTTCTACGCGGAAATGTGGAACACGATCCTTTCCGGAGATGTCTGGAGAGGGGATTTTCACAACATTAAAAAAAACGGCGATTTATACTGGGAGCAGGCGTCCATCTCCCCCCTGAAAAATGAGAATGGGAAGATCACGCATTTTGTCGCGGTAAAAGAGGACGTGTCCGCGCGAAGGGCCGCGGAGGATGCATTGCGAATAAGCGAGATGACCCTGTCAAAACAGAACAATAAGATGCTGCGGGAGCTGATGTATGCGCAGATTATCGTAAAAATGCTGCTTCCTTCCGTGCCGCCGCGTGCTTCATGGATCGGCTCCGAATACCTGTACCTGCCTCTCGATGAGGTGGGCGGCGACTTTTTTTCATTCCATCCCTTCAGCGAAGATGACCTTGGCGTATTTATCGCCGATATTTCGGGACACGGAGTTTCGTCAGCTCTTTTCCTTTCATTGATACGGTCGGTATCCGACAGGCTTATTCAGAAATATCCCCATAACACGGCATTATGCCTGAAGGAACTGAACGACGAACTTGTCGGGAGCATGAGATCATATTTTCTGACGGCTGTATACGGCCACTTTTCCAGGAAAGAGGGAGTTACAAGGTTTTCCTTTGCCAAAGCCGGGCACCCGCCCCCGATTGTCTGGAGGCAAAGCGACGGCTCCGTGGAGGTGATAAAATCGCGGGGGACGATTATCGGGTACTTCGAAGAACAGGATTTCGAGCCGGTAACGGTGACTCTGGAGAAAGGGGACCGCGTATTCCTCTATACCGACGGAGTTATTGAAACAACCAATATCAGCGGAATTATGCTCGGATTATCCGGGTTCTCCGGCATGATCGGCGGGTCGGCAGGGCGTGGCCTCAGGGACCAGCTGGAGGACATTATCCGCGCTGTCGGCGGGTATCGTGAAAACAAGCCTCTTCAGGACGACATTGTGCTGATCGGATTCGAGATTTTCTAATAACGGTGAAGGTGGAGCGTGCGGATGGAGAAATCGCCCTTAACAGGATTGAGCGGACAGGACATTGACAGGGGAATATGCTCAATTATAGATTTGATCCGGGATGTGGTCTACTGGCTCGACCCGGAAGGCAGAATACAATTTATCAGCGATGAAATAATCCAGTACGGGTATAGTCCCGGTGACCTGAAAGGAACAGGCATTTTGGAAATTGTCCACCCCGAGGACAGGGAAAAAGCCCGTTATCGTATAAACGAACGGAGGTCGGCAGCCAGAAAGACAAAATCATGCGAAATGCGGCTTCTCGTCAGGAACGGTGAAAACAGCAAGGGAGCGAATGAATCGGACTTTGAACTGTTTCTTGTAAGCGCCGAAGGTCTGTATGTTATCGATACGGACGATTCCAAAAAGTTTCTCGGGACACTGGGTCTGGCGCATAATATCAGCAGGAACAGGGACATCGAGGCCGCGCTCAGGAAAAGCGAGGAGCGGACAAGAGTCATCCTGGATACGCTTCCAGACGGATATTATGAAACGACTGTTCGCGGCAAATTTTCATTCGTCAACAGTTCTTTTTGCAGGCTTACCGGATACGGCGCTGATGAAATAATCGGGAAAAACCTCAATATCCTTTTCCCCCAGAAAACGCTTGAGGAAATTTATGAAACGGTGCGCGATATCGGAAACGCGCAAAACAGAATGAGTTTTTTTAACTGGGAGATGATCTGCAAAGACGGGAGGCGGAAGCATACGGAGATTTCTGTTTCGCCGATTCACGAATCCGGGGGGCGGATCGAAGGGTACCGGGGAATCGTGCGTGACGTCTCGGAGAGGAAAAGAATGGAGGAGGAGATACTGCTGGCCAGAAAAATCGAAGCCATAGGAATAATGGCGGGCGGAATCGCCCATGATTACAATAACGCGCTTACGGCCGTGCTGGGAAATCTTTCACTCGCAAAGATTGAAACCGGCGATAAAAACAGCGACCTTATGGAAATCCTTAATGACGCGGAAAAGGCGTCTCTGCGGGTCCTGGAGCTCACAAAACGGCTCAGCTCCTTCGCCAAGGGGGGGAAGCCGAGGCTTGTGCCGGTGGAACGGGGGGTGCTTTTAGACGTTATACGGGATACCGCGGGAAGCGCATTAAAGGATTATGAGGGAAACTGCGATATCGTGGCGGAGGACGACCTCTATACGGTCGAGATCGACGCGATTCAGCTCAGCCATGTCATCGAACATATCGTCAATAATGCCGTTGAATCCATCAGGGAAGGCGGTGTGATTTCGATCCAGGCCCGCAATGTCGAAGTTGACAGCGAAAAGACATTCAACGAGATCACCCTTCATCGCGACAAATACGTTCTTATATCCGTAAGCGATACGGGCAGCGGAATCCCGGAAGAGATGATGTATAAGATATTCGACCCTTATTTCACCACGAAAGAAATGGCAAGCGGGATGGGGCTGGCGATAAGCTATGCGATCATCAAACGGCATCACGGATTCATCGAAATCAAATCAAAACCCGGTGAAGGAACCGTGGTGTACATATATCTGCCCGCTCACCAGGGAAATTCGCATATGCGGTGAACTCTCCTGGAAAAAGCGAGAGCGGCAGATTAAAGAGTTGTAAATAATCGTATTGAAGGCGATATTGATATCGCCTTAGCGTAAAAAAAATCATGACAGGGTGCAGAGAATGGCGACAATCCATAAATTTCAGGTAATTCCATACCTCCCGGAAAAATTGAAACCGCTGATGAAGATCGCCAGCAACATGTGGTGGGTGTGGAACTTTGAGGCAATAGAGCTTTTCAGGAGAATCGATATAGAGCTGTGGCGGCAGGTCGTGCACAACCCGATAAAACTGCTGGGGCTCGTGCCTCAGCGGGTGCTGGACGAGGCGGCCGAGTCTGAAAGTTTTATCGCCCACATGGAAAGGGTGGAGAAGGAGCTGGATCTGCACATGGGGCGGAGGTCCTGGTTCAGCGAGACGTTCCCGGATTACAACGACGCCAGTATCGCCTATTTTTCCGCGGAATTCGGGATTCATGAAAGCCTGCCGATCTACTCCGGCGGGCTTGGAGTCCTTGCCGGGGACCATCTGAAGTCGGCGAGTGAGCTCGGTTTGCCGATGATCGGGGTCGGTCTGCTGTATCGTTTCGGCTATTTCCGGCAGTACCTCAACAAGGACGGTTGGCAGCAGGAAATCCTGCCCGAGGTTGATTTTCATAATATTCCGGCAGCCAAGGTGTGCGACCGTGACGGAAAGCCTCTCATGATATCGGTTGAATATCCGGGAGGCCCGGTGTACGCCCAGATCTGGAAGATCCATGTCGGTATTATCGACCTGTTTCTGCTGGACACGAACGTCGACAACAACAGGCCGGAAGACAGGTCGATCACCGACCAGCTGTACGGCGGCGATGACGAGATGAGGATAAAGCAGGAAATCATGCTCGGCATCGGCGGAATACGGGCTTTGAGGGCTATGGGCAGGAAGATAACCGTGTTCCATATGAATGAAGGGCATGCAGCGTTTCTCGCGCTGGAAAGGGTGAGGTTCGTCATGGAAGAGAACAAGATGTCCTTCACCGAGGCGTACGAATTTGTTACAGCCACCAACGTGTTTACCACTCATACCCCCGTCCCGGCCGGAAATGACCGTTTCGAGCCTTCACTGATCGGGATGTACTTTGAGAACTACCATAAAAAGCTCGGCCTGAATCTCGATCAGTTCCTTGCACTCGGCAGGGAAAACAGCGAAGACAAAAAGGAACCGTTCTGCATGACGGTGCTTGCCCTGAAAATGGCGGGAGGGTGCAACGGAGTATCCAGGCTTCACGGCAGGGTTTCCCGTTCGATGTGGAGGCAGGTATGGCCGACGGTGCCGGTGCACGAAATCCCGATCGGCCACATCACCAACGGGATCCAGATACTCTCATGGACGTCGGATGAGATGATGCGCCTGTTCAACAGGTATCTGGGCCCGCGGTGGATCGACAATCCGGGGGACGATACGATATGGAAAAACATTGACCTGATTCCTGACTCCGAGCTCTGGAGATGCAGGGAAAGGATCAGGGAACACCTGGTCACCTTCTCTCGGAAAAAGCTGAAGGACCAGCTTCTGGCCAGGGGAATGCCCCCCAAACTGGCGGAGAGGGCAAACTCGGTACTTGACCCGGAGGCCCTCACCATCGGCTTCGCGCGGCGTTTCGCGACTTACAAAAGGGCGACGCTAATATTCCGTAATTTTGACAGGCTGGAAAAACTGCTTCTTGACAAGGAAAGGCCCATGCAGATCATTTTTGCGGGAAAGGCCCATCCAAGGGACTATATGGGGAAGGAATTAATAAAGCAGATAGTGCACATCGCCAATGACGAGAGGTTCAGGGATAAAATCCTGTTCCTGGAGGACTATGACATCAATCTCGCAAGATATCTTGTACAGGGCGCGGACGTGTGGCTGAACAATCCGATAAGGCCCAAGGAGGCCTCCGGGACCAGCGGCATGAAAACGGTCCCCAACGGGTGCGTGAACATCAGCATTCTCGACGGCTGGTGGGATGAGGCGTACAACGCGAACAACGGCTGGGCCATCGGGAAGGGGGAGGAATACGATGACCAGGGATATCAGGACGAGGTGGAAAGCCTTTCGCTGTACAATATCCTGGAATCCGAGGTCAAACCGGCATTCTACAACAGGGGCGTCGACGGTATGCCGCGGGAATGGCTCAATATAATCCGCGAATCGATGAAGACGATCTGCTCGCAGTTCAACACCAACAGGATGGTGAAGGATTATTCCCAAAAATATTACTCTATCGCCCATAAAAATTACCGTACCTTCTCGTCGGATAAATTCAAAATATCGCGCGATATCGCCAGCTGGAGATCGGAGGTGCTGAATAAATGGCCCGGCGTCTCCGTCGTGGCGGTCGATTATGAAGGGGACAAGGTCACCACGGTGGGCTCAAAAATAATCGTCAGAGCGGAGATCAGCCTTGGCGGGATGATGCCGGATGACGTGCTTGCGGAGCTCTATTTCGGGGTGCTCAATTCCAAGGACGAAATCGTCGACGGGGTCGCCCTGCCGATGATCCAGGTCGAGAAAAACGAAAGGGGCAATTACATGTACGCCGGAAGCGTGCTGTGCCTGATATCGGGGCAGTTCGGTTTTACCGTCAGGGTGATGCCGCACAATGAAAACAATGTCAGAAAGTTCGACCCGCGGATGCCGCTGACCTGGCAGTAGCTCAGGCGCGCCCGCCGATTTCCTCTTTCAGCCTTTCGAAGAACCGCACCATGAAGTCGTGGCGGCCCCCGGCGATGCGCCTCCCTTCCCCGGTGAGGAGCGAGTCCCTTATGAGGCGCAGTTTTACCGAATATTCCCGGAACGCGGTGTCGTCGCTGCTGTAGGCGGCGGTGCCGCTGACTTCGGAATTTCCGTTGTGCAGTTTCGCCCCGATCTCCCCTGAAAAGAGGAAGGCGCGGCCTACGCCGACCGCTCCGATGGAATCGAGCTTGTCCGCGTCGAAGAGGATTTTCGCTTCTATCGAGGCGGGCAAGCGCGAATCGCGGTAGCGGTGGGTGAGGATGCAGTCGGCGATATGGGACGTTCTGGCGGCATCGAGCCCCTGTTGCGTGAGGAAAACCCGGGCGGTTTCGCTCCCCGCCTCGGCGTGGCAGATTGCGCCGTTGCTTTTGTCTTCCTCGTCACGGGCGACATCGTGCAGTACCGCGGACACGGTGACGATGAAGGGATCGGCGCTCTTCTCAACGGCCGCGATCCTGGCCGCGGATTCAACGACCCTTGCGACATGGTCCCATCCGTGGCTTGAGTGAAGGCGGCCCATGCGGGAGCGGGCGAATTCAACGGCTCCGGCAATGATGGTGCTTTCGAATTCCTTCATTTTTCAGCCTATCTTCAGGATGGTTAGAAACGCCTCCTGCGGCACCTCGACCGATCCGATAAGCTTCAGGCGTTTTTTTCCTTCCTTCTGCTTTTCCAGCAGTTTGCGTTTCCTGGTGATGTCGCCGCCGTAACATTTGGCGGTAACGTCTTTTCGCCGGGCTGAAATGTTCTCGCGGGCGATTATCTGCGCGCCGATGGCGGCCTGCAGGGGGATCTTGAACTGGTGCTGGGGGATTATGTCCTTGAGCTTGGTGATGATGTCTTTCCCCCGGGGCCGCGCCTTGTCGGTATGGACGATGAACGAGAGCGCGTCTACCGGCTCCCCGTTCACAAGAATGTCCACTTTCACCATCAAGGACTCGCGAAAATCGATCACCTCGTAATCGAAGGAGGCGTATCCCCTGGAACATGATTTCAGCTTGTCGTAGAAGTTGAACACTATCTCCGAAAGGGGGAGCTCGTAGTGGAGCTGCACCCTTCTGGTGTCGATATATTCCATGTGCCGGTGTATGCCGCGGCAGTCCGACACCAGGGACATTATGTTTCCCACGTAATCGGTCGGGGTGATGATGTCAGCCTTCACGTAAGGTTCCTCGATTTTCAGTATGCTCCCCACGTCCGGCATCTTCACCGGGTTGTCGATGGTGATCATCGTTCCGTTGACGAGATGGATCTTATATTCGACGCTCGGCGCGGTGGTGACCAGGGAAAGGTCGAATTCCCTCTCCAGGCGCTCCTGTACGATCTCCATGTGCAGGAGGCCGAGGTAACCGCACCTGAAACCGAAACCGAGGGCGTAGGAATTGTCAGGTTCGAAAATGAGCGACGCGTCGTTGAGCCTGAGCCTGTAGAGCGCTTCTTTAAGGTCGTCGTATTCGTCGCTGTAGACCGGGTAAAGGCCAGAGAACACCATCGGCTTTACGTCTTTGAACCCCTTCAGCGGCGAAGGAGACGGATTGTCAGTGCGGGTCACGGTGTCGCCGATCTTCGTGTCCATGACCGTCTTGATGCCGGCGATGATATATCCCACGTCTCCCGGATTCAGTGAATCCCGTTTTTCAAGACCGAGCCTGAACACGCCCACTTCGTTCACCGAGTAGGTGTTTCCGGTGGATTGGAGGAGGATTTCGTCGTTTTTTCGGACCGTGCCGTCGAAAACGCGCACCTTGATGACGGCACCCTGATATTTGTCGAAATATGAATCGAAAATGAGCGCCTTGAGCGGGTCTTTCGCGTTTCCCCGGGGCGGGGGTATCCGCTGAATGATCATTTCCATGAGGTCGTCGATGCCGGTCCCCTCCCTTGCCGAAACCGGCACGGAGGTCTCCGGGTCGAGCCCCAGGCTGTGATCGATGCTTTTCTTCGTCATCTCGATATCCGCGCTCGGCATGTCGATCTTGTTGATCACCGGTATGATTTCAAGATTGTTCTCCATGGCCAGATAAAGGTTCGCGATGGTCTGCGCCTCGACGCCCTGTGAGGCGTCCACCACCAGAAGGACTCCCTCGCACGCGGCAAGGGCCCTGGACACCTCGTACGTGAAGTCGACATGTCCCGGCGTGTCGATCAGATTGAACACGTAATTGCCGCCGTTCCGTGATTTATAATCGAGGGTGATGGCGTTCGATTTGATCGTAATACCCCGTTCCCGCTCGATGTCCATGGTGTCCAGTATCTGGTCCATGTGCTCCCTGGAACTCAGCAGGCGGCATTTTTCTATGATCCTGTCGGCCAGGGTCGATTTGCCGTGGTCGATGTGCGCGATGATTGAAAAATTTCGGATGTTTTCCATTTTCTGCAATTGATCTTCTGAAGTTAGTTGCGCCGGACCGGCCAGCCGGAGTTTGAGATGAGGGCCGTCCGCCAATAAGGCAATAGAGCGGCGTGCCCCGCTTTAGGCAAGTATTTTTTATATGATCCGCGCTCCAATTGTCCTTGCCATATAGGAATAATACCCGTTGAATGGGGTTATGCAGTAATCCCTTGCCTAAAGGAGGGCCCATTGGATATAATGAAACTTTTTCCGGCACCCGAAGAGATTCCCCCCCAGTTTGACGTCGTCCCTCTGAATCAGCGGCGCTACCTGCTGGACGGAGAACTCAGGCAGTGGGACGGCCCGTGTGCGGAGGTGCTCTCGCCGCTGTATGTGAGAAGCGCCGGTCCGCCTTCCCCCCGAATAATCGGCAGTTACCCGTCATGCACCGCAAAAGAATCGATGGCCGCGCTTGAATCCGCCATCCGCGCCTACGACAGCGGCCGCGGGAAGTGGCCCACCATGGCGGTCGAAGAGAGGATCCGGTGTGTCCGCGACTTCGCCGACCGTATGAAGCTGAAGCGGGAAATCGTTATCAAATTCCTCATGTGGGAGATCGGAAAGAGTTACACCGACTCGTCAAAGGAATTCGACCGCACCGTGGCCTATATCATGGACACCGTGGACGCGCTGAAGGAGCTCGACCGGGTTTCGTCCCGCTTTATCATCAGCGACGGTATCGCCGCCCAGATACGGCGGGCTCCCCTGGGGGTCGCGCTGTGCATGGGGCCCTTCAACTATCCCCTGAATGAGACATTCACCACGCTCATACCGGCCCTGATCATGGGGAACAGCGCGATATTGAAGCCGCCCCGTTTCGGCGTTCTGCTGTACGAGCCGCTGCTCGAGGCGTTTCGCGAATCCTTTCCGCCCGGGGTGGTGAATGTCATTTACGGAGACGGCGCCGAGGTGGTGACGCCGCTCATGAAATCGGGAAAAATCGATGTGCTGGCGTTTATCGGCTCCCACGGGGTCGCGGACCTGCTGAAAAAGCTCCATCCGAAACCGCACCGGCTGAGGTGCGTCCTCGGCATGGGGGCGAAAAACCCCGGCATAATCCTTCCTGACGCCGATCTCGATCTGGCGGTAAAAGAGGCGGTGACCGGTTCCCTCTCGTTCAACGGACAGCGCTGCACCGCGCTCAAGATCCTTTTCGTCCACCGCGATATCGCCGGCGAGTTTACGCTCCGTTTCCGCAAAGAGCTGGAGCTGATGAAAATCGGAATGCCCTGGGAAGAAGGGGTGGCGATTACGCCCCTGCCGGACACTGCAAAGCCGGACTATCTGGAAGGCCTGACTGCCGACGCGGTCGCGAAGGGCGCGTCAGTGATCAACGAGGGGGGGGGCGCCCGCGCAGGTTCCTTGTTCAGGCCCGCGGCCGTGTTTCCGGTAAACGGAACGATGCGCCTTTACCATGAGGAGCAGTTCGGGCCTGTGGTCCCCATCGTCCCCTTCGATGATATCGAGGACCCCATACAATACGTCATTGAATCCGATTACGGGCAGCAGCTCTCCATTTTCGGCAGGGACAGCGGCACCATCGCAAAGCTTATCGATCCGCTGGTTAACCAGGTCTGCAGGGTGAACATCAACAGCCAGTGCCAGCGGGGGCCGGACACATTTCCGTTCGGGGGCAGAAAAGATTCGGCGGAAGGGACTCTTTCGGTGTCGGACGCGCTGAGGGTCTTCTCGATCCGGTCGCTTGTTGCGGCTAAAAACGTCGATATAAACAACGATATCATACGGGAGATCGTGAGGAACAGAAAATCGAATTTTCTGTCCACCGATTTCATTCTGTAGCGGAACGCGCCTCCCGGATTGCGGGCCGGACTATTTCTTCAGTAGCTCATAGAGAAGTATGCCGGCGGCCACCGAGGCGTTGAGCGACGAAGTCTCCCCCTTGAGAGGGATGCGGACCGTGCAGTGGCACCTCTCGCCGGTGAGGTGCCTCATGCCGGAACCCTCGCTCCCGATGACCAGAACCGCGGGCCGGAGATCGCCCATGTTTTCGGGCCCCCTGTCGCCGCGGTCAGAAGATCCGATGATCCAGAACCCGGCCGCGGAGGCGCGCTTCATGAATTCCGAAGCGTTGGAAACCGTGTGCGTTTCGATATGGGCGGTGGCGCCTGCCGCGCTTTTCACCACCGCCGGCGTGATGCCGGGGGAATGCGCTTTTGTCATGACCACGGCGGATGCGCCGAGCGCTTCTGCAGTGCGGATGACGGAACCTACATTGTGGGGATCGGTGAGCTGGTCCAGAAGAACGATGACTCCGCGGATCCCGGCAACTCGGGACAGAAGAGTGTCCGGCGCTCCTTCTTTTTTCACCGCCGGGGACGCGATCGCCGTTCCCTGGTGCTTCGACGAGGGGCCCAGGTTTTTGAAAAAGCTTTTGTCCGCGCGGACAACCTTAATTCTCTTGCGCTCCGCCTCCGCCAGTATTCTGTCGATAATGGGCCCGTGGGCGGTCTCAGAGACATAGACCGGAGTCCTGTCGCCGGGGGCCGCGGCCTTCAGGTATTCCAGAACCGCGTTTCTTCCGAATATCAGGTCTTTCGTTTCCACCGGGTCCCGTCCTTGGTGTCTTCAAGCAGTACGCCCCTGGACGCGAGTTCCTGGCGTATCGCGTCCGCCCCCGCGAAATCCTTCATCTTTTTCGCTTCGATCCTGCGCTGAACCATATCCGCGATCCAGGAATCGTCCGACTCGCCGCCTTCTTTGCCGAAGAATATGAATCCGAACACGTTATCGATCCGTTCGAGCGCGTCCATGACCTCTTTCGTGTCGGCCGAGTGGAAATTGCCGCTGTCCATGAGCCCGTTTATGCCGTGAAGAAAATCGAAAAAAACGGCGAGCCCCCTGGATATGTTGAGGTCGTCGTCGACATTTTCCGTGAAGCCCTCAAAGAAGCGAGATATAAGCCTGGCCGTGTCCGGATTTGCCGTGCCTTCCCGCCTTACGTCCCTCAGCCGGACGATGAAGTTGTCTATGCGGGACAGCGCGCTTTCCGCCTGGCCGAGCCCTTCCATGGTGAAATTTAACTGCTTGCGGTAGTGCGCGGATATCAGAAGGTACCGGATCGCCCTGGCCGAGTGCCCCCGATCCAGAATATCCCGGAGCGTGTAATAGTTTCCCCTGGATTTCGACATTTTGGCGCCGTCCACCAGCAGATGTTCCACATGCACCCAGTGGCGCACAAAGGTATCGCCGTAGGCCCCCTCGCTCTGGGCGATTTCATTTTCATGGTGCGGGAAGACAAGATCCACCCCGCCGGTGTGGATGTCGATGGTGCCGTTGAAAATTTTTCGCACCATGGCCGAGCATTCGATATGCCAGCCGGGCCTCCCTCTTCCGAAAGGGGTTTCCCATCCGATTTCATTGTCCCCCGACACCTTCCAGAGCGCGAAGTCACGTATGTCGTCCTTTTCATACTCGTCAGTGTCGTACCGGAGGCCGCTCCTGATCCCGTCCGAATCGACCTTGCTGAGCCGTCCGTAACGGGGATATTTGGATATGCTGAAGTAGCGCGACCCCTCCTTTTCGTACACGAGTCCGTTTTTTTCAAGCATTTCGATTATGCCTATCATGGAATCTATGGATTCCGTCGCCCTCGGATAGTGCTCCACCTGTTCGATGTTAAGCGCGGACAGGTCTTCGAAGAAGATGGCGGCATACCTGTCGGTGTATTCCCTCAGGGACACGCCTTCGGCGGACGACCCGGCGATGGTTTTGTCGTCAACGTCGGTGATGTTCATGGCGTGGTCCACCCGGAAACCCCGGAATTTCAGGTATCTCCTCAGAAAATCGTTGAAGATAAATGTTCTGAAATTTCCGATATGGGCGTGCCCGTATACCGTCGGTCCGCATGAATAAATGGTCACCGGCGGATAACTCTCCGGGGATTCTTTTTTTTCGCCGCCCGGCACGAGCTCGTCGATTCGGCAGGTCAGGGTGTTGTACAGTTTCAATGTCACGCTGGGGACTCCTCCGTCGCTCATCGTCGATGGAACAAGACTGCCCTCCCGGAGGTCCGTGTCAAATGATTTTTTCAGGTGTCGGGTTCGGTGGACGAAAGCCCCATCGCGGCGGATTCATTAAGAGTCGAAGGTGAGCTCGGTTTCCTCAACATCTTCATATTCCGCTTCCGCCTCAGCTTCCACCGCTGCGGACGGAACTATCAGCCGTTCTGCAGGGATGTTCAGGGTGTCGAGGACGTCCTGGTTTTTATTTATATAGGCGATGAAAAGATGAAGTTTTCGTATGTACTCTATAAGCTCTTTCAGCTTTTTGTTTTTTCGCTCGATCTTGTTTTTCGAGTCCACGATCACCTGCCTCAGGAGATCGGTCTGCTTTTTAAGCTTTTTTTGGAGCGAGATCGCCGCTTCATAATACTCCCTGTTCACCTTCTGGAAATCTATCCGGGCGAGGATGATCTCGTCGGTGTCACGCTCCCGATCGATCCTGTCCAGGATGCTGTTCAGTTCCTTCATCGAGAAGAGGTCGTCGGTGGATGTCTGTTTCCACTTTTTACCTTCTTCATCGGTGAATTCGGTCAGGTCCGGCACCGGCGATTTTTTTATTTTTTTCATGGTTTTACCCGGTACAAATATCGACAAATTTCATGCGAATATGCAGTGATAAATAATACAGATGGAGCAAGTACAGTCATTTTTATCTACGAATGCTTTTTCTCTTGAGCAACAGATGAAAATGCCGTATATCCCTGCCATTACCGTCACTCCGCAGTCATCCGCATATTTGATTGACATATCCCGGTCACGATGGATCATGTCATTTCAGAAAGTACGGAAAATTATGAAAGGCACTGATGATTGCATCCGAAAATTGCGCGTTCTCTGCACCCTTCGGGAAAACGAGCCGATGCGCAACTACACTTCATTCCACTCAGGCGGGCCCGCTGAAATCCTGATAACGCCGAAGGAATGCAGATTCATACCTGAAATTCTCGGTATCATCGAATCGTCGGGAAGACGGTGTACGGTGATCGGCGGGGGGACAAACCTGCTGGTGAGCGACAGGGGAATTGAAGGCGTCGTGCTCATGATCCGGGAGGACGACGCGGCCCCGGCGAGGCTTTGCATTGCCGACGGCATCGTGTATGCCGACGCGTCGGTCACCAAGGAGCGCTTTATCGGGTTCGCGCTGGAACACGGGTTCTGCGGCATGGAATTTATGGCAGGTATCCCGGGGTGCATGGGGGGCGGGATCATAATGAATGCCGGCACATACATGGGGTGGTTCGGGGATATATTGAAGAGCGTCGATATCGCTGAACCGAACGGCGGGGTCCGGACCATCGGCGTTACGCCGGAGATGTCCTGTTACCGGAAGCTGGACATTCCGGCCGGAGCGGTCGTCATCGGGGGGAGATTCGCCCTCAAGGAGGCGTCAGATATTGACGAGCCGGGAAGGATTGTCGCCGGGGTGCTGGAGGACAGGAGGAAAAAACACCCTCTTCAGTTTCCCTCCGCCGGTTCGGTGTTTAAAAACCCGGAAGGACATTCATCCTGGAAGCTCATCGACGATTCGGGGCTCAAGGGGTTCCGGATCGGAGGGGCCCGCGTATCAGAGCTCCATACCAACTTTATCATCAATGAAAAAAACGCCACCTCGTCGGACATATACGAGCTCATACGGCACGTGCAGCGGACCGTTTCGGAAAAAGCGGGGATACAGCTGGAAACCGAAGTGCGCATGATCGGGGCGTTTTCATGAAAGCGAAAAAGGCACTCGATCAGGAGACTCCCCTGTCAGAATTGACCTTCTGCGCCCTCGATCTTGAGACCAACGGCACAAATCCCCTGTTCCACGAGATAATCGAAATCGCCGCGATAAAATTTTCCCTCCGTCACGGGATCGAGGACATGTATCACCGTCTGGTCTGTCCAGCCGGCCATATATCGGAGGAGTCCACCGCACTGCACGGGATCACCGGTGAAATGGTATCAAACGCGCCGGCGATAGGCGAGGTGGGGGAGTCGCTGTTTGAATTCATAGACGATTCCATACTGGTGATTCACAACGCCGGTTTCGACATAACTTTTCTCAATCACGGCCTCGGGGGGCTTCCGGTATTCATGTCGGTTGATACGGTGTCCATCTCCAGAAGCGCCTTCGCCTTTCTGCAGAACCACAGGCTCGGCACCGTGTGCGAACACCTCGGCCTTAAAATCGACCATCACCGCGCGCTTCCGGACGCGTATGGATGCATGCTGGTGTTCAACGAATCGATCAAAAAGCTGGACAGCGCGGGAAGATGGCGGCTTTCGGAGCTTTCCACCTGCTGCGGCCCCCTTCAGGGCGCCGGCCTCAAGGCCAGGGACAGGTTTATCAGGCAGAAAAAGCGGCGACAGGCGGCCGCAGGGGCCAGGCGGGTCATGATACACTATCTGGGCTCATCGGGAGAGGTCACGGAAAGGGTGATCGACCCTGTGGAGATAATACGCTTCGGCTCGAGAAACTATCTCCGCGCCTATTGCCATCTCAGGCACGAAATGCGTTTTTTCAGAACCGACCGCATCATGGGGCCGCTCGAAGGGCCGCTGGCTACCATTTTTTGTAAAGGTTGAAGGTGATATTCCTGTTGCTTGATCTGTCGGAAAACAGAAGGTCCCATCCGACATAGAGATAAAACTCCATCTGGTCCAGGAGGAGTACCCGGACAGTGGGGCCTCCCACGATCCCACCCTGGATTCCCCGCACGTCCCTGCCTGATCCCTGAAACACCGTCGTATCGAAATAGGCGCCGGCGTAAATGTAGTCCCGGTAAATGGACAGAAGAATTTCATTGGACACCATAAGCGCGCCGCGTGAAAAAAAGGACCTGCCCATGAATCCCTTGAAGGCGCTGTTGGAGACCGAGGTCTCGTGATTGAAGGGCACGCTCCCCCACTGGTTGGTGTACTGCAGAAGCAGTGAATAAATGCTCCTGTCCCTCAGTTCGGCTGAAAAGTTCACCACCGCCTTGAACTCATGGAACGACGTGATCATGGTATAGTAGTCGTAGGCGATAAATATATTGTTTTTCAAGGGATCGCCGACCCTGATTGGCGTCGTATTCAGGGCAAGTCCGACTTCCACGTAATTGTAAATGTCGATCTTCTTGTCGATGTTCACGAAGGGCACGTGGTTGGGATCGTTGATGCTTCTGTCGAACCGTATGATTTCCACGCCGAGGCCGGAATACATGCGGAACCTGCTGAGCAGGGTGATGCCGGGCGCGAAGAGGGTGTTTATCTGCAGATAATTGTATGTCAGAATTCCCAGGTCAAACCTCGCCGAGCTGGATTTGTAAACAATGGAACGGATATAGGGCGTGAAAAGGTCCCTGAAGGACGGCGTGAATATGTAATATTGCTCGAGTTTCATGAAGGTGATTTTCGGCGGAGTGCTGAATCGGCCGTCGATTCCGTACATGACCCCCATGGAATAGGCTATGATAAAGGCGTCCCCGTCCGAGATAAGTCCCAGTTGCGTGTACTTTATCCGGGGAATGAAACCAAGCACGTAGTGCAGGTTCAGGCTGAGATCGATTCTGTATCGTTTTTCGGCGTCCAGGGATTGCGGACGCGTTTCCTGCACCCTTTCATTGGAGGGGCTTTCGCTTCCGTTTTCGACGATCTTTGTCAATACGGTTTTGGAAAGGTCGATTTCAAGGTCGAAGCGGGGGCCGAATCGGTCAAAAAAGGGAATGAATGCTTCGCCCAGTACCGGAACTTTCAGCATTCTGTCGAGCTGAAAAAATGAGTTGTCGTAATTTTTGGCTTCCTTGAGGCGGATTGAGGCGTTTTTATACCCGCGGACGTCTCGAAGGTATTTCAGGTTTTCGCCCATTTCGTGGCTGTTGTAGACACGGGACGTGATTTTAAACTTGTATCTGAGCCAGAATAGGCTGAACGTGTCGGTTTTCAGAAAGATAATCTTGCCGATCCTTCCTTCGTCTATGAACAGCTTGAGGTAATTTTCGTCGTTTTGCACGATGTAGGTTTTAACGAGTATGTAACCCTGCTCTTTGTAAAAGTTTTCGATGCGCCCGATGACTTCCTGGGGGGAGATTTTACCCGTGCCGTATTCCCGGAGGGAAAGCCGCTCGGTCAGTTCATTCTCGGTATAGATCCTGAGGCCGGTTATTTCGAGGCTCTCCTGCTGTGAATGGGCGTCAATACCCGCGAGCAGAACGACCATGATGAGAAGGATTATGGGGCGGAACATTTCAGCAGAAATTATTTTTTAATGAATCCATTAAGGTTAGGATAGAACGGTCCTTTATGGAATAGAACATGAAATTTGATTCTTTCCTTCGATTGATGATGCTGGCCTTTCTGAGAATGGTGAGATGCTGGGAGATGTTTGAAATTGTAGAACCGAACTCCTGCTCGATTTCACTGACGTTTTTCTCGCCGTCCATAAGAAAACAGAGGATTTTCATGCGTATAGGATGGGCGATTGATTTCAAAATCTCAGTCACCGTTTCAACCTGTTCGTCGTTAAACTTCATGGTCCCTCGATGGTATTTTAGCATGTTAGAATACGCTCATATAATTGATCGTATCTGTCAATGTATTTTTTTCGGGGTCGGATATCTTTGACGAAGTAATAGAACAGGCTGCTACGCCGATTTTCTGCCGGTAAGGTCCTCGGTAATTACCGTAAAGTAATCGGTGAGATTTGCCATAATCAGCACTTTTTCAAGCGTATAGGAAAGTAGCAGTATCAGATTTCCTTTTTGGCGCGATATCACGGTTTTTGAATGCAGTAAAAACCCTATAAAAGAGGAATGTATGTCCACTGTCTCCCTGAGATCAAAAACGATTGGGTGACTGTGGTCCAGCAGCGTAAATTGTTCCACGTATGCCGCGACGTCGGTAAAGCCGATCTGTTTCGGAAAAGTCATTTTCGAGGTTACGTCCATGTTTCCCTCCTGTTCGCCGTTACACCCGGCAGTGGCAGGGTGCGGGATTTGTATTCATCCTTGAATACCCTTCATACCATGATCGACATATTCAGAAAAAACCTTGAGCGAAATGGGCATGATCTTCCTTTTTTTCGGATTCTCTGTTTTTTTAAGGAAGATTATTTTATAATACGGTATCTTAAAAGTGCTTGAAATGTAGTAGCCGGGGGATGGAATGAATCCGAGGGATAAAAAATTCCGACATTGCTCATGTGAGAATTTATGAATATAGCGCAATCGCAGAGAAAACGTCGTTCGTCCATAAAAACGGACATGGAGCACCTGCGAAAGTTGTTTATAATGCCGGATTCGCCGGATAAATTCATCGAGTTCGGCACCGAACTTCTGGACCTGATACATAATTTCTTCAAGGACAACGGGGGTATTCACAGCTCTATTTCGCTCCCGGAGCTGGAAAAGCTGTTCTCCAATATTAATCTTCCCAAGGAACCCCACCTTCTTAAGGACGTACTGGCGGAAATCAAGAACAAGATAATCTCTCATTCAGTGAAAGTCGGGAACCCTTATTATATCGGCCACATGACCAGCGCGGTCCCCTATTTCATGATTCTTCTCGAAATGATTATCGCGGCCCTGAACCAGAACCAGGTGAAGATTGAATCCGCCAAGGCCTCCACCTTTGTCGAGCGGGAGCTCCTCGCGTGGATTCACCGCCTTGTGTTCAGCAAGGGAGTCAAATTCTACAAAAACCTTATTCAGAACAGGGATTTCTCCCTGGGAAACATAACACTTGACGGTACTCTGGCAAACTTGACCGCGATGCTTGTGGCGCGCAACAAGGCGTTCCCCGCTGACGGGCGTTTCCCCGGGATCAGGAAGGCCGGCGTATACGATGCGTTCAGGCATTATGGATGCGACAGGGCGGTCATTATAGTCTCCAAGCGCGGCCATTATTCCATCGATAAAATCGCCAGGACCATCGGCATCGGCGACGGGAATGTCATCAAGGTGCCGGTTGACATGATGAACAAGGTGAATATCATCGAGCTTGAAAAAGTATGCCGCGACATAGCCGCGCACAACAGTTCCGGCGGAAAAAAGACCCGTATAATCTCCCTGGTCGGCATTGCCGGTACCACGGAGACGGGGAACATCGACAACCTCAAGGAGATGAGAAGAATAGCCGATCAGCATAAGGCCTTTTTCCACGTCGACGCCGCATGGGGCGGCGCGGTACTGCTGGTTGATGAACTCCGTTATCTTTTCGAAGGGATCGAGACCGCGGATTCGGTGACAATCGACGCGCATAAACTGCTTTTTGCGCCGGTGTCCATGGGGATGGTGCTGTTCAAAAATGAAACCGATCTCTATAACCTGATCCATTATTCCAATTATATAATCCGCCAGGATTCCGTTGACCTCGGAAGATTTTCGATCGAGGGTTCCAGGCCGTTCTCCGCGCTCAAACCATGGGCGACCTTTAAAATACTCGGCACAAGCGGGTTTAAGCTGTTGTTCAACCACGCTTTTGACCTGGCGTCAGCCCTCCGCGGGATGGTGGATATGCACTGCAATTTTGAGGCGATGAACCAGCCCGAACTTTTCATCTTCAACTACCGGTTTGTTCCCCAGAAAGTCAAGGAAAGACTGGCCATGCTGATTCTGCGGGTGCGCGAGGACGATCAGACGGACGGCGAGAAGGGGGACAGGGTCGTCCGCGATCTCGCCAAAATAGAGGCGATGAACTACATGCTGAATGAGCTCAACATCGAATTGCACAAGGCGCTGAGAGAGGAAGACAACAGTTTCGTTTCGAGAACCATGGTCGATTCCCCTTATTACTTTTACCAAAACATCGTGGTCCTCAGGGCGATAACCATAAATCCTTTGACCACCCATGACATTCTGAAGGAAATAATCGAGGAGCAGAACAGGCTCGGCATCAAGATTTATAAATCAGAATTCCAAAACCGACTTGAAAAGATTTAGCGTCATAATTCCCCTGCTCTTTTTGACGCCGTTCCAGTTTCCGCTGGCGGCGGATACCGCCGCGTATACTCGCTGCTGGCTGAGCGGCGGCAGGGCCGTATGCGAAGCCTCAGGCGCTGAGAAGGATATTGACGACTGCGTGTTGACCGCCACCAGCGGCGAATCATTCTACTATTACAAGATTCACGATGGACGTCCGGTGCTCGGATCGGTGGACCGCGAAACCGGGGAAAGACGACTTCTTCCTCTGCCTGATGAGCTCGCCGGACGAAACCCGGTCAAGATGATGGTGCAGCAGGATTCGCTCTACCTGCTGACCGGACCGGCGGGTGACCTGCTGAAGGTGCCCCTCAGGGGGGGGGATATCGTCACCATAGAAAATGTAAGCGACTTTGTTCTCCTTAACGGCATTCCGGCGGTACTCCGGCCGGACGGTTCCGGAGGCCGGGTCGTTCAATGCAACGGCGTTACGGTGCCTGTTTCCCTTCAGGGGGAAAGCCGGCTGGGTGAAGTCGTGGCGGAAAGGCTCATTTTCGTCTCTGACGGTGACGACACTGAGATAGTCGACATTCTCGCCGGCAAGAGCGTGTATCTTTTTTCGGCCACAAGGGAATTCCTCGAGCCGGGGGAGTATAATTTCACCTTTGACGCGGCGGACAGTCCGAAGGACGGAACGGCATCCCAGGACATGATATTTTACAAGGTTTACATCGACGGAGAGTACGCGGGAAGGACTGAAACGGGACTTGCGTCGCTGAAAGCCTCCTACACTCATGCGGTCGTTCCGGACAGGTATCATATCGTGAGGGCCGAACGATGGGAATTGGACAAAAAAGCATCGGAATACAGGCGGGCCAATAATATACGCCAGCCTGACGAGGTGCGCCTCTTCTTTCCCGCAAAGAGGATCATGTCCCTGGATCTGGTCTTTGACGGTGAGAAATATTCGATTACGCGGCGGCCGCTATACCGGTGACCGGGAGCCCATGTTGAGGAAGCCATGACCCTGCCGGAATGCGGATGATACAGTGAGGTGGCCGATGTGAATGCGGTGCCTGGAAAAGGCAGCCGGATAATTGCCGGGGCGGCATCATGCCTTCTGTTGTGCTTTTTCCGGTGCGCCGGCTGGCCCGGGCCCGGCACAGGGGCGCTGTCGTCGTCGGATATTCATGAAAAAAACCGCAACGTCTATGTTGTAAGCAACGGTTTCCATACCGGGATTATCCTCGACACAAAGACCGCGGCTTTCAGCCTGCTTGCCTTTGGAAATTCCTTCAAGGAATACCGTTATGTTGATATAGGCTGGGGTGACGAGGCATTTTACCAGGAACCGCGATTCGATTTCTGGAGCGGCGCCAGGGCCCTGCTTGTGCCGACGGATAGCGTGGTCAGGGTGGAGGGTTTCAATGCCGACATTCCGGATGTCGCCGCATGGAGCGACCGGACAGTCGCCGTTCCGGTGACTGAAAATGAGTCTCAGATGCTGTGCCAGTTCATCAATTTGTCGTTACGAAAAGACACGGCAGGCAATCCCGTCGTCGTCTCGGAACGGGGCGGCGGCAGCATTGTTTTCTATAAATCCCCGAGAAAGTATCATCTGTTCAATACCTGCAATACCTGGATCGCCGACGCCTTCGCTCACGCCGGACTGCCGGTTTCCGCGGCCTGTGTCGTCACCGCAAACAATCTTTTCACCCGGCTCGAGAGGATAGGTTCGGCGGTCAGGTAAAGGGAAGACACGTTATCGCCGGCGGCAACCGCTCCATGCGTTTCCGTTTTCGTTTAATATAAAAGTGTATTGACTCCGGATTGTATTATAGGTACAATACATTTTGCGTTTTATCTGCGGGATACGCCCAATGATGAATCGAATAATTATTCATTGAAGGAATGATGAAAATAAAAACATTTGTGCTTGTTCTGAATATGGCTTTGTTTATTTCCGTCACGCAGCTGTTCGCGGAACAGGTGGCGGACCTCACCGGACGCCCCCTGTTTGTACGGAGCGGCTTCTCTGAAAGCTGGACGACGACCCTTCCGCAAGCGGATGACAATGACTGGAAGCATGTACCGCCCAGCACTACGGGAAACCGGACGGTACGGATAAAGGATCTGGACCTCAACGACGTCCCCTTTCGCCCTTTTCTGTCTACCGGCCGTTACCCTGACAGGGAATTCACCCTCGCCACGTCATTCATGCTCCGGAAGGCGCAGTTAGACCGGAGGGAGATACTGGGCATGCTTCTGGCCGCCATTGGAGGCAACTGGGAGATTTATCTCAACGGGCACCTGGTCAGAAGGGAGATGCACGTACGCGGCGACGGTTCAATAGGCATGTGGCGGGCGATGCGCGATGTGCTGATTCCTCTTGATCCAAGAATTCTCAGGGCAGGGGAAAACATCCTGGTATTCAGGATAGTCGGAGACCCGACCTATAATGACACCGGTCTTTTCCAGAGCAGTCCCTTTGTAATTGACGACTATGAGAAACTCCAGGCGGATATTTCGGAACTGGTTCCGCTGATTCTGATATTTCTGTATCTTTTTGTGGGCTTATATCACCTGATGCTTTTTCTCAACAATCCACCTGAGCGATATAATTTTTTTTACGGGCTTTTTTCGGTGTGCCTCTTTGTGTACCTGTTTATGCGTACGCACACGGTGTATGCGATTATACCCGATACGGATTTGGTATCCCATATAGAATTTATCTCCCTGTTTATGCTGATCCCCCTCCTGGGCGCTTTCTTCGACCTGATTTTGGAAAAAAAGCTCGATTACGTCACGATTTTTTACGGCGGCTTCTGCGTGCTCCTTGCGGCGGCGACAGTGCCTTCGCCCCGGACGCTCTCCCTCGATCTGCTCAGGATCTGGCAGATGTCCGCAATCGTGCCGATCCTCTATTATTTTATCATAAAAATAATTTTTAATTTTTATCGGGATTTAATGAAATGGTATCGGCAGGATCGGGGGGGGGCAGGTCTATCATGGTTTTTGAAATCCCTCGTGAACACGCTGTGGAGGACCGTGTCGGGAAATCTTCTTATAGGCGTGCTGGTTCTCTCATTTACCGCTGTGTTCGACATAATCGACTCTGTATACCTCGATCTCGATCTTGTCCTCACCAGATACGGTTTTTTTGTGTTTGTTTTAGGAACGACACTCATTCTTTCGAACCGGTTTTTTTTCCTGCACCGCAAAGTCAGAAGCCTTAATGAGGACCTTGAGCGTAAGATACATGACCTGAATCAGGCAAATGCAATAATCTCAATTTCCGAGGAAAAATACCGGATTTTAATAGAAGGAACGAATGATTATATTTTCACCCTGGATGACCGCTGGAACCTGATCACCGCAAACAGGCCCATGGTAAGGGAGCTGCGCATTAATAAGGAGAAACTGACTGAAATCAGACTTATGGACCTTTTATACGAAGCGCCGGAAGATGAAGGGATGACCCGGAGACTCATGCTGCAGAAACTCGTCGAGCTCTCGACTGAAAGGAAGCCGGTAAATATGAAGATCAAGTTCATGTCGCCAGCGGCGTCCGAGCCGAGGGACATGCGTTTGAGGCTCGAGTACATTGATATTGAGGGGAAGAACGAAATTATCGGCAAGGCTACGCACATGCTTGAAGACTCGCTGCTCGAGTATGTCCAGCTGGAGCAGCAGAAATACGTGATCGGTAATTTCTTCATAACGGCAGAAGAGGTGAGCCATCGTCTTGTGAGAAACCTCGTAAAATTTATAGATCAGAAACTGGTAGATTTATTGAGAATCGGCCTAAGGGAAATAATAATAAACGCGATCGAACATGGGAACCTGAATATCACTTTCGATGAGAAATCGGAGGTGACCATGAGCGATCATTATATGGATTTTATCATGAACCGGCGTCTTGAACCGACGTACAGGGACAGGAAGGTGACTATAGAGTATTCACTCACCCCCAAAAGGGTGGCCTACAAAATTGCCGATGACGGGTCGGGATTCGATCATGCGCGTATATTGTCTAAAACAGCCAGTTCTGTAAATGATGAAATGCTGGCCCACGGGAGGGGAATCACCATGGCGCTGAACATCTTCGACGAAATAAAGTTCAATAAACGCGGGAACCAGGTGCTTCTGGTCAAACATTTCAATTAACAGATGCGTATCTATCGATAAGGCCGATGGTTTCTGCGAGATCTTAGGAATAACGCGGCATTTATCGTGACGATTCGTATCGCCCCCGATTTTCAGTATTCCGAAAAAAAATAATTATTTTTTTTCTCCACACTTGACGATTTTCAAGCACTATTGTATATTGTTGTTAGCACTCGATAATGATGAGTGCTAACAACCGAAAGGAGGTTCGCTATGCGGTATGGTATTAAAAATCGTGATGAGGCCATAGGCACAGAAGTGGATGCCTTTCGACGCAGCATCACACGACTATTTGATAATTATATGAATCTTGAGCCCACCGGCTTTCTTGATTCAAGCTGGGACCCGGCTGTGGATGTGGCGGAGGACAGCCAAAATGTATATCTGACAGCCGATCTTCCGGGAATGGACGAGAAAGATCTCGAAATATCCTTTGAAAAAAATATGATAACCATTTCCGGAGAAAAGAAGACAGCAGCACGTCAAGAAAATCGGGACAAACGACGGATCTTTTCTGAAAGGAGCTGCGGACGGTTCAGAAGATCGATACACTTGCCGGTAAAGGTTCAAAGTGACGGAATTACAGCCGAATATCAAAAGGGTGTGCTGCACATTACAATTCCCAAAGCAAGTGCGGTAAAGGATGAAAAAATCAGAATTCAGATCAAATAAGGAGGACCCTATGAGAAACTATAATCTTTTCGACGAGCTTTTTGATTTAAGAAGCACAGTGGACAGGTTTTTCGAGGATGTTCCTTCGCAGGTACGCTGGAGGGAGTATCCGTACATCAACATTTACGAAGGCAACGATGATCTTGAGATCCGGGCCATCATGCCCGGGGTCAGAGCCGATAGCCTGAATGTGCAGCTTGCCGGGGACAGTCTTCTTATCGAAGGCGACAAGGCCGGCGATTACACCGAGAATCCGTATCTCAGGAGGGAGCGGCTCTTCGGAAAATTCAATAAATCGATCAAACTTCCTTATGCGGCGGACCCGAAGAGCATACAGGCAGAAATGAAGAACGGTATTTTGACCATATCGCTCGCGAGAAGCGAGGACACGAAACCTAAAAGGATAGAAATCAGGTAAAGGAGGCAAATCATGGCAGTACTTGAGAAGAAGAATAACGCAACTGATCGCCGAACCGAAGAGCGGGTGCTCTCACCGGCCACGGACATATTTGAGACAAAAGAGGAATACACGCTGAAACTCGAAATGCCCGGAGTGGACAAAGACAGCCTTTCCGTCACGATCGACAATAATGATCTTCTGGTTGAGGGGAAGGTGCATGACACGCC
Source organism: Spirochaetota bacterium (assembly GCA_041737965.1). Classification (GTDB taxonomy): domain Bacteria; phylum Spirochaetota; class UBA4802; order UBA4802; family UBA5550; genus JAFGJK01. The sequence goes on along the minus strand of JBGSQT010000032.1, from coordinate 11,454 downwards.
TCCTTCCGGAAAAGAACTGAGGTATTCCGAGTATTCGCTCTACAATTTCTACCGTAAATTCAAGATCGGCAGCGACATCGACAGAGGTAAAATCGATGCGTTACTGGAAAACGGGGTGCTGACGCTGACGCTGCACAAGCTGGAGGAGGCGAAACCCAAAAAGATCGAGATAAAAGTGATGTAATATATGGAATGACGGCAACGTCAGGAAAGCTTTGAGGCGGCATGGACATGCCGCTTTTTTTTATTGTGCGGCCGGCCGTGTAATCCGTCAGTAGCAAAAGAATGGGCGCCCCTGTATTAATGAACAGGCGCTTTGACAGGATGAGGACAGGTTCCGGGAATTTGCCGGTAAAGCCGGTGAATCGGAACAGATACCCATGATGGAAATCAGGGAGATTAATCCTTGACCAATACCGGAATATCCGTTACTTTTTCACCACCATGTGCGGACGATTTTCACAGACTGACCCGGTCGAGGTCCTTGCCGAAAAATACCGCGTCGACGAGGTCGTGACGGATTTGCCTCCAAGTTACAATATCGCGCCGGGAGACAGAATCATATCGGTCATCGAAAAGGAAAACCGGCGAGTGTTGACCGGTTTATTCTGGGGTTTGACGCCCCGTTGGCGGGCTGAGGGTGCCGCGTCACGGCTTCTTATCAACGCCAGATCTGAAACGCTTCATGAAAAACCGACCTTCAGAAACGCCTTCAGAAAAGGGCGCTGCCTGGTAATCGCCAGCGGATTTTATGAATGGCAGAAGAAGGACGGCGTGAAACAGCCTGTGTACATCACGATGAAACGCAACGATTCCTTCGCCATGGCCGGGATATTTGAGCCGGGAGTGACGAAAAACGGCGACGAGGCCCTCTTCTGCGTCATTCTCACCACCGAGGCAAATGAAACACTCAGGGACGTGCACAACAGAATGCCGGTGATTCTTGCAAAATCCGCTGAAAATCTCTGGCTCAACACTGACGCGCCGTTGCAGGATATATCGAAGATTTTAGTTCCGACAGATTCTTCGGAGATTCGATGGCACAGGGTGTCGCCGATTGTAAACTCACCCAGGAATAATTCACCGGAATGCATTGTTCCAATATAATATTGCGGAAAGCCTCATCCGGCTCGATGGACTTGTACCCGGGCGCCACATAGCCATAGAGATAACCCGACTTCTGCCCGGCGTGGGAAGGCCGGCCACGCTTCATCATTCAATGTTCACCCGGTTGAGATACACCCCCTCATCTCTGTCGAAGGAAAACCAGTAGAAAAACTTTCCGTCTTCGGCATCGACGTACTGGCCGCCAAAGACCTTGTGGAATTCCTGGTCAGCCGCCATCTCAACACCATTGACAACATACCGAGTCGTGTGATTCTTCTCGATGGTGAACACCGTGGCGCACGTGTCCCCGATAAACTCCGCCCAGGAGATGCGCGGGTAGGGGCCCAGTACCTTGACCGGCCCCAGGTACACGTAGGCGCCGTCGTTTTTTTCAGCGCTGACCGCGAAGGACTTGCCGTCTTTACTGAAGGCGATCCTGGGACAGAATCCCGTCGCCTTTTCCGGGTTGAAGGGGCCCAGCTTCGTGCCGTCCCTGAACTGGATGCTGAAGATTTTATTATCTGCCCAGGCGAAGGCCCAGTTCTTGCCGCCGGGGGCGATGGCCGTATCGCAGAGTATCTCGTACGGGCCGAACTTTTTCCCCTCTATTTCCAGGATCGACCCCTTCCCGTCATGGTAGACCGCGGCGCAAAGTCCCGTTTGTTTGCCGACGGGCATCACCTCCCCCTGAAGTGGGCCTATCTCACTGCCGTTTACAATGGAATAGGTTTTCCCCTTTCGGGTCACATTCACCACGGGGGTATCCCCCTGGTCTGTGTACCTGACCCTGTCATAGGGCCCCAGAGTCGCATATGCGGTAACGTGGTACCACGCGCCCCTCTTCCGGGCCCGGGCGTAGGCGAAAGATCCTTTTCCGGAAACACCGATATAATCCACGGAATCGAAAGGCCCTGGGTCCTTCCCCGCGCCCCCCATCCGAATGAAAACACCGTCCTTATCCTTGAGCCGGTAGGAGAAGGCAAAATCCCGGGCCAGCTCACCCACGGCGATACTCGGCACTTCAAGATAGGGGCCCAGGGTTTCCCCTGTACTTGTTTTCACCACGGTGTGTTTTCCGGTTATATTGTCGTCGGAAATGTCCGCTTTGAGGACCCATCCGTCCTCGCTTCCGCTGAATTCCGGCGAATGGATCCCGGCGTAGGGTCCGATGGCAACATCGTTCACCACCATCCAGCTTTCACGCGTTTCACCGGCGCCTCGTTTCTCGGCGGTGAAGTAGTAGTGGCGCTTTCCGGGACTGAAGTTCACACTCGTATCGCCGAGATAGGGACCGTAGGAGGTGCCGGTAAAGGTTTTTATCCAGGACTCCTCATATTTGGTGCTGCAGGAATAAAACCATCGCCCGTTGTTCTCGTAGACGCCCTTCACGCTGTCGAAGGGACCTATGGTCCTTTCCTTGATGACCGCGTAGCATTTACCCGCCATGTCTGTTGCGATAAATCCCCAGGACTTCCCGTCTACTCCGAACCTGAAATCGCGAACATCTCTGTAGGGTCCGTATGATTTTTCGTCGACGATGAGAAACCTCTCGTCGGGACCGTCCCTTTCGATCTCCGGCACGATGGCGCAGTTTTTTCCGTCCGGCGACATGTACACCTGGAATTCAAGATCGGAATGCCGGTACGGGCCGAACTTTGTCCCGTTGTAGTTCACAAAGATATCGGGCGACTCCTCCATATAGGCGAAACAGATGACGCTGTCGTTCACCACGGAGTTATCCGACACCATGCGGAATGGGCCATCCTTCCCGCGGGAGCCGCTTAAGAGGAAGCGCCTGCTGCCATCGAGGGCCACGGCGGACCAGCCCCTGACCTTATCGCTTGCATTGAACCCGCTGATGTCCCGATAAGGCCCGTGAACCTCGCCGTTCACCATGAGGAACTCGCCGTCCCTGCTTTTTGCCTTAATCCAGTAATTGGGGCCGGTAATCTTCACCCGGGTATCGTCGATAAAAGGACCGTATTCCCTGCCGTTGAGCACGAAGTAATATTCACGTTTCATATTTTCGCCAGGCATGGAATAGGTGAAGACGGATGTCTCCCGCCCATTCTCCCGGCGTACGAAAAAGGCTTCCCTGCCGCAATTGGTGCAGGAGGAAATACCTTTTTGGAATTTATCTTTCCCTCAGATCCTGGTCCTCGCAACCTCCGGCGCTTCCTCGCTATAAAGAACCGATGCGGCCAGCAGGGCAAGGCATGTCATCGCGCAATATCCGATCGTTCTTTTCATTGAAGTCCTCCGTATGACCAGCATCATTTGAAAAATAGAAATAAAACCGGGGGGACCAGAATAATTACACAGGAAAAGACAAGGTTGAAGCGTTTTTTGTTTTTTATGTCAGAATCCGTTAAAACATAGTATTTGAAATTAATAAAACAGAATATAATTATTACGAAAACTATGGTCATCATAAGTTTATTGTCTGATTCGACAGCTGAAGAAAAATAAGTGTGGGACGCAACCGCAAGGGCCGGCACAATCAGATCATAGACGGGAAACACTTTTTTTGCAATTCCGTAGATTAAAGTGGGCAAAATGAAAAAATATACCAGTAATAAGATTCCGAAAAATCCAATGATATGAATCATATTGTCATAGGCCCATAGAAGGGGTAATTGAAATATATTCATGTTCTACGATTTTAAATCAGGAACCTGTGCGTGTCAAAATTTATTAAAGGAAAAACAAAAAAAAGTAAACAAGTCAAAAAAGCGGTTCACTGAAAATTTCCAGTATTCTTTCCTTTTGATTTTGTATTACACTAAATGATAATGTCTACATTTATTTTGAGTCCTTCCTTTTTAAAAAAAACAGCAGAAATCGATGTTGAATCATTTTTCATTCTTCGTTCGCCGCCCATTGTCGTATTATCATACATGCAAACCGATTATTTATCCGCATATTATTATTGCACCGGCGCACGGATTGCGGCGGAACCCTGACAACCGGCTTATTCCAAAAGAAGCGGATACCTGCAGAGTGCCACGGAAAAAAAACAATCACATTCGGGTTTCGAGGCATGATCGACCGCCGTACCGGGGAAAATCACTCGCTTCGCTGAAACTGTTTGTAAATCCCAGTCTGTCTCATAAAAAATTTCTGGATGCCAAAGCGTTTCTGCAGCAGCTTCGTAGTAAATTAAAAATTATTCTTTAATGTGGTTATAAAAAAATGTACCATAAAACCGAAAAGAACAAGATATAGCAGAAGGCCGAATGCCGCTGAAAAAAAACGCTCACTGAAATGCGGCCATGCACCGGGTCCTCTGAGCGGCACTCTGCCTGTAAGCAGAATAGAGACCAATACCAGCCCGGAACCCAGGCTCATTGCGCCGGAAAACAGGAGTTTTTTCGTAAGAGCGTATGAGTCCGGTATAAATAAAACGGCAAATGAAATAAGTATGGTAAAAATCCCTATATACGGCAACATTTTTTTGCACATTATATTATCACAAGAAAATTAAAGGTGAATTCTACGCTATCTTTCTTTTGGTAATCCGATCCGGCCTCCGGGTTCTGTAACCAGAAGAAGGGCCTCCTGCCGGCCTTTCCGTATGGTCGTAATGAGAATGGCGCAGCGGTTATCTGCGGTAACGACGGCATCGGTGACTGAATCATTTTTTCCAATGGAAAAGGGTTCGGACCACAGTTTATTTCCATTCTCGTCGATTTTTATAATCATATTACTGTATGTATAGGCCGTTGTCGAATAATCATATGAATAACCTGTCGTTGCGATAAGAAGATATCCGGGGTCCTCTGTTTTCACAAGTTGAAGCCCCATATCGTCCCCCTCAACATGGATAGTTTTACGCCACAGCAGTTTATTGCCGGGCCCTGTTTTATGTATAAGAATATCCGACGTGCTGTTCTGGGTCCAGCCGCAAAAAATCAGGGAACCATCAGCAAGCGATACATAATCATGAAGCATGTCAGACTGTTTCATCCCGGCAATTGGATTGTCAAGAGCCAGGTTTCCGGCTTCGGTGAAAGTGAGAATTTTTGGTATTGAATTTTCAGATTTTATAAGACCGGAAAATGAGCCGTCGGGGCCCCATGCAATAGGAGTCCTTAACCGGTCTCCCATGCCGGGCCATGTTTTCTGCCAGAGTTTTTCTCCTTTCGCGTTAGTTCCTGCAAGCCAGTAGTTTGCCCGGTTCTGTACATCGTCGTAACCATAAAGAAAAAAACCGCCATTTGGAACCTGAACTGCTTTATCAAATGACGCGTAGGAAGCCGAGGGAATTGATTTTTTCCATATCATCGCGCCGTTTGCATCAGCCCGTATAAGGAGACTTTTCCAGACATTTCCCTGCATGGTTGAGCCGGTTACCATGTAGCCTTTGTCGTCTGTCTGGATGACATCAAAGGGTTTAAATCCCATACTGTTATCGGAATAAACTTGAGTCCACTCCTGTTTCCCAGCAGAAGATAATTTGATCAGACAGATACCGGCTTCCCTCTTGATGCCGGCACGCGGCGCTGTATATGCTTTCAGCTCGACAAGAAGGGCATATCCACGGTCTGCGGTACTGATTATCTTTACAGGAGAGTCGCTGTCCGAAACCGCACCCGCGTCCCTCTGTCCGTACTCCCACGTGAAGATATGCTCCGGTGAAAATCCTGTTGAAAGTTTAAAGACGGAAGCTCCGCCGATGTGCCCTGCGGGCCGGGCGAGGATGATGATTTCTTTGTTAATAACATCCATCGAAATTCCTTCTGATGCCGCCGGGCTTAGCGAGTAAATGTCAGCAGGATATACTCGGGATGCTGCGATACAGACAAGGATTACTATGCATAAGCGGTTTAGTTTCATTTTTCCTCCCAGGCACCGGAATATTTTTTTCCACAAGAATTTTTCAATAAAATAAGATGGGATTGAAACTACTGACGGAATTAGTGGGACTACCTGGTTGTGTTGTAAAGGATAAAATAATCAAAAGGAAAGAAATTTATGAGATTGAGAGGCAGAGGGATCCTACATGTCCCTGTTGCAGGCGGGGGCACTTTGAAAAACCGAAAAGATAGCCGATTGCAAGAAGGTGAGGATCTATCCGTGTATGGCAGTCGCCGCTATTAATTGAGGATTCGAAAATACCGGATATCATGTTGATGCGGATATATGTAAATCATAATTCATTCAATGACCCTGCAGGCAGCATTTTATGGGCCCTCTATCGGCATTAGAACATACTGATCAATCAACAATAAGATTATAGACAGCGTGTTTTTGTCTCATCTTTTCAGCTCCTCAGCTCAGGCCTCTTCCGTGAAGATAATCCCCCATTTTTTTATCAGTTTCCAATATATGTTCAAAGAGCCATTTCTTTAAAAATTCAAAAAGTTCATCATCAATGTTGCTTTTCCCATTAGAGTATTCTTCAAGAAATATCTCAACCTGTTGAGTCAATTTGTGATGTTCAGCTTTATGCTCATTTATCTGCTGATAATTATGCTTCTCCATAAGTCTTTCTTCGGCTGTAAAATGATACTTCGTGTAACTGATTAGTTCAAAAAGCAGGTTTTTCAAATACACATGATTCTCTCCAATGCTTTTTGACTCCCTTAATTCTGAAATTATTTTTATCAGTTCTTTATGATGATCGTCAAATTGCTTTATTCCTACTGTCAGTCTGCTTTCCCATTTCATATTCTTAACCTTTCTAACTGTTCATTTCTCACTTCTGTATCCGATATAAAAAGTATAAACTTAAAAAGAATTCCTGATCAAATACTATTTTCAAATAGTACCCTTTTTTCCGTGCTTTTGCCGTCATATAAATAGTAACGTACCCCCAAATATGCAGGCCGTAATTTTAACATCAATTTACTGGAAAGTGCAAGATATCCCGGCAGGGAGGCCTTCGCTGCTTATCCGGCGGGCGTTACGACGAAACGAACCGCGAATAATCGCCCAGCTCAATGACGGAAAACCGCATCGCTCAAAACGCCGGAAATTCCCTGTTCCCGGCTGATGCACGAAGATCATGGTGCGCTGTTGCATTAAAAATTCTTGACAAATAAAAAAACATTGTTAATATTAACAATGTTAAATAAAAGTCAGGAGGAGCCTATGTCAAAGGTCACGGTTCTGGGGGGATGCGGGGCAGTGGGGAGTGTGTCGGCGCGCACCCTGGCGAAGCATCCGGAATTTTCCGAGGTGGTCATCGCCGATTACAATATCGAAAAGGCCGAGTCTTTGGCTGCGGAGATGAAGGGGGTTTCCGCCGTAAAGTTCGACGCGCTGGACGGGAAGAGCGTGCTGGCGGCGATAAAAGGAAGCGACGTGGTACTCAACTGCGTGGGGCCCTTTTATCGGACGGTGAAGCCGATACTGAACGCGGTGATAGAGTCCAAAATAAATTATGTTGACGTGTGCGACGACGTGGACGTCACGCTGGACATTCTGAATGAGAGCGGACGGGCCGACAGGGCCGGAATCAGCGCCCTTATCGGCATGGGGAGCTCGCCCGGGGTCACCAACCTTCTGGGGAAGCTGGCTTCGAAGATGCTGCTGGACGAGACAGATTCGGTGGATATTTTTCACACACACGGCGGAGAGCCCACTGAAGGGGAGGGGGTCATCGGGCACCGGTTTCACTGTATGTCCATCGACATCCCCATGTTCCTGGAGGGAAGGCTCCAGTACGTGAAATACTTCGATGAGAGCGGAATCGCCCTTCGAGAAAGCTTTGAATTCCCCATGATCAATGAGGGCGCGGTGCCGTTGTTCCCGTATCCGCACCCGGAGCAGGTGACCATGCCGCAGCACATAGCGCTGAAGCGCGTCACCAACAAGGGATCGGTGCTCCCCATCGAGTACTACAACCTTACCGCGGAGATGTGCCGCCTGGGACTATCCTCCAGGGAGCCGCTCGAGGTGAAGGGGCAGACGGTGGTTCCCTACGATTTCGCCGTGGCGCACATTTTAAAGGAACGGGAAAGGATACTGAAGGAGACGAATTTCGGGAAACAGCGGGGATGCGTCTCCGTGATCGCGAAGGGTAAAAAGGAGGGAAAGTATGCGGAGTTCCGCTTTCACATGGCGTCGCGGAGCGAGGCCCTGGGAGAGGGGACAGGGATTCCCGCGGCTATGGGCGCCATCCTGATGAACAGGGGCAAAATCACCCGCAAAGGAGTATGGCCTCCCGAGGCGTGCGTCGAGCCGGGCGACTTCCTCGGTATGCTTCCGGAGGTCTTCGACGTGAAAGGAGGAGGCGGCAAGGACGCATTCAGCGGCCTGCTGGTGGAGAAGGTGGATGACAAGGGGAACGTTACAAAGATAGATATATGATGCCTGGGTGCGTTATCCGTCGCCTGTGTGGAAAATGCAATTGAGATGATTTTACTGGCATTCCGGCCGAAGCGTAGCGAAGAGCCGGAATCCACTTCAAGAATAAAGTAGATTCCCGCTATCGCGGGATTGACCGGAGGGTTATATATAATAACCCAAATATACGCGGGAGGATGAGGATGCGTAACAGGAACATGCCGCACGTGCTGGCCGTGGACCACGGCACTTCGGGTATCAAGGCGGCGCTGGTCTCGGTGCATGGGAAGGTGGCCGATTTCGAGTTCACGCCGACGCCGTTGATCCATCTGCCAGACGGCGGCGTGGAGCAGGACCCGCAATCGTGGTGGCGCGCCCTCATGCGGTCCTCGCGCCTGCTGGTGAAACGGGAAAAGGTGCCTGCGCGGGACGTCGTTGCGGTGTGCGTTTCCAGCACTTTTTCCAGCACGGTTGCGGTGGACCGAAACGGGAAGGCGCTCATGAACTGCATCACCTGGATGGACTCGCGCGGCGCCCCGCTGGTGAAAGGCATCATGGGCGGCTTCCCGGAAGTAGAAGGATACAACCTCGGGAGGATCCTCACCTGGATTCGGAAGACCGGCGGCGGGCCGCAGCTTTCTGGAAAGGACGACATCGCCCACATGCTTCTGGTGCAGCATCGGTTCCCGGAAATTTATGAAAAAACCCATAAGTTTCTGGGGAGCAAGGACTATCTGAATCTGCGGCTCACCGGCCAGTTTTCGGCGTCGGTGGATTCGGTGATGCTGTTCTGGGTCACCGACACCAGGGACATCAACAGGGTGCGTTACGACAACGGCCTCATTAAAAAACTTGGCGTGGACAGGGAGAAACTGCCGGAATTAATCCGTTCGGTCGATACCGTGGGAACGCTGACAAAGGATGCGGCGCGGGACCTGGGGCTGCCCGCGGGAGTGAAGGTGATCTCCGGGTCGCCTGACCATCACTCGGCGCTCGTCGGTTCGGGAGCGGTACGGGACTACGAAGGGCACCTCTACATCGGCACCTCCTCCTGGGTGGAGTGCCCGGTCCCCTTCAAGAAGACGGACATGTTCCACAGCATCGCCTCGGTCCCCTCGGCGATTCCGGGGAAGTACCAGTGCATCGACGAGCAGGACATCGCCGGCGGGTGTCTTTCTTTCCTGGTGAGCAACATCCTTTACTATAAAGACAGACTGCGCACCGGGCCGCCGCCGAAGGAGCCGTACCGGGCGCTGGACGAAATCGCCGCCGCGGTGCCGCCGGGGAGCAACGGGCTCATCTTTACCCCCTGGCTCAACGGCGAGCGGAGCCCCGTGGATGACACGGTCACCCGGGGAGGCCTCCACAATCTCTCGCTCACCAGCACCGCCGACGACGTGGTGCGCGCGGTCTTCGAGGGGGTGGCGATGAACACGCGGTGGAACATGCACTACGTGGAAAAGTTTACCGGCCGCCGCTTCGAAACGCTTAACTTCATCGGCGGCGGGGCGAAGTCCGATGTATGGTGCGGAATTTTCTCGGATGTGCTTGACCGTGCGGTGCGGCGCGTGAAAGATCCGGTACAGGCGAACGCGCGGGGCGCCGCCTTTATCGCCGCGGCGGGGCTGGGCCATATCGGCTTCGGGGACATACCGGAACTTACGGAGTATGAAGGTGAGTTTTATCCGCGCAAGGAGAACCGGAATCTCTACGAAGGGCGATACCGGGAGTTTCTGGGAATCTACAGGAACAACAGGGCGATGTACAGACGGCTTAACGGGGGATAATGAATGACACGAAAAGCGCGCAGTGCCGGCGAGATAGAATCTAAACGCGAGGAAATTCTCGGCAGGGCCCTGGATATCATCAGCAAGGGGGGGTACGACGATCTCACCATGCGCGACCTGGCCTCGCGAGTGGGGATGACCTCGACGAACCTGTACAACTATTTTTCCTCGAAGGACGAGCTGTATCTTCAGCTGGTCATAAAAGGGTTCCGGGAGCTCAGGGAAAGGCTCGAGGCCGCCTTCATGAAACACTCTGACCCGGTGAAGCGCGCCCGGACGGTAATGGAGGCGTACTTTCGTTTCGGCCTGGAGGAGGGCCACTACTACGATATAATGTTCACCCTGCCGATGCCCAGATACCGGGACTACCTGGGGACCGGCCTTCAGGAAACCGCCCAGGTCGAGATGGACCTCTCCAACGAGCTGGTGGCCCGGGGACTCCTGCTGGTGTCCCAGGTGACGCCGGGCCTCTCCGTGAAGGAGCGGCGCAGAAGGCTCCTGCACATATGGAGCCTTCTGCATGGAATCATTTCGCTGGCCCGGAGTCAGGTGCTTCAGTACGTGGAGGAGGACATCCAGGGTCTCTTCAGGGGACTGGTGGCGGATTTTCTGAAGAGGTGATTGTACGTGTCATCCGATATCAGGCTATACCATGCATAATCGTTTATACCGGCACAAGTTGTGCGTCAGATTCATAAATTCAATAACACATCATTTCGATTGTACTCGATTCATCATACCGGAAATTGCATCAAGTCCCGGCATGCCGGGAAGTTTTACCTGCAGCAATTCGATCTCCTCTCCGCTGAATATTCCGGTTTTAGTTCTTTTAAATTTCAGGTTGTTGAATTTTTGCAGTGTCGCCTTCATGACGACCTCTTGAGATTTGTGCAGACCAGGGAATGACCCGCGAAACCTTTACGGGTATAGTGACGGAATTTTCCGGGCCTGCCAAGGGCGATTGCCGGCAGAGAGCTGATTTTTTAACCCTAAAAAGTTGCGTCAATAGTGCTTGACATCATAGCGCATTATATGCACATTATACAAGTTTCGAACATTTCCATCAATTCCGTTCCCGTGAGGGGGTGTGCTGTCATGCGTAAATTCGCGATGCTGCTGTTAATCTATATTGGACTTGCCCCGATTTTGCGGACACTGAGTTAAGCAATATTTTGAGCCAAACTCATTTGTAATTCATATTCCTCCGGACTCAGAAAATCAAGAGAAGAATGACTTCTTCGCCGGTTATAGAATACAGCAATATATTCAA